>NZ_BMSG01000001.1 GCF_014649035.1 Streptomyces sindenensis
TGCGTCCGTACTGGTCATGGTCACGGTCAACTCCCTGGGGCGAGGCGATGGGTGCGGACCCGGGGGTCCGGGCGGCGACTGCCGCCCGGACCCCCGGGGTGACTGGGATCAGCGCCAGCGGCTGACCTCGACGTTCTCCAGCACTCCGAGGGCGTCCGGTACCAGGATGGCGGCGGAGTAGTACGCCGTCACGAGGTAGGAGATGATCGCCTGCTCGTCGATCCCCATGAAGCGCACCGAGAGGCTCGGTTCGATCTCGTCGGGGATGCCGGTCTGCTGGAGGCCGATGACGCCCTGCTCGGCCTCGCCGGTCCTCATGCAGATGATGGAGGTGGTACGGGCGTCGGTGACGGGGATCTTGTTGGACGGGAAGATCGGCACCCCGCGCCAGGCGGGCACGTGGTGACCTCCGATGTCAACGCTCTCCGGGACGAGCCCCCGCCGGCTGCACTCACGGCCGAAGGCGGCGATGGCCTTCGGGTGGGCGAGGAAGAGCTTCGATCCGCGGCGGCGGGAGAGCAGTTCGTCCATGTCGTCCGGGCTGGGCACCCCGTCGTGCGGCTGGATCCGCTGCCCGTAGTCGCAGTTGTTGAGAAGTCCGAACTCCCTGTTGTTGATCAGCTCGTGCTCCTGGCGCTCGCGCAGCGCCTCGACCGTGAGCCGCAACTGCTGCTCGGTCTGGTTCATCGGCTGGTTGTAGAGGTCGGCGACCCTGCTGTGGACCTTCAGCACGGTCTGGGCGACGCTCAGTTCGTACTCGCGGGGCGCCGCGTCGTAGTCGACGAAGGTGTGCGGGACGACCGCCTCGCCGACGTGACCGGCGGAGAGGTCGATCGCCGCCTCGCCGTAGTGGTTGGTCCGCTGTTCGGGGATCGAGAGCAGTCCGGCGAGATGGCCCCGCAGGGATTCGGCGCGCTCCGCGAGGTTGTACACATCGGCCCGGCTCAGGGTGAGGAGCGTGCACGGGGTGAGCGCGCGGGCCGTGTACTCCCAGACGGCATCGCCGTCGATCAGGCTCTGGTCGCCGAAGTACGCGCCGTCGGCGAGGACGCCGAGCTCCGTCTCGTCCCCGTAGAGGCCGGAGCCGATCTTCTCGATCTTGCCGTGCGCCAGGAAATAGACCCGGTCCGCCGCTTCCCCCGAGGCGGCGAGCACCTCCCCCGCGTCCACGTCCCGCTGCTCGCACCTGCGGGCGAGCTCGGCGAGGACCTCCTCGTCCCCGAAGTTGCGCAGAGCGGGCAGCTCCCCCAGCTCCGCGGGGATCACGGCCACCCGGTCCCCGGTCTGGACGAAGGTCACCCGGCCGTCACCGACCGCATAGCTGAGCCGACGGTTCACCCGGTACGTACCGCCCTGTACCTGCACCCACGGCAGCATCTTCAGCAGCCACCGCGAGGTGATCTCCTGCATCTGCGGCGCGGATTTGGTGGTCGTCGCGAGGTTCCGCGCAGCTGCCGTCCCCAGACTCTGCTGCGGCGGTGCCTGCGTGTCGCGAACCTCTTCACCAACGGACATCTGACGTCCTCTCGATCATGGGCTGACCTGCGAGGAAAAGACTTTCAGCAGGAGGGGCGGGACCGCCATTACACAAAAGAGTGTGACTAATCCACCTTCAGGCGGGGCACGTTGAGCCCCGCCGCCGAACCACCTCTTTAATTTGCATCTGCTGTGCAATTTATCTACGCTGCCCCCATGCGGTTGACGAGATTCACGGACGTGGCACTCCGCGTCCTCATGCGGCTCGCCGTGGCCGAGGACTCGGAGGCGCCGACCACCCGCGAGGTGGCGGCCGCCATGCGGGTCCCGTACACCCATGCCGCGAAGGTCGTCGCCCGCCTCCAGCACCTCGGCCTGCTCGACGCCCGGCGCGGCCGGGGCGGCGGACTCACCCTGACCCCGGCCGGCCGCTCCGCGTCGATCGGCTCGCTGGTGCGGGAGCTGGAGGGTCCGGAGGAGGTCGTCGAGTGCGAGGGCGACACCCCCTGCCCCCTCCGCTCCGCCTGCCGGCTGCGCGGGGCCCTGCGGGGAGCCCAGGAGGCCTTCTACGCCGCACTGGACCCGATCACCGTTCCCGACCTCGTCGCCTCCCCCACCGGCCCGCTCCTGCTCGGCATCGGCAGCGGGCCGCCACCCGACTGACCCACCCCGGACCCACCCCCTCGGACACGTCCGCCCGCCGGGGCCGATTCCTCCTGCCCTTAAATACGCATCCAACATTCCAATACAAGGAGCCTCCATGCTCTCCGACCGGTCCACCGCCACCGTCCGCGCCACCCTTCCCGCCGTCGGCGCGGCCATCGGGGACATCGCCGACCTCTTCTACGAGAAGCTCTTCGCCGCCCACCCCGAGCTGCTGCGGGACCTGTTCAACCGCGGCAACCAGGCCTCCGGCGATCAGCGCAGAGCCCTGGCCGGATCCATCGCCGCGTTCGCGACCGCGCTGGTCGAGCAGCCCGGCACCCGGCCCGACGTGATGCTGGACCGGATCGCCCACAAGCACGCCTCGCTCGGGGTGACCCCGGAGCAGTACGAGGTGGTGCACACCCATCTGTTCGCGGCCATCGCCGACGTCCTGGGCGACGCGGTCACCCCGGAGGTCGCCGCCGCCTGGGACGAGGTCTACTGGCTGATGGCGAACGCCCTCATCGCCATCGAGGAACGCCTCTACGCCCAGCAGGGAGTCGCGGCGGGAGACGTGTGGCGGGAATGGGAGGTCGCCGCCCGGGCCGAGGAGACCGAGGACGTCGCCACGTTCCTGCTGCGTCCCGCCGAGGACACTCCCGCGCCCGCCTTCCGGCCCGGCCAGTACGTCTCCGTCCAGGTCGAACTCGCGGACGGTGCCCGCCAGGTGCGCCAGTACAGCCTCTCCGGCGCCCCCGGCTCCGGGCTCCGGTCGATCACCGTGAAGCGCGTGCGCGGCCAGGGTTCGCCCGACGGCGAGGTCTCCCGGCACCTGCACGAGCACACCCGCGTGGGCGACGTGCTGCGCGTCTCCGCCCCCTACGGGGACCTGGTGCTCGACCACCTGGACGCGCCCTTGCTGCTGGCCTCGGCGGGCATCGGCTGCACCCCGATGCTGTCGATGCTGGAGCACCTCGCCCAGGAGGGCCACCAGGGCCCGGTCACCGTCGTGCACGGCGACCGCTCACCGGCCGACCACGCCCTGCGCACCGACCACATACGGCTGACGGAGAAGCTCCCGGACGCCGAGGCGCACTTCTGGTACGAGGTCCCGGAGGCCGGACATCCGGCGAACCGCACCGGCCTCGTCGACCTGGCCGGCATCACCGTACGACCGGGAACGCACGCCTATCTGTGCGGCCCGCTCCCCTTCATGCGGGCCGTCCGGGCCCAGCTGCTGGAGGCGGGGGTCCGGCCGGCCGACGTCCACTACGAGGTGTTCGGCCCGGACCTCTGGCTGGCCGCTTCCTGAAACGCGGCGGACACGGCGGGCGGGCGACAATGGCGGGGTGACCAGCCCGCCCCCCGGCCCGCCCCGCCTCGACGCCCTCCTCCGCCCCCGGCTCCCCTCCCCCTTGCAGGAGGTCCACGACGAGGGCTTCGCCCGCCACGGGGTGCGGCTCTTCCTGAAGCGGGACGATCTGGTCCACCCCGATCTGCCGGGCAACAAGTGGCGCAAACTCGCCCTCAATCTGGAGGCCGCCGCCGGGCGGACCGTGCTCACGTTCGGCGGCGCGTACTCCAACCACCTCCGGGCCACCGCGGCGGCCGGGCGGCTGCTGGGCTTCGGGACCGTCGGTGTCGTCCGCGGCGACGAGCTGGCGCACCGGCCGCTCAACCCCTCGCTGTCCCGGTGCGCGGCCGACGGGATGCGGCTGCACTTCGTGGACCGTACGACGTACCGGGCGAAGGCCTCCCCCGAGGTCCTGGAGGGGCTGCTGAGCCGGTTCGGGGATGTGGTGGTCGTCCCGGAGGGCGGCAGCAACGCCCTGGCCGCACAGGGCTGTACGGCGCTGGGGCGCGAGTTGGCCGGAGAGGTCGATGTGGCGGCCGTGGCCTGTGGGACCGGCGGCACCCTGGCCGGGCTCGCCGCCGGGCTGGATCCCGGGCAGCGGGCGCTGGGCGTGCCGGTGGTCGGCGGGGGCTTCCTGGCCGGGGAGGTGGCGCGGCTCCAGCACGAGGCGTTCGGCGGCCCGGCCGGGGACTGGTCGCTGGAGGAGCGCTTCACCTTCGGCGGCTACGCCCGTACGACCCCGGAGCTGGACGCCTTCGCCGACGGCTTCGAGGAGCGGCACGGGCTGCCCGTGGAGCGCGTCTACGTCGCCAAGCTGCTGTTCGCGCTGACCGCACTGGCCGGCGAGGGGGCGTTCGCGCGGGGCAGCCGGGTGGCCGCCGTGATCACCGGCACCCCGGACGTGCCGCTTCAGGAACCGTCCGGCTCCCGGTAGGCGGCCGCTTCTTCCAGGTCCAGTCGGCGCAGCAGCGTACGCATCATCTCGTCGTCGATCCGCCGCTCGTCCCGGAGCCGGACGAAGACCGCGCGTTCGGCCCCGATCATCTCCCGTGAGAGCCGCCGGTAGGTGTCGTCCGCCGATTCCCCGGTGACCGGGTCGGCGACGCCCAGCCGCTCCCAGACGGCGTTGCGGCGGCGCTCCAGCACACTGCGCAGCCGGTCGGCCAGCGGTGGCGGGAGACGGTTGTGCGGGTCGTCGAGCAGTTCCCGCAGCCGGGCCTCCGCCGCCTCTGACGCCTCACTCTGCGCCTGCGCCTCGATGAGCGTGACGGCCTGCGGGTCGCGGTGCGGCAGCTTCAGCACGCGGACGAGCACGGGCAGGGTCAGGCCCTGGATCACCAGCGTCCCGATGACGGTGGTGAAGGTCAGGAACAGCACCAGGCTGCGGGCCGGGAACGGTTCGCCGTCCTGCGTGACCAGCGGGATGGAGAAGGCGACGGCGAGCGAGACGACCCCGCGCATCCCGGCCCAGCCCACGATGAGCGGTGCCGTCCAGTCCGTGCCGGGCTCGCGCTCCCGAACGCGCCGGGAGAGCCACCGGGGCAGATAGGTGGCCGGGTAGACCCAGACGAAGCGGACCACGACGACGGCCACGAAGACCGCGACCGCGTAGCCGATGGCTTCCTGGACACCGAACGGGCCGAGCTCCTTCAGGACGAACGGCAACTGGAGGCCGATCAGGGCGAACACCGCGGACTCCAGGATGAACGCCACCATCTTCCAGACGGCCGCTTCCTGAAGACGCGTGGCGAAGTCGACCTGCCACAAACGGTGGCCCAGATAGAGGGCGACGACGACCACGGCCAGGACACCGGAGGCGTGCACCCGCTCGGCCGCCGCGTACGCCACGAAGGGGATCAGGAGAGACAGCGTGTTCTGGAGGAGCGCCTCCTTGAGGTGGGTGCGCAGCCAGTGCAGCGGGACCATCAGCACCAGCCCGACGCCGACCCCGCCGATCGCGGCGAGCAGGAACTCGCCGATTCCGGCGCCCCAGCTCATCCCCTCCCCCACCGCCGCGGCCAGCGCCACCCGGAAGGCGGTGATCGCCGTGGCGTCGTTCACCAGGGACTCGCCCTGGAGGATCGTGGTCACCCGGGCGGGCAGCCCGACCCGGCGGGCGATCGCGGCGGCCGTCACGGCGTCCGGCGGGGCGACGACCGCCCCCAGGACCAGCGCGGCGGTCAGCGGCAGGTCCGGGATGATCCGGTGTGCCAGCCAGCCCACCGCCACGGTGGCGAAGAGGGTGTAGCCCACGGAGAGCAGGGCGACCGGCCGGATGTTGGCCCGCAGATCCAGGTAGGAGCTGTCCAGGGCCGCGGTGTGGAGCAGCGGCGGAAGCAGCAACGGGAGGACGACATGGGCGTCCAGGTGGTACGTCGGAACGCCCGGCAGATAGCCGGCCACCAGCCCCGCGGCGACGAGCACGAGCGGGGCGGGCACCGGGGTGCGGCGGGCGACGCCGGCCACCGCGGCACTCGCGGCGACCAGGGCGATCAGCGGCAGCGCGTCCATCCCACCGGCCTCCATCCGTCGTAACCTGCCCAGCATGAGCCAGTGTGCGCACGTAGCGGAACTGCCACGCCCCGAGCCCGTGCCGCTCGGTGAGACGTGTCCCGAGTGCCTGGAGGCGGGCACCCACCCGGTGCATCTGCGGCTCTGTCTGACCTGCGGGCACGTCGGCTGCTGCGATTCGTCGCCGCTGCGGCACGCCACCGGACACTTCCGGGCGACCGGTCACCCCGTGATGCGGAGCTTCGAACCGGGCGAGAGCTGGCGCTGGTGCTTCGAGGACGGTTCGATCGTCTGACGCCTGGGTACGTCAATGCGGCGCCGGTTCTTCGTAATTGGACGCCGCAGACCCCTAGCCACTTTCCGTACTCATGGAGTTACCATGAGTGACGGACGCGGTGTGGGGTCCGTACGACACGGCATCATGGATCCGATAACGTCGCCGAGCCGAAGAACCGTCGACGGACCGCATGGCTCCGGGCCCTTTCCCGGAACCTCGAAAGAGTTTGTGCCACCTTGGAGGTGAGGGTGTCCCAGATCGCAGGCGAGCCCGGGAATCAGGACTTCGTGGAAGTCCGGCTGCCCGCTGCGGGTGCCTACCTGTCGGTGCTGCGAACGGCCACGGCCGGTCTCGCAGCGCGTTTGGACTTCACTCTCGACGAGATCGAGGACCTTCGCATCGCGGTCGACGAGGCCTGCGCGATCCTGCTCCAGCAGGCCGTGCCGGGCTCCGTCCTCAGCTGCGTCTTCCGTCTCGTCGACGACTCCCTCGAAGTGACGGTGTCGGCGCCCACCACCGACGGCCGGGCGCCCGAGCGCGACACCTTCGCCTGGACGGTGCTCTCCGCACTGGCCGGCAAGGTCGACTCCACGGTCGCGGACGACCGTACGGTCAGCATCAGCCTCTACAAACAGCGCGGCGCGGGCCCCGGGCCGGCGTGAGCGACGGGAACGGGGACGGTCCTGTGCGGGACGAGACGATCCGATCCGGGGTGGTGCGCCCAGCAGGCATCCCGGAGCAACAGGCCCGGCCGCATCCGGAGCACGGAGCGGACGGGCCCGAGGGCTTCGACGTCGCGGTGGAGCAGCAGTCGCAGGCAGAGCGGGCGGGCCAGATGAGCGAGCACGGGCACCACGATCCACACGACCGCAGCGGGGCCCGGGCCCTGTTCTTCGAGCTGCGGGAGCTGCCCGACGGTTCCCCGGAGAAGGCCGAGCTGCGCAACCGGCTGGTGCGCATGCATCTGCCGCTGGTGGAGCATCTGGCCCGCCGGTTCCGCAATCGCGGCGAGCCGCTGGACGACCTGACGCAGGTCGCGACGATCGGGCTGATCAAGTCCGTGGACCGGTTCGACCCGGACCGGGGGGTGGAGTTCTCGACGTACGCCACCCCCACGGTCGTCGGCGAGATCAAGCGTCACTTCCGGGACAAGGGCTGGGCGGTGCGGGTGCCGCGCCGCCTCCAGGAGCTGCGTCTTTCGCTCACCACGGCCACCGCGGAGCTCTCCCAACAGCACGGCCGTTCGCCGACCGTGCACGAGCTGGCGGAGCGGCTCGGCATCTCCGAGGAGGAGGTGCTGGAGGGCCTGGAGTCGGCCAACGCGTACAGCACGCTCTCGCTGGACGTGCCGGACACGGACGACGAGTCGCCGGCCGTGGCGGACACGCTGGGCTCGGAGGACGAGGCGCTGGAGGGCGTGGAGTACCGGGAGTCGCTCAAGCCGCTCCTGGAGGACCTGCCGCCGCGCGAGAAGCGGATCCTGCTGCTGCGCTTCTTCGGGAACATGACCCAGTCGCAGATCGCCCAGGAGGTCGGCATCTCCCAGATGCACGTCTCGCGGCTGCTGGCCCGCACCCTGGCGCAGCTCCGCGAGCGACTGCTCGTCGAGGAGTGAGCCGAGCGGTGACGAGCGGGGCCGGGAGGCTCAGGCGTCGGGGGTCACCCTCGGCCCCCGACGGATGCCCAGGTCCTGGGTGGTCGCCGGGTTCAGGACGAGCACGAGGCCGGTGACGGCGACCACCGCGAGCACGATCCCGGTGGGGATCAGCGCGCCCTGCGAGCGCAGCAGCGTCCAGGCCACCGGCAGCGCCATGATCTGGGTGATCAGCGCGGGTCCCCGGCTCCAGCTGCGCAGCAGCAGCAGCCCGCGGGCGGCGATCAGCGGGATGGCGCCGAGCGCGACCAGGGTGATCCCGACCGTCTCCGCCTGCTGCGTGCTCTCCAGCTTCCCGAGCAGCCCCATGACCAGCAGGTAGATCCCGCCGACGGCGAGAGCCACGCCTTCGAGGGCGTTGACCCCGGCGAGGACGGTGATCCTGGTCGGGCGCTCCGCGGTGGAGGAGGGCGGCGTGGACGGTGTCTGCTGAGTGCTCACGCCTTTCAGGTTGGCATCCCCGGCGCCCGGAAGTGAAGCCGGGGTGTGCGGGGGCCGTACCCGTTCGGCGGTGGACCGGGGCGGGGCGTCACGCTCCGTCACCGCCCCGGAGCGCAGTGAACCGGGCTTCGGTCTCGAACCGCCCGGTAGGTAGGCTGGCCGTCATGCGCGCACTCCTCGTGGTCAATCCAGCTGCTACCACCACCAGTGCCCGCACCCGTGACGTGCTCATCCACGCGCTGGCCAGCGAGATGAAGCTGGAGGCGGTGACCACGGAGTACCGGGGGCACGCACGGGATCTGGGACGGCGGGCCGCGGACAGCGACGACATCGATCTGGTGGTCGCCCTCGGCGGCGACGGCACGGTGAACGAGGTCGTGAACGGGCTGCTGCACCAGGGTCCGGACGTGGACAACCTCCCGAAGCTCGCCGTGGTCCCCGGCGGGTCCACGAACGTCTTCGCGCGTGCCCTGGGGCTGCCGAACGACGCGGTGGAGGCGACCGGCGCGATCCTGGACGCCCTGGAGAACCGGACCGAACGCACGGTTGGTCTGGGCCTGGCCGCCGGCACCCCGGGGACCGAGGACGAATCCGTTCCCGAACGCTGGTTCACCTTCTGCGCCGGGCTCGGGTTCGATGCCGGAGTCGTCGGCCGGGTCGAACAGAAACGCGAGGGCGGCAAGCGTTCGACGCACGCCCTGTACGTACGCCAGGTGGTGCGGCAGTTCCTGAACGAGGCCCACCGCAGACACGGGACGATCACGCTCGACGTGCCCGGCCAGGACCCGGTGACCGACCTCGCGCTCTCCATAATCTGCAACACCGCCCCCTGGACCTACCTGGGCAATCGTCCGGTCTACGCCTCGCCGAAGGCCTCCTTCGACACCGCGCTGGACGTCCTCGGACTGAAGCGTCTGTCCACTCCGGCGGTGGCCCTGTACGGCACCCAGCTGCTCACTTCGAGCCCCGAGAAGGGGCCCCGCGGGAAGCATGCCGTTTCACGCCATGACCTCACGGACTTCACCTTGCATTCAAAGGTCCCACTGCCCTTCCAGATGGACGGTGACCACCTGGGACTGCGTACGAGCGTGACGTTCACAGGCGTACGCCGTGCACTGCGTGTGATTGTGTGAGTGGAAGGGCCGAAAGTCCTTTAACTCGAACGTTTGGACTGGGTCCCACCCCCAAGAAGTGCGCCTGTGACCTAGTCGACACCGAGGAATCAAAAAAAACTTTCCAGAAGGGGTTGTATCCGTCGCCGAGGTTTGGGAATCTCTTCATGGCGATCGGGACGGCCCGCAACACCGGCCTCCACTGAGAGCCAGAACCCCTCCTCACCATCACAGACCACACCCAGTTCATCTGGGGGTCGGCCCGTCATCTGCGGGGGGATTCGTGAAAGCGTTCACATTCACAAGCACCAGCGTGTAATACCAAGGAGAGGTAGCAGCCATGGACTGGCGTCACAACGCCGTTTGTCGTGAGGAAGACCCCGAGCTGTTCTTCCCCATCGGCAACACCGGTCCTGCGCTGCTGCAGATCGAGGAAGCCAAGGCTGTCTGCCGCCGCTGCCCCGTCATGGAGCAGTGCCTGCAGTGGGCGCTCGAGTCCGGTCAGGACTCCGGCGTCTGGGGTGGCCTCAGCGAGGACGAGCGCCGCGCGATGAAGCGCCGCGCCGCTCGCAACCGGGCGCGTAACGCCAGCGCCTGAGCGACCCCCCGCACCAAGCCTCAGCCCGGCGGCGCGTACAGAGCGTACGCACAGCCCCGCCTTCGAGTCGCAGCGCGCAGTATCCCGAAGCGCATCGCAACGTGAGCATCACGGAGCGGGCCCGGACCGTCACCACGGTCCGGGCCCGCTCTGCTGTGTGCGCCCGGCGTCGCGCGTGTTCGGCGTTGCGCGTACGCGGCTACTTGAGGCCCTGCACCGGAAGGTCCAGCACCACCTGGGTGCCGCGCTCGGGGGCCGGGACCATACCGAACGTGCCGCCCAACTCCCCCTCCACCAGGGTCCGTACGATCTGGAGCCCGAGGTTGCCGGCCTGCTTCGGGTCGAACCCCTCGGGCAGGCCGCGCCCGTCGTCGGTGACGGTGATCAGCAACCGCCCCTCGGTGGGCGATCCGCCGCGCACGGCGGAGACCTCGACCGTGCCGTGGTCGGCCAGGGCGAAGGCGTGCTCCAGGGCGTTCTGGAGCACCTCGGTCAGGACCATGGACAGCGGGGTGGCGACCTCGGCGTCGAGGATGCCGAAGCGCCCGGTGCGGCGGCAGGTCACCTTGCCCGGGGAGATCTCCGACACCATCGCGATGACCCGGTCGGCGATCTCGTCGAACTCCACCCGCTCGTCCAGATTCTGGGACAGCGTCTCATGGACGATGGCGATCGAACCGACGCGCCGGACCGCCTCGTTGAGGGCCTCGCGGCCCTGCGCGGAGTCCATCCGGCGGGACTGGAGACGCAACAGGGCGGCCACCGTCTGGAGGTTGTTCTTCACCCGGTGGTGAATCTCCCGGATGGTCGCGTCCTTGGTGATCAACTCGCGCTCGCGGCGGCGCAGTTCGGTGACGTCCCGGAGGAGGACCAGGGACCCGATCCGGACGCCCTTGGGCTTGAGCGGGATGGCCCGCAGCTGGATCACCCCGCCCGCGCACTCCACCTCGAACTCGCGGGGCGCGTAACCGCTGGCCACCTTGACCAGGGCCTCGTCCACCGGCCCCCGCGACGGGGCCAGTTCGGCGGTGACGGTGCCGAGGTGCTGGCCGACCAGGTCGGAGGCGAGGCCGAGGCGGTGGTAGGCGGAGAGGCCGTTGGGGCTGGCGTACTGGACGATCCCGTCGGCGTCGAGCCGGATCAGGCCGTCGCCCACGCGCGGGGAGGCGTCCATGTCGACCTGCTGGCCGGGGAAGGGGAAGGACCCGGCGGCGATCATCTGGGCCAGGTCGGAGGCGGACTGGAGGTAGGTGAGCTCCAGCCGGGAGGGGGTGCGCACGGTGAGCAGGTTGGTGTTCCGGGCGATCACGCCGAGGACCCGGCCGTCACGGCGTACGGGGATGGACTCGACCCGTACGGGCACCTCCTCACGCCACTCCGGGTCACCCTCGCGCACGATCCGGCCCTCGTCCAGGGCCGCGTCGAGCAGCGGGCGGCGACCGCGCGGCACCAGGTGGCCGACCATGTCGTCCTGGTAGGAGGTGGGCCCGGTGTTGGGCCGCATCTGGGCGACGGAGACGTACCGCGTGCCGTCGCGGGTGGGCACCCACAGCACGAGGTCGGCGAAGGACAGGTCGGAGAGCAGCTGCCACTCCGAGACCAGCAGATGGAGCCACTCGAGGTCGGTGTCGCTCAGAGCGGTGTGCTGGCGGACGAGGTCGTTCATGGAGGGCACGTGGGGAGCGTACCCGGGGATACCGCAGGCGTTCGAACCGCCGGGGCCGGTGAGCCGTGCAGGTCTACGGGGTATGGCGATGGACAGGGGCGGCGGCCGGGCCGAGAATGTCGTGCACACGGATGGACACGGGTATTGGTCTAGTCCACAATGTTCATCAAGACCTCCGCTCTCCCCGCACAGGAGAGCGGACCGAGGCACCCGGCGCTCTCTGCCCTGACCGCGCCGGTGCCTCCAGTGGCCGGGGGCACCGCACACCGCCGGCCAGGTAGCTCCGGGCTGCGGTGCCGGATGGGCTGAGGGTCCCATCCCGGCGCCGCGGCCCGCGGGTGTTTCCGGGGCCGCACCGGCACGGCCCTCAGCGGGTCTCGGTGACCTTCGCCAGGGCGCGGGGCGCGTCCGGGTCCTGGCCCCGGGCGATCGTCACCTCGTACGCCAGCATCTGCAGCGGCAGGATCTCCAGGACCGGCTGCAACTCCTCCGGGACGCCCGCCGTGGGCAGCGAGAAGCCGGCCGACGCCGCCTCCACCTGGGCCTTCGGGCCGACCACGAAGAGATCCGCGCCGCGCCCGCGCAGCCGGTCCAGCACCGGCTGGAGCGCCTCGCCGCCCCGGCCGTCGGTGACCACGGCGATCACCGGGGAGATGTTGTCGACCATCGCCAGCGGTCCGTGCAGCAGATCCGCGCCGGAGTAGGAGAGAGCGGGGATGTAGCTGGTCTCCATGAGCTTCAGGGCCGCTTCCTTGGCCGTCGGATAGCCGTAGCCGCGCGAGGTGATCACCATGCGTTCGGCGAAGCGGTAGCGGGCGGCCAGCGCCCTGACCTCGGCCCGGCGGCCCAGGATCGCGCCCGCGAGGTCGGGCAGCCCCGCGGCGGCGTCGGTGCCGTCGCGGCCGCCCAGGCCCTCCACGAAGAGGTACAGGGAGAGCAGGGAGGCGGTGTACGTCTTGGTGGCCGGGAGCGCCTTCTCCGGGCCCGCCAGGATGTCGATGTGGTACTCGGAGACGGCGGCGAGCGCGGAGTCCGGGTTGTTGGTGACGGCGAGGGTGACGGCCCCGGCCTCCCGGGCGGCCCTCGTGGAGGCCACCAGGTCCGGTGAGCCGCCCGACTGGCTGACGGTGACCACCAGGACGTCCCGCAGGTCCGGCTTGGCCCCGTACGCCGTCGTGGTGGACATCGAGGCGAGGCCGCAGGGCAGGCCGAGGCGGATCTCCAGCAGGTACTTCGCGTACAGGGCCGCGTTGTCGGAGGTCCCGCGCGCGGTGAGCAGCACGAACCGGGGCTTGCGGGCGGCGATCTCCGCGGCGACCTCGCGGATGCGGGGCGCGCCCCGGTCGAGGATGCGGCGCAGCATCGCGGGCTGCTCGGCCATCTCGCCGGACATGATGCGGCCGGGCCGGTCGCCCTGGCCGCCCGGGTCGGCCGGGTCGGCCGGAAAGGTGGCGGACATGTGGAGACCTCCCTGTGCTGTCGGCTGCGGTGTCGCCGTACCGGACAAGTCGACCAGGCAATTCCGCGGGCCGCCAGCGGGCCGGGACGGGAGGGGGCGCCGGTGCGTGGACTCTTCTCCGTACGGCTGCCCGATTCTGCTAAATTGGAGTTTGATTGGTCTATACCACCTCCTCCCCTAGTCAGATCGGCAGGCACAGCGTGGAAGTTGTCATCGTCCCGGACGCCACGGCAGGCGGCGAACTGATCGCGGAGGCCATCGCCGCGCTGCTCCGCCGCAAGCCCGACGCCCTGCTCGGCGTTGCCACCGGCTCGACCCCGCTGCCCATCTACCGCGCGCTCGCCTCGAAGGTCGCCTCCGGCGCGGTCGACGCCTCGCGCGCCCGGATCTGCCAGCTCGACGAGTACGTCGGGCTGCCCGCGGGCCACCCGGAGTCGTACCGCTCCGTGGTGCTGCGCGAGGTCGTCGAGCCGCTCGGGCTCTCCGAGGCGTCCTTCATGGGCCCCGACGGCTCGGCCGAGGACGTCCAGGCGGCCTGCGAGGCGTACGACCGGGCGCTGGCGGAGGCGGGCGGCGTCGACCTCCAGCTGCTGGGCATCGGCACGGACGGGCACATCGGCTTCAACGAGCCGTGCTCCTCGCTCGCCTCGCGCACCCGGATCAAGACGCTGACCGAGCAGACGCGGGTGGACAACGCGCGCTTCTTCGACGACGACATCGAGCAGGTGCCGCACCACGTGATCACCCAGGGCATCGGGACGATCCTGGACGCCCGGCATCCGATCCTGCTGGCCACCGGCGAGGGCAAGGCGGAGGCCGTCGCCCAGACGGTGGAGGGGCCGGTCGCCTCGATCGTGCCGGCGTCGGCACTCCAGCTGCACCCGCACGCGACGGTGGTGGTGGACGAGGCGGCGGCGTCGAAGCTGAAGCTGGCGGACTACTTCCGGGCCACGTATGCGGCGAAGCCGGGGTGGCAGGGGCTGTAGGGCTTCGCCCCCCGCCCCCTTGCTCCTGTACGGCTCAGGGCCGGGACGCCGTTGCGGTGTCCCGGCCCTTTGCCGTGTGGTGCGGTGTGCGGTGTGCTGAAGGGTGCAGCCCGTCCGGCGGGAGGCTCTGTCCTCAATCGCCGGACGGGCTGGACAGGGCCGGTGTCAGGACTTCGTGCCGGTCAGCGCTTCCGCCGCTGCCTGGCCGCAGACCCTCGCCGCGCCGTGGGTGGCCACGTACAGGGCGCCCCTCGGGTCCGACTGGGGCAGGCCCATCTCGACCACCACCGTGTCCGGGCGGGCCGCCAGCAGGGCGTCGAGCGCCGCGCCCATCCAGGCGTACCGGTGCTCGTCGCGGACCACGGCGACGATGCGCCGCTCCCCCGCCGCCGCCAGGATCGCGTCCGCCGGTGCGGAGGCGTCGGCTGTGTAGGCGTCCGTGCCGGTACCGGGCAGGATCCGCTCCAGCTCGGCGGCGATGCCCCACGGGGTCTCGTCGCCGACCGCGATGTTGGCCTCCGCGCTGAACGAGGCCACGTACGCCGCCTCGGTCAGCCGGTCGCCGGAGCCGGTCACCCGGACCGCGCGGCGGGCGGCGATCAGACCGATGTCGGAACTGACTCCGGTGCCGGGCGCGGTCCCCTCCTGCACTGCCGCGCCCGACTCCCGGATGTCCCCCCGAACCCTCTGCGTCCAGGACGCCAGGGCTCGTACACGGGCGGCCGCGTCGGCGAGCCGCTCCTCGGTCAGTTCCCCGGCGCGCACGGCTGCGACGAGGGCGTCGCGCAGCCGCAGCACCGTCTCCTCGTCGGCCAGGCCGCCGCCCACACAGATGGCGTCGGCACCCGCCGCGAGGGCGAGGACGGACCCGCGCTCGATTCCGTACGCACCGGCGATGGCGTCCATCTCCACGGCGTCCGTGACGATCAGGCCGTCGTAGCCCAGCTCCTGGCGCAGCAGACCGGTCAGGATCTGCGGGCTCAGGGTCGCCGGGCGGTCCGGATCGAGTGCGGGAAGCAGGATATGCGCGCTCATCACCGATTTGGAACCCGCGGCGATGGCCGCCCGGAAAGGCACCAGCTCACGGGCGTGCAGGGTGTCGAGGTCCACATCGATGCGGGGCATCGCGAGGTGCGAGTCGACCGCGGTGTCGCCGTGTCCGGGGAAGTGCTTGGTGCAGGCGGCGACGCCGGCGGCCTGGAGCCCCTCGATGTACGCGGCGGTGTGCCGGGCGGCGAGCCGGGTGTCGGCGCCGAAGGAGCGTACGCCGATGACCGGGTTGCCCGGGTTGGAGTTGACGTCGGCGGACGGCGCCCAGTTGAGGTTGACGCCGCACTCGGCGAGCCGGCGGCCGAGCTCCTGGGCGACGGACCGGGTGAGGTGGACGTCGTCCACCGAGCCCAGTGCGAAGTTGCCGGGGAACGAGGAACCGTGCGTGACCTCCAGCCGGGTCACGTCACCGCCCTCCTCGTCGATGGCGACGAGGACGTCGTCCCGCTCGGCGCGCAGCCGCGCGGTGAGGGCGGTGAGCTGCTCGGGCGAGGTGATGTTGCGGCCGAACAGGCCCACGGAGGCGAGGCCCTCACCGACGCGGCGCAGCAGCCAGTCCGGTGCGGTGGTACCGGTGAATCCGGGCTGGAGCACGGCGAGCGCGTCGCGCGTCACGGTGTCGGTGGTGGAAACGAGGGTGGTCATGGGCCCGCACTATCCCTTCACGGCGCCGGAAGTCAGGCCTGCGGCCATCTTCTTCTGGATGATCATGAAGAACACGACGACGGGGATGGCGATCATGGTCGATGCGGCCATGAGGGCGCCGTAGTCCGTTCCGCGCTCGGTCGTGAACGTCATCAGCCAGACGTTCAGCGTGTACTTGGAGTTGTCGTTGATCAGGATGTACGCGAAGAGGTACTCGTTCCACGCGTTCACGAGGGCGAAGATCGACGCGGCGGCGAGCCCGGGGGCGAGCAGCGGGAAGATCACCCGGCGGAAGGCCTGGAAGCGGGTGCAGCCGTCCACCATCGCGGACTCCTCCAGCTCCACCGGGATGTTCACGACGAAGCCGCGGATCATGATGGTGGCGAAGGGCAGCGTGGAGACGAGGTAGACGACGATCAGGCCCCAGTACTCGTCGACGCCGCCCATCGCGTTGAGCTGGGCGTAGATGGGGATGAGCATCGCCGTCGGCGGCAGCATCTGGACCAGGATCATGATCAGGACCAGGGCCTTGCGGCCGAAGAACCGGAACCGGCCGATCGCCAGGGCCGCCAGGGTCGCGATGATCATGCCGCCGACCACCGCGGTGACCGCGACGATCAGGCTGGACTGGATGGCGGTGGTGAAGTTCGGCTGCTCGGTGGCCCGGACGAAGTTGTCGAAGGTGATCGACGTGGGCCAGAGCGTCTGGTCGTAGCTGCGGATCTCCCGGTTGGGCCGCAGGGCGCTGATGACCAGCCAGTAGACCGGGAAGACCATGACCAGGGCGATGCCGAGGCCGAGCAGGTCGAAGTGGAGCCGGGTCTTCTTGCGGTCGGGCCGCAGCGCCTGTGTCGTCTGGGTCGTGCTGCTCATTCGACCTCTCCCGTCTTCATGAGCTGGCGCAGGTAGTACACGGCCACGCCGGACAGCAGCAGCACCGTGATCAGAGCGATGGCGGAGCCCTGGCTGAAGGATGTGGACTCGAACGCCTTGGAGTAGGAGTAGAGGCCGAGGGTCTCGTACTCCGGCTCGGGCTTGTTGCCGCGCAGCAGCCAGATCTGGCCGAAGACGTTGAAGTCCCAGATCACCGAGAGGGTGGTGACCATGACGAAGACCGGCTTGATGACCGGCCAGGTGACGAACTTGTAGATGCCGTAGGCGCTGGCACCGTCGAGGGCGGCGGCCTCCTCCAGCTCCTGGGGGACCTGGGTGAGGGCGGCGTACAGGGTGACGACGACGAACGGGATGGCGCCCCAGACGACCAGCAGCGTGATGATGCCGAAGCCCTGGACGGGGTTGAGGTACCAGTTGTGTCCGAGCCAGTCCTCGCCGGCCACCTTGGCGATCAGGGTGTTGATGAGGCCGTAGTCGGAGTCGGCCATGAAGCGGAAGATCGAGGCGGCGACCATCAGCGGCATCGACCAGGCGGCGATGAGGCAGGCGGTGAGCACCAGCCGGACCCAGGTGGTGAGCTTGCGCATGAGCAGGGCGACCAACAGCCCGATGCCCATCGTCAGCGTCACGCAGATCGCCATGAAGACGACCGTGCGGAAGGTCACCCACCAGAACTCGGGGTCGCCGAGGATGTTGGTGAACTGCTCGAAACCGACCCAGGGGGCCGGCTCTCCGGACCACAGTTCGCGGCGGCCCATGTCCTGGAAGGACATGACCACGGTCTTGCCGAGGGGGTAGAGGTAGACGGCGGCGATCGCCACGATCGCCGGGAGGATCAGGAAGTAGGGAAGGAGCTCGCCCTTCTTCCGCTTCCTCTTCTGTACCCGGGGCGCGTCGTCGTCGGGGGACGACTTGCCGATCGCCTGCGGGTCGGGTGGTACGGGGACCGGCGGCCCGGCGGCCTTGGTATCAGCGGCAGACACGTGGCTGACCTTCCATCGCGGGTCCGGGGCGGGCCCCGGAATTCACGGCGTACTTTTGCGGGAAAGGCGCGGGGGCCCGGCACAGTGCCGGGCCCCCGCCTGGCGATCGGAAGGTCAGGATTCCTTGTTGATCAGCTCGTTGATCTTCTCGTCGGCCTTCTTGCTGGCGTCGGCGACGGAGGCGCCCTTGACGATCTCCAGGAGCATGTTCTGGAGGATCTCCTCCTTCTCCACGGAGGCCCAGCCCGGCGCGATCGGCGTGAACCAGGCGTCCGGCACCGCGTTGGCGATGGCGGCGGTCTCCGGCTTGGCCTTCAGCGGCTCAAGCTGCTTCTCGTTGTTGGGGAGGATGTTCTTCGACGCGAGGACCTCCATGGACTTCGCGTTGGTGAAGAGGGAGATCCACTCCTCGCCGAGGTCCTGGATCTTGGACTTGGAGATGGTCGCGAGGTCCGAGCCGCCGATGAAGGACGGGAGGGCCTTGCCCTCGGGGCCGGGCATACCGGCCGTGGCGATCTTGCCCTCGAGCTTCGGGTTGCCGTTCTCGCCCGTGGTGACGCTGCCGGCCTCCCAGGCCTGGCCGTAGATCACGGCGGCCTTCTCGTTGGCCATGACGTTGGCGTGGTCCTGCTCGTCCTTCGTCACGTCGGCCTTGTTGTACTTCTTGACCAGGTCGACAAAGTGCTGGAGGCCCTTCTGCGCCTCCGGGGTGGACAGGGCGGCCTTCCACTCCTTGCTGCCCTCGTCGTACGTGGCTATCTGGCCACCGTAGGCGGCGACGTAGGACATCGCGGCGTACCAGTAGCGGCCCGGGTAGTAGAGGGAGGAGGCGCGCTTGTCCTTCTTGCCCAGCTCGGCGTCGACCTTGTCCATCGCGGCGAGGAACTCGTCCTCGGTCTGCGGGAGGACGTCGCTGCCGGTGCCGGCCTTCAGCATGTCCTTGTTGTACACGGCCAGACGGGCGCTGGCGTAGTAAGGAACGCAGTAGGTCTTGCCCTCGAAGGAGCACGTGTCCTTCAGACCCTTGATCCAGGTGTCCGAGTTCTCGTACTTCTTGGGGTCGATTTCTCCGAGCGCACCGTTGAGGATGTACTGCATGGTCTCGGTGTTGCCGAGTTCGACGACGTCCGGGAATTTGTCGCCACCGAGGGAGGTGTCCAGCTTCTTGACCTTGTCGGCCCACTGCTGGTACTGAACCTGGACCTTGACGCCCGGGTACTTCTTGTTGAACTCGGCGTTGACGTCCTTGACCAGCTCCGGCCAGGTGGACTGGGCCTCGCCCATGAGCCAGACGGTCAGGGTTTCCTTGCGGTCCTTCGGGTCGGCGGACGAATTCTTGTCGTCCGAACCACACGCCGCGACCGAAACCAACATGCCCGCGACACCGATCGCCGCGATGAGCTTGCGCTTCACGTCAAACCCTCCTCAGGGATGCTGCAACCCCACCCACCGCGAAGACATTCGACGAGTTCTGCTGGGGCTGGACCTGGTCTTTAATGGTTTAGACCAGTACCGGGAGCTTGGCCTAGACCTTTAGGGGTGTCAAGGGTGTATAAGAAGTGCACTCGCGTCCGTTATAGGACCGACACCTAAGGGAGGGCGACGACCCGTGACCGGACCGTGCCACCATGTGAGCCGCGACAGACGGAGGAGCCGGTGACGGCAGCAACGCAAGCGTCGGGAAGGCGGGCCATGAGTGCCGACGGGGGCAGTACGGGGAGCGAGACCGGTACGGGTACGCGCACGGCGCGCGTACCGAAGTACTACCGGCTCAAGCGGCATCTCCTCGATATGACGGACACCTTGCCGCCGGGCACCCCGGTGCCGCCCGAACGCACCCTGGCCGCCGAGTTCGACACCTCGCGCACCACCGTGCGCCAGGCCCTCCAGGAACTGGTCGTCGAGGGCCGGCTGGAACGCATCCAGGGCAAGGGCACCTTCGTCGCCAAGCCGAAGGTCTCCCAGGCCCTCCAGCTCACCTCGTACACCGAGGACATGCGCGCCCAGGGGCTGGAACCGACATCCCAGCTACTGGACATCGGCTATGTCACGGCGGACGACACCCTCGCCGGTCTGCTGGACATCTCGACGGGCGGCCGGGTGCTGCGCATCGAGCGGCTCCGGCTCGCCAGCGGCGAACCGATGGCGATCGAGACCACGCACCTTTCGGCCAAACGCTTCCCCGCGCTGCGCCGTTCGCTGGTGAAGTACACCTCGCTCTACACCGCGCTCGCCGAGGTGTACGACGTCCGCCTCGCCGAGGCGGAGGAGACCATCGAGACCTCGCTCGCCACGCCCCGGGAAGCGGGGCTGCTGGGCACCGATGTGGGCCTGCCGATGCTCATGCTGTCCCGCCATTCGGTGGACGGCCGGGGCGAACCGGTGGAGTGGGTGCGCTCGGTGTACCGGGGCGACCGCTACAAGTTCGTGGCGCGCCTGAAGCGTCCGACGGACTGAGCGCCGAAGGCGACGGCAGCACGGACACAAGGCGGTGGCCCGGGGATCGACTCCCCGGGCCACCGCCCGTTTTCGGTCACACGAGGAGCGTCAGCGCAGTTCGGGGTCCATCTCGATCACGCTGTACGGGTACGGGAGCGCCTGGTCGCTCGCCGCGGTGAGCAGGGCCGCGTCGGCCGGGTCCAGGTCCAGGTCCGCGGCTCCCAGGTTGGTCTCCAGCTGCTCCAGGGTGCGCGCGCCCACGATGGGGGCGGTGACGCCGGGCCGGCCGAGCAGCCAGGCGAGGGCCAGCACCGGCACCGCCAGGCCCGTGCGCCCCGCGACCTCGTGCAGGGCGTCCAGCACCCGCCAGGTGCGCTCGTCGCCCTCGTACGCGCTCCAGGACTCGCCCCAGCCGAGCCGCTCGGCGGTCTCCACGCGGGTGCCCGTGGGCGGCCGCTGTGCACCGCGCCGGATCGCGCCGCTCAGCCAGCCGCCGCGCAGCGGGCTCCACGGGATGACGCCGAGGCCCTCGTTGCGGCTGACCTCCAGCAGTTCCCACTCGGCGGAGCGGTCCAGCAGGTTGTAGAGCGGCTGGAGGGCGGTGAAGGGCTCCCAGCCGTTCGCACGGCTGAGGTCGACGGCCTTCTGGAGCTGCCAGCCGGAGAAGTTGCTGGCCCCGATGTAGCGCACCTTGCCGGAGGTGACCAGGGCGTCCAGCGTCGAGAGGGTCTCCTCCAGCGGGGTGCCGGGGTCCCAGGCGTGCACCTGGTAGAGGTCGATGTGGTCGGTGCCCAGCCGTCGCAGGCTCGACTCGACCCCGGCGATCAGGTGCGCCCGGCCCAGCCCCCGGTCGTTCTGGCCTTCCCCGGTGCCGTACCGGACCTTGGTGGCGATCACCACGTCGTCACGGCGCTGTCTCTTCAGCCAGCGGCCGAGGATCTCCTCGGAGGCTCCGGCGGAGTAGATGTCGGCGGTGTCCACGAAGGTGCCGCCCGCCTCGGTGAAGCGGTCCAGCAGGGCGTGGCTGGTGGACTCGTCGGCCTCCCGGCCGAACGTCATGGCGCCCAGGCAGAGTTCACTGACCCGCAGGCCGGTCTTGCCGAGGTAGCGGTAACGCATGGTGGGTTCCTTCGTCGTGGTGGTGGACACGGAGGGCGGCCGGGGGCCGTTCGTCCGGTTCGGCGAGCGAGACGGACACTTCCTGGACGCAGTGGTCGGACAGTCCGCGCGGATCGCGGAAGCGGTAGCTGTGCACGCGGGCGCCCGGTGTGCTGAGCACCCAGTCCAGCCGCCACCAGCGCAGGCCCGGGCGAGGCTGCCAGGAGACGGGGCAGACCTTCCCGGCCAGGGCGACGGCATCGGCGCCCAGGCGGGCGATGCGGCGGGCGTCCCCGATCGCGGGGGTGGTGTTGAAGTCCCCGGCGATCAGGGCCGGGTGGGGGCAGCCGGCGACGTCCGCGAGGAGTCCCCGGTACTCCTGCCGCCGGTCGGCGGCCCGGGAGCGGACCGCGCGGTAGAAGTCTGCGCGCAACGGGCTGATCAGCCGCAGCTGTACCGGGATGTGGACGTTGAACGTGGCGAGAATCCGACCGTCGCCGGGCATCTCCAGATCCACCCGCAGGGTCCGGCGAGCGGCCGTCTCGACGGTCGCGGCGACCGGCAGGCGGGACAGGGTGATCAGGCCGCGGGCGATGACGGCCTCGTGATCGGGGAAGGCCGCGCGCAGCCGCCACTCGTCGTCGATCAGCCGGTAGGTGCCGTCGAACCGGTCGTGGTGGTACTCCTGGAGGAGGTAGACGTCAGCGTCGAGCTCGCGCAGGAAGGCGTAGAACGCCTCGGGGTCGGTGCTCTGGCACCAGTGCTGGGTGTTCCAGGAGACGATGCGCACGGCCCCGTCCGGCGGTGGGCGGCGCGCTCCCCTGACCAGTGCGCCGGGCACCAGACCGGACTGCCGGACCCCCAGCAGCAGAGCCGCGGCCGCCACCGCTCCGGCCGCGAGGTCCCCCGTCACCCCGGCGAGCGCCAGGAGCAGGGCGGGCACCACGGCGAAGAGGGGCGGCGGCAGCAGCGAGGGCAGCAGCCAGAACCACCAGCGGCCGTTGAGGGCGAGGTGGGCGGCGAGGAATCCGGCCCAGGCCAGCGCGGCCCACAGCGGCGGGCCCGGCTCCCCCGCAGCCGCGTTCGTGAGGGCCCCGCCGAGGGCGACGGCTGCCATCACGCGGGGGCTCCCTGGACGCCCCGCCGTGCCCCGGCCTCCCGGAACAGGGCGTCGTAGGCGTCCAGGCAGTGGTCCGTCCCGTACCGGGCACGGGCATCGCGGCCTCCCTCGGCGCGGCGCTCCGGCGGGTAGGCGGCCACCTCGCGCAGGGCCGCGGCCAGGGCGTGGGCGTCGCCGGGCGGGAAAAGACGGCCGAAACCCGTCTCCGTCACCGGGACGCGCATCCCGGGGGCATCGCTCGCGACCGAGGGGACGCCGAGCATCATCGCCTCCGCCTGCGAGATGCCGAAGGACTCCTCGGCGACGGACGGGAGGGCGAAGGCGTCCAACGAGGCGTAGAACCCGGCCACCTGGTCGTCGGGGAGGAAGCCGGTGAAGCGGATGCGGGCGTCGTCCCCGGCGCGGGCGCGCAGCGCCCCGACGACGCTGCCGCCGGCGACCTTGGAGTAGTCCCCCGCGATCAGCAGCCGGGCCTCGGGGTCCGGGAAGGCCCGGAAGGCGTCGACCAGGTGGTGCAGCCCCTTCTCCGGGGCGATCCGCCCGAGGAAGCCGATGTGCGGGCCCGTCGTCTCGCGGAAGGCGGCGGGCGCGGGCGCGCGCTCCCGGCAGGGCGGTGCGATGGAGAGCAGACGGCGCTCGCGCATCAGGGGCCAGTGGCGTGAATGCTCCGCGTGGTCCACGTTGTTGACGACGACGGCCGCCGAGCGGCGCAGCGCCCCGGCGACCGAGGCGTCGACCACCCTGACCTGGAGCGGGGCGAGCACGCCGCCGGGCAGCCAGACGTCGTCGTGGTGGGTGGCGACGACCGGGGTGTCCTGGGCGAGCCGGGCGACGATCCCGGCCTCCAGCATCGGCAGATGGAGGTTGACGACCCGGGAGGCGCGGGCGACCCGTCCGGCGAGCGGGGCGAAGGCGGGGCTGACCACGCCGCGTCCGACGCGGGCGACGACCGGGGCGCGGAACACCTCCACGCCGTTCACGGTCTCCCGCGCGGGGTGTCCGGGTTCGTGCCGGCAGGCGACGACGGCGACCCGGCGGCCCCGCGCGGCCAGCCCTTCGGCGACCGTGCGGGCCACTTCGGTGAGCCCGCTGGTGTACGGGAGGTAGTAGGTGAGCACGATCGTCGCGTCGAAGCGGGGCGAGCGCGCGGAGCGCCGGGTCATGACCGGTCCTTCTCGGTGGCCGGGGCGGTGGTGGCCCCGGAGGCGGGCAGGGAGAGGTCCAGCTCGATCAGCCGGTGGGTGGAGAGCGCGGCGGGCGGGTCCTGGACGGACTGCCGGTGCAGGTCCACGCGGGGCGACACGAACGCCCAGTCGAGCCGCCAGAGGGCCGGGCCGCTCACCGGGAACGTCGCCGGGTACACCGAGTCCCCGGCGTCGGCGGCGTCCCGCAGTCCGTCGAACCAGCGCAGGTCCCCGGTGCCCGGCAGCACGTTGAGGTCCCCGGCGAGGACCACCGGGTTCTCGTTGGCGTCGAGGTCGTCGCGCAGAGCCCGGAAGTGGCGGTCGCGGCGGTCGGAGAGCTGCCGTACGGAGCGGTGGTAGGAGGCGGTCAAGGGGTTGCGGTCGACGTTCAGCAGATCGGGCAGGTGCGTGTTGTAGAGGGACAGGGTCTCGCCGTCCACCACGATGTCGGTGCGCAGGACGCGGATGTTCCAGTAGTCGGCCCAGGAGGTGTCGGGCGGGGCGAGGCCGTCGGGCCGCAGCGCCCGCACCGAGGTGATCGGGAAGCGGGACAGGGTGAGGAACTCCCCCTCGGTGGCGATGTGGAAGCCGGGGAACTCCCTTCGGATCCGGGCCAGATCATCGATCGGGGCGGGTTCGTCGCCCCGGGCGTTCTGGTACTCCTGCAGGAGGTAGACGTCGGCGGAGCGGGACTTCAGGTAGCCGTAGAAGGCGTCGGTGTCGCTGTCCTGGTCCCAGAAGAAGGTGTTCCAGTTGACCACCTTCAGGGCGCCCGGGGGCACGGCCGGCTGTCCGCGCAGCAGCGCCCCGGGGTGCAGTCCGGTCTGCCAGGAGCCCAGCAGCAGCGAGACCAGGACGACGCCCACGGCCGCCCGCCGCCGGTGGCGGATCAGCGCGGCCGGGATCAACAGGACCAGCGGGAAGAGGAGATGGAGGACGGGCGGGGCGAGGCCGAGCCCGTTCCACACCCACCACCGGCCGCTGAGGAGCGCGCGGGCGGCGACGAACAGGGCCCACAGCACGGCCACGGCGAGCAGCAGCCGGCCGGGCCACCGGCGGACGTCCCTCTCCCGCTCTCCCGGCCGGGGGGCGTCGGCCGCGTCCGGGTCCGCGGGGGCGGCGCTGGCCGCCGTCAGGCCCCCCGTCATGGCGTGGCCCGTACCGTGTCGAGGTGCGCCCCCGGCTCGTACAGGCGCCGGAAGCGGCGGGAGGCCAGCCACTGGAGGACACCGACGCCCGCGCCCACCGCGATGACCGCGTTGACGACAGTGTGCGCGAAGGCGAAGTAGGCGGCGAACAGGGGGCCCCTGCGGCCCAGCACGAAGCGGTACAGGGCGGTGTCGGCGAGCAGGGCGAGGGCGAGCAGGGCGGCGGGGACCAGCAGCCAGGGCGCGGCGAGCAGGCCGAGCGGCAGGGTGGTCAGGGCGAGCAGGGCCGCGACGCTGGCCCCGGCCCGGGGTCCGGTGGCGATGCCGCCGGGAAGGTCGCCCCGGCGCACGTACAGCGGGATGTGCAGCCGGGTGCGGTGGAAGACCTTGCGCAGCACGACCCGCCAGGTGTCGTCGTGGTCGTGCCGTCCCCGGACGGCGGTGGAGCTGTGGACCTCGTAGCTCCGGCAGATGCGGGCGGCGTAGTCGCCGTCCTCGGTGTGGCGCAGCCGGGGGTTGAAGGGGCCGATCTCGGCGAAGACACGGGCGGGCATGGCGCAGATCGCGGTGTGCAGGGTGCCGATGCGGCCCTCGGTTTCGGCCAGCCAGTAGAACTGGTGCAGGCAGCGGTACTCCTCGATCAGGCTGTCGCGGATGAGGGGTTCGGCGTCGTAGGTGCCGCAGACCGCGCCGATGCGGGGGTCCGAGTCGAGCAGGGCGACGGCGTTGGCGATCGCGTCCGGTTCCATCGCCACGTCGGAGTCGACGAACACGACGATCTCGCCCCGGGCGTGGGCCGCCCCCGTGTTGCGGGTGGTGGCGACCCCGCTGTTGACGCCGGTGCTGATCACCCGCACCCCGCAGGCCTCGGCGACGGCGACGGAGTCGTCGGTGGAGCAGTCGTCGACGAGCAGCACCTCCAGGGGCTCGTAGGTCTGGGCGAGGGCGGCGCGCAGGCAGAGTTCCAGGGCGCGGCCGTAGTTGTAGTTGGGGATGACGATGGAGACGAGGGGGTGCTTCCGGTTCATGGGACGCCTTCGGGCGGTCGGAGGGGCGGACGGGCGGGCCGGACGGAGACCGTCAGCCGGAGGGGCGCGTGAGGAGGGCGAGGACGACGAGGACCGCCCACAGGCCGGCGTTGACGAGGGTCACGCGGTCCCGGAGGAGGACGTGGACGGGGTTGCCGCCGCCCTCCTCGACCAGGAGGAGCTGGAGGTAGCGGGCGAGGCCGAAGACGGCGCAGGGGGCGGAGAGCAGGATGACGAAGGAGGCCCCGGCGGCGAGCGCCGCGTCGTCGCGGAGGTAGAGGACGTAACTGACGGCGGTCAGCGCGGCGACCAGGACGACCAGGTGGTCGAGGAAGGCGGGCGTGTAGCCGCGCAGGGCGGGGCGGTGGGCGCGGCCCGCCGCCGTCATCTCGTGCCGCCGTTTGCCGAGGGACAGCATCAGGCAGAGCGAGAAGACGCAGAGCGCCAGCCATTCGGAGAGCCGGCCTCCGATGAGCAGCGCCCCCTGGAGGAGCCGGAGGACGAAGCCGGTCGCCACGATGAAGGCGTCCACCAGCGGTACGTGCTTGAGCCCCTGGGAGTACGCGAGGCTCAGCGCCAGGTAGAGGGCGGTGGGCCACCACTGCCAGGCGGGACCGGCCACCGCCCAGCCGGTCAGCGACAGGGCGAGGAGCCCGGTCAGGACGGTGGCGGCGGCCGGGGAGACGCGGCCGGAGGCGATCGGGCGGTGGCGTTTGACCGGGTGCAGGCGGTCCCGCTCCCGGTCTGCGAGGTCGTTGACGACGTAGACGACGGCGGAGGCGAGGGTGAAACCGAGGATCGCCCAGCCGGTGCGCAGGAGTTCGGCGGCCCCCCAGGGGTGGGTGTCGAGGAGTGCGAGCGGGACGACGGCCAGGTTCTTCACCCACTGGCCGGGGCGCACCAGCGCGAGCAGGTCACGGGGACGGCTGCGGCGGCGGCGTTCCTCCGGTACGGCGGTGGGGGCGACGGCCGTCTCCGGCCGGTCGTGGGCGGACCCGGGCCGCACGGTGAGGTCGGTGGGCTCGGGCAGGGACGTCAGGTGGGCGGGCTCGGACAGAGCCGTGAGGTCGACGGGTTCGGGGTCGGGCGGGACTGCCACCACGCGCGGGGGCGCGGGGGACGACCGGGTGATGTCCACGGCAGGGCTCCAGGGGATCAGAAGAAGACCTTGGCCAGGCCGAGCGCCCCTTGGCGCCACGGGTCCCGGCTGGTCCGGCCGGCTCCGGGAGCGGGGGCGCCGCCCCGCCGCTGCGTCCGCCACCACGCGTAGGTGGAGAGGATGGCGTCCTGGTTGGAGAGCGCGGGACGGAAGCCGAGGCGCTCGGTGGCCCGGGCGATGTCCACGTAGCTGTCGTCGAGGAGCTTGAACAGCAGCCTCCCGTAGACCGGGGAGAGCTTGGTGCGCTCCAGTGCGCGCAGGACCGCCAGAGCCGGTGCTGCCGGCAGCGGGACCACGCGTTTGCCGTGCCCGGCCGCGTCCAGCACGGCCTGGAAGTCCTCGCGCAGGGTGCCGAATTCGGCGGCGCCCAGGTTGTAGACGTCGTTCGCGACCTCGGGCGGGGCGTGCAGGGCGAGCACCACGGCGTCGACCAGGTCGGCCATGCCGAACATCTGGATGCGGACGTCGCCACGGCCCAGGACCGGGAAGTTGCGCCGTTCCTCGGCCCATTCGAAGAGCATCGAGAAGAGGCCCATCCGGCCGGGTCCGAGGAAGGTCTTGGGGCGCAGGACCGGCAGGCACATCCCGCGCCCCCGGAACTCCTCGCAGACCTCCTCGGCCTCGGCCTTGGCGCTGCTGTACGGGTCGACGGGTTCGCGGGGGTGGTCCTCCGGGGTGGGGACCCGCTTCGGCAGCCCGTAGACGGCGGTGGAGGAGATGTGCACGACCCGTTCGACACGGGCCCGTCGAGCGGCGGTCAGGACGGCCCGGGTGCCGTCGACGGTGATCGAGCGGATCTGGTCGACGGGGTAGGAGGGCAGGGCGGCGGCACAGTGCACCAGCGCGTGGGCCCCGTCGAAGGCGCGGGCGAGCGCGGCCCCGTCCCGGATGTCGGCGACGACGTGCCGGGCGCCGGCGGGCGGGTGGGGGTCCTCGCGCAGGTCGATCCCGACGACGTCGTGGCCGTCGGCGGCGAGCCGGGCGACGAGGTGGGAACCGAGCATGCCCGCGGCGCCGGTCACGGCGATGGTCAGGCCGCCCATCGGGACACCGCCTTGTCCTTGAAGAAGGCGGCGAGAAGGCGGTTCATGCCTTTGGCCAGGGTCCGGTCGAAGGCGTCGAGGAAGATCTCCACCTCGTCGGGGCCCGCGACCAGGCAGGGGGCGGCCACCAGGGGGCTGCGGCCGTTGAGCGTGTAGTACATGTACACGTCGTGGTCGTGGTACATCGCGTTGACGACCGCGCAGGTGATGACCTTGGTGCGCAGCAGCGGGTCGCGGGCGAGGCCGCCGGGGGCGATCTTCGCGGCGAGGTCCAGGAGGCGGGGGCCGCCGTCGAGGAAGATCCCGTACAGCGCACCGGCGCCCCGGACGTCGGCGATGAGGTCGGGGTACTGCTTGCGCAGCCTCTCCAGGCCCGGCTTCAGGACGCGTTCGATGGCGCGGGCGCGGGCCGGGTAGTCGTCCTCGACCGCGATGTTGACGGCTTCCAGCGCGGTGGCGGTCTCTTCGCCGAAGCCGTAGTAGGTGGTGCTGGTGGACTGGAGCATGGCGTCGCCGAGGCTGTCGTAGGCCGCACGGAAGACGGGCTCGCGGGCGACGAAGGCGGAGATGGAGGACTTGCCGCCGCCGAAGGACTTCGAGGTGGTCACGACGTCCGGGACGAGGTCCGGGTAGCGCATGAAGTGGAAGAGGCTGCCCGTCTTGCCCCACCCGGTGTATATCTCGTCGAAGATCAGCACGATCTTCTCGGCGGTGCACAACTCCCGCAGCCCGCGCAGGAACTCCTCGGAGCACTCGGTCATGGTGGAGGCCGAGAAGGGCTCGATGAGGATCGCGTAGACGTCGCAGCGCCCCTTTGCGTCGCGGGCCCCGGCGACGGCCTGCCGTACGGAGTCGAGGTCGCCGTACCGGAAGGCGGAGACACCGGGGATGCCGGGGAAGGCGAAGGCGTTCTGGGCGCTGCCGGTGAGGCTGCCCGAGCCGAGGAGCTTGCCGTGGAAGCTGATGTCGGCGTGCAGGATCTGCCGGCGGCGGCCTCCGTGGAACTTGTACGCGAGTTTCACCGCGCCCTCGACGGCTTCCGCCCCGGAGTTGGGGAAGAAGGAGAGGTTCAGGTCGCCGGGGAGGAGCCGGGCGAGGTTGTGGCCGAGGGCGGCGATGTAGGGCGAGAAGTAGGTCTTGTGGACCTCCATCCGGCGCCGTTCCTGGAAGCGGCGGCGGGCGGCGAGGACGCGCGGGTGGTTGTGGCCGTGGTTGAGGACGCCGACGCCGCCGGTGAAGTCGAGGATCCGGCGGCCGTCCCGGGTGTGGATCCAGGACCCTTCGGCGTGGTCGACGAGTTCGCGGCCGAAGCCGAAGGAGGTCATCAGGGAGACCTGGCTCTTGTTGACGTGGGACCGGTACAGCTCGTGCACCTGGCTCGTCGACAGTCGTTCGCAGTCGTCCACGGTGAGCAGGGGGGTGGCGTCGGAGGTCATGCGGCTCCTTCCCGGAGCGCGGGTCGTGGGGCGGGCAGGGGTCCGGCGGCGCGGGCCCAGGCGAGAGCGGCACCGGTGACGGCGACCTCGCTGAGCACGCAGACGAGCCGGCTGGCGATGACGGCGGCGGTGGCGGCGGAGAGCGGCATGACCGCGCCCAGGGGGACGAGGAGGACGAGCTCGCGCGCTCCCCAGCCGTCGGGCAGGACGAAGGCGAGGCTCCCGGCGACGGTGGCCAGGGCGAAGCCGCCGACGCAGACGGGCAGGGAGAGCAGCGGCGGGGCGCCGAGCAGGACGGCGATGACCCACAGGTGGAGTCCGGAGACCGCCCAGGAGGCGCACGCCCAGCCGATGGAGAGCCGCAGGGCGCGGGGCGAGCTGTCGGCGGCCCCGGCGGGTCGGCGGGCCAGCCGCATCGTCCAGGCGACGAGCCGGCCCACCCAGCCGGGCCGGGCCACGGCGGCCGCGGCGACCAGCACGAGCGGGGCGAAGACCCAGGCGCCCGCGCCGAACACGGCCGGGGCGACGAGGAGTCCGGCGGCGGCCCCGGTGGTCATCCCGATGACGAGGCCGAGTCCGAAGGCGGCGATCATCCGCTCGGGGGTGATGCCGACGGCCTTGCCGAGCTGGACGTGGGCGAGGACGCCCCAGATCCGGCCGGGGACGAACTTGGCTATGACGCCGATGAAGAAGATGCGGGCGGTGTCGCTGGTACGGGCGGGGGAACCGCCGTCCACGACCAGGACCCGCCAGGAGAGCATCGACAGGACGAGTCCGGCGGCGTTGGCGGCCACGGCCGCGCTCAGCAGGAGCACTCCCCCGGGCCGGCCGGCGGCGTCGGCCAGCTCCGTCCCGGCCGCGCGGAGCGAACCGCCGACGGCGAAGCAGGTGGCCGCGACGAGGACGAGCGCGGCGGCGGGACGCAGCACCCGGGCCCACCGGGAGGGACGGGACGCGGTTTCTGGCGCCGCCCGGTCCACGGGTGCGGCGTCCTGCGCCACCCCGTCCCCGGGTGCGGCGTCCTGCAACGGTCCTCGGGCCCGTACGGCTTCCGGCTCCCGGTTCCGTCCGGCGCTCACGGTGCCGCCGCCGGGGCCGGATCGTCGCTGCGGGCGCGGCGTCCCCGCACCGAGGGGCCGAAGCGCGGGTCCACCAGCCAGCGCACGCCGCCGGCCACCGCGCCGAGCACGAGGGCCAGGTGCACCGCGAAGTGCAGCGCGGTGAAGCGGAGCAGGAAGGGCCACCCCTTGCGGCGCGCCACGAAACGGGACAGGCCCACGTCCGCCAGGGCGAAGGCGGCCGCGCAGGCGAGCGGCACCGCGAGGAGCCAGGGGGTGAGCAGGACGAGCGGCAGCGTGAGCGGGACCAGGCCGGCGGCGAGCACGCCGCCCGTACGGTTGGCCCGCAGTCCGCCGCCGCGCCGGCGTTCCACGGCGGCGACGGGGACGAGGAGCTGGGAGCGGCGGTACTGCTCGGCGAGCATCGGCAGCAGCCGGTCCACGTCGTCGTGGCGGCCGGTCACCCGTTCGCTGAGCCGGATGCGGTGGGTGGCGGCGAGGCGGTCGCTGTACTCGACGTCCTCGGAGTCGCGGAGGTTCTCGTCGAAGGGCCCGGTGGCCTCGAAGACGGAGCGCTCGATCGCGGCGAGCGCGAAGAAGGCGGTGCCGACGACTCCGGCGCTGCGGCGCCGCCAGAAGTGCGCGTGCAGGCAGTGGTAGACCTCCACCGGGCCGTCGTCGAAGAGCGGTTCGGGGTCGAGGACGCCGTGGACGCAGCCGGTCTCCGGATCGTCCATGAGCAGGTCGACGGCGTTCTCGATCGCGTCGGGGGCCAGGGCTATGTCGGAGTCGAGGAAGAACAGCACCTGCCCGGAGGAGGCGGCGACGCCCAGGTTGCGGGCGGCGGAGACCCCGCCGTTCTCCGGGCGGGCCACCAGGACGCACGGGAAGGCGCGGGCGATGTCGCGGGAGCCGTCGGTGCTGGCGTCGTCCACGACGACCACGTCCAGCGGGCGCAGGGTCTGGGCGTAGACGGACTCCAGGCAGGCCCGCAGGGTCTTCTCGTAGTTGTGGTTGGGGATGATCACTGACACGGAGGGGCGCTCCCGTGGCATGGCGGGTCCGGTCCTTTCGGGTCGGGGGATCGGTGCGGGACCGGGCGGGCGAAGACGCCGCCGAGTGCGGCGGGCCGCCAGTCGAGGGAGGAGGGCCCGGCGGCGCACAGGGCCGCCAGAAGGTGCTCCAGGGCGGCCAGTTCGGCCTGGAGGGGGTCGGGGCTCTCCATGTAGAGCGCGGCGCGGACCGTGCCGTCCGGGCCCTCGACGACGTACACATGGACCGGTCCGGGCGTGGGCGGTCCGGCCCGGACGCGGTGGGAGCGCAGCCAGCGTGCCAGGTCGCGGGCGGTCCACCGGTCGGTGCGCGGGGGCCCGGTGCACACGAGGAGCGCGGTCACCAGGAACACGGAGGCGTCCCGTTCCCCCGGGTCACCCCCAGGAGAAGCCGTCCCGGGCCGGGGCGGCGCACAGGGCCGCCCCGCGGGCGGGAGAGCCGGCGGTCGACGCGCGGCGGAAGGCAGGGAGGGGAAACGCCCGCATGGGAAGACTCCTCGGAACGTAGCGGTGTGTGAATGACTTGTGACGGCCAGATCCTGTCGCCATCGCCGCGCCGGGGGCCACGGTTACCGGGTGGCCGAAAGCTGCGGGGCAGCAGAGTGCCAGCCGGGGGAACGGCCTTACGGGGCCCGCTGCCTGGGACGATGGGGTGGTGGCAGCGGACTGCCAGGCACCTTGCGGCCATCCGCCGCCGCCTTCGGGGCACCGTGCGGTCATCGCCGGGGGCCGCCGTTTTCGGCCCTGAACGCCCCGCTGGGCCCATCCATCCCGTGGACCTGGTCTATACCTTCACAACGCACCGCCCCTACACTCGCGCCCGGTGCTGAAGGGGCGTCCCGCACCGGCGTGCGGGGGCAGCGTGACATCTGCGGGGGAGCCAGGGATGTTAGAGGTACTGGGGCTGGACGAGCGGACGGAGCTGGTCTACCGGCTCGTCCTGGAGGAACCGGAACTGCGGCTCGACGAGATCGTGGCCCGGCTGGGGCGGAGCGAGGACGATGTGCGCCGGGCCCTGGACCAGTTGGCGGAGCTGTGCCTGCTGGACGACGGCCCCCACGGGGCGGAGCAGGGCCCGCCGGTCTTCCGGGCCCTGGACCCGGCGACCAGCCTGCCGTTCCTCCTCTCCCGCCGGGAGGCCGAACTGGCGCGGCAGCAGCGGGGGCTCGAAGTCGCCCGGGACGCGATGTCGGCCCTCACCACGGACCGGGGGCGGCGGGCCGGCGGCGGATTCGACGCCGTCAAGCGGCTGGAGGGGCTCGACGCGGTACGCGAGCGGCTGACCGAACTGGCCGAGCTGGCCAGGGCGGAATGCCTCTCGCTGCTGCCCGGCGGCGCGCAGTCCCCGGACACGCTGGAGGCGAGCTGGCCTCTCGACCGGCGGGCGCTGGAGCGCGGGGTGCGGCTGCGCAGCATCTACCAGGACAGCTTCCGCAACGACCCGCTGACCCTGCGCTACGTGAACCGGCTGGGGTCGCTCGGCGCGGAGAACCGGACGCTGCCGACGCTGCCCCTGGTCATGGTGGTGGTGGACGGTGAGGTCGCGCTGGTGCCGCTGGACCCCGACGACGGGCGGGCGGGCGCCCTGGAGTTGCGCAGCAAGGGGGCGGTCGCGGTGGCCCGGACGCTGTTCGAGCAGCTGTGGGTGAACGCCACCCCGCTCGGCTCCGCTCCGGCCCGCGACGACAACGGGCTGACCCCGCAGGAGGACGAGCTGCTGTCGCTGCTGGCGAAGGGGCACACGGACGCGACTGCGGCCCGCCGCCTGGGGGTCTCGCTGCGTACCGTGCGCCGGATGAACGCGGAGCTGACGGCCCGGATGCAGGTCCGCAGCAGGTTCCAGGCGGGTGCGGAGGCGGCCCGGCGGGGCTGGGTCTGAGCGGCCCGCGCCCGGTGAACCGGGCCGGCGTGCCGCCCGTGTCCTGTTGCGACACATCACCGTTGCCGGACCGCAATGCGGACAGGGGGTGACGCTGGTCGGACGCGTCCCCTAGATTTCCTGCCCATCGCACCGGTGATCAGCGAGGGGACGGAGCACCACATGGCGAAATCACCCACACCAGCACCACCTGTCTCACCCGCAGCAGGGCGGCGCGGGCCGACCCCGAAGTCCCTGGCCGTATGGAGCCTGGTGGCCCTGGTCGGCGCCATCGGCTGGGCCACCCTCGCGCTCTCACGGGGTGAGGAGGTCTCCGCCGCCTGGATGCTGGCGGCGGCCCTCGGTTCGTACGCCATCGCGTACCGCTTCTACTCCCGGTTCATCGCCAACCGGGTCCTGAAAGCCGACAAGAACCGCGCGACCCCGGCCGAACGGCTGGACAACGGTGTCGACTTCCATCCCACCGACCGCCGGGTGCTGTTCGGCCACCACTTCGCCGCCATCGCCGGGGCGGGCCCCCTGGTCGGCCCCGTGCTCGCCGCGCAGATGGGATATCTGCCCGGCACGATCTGGCTGGTCGTCGGCGTCATCTTCGCCGGCGCCGTCCAGGACATGGTGACGCTCTTCTTCTCGACCCGCCGGAACGGCCGTTCGCTCGGCCAGATGGCGCGTGACGAGATCGGGCCGGTCGGCGGGATCGCTGCCCTGGTCGCGGTCTTCATCATCATGATCATCCTGCTGGCGGTCCTCGCGCTGGTCATCGTGAACGCGCTCGCGCACTCGCCGTGGGGCGTCTTCTCCATCGGCATGACGATCCCGATCGCCCTCTTCATGGGTGTCTATCTGCGCATCCTGCGGCCCGGCAGGGTCAGCGAGGTCTCCGTCATCGGCGTCGCCCTGCTGCTCCTCGCGATCGTCGCGGGCGGCTGGGTCGCCGAGTCGTCCTGGGCGGACTTCTTCACGCTGGAGCCGGGCACGCTGGTCATCTGGATGGTCGTGTACGGGTTCCTCGCCTCCGTGCTCCCCGTGTGGCTGCTGCTGGCCCCGCGCGACTACCTCTCCACCTTCATGAAGGTCGGCACGATCGCGCTGCTCGCCGTCGGCGTGGTCGTCGCGCTGCCGACCCTGAAGATGCCCTCGGTCACCGACTTCGCCACCAACGGCCAGGGGCCGGTCTTCGCCGGCTCGATGTTCCCGTTCGTCTTCATCACCATCGCCTGCGGCGCCCTCTCCGGTTTCCACTCCCTGGTCTCCTCCGGCACCACGCCGAAGATGGTCCAGAAGGAGACGCAGATCCGGATGATCGGCTACGGCGCCATGCTGACCGAGTCGTTCGTGGCGATCATGGCGATGATCACCGCCTGCATCATCGACCCCGGCCTCTACTTCGCCATCAACGCGCCCGTCGGCGTGATCGGCGACAGCGTCCAGTCCGCTTCCCAGGCCGTGGCCGGCTTCGGCTTCACCATCACCCCGGACGCCCTGGCCCAGGCCGCCAAGGACGTCGAGGAGGCGAGCCTGCTCTCCCGGACCGGTGGCGCGCCCACGTTCGCGCTCGGTATGTCGGAGATCTTCTCCGCGGTGATCGGCGGGACCGCGATGAAGGCGTTCTGGTACCACTTCGCCATCATGTTCGAGGCGCTCTTCATCCTCACCACCGTGGACGCCGGGACCCGGGTCGGGCGCTTCATGCTCCAGGACATGCTGGGCAACGCCTACAAGCCGTTCCGCGAGGTCAGCTGGAAGCCGGGCGTCTGGTTCGCCAGTGCCGTCGTGGTCGGCGGCTGGGGCTACTTCCTCTGGGTCGGTGTGCACGACCCGCTGGGCGGCATCAACCAGCTCTTCCCGCTCTTCGGCATCGCCAACCAGCTGCTGGCCGCCGTCGCCCTGGCCGTCTGCACCGTCCTGCTCGTCAAGTCCGGCCGGCTGAAGTGGGCGTGGGTCACCGCGGTCCCGCTCGCCTGGGACGTGGCGGTCACGCTCACCGCGAGCTGGCAGAAGATCTTCTCCGACGACGTGAAGGTCGGCTTCTTCGCCCAGCGCGACAAGTACCAGGCGGGCATCGACGCGGGCGAGGTGCTGGCCCCCGCGAAGTCCATGGACGACATGCGGACCGTCGTCACCAACTCCACGGTCGACGGGGTGCTCAGCGCGCTCTTCGCCCTCCTCATCATCGTGGTGCTCGTGGACGCCGGCCGGGTCTGCTACAAGGCCATCCGCGACCCGGAGAGCGTCAAGCTCCACGAGGCGCCGTACGTCGAGTCCAGGCTCGTCGCCCCGGCGTCGCTCTTCGCCACCAAGGAGGAGAAGGCCGAACTGCGCGCCGCCGGTGTCGGCCCCGAGGGCGGCATCCGCAAGGAGCCGGTGGAGACGGGGAGCCGGACATGACGGTCGCGGACGTACGACGGGTGGCCGGGCGGATCCGCTGGTACGTCCGTGAGCTGACCGGCGAGTCCACGTACGACCGCTATGTGGCGCACGCGAGGGCGCACGATCCGGAGGCCCGGGTGATGACCCGCCGCGCCTTCGAACGCAGCCGCACGGACGCCCGCGAGGCGGATCCCCGCGAGGGCTTCCGCTGCTGCTGAGCACCGCCGGCCGAACCGGGGCCGCCGCATCCCGTCCAGGGGCACGGCGGCCCCTTTCCGTCTCCCCGTCCGGCCTCGGGCGGGCGGGACGCGGCGCCCTCACCGTACGGGCGCGGGACGCGGCGCCCTCACCGTACGAAAGGATGTGCCCATGACATCGCGCTCCCGATCGCCCCGGCTCCGGCCCCTCCGCCTGACCACGACGCTGACCATGACGCTGGCCCTGGCCCTGACGGCGACGGGCTGCGGCACCGAGCCGGCGCCCGGCACCCGGGCGGCGGGCCCGAGCGGTTCGGCCGGTCCAGCACCCGACCGGGCGGAGTTGGAGGCACGGGCGAGCGCCGCCCAGCTCGTCGCGGAGCACGTGTGGGTGACCGAGGCCGCCGGCTACGCCCTGGCCCGCCAGTCGGTCGGGGTGCTCGGCGACGACGGATTCGGCAGCGTCTACACCGAGCCGGACGGCGGGCAGATCAAGCTGTCGGTGGAACGCCTCCCGCACGCCGACGCCGACTGCACGGACGGACCCGCGACGGGCAGCGAGCAGGAGCCCCTGGTGACGTGCGAGCGGGACGGCGAACAGTGGTACCGGGCCACGGAGTCGGGTCATGCGTACGCCCGGGAACAGGGCGATCTGGTGGTGACGTTGAGCGGAAAGCGCCAGGAGGTGGACCGGGCGACGCTGCGGTCGGCGGCCCTCGCCGCCCATCGCGCCGACGACTACGAGCTGGACCGGGTCCTGCCGCCCGCCGGGGAGCCCGCCGGGGAGCCCGCCGAGCGGCAGCCGGTCGAGCGCGGCGATCTGCCGCCGGTCGGCGACGGCGCGCCGAACAACGAGGTGGGAGCGAGCGGCTGATGGACCTGACGATCAGAGTGGCGGAGCCCGCCGAGTACGGCGTGCTCGGCGAGATCGTCGCCGAGGCGTATCTGGGCGACGGTCTGCTGGACGGGCCCCAGGACCCGTATCTCGTCAGACTGCGGGCGGTGGAGCAGCGGGCCGCCGAGGCGGAGGTGCTGGTCGCGCTCGACGCGGACGGGGTGGTGCTCGGCGGTGTGACGTATGCCGCTCCCGGCACGCCGTGGCGTGACATCGCCGGTCCGGGCGAGGCCGAATTCCGGATGCTGGCCGTGGCCCGTGCGGGGCGCGGACGGGGTGTGGGGGAGGCTCTCGTACGGGCGTGCGTCGACCGGGCCCGGTCGACGGAAGGTGTCCGGGCGCTGGTGCTGTCGACGCAGCCGGCCATGCTCTCGGCCCATAGGATCTACCGTCGGCTCGGCTTTCTGCGGACCCCCGAACGGGACTGGGAGCCGGTGCCGGGCCTGCGGCTCATGGCCTTCCGGCTGCCGCTGGAGGCGGTGTCCTGAGGGGCACCGGAAATCGACGCGACACAACATGTGGGGGCCGCAGCTTCTGGCGGCCCCCACATGTATGCTCGACCTCGCTGTCGCCGCAGGGGAATCCGGTGTGAATCCGGAACTGTCCCGCAACGGTGTGATCAGTGCGCTTTTGCGCACCTGCAAGTCCGAAGACCTGTCGACAGCGCGTCCGGCTCGACCGAACCGGACGCCAGACGTCCGGGCCTCGCGGATAGGCCGGTGGACGCCGTCAGCAGTGCCGCCCCGACCCGGGTTTCACGCTGCCCGGCTCCCCCTCCTTCCGCCGGCCCCCTGCCGAGCGAGGGAAAGCCCCGTGACCATCGCGCCCGCCGATCCGGTTTCAGCCACCGAATCCGCCGTGTCCGCAGCGTCCACCACGGCCGGGAAGGCCTCCGACGACGGACCCGGGACCGCCCTGCTGCGGACCCTGACCGACCTCACCGTCGACCTTCCCGACACCGACCCCGGACGGGTCGCCGCCGCGGCCCTGCGCGGGCGCAACGCCCGTTCCGACGAGGCCGAGCTGCGCTCGCTGGCCACCGAGGCGGCGGCGGGGCTGATCTCCGAGGACCCGGCGTACTCCCGGCTGGCCGCCCGGCTGCTGACCCTCTCGATCGCCGACGAGGCGGCCGGCCAGGGCGCGACGTCCTTCTCCGCCTCGGTCGCCGTGGGCCACCGCGAGGGCCTGATCGCCGACCGCACCGCCGCCTTCGTCGAGCTGCACGCGAAGGCGCTGGACGAGCTGGTCGAGCGGACGCTGGCCGAGGGCGCGGACGACCGCTTCGGCTACTTCGGTCTCCGTACGCTGCACAGCCGTTACCTGCTGCGCCACCCGATCACCCGGCAGGTCATCGAGACCCCGCAGCACTTCATGCTGCGCGTGGCCGCGGGCCTGGCCGAGGACGAGTCGGTGCGGGCACTGGACGAGGTCGCCGCGCTCTACGGGCTGATGAGCAAGCTGGACTACCTCCCCTCCTCCCCCACCCTCTTCAACTCCGGCACCCGGCACCCGCAGATGTCCTCGTGCTACCTGCTGGACTCGCCGAAGGACGAGCTGGACTCGATCTACGACCGCTACCACCAGGTGGCGCGGCTCTCGAAGCACGCGGGCGGCATCGGTCTGTCGTACTCCCGCATCCGCGCCCGGGGTTCGCTGATCCGGGGCACCAACGGGCACTCCAACGGCATCGTGCCGTTCCTCAAGACGCTGGACGCCTCGGTGGCGGCGGTGAACCAGGGCGGCCGGCGCAAGGGCGCCGCAGCGGTCTACCTGGAGACCTGGCACGCGGACATCGAGGAGTTCCTGGAGCTCCGCGACAACACCGGTGAGGACCAGCGGCGTACGCACAACCTGAACCTGGCGCACTGGATCCCGGACGAGTTCATGCGCCGGGTCGAGGCGGACACCGAGTGGTCGCTGTTCTCCCCGGCGGACGTGCCCGAGCTGGTCGACCTGTGGGGCGACGCGTTCGACGCGGCCTACCGGGCGGCCGAGGCCAAGGGGCTGGCCCGCAAGACGATCCCGGCGCGTGAGCTGTACGGCCGGATGATGCGGACCCTCGCGCAGACCGGCCAGGGCTGGATGACGTTCAAGGACGCCTCCAACCGGACCGCGAACCAGACCGCCGAGCCGGGCCGGGTCGTGCACTCGTCGAACCTGTGCACGGAGATCCTGGAGGTCACCGACGACGGCGAGACGGCCGTCTGCAACCTGGGCTCGGTCAACCTGGGCGCGTTCGTGGCCGACGGCTCGATCGACTGGGACCGCCTGGACTCCACGGTCCGTACGGCCGTGACCTTCCTGGACCGGGTCGTCGACATCAACTTCTACCCGACCGAGCAGGCCGGGAACTCCAACTCCCGCTGGCGGCCGGTGGGCCTGGGCGCGATGGGCCTCCAGGACGTCTTCTTCCAGCTGCGGCTGCCCTTCGACTCGCCCGAGGCGCGCGCGCTCTCCACGAAGATCTCCGAGCGGATCATGCTGGCCGCGTACGAGGCGTCCTGCGACCTCGCCGAGCGGTCGGGTCCCCTGCCCGCCTGGTCCGAGACCCGGGCCGCGCGCGGAGTGCTGCACCCCGACCACTACGACACCGAGCTGAACTGGCCGGAGCGCTGGGACGCCCTGCGGGCCCGGGTCGCGAAGACCGGTATGCGCAACTCGCTGCTGCTGGCCATCGCACCGACCGCGACGATCGCCTCGATCGCCGGTGTGTACGAGTGCATCGAGCCGCAGGTCTCCAACCTGTTCAAGCGCGAGACGCTCAGCGGTGAGTTCCTCCAGGTCAACGCCTACCTGGTGGACGAGCTGAAGAAGCTCGGCGTGTGGGACGCCCGGACCCGTGAGGCGCTGCGCGAGGCCAGCGGCTCGGTGCAGGGCTTCGCGTGGATCCCCGATGACGTCCGGGCGCTGTACCGCACGGCGTGGGAGATCCCGCAGCGCGGTCTGATCGACATGGCGGCGGCCCGTACGCCGTTCCTGGACCAGAGCCAGTCGCTCAACCTGTTCCTGGAGACGCCGACGATCGGCAAGCTCTCCTCGATGTACGCGTACGCCTGGAAGCAGGGGCTCAAGACGACGTACTACCTGCGTTCGCGCCCGGCGACCCGGATCGCCCGTGCCGCGTCCGGCCAGGCGTCGGCCGCCGCCCCCATTCCCGTACAGCAGGCGCAGGCGCCCGACGCGGACGCCATCGCCTGCTCTCTCGAAAACCCCGAGTCCTGCGAGGCCTGCCAGTGATGAGCACCACCAACGAAGAGAAGAACCTGCTCGACCCGGGATTCGAGCTGACCCTGCGTCCCATGCGCTACCCGGACTTCTACGAGCGCTACCGGGACGCGATCAAGAACACCTGGACCGTGGAGGAGGTCGACCTCCACTCGGACGTCGCCGACCTCGCGAAGCTGTCGCCGGGCGAGCAGCACATGATCGGCCGGCTGGTGGCGTTCTTCGCGACCGGTGACTCGATCGTCTCGAACAACCTGGTCCTGACGCTGTACAAGCACATCAACTCCCCCGAGGCGCGGCTGTACCTGTCGCGGCAGCTCTTCGAGGAGGCCGTGCACGTCCAGTTCTATCTGACGCTGCTGGACACCTATCTGCCCGACCCGGACGACCGGGCGGCGGCGTTCGACGCGGTCGAGGAGATCCCGTCGATCCGCGAGAAGGCGCAGTTCTGCTTCAAGTGGATGGACTCGGTCGAGAAGATCGAGCGGCTGGAGACGAAGGCGGACCGCCGGCGCTTCCTGCTGAACCTGATCTGCTTCGCGGCCTGCATCGAGGGGCTGTTCTTCTACGGTGCGTTCGCGTACGTGTACTGGTTCCGCTCCCGGGGTCTGCTGCACGGTCTCGCCACGGGCACCAACTGGGTGTTCCGTGACGAGACGATGCACATGAACTTCGCGTTCGAGGTCGTGGACACGGTCCGCAAGGAGGAGCCGGACCTCTTCGACGACGAGCTCCAGCAGCAGGTCACCGACATGCTGAAGGAGGCCGTCGACGCGGAACTGCAGTTCGGCCGCGACCTGTGCGGCGACGGGCTGCCGGGCATGAACACCGAGTCGATGCGCGAGTACCTCCAGTGCGTCGCCGACCAGCGGCTCGCCCGCCTCGGCTTCCCGACGGTGTACGGCTCACAGAACCCGTTCTCCTTCATGGAGCTCCAGGGCGTCCAGGAGCTGACGAACTTCTTCGAGCGCCGTCCGTCCGCCTACCAGGTGGCCGTCGAGGGCTCGGTCGGGTTCGACGACGACTTCTAGGACCTGTCGTCAAACTGCCGTCTGCCCCACCGTGCTGCTGAGCACGGTGGGGCCGTCCGCGTCCCCGTCACGGCATGACGAGGACCGGCCCACCGGTAAATGGTTGGACTAGACTAAGTCTCCCCGTGCACACTCTCGGCTGGACTTCGCCCCGCAGGGCCGACTCGCTCCAGGAGAGGCGCACATGCCCGTCATAGAAGTGGCAGACCTCGTCAAGGAGTTCAGCCGACCGACCCGGCAGGAGGGCCGCTTCGCGGGCCTCCGTACGCTGCTGACGCGTGAGCAGACCGTCAAGCGCGCCGTCGACGGCGTGAACTTCACGGTGCGGCAGGGCGAGATGGTCGGCTATCTCGGCCCCAACGGCGCGGGGAAGTCCACCACCATCAAGATGCTCACCGGCATCCTCGTCCCGACCTCCGGCACGGTCACGGTCGCCGGCGCCACGCCCTGGCGGGACCGGTCCCGCAACGCCCGCCGGATAGGCGTGGTCTTCGGCCAGCGCAGCCAGCTCTGGTGGGACCTGCCGCTGCGCGACTCGCTCTGGCTGATCAGCCGCCTCTACGACGTTCCAGAGGCCCGGTTCCGCGAGAGGCAGCGGCAGTTCAGTGAGGTGCTCGACCTCGGTCCGTTCCTCGACACTCCCGTCCGCCAGCTCTCCCTGGGCCAGCGGATGCGCGGCGACCTCGCCGCCGCGATGCTCTACGACCCGGACATCCTGTATCTGGACGAGCCGACCGTCGGGCTCGACGTCATCGCCAAGGAGCGGATACGCACCTTCGTCGGGGAGCTGAACCGCGCGTCGGGCACCACGGTCGTCCTCACCACCCACGATCTCGACGACGTCGAGGAACTCTGCGACCGGATCATCCTCATCGACCACGGCAGGGTCGCCTACGACGGCGCGGTGGACGAGCTCAAGACCCGCTACGCGCCGCACCGCGAACTCGTGGTGCAGACCGACCGGCTGGAGAGCGTCGAAGGAGCGGAGGTCGTCCGCCGCGAGGACGGCAAGGTGTGGCTGCGCTTCGACCCCGTCCGCACCCCGCCCGCCGAGCTGGTGGCCGCGGTGCTGGCGCGGCACCGGGTGACCGACCTCTCGATCGTGGAACCCGAACTGGAGAGCGTCATCCACCGGATCTACGCGGACCGCGGATGAACGCCCCGACGGCCTCCGCCACCATGACGGCCCCCACCTCCGCGAAGCGGCCGGCCGGGACACTGCTGCGGGCCTGTCTCGCCTGCGCGCGGATGGAGTTCCGGGCCGCCCTCACCTACCGCACGGCCTATCTGTCGTCCTTCGCCATGATGCTCCTCCAGATCTGGCTGCTGACGGTGGTCTGGAAGGCCCTCTACGACGGCCGCGCGGAGGTGGACGGGCTCAGCCTCACCACCATGACGGCGTACGCGACGCTGACGACGCTCCAATACCAGCTCGTCAGCCCGTGGCGGTCCTCCCCCATCGACCAGCGGGTACGGGAGGGCAAGGTCGCCGTGGACCTGCTGCGGCCCGTCGGATTCCCCGCACAGATGCTCTCCGGCCAGCTCGGGTGGGCATCGGCCGCCGTCCCGGTCCTGCTGGTGGCACTGCCGTTCGCGCTGCTGATCGGCGCGGGCCGGGCGCCCGCCTCGGCGGCCGCGGGGTTCGCCTACCCGGTGGCGCTGATCGGCGCGCTGCTCGTGAACCAGCTGCTCGGGCTGCTGCTCGGCATGGTCTCCTTCTGGACCTTGGAGGTGAGCGGCGCCCTGATGGCCTACCGCTTCGTCGCGCAGTTCTTCTCCGGGGCCCTGGTCCCGTTGTGGTTCATGCCGGGACCCGTGCGGGCGGCCGCGGAATGGCTGCCCTTCCAGGCCACCGCGTACACCCCCGCGGCCGTCTACCTCGGCCGGGTCGAGGGGCTGGGCATCATAGCCGCTCTCGGGGTCCAGCTCGCCTGGATCTGCGCGCTCGGCGCGCTGGCCGCGTTCGTCTGGTCGCGCGCCCGGCGCCGCGTCATGTCGCAGGGAGGATAAGGGCGATGCGGGGTGCGCGCGTCTATCTGCTGCTGGCCGGTGCGGCGTTCCGGGCCGAGTTCCAGTACCGGGGGAACCTGTTCATCAACATCATCGGCGGCCTGTTCTACCAGGGCGTCGGGCTGGCGTTCATCTGGGCGGTGCTGGACCGCTTCGGGCAGGTCGGCGGCTGGGGACTGGCGGAGATCGCCTTCCTCTACGGAATCAGGCTCACCGCCCACGGCCTGTGGCTGCTCCCCGGCCACCAGCTGATCCACGTCGACGAGGTCGTCGTCGAGGGCGACTACGACCGCTATCTCGTCCGTCCGGTGCCACCGCTTGTCCAGCTCCTCACCCGCAGGGTCCGGCTGAGCTCGCTCGGCGACCTGGCGGGCGGCGTGGTCCTCCTGTCCATCGCCTCGGCCTCCGCACCGGTCGACTGGTCACCGGGAGCCGTCTGCTTCCTCCTGCTCGCCGTGGCGGGTGGTGCGCTGGTGGAAGGCTCTCTGCAACTGGCCGCCTCCGCGCTGGTCTTCAGGATGAAGCGGGTCTCTCCCATCAAGTTCGCCATCGACATGATCTTCAGCGACTTCGGGAACTACCCGCTGAAGATCTTCGGCCCGGTGGCCGGCTTCGGGCTGACCTTCGTCTTCCCCCTGGCCTTCGTCGCCTATCTGCCGGCGACCGTGCTGATGGACCGGGGGGAGGAACTCGCCGTGCCGGAATGGCTCGCCTGGGGCGCTCCGGCCATCGGCGTCGTGCTCATGTACGCCGCGTACCGCTTCTGGGAGCGGCAGTCCCGCCATTACGAGAGCAGCGGGCACTGAGCCGGACCGGCCCCGCAAACCTCTGGGGAGAACGCGCCCGGAGACCGGGTTCCGGCCGATGCGGAAGGCCGGGCCCGCCCTCACGTCCTACTGCGAGGTGCTGGACCGGATCGGCCCCGGCCTCAGGTACGACCCGAGCGAGCCGACCGAGGCCCTCGCCCCGCTCGTCGGGGAGGAGCGCCGCGTGGCCGCGACCGGCCGCGCGGCCCTTTCCGTTTCCGTGGGCTCCGCCTCCCCCCGTGCGGCGTCGCGCAGCTGGCGGTCGATGCGGCGCTCACGGGCGATGCCGAGGCCCGCGGGGAGGAGGACGAGGGCGAACAGGGCGGTCACGACGAGGTAGTCCAGGAAGAGGTTCATGCCTCTACCTTCGTCCGCCCGGGGGATTCTGGTCAGTGGCAGCACTGCCACACAGCATCAAATTACTGCCACACTGACTCCATGCTGAAAAATGTCGCCGTTCTGCTGCTGGACGATGTCCACCCCTTCGAACTCGGCGTGTTGTGCGAGGTGTTCGGCCTCGACCGCAGCGAAGAGGGCCTTCCGGTGCACGATTTCGCGGTGGTCTCCGCCGAGGGGCCCCACCTGCGCACCCACGCGGGCTTCACCATCAGTACGCCCCATGGCCTGGACCGGCTGGAGGAGGCCGACCTCATCGCTGTCCCCGCGAGCGGCGACGCCATGGCCAGGACGTATCCGGAGGCGGCCTTGTCGGCGCTCCGCCGGGCCGTGGGGCGCGGTGCGCGGGTGCTGAGCGTCTGCTCGGGAGCGTACGTCCTGGGCGCGGCCGGGCTGCTGGACGGCCGCCGCTGCACGACGCACTGGCGGCACGCGGCGGATCTGGCCCGCCGCTACCCGACGGCGATCGTGGAGCCGGACGTGCTGTACGTCGACGAGGGCCCGGTCATCACCTCCGCCGGGACCGCCGCCGGGATCGACGCCTGCCTGCATCTGGTCCGCCAGGAGTACGGGCAGGACGCGGCCAACACCATCGCCCGGCGGATGGTGGTCCCGCCGCACCGGGACGGCGGGCAGGCGCAGTACATCAGCCGCCCGCTGCCCCGGAACGCCTGCGACACGGTCGGCGGGACCCTGGTGTGGATGGAGCAGCACCTCGACCAGGAGATGACGGTGGAGCAGTTGGCCGCGCAGGCGCACATGTCGCCGCGCACCTTCGCCCGGCGGTTCCAGCAGGAGACCGGGACCACCCCGTACCGCTGGCTGCTGCGGCAACGGGTACTGCTGGCCCAGCATCTGCTGGAGACCTCCGACCGCACGATCGACACGATCGCGGGGCAGACGGGCTTCGGTACGGCGGCGACACTGCGACACCAGTTCGTGCGGTCACTGGGCACCACGCCGAACGCCTACCGCCGTACGTTCCGGGGCCCGGCGGCCACGGCCGTGCCCGACGTCGCCTGAGCGCGGCGCGGAAGGGTCAGACGCCGCAACTGGGCGCGGACCAGTGGCGGTTGGGGCCCTGGTTGACGTGCACGTGGTCGTTGTGGCCGACGTAGCCCGGGCCGAGGATCCCGCGGAAGCCGTGGTAGCGGGCCTGCTTGGCCAGCGTGCACAGGGAGTGGGGCGAGGCGCCGAGGTCGACCGCGTCGCCGTACAGGTGACGGCTGTTGCTCGCTCCGCCGACGGCCGAGTTGCAGGGGTAGGAGCGGAATCCGCTGGTGACCCGGATCGACTTGTCACCCAGCGCGTGGCGCAGCGCCTCCAGCTTCCACATGCTGCTCAGCGCGTTGGCCCTGGCCGTGCCCGCCGCGACCGCGCCGCCGGCCCAGGTGCTGTTGCACTTGTTGAGCTCGGGGTACGTGAAGTGGATCGGCGTGCAGTCGGCGTCCTGGAGCGCGTAGAGCTTGGCCTGGGTCGCGGGTCCGGCGATCCCGTCGGCGGCCAGGCCGTAGGCCGCCTGGAACCGCTTGACGGCGGCGGTGGTGGCGGGGCCGTACGAGCCGTCGATGGCGAGCACCGCGTTGTAGCCCGGATATCCGGCCACCCGGATCTGGAGCTGGGTGACGTCGCTGCCGGTGGCACCGGGCCTCAGGGTGCGGGTCCAGGTGTAGCAGCCGTCGGCCTGCGCGGTGCCGGCGGTCAGCGCCACACCACCCAAGGCGAATGCAATGGTCATGACAAATCCGAGCAGAACGCGTGCGGTGCGTTTCAGCACGGGGGCCTCCCTCTGAACGTCACGGTCAATTGAGAGCGAGCCTGGCCCAGTCAGCTACGCGCGTCAACTACCCGTGGGTAAACTGCAGTTAGCTGCCAGGGGGTTCCACGGAACGTGGCGGGGGCCCGGTGCCGGCGAACCGGCACCGGGCCCCCGCCACGGCGTACTCAGCTGTTCGGGACGGTCTCGTAGCGCGGCGTGCCTTCTTCCATCTGCCGCAGTGCGTCCTTGCGCTCCCGCTTGGAGAGCCGGTCGATGTACAGGTATCCGTACAGGTGGTCCGTCTCGTGCTGGAGGCAGCGCGCGAAGTAGCCGGTGCCCTTGACCCGGATCGGGTTGCCCTGGGCGTCCTGGCCGCGCACCACCGCGTAGTCGGGGCGGGCGAGGGAGGCATACGCGGTCGGGACCGAGAGGCAGCCCTCGTTGGAGTCGTCGAGCACCCGCATCTCGGGGGCCAGCTCCTCCAGGACCGGGTTGCAGACGACGCCGGTGTGGCGCTTGCCGTCGTCGTCCGGGCAGTCGTAGACGAAGACCTTCAGGTCCACGCCGATCTGGTTGGCCGCGAGACCGACGCCCTCGGCCGTCTTCTGGCTGGCGAACATGTCGTCGATCAGCTGGGCCAGCTCGTCGTCGAACGCGGTGACGTCCTTGCACTCCTTGTGCAGCACCGGGTTGCCCACGACCGTGATCGGACGCGAGGTGCCGCGCGCACGGTAGGCCGCCTCACGCTCCTCGCAGTCCTCGGTGTCGACGACGAACCCCTCGTCGTCCACGTCGATCCGCCCGTCCGTCTCCTGCTGCGACATGTCCGCCGTACGCCTTCCTGCAAAACCTGGGGAACCGCACCGCGACCGGTGCGCCTACAGCCTACGGGCAGCGGTCAGCAGACTTCTTCGAGATCCCGCCACTCGCGGCTGTCCGGGCTGTCGGCGACCCAGCCGTCCAGCAGCCCGCGCACCAGTCCGGCGGGGGCTGCGAGACCGCACTCGCGCTCCGGCACCCAGAGGTCGCCGGCCCCGGCGGTGCGGTGGCCCAGCGGCCCCGGGTGGCCCGGTTCGCTGTGATCGTGCGGGTCCAGGTGCTCCCCGTCGCCCTCGTCGCTCTCCATCCGGCTCTCCGAACACGCCCGGCACAGCAGGCGCACGGACGAGGACCAGTCCTCGGCGGCGAACCCGGCGTCGGAGGCCAGCTTCTCCAGCGCGTCCCGGTCCTCCTCGGTGGCCGCCTCGAGGAGCACCACCCAGGTCGGCACCGGGGAGGGCGCCCACAGCTCGATCTCGTCGAACACCGGATACGCGGGCCCGGCCGCGGTGACCCGCTCGCCGTTGGGCACCCCGTCGTGCAGGACGACCTCGCCCCAGCGCCGCCCCGAGGACGGCAGCGGGATCGAGAGCACCTCGATCCGGGCCGGGTCGAGCCGGCGGCCCCAGACCACCTCGGCCTCGCCCTCCGGCGAGAGCCGCACGGCCGCGCTGCCCAGCTCCATGCCGGTCGGCTCGGTGGTGGCCGCGCTGTGCTGGCCGCCGCCGGGAACCTTCAGTCCGTACGCCTGCCAGGCCCGCCGCGCCAGCGGCCAGTCCTGCAGCGCGGTGGCCGCGATCCCCACGTTCCACCAGTCCGGGGCGCCCGACTCGCGGTCCAGCAGCGCGACGGCCCGCAGGCCCGCCGCGCGCGCCTGCTCCCAGTCGTGCCGGAACTTGTGCAGCAGCGCCAGATTGAACCAGGACTCCGAGAGCCAGGGCTCCAGATCCGCCGCACGCGTCAGCAGCGCCCCCGCGTCCTCGTACCGGCCGTCGCCGATCAGCGTGAACGCGCGGTCCGTGGCCTGCCGCCAAGAGGCGGACGGGCGATGCCGTACCTTCCCGAAGATCCTCACGATTCCCGCCTGTCCCGACTGGGCACCCTCGTCATCCACTCTGCTTTCGCATCCAACCATGCCCGGCCGGACGCCCGCTCATTACCCATGGGTTACCCAGCTCCGGCCCGGGCCAGACCGCCCCGCGCGAGGACGCGTCCCAGCGCCTCGACCACCTGTGGCTGGTGGTCGTGCCCGGTGCCGAGCCTGAGGTGCTCCAGCGCGCCGAGCGGCCCGCCGACGCCTTCCCCGCACAGGTCGTCGTATGCGTTGACCGTCCTGACGATCCTGGCGGCGAGCGGTTGCTCCCGGTAGGGATCGGCCTGCCGCTCCACCACCGCCGCGACCTCCGGACCGGCCCCGGTACGGCGGACCACCGCCCCGCCGAGGAGGGCGATCCGGCGCTGCTCGGCGGCGGGCAGCAGGGCGGTCGCACCCCCGGCGACCGGGTCGACGAGGGAGAGCTGGCCGGTGTCGTGCATCAGGGCGGCGTGCTCCAGCACGGTCAGCCGGGGCCCGGTCAGCCCCAGCTCCCGGCCCACGGCGGTGGCGAGCGCGGCGACCCGGCGGGCGTGGCCGGGCGGGGTGTACCCGGCGATCTCGGTGGCGCGGGCGAGCGAGGCCATCGTCTGCCGGCAGGTCGTGCGGACGGCTGCGTACCGGCGGGCGGAGACCTGGGTGAGCAGCAGCGGGCCGCACAGCACGGCGGGCGCCCACGGCCCGGCGACCGCGACACCCAGCGCCGTCACGACCCCGGTCACCCCGATCGCGGTGCCGGTCCCGGCGAGCGCGCGCACCTCGTCGGCCAGGAGCGATCCGTACGGGGGCAGGGCGCCGGGCCCCTCCTCGGCACGGGCCGCCGAACGCGCCAGGAGGGCGGCGAGCACGGCGTCGCACAGGGCGGTCAGCGCCAGGACCGCGAGCGGGAACAGCGGGAAGTACGGCCCGTCGCCGAACCAGCGCTCGGCCTGCCCGGAGTCGTACAGAGGCTGGAAGCAGACCGCCGTGAAGCCCACGGTCAGGGTCCGGCGGGCGGCCCGGTCGGCGTCCGTGCGACGGCCCCGCGCTCTGCGCGGCGCGGCGGCGAGCGCCTGCGCGACGACCACCACGGCGATCACCTGGAGCGCCCCGTGCGTGGTCGGCCGCCCGGCGCTCTCCCCGAGCAGGGCGTACGCGAGGGCCCCGGCCGCGGCGAGCGGCGCGGGCTCCCGCTCCCCGGCGGCGGAGTCCCGGCGGATCAGCTCCCCGGCGGCGACGAGGAGCCCGAAGACCAGGGCGAGGCCCGGCTCGGCGAGTCCGTGCACCAGGGTGTGGGCGAGCGCGACGAGGGCGAGGAGCAGGGCGGCCCCGCGCACCGCGAGGACGGCCGGGGCGAGTGGGCCGCTGCCGTACGGGGCCCTCACCGGCGACGGTCCCGGGACGGCCCGGACAGCGGAGCGGCGCTCCGGGCGGGCGGGGCGGGAGGCGTGTCCCGGCGGGCGGCGGGCACCACGCCTCGGGGCTCACGGGCCCCGTGGGGCCCCTGCGGCTCAGGCGTCTTAAGCGATACGAACGGCTCGCGCGGTTCGTCGGCCGTGACGGCGGTGTCGGCCTCGCTCCAGCCGTGCCGGCGCAGGGCGCGGTCCAGCGCCCCCACCATCCGGGGGTCGAATTGGCTGCCCGCGCACCGCTTCAGCTCGGCGAGCGCGGCGTGGACCGGGCGGGCACGGCGGTAGGAGCGGGTGGAGGTCATCGCGTCGAAGGCGTCGGCGACGGCCACGACCCGGGCGAACTCGGGGATGCGCGAGCCGCTCAGCCCGTACGGATAGCCGCTGCCGTCGAGCCGTTCGTGGTGGTGCAGGATCGCGTCGCGGGCCTCGTCCAGGAAGCCGATGCCCCGGACGATCTCGTGCCCGTACTCCGGGTGCAGCTCCATGATCCGCCGTTCCTCGGGGGTGAGCGGCCCGTCCTTGCGCAGCACCCGGGTGGGGACGCCGAGCTTGCCGATGTCGTGCAGGATCCCGGCGAACCGGAGCCCCTCCACCCGGTGGTCGTCCATGCCGAGTTCACGGGCGATCAGAACGGAGGCGCGGCCGACGCGTTCGCTGTGGCCCCGGGTGTAGGTGTCCTTGATGTCGACGGCGTGCACCAGGGCGCGGATGGTGGCGCGGTGGGCGGCCTGTTCGCGGTGGTACTGCGCGAAGACCCAGCAGGAGAGGTACATCGGGAGCAGCACGAGGAGCGCGGAGAGCGGGCCGTACGGGCTCCGCCACAGGACGGCCGTCATCAGCCCGGCGAGCGCGTGCACCACATGCGGACCGAGCGCGAGCGGCAGGATGCTGTACACGCTGCGGTGCACGGGCCTGCGTTCCGCCGCGGCGAGGACGATGCCGTCGAGCGCGGTCAGCACCAGGCTGAAGGCGACCGCTGCGGCGCAGGCGGGCGGCAGGGCGAGAGGGAAGTCCGGGGCCGCTCCCGCACCGCCGAGGGTCGCGGGCCCGTCGAGCGCCGCATACGTCCAGGAGGCGGCGGCGCAGGTGAGGGCGAGCTGCGCGGCCCGCCAGATCCGACGGGCCGCGTACGGCGGTTGCTCCACCCGTCCGGCCAGAGAACCGCTCGCCGCCACCAGCGCGGCGGCCGAAGGCGGCAGCAGGAAGGCGGCGGCGAGGAGGATCGGGAGGAACGCTCCGGCGGCGACCGGTCCGGGGCCTCCGGGCGGCGACCGCCGGCCGGCCGCCTCGCAGCCGAGCCCGAGGGCGGTCAGCAGGGTCGCAGTGCCCCACGGGACCGGGGCGTCGGCGGCGTACGCCGGAAGCGTGCACCAGCCCGCACCGAGGACGGCGGCCAGGACGCAGACCCGCGCCGCCGCCGGTGTGCCGCTCACGGCCCGCACTCGCCCCCCAGCATGGTCGATGGACGCGCCACGCTAGCGAGTTGCGCGGCTCACCGAGCCGCTACGGGTCCGATTAGCACATTCGGGTGACTATTCGGCGGCGGTCGCCGACCGGTCCGTGCCCTGCACGGTCACGTCCTGATCGGGCACGGCCTCGCCGGCCCGGATCAGATCGATCCGGCCCATCACCTTGGAGCGCAGGTCGGTCGGGACGTCGTCCTGTCCGCAGCAGCGCTTGACCAGCTTCTTCACGGCCTGTTCCAGACCGTACTTCTCCAGGCACGGGGAGCACTCCTCGAAGTGCACCTCGAACTTGGTGCAGTCGCCCTCGGGCATCTCCCGGTCGAGAAACTCGTAGAGGTGGTCGAGGACCTCCGAGCAATCCGTCTCGTGCGGCTCTCCGCAGCTCATGAGGCCGAGCCCTTCCGATCGTCCGAGTCACCGGCACCGGCCGCGACGAGCCCGCGCTCACGGGCGTAGTCCTCCAGCATGCCGCGCAGCTGGCGACGGCCGCGGTGCAGCCGGGACATCACCGTACCGATGGGAGTCCCCATGATGTCCGCGATCTCCTTGTAGGCAAAGCCCTCGACATCGGCGAGATACACCGCGATGCGGAACTCCTCGGGGATCGCCTGGAGCGCCGACTTCACGTCGGAGTCGGGGAGATGGTCGAGGGCCTGGGACTCCGCCGAGCGCAGACCGGTCGACATGTGCGACTCGGCCCGGGCCAGCTGCCAGTCCTCGATCTCCTCGGCGGCGCTGCGCTGGGGCTCCCGCTGCTTCTTGCGGTACGAGTTGATGAAGGTGTTGGTGAGGATGCGGTACATCCACGCCTTGAGGTTGGTGCCCTCACGGAACTGGTGGAAGGAGCCGTACGCCTTCGCGTAGGTCTCCTGGACCAGGTCCTCGGCATCGGCGGGGTTGCGCGTCATGCGCAGCGCGGCCGAGTACATCTGGTCGAGAAAGCCGAGCGCGTCCCGCTCGAAGCGCGCGTTGCGCTCGGCGGGCGTCTCGGGTGCGCGGCCGTCGTCGGTCCCTGTGTCGGTCCCAGTGACCGGACCCACCTCCTCCAACGATGTGGCGGAGCCGAAACCGGACCCGCTCGCCTCGGAGAATAGTCGACCTTGCTCGGTGGCGGCCTGTCGATTACCCCCGCCCAGGGGCCGCTCGGAGGTGGTCCTCGCCGCGGGCAGCACGGTCCACTCCAGGTCAGCGGCGTTCGAGCGGCTGGGGCAGATGGTCGAACCCATGCGACGGACTCCCTCTCCACGTACGACGTTGTTGTACCGACGTCCCGAACAACAGCGCCCCGGCGCGGAGCATTCCCGGGGCCGGTGACACGGGTGCGACGGCCGTGCCGACCGGCCGCCGGGGGTCATCCGAGTGATGTGAGCCACCCGGTGACCGCTTCGGTGAGGATGCCCATCGCCTGTTCCTCGGTGAGTCCGGACCGCTTCGGCACCGCGAACCCGTGGTCGCCGTGGGGCACTTCGGCCAGCGTGTACGAGCCGGGCGGGAACTCGTCGGGCCTGCCGAACGGGTCGTTGCCGCCCTGCACCACCAGGGTGGGCACGCCGGTGCCGAGCAGTTCGTCGGCGCGGGACTTCTCCGGCTTGCCCGGCGGGTGCAGCGGAAAGCTGAGCGCGAGGACGGCCGCCGCGCCCAGTTCGGTGGCGGTCCGGCAGGCCACGCGGGCCCCGGCGCTGCGGCCTCCGGCGATGACGGGGAGCCCGGGGGCGGCGAGGGCGGGCCACAGTCCGCGCCAGCCGGTGTCCAGGGTCTTCGGGGCGGGCGCCACCTTCTTGCCGGCCACCCGCCAGGGCTGCTCCACCAGGGCGACGGTGACGCCGTGTCCGGGCAGGGCGGCGGCCAGGGCCTTCAGGTCGCGGGCCTCGATCCCGCCGCCCGCCCCGTGGCTCACGGCGAGGACGCGGCGGGGTGCGGCGGCGGGGACCCAGGTGATCCGGGCCTCACCGGCGTCGGTGGTGACGTTCTGCGTACGTGGTTGACGGCTCACCACGCCATCCTCCCCCGCGCACGCCTCGGAACGGCGCGGACTCCCCCGCGCACGCCTCGGAACGGCGCGGACTCCCCCGCGTACGCCTCGGAACGGCGTGGACTCCCCGTGCGCGCCCAGGAGCGGCGTGGACTCCCCCGCGTACGCCTCAGAACAGCGTCGATTCCTCCGGTGCCGCCAGCTCCTCCAGAAGTTCGGGCCCGTTGTTGCGGACGTTGCTGACGGCGGTGGCGACCGGGTAGGCGCGCATCAGCCCGCCCGGTGGCGGCTCCAGCAGGGCCCGCAGTTCGTCCTCGCCGGTGCGCGAGGGGTCCAGCCAGGCGTCCCAGCGGTCCGGGGTGAGCATCAGCGGCATCCGGGGGTGGATGTCGGCGAGCGCGGCGGGCCCCTCGGCGGGGGCGACGGCCAGCGGTGTGGTCTCCGCCTCGGTGGTGATCACCGAACACGTCACCCACCAGGCGCTCTCATGGTCGCCGGGCAGGGTCGTATCGCGCCAGAACTCGTACAGTCCGGCCATCGCGAAGACGGAACCGTCGGCGGGGGTGACGAAGTACGGCTGCTTGCGGGGGCGTTTCTTGCCCTTCTTCTCCTCCAGCTGCCGTTCCTCCGCGCCGGTGACCCACTCGTAGTAGCCGTCGGCGGGCAGGATGCAGCGGCGCTGGGCGAAGGCACGGCGGAAGGAGGGCTTCTCGTGCACGGTCTCCGCGCGGGCGTTGATCATCCGGGCGGCGCCGTCGGGAGTCTTGGACCAGGACGGCACGAGTCCCCATTTCAGGGCGCGCAGCTGGCGAACCGGACGCCGGTCGTCCGCGTCTTTCACAGGACGCTCCAGAACCGCGTAGACCTCTTTGGTCGGCGCCACGTTCCAGTCCGGCTCCAGGGTCTCGGTGGGCTCCCACTTCTCGACGCCGAAGAGGCCGGTCAGGTCCTCGGGCTTCCGACTCGCTGCATACCGTCCGCACATAAGTGCCAGACTGCCACGACCGCCCGCCCCGACCGCAAGGAGTCGCCCGGCCGATGAACAGCACCGAATTGGGCGATCTGTGGGATCGCGTGACCGGCACCCAACCCGCCCCCGAGCAGTGGCTGGTGGTGGTGACGGCGACGCTCGCCCTCATCGCGGTCGTACCGAATCCGCTGTGGCGGCTCGCCCGCAACACGATCACCATCGCCCACGAGGGCGGCCACGGGCTGGTGGCCCTGCTCACCGGACGGCAGCTCTCCGGCATCCGGCTGCACTCGGACACCAGCGGGCTGACCGTGAGCCGCGGCAAGCCGACGGGGATCGGCATGATCCTCACGGCGGCGGCGGGCTACACGGCCCCGTCCCTGCTGGGCCTGGGCGGCGCCTGGCTGCTGACGAACGGCAGGATCACCCTCCTGCTGTGGGTGGCGACGGCTCTGCTCGCGGTGATGCTGGTGATGATCCGCAATGTGTACGGGGCCCTCACCGTCATCCTGACCGGCACCACCTTCCTGCTGGTGTCCTGGCTGGCCTCCTTTGACGTGCAGTCGGCGTTCGCATACGTGGTGGTGTGGTTCCTGCTGCTGGGCGGGGTGCGGCCGCCGTTCGAGCTCCAGTCCAAGCGGCGGCACGGCGGCGCCCCGGACTCCGACGCGGACCAGCTGGCCCGGCTCACGCACGCCCCGGCGGTGCTGTGGCTGTTCCTCTTCCACGCGGTGTCGCTGTGCTCGCTGATCGGCGGCGGCCGGTGGCTGCTGGGCTGGTGAGGCCGGGTCGGCCGCTCCGGTCCGTACCACTCCCTGGTTACGGGACGGTTTCCGCCCTTTTGGACCGGATCCGGGTCGGCGTGGAGCCACTAAAGTAAAGGCCATGACCGAGAGTTCCGTGCAGCCCGCCCTCTGGCCCGCCCCCCACGCGAGCGGGGCCGTCGACGCCACCGTCACCGTGCCCGGATCGAAATCGGTCACCAACCGCGCGCTCGTGCTGGCCTCCCTTGCCGCCGAGCCGGGCTGGCTGCGCCGCCCGTTGCGCTCCCGCGACACCCTGCTCATGGCCGAGGCGCTGCGTGCCATGGGCGTCGGCATCGAGGAGACCATCTCCTCCTCGTCCGCGAGCAGCCCCTCCGCCGCCGCCTCCCCGGACAGCTCGGGCGAGGCCTGGCGGGTCATCCCGGCGGGGCTGCACGGCCCGGCCACGGTCGACGTCGGCAACGCGGGCACGGTCATGCGCTTCCTGCCGCCCGTCGCCACGCTCGCCGACGGCCCGATCCGCTTCGACGGCGACCCCCGCTCCTACGAGCGCCCGCTGACCGGGGTGATCGAGGGCCTGCGGGCGCTCGGCGCGCGGATCGACGACGACGGGCGCGGCGCGCTGCCGCTGACCGTGCACGGCGGCGGGGCGCTGGAGGGCGGCCCGGTCTCGATCGACGCCTCGTCGTCCTCGCAGTTCGTCTCGGCGCTGCTGCTGTCGGGGCCCCGGTTCAACCAGGGCGTGGAGGTCCGGCACACCGGGGCCGTGCTCCCCTCGATGCCGCACATCCGGATGACGGTCGACATGCTGCGGGCCGTCGGCGCCCAGGTGGACGAGCCGGAGACGGGCGGTGAGCCCAACGTGTGGCGGGTCTCCCCCTCCGCCCTGCTCGGCCGGGACCTGACGATCGAGCCGGATCTGTCCAACGCCCAGCCGTTCCTGGCGGCGGCCCTGGTGACCGGCGGCCGGGTCACGATCCCGGACTGGCCCGAGCGCACCACCCAGCCGGGTGACGCGCTGCGCGAGATCTTCACCGCGATGGGTGGCTCCTGCGAGCTGACCGAGCGCGGACTGACCTTCACGGGTACGGGCCGGATCCACGGCATCGACGTGGACCTGGGCGAGGTCGGTGAGCTGACCCCGGGCATCGCGGCGGTCGCCGCCCTGGCCGACTCCCCCTCCACGCTGAGCGGCGTCGCGCATCTGCGGCTGCACGAGACGGACCGGCTGGCCGCGCTGACCAAGGAGATCAACGAGCTGGGCGGCGATGTCACCGAGACGGCCGACGGACTGCACATCCGCCCGCGCCCGCTGCACGGCGGCGTCTTCCACACATACGACGACCACCGCATGGCCACGGCCGGGGCGGTCATCGGCCTGGCGGTGAAGGGCGTGGAGATCGAGAACGTGGGGACGACCGCCAAGACGCTGCCGGACTTCCCGGACATGTGGACCGGGATGCTCGGGATCTAGATCATGCGCCGCTACGGGAAGAACCCCGACGAGGACGACATCCGCGTCCGCCCCAACCGCAAGGGCAACCGGCCGCGTACGCACATCCGGCCCAAGCACGAGGACGCCGAGGACGGCATGGTCCTCACCGTCGACCGGGGACGGCTCACCTGCCTCGTCGACGGCCGGACCGTGGTCGCGATGAAGGCTCGCGAACTGGGGCGCAAGGCCGCCGTGGTGGGCGACACCGTCTCCATCGTCGGCGACCTCTCCGGCGAGAAGGACACCCTGGCCCGGATCGTGCGGATCGCCCCGCGCCGTACGGTGCTGCGCCGCACGGCCGACGACGACGATCCGTACGAGCGCGTGGTGGTCGCCAACGCCGACCAGCTGGCGATCGTCACCGCGCTGGCCGACCCGGAGCCCCGCCCGCGCATGATCGACCGCTGTCTGGTGGCGGCGTACGACGGCGGGCTCACCCCGCTCCTCGTGCTGACCAAGTCCGACCTGGCGTCGCCGGACAAGCTGCTGGAGGCGTACACGCCGCTCGGCGTCCCGTACATCGTGACCAGCCGCGAGGAGCTGGAGAACGGGGACGCGGCAGAGCGGGTGCGCGAGCTGCTGGACGGCAAGGTCACCGCCTTCGTCGGGCACTCCGGGGTCGGCAAGACGACGCTGGTCAACGCCCTGGTCCCGGAGGACCGGCGGCGGACCACGGGCATCGTCAACGCGGTCACCGGCCGGGGCCGGCACACCACCACCTCGGCCCTCGCGCTGCCGCTGCCCGGCGACCGGGGCTGGGTGGTCGACACCCCGGGCGTGCGCTCCTTCGGGCTGCACCACGTCGACCCGTCGCGTGTCATCCACGCCTTCCCGGACCTGGAGCCGGGCACCGAGAACTGCCCGCGCGGCTGCACCCACGACGGGAACCAGCCCGAGTGCGCGCTGGACGCCTGGGTCACCGAGGGGCACGCCGACCCGGCCCGCCTGGACTCGCTGCGCCGGCTGCTCGCCACCCGCGAGCGGCGCGAGGGCGACTGACGGCGCCAAGACCTCTTGTACGGATCGTTCCGGCGGGAATCAGCCGCGTCGCCCCGGGCATGTTTGCGAGCTTCAACGACCGGTAAAGGCATAATCGCACCGAGTGAGCGGTGCCTGACGCCGCCCACCGGTCCGTTCCCGAACCGGAGCCGGTCACCTACGCGGGAGGCAACTGACGATGGCGTGGCTGCTGGTCGTGGTCGCGGGACTGCTGGAGACCGGCTTCGCCGTGTGTCTGAAGCTCTCCCACGGATTCACCCGGCTCTGGCCGACGATCGCCTTCGCCGCTTTCGCGCTCGGCAGCTTCGGTCTGCTGACCCTGGCGCTGAAGAAGCTGGACGTCGGACCGGCCTACGCGGTGTGGACCGGGATCGGGGCCGCCGGGACCGCGATCTACGGCATGGTCTTCCTCGGCGACGTGGTCTCCACCCTGAAGCTGGTGTCGATCTCCCTGGTGATCATCGGAGTGATCGGCCTCCAGCTGTCCGGCTCGGCCCACTGAGCGCCGCTGTCCGGCTCGGCCCACTGAGCGCCGCTGTCCGGTTCGGCCCACTGAGCCCCGCTACACCCTCTCCCGTACCACCGGCCTCGTCGCCTCCCGGAGGAGGCGGAGCGCGCGGCTGTCCGTCGCGTCGTCGCCCGGCACCGGCGCGATGACACAGGACAGCGCGAGGCGCAGGACGATCTCGCAGCGCCCGGCGGTGACCCCGGGCGACGCCGCCGCCGTCCGGTCCCGTACCAGCGCGAGCAGCTCCTCGGGGCGCGGCGGCGGCATCCCGCCCGGGCGGCCCCGGGAGCCCGGCCGCCGGTCCGGCCGGGGCAGCCCCTCCACCCAGTGCCCGGTGAGCAGCGCCCTGACCAGCGCGTCCTGACGGGCGGCCCGGAGGGTCCAGAGCGCGACGGCGGCCGGACGGTCGGGCACGGGGGCGGTCAGAGCCCGGTCGACCCCGGCGAGATAGCCGTCGGCGGCGCGCCGCAGGAGCGCCTCGGCCAGTCCGTTCCTGGTACCGAACTCGTTGTAGAGCGTCTGGCGCGAGACATCGGCCAGGGCGGCGACGTCGACCATGCGCACGGCGTGCCAGGGGCGGCCGGCCAGGGCCCGGAGGGCGGCGTCCAGCAGGGCCTCTCGCGCTGTCGGCATCGTCACCCCCCGCCCCGGGATCCTGCGTTCAGCGTTGAGGCGCTCCCGGGTGCTGTCAAGGGTTCCGGGCGACAGGGGCGCTGTAGCCCGCGTCCGGCGGCGCTGGATACTGTGGCGGCATGCCCGACTACCACGATGATCTGCGCCTCGCCCACGTACTGGCGGACGCCGCCGACGCCGCGACGATGGACCGGTTCAAGGCTCTCGACCTGAAGGTGGAGACCAAGCCGGACATGACGCCGGTGAGCGAGGCCGACAAGGCCGCCGAGGAGCTGATCCGGGGCCATCTGCATCGGGCCCGCCCGCGGGACGCGATCCTGGGCGAGGAGTACGGGGTCGAGGGCTCCGGTCCGCGGCGCTGGGTGATCGACCCGATCGACGGCACCAAGAACTATGTGCGCGGTGTGCCGGTGTGGGCGACGCTGATCGCGCTGATGGAGGCGGGCGAGGAGGGCTTCCGGCCGGTGGTGGGCGTGGTCTCCGCGCCCGCGCTGAACCGGCGCTGGTGGGCGGCGAAGGGCGCGGGCGCGTTCACCGGCCGCAGCCTCACCTCGGCGACCCGGATGCACGTGTCGAAGGTGGGGCGGATCGCCGACGCCTCGTTCGCGTTCTCGTCCCTGGCGGGCTGGGAGGCGCAGAGCCGCCTCGACGGTCTCCTGGACCTCACCCGGGCCTGCTGGCGGACGCGGGGGTACGGGGACTTCTGGCCGTACATGATGGTCGCCGAGGGTTCCGTGGACATCTGCGCGGAGCCCGAGCTCTCGCTGTGGGACATGGCGGCGCCCGCGATCGTCGTCCAGGAGGCGGGCGGCCGGTACACCTCGCTGGACGGGGAGGACGGTCCGGGCGGCGGAAACGCGGCGGCCTCGAACGGCCTCCTCCACGACGAGCTGCTGGGCTATCTCAACCAGCGCTACTGAAACCGGGCCGGGCCGGCCCCGCTGGGCCGTGCCCGGTCAGCGGCGCCGAGCCGTGCCGCCCCGGCGGTGCCCGCCGTCGTGCGCGTGCTCGCGCACTCCCCCGGCGCGCGCCCGCCCACCCCTTGTCGACCCGCCCCAAGGGTGCAACTCTGAGAGTCCCCCCACTTGTGAACTTGTGAATCGACTCACAGAGTCGGCTCATCGAGGAGGTGGCTCGTTTCATGCTCGTCCGTGACGCCATGACCACGGTGGTCCTCACCATCGGCCCCACCCATACGCTCCGCCAGGCGGCCCGGCTGATGTCGGCCCGCCGCATCGGGGCAGCTGTCGTCCACGACCCGGACACCTGCGGGCTCGGCATCATCACCGAGCGCGACATCCTCGACGCGGTCGGATCGGGGCTGGACCCCGACCGGGAGACCGCGTCCGCCCACACCACCACCGACGTGGTGTTCGCCGCCCCGGCCTGGACGCTGGAGGAGGCCGCGGAAGCCATGACGCACGGAGGGTTCCGGCACCTGATCGTGCTGGACGGCGACGGCCCGGTGGGCGTCGTGTCGGTGCGCGACATCATCCGCTGCTGGGCGCCCGCCCGCCGTCGTCAGCCCGCGGCGGCGGCCGGCTGACCGCCGCCGGGGCCGGAGGACCGGAACGGCCGGTGGGCCGGACCCCCGCGAGGGGATCCGGCCCACCGTCGACGACAAGCGTCCGGTCAGCCGCGAAGGGCCTGGACCGCGGCCTCCAGCCGCTTGCCGAAGTCGCCGTCCGCCTGGCGGAAGTTGTTGATCGCGCGTTCGGCGATGTCGTCGCGCGAGACCTTGGCGATGAACCCGGCGAGGTTCTCGATCAGGCGGCCCTTTTCGTCCTGAGACATCAGCCGGTAGAGGTCGCCCGCCTGGACGAAGTCGTTGTCCTCGGCGTGGCCGGGCGCCTCGGTGTTGCCGGTGGCGCCGGTGACCGGAAGCGGCTGCCACAGCGGCCGGTCCGTCTGGGCGGGGCCGCCGAAGCTGTTGGGCTCGTAGTTCTTGGCGCCCTTGTGACGGCCGTCGTAGAGGTAGCCGTCCCGGCTGTTGGTGCGCGCCTCGGTGGCGTGCGGGCGGTTCACCGGCAGGTGGTCGGCGTTGATGCCGACGCGGTAGCGGTGGGCGTCGCCGTACGCGAAGAGGCGGCCCTGGAGCATCTTGTCCGGGGACGGGCCGATGCCCGGCACGAAGTGCGCGGGGCTGAAGATCGACTGCTCGACCTCGGCGAAGATGTTCTCCGGGTTGCGGTTGAGCTCCAGCTTGCCGATCTCGATCGGCGGGTAGTCCGCGTGCGGCCACACCTTGGTCAGGTCGAACGGGTTGAAGCGGTACGTCGCCGCGTCCGCCGCGGGCATGATCTGGACCTGCACGGTCCAGGACGGGAAGTCGCCGCGCTCGATCGCCTCGCGCAGATCGCGCTGGTGGCTGTCGGGGTCCTCACCGGCGAGCTTGTTGGCCTCGTCCTGGGTGAGGTTCTTGATGCCCTGGTCGGTCTTGAAGTGGTACTTGACCCAGAAGACCTCGCCGGCCTCGTTGTTCCACTGGTAGGTGTGTGAGCCGTACCCGTTCATGTGGCGCAGCGTGGCCGGGATGCCTCGGTCGCCGAAGAGCCAGGTCACCTGGTGCGTCGACTCGGGCGACAGGCCCCAGAAGTCCCAGACGTTGTCCGCCTCCTGCGATCCGGTGTACGGGTCGCGCTTCTGGGTGTGGATGAAGTCGGGGAACTTGATGGCGTCCTTGATGAAGAACACCGGCGTGTTGTTGCCGACGAGGTCGTAGTTGCCCTCCTCGGTGTAGAACTTCAGCGCGAAACCGCGGGGGTCGCGCACGGCGTCGGCGGAGCCGAGGTTGCCCGCGACGGTCGAGAAGCGCAGGAAGGTCTCGGTCTGCTTGCCGACCTCGGAGAGGAACTTCGCCCGGGTCCACTGCGAGACGTCGCGGGTCAGCGTGAAGGTGCCGTACGCGCCGGCGCCGCGGGCGTGCACGACGCGCTCCGGGACGCGCTCGCGGTTGAAGTGGGCGAGCTTCTCCAGAAGCGCCTGGTCCTGGACGAGAACGGGACCGCTGGGGCCCGCGGTCTCACTGTTCTGGTTGTCGGCGACCGGCGCGCCGGCCTCCGTCGTCAGCGGTCCCTGCGTCACGTGCGCCTCCTGCGTCGTATCCCTGCACAGCGGTCAAATCCTGTACAGCCCTGTCCCTTGGCCAATGCCGTTCCCGATCCTACAATGGACAATGTCTAAGTCAAGTGAGCATCCAAAGTCACACCCGATCGGGACTCGATCCCTCCACTGTTAGGCTGGGCTGCATGAGCGACCTGCTGGAACGACTTCGCGGACGCGGCTGGCGCATGACGGCGCAGCGGCGTGTCGTGGCCGAGGTCCTCGACGGGGACCACGTACACCTGACGGCGGACGAGGTCCACGCGAGGGCCGTTTCCCGACTGCCCGAGATCTCGCGCGCCACCGTCTACAACACCCTCGGCGAGATGGTGTCCCTCGGCGAGGTGCTGGAGGTCTCCACCGACCGCCGGGCCAAGCGCTACGACCCGAACGCGCACCGCCCCCACCACCACCTGGTGTGCGCGCGGTGCGGCGCGATCCGGGACGTCCACCCGGCGGGCAACCCGCTGGCGGACCTGCCGGCGGACGAGCGCTACGGCTTCACGGTCTCCGACGTCGAGGTGACGTACCGCGGCATCTGCCCGACCTGCGCCGCCACCGCCTGAGCCGGTCGCCCAGCGAACACTTCCGGGGCCCGCCTGTCACGACAGGCGGGCCCCAGCTCTTGTGTTGCGGATCGGCTCGTTGCCGCACGCCCGGACATGAGGAAGGCCCGGACATGACGAAGGCCCGGATCTCGATGAGATCCGGGCCTTCGTCTTCAGTAGCGGGGACAGGATTTGAACCTGCGACCTCTGGGTTATGAGCCCAGCGAGCTACCGAGCTGCTCCACCCCGCGTCGGTGAATGCAACATTACGTCAGCGGGTCGGGCAGCGCAAATTCATTCACGCGGCCCCGGGACCGGAGGCCCGGCGCCAAGCGGTCACCGCGTCACGCGGTGAGCTCCTGGTGCAGCGCCTCGCGCAGCCGCGCGGCCCGCTCGGCCACCTCGGCCGGGCCCAGCTCCATCGCCCGCGCGCACCAGCGCTGCCCCTCGGTGAGCTCACCCCGGCGGGCGGCGAGGAGTGCCAGGCGCAGCGCGGCACGGCCGTGACCGGCGCCGGCCGCGCGGGTCCACCACAGGGCGGCCTCGCGCTCGCTGCCCTCGCGGGCCAGCAGCAGCCCGAGGTTGAAGGCCCCGTTGCGGCTGCCCGCCTCGGCGGCCTCCCGGTACCAGTGGGCGGCGCTCTCCACGTCCCCGCGGGCGGCGGCGAGCATGCCGACCCGGACCTGGGCGCGGCGGTGGCCCTGCTGGGCGGCCCGCTCGTACCACTCCTCGCACTCGGTCTTCTCCGGCATCGGCTCACCCAGCGCGGGCGGGCCCGGCGGCGGCTGGCGCGCGTCCAGCACCCCGGCCAGCCGGAACGCGGCCTCGGCACTGCCGCCGCCCGCGGCGCAGCGCAGGTGCCGCTCGGCCTCCTGGTCATCGCCGTCGCGCAGCAGCGCCATGGCGACCTGGAGCGCCGCGTCGGTGTGCCCGGCCGCCGCCGCGCGCTCGTACCAGCCCCGCGCCGTGCGGTCCTCGTCGCGCCCGGCGTGCAGGATGCCGAGGTTGAAGGCCGCGTCGACGCTGCCCGCCTCGGCCGCCTTGGAGAACCAGGGCTCGGCCCCGGCGTGGTCGCCCGCCTGGAGGAGGAGCACGGCGAGCGCGTTGGCGGCCTCCCGGTGTCCGGCGTACGCGGCGCGGCGGTACCACTGCTCGGCCTGCGGGATGCGGTCCTGGGCGGCGCAGAGCAGCCCGAGGTTGTACGCCCCGTTGACGTCGCCGGCGTCCATGGCGGCCCGGTACCAGCGCTCGGCGGTCTGCTGCTCACCGCGTGCGGCGTGCAGCGCGCCGAGCGCGTTGGCGGCGTTGCCGTCGCCGTCCTGGGCGGCGCGCAGCCACCAGACGGCGGCGCTCTCCTCGTCGCCCGCGTCGCGCAGCAGGAAGCCCAGGGCGCAGGCGGCGCGGGGCTCGCCGTCCTTGGCGGAGGTGAGGTACCAGCGGCCGGCCTCCTTGAGCTCGCCGCGCTGCTCCAGGATCGCGCCGAGGTGCAGGGCCGCGCGCCGGTGGCCCCGGGCGGCGGCCTGGCGGTACCACTGCTCGGCCTCGCCGACCCGGCCGGCGGCAGGGCCCGCCACGGGGCTGTCGCCGTCGGCCGCGCGCCGCTCCCCCGCGGGGCCCGTCGGCCGGGCGTTCCGTGCGGGCGCGGGTGTGGCGCCGGGGAGGCCCAGGCCCGTTCCGGTTTCGCCGGAAGCGGCACTCCGGCCCAGGCCGAAGGCCTCGTGCGGATCTTCGACGGCCTTCCGCTCCAGGGCGAGGGCCAGCCGGTAGGCGGCCTCCCGGTGCCCCTGCTCGGCGGCGGCGCGCAGCCAGCGCTCGGCGCCGACGTCGCTGCGGTGCTCCAGGAGATCGGCCAGCGCGTACGCGCCCAGCGCGTGCCCCTGCTCGGCGGACTGGCGCAGCCAGTACTCCGCGCCGGGCTCGTCGCCGCGCTCGCGGAAGTGCCGGCCGAGCGCGTGGGCGGCCGCGGCGGAACCGGCCACGGCGGCGATGCGCCACCAGCCGGCGGCCTCGTCCGGGTAGCCGCGCTGGTGCAGCAGGACGCCCAGGTTGTTCGCGGCGGCCCGGTCCCCGTCGGCGGTGGCGGCGCGCAGATACCGCTCCGCGCCGTCCAGCTCGCCGCGGCGCAGCAGCAGCGCGCCCAGAACGCTCATGGACGCGGTGTCGCCCTCGTCGGCGGCGCGGCGGTGGCGCGCCTCGCTCTCGGCACTGTCCGCGGCGTCGATCGCGTCGGTGGTGTCGTCGTCGGACGGGTCCGCGGCAACGCCCGTGTCGGCGGCGCCGGTCCGCTGGACCGGTGCGCCCGCCCCGGCGATGGCAGCGGCGAAAGCCGCGTCTACCGCGCTTTCCGCATCTTGGCCGCGCTGCTGCACAAACCGCCCTGTCTCCAACAGAGTTGCCCTGTCCCCCATAAATACCATCGTCGCACCACCTGTAACCCGCGTACACCTGGTATATCGCGGCCAGTGAGGTCACTACAGCGTTTTGTCGACATGCCCACAGGGAGACAAGTCAAACACGCCTGGAGGCAACTGCTGCCCAGCGAACCGCACTTCACTCACTCAGCCCGGGACCGACACGGCCCGCACACACAACGGACACGACGAAGGCCCGGATCTCCATGAGATCCGGGCCTTCGTCTTCAGTAGCGGGGACAGGATTTGAACCTGCGACCTCTGGGTTATGAGCCCAGCGAGCTACCGAGCTGCTCCACCCCGCGTCGTTGTGGTGAAACAGTACCACGACGCGGGGTGGGCCTTACTCAGCTGCCCTGGTCGGAGGCCTGATCGGCCGAACTGTCCGGCTTCGCATCGCCCGCAGGCTCGGCATCGGCCTCCGGCTTCGCATCGCCCGCCGGCTTCTCGGCTCCGTCGGCCTTGTCCCCCTCGCTGCCCGCCTTGGGCTGCGCGGCGGCGGCTCGTTCCAGGGCGTCCTGGAGAGCCTCCTGGGCCTTGCCGTAGGCCGGCCAGTCCTGCTCCTGGAGCGCCTTCTCGCCGTCGGAGTACGCCTTCTGGGCGTCCGCGATGGCCTTCTTGAGAGCGGCGCTGCCGGTGGCCGGGGGTTCATCGGTCTCGCCCGGCGGCGGATCGTCGGAGTCCGGCGGTGGCGTGGACCCGTCGTCCTCGACCCCGAAGACCGCGTTGAGCGCGTCCTTGAGGTTGTTCTCGAAGACGATCTTCGACCCGTACGAGGCGGCCACCTTGCGCAGCAGCGGGTAGTTCTGGTTGCCACCGCGTGTGTAGACCGGCTCGATGTAGAGGAAGCCGCCCTCCAGCGGAACCGTCAGCAGGTTTCCGTACTCGATGTCCGAGTCGGTGCCCTTGAGGTTCCTCACGAACTCGGCGACGTCGTCGTTGCCGTTGAGCTCACTCTGCACCTGGCCCGGGCCCTTCACCGTGGAGGTGACCCGGAGCAGCCGCATGGTGCCGTAGTCCTTGCTGGCCGCGTCCGCGTTCACCGCCATGAAGGCCCCCAGGTTGGGCCGCCCTCTCGGGGTGAACGTGGTGGTCAGCGAGAACTCCTGCTCGCTCTGTCCCGGCATCTTCATGCTCAGGTAGTACGGCGGGACGGAGCCCGGCTCCTTGTTGGTCGGGTCGTCCGGCACCTGCCACGCGTCGGATCCGCTGTAGAACTGCGCGGGGTCCTCGACGTGGTAGCGGGTGAGCAGCTCGCGCTGGACCTTGAAGAGGTCCTGCGGATACCGCAGGTGGTCCATGAGCTCCTGCGGGATGTCACCGCGCGGCTCGACCGTGCCCGGGAACGCCTTGCGCCAGGTCTTGAGGACCGGGTCCTCGGTGTCCCACTCGTAGAGCTTGACCTTGCCGTCGTACGCGTCGACGGTGGCCTTCACCGAGTTGCGGATGTAGTTGACCTGGTTCTGCTGGGCGACGACCGCGCGCTGGTTGGTGGTCAGCGAGTCGGCCGTGGTGTCGCCGAGCGTCGTCCGCGAGGCGTAGGGATAGCCGTTGGTCGTGGTGTACGCGTCGACGATCCACTTGATCCGGCCGTCGACGACCGCCGGGTAGGCGTCGCCGTCGATGGTCAGCCACGGGGCGACCGCCTCGACGCGCTCCTTGGGCGTGCGGTTGTACAGGATCCGCGAGCCCTCGCCGATGGCTCCCGAATACATGATCTGCGGCTCGCTGAAGGCGACCGCGTACGCGGCACGGTTGAAGGAGTTGGAGAGACTGACCCCGCTGTCGCCCTTGTAGCTGGTGGTCTTCTCGCCGTCCTCCTCGTAGTCGAGCTCCTTCTGGGGCCCGCCGACGATGGAGTACTGCTGGGTCTTCTCGCCGTAGTAGATCCGCTGTTCGTACTTGCCGAACTCACCGGTGGAGGGCAGGCCCGACTCGGTGAAGTCCGGGGACCCCGTCGGGTTGGTGCCGGTGGTGGTGCCGCGGGCAGCGATGGCGCCGTAGCCATGGGTGTACGTGAAGTGATCGTTGATCCAGTTCCGCTTGGGGAGGCCCTGGATGTTCAGCTCACGCAGACCGATGATCGTGTCCTGCTCCTTGCCGTCCTTGTCCTTGTAGCGGTCGACGTCGAGCGTCTCCGGGAACTGGTAGTAGTTCCTGCGCTGCTGGAGCTGCTGGAAGGCCGGGGACACGACGTTGGGGTCCATCACGCGGTAGCTGGCCGCGGTGTTGGCCGCGGCCCGCAGCTTGCCGTCGTCCGCCGTGGCCGCCTGGCCCTCGTAGTCGTCCACCCTGGCGTCATCGATGCCGTACGCGTCGCGTGTGGCGTTGATGTTCTTCTGGATGAACGGCGCTTCCTTGGCCTGCTCGTTCGGCTGGACCTGGAACTTCTGCACGATCGCCGGGTAGAGCCCGCCGATCAGGATCGCCGAGAGCACCATCAGGCCGAAGCCGATGACCGGGAGCTGCCAGGTGCGGCGCCACAGCGTCGCGAAGAACAGCACGGCGCAGATCGCGGCGATGCAGAACAGGATGGTCTTCGCCGGGAGATAGGCGTTGGCGTCGACGTACCTCAGGCCCGTCCAGTTGTCGGTGGCCTTGAAGTCACTGGACTTCACCGCCAGCCCGTACCGGTCGAGCCAGTACGCCACGGCCTTCAGGGAGACGAAGACGCCGAGCAGGACCGAGAGATGGCCGGTGGCCGCCCCGGTGGCCCGGGCGCCGGGGCTGGTGATACGCAGCCCGCCGTACAGATAGTGGGTCAGCGCGGCGGCGATCAGCGAGAGCACGGTCGCCGCGAAGCCGAAGCCCAGCATGAAGCGGTACCACGGCAGGTCGAAGGCGTAGAAGGAGACGTCCAGCTGGAACTGGGGGTCCTTCTGCCCGAACGACGTGCCGTTGACATACATCAGCCACGTGCGCCACTGGCCGGAGGCGGAGGCTCCGGCGATCAGCCCGACGAGCGCCGTGACGGCGAGCAGCACCCACTTCTTGTAGGGGGCGATGCTCATGCGGTAGCGGTCCAGGCTCTGCTGCTCCAGCGACATCGCGCTCAGCGGCGGCCGGAGCCGGTGCGCGAGCCAGACGTTCACGCTGATGGCGATCGCCATCAGCAGTCCGAAGACGAGGAACAGCCCGATCTTGGTCCACAGGGTGGTGGTGAAGACGGATGAATACGCGACCGACCTGTACCAGAGCCAGTCCGTCCAGAACCCCGCGAACATGACGAACGCCATGGCGAGAACCGCCAGGACACCCAGAGTCATGAGCAGGGTACGGGCGCGCCGGGACGGGCGGCCGACTCTGATCCGTGGCCCGGTCGGGCCTCCGCCTCGGTCCGGCATCTGGAAAGCCAACGTGCGCACCTCGAAGTTCGCGGTCGTGTGAACAGGCCCAGCGATCCTAGAGCCCATCTATGCAACTTACGGAAGCTTTACCTAGTTCCCGTTCCCGGGGCGGAAGGAGGCAGGATGTTACCCATGCCCAACGTTTCCCCCGCAGGACCCCCGATGGCCGCGAGTCCGCTGACCGTCGCCGTCCTCGAAATCGACGCCTATGCCTCCAGCCTCGGCTGGGACCAGCCCGCCCGGCTCTTCGCCCTGGTCGACACCGACCGGCTGCGGACCCAGGAGCCCGGCCTCGCCGCCCAGCTGGGCCTGGAGGACCCGAGTTCCTCGGTCGCCGCGCTCACCCCGATCGAGCAGGACGAGCTGCCGCCGGGCACCGCGCTCGACGACTTCCTCGCCACGATCGCCTGGCCCGACGCCGTGGTCGGCTGCGCCATGACGGTGGAGCGGCTGATGCTGCCGCCCTCCGCCGAGGCGTCCGTACCCGAGAAGCTCAGCGACAAGCAGCTCACCGCGTGGGTGGCCAAGCACCCCGACCGGCAGGAGGTGCGGATGACCGTGGCCGTCCTGCGGGACGGGGCGCGCGAGTCCGCCGTACGGCTGCGGGAGAAGGACTCCCCGACGGAGGTGCTGACCGGAGCCGGCCTGGTGCCCGGCCTCGCCGAGGCGCTCGCGGCGACGTTCGAGTCCTGATCCGGCCGCTGCCCGGGGCCGTCGGTACGGGTCCCGGGCGAGGCGGTCATCGGCGCGGCTCTGTCCGCCGGACCGGCGGTGCGCGCTGTCAGCCGGTCGAACAGCTCGGCAGGCCGGCGGTCTTCCCCGCCTTGATCCGCTCCAGCGACTTCGTGGCGTCCTCAATGGTCTTGACCCGTACGAGAGTGAGCCCGTCGGGCGTGTCGGCGGCGGCCGAGGCGCAGTTGTCGTCCGGTGTGAGGAAGTAGCGGGCGCCGGCGTTGCGGGCGCCGACCAGCTTCATCGTGATGCCGCCGATCGGCCCGACGGTGCCCGCGTCGTCGATGGTGCCGGTGCCCGCGACGAACTTGCCGCCGGTCAGATCGCCCGGGGTGAGCTTGTCGATGATCCCGAGGGAGAACATCAGCCCGGCGCTCGGCCCGCCGACGTCCGCGAGCTTGATGTCGATCTCGAACGGGAACGTGTGGTCCGTCCCGGCCCTGATCCCGACGATCGCCCGGCCCTTGCCCTCCTCGCCCTCGCCCTCGGCGGGGGGAGCCTTCACGGTCCTGATCGTGACCTTCTCGCCGCCCTCGGGGGCGCGGCCCGCCTTCTCGGCCGCGGCGGCATCCTTCGCCGGGACGATGGTGAAGGTGACGTTCTCACCGGGCCGGTGCTCGGTGACGAGCTTCGCGACGTCGCCGGGCTCCTCGACCGCCGTACCGTCGACGGCCTTGATCACGTCGCCCGCGTGCAGCTTGCCCTCGGAGGGGCTGCCCTTGACCACTGTGGAGACCACCACCTGCGTGGAGACCGGGATGTCCAGTTCCTTCAGAGCGGCCACCTTGGCGCTCTCCTGGGACTGGCTGAACTCCTCGGCGTTCTCCTGGGTGGACTCCTCCTCGGTCTTGCCGTCCGGGTAGAGCGTGTCGTGCGGCACCACGACGCTGTCGTGGGTCAGCCAGCCGTGGACGGCCTCGAAGATGTTCATCCGGTAGTCCGCCCCGGTGACGCGGACGGTCGTCATGTTGAGATGGCCGGACGCCGGGTACGACTTGCGACCGGAGATCTGCAGGACGGGCTCGCCACGTGCCTCGCCGAGCGTGTTGACCGTCGGTCCGGGGGACATCTCCGAATACGGCACTTTGATCAGCACACCTGCGCAGAGCAGCGCGATGAGGACGAGAGCGGAGGCGAGCATCGTCGCGGTGCGGCGTGGCATGGAACGACAGTACGGGAAGGGCCTGTCAGTGCACCGCCGGGGCCGGTCCGTACGAGGCGACCGGAACGCGGCGGAAGACGGTCACGCGGCGTGCGTCGGTCTCAGAGAGCCTCGGAACCGGAGTGCGATTTCTCCATCGCGTCACGGAACCTGGCGTAGCCGGCGAGTTCGGTGACATCGCCGATCGTGCGATTGCGGGCTGCCCAACTCGCCCATATCGCACCACCGACAGCAGCGATAAGTGGAATCAACAGCCAAGCGAGTGCCGCCATCACGACCTCCCTACCCCATGAGCGACCGGATGCCCGATCAGCAGATTAACGATCCGGAAGACCAACGCTCGCGGCGGGGGTGCGGTTACGCAAATCGGGGCTGATGCGCCCCGGTACGGTTTGCGCTCAGCAGGCTCCGACCCACTCCTCCGTGCCGTCCGAGAACCGCTGGTGTTTCCAGATCGGAACCTCGTGCTTGAGGTCGTCGATGAGCTTGCGGCAGGCCTCGAAGGCCTCGGCCCGGTGCGGGCAGGCGACCGCGACGACGACGGCCAGGTCGCCCACGTCCAGTTCACCCACTCGGTGGACGGCCGCCAGGGCGCGGACCGGGAAGTCGGCGACGACCTTCTCCGCCACTCGGCGCAGCTCGTCCTCGGCCGAGGGGTGGCAGGAATAGCCGAGCGCGCCGACGTCCTGACCCGCGTCGTGGTTGCGCACGGTGCCGACGAAGAGCGCGATGCCGCCCGCCGCGTCGTCGCCGACGGCGCGGAAGACCTCGTCGACGGAGAGCGGGGTGTCCCGGATCGCCAGCAGCCGGACGGGGTCGGCCGCCGCGTACTCGCCCGGGTGGTCGTGGGTGGGTGCCATGCTCCCATCGTGCCGTACGGCTCCGACATCCCGGAATTGCCTCTTCTACCGGCGGCCCGCCGACCGGTTTGGAGCCTCCTACAGGACCCGCGGGCGCGGCGGGCGGTCAGATGCGGCGGCGGGCCTTGCGCGCGCGGCGGACCACGGCGGCGGCGCCGAGCAGGGCGACCGTGGCTCCGGCGGCTCCGGCGGCGGTGGCGTCCTTGCGGCCGAGACGGCGTCCGGCGAGCGTGTGGCGGCCCTCGACCTCTTCGAGGAGGGCGCCGAGCACCTCCTCGTTCGTCCACTTCGGCCGCCATCCCGCGTCGTGCAGCCGGCTGACGCTGACCACCCAGGGGTGCATCGTGTACGCCAGGTCACCCGCCGGGGACGGGGTGAGGCCGATCCGGTGGAGCCGGGCGGCGGCCCCGAGCGCGACGGTGGAGGGCAGCTCCATCCGGCGTACGCCGCTGAGCTCCTCGACCTCCTCCTGCTCCAGCCAGCCGTCACAGCCGACCGCGAACTCGCCGTCGATCCTCTCCAGGGCGGCGTACTCCAGCGCCGTCACCAGGTCCTCGACGTGACAGAACTGCCAGGTGGGACGCGATCCGGCGACGACCAGGAGGCGCGGGGACTCGAAGTAGCGGGTCAGGGCGGTGTCGGTGCCGCCGACCAGGACGGTGGGGCGCACGACGGTCACGTTGAGCCCGGGGTGGGCGCGCGGGGCCCGGCGGCCGAGCCGTTCGATCTCCAGGAGGTCGCCCACGCCGGTGGCCTCCGCGGTGGCGCGCAGCTCCGCGTCCTCGGAGAGCGGCACATCGTTGTCGGCGAGTGCCCCGTAGACCATCGCCGAGGTGCACAGCACGACCCGGTGGACCCCGACGGCCGCCGCGGCGGTGAGCACGGTCTGGGTGCCGCGTACGTTGTACGCGGTGCGCGCGGCGGGGTCGGTCTCCAGGTCGAGGTCGAGGGCCAGGTGCACGACGACGTCCGCGCCGCGCAGCTTCTCGGCGATCGCCGGGTCCCGTACGTCCAGGATGTGCCAGGTCGCCTCGGAGACCTCGCCGCGCCGCTCGTCGATCGCGATGACCTGCTTGATCGCGTCGGATGCGGCGAGGTGGGCGGTCAGCAGTTCGCCGATGCCGGTGGCGGCGCCGGTGACCGCGACGACGGGGCCCCGGTTTCTGCTGGACCTGGGGCGTTTTTCTTCGGGTGTGCTCTCGGGCGCGGGGTCGGTCAGGTTTCGCGCTGCGCGAACCTGTGGATCTGGGGAACTCACCGGGCGTCTCCAGCGGTTGTCTTCAGTACGTACCCGAATGACGCGTACGTACCAGGTGGCGTCCATCCTGCCGCAGGCCGGGAGTCGGCGGAGCACTGAGGCCCGAAGCGGGCGTGGTGTCTACGCTGGATGGTGATGTCGGGCAGTCGCCGTCGGTTCGAGCCGACGGCCCTACGAGCCGAGGAAACCCGTGAGTGACACCCCATTCGGATTCGGCCTTCCGCCGGAGGAGCCGGAGAACGGCGACGAGGGCAAGAAGAAGGACCCCACCGAAGGTGGGCAGAGCGCGGGCGGGATGGGAAACCCGTTCGGTTTCGGGCCGGGGGCGGGCGGGGACAACCCGTTCGCCGCAATGTTCGGCTCGATGAATCCGAACGATCTCGGTGCGGCCTTCCAGCAGCTCGGCCAGATGCTGAGCTACGAGGGCGGTCCCGTGAACTGGGACATGGCCAAGCAGATCGCGCGCCAGACGGTGTCGCAGGGCACCCCGGACGGCACGAAGGACGCCAGCGTCGGCCCGTCCGAGCGGACGGCGGTCGACGAGGCGCTGCGCCTGGCGGACCTCTGGCTGGACGGTGTGACGTCGATGCCCTCCGGTTCGGTCTCCACCGTGGCGTGGAGCCGTGCCGAGTGGGTCGAGGCCACGCTGCCGGCCTGGCAGCAGCTGGTCGACCCGGTGGCCGAGCGGGTGGGCCTGGCGATGGGCGATGTGCTGCCCGAGGAGATGCAGGCCATGGCGGGCCCGCTGATCGGCATGATGCGGTCGATGGGCGGCGCCATGTTCGGCCAGCAGATCGGGCAGGCCGTGGGCACGCTCGCCGGTGAGGTGGTCGGTTCCACCGACATCGGGCTGCCGCTCGGTCCTGCGGGCAAGGCCGCGCTCCTCCCGCTGAACGTGGAGCGGTTCGGCAAGGACCTCAGCGTTCCGCAGGACGAGGTCCGGCTGTACCTGGCCCTGCGCGAGGCCGCTCACCAGCGGCTCTTCGCCCATGTGCCGTGGCTGCGGTCGCATCTCTTCGGTGCCGTCGAGGCGTATGCGCGCGGCATCAAGGTCGACACCAGCAAGCTGGAGGACGTGGTCGGCCAGTTCGACCCCTCGCAGCCGGAGCAGTTGCAGGACGCCCTTCAGCAGGGCATGTTCCAGCCCGAGGACACGCCCGAGCAGAAGGCGTCGCTGGCCCGGCTGGAGACGGCTCTCGCGCTGGTGGAGGGCTGGGTGGACGCGGTGGTCCACGAGGCCGCGAAGTCCCGGCTGACCTCCTCCGACGCGCTGCGCGAGACGATGCGCAGGCGTCGCGCCTCCGGTGGACCGGCCGAGCAGACGTTCGCGACGCTCATCGGCCTCCAGCTGCGCCCACGCCGGTTGCGGGACGCCGCGCGCCTGTGGGCCTCGCTCACGGACGCCCGGGGTCTGGAGGGCCGGGACGCGCTCTGGGCCCACCCGGACATGCTGCCGACCGCCCACGACCTGGACGACCCGGACGGCTTCGTCCACCACGAGCAGGCCGACTTCTCCGAGCTGGACAAGATGCTCGGCGAGGCGGCGAAGGGCTCCGGCAAGGACAAGCCGAAGGCCCCCGAGGCCGACGCCGGTGACCAGGGCGAGGGCAAGGGCAACGACGAGGACGGCAAGGGCGGCCCCGACCAGTGACCCTGCACGACGACGCCGTCCTCGTACTGAAGGGGTACGCCCCCGAAAGCTCCGAGGGCTCCGAGGGCTCCGAGGGCTCCGAGGACACGCACGGTGAACAGGCGGAGCTGCGTCAGGCCTATCTGGACCATCTGGCACGCCATGACGACGGCGTGTGGAAGGCGTGCGGGGCCGGGCATCTGACGGCCAGCGCCCTGGTGATCGATCCGGAGCGGGGCAAGGTTCTGCTGACCCTCCACCGGAAGCTGCGGATGTGGCTCCAGATGGGCGGCCACTGCGAGCCGCAGGACGCCTCACTGGAGGCGGCGGCGCTCCGGGAGGCGACGGAGGAGTCCGGTATCGCGGGGCTCACCCTGCTGCCCGGCGGACCGGTCCGGCTGGACCGGCACCCGATTCCGTCCCCGTGCAACTGGCACCTCGATGTGCAGTACGCCGCGCTGGCCCCGGCCGGGGCGGCGGAGCGGATCAGCGAGGAGTCCCTGGAGCTGCGCTGGTTCGGCTACGAGGACGTGCCCCGGGTGGCCGACGCCTCGGTCGTCCGGTTGCTGGAGGCGACGCGGGCCCGGCTGTGACGGCGGGCTGAACGGACATGGGTAAGGGGCGACCTCCCTGGAGGCCGCCCCTTACCGCTGCCGGATACCGCTACCGGCTGTGCTGCGTGTGCCGGTCAGTTCCAGGCGTTGTTCTGGTTCTGGCCGTGGGAGCCCTGCTGGCCCATGCCGAACTGGGCGCGGGCGCCCTGGCCGATCTGGGCGTTCTGCGGAGGCATGACCTCGCTCGGCTGCACCAGCGCGAAACCCTGGCCGAGGAAGCTCAGCTCCCAGCCCTCGCCGGTGTTGCCACGACGCCTGAAGACGCCGGAGGAGTGCGTCTGGGCCTGCATCTGCACCCGAAGGGAGCTGGACCAGGCGACGATCGCGTCCGCGTCGACGTTGACGTACTTCTCGGGCGTGACCTGCATCATCAGCGGCTGGCCCGAGGTCATGAGGGCGACCTTGCCCGAGCCGGAGATGTTGAGCTGGTACTTGCCGCTGCCGGAGATGCCGTACTGGCTGTCGACCGCGATGACCTCGGTGTGCAGCGAGGAGTCGAGCGCGAGGACGTAGGAGCTGTCCACGGTCATCCCCTCACGCTCGACGTCCACGACGTGGATGTACTGCGCGAGGTTGGCGAGGTAGACGGTGCCCTGGCCGGACACGCGCATCAGGTCGAGGCCCTCGCCGGTGCGCGCGCGGGCGTTGCGCTGGCTCCGCGACTGGTACTCCCCGTCGAAGTCCATCAGGCCCTGGTAGGCGACCATCGCACCCTTGCGGGCGAGGATGTCGTCGTGGCCGGTCAGCGAGACCCGCAGGAGCTGCGGGTTCTGGATCGCGTACCGGTCCTGGGTCTGCTGCTCGGTGTAGCTGAAAAGCGGACTCTGCATGATGTGTTCTCCCTCCCCGTCAGTTCCGGATCCGCAGCCGGTCCGTGCTGTCCTCGCTCGGCTGGACGACGACGATGCCCTGGCCGGAGAACGCCATCTGGTACGCCTCGCCGCTGCCCCGCCCGATCAGCGAGCCCGCCTTGAAGCTGCGCTTGCCCTTCACCTTCAGGTTCGGGGACCAGGCGACGAGCGCGTCCGGGTCGACGTACGTCTCGTCCTCGCCGCGCCCGCAGTCGACGACGATCGGGGTGCCCCGGGAGGTGATGGCAACCCATCCGGTGCCCTGGACGACGACGTTCCACAGGCCCTGTCCGGCGAACTTGGCGAGGCCCTTGACCTTCTCGACGCCCCACGTGAGGTGGGCGTCGAAGGCGAGGAGGTTGGTGCCGTTGACGGAGATGGAGTCGTTGTTGAGGTTGATGACGACCACGTCCGCGCCGTAGTCGGCGAGGTAGAGCAGCCCGTCGCCGGAGCACTTCATGACGGGTGCGCCCTCGCCGGTGATCCACTGGGAGGCGATCTGCCGGACGGCGGGCGGGTTGGGCTCGTACTGGATGAAGCCCTCGTACGCGACCATCGAGCCGGTGCGCGCGAAGAGGTCCTGCCCGGTCGCCATGGCGACCTTGAGCATGGTGCTGCCGTGGTTCTCCATCCGGGCCGTGACGGGGGTCGGGGCGAAGCCCGCGAGTTGCTGGTTCATGACGGGCTCCCTCAGACCTCGTAGGGCTGGACGACGATGAAGTTGCCGGGGGCTCCCCGGAACTGGAGGTTCACGGTCTCGCCGCTGTGTCCGGGGTACGCGTTGCGGCGCAGCCGGACCTGGCTGGAGACGATCACCTGGGAGGCGGCCGACCAGGCGACGACCGCGTTGCAGTCGGCGAACGTGGTGGGCGTGACCGGCAGGACGACCGGGGTGCCGTGGGTCTTCACGACCACGGTGCCGGTGCCCTGGAACAGCATGGTGAACAGCGCGCCGCCGGGGATGCCGTGGCCCTCGACCCTGCGCACCTCGTACTGGAGGGACTCGTCGAACGCGAGGACGTTCTCGGCGGAGACGCAGATGCCGTCGCCCTGGAGCTCGACCGGGTGCAGGTACGAGCCCTCCTCGGCGAGGAAGACCTGGCCGCGGCCGGTACAGCGCATCAGCTGCATCTCCTGGCCGGTGGCGTTGCCCACAGCGCGGCCGACGAATCCGGCGCTCTTGTAGCCGAAGTCCACCTTGCCCTGATACATCACCATGCTGCCCTGGCGAGCCAGGACCCCGGATCCGCCCATGGTCAGGTCGACCCGCATGAGCTGCTGGTTCTGCGGGGTCCATCGCTGCCCGGTCGCTGTCTCCTTGTACGGCTGGAGGGCCGCCTGAAGACCCGCACCCGTGGCCGGCACACCCTGGGGCACGCCCTGCGGGGCGCCCGGGGGCATGGAGCCGGGGGGCTGCTGACCGTACGGGGCCGGAGCGGGCTGACCGTAGGGCGCGGGGGCCTGCTGGCCGAAGGGGGCGGCGGGCGGGGCGGCCTGGCCCGGGACCTGGCCGAACTGCGGCTGCTGGGGCGGCTGGGGCTGCTGCGGCTGGCCGTACGGGGACGGGGCCTGGGGGGCCACGGGTGCCTGCGGGGCCTGGGGGGCCTGGGGCGTCAGCGGGGCGGCGATCGTCGGTGCCGCGTGCACCGGCTGCTGCGGCGCGGGCGGCGGCGTGGGCGCGGACGGCGCGCCGAAGGATGGTGCGGGCTGCGGGGCCTGGGGCGCGGCCGGGGCGGGAGGCGCGCCGAAGGCCGGGGGCGCGGCGGCCTGGGCCGGCGGGGCGAAGCCCGGGGCGGCGGCGGGGGCGGCGGCGGGCGGCGCTTCCTCCTCGGCGACCTCGCCCCCGAAGTTCTTCAGGAGCGCTTCGAGACCGCCGTCGAAGCCCTGGCCGACGGCGGCGAAACGCCAGACGTCCTTCAGGTAGAAGTCGCCGAGCATCACCGCGCGCTCGGTGGTGAACTCCGATCCGGTGAAGGAGTACCGCACCACTTCCTCGCCGCCCGCGACGATCCGGATGTACCCCGGGCCGATCTGGGACATCTGCCCGGCGCCGTCGAGCGTCGCGGTGAAGGAGAGCTTCTGGATGGCTGCCGGGATGCGGTCGAGCGTGACGCGGAAGGACTCGGTGTCACCGGACTGCGCGCCCAGGAGCTGGATGGACTCCTCGGGCGATTTCGGCTGATTGAAGAAGATGAAGTACCGGTCGTCGGAGAGCTGCTCGTTGGCGTCGAGACCGAAGCAGCTGATGTCGAAAGTCAGCCCCGGCGCGGCGATCTGTACGCCTACGTACAGATCCGTCCCTGCCGTGAGATCACTGATCTTGGCCTTGTGGCCGCGTTGGAATTCCCTGGCCATGCGTAACGACCGTCCCCCATCCCGAAGGTAAATGCGTCGCGTCAGGCTAACCGCAAACAACGACATCGGGCCAAGCCGGTACACACCCGGTACAGAATCGGCGAACGCGAATGACCCCGGTCACTCCTCGCGGGCGGCGGGCAGCCGGGGCAGCCCCTCGGCCGCCACCACGCCCTCCAGGAACCCCCGGGCGCGCTCGGTGCGCGGATACGCCTCCAGCAGCCGCCAGAAGTCCGGACCGTGTCCGGGAACGAGCAGGTGCGCCAGCTCATGGAGGAGCACGTAGTCGACGACGTACTCCGGCATGCCCTGCAGCCGGTGCGAGAGTCTGATGCTGCCCTCGGCGGGGGTGCACGAGCCCCAGCGGGTGTTCTGATTGGTCACCCAGCGCACCGATGCGGGCTTGGCACGACCGTCGAAATACTGGGCGGAGAGCCGGGCGGCACGCTCCTCGAGCCCCGTGTCGCCCAGGTGGCGCTTGCTCTCCTGCGCGGCGAGCTTGTCCAGCATCACGCCCACCCAGCGCCGCTCCTCCGCCTGCGACATCCGGGCGGGGATGAGCACGATCGTGCGATCGCCCTCGCGGTAGGCGGTGACCGATTTTCTGCGCCGGGTGCTTCTGCGGACCTCGACCGCGCTCATCGCCGCGGCGCGGGCCGCATGGGCGGCCGCACTGTGCTGATGGCTTCCGGCGCTGCGCGCGGGGGGCTTCGGGGTCTTTCCGGCGGGGCCGGACGGGGGGTCGGCGGGGCCGGACGAGGGGTCGGCGGGCACGCCACGACGTTACCCGCTGTCCGGGAAGGATGTCCCGCCCCGGGATCGCTTGGACGGCGATCCCGGAATATCCGATCAACAGACCGCACCTGTGGACAACCCCACGCACGATTCGCGGCGGGCCCGCATTCTGGCAGTGGTCCTGCGGAAGAAGCGGAAAGTTCCGAAAAAGCGGAAAGCTGCGGAAGCTCTGCGGATCAGCAGGTTCGCGGGCGCACCCGTGCCCGTGGCACTACTCGGGGGGAGAAGCCATGTATCCGATGCTGAAGCCCGCACTGCGTCGCGCCTGGCGCGGACGGAACACCGTGCAGTTCGGTGTGACACCCGCGCACGCCGTGACGCTCGGTCCGGTGGACATCGCCACGGGGAGCTTTCTGGAACTGCTCGACGGCACGCGTGGTGTGCCCCTGCTGTACGAGGAGGCGCGCGCCCTGGACCTGTCGGAACATCACGTGGACGTCCTGCTGGCCCGGTTGGCGGAGGCCGGGCTCCTCGACGACCCGAGGTCGGCCGGCCCCTCTGCCGATGTGCTGCGTCGTCGTGTCGAAGTGATGGACCGCCAGCGCCCCGACGTGGCTTCGCTGTCGGTGGTCCGCCCCGAGCCGGGCGGTGGGCTGCGCCGGATGGGGGCCCGGCGGGCGATGCGGGTCCAGGTGCGGGGTGCGGGCCGGGTCGGGGCGTCCATCGCCTCCGTGCTGTCCGGTGCGGGAGTGGGACAGGTGGAGGTGCTCGACGGGGGCCGGGCCGAGCCCTGGGACGTGGCGCCCGGGGGCCTGCCTCCGGCGTCCGTGGGGGAACGGCGCGATGTGGCGGCCCGTCGGCTCGTCCGCCGTTCGGCGCCCGGGCCCGGTCCGGCGGAGAGCGCCGGAGAGCCCGGCCTGTCCCTGATCGTCGTCGCTCCCCGGGACGGCCTCGCGGTGTACGCCCCCGTCGCGGACACCGCGGGTCCCTGGATCGCGTCGGGTACTCCTCATCTCTATGCGGGCGTGATCGAGGCGACCGGGGTGGTCGGGCCGCTCGTCCTGCCCGGGGGCACCGGCTGCGCGGGCTGCCTGGAGTTGCACCGTGCGGACCGGGATCCGCAGTGGCCCCGGATGCTGGCGCAGTGGCGTTCCGGGCGGCGGGGAGCGGTACCCGCCTGCGATCTGGGGCTCGCGACGGCGGTCGCCGGTCTTGCCGCGGCCCATGCCCTGGCCTTCCTGGACGGGGATCTCCCCGCCTGTACGGGAACCCGCTGGGAGGCCGCTCTGCCGCTGCTGGACTGGCGTTCCGAGCAGATCGGCCCGCATGCGGACTGCTCCTGCGGCGCCGCCGGGGGCGCTGGAGGGGAACGGGTCTCCGGGGACGTTCTGGCGCAGGACACAATGGCGGGGTGACCGCCGCCGCCGGAGTGACACCGGTGGCCGAGCGGCGCGGCAGTCTGGGAACTGGAGGGGCACATGTCTGATCTTCCCCGGAAGGCGGTTACGCGTACGGCCAAGCTGGCCGCGCTTCCGCTCGGCTTCGCCGGCCGTGCCACCTGGGGTCTGGGCAAGCGGATCGGCGGAAAGTCGGCCGAGCTGGTCGCCCGTGAGGTGCAGCAGCGCACGGCGGACCAATTGTTCAAGACCCTGGGTGAGCTGAAGGGCGGGGCCATGAAGCTGGGCCAGGCCCTCTCGGTCTTCGAGTCGGCGCTCCCCGAGGAGATCGCCGGCCCCTATCGGGCCGCGCTGACCAAGCTTCAGGAGGCCGCGCCGCCGCTGCCCGCGCGCACGGTCCACGGGGTGCTCGCGGAACGGATCGGCGAGGACTGGCGGGAGTATTTCCTGGAGTTCGAGGACACGCCGGCGGCTGCCGCCTCGATCGGGCAGGTGCACCGGGCGGTGTGGCACGACGGCCGCGAGGTCGCGGTGAAGGTGCAGTATCCCGGGGCGGGCGAGGCATTGCTCTCCGACCTCGCCCAGCTCAGCCGTTTCGCCCGGCTGCTCGGCCCGCTGGTCCCCGGGATGGACATCAAGCCGTTGATCAAGGAACTGCGCGACCGGGTGTCGGAGGAGCTGGACTACGAGCTGGAGGCGCAGGCCCAGCGGGAGCACGCGGCCGAGTTCGCGGACGACCCGGATGTGGTGATCCCTCAGGTGGTGCACCAGGCGGACCAGGTGCTGGTGACGGAGTGGATCGACGGGATCCCGCTCTCCGAGGTCATCGTGGAGGGGACGGCGGAGCAGCGGGACCGTGCGGGGCAGTTGCTGGCCCGCTTCCTCTTCTCCGGTCCGGCGCGCACCGGGCTGCTGCACGCCGACCCGCATCCGGGCAACTTCCGGCTGCTGCCCCCGGCCCAGGACGCGGAGCATCCGGAGGAGGAAGGCGGCCCGGCCGGTCCGTGGCGGCTGGGGGTGCTGGACTTCGGCACCGTCGACCGGCTTCCGGGCGGGCTGCCGCAGACCATCGGCGACTCCTTGCGGATGGCGCTGGAGGGCGACGCGGCGGGGGTGTACGGGCTGCTCCGCGAAGAGAACTTCGTGAAGGAGTCGATCGACCTGGACCCGGACGAGGTCCTCGACTACCTGCTCCCGATCATCGAGCCGACGCAGGTGGAGGAGTTCACCTTCACCCGTGGCTGGATCCGTGATCAGGCGGCCCGGATAGCGGATCCGCGCTCCCCCGCCCACCAGCTCGGCAGGCAGCTCAACCTCCCCCCGGCCTATGTCCTCATACACCGGGTGACGCTCAGCACGATCGGGGTGCTGTGTCAGCTCGGCGCGACGGTCCGGATGCGCGACGAGCTCGATACGTGGCTGCCGGGGTTCCTCGCCGAGACGGCCGACGCGGCCGAGGTGGTCGACGCGGCCGAGGCAACCGAGGTGGCCGAGGCACCGGAGGAAGCGGACGAGCCGGAGGGGGAGACGGTCCAGGCGTAGGAGGTGCGGGGCCCGGGGCCTCCGGCGTCACCACCAGAGTGAGTCGAGGCGGCTCTCGATCGCGCGGATGTGGAGGCGGGCGCAGCTCTCGCAGAAGTGGAGACGGCGTCCGTCCTCGACGGAACTGAGCCAGGTCACGGGGGCGGTGTCGCCTTCGGCGGTGATGCCGCACCGGGCACACACCACGCTTCCCGCGGCGGCCTGTTCCGGGCTCCCGGGCTGGTCCACACTTCCGGCCTGGTCCACACTTCCGGGCTGGTCCACACTCCCGGGCTGGTCCGGACTCCCGGGCTGGTCCGCGCTTCCGGGCTGTTCGGGGGGATCGGTCTCCTCGTCCACATCGTGACGATATCCCCGCGACCGGACGACCGACAGCGCAAAAGCCCCGCGGGGCCGTCCGTGTGTCCGAACGGCCCCGCGGGGCGTGATGGCTGCGCAGGTCAGTGCGCCGACGGCCCGTGCACGGCCGTCAGTGCGCGACCGTCAGTGCATGACCGCCATGGCCAGCGCGCGGCGGGCGCGCAGCGAGGCGCGCTCCGCCCGGCGCTGCATGCGGCGGGCGGCCAGCAGGCGGGCCGACTGGCGGTCCTCCTGGGCCTCCCGCAGGCGGTCGTGCATATGCGCACGCGCCAGGGCTTCTGGGATGAGTTGCATTTCGCGGGTCCTGTTCTGACGCGAGTCGTTCGCGCCGATGATGGTGACGTCGGGGGTGGCGGAGCCGACGGGCTCCTTCGTGGGGGTGATCATTGGTGCCTGATTCCGGGGGTCATGTGTGTAGGGGCGGTCGATCGTTCCGAGGCGCGGACTGAGGGTGGGGGCGGGGACCCCACAGGTCGCGGTCACGCTGCGACCGGGTTCTTGCGCGGACGGCCACGCGGACGCTTGCGGGCCACGACGACACCCTGGACGAAGAGCTCGCCGCCCCAGACACCCCACGGCTCGCGGCGGTCCTTCGCACCGGCGAGGCAGGCCTCGACGAGCGGGCAGGTGCGGCAGAGGGACTTGGCGTACTCGACGTCGGCGGGCGACTCGGCGAAGAAGACCTCCGGGTCGTAGGAGCGGCACGGGACGGGCACACCGAGGTTCTCGATGGCGTCGTCGAGCGCGGTGAGCGTGGTGAGCGGGGTCAAGGTGGAGTCCTCCGTGGAGCCGGGCGGCGAGATCGGGGTGGAAAGCGGTACTGACGGGGCGTGCGTTTCGGTGTGCACGGTGGGTGGTGTCCTCGTCTGGTCGTGCCGGCCTGTTGGCCGGTTGGCGGCTTCTGGTACCAGGTCCTGCTTGTCCCGAGGCTCCTTCGTTGCGTTCCGTCCGTTCGGACAAAACAAAAGGGCCGCGGATCCCGAGTGGGGTTCCGCGGCCCTGAAGGCGCCGGCCTGATGCTGGATCAGGCTGGATCACTCCAGGGTTCAGGCCCACGGAAGGCCCACATCGTGTGGTGCTGCATCTGCGTCTGCGTCTTGACTCCGGCACCGGCTGCCGCAAAGGCATAGGCCTGAGCCTGCGCTGCCTTCGCTACTGCTGCCGCCGGTGCCTCGATCGGTCGCTCATTGCGCTCCCGCGTCACGGGGAGGCTCGCCGGGGCCAGCGGACGGGCGGCAGAAATGCCGGACAGACCGGTGGCGTGGAGCGAGGCAGCCGCGGAACGGGTGAGGCCGAGCGAGCAGGCGGAGACGACCGAAAGATCGGTCATTTTCTGGGTTTCGATGATGCTGATCACTTCAATCGCCTCCTCTCGGCGTCTCATGGGACCGGCCGGGGCCGATCCTGCGTATTCGGATAAGTACAGCTAAGTACAGCACGGAGCCAGGGCTTCAGAGAAGTCGCTGTTCCCGTGGTTAAGAACCTATGGTGACGACTGGTGCGGGCGCAAACTATTTTCTGGACGAGTTTTTCTCAGGTCTCGCCGGCACCCTCCTCGGGCCCGTCACCAACCGTCTCACCTGCGCAGATGGCCAGAACGTCGGCGCCGAAGCGGCTCAGCTTCCGGTTGCCGACACCGGCGATGACGACCAGCTCGCCCTCGCTGGACGGCACGGCCTCGGCGATCGCCATGAGGGTCTTCTCGGTGAAGACGCAGTAGTCGGGCTGGCCGAGGAGGGCCGCCTGGCCGGCCCGCCAGTCGTGGAGCCGCTCATACAGCCCCTCGTCCATGTCCGAGGGGCACTCCTCGCAGCGCATCAGCTTCATCTCGCCCGCTTCGGTGAGCGTCCGGCCGCAGACCCGGCAGCGCACCGGGCTCCTGGGCTTGCGTTCGACGGCCGGCGTCCGCCCGGCGGTCGCGGCCCGCCCGGTGCCCCGGTCGATCCCGCCGCCCCCACCGACGCCGCCCCGGGCCCCGGACCCCGTGGAGCCCGGCCGCAGCCCGTTCAGGAAGCGGGTCGGCCGGCGGCTCGCCCGGCCCCCCGGCGAGCGGGACAGCGCCCAGGAGAGCGAGAGGTGGACGCGGGCGCGGGTGATCCCGACGTACAGCAGGCGCCGCTCCTCCTCGACCTGCTCGTCGGTCTTGGCGTAGGCGATCGGCATCATGCCCTCGGTCAGGCCGACCAGGAACACGGCGTCCCATTCGAGGCCCTTCGCGGCGTGCAGCGACGCCAGCGTCACTCCCTGGACCGTCGGGGCGTGCTGGGCGGCCGCCCGTTCGTCGAGCTCGCGGACCAGGTCGGTCAGGGTCGCCCCCGGTTTCGCCGTCTCGAAGTCCTCAGCGAGGCGCACCAGCGCGGCCAGCGACTCCCAGCGGTCGCGCACGGAGCCCGATCCGGCGGGCGGTCGGGTGGTCCAGCCCTTGGTGGAGAGCACCGCCCGCACCTGGGAGGCCAGGTCCTCCGCGCCGTCGAGCAGGGAGTCGTTGCGCCCGGCGCGGGCGGCGCCGCGCAGGGCGGTGCCCGCCTCCCGGACCTCGGCCCGCTCGAAGAACCGCTCGGCGCCGCGCAGCTGGTAGGGCACCCCGGCGTCCGCGAGGGCCTGCTCGTAGACCTCGGACTGGGAGTTGACCCGGTAGAGCACGGCGATCTCGCCGGCCGGCACGCCCGCGGCGATGAGGTCGCGGATGCGCCGGGCGGTGGACTCGGCCTCGGTGGGCTCGTCCCCGTACTCCGTGTAGACCGGCTCGGGGCCCTTGTCGCGCTGCGAGACCAACTCCAGGCGGTGGTCGGCGGCCTTGCCGTGGGCCTGGCTGAGGAGGCCGTTGGCGAGGTGGACGACCTGGGGGGTGGAGCGGTAGTCCCGGACCAGCTTGACGACGGTCGCCCCGGGGTGGCGGGTGCGGAAGTTCAGCAGGTGGTCGGGGGTGGCGCCGGTGAAGGAGTAGATCGTCTGGCTGGCGTCGCCCACGACGCAGAGGTTGTCCCGGTCGCCGACCCAGAGGTCGAGCAGCCGCTGCTGGAGCGGGCTCACGTCCTGGTACTCGTCGACGACGAAGTGCTGGTACTGGCCGCGCACGTGGTCGGCGATGTCTCCCCGGTCCTGGAGGATGCCGACCATCAGCAGCAGCACGTCCTCGAAGTCGATCACCGAGCGGTCGCGCTTGAGCTGTTCGTACGTGGAGTAGATCTGGGAGAGGACCGCCGGGTCGCGGGGGGCGTCCCGCTGGGCCTTGGCGACGGCCGCCGCGTAGTCGGCGGGGACGGTCTGGGTGACCTTGGCCCACTCGATCTCGCTGGTGACGTCCCGCAGCTCGGTGCGGTCGAGCCGGAGCTCGCAGCGGGCGGCCGCCTCGGCGACCAGCTGCACCTTCCTCTCCAGCAGCCGGGGCAGCTCGCCACCGACTGCTTTCGGCCAGAAATACTGGAGCTGCCGGAGCGCGGCGGAGTGGAAGGTCCGTGCCTGGACGCCGGTCGCGCCGAGCTGGCGGAGGCGGCCGCGCATCTCTCCCGCGGCCCGGTTGGTGAACGTGACGGCGAGAACCGTGGCGGGCTGGAGGATGCCCGCCCGCACCCCGTACGCGATGCGGTGGGTGATCGCGCGGGTCTTGCCCGTACCCGCTCCGGCCAGCACGCACACCGGCCCGTGCAGGGCGAGCGCCACCTCGCGCTGCTCGGGGTCGAGCCCGTCGAGCACGGCGTCCGGGGTCTCGGGTACCTGGGGGAAGAGGGTGGAGTGCGTTGCTGCTGTCACCCCGCCATGCTGCCAGGTCCCCGGGGGCGGATGCGGCGGTCGTCCACAGGCGTGAGCCATTAGTCATACCGGGGCCCCGGACCGGCGTACCGGGGCCCCGGACCGGCGTACCGGGGCCTCGGACCGGCAGACCGGGGCTCGTACCCGCGTGCCGGGGCGCGTACCGGCATACCGGGGCCTCGGACCGGCCCCGCGGGAATGGGTGCCGTTCTCCGTACGTTCCTTAACCTTGCGGGAGCGCTGCGGTGAGCGGCCGGTCCGCAAGTGACGCTGCCGGCCGCGCAGCGGTACGGACGAGACGAAGGAGCGCCAGCGACATGGCGGGCACTGTGACGATGTACAGCACCACCTGGTGCGGCTACTGCCGTCGGCTGAAGAGCCAGATGGACCGCGAGGGCATCGCGTACAACGAGGTCAACATCGAGCACGACCCGGAGTCGGCCGCTTTCGTCGAGAAGGCGAATGGCGGAAACCAGACGGTCCCCACCCTGCTGATCGTGTCCCCCTCGGGCACCGAGTCGGTCATGACGAACCCGTCGCTCGCCCAGGTGAAGCAGGCGCTCGCCGCCTGAATCCGGCGGGAGGGACGACTCTCCGTCGCGCGTACCGCTGCCCCCGGCACCGCCGGGGGCAGTCGTGTGTCCGGACGGAGGCGCGGACCTCAGCCGGTCCGCTTCACCGCCCCGGGCTTCGGGAGCGGCTTGCCGTACCAGAGTTCGATCAGGCGGGACGCGATGGAGATGCCGAACGGCGGCATGATCTCGCCGGACTCGAAGGCGGCGGTGAGGTCCTCGCGGGAGAACCAGCGGGCCTCCTCGATCTCCTCGCCGTCGACGTTGATCTCGAAGGAGGTGGCCCGCGCCATGAAGCCGAGCATCAGGCTGGAGGGGAACGGCCACGGCTGGCTGGCGATGTACTCGACCTCGCCGACCGTGATCCCGGCCTCCTCGTAGACCTCGCGGGCCACGGACTGCTCGATCGACTCCCCCGGCTCGACGAACCCGGCGAGCGTCGAGAAGCGGCCCTCGGGCCAGTGCACCTGGCGGCCCAGCAGCGCCCGGTCCTGGTCGTCGGTGACCAGCATGATGACCGCCGGGTCGGTGCGCGGGTAGTGCTCGGCCCCGCAGGCCTGGCAGCGGCGGATGTGGCCGGCCGCCGCGATGACGGTGCGCTCGCCGCAGCGGGAGCAGAAGCGGTGGAGCCGCTGCCAGTTCTCCAGGGCGACGGCGTGCACCATCAGCCCCGCGTCCCGGGGGCCGAGGAGCAGACCCGCCTCGCGGAGTCCGGCCGGGCGTGCCGACTGGTCCATGCGGCCGGGCAGCGAGTCCTTCTGGAGCGCGAAGTAGCTGACGCCGTCCTCGTCGGTGCCGAGGAAGTACCGGTGGGTCTCGGTGACCGGGGCCTCGAAGGCCGGGGTCATGACGATCTCGGTGCCCCCGTCGGGGGTGTCGTCGATCAGCACCTGCCCGCCGGAGACGACGAAGACGCGGGTCGTCGGGTGGCTCCACGCCACGGCCAGCCACGCCTCGTCGAGACGGTGGTGTGCCGCGCGGTCGATGCCGCTCGGCGCCGTGAGGCCGATCGGGCGGTCTGCGGTGGCGTTGTCGAAGGTGCTCACAGGTACTTCCTACTCCCCCTGGGTGGATCGGGTGTACGGAGGTGGGGCGGGGTTCATCCGCCGGACACGCCTAGGGCGTGGCCAGTTCGCCCCACAGGTGGGCGGTCGTCTCCACGCCCTTGAGCAGCAGGTCCAGCTCGACCTTCTCGTCCGGGGCGTGCCAGCCGTCGGAGGGTACGGAGATGCCGAGGAAGAGGACGGGGGCGCCGAGCACGTCCCTGAGGTCGGCGGCGGGGCCGGAGCCTCCTTCACGGGTGAAGAGGATCTTCTTTCCGAAGGCCCGGCCCATCGCGCGGGCCACGGCCTGGAGGGCGGGGTGGTCCAGCGGGGTGAGGCAGGGGCGGGTGGCGGGCTGGAAGGCGATGGTGTGCCGGATGCCCGCCGGGATGCGGGACTCCACCCAGGCGCGGACGGCCTGCTGCACGTCGTCGGGGTCCTGGCCGTCGACCAGCCGGAAGCTGATCTTCACCAGGGCGGAGGAGGGGATGATCGTCTTGCTGCCCGCGCCCTGGTAGCCGCCGCCGATGCCGTTGACCTCGGCGGTGGGGCGGGCCCAGACGCGCTCCAGCGTGGAGTACCCGGCCTCGCCGGAGGCCGCCTGCGACTTCGCCGTACGGAACCAGGTCGCCTCGTCGAAGGGCAGCTCGGCGAACAGCGCCCGCTCGGTGTCGGTGAGGTCGGTGACCCCGTCGTAGAAGCCGGGGATCGCGACCTTCCCGTCCTCGTCGTGGAGGGCGGCGACCAGCCTGGCGATCTCGGTGGCCGGGTTGGGGACGGCTCCGCCGAACGATCCTGAGTGGATGTCCTGGGCGGGCCCGTACAGCTGGATCTCGCACTCGGCGAGGCCGCGCATGCCGGTGCAGACGGTCGGGGTGTCCTCGTCCCACATGCCGGTGTCCGAGACGATCACCGCGTCGGCGGCGAGCCGGTCGGCGTGCTTCTCGGCGAGGGCGCGGAAGTTCGGGGAGCCGGACTCCTCCTCGCCCTCGATCAGCAGCTTGAGGGTGACGGCGGGGGTGGTGCGGCCGGTCGCGGCGAGGTGGGCGCGGACGCCCAGGGTGTGGAAGAACACCTGGCCCTTGTCGTCGGCCGCGCCGCGTCCGTACATCCGGCCGTCCCGGATCACCGGCTCGAAGGGGTCGGTGGCCCAGCCGTCCTCGCGGGCGGCGGGCTGGACGTCGTGGTGGCCGTAGACCAGGACGGTCGGGGCGCCGGGGTCCTCGCTGGGCCACTCGGCGAAGACCGCCGGGGCGCCGGGGGTCTCCCAGATCTCGGCGACCGGGAAGCCGGTCTCCCTGAGCTTGGCGCTCAGCCACTCGGCGCTGCGCCGTACGTCCCCGGCGTGCTCCGGCTGCGCGGATACGGACGGGATGCGCAGCCACTCGGCGAGGTCGTCGAGGAAGGCGGCGCTGTGCTGTTCGGTGTACGTACGGACGGCGCTGTCCGGGGTCTCGCTCATGCTCCTGAGCCTATCCGTCCTCGGCGGCCGGCTCGTCCAGCAGGATCCGCTCCAGCTCCGCCCGGCCGGGCAGCGCCTGCGGATGGACGGTCTCGCCGGTGCGTACGTAGAGGAAGGTGGCGGTGACCGCGTCGAGCGGCAGATCGTGCAGCTCGGCCCAGGCGAGGCGGTAGACGGCGAGCTGGAGCGGGTCGGCGGTGCGGTGGCGGGTGGTCTTCCAGTCGACGATCTCGTAGGTGTCACCCGTGCGGTAGACGGCGTCGATCCGGCCCCGGATCACCCGGCCCGCCAGGGTGATCTGGAACGGAGCCTCGACCCGGTACGGCGTGCGCCGGGCGTACGCGGTGCGCTCGAACGCCTCCTTCAGCTCGGCGAGGTCCCGCTCGTCGGCAATCTCGGCGTCGCTCTCGTCACCGCCGGGCAGCTCGTCGGGGCCGAGCATGGGCAGCGGCAGCTCCTCGTACCGGGACTCGACCCAGGCGTGGAACCGGGTGCCCCGGCGGGCGGCGGGCTGCGGCGGGCGGGGCATGGGGCGGGCCAGCTCCTGGGCGAAGCCGTCGGGGTCCTCGGCCAGGCGCAGGAGCTGGGTGGCGGAGAGCGAGGGGGGGATGACCACCTCGCGCACGCCGGCACGGGCGCGGCGCAGCTCCCCGGCGAGGGAGTCCAGGTCCCGGTCCCAGGAGGCGAGGGTACGGGCCTCCTCGGGGGTGAGCCGGCCGGCCGGGCCCTCCGGAGCCAGCCGCTCCGCCGGGCCCTCCTGCGGGTGGCGAGCCGCCGGGTCGGTGGTTTCCGGGGCGTGGCGGGCCGCCGGGATGTGGGGGGCGGGCTCGGCGTGCGGGGCCGGCTCCGGGGTGGTGTCCGCCGGGACGTGAGGGGCGGGCTCGGCGTGCGGGGCCGGCTCCGGAGTCGTGTCCGCCGGGACCGGTGCGGCCCCCGGCGGGCCCGCGGGGCGTTCGGTGGGGAGCGCGTCCCAGTCCCACTCCTCGTCGGCCGGTGGCTCGTCGAGCGGAGGTTCGTCGTCCCAGGGTTCGTACGCCGGTACGTCGTCGGAGGCGGGGGCGTGCGCCGGCGCCTGCTCGTCCCCCCGGACGGCCATGCGCTCCAGATGGGCCAGGACCGTGTCGCGGGCGGCCCGGCGGCGGGCCAGGGCGTCGGCGTCGAGCGGGAGCGGCCAGGCCAGATCGGCGTCGCGTTCCGCGAGGGCCGGGTTCTCCTCGTCCTCGGCGGGCTCGTCCGCCCACGCCTCGATCTCGCCGTGACCGGCGGCGCAGTGCTCGTACAGCGCCTCCAGGAAGGCGGACGGGCCGCGCGTCCGCTTCTGGGACGGGCCCCACCAGTGGCCGGAGCCGAGCAGGAGCGAGCGGGGGCGGGTGAAGGTGACGTACCCCAGGCGCAGTTCCTCCGTGTGCTGGTGCTCCTTCATCTCCTCCTTGAACGCCTTGATCCCCTTGGCGTCGAAGCTGTCCAGGGCCGGAAGCGTCGCCGCGTCGCCGCGCAGGGCGTGCGGGAGCACCTTGGCCTGGGCGGTCCACGCGTCCCGGGACTGGCCGCTGGGGAACTGGCCGGTGACCAGTCCGGGCACGGCGACGACGTCCCACTCCAGCCCTTTGGACTTGTGGGCGGTGAGGACCTTGACGGTGTTCTCGCCGCCGGGCAGCGCGTTGTCGAGCCCCTTCTCGTACTGCGCGGCGGTCCGTAGGAAGCCGAGGAAGGCGAGCAGCGACGCCTCGCCGTCCAGCGCGGCGAACCGGGCCGCGGTGTCGAGGAAGTTGGCCAGCGTCTCGCGGCGGCGGGCGGCCAGCGCCTGCGGGGACGCGGACAGCTCGACCTCCAGGCCGGTGGTGGCGAGGACTCGGTGCAGCACGTCCATCAGGGGGTCGGCGAGCGAGCGGCGCAGGTCGCGCAGCTCGCGGGCGAGACGGGCGAAGCGGACGCGGGCCTCGGCGGAGAACGGCAGCCCGTCGTCGGCCGCGTCCCCCGCGACCAGGAAGGTGTCCAGCGCGTCCGCGAGCGATATCACCTCGGCCGGATCCGTGCCCTCGACGGCCTCCGCGAGCCGCCGGTCCGCGTCGGCGTCGTCCCCTTGGCCCGCCCGGTGCACCAGGAGGCGGGCGCGGCGGCCGAGGAGCGCCAGGTCGCGGGGGCCGATGCGCCAGCGCGGTCCGGTGAGCAGGCGGACCAGCGAGGCGTTGGCCCCCGGGTCCTGGAGGACCTCGCAGACGGCCACCAGGTCCGCGACCTCGGGCAGGTGGAGCAGTCCGGCGAGGCCGACGACCTCGACCGGGATGTCCCGGGCGACCAGGGCGGCCTGGATCTCGGGGAAGTCCCCGGCGGTGCGGCACAGGACGGCGATCTCGCCGGGCGGGGTGCCGGTGCGCACGAGGTGGGCGAGGGAGTCGGCGAGCCAGTCGATCTCCTCGGTGTGGGTGCTCAGCAGGGCGCAGCGGACCACGCCGTCGCGCTCGGCCCCCGGCGCGGGGCGCAGCGCCTCGACGCCCTCGTGCATCGCGCGCAGCGGTTCGGCGAGGCCGTTGGCGAGCTGGAGGAGACGGCCGCCGCTGCGCCGGTTCTCGCTGAGGCTGTAGCGGGTGGCGGGGGTGCCGTCGGCGTGCGGGAAGTGCTCGGGGAAGTCGTCGAGGTTGGCGACGGACGCGCCGCGCCAGCCGTAGATCGCCTGGCAGGGGTCGCCCACGGCGGTCACCGCGTGGCCGGTGGGAGGCGCGTGGCCGGTGGGAGGCTCGTGGCCGGCCGGCCCCGACTCCGTACCACCGCTGCCGGTTCCGCCGCTGCCGGTTCCGCCGCTGCCGAAGAGCGCCGAGAGCAGCAGCCGCTGGGCCACCGACGTGTCCTGGTACTCGTCGAGGAGGACGACCCGGAACTCCTCGCGCAGGATCCTCCCGACCTCCGGCCGGGTCAGGGCCAGCTCGGCGGAGAGGGCGATCTGGTCGCCGAAGTCCAGCAGGTCCCGGCCGCGCTTGGCGGCCCGGTAGCGCTCGGTGAGGCCGAGGAGCGAGCGGCGGGCCTCGGCGGCCTCGGGGATCTTGCGCAGGTCGGCGTTGCTGAGCTTGGCGGCGGCCAGGTCCCGCAGCAGTCCGGTGTCGTAGGTCTGAAGCGTCCCGGGCCGTACGAGGTGTTCGGACAGCTCCCCGTCGAGCGCGAGCAGATCGCTGACCAGGGTGGAGAAGGAGCGGGTGAGCGCCGGATACGGCCCCGGGGCCTCGCGCAGCACCTTTGCCGCCAGCTGGTAGCGGGTGGCGTCGGCGAGGAGACGGGTGGAGGGCTCCAGGCCGATGCGCAGACCGTGCTCGGTGAGGAGGCGGCCGGCGAAAGCGTGGTACGTGGAGATGGTGGGCTCGCCCGGGGGGTTGTCCGGGTCGATGACGTCGGGGTCGGTGACCCCGGCGGCGATCAGCGCCCTGCGCACGCGCTCGGCCAGCTCGCCCGCCGCCTTGTTGGTGAAGGTGAGGCCAAGAACCTGCTCGGGCGCGACCTGTCCGGTGCCCACGAGCCAGACCACGCGGGCGGCCATCACCGTGGTCTTGCCCGACCCGGCCCCGGCCACGATCACCTGCGGGGCGGGCGGCGCGATGATGCAGGCCGTCTGCTCCGGGGTGAACGGAATCCCGAGGAGCTCCTTGAGCTGCTCGGGATCGGTGATGCGTGGGGACACCCGGACAACGGTAACCGGGACCGCCGACAACCCCGTACGAACGGGACGGCTGCTCCGCCGCCCCGCCGAACCGGATGCGGCGGCTGTCCACCGCCCGGCGGCCGGACGCGGCGGCTACTCCACCACCTGCCGCCCCTCCGGCTGTGCGCTGCACGAGGCCCGGAAGGTGCAGTGGGAGCAGTGCGTTCCGGTGGTGGGCGTGAAGCGTTCGTCCAGGACCTTTCCGGCGGCGGTGGCGAGCAGGTCGGAGACCCACTCCCCCGCCGGCGGTTCCTGCGCCTGGACCTTGGGGAAGGCGTCGCCGCCCTCCTTCTTGGGGGCGGGCTGCCGGAGCTGGACCAGTTCGGCGCCGCCCGGTTCGGGACGCCGGCCGTCGAAGACCTCGTCGACCGCGCCCTCGCGGACGGCGAGCTGGTAGACGGCGAGCTGGGGGTGGGCGGCGACCTCGTCCTTGGTGGGGGTGCCCTTACCGGTCTTGAAGTCGACGACGTACGCCCGGCCCTCGGCGTCCTCCTCCACCCGGTCCATGGAGCCCCGGATGCGGACGGCGTACTCGCCGGCCTCCAGCGTCACGTCGAAGTCGTGCTCGCTCGCGGTGGGGGTCCGGCCGCCCCGGTCCAGGACGTGCCAGTGCAGGAAGCGCTCCAGGGCGGCGCGGGCCTGGTCCTTCTCCTGTTCGGACTTCCAGGGGGCGTCGAAGGCGAGGCCGTTCCACACGGAGTCCAGGCGCTCCATCAGGATGTCGAGGTCGGCGGGGGTCCGGCCGGAGGCGACCTCGTCGGCGAGTACGTGGACGACGTTGCCGAACCCCTGGGCGGCGGTGGCCGGGGCGTCGGCCTTCACCTCGCGGCCCAGGAACCACTGGAGGGCGCAGGTGTTGGCGAGTTGGTCCAGGGCGGAGCCGGAGAGGGTGACGGGCTGGTCGCGGTCGCGCAGCGGGACGGCGGAGCGGGTCGGCTCCTCCAGCCCCCACCAGCGGTACGGGTGGGCCGCGGGCACCAGCGGCTGCCCCTCGTCGTCGGTGAGCGCGGCGAGCCGGGCGAGGCGGTGGGCGGCGGCCTCGCGCAGCGCGTCGGACGCGGTCGGGTCGACGGTGGTGGCGCGCAGTTCGGCGACGAGCGCGGCGACGGCGAGGGGGCGGCGCGGGCGGCCGGTGACGTCGCGGGGTTCGACGCCCAGCTCGGTGAGGAAGCGGGAGGGCTGGTCACCGTCGTCGGCGGGGGCCTTCACGGCGGTGACGACGAGGCGCTCCCGGGCGCGGGTGGCGGCCACGTAGAAGAGGCGGCGCTCCTCGGCGAGGAGGGCGCCGGGCGTGAGGGGTTCGGCGAGCCCGTCGCGGCCGATCCGGTCCGCCTCCAGGAGGGAGCCCCGGCGGCGCAGATCGGGCCAGACGCCCTCCTGGACCCCGGCGACGACGACGAGCCGCCACTCCAGGCCCTTGGAGCGGTGGGCGGTCATCAGGCGTACGGCGTCGGGGCGGGCGGTCCGCCGGGAGAGGGTGTCGGCGGCGATGTCCTGGGCGTCGACCTCTTCCAGGAAGTTGAGGGCCCCGCGCCCGCCGGTGCGCTCCTCGGCGCGGGCGGCCGTGTCGAACAGGGCGCACACCGCGTCGAGGTCGCGGTCGGCGTTGCGGCCGCCCGCCCCGCCGCGCAGCGCGGCCCGCTCCAGCCTGCCGGGCCAGGGCGTGCCGTTCCACAGGGTCCACAGGGCCTCCTCGGCGGTGCCGCCGCCTTCGAGAAGCTCGCGGGCCTTGCGCAGGAGTGCGCCGAGGCGTTGCGCGCCGTGGGCGTACGCCGGGTCGTGCGTGACGAGGCGTTCGGGCTCGGCGAGAGCGCGGGCCAGCAGCTCGTCGGAGGGGGCGGGGACCCGGATCCCGGCGGCCCGCTCCTCGTCGCGCAGGGCGCGGCCGAGACGGCGCAGGTCGGCGGCGTCCATGGAGCCGAGCGGGGAGGTGAGGAGGGTGAGGGCGGTCTCGGTGTCGAGCCAGGAGGGCGTCTCGACGTCGTCCGGGTCCCCCTCGGGACGGCCTCGCAGCGCTGCCGTCGCCACCGCCCGCAGGGCCGTCAGCAGCGGGGCGACGGCCGGTTCGTGGCGCAGCGGCAGGTCGTCGCCGTCGACCTCCAGGGGAACGCCGGCGGAGATGAGGGCGCGCCGGACGGCGGGCAGCGAGCGGCCTCCGGCCCGTACCAGCACGGCCATCTCCTGCCACGGCACCCCGTCCTCCAGATGGGCGCGGCGCAGCAGGTCCGCGATGTTCTCCAGCTCCGTGGACGCGGTCGGGTAGGTGTACGCCTCGACGCGGCCACCGTCCCGGACGGCGTGCGGTTCGCGGTGGGCGCGGACCGTGTCGGCGGGCAGCCGGGTCAGCGGCATCCGGCGGGTGAGCAGCCGGGTCGCCGCCAGCAGTCCGGCCCCGGAGCGGCGGGACGTGGTGAGGACGCCCACGGGGGCCGGGGTCCCGTCCGCCCGGCGGAAGGTGTCCGGGAAGTCGAGGATGCCGTTCACGTCGGCGCCCCGGAAGGTGTAGATCGACTGGTCCGGGTCGCCGAAGGCGATCAGCGTCCGCCCGGCGCGCGCTCCCGCGCCACGCGCCCTTCCTGCCGGCCGGGCGTCCTCCGGCGCGCGCCCCCGGTTCCCCGCCAGCGCGTGCAGCAGGCGCACCTGGGCGGGGTCGGTGTCCTGGTACTCGTCGACGTACACCGCGTCGTACCGGCCGGCCAGCTCCGCCGCCACCTCGGGGCGCTCGGCGAGCAGGACGGCGCGGTGCACCAGCTCGGCGTAGTCCAGGACGCCCTGGGCGTCGAGGATGTCGAGGTACTCGGCGAGGAACTGGGCCGCCGCCGTCCAGTCCGGGCGGCCGGTGCGGCGGGCGAAGTCGGCCAGCGCGTCCGGGCCGAGGCCCAGCTCACGGCTGCGGGCCAGCACGGCGCGCACCTCGTCGGCGAAGCCGCGGGTGGTCAGGCAGGCGCGCAGCTCGTCCGGCCAGCGGACCTGGGCCAGGCCCTCCTTCTCCAGGTCGAGCTGGCCCGCGAGCAGTTCGCGGACGGTGACGTCCTGCTCGGGCCCGGACAGCAGGCGCAGCGGATCGGCGAACAGGTCGGCGTCCTGGTGGGCCCGGACCAGGGCGTAGCAGTACGAGTGGAACGTGGTGGCCTGCGGGCCCCGGGCCGCCCCGAGCCGGGCCGCCATCCGGTCGCGCAGTTCGACGGCGGCCTTGCGGCTGAAGGTGAGGACGAGGATGCGGGCGGGGTCGCCGCCCCGGTTCACCCGGGCGGCGACGGATTCGACGAGGGTGGTGGTCTTGCCGGTGCCCGGCCCGGCGAGGACCAGCAGCGGGCCGCCGGGGTGATCAACCACCGCGCGCTGGCCTGCGTCCAGGAGGGGGGGATCCACGGAACCCGGCGGAGTGCGCACCAGTCGGTACGCGCCCGTGGTCCGCGGCCGTGACTCACGGCGCGGACTGTGCCGGGTGGAGGAGGAACTCACGTGGATCGCCGGTCCTGGTGGGTGTACAGGTGATGAGGAACAGGTTCGAGGCAGTCGGGACAGCCCGAGGAGAGAGGGGCGGAGCGTGCCGCGCGAAGACGACGCTACGCCAGCGGCGGCGCGGGAGGCAGCGGCTGCGCTGCGTCCCTCGTCACGTGCGCGGCCGCGTCGGGCCGCTCCTGCCGGGGGCACATGGCGGAAGCTGTCAGGTGTGAGCTTCCTCGCCCGGACCGCCCCTGCCTCCCGCACCGCCGTCGTCTCCCGCGCCGCCGCCGTCCCAGCGGGCGCGCCGCATGTCGATGCGCGGGATGTGCCCCTCCGTCAGGCGGGACGCCTCGCGCAGCGGGGTGGCCTCCGCGCGGTAGTGCTCCAGCGCCCGCAGCTCGTGGGCGGGGAGCAGCGTCCCGTCGGCGCGGACGACGCGCCACCACGGCACGGCCGACCCGTACAGCGCCATGACCCGGCCGACCTGGCGGGGCCCTCCCTCGCCCAGCCACTCCGCGATGTCTCCGTACGTCATCACCCGGCCGGGCGGGATCAGCTCGGCCACGTCGAGGACCCGCTCCGCGTACTCCGGCAGCTCCGGGTAGTCCGGCGGTCCGGCACCGGGCGGGGCGACGCCGGAGCCGCCCCCGTCCGTCTGGTCCTGGCTCATCCGCACCATCCTGCCGTACGCCACCGACAGCCCGGCCGAAACGGTGTCCGTCCGGGCACGCAGCGTGCACGCGGGGGCGAAGCAGCGTATGTTGCGCTTCCCGCGCCCGTGCAATGCACCCTGATGCCCCCCTCTGTCTACGGGCCGTGCCACCATCATGCGGGCGGTGACCGGTGATACGAGAACACGAAGACGAACCAGAGGCGACGAAGGAGCAGGGCGTGCAGCCACCGAAGGCGGCGGACGCCTCCGATGCCGGAGAGCGCCCGCAGGGTGCTCCCGAGTCCTCCCCGTCACCCGGTGCCCCCGGTGCCGCCGCCGGTCCGCCCCGCGCCGACGGCCCCACGGCATCCACCACCGGACATCTGGCCGGCTCGACGCTGGCCTCCGCCGAGGCCGCGCTGACCGACCGCGTCTCCGGGGACGAACCGCTGCTCCCCGCCCGGGTGCACCGCCCCTCCGACCTGATGCGGCTGCTCATCGGCATCGCCGCGATCGGTGTGCTGTTCGCGATCGCCGCGTTCGCCCAGGGCACCACCACCGGTCTTGAGGACGACATCTCCAAGGGCACCGAGCAGGCGCCCGATCTGCTGATCAAGCTCGCCGGTCTGGTGTCCAGCATCGCCGTGCTGCTGGTGCCGGTCGCCTTCGCCATCGAACGCCTCGTCAAACGCGACGGGTTGCGCATCGCGGACGGGGTGCTCGCCGCCGTGCTCGCCCACGGGGTCACGCTCGCCACCGACCTCTGGGTCTCGCGGACCGCGCCCGGCACCATCCAGGACGCGCTGACCCAGCCGCAGACGGCGGGCGGTCTGACCGACCCGGTGCACGGCTATCTCGCGCCGGTCATCGCGTACATGACGGCGGTCGGGATGGCCCGGCGGCCACGCTGGCGCGTGGTGCTGTGGGTGGTGCTGCTGCTCGACGCGTTCGCGATGCTGGTCGGCGGGTACACCACCCCGTTCTCGATCATCCTCACCGTGCTGATCGGCTGGACGGTGGCGTACGGCACGCTGTACGCGGTCGGCTCGCCGAACGTCCGCCCCACCGGCCAGCACCTGATGGCGGGTCTGCGGCACGTGGGATTCCGCCCGGTCGCGGCGATGCGCACCGAGGACACCCCGGACAAGGACAACGCCGACCAGGGCGACCGGGGGCGGCGCTATCTGGTCACGCTGGAGGACGGGCCGCCGCTGGACGTCACCGTCGTCGACCGGGAGCAGCAGGCCCAGGGGTTCTTCTACCGGGCCTGGCGGCGGATCACGCTGCGGACGCTCACCCAGCGGCGCTCGATCCAGTCGTTGCGGCAGGCGCTGGAGCAGGAGGCGCTGCTCGCGTACGCGGCCATCGCCGCCGGGGCGAACGCGCCCAAGCTGATCGCCACCTCGGAGCTGGGCCCGGACGCGGTGATGCTGGTCTACGAGCACATCGGCGGCCGGTCGCTGGACCAGATGGAGGACGAGGAGATCACCGACGCGCTGGTGTGCAGCGCCTGGCGTCAGGTGAAGGCCCTCCAGTCGCGGCGGATCGCGCACCGCAGGCTGACCGGCGACGCGCTCCTGGTGGATCGTTCCGGCAGGGCGTTCGTGACGGATCTGCGCGGCGGCGAGATCGCGGCGGGCGATCTGGTGCTGCGGATGGACGTGGCCCAGCTGCTGACCACGCTGGGGCTGCGCGTGGGGGCCGAGCGGTCGGTCGCCGGGGCGCTGGCCGTGCTCGGCCCGGACGCGGTGGCGGACTGTCTGCCGCTGCTCCAGCCGATCGCGCTGAGCCGCTCCACACGGGCGACGCTGCGCCGGATCGCCCGCGAGCGTTCGCAGCGCGAGCGGGAGGCGGTGGTGCAGGCCTCGCAGGCGACCAAGCAGGCGAGGGCGGAGCAGGAGAGCACCGAGCCGGCGGCGGGCAGCCCGGCGGCCGGGTCCCCGGCCGGGTCCGTGCCCGCGTCCAAGGCCGCGTCCAAGGCGGAGTCCAAGGCCGAGCGCCGATCGCTGCGCACCGAGAAGCAGGCCGAGAAGCGCGCCATCGACGATGCGCTGGAGGAGGCCCGCGAGGAGGATCTGCTCGCCCAGATCCGCCGTCAGGTGCTGCTGATCCGCCCGCAGGCCCCGGTCGAACCGGTCCGCCTGGAGCGGATCAAGCCGCGCACCCTGTTCAGCTTCATCGCCGGGGCCATCGCCGCGTACTTCCTGATCTCGCAGGTCACCCAGGCCGACTTCGGGACGGTCGTGGAGCAGGCGGAGTGGGGGTGGGTCGCGGCGGCCCTCGGTTTCTCTGCGCTGAGCTATGTGGCGGCGGCGATGAGTCTGCTGGGCTTCGTGCCCGAGCGGGTGTCGTTCCTGAAGACCGTGCAGGCGCAGGTGGCCGGCTCGTTCGTGAAGATCGTGGCGCCCGCGGCGGTCGGCGGAGTGGCGCTGAACACCCGCTTCCTCCAGCGCGCCGGGGTACGCCCCGGTCTCGCGGTGGCGAGCGTCGGGGCGTCGCAGCTCTTCGGGCTCGGCGCCCACATCATGCTGCTGGCGCTGTTCGGCTATCTCACGGGTACGGAGAAGACACCGGACTCGCTGACCCCGTCTCGGACGGTGATCGCGGGTCTGCTGACGGTCGCGGTGCTGGTGCTGGTGGTGACGGCGATCCCGTTCCTGCGGAAGTTCGTGGTGACCCGGGTGCGCTCGCTGTTCGCCGGGGTCGTGCCGCGCATGCTGGACGTGGTGCAGCGGCCGCAGAAGCTGCTCACCGGCATCGGCGGCATGCTGCTGCTGACCGGCCTGTTCGTGCTCTGCCTGGACGCCTCGATCCGCGCGTTCAGCGGCCCGGACGTCCCCCAGCTGAGCTACGCGAGCATCGCGGTGGTCTTCCTCGCCGGGAACGCGCTCGGCTCGGCCGCCCCGACGCCGGGCGGTATGGGCGCGGTCGAGGGGGCCCTGACGCTGGGCCTGATCGCGGTCGGGCTGCCCAAGGAGGTCGCGGCGCCCGCGGTGCTGCTGTACCGCGTGATGACACTGTGGCTGCCGGTGCTGCCGGGGTGGATCGCCTTCAACCAGCTGACCCGCAAGGGCGAGCTGTGATCGGCGAGGGCGGGCGGTGATCCGGCCGGGCGGGCGAGGGGCGGTAGCGGCCCGGCCGCCGTTCACCGGTCGCGGCCCGGCACCGTCCCACCGGTAACGGCCCGGCCGCCGTCCACCGGTCGCGGCCCCACCACCACCCGCATGGACCGCGCCCGGCCGCGCGTACCGACGGCCCGCCGCACGATGGGGGCATGAGGACTTCCCCCGCTCTGCGTGCCGCCGCCCTCGCCGCCACCGCCACCGTGCTGCTGCCGCTGGCGGCCTGTTCGGACGACGGCGACGGGGACGGGTCCTCGACGCCGACCGGGGCCTCCACCGCCTCGCCGACCGCCACCGCCGACGACCTGACCTCGCAGAAGCTGGAATGGTCCCCCTGTCCGCCGCCGAACACGGCCCAGGGCGGCGGCGAGTCACCGTCCCCGCTGCCCGGCGGCGTGGTGTGGGAGTGCTCCTTCATGGACGTACCCCTCGATTACGCGAAGCCGGACGGCCGCACGATCGAACTGGCGCTGGTGCGGGCCAAGGCCAAGGACCAGCAGCGGCGGATCGGCTCGCTGGTGTTCAACTTCGGCGGGCCCGGCGCGTCCGGCGTCGCGACCCTGCCGGCGTTCGGCACCGAGTACGACAGGCTCCGCACCCGGTACGACCTGGTGAGCTTCGACCCGCGCGGGGTGGGCCGCAGCGAGGGCGTCCAGTGCGCGGACGACGCCCAGCTGGACGCCTTCTACCAGGAGGACTCCACCCCGGACGACGCGGCCGAGGAGAAGCAGTTCGTGCAGGGGCAGAAGGACTACATCGCCGACTGCGAGGAGAACTCCGGCCCCGAACTCCCCTTCGTGGGCACGACGAACGCCGCCCGGGACATGGACCTGCTGCGGACGGTGCTGGGCGACGACCAACTGCACTACTTCGGGATCTCGTACGGCACCGAACTGGGCGGTGTGTACGCCCACCTCTTCCCGGACAAGGTCGGCCGGGCGGTCTTCGACGCGGTGGTCGACCCCACGAAGAACGCCGAGCAGTCCTCCCTCGGCCAGGCCGAGGGGTTCCAGCTCGCCCTGGACAACTTCACGAAGGACTGCGCGGAGCGCGACGACTGCGCCCTGCCCGGGGCCACCCCGCAGGAGGTCGAGCAGGGCATCGCCGATCTCCTGGGCGAGCTGGAGGAGGAGCCCGTCGACGGGCTCGGCGACCGGACGCTGACCCAGACACTGGCCACCACCGGCATCGCGTCCGCCCTCTACTCCCAGGAGACCTGGCCCCTGCTGGAACAGGGCCTCGACGAGGCGGGCGGCGGGAACGGCGGGCTGCTGCTCGCCCTGGCCGACTCCCTCAACGGCCGCTCGGAGGACGGGCGGTACGACAACTCCAACGCCGCCAACATCGCCATCAACTGCGCCGACTCCAAGCAGCGGTTCACCCTGGAGCAGACGAAGGCGGCGCTTCCCGCGTTCCGCGAGGCGTCCCCGCTGTTCGGCGAATACCTGGGCTGGGGGCTGATGAGCTGCACCGGCTGGCCAGTGGCGGGCGCCTGGGAGACCCCGGACGTCAGCGCCCCCGGGGCGGCGCCGATCCTGGTCATCGGCAACACCGGTGACCCGGCCACCCCGTACGCGGGGGCGAAGGCGATGGTGGAGAAGCTGGGCAAGGGCGTCGGCGTGGAGCTGACGTACAAGGGCGAGGGGCACGGGGCGTACAACAGCAAGGACGCGTGTGTGCAACGGGCGGTGGACGGCTACCTGTTGAACGGGCGGGTCCCGAAGTCCGGCACGGTCTGCGGCTGATTCCCTACCCTTCTCCCCGACTCCCTTGCGACACAGGGTGGTTAGCATGACCGCACATCCCCCGAGCAAGGGAATCCGGTTCATGCGCACGCACCGCGGCACCCGACGAGCCACCGCACGGACGGGCACCGCCCTTCTCACGGCCGTACTGCTCTCCGGGTGCGGACTGTCGAGCGGCGAGCCGGAGCCCTCCGGGACCGCGGACAGCCGTCCCGCCGACGTCTCCGCGCCGCCCGCCCCCTCCGCCGCCCAGAACTCACCCACGACTCCGCGGCTCCCCTCCGCGCTCACCTCCCAGCGTCTCGACTGGAAGCGCTGCACGGCCCCGCGCGGTGGCAACGCCCCTGATTCGTCTTGGCGTTGCGCGAACGTCGACGTACCACTGGACTACGCGGAACCGGCCGGAAAGACGCTTTCCGTCGCGTTGATCCGCAAGGAGGCCCGCGACCGGGGGCGGCGCATCGGCTCGCTGCTGTTCAACTTCGGCGGCCCGGGCGGATCCGGCGTCGCCACCCTCCCGCGCGCCGCCGGGCAGTACGAGAAGCTCAACTCCCGCTACGACCTGGTGAGTTTCGATCCGCGCGGGGTCGCCGCCAGCTCCGGGGTGCGCTGCCGTCTCGACCAGGAGCAGGAGAACGCCCACCGGACCGTCGACCTGACCCCCGACACGGCGGCGGAGGAGGACGCGTTCTTCGCGGACGCGGCGGACTTCGGCGCGGGCTGCGAGCGCCGCTCGGGCGAGGTCCTGCCGCACGTCGGTACGTCGAACGCCGCCCGCGACCTGGACCTGATCCGCCAGGTCCTGGGCGACGACAAGCTGTCCTACCTCGGCTTCTCGTACGGTACGGAGCTGGGCGGGACGTACGCGCACCTCTTCCCGCACCACGTGGGGCGCACCGTGCTGGACGCGGTCGTCGACCCGACGGCCGACGCCGTCGGGCACGCCCGCAACCAGACCAGGGGCTTCCAGCGCGCCCTGGAGAACTACCTGAAGGACCGCGGCCAGGACCCGCGTACGGGCTCCGAGCGCATCGCCCGGCTGCTGGCCCGGATCGACCGGAGCCCCCTGCCGACCGGCTCGGGCCGGGAGCTGACCGAGTCGCTCGCCATCACCGGCATCGTCACCCCGCTGTACTCCGAGTCGTCCTGGCCCGAGCTGACGGCCGCGCTCGACGAGGCGGAGAACAACGGCACGGGCGACGAACTGCTCCGGCTCGCCGACGCGTACAACGGCCGTGACGCGCAGGGCCGTTACGACACCCAGAGCCACTCCCAGCGGGCGATCTCCTGCGCGGACTCGGCGTCCCGCCCGACCCTGGACGAGGCCCGTGCGCTGGTGCCGGAGTTCCGCCGGCTGTCACCGGTCTTCGGCCCGTTCCTGGCCTGGGACACCGCGGGCTGGTGTGCGCTGTGGCCGGTCGACGGGGAGCACGAGACACCCCGGACCAGTGCGCCGGGCGCGGGCCCGATCCTGGTCGTCGGGACCACGGGCGACCCGGCGACCCCGTACGAGGGGGCGCGGCGGATGGCGGACGAGCTGGGCGAGGGCGTCGGCGTGCTGGTCACCAACGAGGGCGAGGGGCACGGGGCGTACGGCTCCAACGCGTGCGTGACGTCGACGATCGACGACTACTTCCTGGACGGGAAGGTCCCGGCGGACGGGAAGACCTGCGGATAGCGTGCGGCGCGGAGAGACGGAGAGGGGCCGGTCCGCACTGCGCGGACCGGCCCCTCGAACGTCATGCGGGTACTAGTAGACCGGCTTCGCGGGCTCGATCTGGTTGACCCAGCCGATCACGCCGCCGCCCACGTGCACCGCGTCGGCGAAGCCCGCGGACTTGAGGACCGCGAGGACCTCGGCGCTGCGGACACCCGTCTTGCAGTTCAGGACGATGCGCCTGTCCTGCGGGAGGTCCTGGAGGGCGTTGCCCATGAGGAACTCGTTCTTCGGGATCAGCCGGGAGCCGGGGATCGCGACGATCTCGTACTCGTTCGGCTCGCGGACGTCGATGATCTCGATCTTCTCGTCGCCGTCGATCCACTCCTTGAGCTGCTTGGGAGTGATCGTGGAACCGGCCGCCGCCTCCTGGGCCTCCTCGGACACGACGCCGCAGAAGGCCTCGTAGTCGATGAGCTCGGTGACGGTGGGGTTCTCGCCGCAGACCGCGCAGTCGGGGTCCTTGCGGACCTTGACCTGGCGGTACTGCATCTCCAGGGCGTCGTAGATCATCAGCCGGCCGACCAGCGGGTCACCGATGCCGGCGAGCAGCTTGATGGCCTCGTTGACCTGGATGGAGCCGATGGACGCGCAGAGCACGCCCAGCACGCCGCCCTCGGCGCAGGAGGGGACCATGCCCGGCGGCGGGGGCTCCGGGTAGAGGCAGCGGTAGCAGGGGCCGTGCTCGGCCCAGAACACGGAGGCCTGGCCGTCGAAACGGTAGATCGAGCCCCACACGTACGGCTTGTTCAGCAGCACCGCGGCGTCGTTGACGAGATAGCGGGTGGCGAAGTTGTCCGTGCCGTCCACGATCAGGTCGTACTGCGCGAAGATCTCCAGCACGTTGTCGGCCTCGAGCCGCGTCTCGTGGAGGATGACGTTCACGTACGGGTTGATGCCGAGCACCGAGTCCTTGGCCGACTGCGCCTTGGAGCGGCCGATGTCGGACTGGCTGTGGATGATCTGGCGCTGCAGGTTCGACTCGTCGACCTCGTCGAACTCGATGATGCCGAGCGTGCCGACACCGGCCGCGGCCAGGTACATCAGGGCCGGCGAGCCGAGGCCGCCGGCGCCGACACACAGCACCTTGGCGTTCTTCAGGCGCTTCTGTCCGTCCATCCCGACATCCGGGATGATCAGGTGGCGGGAGTACCTGCGGACCTCGTCGACGGTGAGCTCAGCAGCTGGCTCGACCAGGGGTGGCAGCGACACAGGAACCTCAACAATGCAGGTGGTCGGATTCTACGTAGACCGGCTTCTTACGGTCGACTACGTACGGTTGTTCTCCTCGTAACACTGCCACGCCCCTCCTCATTCCGAGATACCTGGTCCGATCCGCGAGACGATTTCGTCCCAGTAACTGGGCAGCGCCGCAAATGGATCACTTTGCGCCATTCGACCGTCCCGGCTGTCCGAGCCGTCGCGGTCGCTCCGGTGGCTCCGGTCGCTCCGGTCGCTCCGGTCGCTCCGGTCGGTGAAGAAGATCGTCCCGGCGCCCTGCCAGCGGGCGATCCGCATGGCCTCCTCCAGATGGGTGCGCGGGACCCCGTGGACGAAGTGGGCGAACCGCTCCGGCGGGTAGTCGGCCGTCCACTCGGCCACCTGGGACCAGCGGTAGTCGGTCCAGGGACCCTGGAAGGTGACCAGCTGGTCGGCGGCCTCCGCGTACCCGGGGTACGGGTGGCTGCCGTGGCCCAGCACCAGGCGGCCCCCGTCGTCCGCGCTGTCGCTCTCCGCCAGCAGGGCGTGCAGGGTGCCGGTGAGCCGCCGGACGGCGGGCAGGCGGTCGCGGTCGGCCGGGCAGCGGGCGAGGTAGAAGCCGCCGATGCGGTACCAGTCGATGAAGGACCGGGCGTCCGCGATCAGTTCGTCGAAGGGCCGCTCGCCGTGGGCCAGGTCGAGGTGGCCCAGCAGCCGGCCGCCGACGGCGCGGACGCTGTCGTTCGGGGCCGCCCCGTGCAGGGCGCGCTCGCGGGCGTTGCGCAGCCGGCCCGCCGCCTCCAGGCAGTGCGGGTCGGGCCGGGAGCCGGGGCCGTTCGCGATGTTGAGGACGGCCCAGTGCAGCGGGGTGCCGGGGCGGGCCAGCTCGGCCCATTCGGCGGGGGCGAGGAGCGGGTGGGCGTAACCGGGGACGCCGAAGCCGAGCTGTTCGCCGCCCGCGGTCCGGCGGGCGTCGGCGGGGGCGGTCAGATACGGCACGCCGCCTCCATCCAGATGTCCGCGAGGGACTCCTCCAGGTTGATGCGGGGCCGCCAGCCGAGGCGGTCCCGCGCGGTGCGGACGTCGGCCTGCTGCCAGGCGCCGCAGCCGTCCGGATACGGGGACGGGGTGGCGGAGAGGTGTTCCATGACGGACTCGGCGGAGGTGCGCGGGGCCCCGATGGGCAGCCGCTGCGGGGGTGAGTCCAGCTCGTGGAGCGCGCCCGCGTATCCGGCGACGCGGGCGAGTACGGCGGCGGTGTCCCGGAGCCGGACGGCGCGCCCCGTGCCGATGTTGACGACGCCCTGGGCGGCGGAGAGCGAGGCGGCGTGGACGGCCCGCGCCACATCCCGCACGTCGACGAAGTCCCGCTGCACACCGAGTCCGCTGAGCTTCAGCTCGCCGTCGCCCGCCTGCATGGCCCGGCGCATCGCCTCGGCGAGCCGGCCGAGCGGGGAGCCCGCCGGGGTGCCGGGGCCGACCGGCGAGAAGACCCGCAGGACCACCGCGTCGAGGCCGGAGCCGAGGACCAGCTCGGTGGCGGCGAGCTTGCTGACCCCGTACGGGCCGCCGGGGCGCGGGACCGCGTCCTCGGCCGTGGAGGAGCCGGGCTGCGAGGGCCCGTACTCCGAGGCACAGCCGACCTGGACGAGCCGGGCCCCGCAGCCGCTGCGGCGCAGCGCCTCGCAGACGGTGGCGACGGCGACGGTGTTGTGCCGGGTGAGGTCGCGGGCGTTGCCGCGGGTGGCGCCCGCGCAGTTGACGACGACCCCGGGGTGGACGGCGTCCAGGAAGCGGGTGAGGGCCCCGGGGCTGCCGCCCGCGAGGTCGAACCGGACGTCGGCGTCGTCGCCGCGCCCGAGGGCCGTGAGGTGAACGGCGGGGTCGGCGAGGAGACGGTCGGCGACGAAGCGGCCGAGGAATCCGTTGGCTCCGAGCAGCAGCACCCTCATCGCGCACCGCCTCGGTGCCGACGGCTCACTGCCGGTGCGGGGGATTGGGGGGTCATGGCGGGTTTCTCCTAGGTCAGTCAGTCGGTCGTACGGTGCCGGGACGGGCCCGCGGCGTCGGCTCCGCGGGAGTGGTGCGGGGTGGTACGTGAGTGGTACGTGGGCGGTGAGTCGGTGGTACGTGGGTGGTACGTCGGTGGGGCGGCCGGCCCTCGGGTCCGCCGGGCCCTCAGCTCCGGGTGTGGGCGGAGGCCCGGGAGAGCGCGAGGGCGGCGTGCAGCAGCAGTCCGAGCGCGGCCCCGCCGCAGGCGAGGGCGGACACGGCCCCTGTCCCGCCTGTCGAGACGAGGGCGTTCACAGGCTGGGCAAGGGGTTCGAGCCCGGGGAGCCGGGCGGCGAGGACGAGGGCGGGTGCACCGGCCTCCACGGCGCACGCACCGGCCAGCGCGACGGTGCCCGGCTCGGGCAGTCCGTGTGCGGCGAGCAGCCGGGCCACGAAGAACAGCACCCCCAGGGCGACTGCCGCCACGGGCACGCCTCCCCCGCCGAGGCCGAGGTCGGCCAGGTACAGCAGGGGCAGCAGCGCGCCGAGGAAGAGGCAGACGGCCGTCAGGAGCAGGGGGCGCACGCCCGCGCCGAACTCCTCCAGGGCGCGGCTGCCGGACAGTTTGCGGTGGGCGCGGACGGTGAAGAGGTGGGCGCACCAGGCTGCCGGGGCGATGGCGGCGGCGAGGCCGAGCAGCGGGGCGGGGCTGCCGCCCCACGGGCCGTCCGGGCCGCCGGTCATGACCTGGGCGAGCAGCTCCTCGCCGTACACGGTGTAGCTGAGGAGCCAGCAGGCGTACATCCCGGCGCGGCCCGCTCCTTCGGGGGCGCGCAGGGGACCGCGGCCCAGGCACGCCCGGAGCGCCAGGCAGGCGAGCAGCGCGCCGGCGACCGTGACGAGCGCCCGCACTCCGTCGCCGAGGAGGCCCTCGGTGACGCGGAGCACCCCGGCGGTCGCCAGGCAGGCGGCCCCGGGCAGCAGGGCGAGGAGCGTCCAGGCGGCCCGCGCCTCGGTGTCGGGACCGGGGCCCGGGGGGCTACCGGTGGCGGAATCGTGCGTCCTGGGCGGTATGCGGGCGTACAGCTCCTCGGCGAGGGCGAAGACGTCCCGGTGGCGGTAGCGGGCGGCGGTGCGGTCGGTGAGTCCGTGGGCCTCCAGACCGGCGGCGATCTCCAGCGGGTCCACGGCGCGTTCGCACAGGTCGCGGTGGTCGTGCAGCAGGGTCTTCACCGGGTCGGCCGGACCCCGCCGGGCGGTGGCGCCCGGCGCCCGGCGGGCCGGGGCGCGGAGCGGGATCTCCGCGGGGCGTTCCGGGGCGGCAGCGGGGGGCGTCGCCGGGTCGTCCGGACGGGTCATCGGGAGGTCTCCGTGGTCGTGAAGCGTCGAGTCGTGGAGCGTCGGGCCCTGAAGGGCCGAGGCGTGGTGGGCCGGGACATCGAGGGCCGAGGCGTCAAGGGCCGGGCGGTCACGCATCGCCGTCCCCCGCCGGGCCCGCCGCCACCGCGCAGAGGCTCTCGGGCTCCGGCTGCCGGGCGTGCTCCGGCTCGGGCTCGCCGGGCCGGTCCGGCAGCCGGGCTCCGGCCGGGGCGGCCCGACCGGGCACGTCCACGGAGCGCTCCGGGTCCTCCGGCGGCCGGAGGTGGGATGCGGGCTGGGTCCAGTGGCCGGGGAAGCGGGCCTCCGGTGGGGTGGCGAACGGCAGCGGGTCGCCGTGGGCGTCCACCGTGTCGGCCTCCCGGCGCACCGGGTTGTGCGACATCAGCTCCAGGTAGATGCCGCGAAATGCCGCGAGGTTCTGTTCGACGGTGAAGAGTTCGAGCGCGCGCGCCCGGGCGGCGGCGCCCAGCCGGGCCCGGCGCTCGGGGTCGCGCAGCAGCGCGACGCAGGCGTCCGCGAGCGCCTTGGGGTTGCGCGGGGGCACCACCAGACCGGTGCCGCCGATGACTTCGACGACCGCGCCCACGTCGGTGGAGACGGTGGCCCGGCCGCAGAACATGGCTTCGACGAGGCTGACCGGGAAGCCCTCGACGGTGCTGGAGAGGACGACCACGCCGCCCGCCCCGTACGCCTCGGCGAGACCGGGGATCTCGGGGCCGCCGATCTCCTCGAAGGTGACCGGGCCGCGGACCTCGGTGTGGGCGCCGGTGGCCTCGTCCGGGAAGAGCTGGGCGGCCAGGGCCGTGCAGTGCGCGAGGTAGGTGGCGGCCTCGTCGCCCTCCGCCGGGACGCCGAAGATCCGCAGCCGGGCGGTCGGCCGTGCGCGGCGGACCTCGGCGAAGGCGTGGAGGAGGGCCATCAGGTCCTTGGCGGGCTCGATCCGGCCGACCCAGACCAGCGTGTCGGGGCCGCCCGCCTCGGCGTTCCCGCCCGCCGGGCCGAGCCGTTCGGCGTCCTCGCCGACCGGGGCGAAGCGCTCGGCGACCATGCCCGGGTAGACCGTGCGCTGCTTGGCGGGATCGGCTCCGCAGCGCTGCTGCCAGCGGCGGACGTGGGTGTTGCCGGGGGTGACGAGCGCGGCCTGCCGGTAGATCTCGGTGGCGAGGCGGCCGTGGAACGCGGCGAGGAGGGCGCGCACGGGGGCTCCGTACGGGGTGCCGGACGCGGCGGCCAGGTAGTGCGCGCGCAGCGGGACGCCGTGCTCGGTGACCAGCAGCGGCACCCCGAAGAAGCGTTTGGCCAGGAGTCCCGGGAGGGCGGCCGCCCCGCCGGAGGCCGCATGGCAGAGGTCGACCGCGCCGAGGCTCTCCTGGTCGTACCAGTCGAGTGAGAGCGGGCGCAGCGCGCGTTCCAGCTCGGCGGCGAAGGCGAGGAGGTCGGGGACGCCGGCGCTCTGCACGGTCCGGCCGGTGCCGTGGGCGCGGGAGGCCGCCTCCAGGATCCGCACGGTGGTCTCGGAGCGCAGGGCGAGGTGGAGTCCGCCGCGCTCACGGGCCAGCTCGGCCAGCCCGTGGAGGCCGGTGGTGAAGAGCTCGGCGCCGGGGCCCGCGCCCGGTGCCGTACCGGCCGGGTCGGGGGTGCAGACCGCGGTGGCGAGGGCGGTGAAGTGCTCGGTGAAGCGCTTGCGTTCGCGCCGCCCGTAGGACTGCTCGCCGCCGGTCACCAGCCGCGCCAGCAGGCCGCGTTCGCCGCTGCCGTGCAGGGTGCCGTCCTCGGTGGTCCACAGCGGCGCGGTGCGCACCCGGCTGACCTGGTACGGCAGTTGGACCCAGCCCTGGGCCTCCTGGTGGGCGGAGCGGCTCAGCGCGAACAGGTCGAACTCGTGCTGCGGCAACCCGCGCACCAGTCGGTCGCACCAGAGTCTGGACTCACCGGTCGCATACGGATAGCCACCGTCGGTGAGCAGTCCGATCCGCACGAGTACACCCCCGATCTCCCTTGTGGGCGGCCGCCGTTGAACCGGCGACTCACAGCGGGACGACGTTATGCGGATACGCCGGTGGTGCGACGGACGGTTGTCCGTCGCACCACCGAAAGGGGTGAACCGTCGTAACTTTCCCGCACCGGTCGCGTTCCGTCGCGATACGGCGGTCGGTTGTCACGGAGGGTCAGGCCCGGGCCAACTCCTGATGGCCGGCCGAGGGGCCCTGAGGCATCAGCCCTTGGGGTGCACCCAGGGGTTGGGCTTGCACTTGATGCCTTCGAGTTCGAGCGTCTTGGTCTGCTGCTGCATGACCGGGGCCGGGGCGCCGGGCGTGCGGCAGTTCACGTGGTTGTAGCCGAGCCGGTGGCCGACCTCGTGGTTGATGAGCATCTGCCGGTAGGGCAGCAGCTTGTCCGGGCCGAAGGTGGCGGCGCCCTGGGCCCACCGATAGGCGTTGATCATGATGCGGTCGGTCGACGCGGAGTCGCAGGAGACGTTGTCGATCGTGGTGTCCAGACCGGACTTGGCACACCAGTCGCCGGTGGTCCCGGGGCTGGCGAGGGTGATCACGAAGTCCGGCTGACCCGACGAGATGCGCTCGAACGTCATCGCGCCGTTGTGCGCCCAGCTCCGGTCGTCGTTGAGCGTCTTCTGCACGGCTTCGGCGAACAGGCCGGCGTCGAGGCCGATCCCCTTCTCCACGTCGATGCGGTAGCGGTGCTTCTGCCCCTTGCCGGGGGCCTTGGCCAGACCGGGCACCGCCTCGAACTCCCCGCTCCCCCTGAGGTCGGCGGCGATCGGATACGGCTGCGCCATCCTGTCCGCGTACGAGAGGGGCTTGACCTCGGGCTTCGGCGCGGGCTGCTCCGGGGTCGGGCGGGCGTCGGAGCGGGAGGCCTCTTCGCCCGGGCCCTGCCGCTCCACCTCGCCGGCGCGCGCCTCCGCGGCGCGGTCACCGGAGTCCTCGGCGACCTGGCCGGCGACGACGACCGCGAGCACGGTGGTCACCGCGGCGGCGGCGATCCCGGTGAAGGTCCGCCCCCTGCCGCCCCGGGGCGCGGCCCGTTCGTCGGGCTCCGCCGCCTCGCCGTCGTCCGGGCCTTCGGGGCCGCCGGCCGACGGCGCGGACGTGGTCCCGGGGGCCTCGGCGTCGAAGGCCTCCAGGAACTCCTGGCGCGGGCCCGGCACCGGGGGTCCGGCGGGCTGCTGCTGTGCGGCCCGGCCGTCCGCGGCGCGCTGGGCCGCGCGCTGGGCGGAGACCTGGCGGGCCACGGCCTGCTGCCGGGCGGCGGCGTCCTGGGATCCGAGGGGCCCGGCGGACCCGCCGGGACGGCCGTCCGGGCCGGGGTACTGGTGGGGCGTCTGCGGATGCGGGGCGCCGTGGGGGGCGGGGACGCCGAGCCCCTGTCCGTAACGGGGCTGCGGGCCGGTGCTCCGGGTGCCGCCCCAGCCGCCGCCCCCCTCGCGCTGTTCGGGGTGGCCGCCGCGCACCTGCGGGGCGTCGGGCGGGAGCGGGCCCTGCCCGTCACCGGTCAGCGGGGAGAACAGGTTTTGCCCGTCCGCGGTCCGCCTGCGGCGGCCGGTGCCGGACGCGGGACGCGCCGCGGCGCGCTCACCGCCCGGCTCCGCAGCTGTCACGTCCGGGCGGATCGCCCCGGAGCCCTTTCGACTGTGTCGTCCCACGCCCCGGATCAGCTCCCGCCGCTATCGTCCAGCAGTTCCCGGAACGCCTGGGCGACCGCCTCCGGGTACTCCATCATCGCCACGTGCCCCGCGTCGGGCAGGGTCAGCAGCCGGGCGTCGCGGAAGGCCGCGGACGCCTTGCGTGCCATCCGGTACGAGACGAGCTGGTCCCGTCCGCCGTACACGAGCTGGGTCGGTGCGAGCACCCGCTCGGCCTGGCGCCACAGTCCGTGCTGGCCGCCCAGGGTGTACGCGTCGACGATGCCCCGGGCCGAACGCGTCATCGCGTCCCAGAAATACGGCAGCTCCAGCCGGCGCTCCATCTCGGCCACCGCATGGCGGAAGGCTTCCTCGGAGACCCGTGCCGGATCGCCGTAACAGAGTGCCATGACTCCACGCGTCCGCTGCTCCGCCGTCCAGTCCTTCGTGAGCCGGGCGAACAGGGAAGCGACCCCCGGCACCGCCAGCAGACCGGTCGGGACGGCCGGCCGTTGCACCCGCCACTCCGGCAGGGCGGGCGAGATCAGGGTGAGGGTGCGCACCAGGTCGGGGCGGACGGCGGCGACGCGGGTGGCGACCGCGCCGCCCAGCGAATTGCCGAAGAGATGGACGGGGCCCCGCTCCTCCGCGTCCAGCAGCCGGATCACCGCACGGGCGTGTCCGGTCACCGAGTAGTTGCCGTCGTCGGGCGGCGGCGAATCCCCGAATCCGGGCAGGTCGACCGCTTCCCCGTCGACCAGGCCGGAGAGCAGCGGCATCAGCGCGGACCAGTTCTGCGACGATCCGCCGAGCCCGTGCACGTACAGCGCGGGAGGCAGTCCGGGCCGGTCCCCCGGCCGGCAGCGGATGTTCAGACCGATCCCCGGGAGGGACACGGAACGCAGCCGTTCGCCGTCGGCGACCCGGACGGCACTGACCGTGGGGGCCACCGCGGCGGCGGCGGCCTGGACACCCGGCAGCTCGGTCGAAGACATGCGCCAATGTTACGAGACGATCACGCACTGATTCATGTGTTCGCCGTCACAAGGCCGCATCGCGGGGTAGACGCGTAGCTCCTAGGCTTCAGGGGGAACGACAGGAAGGGAGCTGCCACATGACGGTCGACCCGAGCGACCCGGACACCTTCGAGAGCGCGGAGCCGGACGAGCCGGGGCCGGAGGCCCCGGAGGCCGACGCCGCCGAGCAGCGTGCGGACGTCCGGCCGGAGCACGACGAACGGACCGGGATCGTCGACCCGGCCGCCGCCAACGAGGCCGACGTCGCGGAACAGCGCAGGGTGATTCCCCTGGACGAGGACGATTACCGCTGAAACGCCCCGGTTTTACTCACGACCGCAAAGAACTGTGGCTTCCACAGCCGTCCGGTCCATGAAATTCTGCGTCCGCGCCGCGCACTCCCGGGTTACCCAAAAGTACGATGGCAGTACGGCGCAGCGTGCACGGACCGGCTGTGCTGGAACACATATTTGGGAGGCGGCGTGACAGCCATCGAGCAGACAGAGGCGGCGCGCCCGCGGGGCACCCGCCTGCCCCGCCGCGCCCGACGCAATCAGCTGCTGGGCGCCGCGCAGGAGGTCTTCGTCGCGCAGGGCTACCACTCCGCCGCGATGGACGACATCGCCGAGCGGGCCGGGGTCAGCAAGCCGGTGCTCTACCAGCACTTCCCCGGGAAGCTGGAGCTGTATCTGGCCCTGCTCGACCAGCACTGCGAGTCGCTGCTCCAGGCCGTCCGCACGGCGCTGGCCTCGACGACGGACAACAAGCTGCGCGTCGAGGCGACGATGGACGCCTACTTCGCGTACGTGGAGGACGAGGGCGGCGCGTTCCGGCTGGTCTTCGAGTCCGACCTGACCAACGAGCCCGCCGTGCGCGAGCGGGTGGACCGGGTGTCGCTCCAGTGCGCGGAGGCCATCTCCGACGTGATCGCCGGGGACACGGGCCTGTCCAAGGACGAGTCCATGCTGCTGGCGGTCGGGCTCGGCGGAGTCTCCCAGGTGGTGGCCCGCTACTGGCTCTCCAGCCGGTCCTCCATCCCCCGGGACACGGCCGTGCAGCTTCTCACCTCGCTGGCCTGGCGGGGCATCGCGGGCTTCCCGCTGCACGGTGTCGAGCAGCACTGACCCCTCCGCGCCGGGACGCCTGACGCCGTGTTCGCTGCGGGCGTTGCCGGTCGGGCCCTGAGCGCCGCTTCCGCCGGGCTAATGTGGCTGCGTACGGCGCGGTTCGCCGCGCAGGGACTGACCGTCGGAGGGACATAGCCGTGGAGGTCAAGATCGGGGTGCAGCACACGCCCCGCGAGATCGTTCTGGAGAGCGGGCTTTCCGCCGAGGACGTCGAGAGCGCGGTCGCCGCGGCACTGGGCGGCAAGGCGGAGCTGCTCAGCCTCACGGACGACAAGGGCCGCAAGGTCCTCGTGCCGGCCGACCGGATCGCGTATGTGGAGATCGGTGAGCCGACCACCCGGCGGGTGGGGTTCGGGGCGCTGTAGTCCACGGGACGCGTTGATCAGGCGATCACAGGAGCGGCCCGGCGGGAACATCCCGCCGGGCCGCTCCTGTGTCGCGTACGGCGTTGCGGGTGTGCGGGGCCGCCGCGTGCACGGGATGTCCGCTTCTCCCGTTCCCGTACGGGCCGGAAGGAGCCGTCGGAGGGTTGCTCGCCGCCGCCGGGGGGTAGTACCGCCTACGACCGATTTGCCCGCCCCGCACACCCCCGCGAGGTGATCCTCTGTGATCTGGGAATCCTTCGGCGCCGCCGTGCTCGGACTGGCCCTGTCCTGGATGGCGCTCCGATCACTGGCCGACCGCCTGCCGGCCGGCCGTGCGGTTTATCTCACCGGCACGCTGGGTGCCCTCTTCGGCGCGTATCTGACACATGCCGCGCTGGGTCCCGGCCATGCCCTGGCGACGCTGATCGGAGCCGTGTCCGTCGGAGCGGTGACGCTCTCGCTCCTGATCCGGCCACGCGGCCGCCGCCTCAACCGGTCGGCGGCGGCCCAGGCCCAGTAGCCCCGCCCGCGGCGTTACGCGGCCAGGCCGAGAGCGGCCATCCGCTTGGTGTGGGCCTCGGTGATCCGGGAGAACATCCGGCCCACCTCGGCCAGGTCGAAGCCGTCCGCGACGCCGCCCACCAGCATCGTCGAGAGGGCGTCGCGGTCGGCGACCACCCGCTGGGCCTGCGAGAGCGCCTCGCCCATCAGCCGGCGGGCCCAGAGCGCGAGCCGCCCGCCGACCCGGGGGTCGGCCTCGATGGCGGCGCGCACCTTCTCCACGGCGAAGTTCCCGTGGCCGGTGTCGTCGAGCACGGACAGCACGAGGGAGCGGGTGTCGGTGTCGAGCCGGGCCGCGACCTCGCGGTAGAAGTCGCTCGCGATCGAGTCGCCGACGTACGCCTTGACCAGGCCCTCCAGCCAGTCGGACGGGGCGGTCTGGCGGTGGAAGTCGTCGAGCGCCTTGGCGAACGGCTCCATCGCGGCGGTCGGCTCCTCGTCGACCGCGGTGAGCCGCTCGGTCAGCTGCTCGAAGTGGTGGAACTCGGCGGCGGCCATCTTCGCCAGCTCCGCCTTGTCCCCGAGGGTCGGCGCGAGCTTCGCGTCCTCGGCCAGCCGTTCAAAGGCCGCCAGCTCTCCGTAGGCGAGGGCGCCGAGCAGGTCCACGACGGCGGCGCGGTACTGCGGGTCCGTGGCCGCGGTGGCCCAGTCCTGGGTGGCGATCCCGGTGGCTCCGGAAGAGTCGGCGGGGGTGTCGGTGGCGTGGTCTGGCGTCTCCATGAAACGGAACGATAGCCCTCCGCGCGCAGGGCGGAAGGGCCTGGTCAGCCGGGGCCGCCATACCGTTCCGATGAATTCGTCCAACACACATGCGCGAATCCGGGGTACAGTGGTATTGCGCTTACTGAGCACTGTGCTGTGCCAGGGGCGCGCCCTTTGAATGAGGATGCCCGGTCGGAGGCCCGATCGGCTCCGACCCGACAGCCCTCCACGCGGTGCGTACGACACGTATGACTGCAGATGAGGGGCCCCCTCAGCGGCACGAGCGCTCGAGCGACGGCAGTGGTCCCGCGCCACCCGGCCACCACGGCCGGATGACCAACCCGGCACGGTACGACCCCCAGCGTTCGCCTCGGACCGCGTCTCACAGAAGAGGCAGCACCCTGACTACGTTCCGCGACCTCGGCATTTTTCCCGAGACGGCCGAAGCCCTTGAGGCGGTCGGCATCACGTCCCCCTTCCCCATCCAGGAGCTGACGCTCCCCGTCGCCCTCTCCGGCTCCGACGTCATCGGCCAGGCCAAGACCGGCACCGGAAAGACGCTCGGCTTCGGTCTCCCGCTCCTGGAGCGCGTGACCGTCCCCGCCGACGTCGAGGCGGGGCGGGCCAAGCCCGAGCAGCTGACCGACGCGCCGCAGGCGCTCGTCGTCGTCCCCACCCGCGAGCTGTGCACCCAGGTCACCAACGACCTGCTCACGGCCGGCAAGGTCCGTAACGTCCGCGTTCTCGCGATCTACGGCGGCCGGGCGTACGAGCCCCAGGTCGAGGCCCTCAAGAAGGGCGTCGACGTGATCGTCGGCACCCCGGGCCGCCTGCTGGACCTGGCGGGCCAGCGCAAGCTCGACCTCTCCCACATCCGCGGGCTCGTCCTCGACGAGGCCGACGAGATGCTGGACCTGGGCTTCCTGCCCGACGTCGAGCGCATCATCACGATGCTGCCGGCCAAGCGCCAGACGATGCTGTTCTCGGCCACCATGCCCGGTGCCGTCATCAGCCTCGCCCGCCGCTACATGTCGCAGCCGACGCACATCAACGCCACGTCGCCCGACGACGAGGGCACGACCGTGAAGAACACGGTCCAGCACGTCTACCGCGCCCACAACATGGACAAGCCGGAGATGCTCGCCCGCATCCTCCAGGCCGACGGCCGCGGGCTCGCGATGATCTTCTGCCGGACGAAGCGCACGGCCGCCGACATCGCCGAGCAGCTGGAGAAGCGCGGCTTCGCCTCCGGCGCGGTCCACGGCGACCTCGGCCAGGGCGCCCGCGAGCAGGCGCTGCGCGCCTTCCGCAACGGCAAGGTCGACGTCCTGGTCTGCACCGACGTCGCCGCGCGCGGTATCGACGTCGAGGGTGTCACCCACGTCGTCAACTACCAGTCGCCGGAGGACGAGAAGACCTACCTCCACCGCATCGGCCGCACCGGCCGCGCGGGGGCCAAGGGCACCGCGATCACGCTGGTCGACTGGGACGACATCCCGCGCTGGCAGCTGATCAACAAGGCCCTGGACCTGAAGTTCCCGGACCCGCCGGAGACGTACTCCACCTCGCCGCACCTCTTCGAGGAGCTGGGCATCCCGGCCGGCACCAAGGGTGTACTGCCGCGTGCCGAGCGGACCCGTGCGGGCCTGCGCGCCGAAGAGGTCGAGGACCTCGGCGAGACCGGCGGCCGCGGCCGCAAGGCCGCCGCGTCGGCACCCGCCCGTGAGGAGCGCGAGCCCCGCACCCGTACGCCGCGCCAGCGCCGCCGCACCCGTGGCGGGGCCGGCACGGAGGCGGACGCCGCGACGGTGCCCGCACCCGCCAAGGAGGCCACCCCGGTCGCCCCGGCCGGTGACGAGGCGCCCGAGGCGCCGCGTACGCCGCGCCGTCGCCGCCGTACGCGGGCCGGCGCGGCCGAGGCCGCTGCCACCGAGGCGGCCGTGGCGGTCGCCGAGCCTCCGGCGGTTCCCGCCCCCGTGGCCGAGGCCGCACCCGCGGCGGAGCCGGTCGCGGAGGCGGTCGCGGAGACCAAGCCGCGCCGTCGTCGCAGCCGCGCCGCGGCGAAGCCGGTGACCGAGGAGACGGCCGCGCCCGTCGCCGCCGCTCCGGCCGCCCCGGCCCCGGTCGACTTCCAGACGGTGGCCGTCGCGGCGGGTGCCGTCGAGCCGGTCGCCGAGCCGAAGGCCGTCCGGCCGCGCCGTCGCACCCGGATCGTGAAGCCGGCCGACGAGGTCGACTTCCAGATCGCCCCGGCCGCCGAGCCGGAGCCCGAGGTCAAGACGCGTCGCCGCCCGGCCCGCACCACGAAGCCGAGGACGGAGTCGAAGGCGAAGGCCGAGCCCAAGGCCGAGGGCCAGGCCGCCGAGTCCACGCCGGCCGCCGAGCCGAAGGCCCGGACGGCCAGGGCGACGAAGTCCCGCGCGAAGGCGGAGACGGCGGAGCCCGCGGAGAAGAAGGCCCCGGCGAAGAAGGCCAAGGCCGCGCCGAAGGCCGTCGCCGCCGAGCAGCCCGCCGTCGAGGCTCCGGCCGACGGGGCGGAGGCCAAGCCGCGCCGCCGCCGCGCCACCCGCAGCGTCACCTCGACCGCGACGCAGGAGGCCGCCGTGGTCTCCGCCGCCGAGGCCGTGGTGAGCGAGGCCGCCGCCGAGCCGAAGCCGCGCCGCCGCCGGGCCACCCGCCCCGCGGGCGCCGCATCGGCGACGACCGAGGGCTGACGCTTCGGGCGACCCCGCACGACAGGCACGACCACGGCCCCGGCCCCCGCACTCCGCGGGGGCCGGGGCCGTTCGTCGTCCGGAAGGCCGCCCCGGGCGCGGCGGGCCCGGGGCGGCGGGGATAGCCTCGCCGTATGAGCCGCCCGCCGACCTTCACCCCGCCGCCCTGCGCCGACGCCCGCGTCCTGGCCACCGAGCGCGGCGACTTCGCCGTCCTGGACGCCGTCCCGCGCACCCCGGCCCGGGCCACCGCCCTGCTGCTGCCCGGCTACACCGGCAGCAAGGAGGACTTCGTCGCGCTGCTGGAACCGCTGACCGGGGCGGGCTACCGGGTCATCGCCGTGGATGGTCGGGGGCAGTACGAATCTCCGGGGACGGACCGTCAGGAGAGTTACGCCCAGGGCGAGTTGGCGCGTGATGTGCTGGCCCAGGCGGCGGCCCTGGGTGAGGCGCCGGGGGGCCTGCACCTGCTCGGGCACTCGCTCGGCGGCCAGATCGCCCGCGCCGCCGTCCTGCTGGACGCCGCCCCGTTCCGTTCCCTGACGCTCATGTCCTCGGGCCCGGCCGAGGTCGTCGCGGCGCAGCGGGACAAGGTGAAGATGCTGAGCGACGCGCTGGCCGTGCTGTCCATGGACGAGGTGTGGCAGGCGATGCAGGCGCTGGATCCCCCGCAGGACGCGGACACCGGCGACGGCGCGGACATGCGCCGCCGCTGGCTGGCTCACAACCCGGCGCAGTTGATCGCCACCGGGGCCCAGTTGACGGCCGAGCCGGACCGGGTGGACGAGCTGGCCGCCGTCGGGCTGCCCGTCCATGTGCTGTCCGGGGAGCGCGACGACGTATGGCCGGTGGAGCTGTTCGACGCCATGGCCCGGCGTCTCGGCGCCCGCCGCACCACGATCGCCGGCGCCGAGCACTCCCCCAACACCGCCCGCCCGCAGGAGACCGCGAAGGCGCTGGCCGCGTTCTGGGACGGCCTGCCGGACGCCTGACCGGCCCACCGACGGCCTGCCGCCCGTACCGCTCGAAAAGCCGCCGCGTCAGTACTGCGCCTGGAGGTGCTGCCAGAAGCCGTCGCGGAGCGCCCGCCGCAGATGCGCGTGGCCGCGCAGCGAGTGCTGGAGCAGCCGCTCGGCCTCCACCAGGAGGTCCTGGTCGACGGAGCCCGGCAGGTAGGGATGGCCGGGCAGCAGGTCGGCGAGGGATTCCCGGCCCCGGGCGGCGAGCCAGGCGGCCGCGATCTGCGCGCCGACGAAGCGGACGTCCTCCCGGGAGGGGGCCGGGGTGTCGTCCTCGTACGTCGTGACGGGGCGCCGGGTGACGTAGGGGCGGCAGAAGTCGAGATCGAAGGTGCGCTGGCTGTCGACCTCCCAGAGCAGGGGTTCGGCCTGGTTGCGGCCTTCGGCGGCCTCGATGCCCCAGAGGTGGACGCGGGCCCCGTACCCCTGGGCGGCCTCGACCGCCGAGACCAGGTCCTCGTCGCCGCCGACGAGCGCCGCGTCGCTGATGGCGCGGTGCCGGGCGAGGGATTCGAGGTCGGTGCGGATGAGCGAGTCGACGCCCTTCTGCTGGTTGTTGGCGTTGAGGTTGCCGAGCCGCACCTTGACGTCGGGGAGTTCGGCGATGGCCTGCTGCTCGGTGGTGTGGATACGGCGGCGGGCCCCGTCGTACCAGTAGACGCGCAGCAGCCTGCTGTCCGCGAAGATCGTGCGGGCCTTGTCGATGAAGGCCTCGATCAGCCCTTCGGCGTCGAGGTCGAAGGAGCGCCGGTCCTCGGTGCCGGTGACGAGCAGCCCGGCCGCGGCGTAGACGTAGCCGGCGTCCACGAAGATGGCGTGCGTCGAGGGGGTCTTCGCCACCTCGACGAGCATGCGCTGGAGCAGCTCGTTGGTGCGGTCCAGGCGGGCGCCGAGGCCGGCCTCTCCGGTGCCCCCGATGAGCTGCGGGTCCGCCTCGTTCATGCGAACCTCGTGGTCTGTGGCGGTGTGGCTACCGACGGGTAGTTAGACATCCAAAAAATTTCCTTAGCGTAGGGAATGTTTGCAAGGGGCATCTCGTTGTCACCCTTGTGGAACGCGAGGGAAACCCCGCGTTCCTAGTCTTGCCGGTGGGGACGCCCCCTCGGCGCCAGCAGTTCTCCAGCAGGAGGATCAGACGAAGGGAAGCACTGTGCGCTTCGAGATCATGCGACTCGACGACGTCGACGGTACCGCCGTGGACAGCACCGTCGTGGACGCCGCCTCCGTCAACCGGATCGTGCAGCAGGCCGCGGCGACAGGCCAGCGCATCTACATCCGGCCGGCCGACAGTTCGGCCTCGTAACACCTGACGTTGCAGAGACGAGGCACCCCCGCACGGAACGTCCGTGCGGGGGTGCTGTGGTGTGCGGGGCCCTTCGAGGAGCCTGCTCAGGAGTTCTGGATGACCTGGGTGACACCGTTGATGATCTGCTGGACGGCGATGGCGGAGAGCATCATGCCCGCGAGCCGGGTCACCAGCACCACGCCGCCGTCCTTGATCACGCGGATGATGACCAGCGAGTAGCGCATGGTCAGCCAGAGCACCACGTGCATGGCGACGATCGCGGACCACACCGAGAGCTGGCCGCCCACGCCGTCGGCGTGCTGCACCGCGAGGATGACGGAGACGATGGCGCCGGGTCCGGCGAGCAGCGGCATGCCCAGCGGTACGAGCGCCACGTTGACGTCCTTGGTCTGCGTCGGCTCGTCCGTCTTGCCGGTCAGCAGGTCGAGCGCGATGAGCAGCAGCAGGAGCCCGCCCGCGATCATCAGCGCGGGCACGGAGACATGCAGGTAGTCGAGGATCTGCTGACCGAGCAGACCGAAGACGGCGATCACGCCGAACGCGACCGCGACCGCCTGGAGCGCCATCTTGCGCTGCACCCTGGCGGGGCGGCCCGCGGTGAGCGCGAGGAAGATCGGCGTGATCCCGGGCGGGTCCATGATCACAAATAGGGTGAGAAAAAGGGATCCGAAGACAGCGACGTCGAACACAGTGAGCCTTGCGAGAGATGAGCGGGTGGTACGGAGGGGGCGCGGGTCCGGGCAGCGGGCGTCACGGTGCGTCGGGCACGCGACGGCACGCACGGGGCGCGCGGGGAGAAGAACGGGGTACGGCGAAGGGTGCGGCGAGCCTCAGCGGCGGTCGGCTCCGCCGGCGCCCGGCACCGGGAAGGCTCCGGTGGCGCGCCGGGTGATCTCGCCGTAGATCTCGGGGTCGGTGGTGAACGCGCCGAGCTCGACGGATTTCCGGCTGCCGTGGTAGTCGCTGGAGCCGGTGGTGAGCAGCCCCAGCTCGCGGGCGAGGCCGCGCAGCCGGGCCCGGGTGGGCCCGTCGTGGTCCATGTGGTCGACCTCGATGCCGTCGAGGCCCGCCTCGGCGAGGGCGACGATCGTGGACTCGGGGACGACCGCGCCGCGTTTCACCGCGCCCGGGTGGGCGAAGACGGCGACCCCGCCCGCCGCCTTCACCAGGCGGACGGCCTCGAAGGGGTCGAACTCGTGCTTCTCGGCGTACGCCCGGCCGCCGTTGCCCAGCCAGTCGGGCGTGAAGGCGTCGGAGACGGTGGGCACGACGCCGAGTTCGACGAGGGCGGCGGCGACGTGCGGGCGGCCGACCGAGCCGTCCCCGGCGATGCGGGCGACCTGCTCCCAGGTGATGGGGACGTCGAGGGCGCGCAGCTTGCGGACCATCTCCTGGGCGCGCGGCACGCGGTCGTCGCGGACGAGTTCCCGGGCGCGCTCCAGCTCGGCGTCGGCCGGGTCGAAGAGGTAGGCGAGCAGATGCATGCCCACGCCGTCGACGCGGCAGGAGAGCTCGGCGCCGGTGACGAGGGTGAGCCCCTCGGGCAGTGCGTCGATGGCCTGCTTGTGGCCGCCCACGGTGTCGTGGTCGGTGAGCGCGACGACGTCCAGGCCCGCGGCGGCGGCGTTGGCCACCAGCTCGGCGGGGGTGTCCGTGCCGTCCGACGCGGTGGAGTGGGTGTGCAGGTCGATACGCACGACGGCTGACTCCGGGGCTCGCGGGCGGACGGGGGACCGCTCAAGGATAACCGTCGCCCGCCGGACCTCAGGCCGCGAAAGCCCTCCGCTCGACGTGATCTACCGCTCGCTCTTCCCCTGCCGGGGCGGCGTCTCCGGGGTGGTGAGGAGGCGTGGGGTGAGCGCGCCGCAGGGGACGAGGTCGACCTCTCCCCCGGCGTCCCGCAGATCGGTGAGGACGAGTTCGTCGTACATCAGGAGCCCGGACTGCTCGGGCCACAGGATCGCCCAGAGCCAGAGCCCTCGCGCCTCTCCGGCGAAGACGGCGCGGTCCTCCGGGGCGTTCCTGACGTGCCAGAGCGGGGTGGGGCGGCCGGCGGCGTGGACCTTGGCGTCGGGGGCGGAGTCGACGTTCAGGTGGTGGCCGGGGTCGGGGCCCTCGATGCCGGCGTACCGGGCGCCGAGTCCGACGCCGAGCTCCTCGGCGACGAGGAGCAGCTCGCCCATCCCGCCCAGCGGGCCGGGTCCGGAGCAGGCCACGGCGCTGGCGCGTCCGCCGCTGCGGTCGTCGCCCGCGCTGGCGGCCCCGGTGAACAGCCAGCCCACGGGGAGCGGCCAGGGCATCCAGACGGGGACCTGGGTGCGGTGCACCACGACGCCGAGCGCCTCGACGCTGGGTGGGACGACCGGCTGCATCGGGTGGACCTGGCCGTGCACGGAGCACTGCCAGGCGTCGGCGAAGAGACCGGGCGCCCTGACCCGGCCACCGCACTTCGGGCAACTGGGTTCGCCCCTCATAAGGACCAACCGTCCTCTCCGCCGGTCCTCCCGTCAAGGACGATCACCCGTCCGCAGCGTGGTCCTGACCCGGGAAAATAGGTGTAGCTTGCATTTATTAGATTGTCTAAATTATCCTGTGTCCAGCGCATCGGCCCTGCGAGGCCGGACGGAGAAGGCCGGAAGAGAAGGAGACAGCCCATGCGGGGAGAGGATCCGTTCGACGAAGGCGCGGCGGGAGGCGGCATCCTGCGTCAGCCGAAGGCCGTCTGGGCCACTGCGGGCGCCTCGGTCGTGGCCTTCATGGGGATCGGCCTGGTGGACCCGATCCTGCCGTCCATCGCCCGGGGCCTCGACGCCTCGGCGAGCCAGGTGTCGCTGCTGTTCACCTCGTACTTCCTGATCACCGCGTTCGCGATGCTGGTCACCGGCTTCGTCTCCAGCCGCATCGGCGGCCGCAAGACCCTGCTGGCCGGTCTCGCGCTGGTGGTCGTCTTCGCCGCGCTCTCCGGCACCTCGTCCTCCGTCGCCGAACTGGTCGGCTTCCGGGCCGGCTGGGGCCTGGGCAACGCCCTCTTCGTCTCGACCGCCCTCGCGGTGATCGTCGGAGCGGCGGCGGGCGGCAGCGCGGCGGCGATCCTGCTGTACGAGTCGGCGCTCGGCCTCGGCATGGCGTGCGGGCCGCTGCTCGGCGCGCTGCTGGGGGACGCCAGCTGGCGCTACCCGTTCTTCGGCACGGCGGCCCTGATGGCGATCGGCTTCCTCTGCATCGCCGCGTTCCTCGGGGAACAGCCGAAGCCCGCCGTCAGGACCTCGCTGCTCGATCCCGTGAAGGCGCTGGGCCACGGCGGGCTGGCCTCGGTGGCGGCCTCGGCGTTCTTCTACAACTACGCCTTCTTCACGGTCCTGGCCTTCACGCCGTTCGTGCTGGACATGACCCCGTACACGTCGGGCGCGGTCTTCTTCGCCTGGGGCCTGCTGCTCGCCGTCTTCTCCGTGCTGGTCGCCCCGCGCCTCCAGCGCCGCTTCGGCTCGCTCAAGGTGCTCGGGGCCTCGCTGGTCCTGCTCGCCGCCGACCTGCTGGTCCTCGGCTACGGCAGCCACACCACGGCGATCGTCGCCACGATCGTCTCCGGCGCGTTCATCGGCATGAACAACACCGTCTACACCGAGCTGGCCCTCGGGGTCTCCGACGCCCCGCGGCCCGTGGCCAGCGCCGGTTACAACTTCGTCCGCTGGTTCGCCGCGGCGGCCGCCCCCTTCCTCGCCCCGAAGATCGAGGAGTGGACCGACAGCCACGTCCCGTTCGTGGTGGCCGCGCTCGCCGCCCTGGCCGGAGCGGCCGTCGTGGGAGTACGGCGTACGGCACTGACCCACGAGGCCGAGGAACTGGAGCCGGTCCACGCGCTGGAGGACGGCGTGACGGTCTTCGCCGACTGACCGCCCAGCAGAGGAACCGGTCAGCAGAGGAGCCGGTCAGTCCAGCGGTACGGACGTGCGCTGCGGATCGCGCAGGTCCGTACCGTGCGTCAGCCACCGCTCCTGGAGCTCCTGCGCACCGCGCACCCGCTTCCAGGCGGCCTCGTTGTGCGTCATCGGCAGCAGCGGCAGGAAGCGGACCGGGTCCATCGGCGCGTCCAGCTCCAGGTCCTCCACCAGCCCGCCGGGCTCCGCGACCAGGACCGAGGTGAACGGCGCCCCGGTCCACAGCGGTTCACCCAGGTCCAGCGAGGCGCCCGGGGCCACGATCAGCCCCTCGACCTGCGGGGAGGCGGCCAGTACGGCGAGCGGGCGCAGCACCTGGTCGGTGTCGGCGATTCCGCCCCGTACGGACAGGATCAGCTCGGCGCGGGGCCCCTTCACGGGGTCGGCGAGCGGCGAGGTCGGATCGGCCATCGGCGCGCCCGACATGCCGAGCGTCGCGTAGCGCACGATGTCGCCGTCGAGGAAGCGGAGCACCTGGATGCGGTCCGTGCCGAGGAACGTCACGTCGGCGCGGGCGTCCGGCTCCCCGAGGGCGGAGCGGAGCCGGGCCTCGACCAGCGGAAGAATTTCTGCCATGCGGCGAGCATAGATCGCGTAGTGAATGGGCAAAGTACGGGATTGGGTCTTGAGCGGCTGATAGCCTGGCCGCCGGTCGGGACAGCACGCAGAAGCGTCGCTCTTCTTCGTCCCGACGACACGTCGTCCCCCACGGGGGACCGGCCGGAGGAGGTGGGGACTGCCATGGATCCAAGTCGACCGTGCAGTACCGACCGCTCTTCCGAGCCTCACCTCTCCCGCTGATCCGACGCCTCCCGTCGGTGGCCCGGGGCCGACATCGCCGTCGTGTCCGAACGACTTCCCGACAGCGGTTCGCGTGACGGAAGAGCCCTTCGTTCCTGCCTGCCCGAAGCGCATTTTTGCCTGTCTGTAGCGAACGCCGTCATCGCGCCCGCGCGGTGGAGCCCGCTTTGCGGACGTGAGCACACGTCCCCATTCCGGGCTGTTCCACGCCCTCGCCGACGGCCCTCCGTGAAGGAGCCAGCCATGTCGATGATCCGTGACCTGCGCGCCGCCGTGCGCCCGTCCCTCCGTAAGAACAGCGCCCCGTACAGCGCGTACGACACCACCCGCGACCCGTCCGCCTCCAGCGCCGTCGTCGACTGCGCGGTCTACCGCGACGGCCGCCGACTGGTGACGCCCGCCACCCCGACCCCGCACGAGGCGATGCTCCAGGTGCGGGAGGAGGGCGGTTTCGCCTGGATCGGTCTGCACGAGCCGACGGAGGCCGAATTCGCGGGTATCGCCCGGGAGTTCGGGCTGCACCCGCTGGCGGTGGAGGACGCCGTCCACGCCCACCAGCGGCCCAAGCTGGAGCGGTACGACGACACGCTGTTCACCGTCTTCAAGACGATCCACTACGTGGAGCACGCCGAACTCACCGCCACCAGCGAGGTCGTGGAGACCGGTGAGGTGATGTGCTTCACGGGCCGGGACTTCGTCATCACCGTCCGGCACGGCGGCCAGGGCTCCCTGCGCGCCCTGCGCCACCGCCTCCAGGACGATCCGGAGCTGCTCGCCAAGGGCCCGTCCGCCGTGCTGCACGCCATCGCCGACCACGTGGTCGACGGGTACATCGCGGTGGCCGAGGCGGTGCAGGACGACATCGACGAGGTGGAGATCGATGTCTTCTCCACCCCGGCGAAGGGCTCCGCACGCGGTTCGGACGCCGGCCGGATCTACCAACTCAAGCGCGAGGTCCTGGAGTTCAAGCGGGCCGTGTCCCCGCTGCTGCGGCCCATGCAGCTGCTGAGCGAACGTCCGATGCGGCTGATCGACCCCGACATCCAGAAGTACTTCCGCGATGTCGCCGACCACCTCGCCCGGGTCCAGGAAGAGGTCCTCGGCTTCGACGAGCTGCTGAACTCGATCCTCCAGGCCAATCTGGCGCAGGCGACGGTCACGCAGAACGAGGACATGCGCAAGATCACCTCCTGGGCGGCGATCATCGCCGTGCCGACGATGATCTGCGGGGTCTACGGCATGAACTTCGACCACATGCCGGAGCTGGAGTGGAGGTACGGCTATCCGCTGGTGCTCGGCGTCATCGGGGTGGTCTGTTTCTCGATCCACCGCATCCTCAAGCGCAACGGCTGGCTGTGAGCGCGGGCTCATCAGGACGAGAGGCCCTGGGGTCCTCGGGCCCGTCTAAGCTCGGCCCATGACTGACGCCACCGCGACCGACGCCGCCGGCCTGCTGGAGCGGGCCCTCGCCGAGGAGGCCACCAAGAAGTCGGGCCTGGTCTGGGTCCGGGGCTCCGGGCCCGCCCGTGCCGTCTGGCACGTCTGGCACGAGGGCGCGGCGCTCCTGGTCGGCGGCGGCCCCGGCGAGCAGCCGCTGCCTCGGGGCCTGGCCGACGGGGGCCGCGCCGAGGTGACCGTACGCAGCAAGGACAAGGGCGGCCGGATCGTCGCCTGGAGTGCGGCGGTACGTTTCCTGGCGCCGCACTCCGAGGAGTGGGAGGCGGCGGTCGCCGAGCTGAAGGGCAAGCGGCTGAACGCGCCGGACGCCGAGGCGATGCCCGAGCGGTGGGCGCGCACGTGCACGGTGGTGCGGCTGACACCGGAGGCGGTGAGCACCGTGCTGCCGGACTCCTCGCTGGCGGCCGTTCCGCTGCCGACCCCGGCCACCACCCGCGAGCCCGCCCCGGCGGCGGTCCCCCGGCTGCTGCTGAAGCGCCGCCGGAAGGGCTGAGCGGCCCCGCGGGGGCCGTCGGCCCGGCCGGAGGACGCAGACCGGGGCGCGGAGCGGAGGACTCGGCCGGAGGACTGAGGCCGTCGGCTCAGCCGGAGGACTTCGGGAGCTGCCCGCCGTAGTCGACGGTGTCGTCCTTCTCGGGGGCCTCCAGCGGGAAGGCCTGCCCCCAGTCGGCCAGCGAGACCGTGCCCCCGCCGCCGGCCCGGGCCACCCGTACCGGATACGGCTCCTTCTCCAGCGAGACGTCGAAGGCCCCGCCTTCCCCCTTGCCGCCGAGGATCTGGATGGTGCGCTGCCCGGCGACCGTGTCCCGGCCGCCCTTGTTCAGCTTGCCGTGCAGCGCCAGGAGCCCGTCCAGCAGGACCTTCTTGTCGGTGAAGCCGCGCAACTGACGGTAGCTGGGGTCGCCCTCGGGGACCTTCACGTACTTGCCGCCCAGCTTGTCGGCGGCGGCCACGTCGCCGGTCTCGCTCCCGCCCTCGCTGCCCTCGTGGGTCCAGAACTCGGCCGGCGCCTTGAGGAAGAGCTCGTCCTCGACCCGCAGCAGGGCGAAGCTCTGCTTCTTCGAGGTCACCGACCCCATGCCGCCCTTCGCGTTGAGCTTCATCTCCAGCCGGTAGGTGCCGCCCTTGCTGACGAGCGTGCCCGACAGGCGTACGGCACTGGCCGCTTCCGCCGCCGCTCTGGCCTTCTTGTCGATCTCGGCGGCGGAGAGTCTGGCGACGCCGTTGGTCCCCTTGTCCGGGTCCTCCTCCGTGCCGCAGGCGGCCAGGACCACGGTGAGCCCTCCGCACAGCACGAGAGCGAGGGCGGTCCGGCGATGGTTCCGCACGGCCGGGGCAAAAGAGGTCACGGGCGCACTGCCTCTCCACTGCGATCGGGGGTAGCAGACGGCAGCGTACCCGTGCGGCGCGCGCCGTCCGGCAGCCAGCCGTACGGACGGGTCCGCCGGGGCGCGGCGCGTCGGTACGGGCTAGCCTGATCCCGGTGTACCGGCGAATTCCGCTGGTCGGCGGCGGCAGGCAGGGACGACCGGGGACGCACGGCCACGGACCGGACGAAACGGTTCCGGCAGAACGGCGAGACGGTTCCGGCCGGATACGGGACCACCCGGACACGGACGGACGAAGGAGGCGGCGGATGGCGGCGGTCACCCCCAGGGTCTTCGTCTCCCACCTGTCCGGGGTGCCCGTCTTCGACCCCAACGGGGACCAGGTCGGCCGGGTCCGCGACCTGGTGGCGATGTTGCGGGTCGGCGGACGGCCGCCGCGCATCCTGGGACTGGTGGTCGAGGTGATCAGCCGCCGACGGATCTTCCTGCCGATGACCCGGGTGACGGGCGTCGAGTCCGGCCAGGTCATCACCACCGGCGTCGTCAACATGCGGCGCTTCGAACAGCGGCCCACCGAGCGGCTCGTCCTCGGCGAGTTCCTGGACCGGCGGGTCCGGCTGGTGGAGGACGACGAAGAAGTCACCGTCCTGGACGTGGCCATCCAGCAGCTGCCCGCCCGCCGCGACTGGGAGATCGACAAGTACTTCGTCCGCAAGGGGCGCGGCGGTGCGCTGCGCCGCAAGGGCGAGACGCTGACGGTGGAGTGGTCGGCGGTCAGCGGCTTCTCGCTGGAGGAGCACGGGCAGGGCGCGGAGAACCTGGTCGCCACGTTCGAGCGGCTGCGGCCCACCGATGTGGCCAACGCCCTGCACCACCTCTCGCCCAAGCGCCGGGCGGAGGTGGCGGCCGCCCTGGACGACGACCGGCTCGCCGACGTCCTGGAGGAGCTGCCCGAGGACGACCAGGTGGAGATCATCGGCAAGCTCGCCGAGGAGCGGGCCGCCGACGTCCTGGAGGCGATGGACCCCGACGACGCGGCGGACCTGCTCTCCGAGCTGCCGGAGGACGACAAGGAACGGCTGCTGGCGCTGATGCGGCCGGACGACGCCGCCGACGTACGACGGCTGATGTCGTACGAGGAGCGGACGGCGGGCGGTCTCATGACGACCGAGCCGATCGTGCTGCGCCCGGACGCCACGGTGGCGGACGCGCTGGCCCGCGTACGGCAGGCGGACCTGTCTCCCGCGCTGGCGGCGCAGGTGTACGTGTGCCGCTCGCCCGACGAGACCCCGACGGGCAAGTACCTGGGCACGGTGCACTTCCAGCGGCTGCTGCGCGACCCGCCGTTCACCCTGGTCAGCTCGATCGTCGACAGCGATCTGGTGCCGCTGCCGCCGGACACCCCGCTGCCGTTGGTCACCAGCTACCTGGCCGCGTACAACATGGTCTCCGCCCCGGTCGTGGACGAGAGCGGCTCCCTGCTGGGCGCGGTGACCGTCGACGACGTCCTGGACCATCTGCTGCCGGACGACTGGCGCGAGACGGACCTGACGGATCTGCACGGGGAGACGGGTCTGCACGGGGAGGAGGGGGTCGGCCGTGGCGGGCGATGAGCGGGCGAAGGCGTCCTCGACCGGTGCCTCCGGGCTGATGCGGCCCCCGCGCACCCGGCTGGACCAGCCGAGGGCGCCGCGCCGGAGGCTGCTGCCGGAGTACGACCCGGAGGCGTTCGGCCGGTTCTCGGAGCGGATCGCGCGGTTCCTGGGGACCGGGCGGTTCATCGTCTGGATGACGCTGATCATCATCGTCTGGGTGCTGTGGAACATCTTCGCGCCCGAGGACCTGCGGTTCGACCAGTACCCGTTCATCTTCCTGACGCTGATGCTCTCGCTCCAGGCCTCGTACGCCGCGCCGCTGATCCTCCTCGCCCAGAACCGGCAGGACGACCGTGACCGGGTCACGCACGAGCAGGACCGCAAGCAGAACGAGCGCTCCATCGCCGACACCGAATACCTGACCCGGGAGATCGCGGCCCTGCGGATGGGCCTGGGCGAGGTCGCCACCCGGGACTGGATCCGCTCCGAGCTCCAGGACATGGTGAAGGACATGGAGGAGCGGCAGATGCTGTTCCCGGCCGAGAGTGACGAAGGCGACCGCTGACGGGCTACCCGTCCGTAGGCCCGCGCGCCGTAACATCGTCTGTATGGCTACGGAAGACACGGTGCTTGAGGCACTGTCGACAGTGAACGACCCGGAGATCCACCGCCCGATCACCGAGCTGGGCATGGTGAAATCGGTCGAGATCGATCCTGACGGTGTAGTCGCTGTCACCGTGTATCTCACGGTCTCCGGCTGCCCGATGCGCGAGACGATCACCCGGAACGTGACCGACGCGGTCGCCCGGGTCGAAGGGGTCTCCCGCGTCGAGGTGACCCTCGACGTCATGAGCGACGAACAGCGCAAGGACCTGGCGAGCGCGCTGCGCGGCGGCACCGCCGAGCGCGAGGTGCCCTTCGCCCAGCCCGGCTCGCTGACCCGGGTGTACGCGGTCGCCTCCGGCAAGGGCGGCGTCGGCAAGTCCTCGGTGACGGTGAACCTCGCCGCGGCCATGGCCGCCGACGGGCTGAAGGTCGGTGTCGTGGACGCCGACATCTACGGGCACAGCGTGCCCCGGATGCTGGGCGCGGACGGCAAGCCCACCCAGGTCGAGAACATGATCATGCCGCCGTCCGCACACGGCGTGAAGGTCATCTCCATCGGCATGTTCACCCCGGGCAACGCGCCCGTGGTCTGGCGCGGTCCGATGCTGCACCGGGCGCTCCAGCAGTTCCTCGCCGATGTGTACTGGGGCGACCTGGACGTGCTGCTGCTGGACCTGCCGCCGGGCACCGGTGACATCGCGATCTCGGTGGCACAGCTCGTGCCGGGCGCCGAGATCCTGGTCGTCACGACCCCGCAGCAGGCGGCCGCCGAGGTGGCCGAGCGGGCCGGTTCGATCGCCGTGCAGACCCACCAGAAGATCGTCGGCGTGGTGGAGAACATGTCGGGCATGCCGTGCCCGCACTGCGACGAGATGGTCGACGTGTTCGGCTCGGGCGGCGGCGCGCGGGTCGCGGAGGGGCTGACGCGGACGGTCGGCGCCGAGGTGCCGGTGCTGGGCGCGATCCCGATCGACGTACGGCTGCGCGAGGGCGGCGACGAGGGCAAGCCGGTCGTCCTGTCCGACCCCGACTCCCCGGCCGGCAGCGCGCTGCGGGCCATCGCGCAGAAGCTGGGCGGCCGTCAGCGCGGTCTGTCGGGCATGTCGCTGGGGATCACCCCGCGCAACAAGTTCTGACGCGACACGTCCGCGCGTACAGCACGCTTCAGGGCGGGCCGGTGGTCGTCCGGCCCGCCCTGACGCGTGTTTGCCGTGCTTCCTGCTCCCGCCGCCGTTACGCGTACGTCTCGATGTCCTTGATGACCGCGAAGCCGAGACCGTACGCGCTCATCCCCCGGCCGTACGCGCCGATGTGCACGCCCTCGTGGGCGGATCCGGCGAGGACCCAGCCGAACTCGGACTCTCGGTAGTGGAACTCCACCGGAACCCCGTCCACCGGCAGGGAGAGCGTCGTCCAGGGCGCGCTGCCGAGGTCGTCGGCGAGGGTGAACGCGGTCTCGGTCTGCTGGTCCAGCCAGTCGTCGCGCAGGGTGTGGTCCATCTGCGGCGGCCAGGTGTACGCCAGCAGACCGGAGCCCGCGAGCCAGGCCGCCGAGGACACCGTGGTGGCGTCCAGCACGCCCGTACCGTCGCCGCTGCGCCGTACGGGGCTCGCGGCCACCGTGATCACCGCGGCGAACCGCTCCTTGTCGACGGAGCCGTCCGACTTCACCGACGGCTCGTCACCGTGGCCCGTCGCACCGTGCTGCACGGTGCCGTCGGCCGCGGTGCCGACCTGCATCAGCCAGCGCGGGCCCGTGAAGGCCTCGTCCAGCCCGTACCAGGGAAAGGTCGCCGCCCGGTAGCCGTCGGCGGCCCGCCGGGCCGCCGGGGCCTCCTGCGGCTCCTCCTCCGCCGTGGCCGTGCCCGGGACACCGTCCGTGTCAGTCCGACTCGTCGTCTCCATGTGCGCGGCCGCTCCTCGATCGGTCAGGATCCGGAGCGGCCCGCCCCCCGCGGGCATGGGCGTCCTCGCAACCGGACAGATGGAGAATAGCGATACCGTCCGGACGAGTCGGGATTGACCGGGGCTCAGGTGGCGTCGGAGTCGAACGGCGGGCGCTCGGGCCGGTTCGGCGCGGGATCCTTCTTCAGCAGGTCAGGAGCGGTGTCGCCGGTCTTGGTCAGGCTGGTGGAGGGGGCGGCGGCCGACGCGCCCGCGGAGCCGTTCGCCGCACTGTTGGCGGTATCGGACGCGGCCGGGGTGCGGCCGTTGACCGCGTCGGTGACATCGGCCAGGTCCTTGCGCAGGTCGAAGCTCTCGCGGATCTCCTTCAGCCCCAGGTCGTCGTCGCCGTCCATCAGCTGCTTGCGGACGAACGTCTTGGGGTTGAGGTCCTCGAACTCGAAGTCCTTGAACTGCGGTCCCAGCTCGGAGCGGATGTCTTCCTTGGCGCTGTCCGAGAACTCGCGGATCTTGCGGATGGTGCGCGTGACGTCCTGGATCAGCTTGGGCAGCTTGTCGGGGCCGAAGACCAGCACGGCCAGCACCCCGAGCGTCAGCAGCTCCAGTGCGCCTATGTCATTGAACACCTTGTTGCTCCTCGTGTTCTCCGCGTGTTCTCCGTGCGATCGCGGCCCGGGTCCGCCTGCTGCCCGGACCGCTCAAAGGTACCTGTCGAAGGTGTCCGGGCGGTACCTCGCGGTGGCGCGCACGTGCCGGATGCCGTGCCGGGTGCCCTGGTGGCTCACGGGGCGGATCATGTGCCGCTCGCCGAGCCGAGTTTCAGGGTCACGGTCCGTTCCTCGCCGCCGCGGGTCAGCTTGAGGTCGAGATCGTCGCCGGGGCGGTGGGCCCGGATCTTCACGATCAGCTCCTCGCCGCTGTGCACACGCTGGCCCTCGACCTGCGTGATGACGTCGCCGGACTTGATGCCCGCCTTGTCCGCGGGTCCGTCCTCGGCGACGGCGGGCCCGCCGTCGGCGCCCTTCGTCCCGACCTTGGCCCCGTCGCCGGTGAACTTCATGTCCAGCGTGACGCCGATCACCGGGTGGGTGGCCTTGCCGGTGCTGATCAGCTCCTCGGCGACGCGCTTGCCCTGGTTGATGGGTATGGCGAAGCCGAGGCCGATGGAGCCGGACTGGCCCCCGGACTCGGGGCCCCGGCCGCTGTCGGCCGCGCGGATGGCGCTGTTGATGCCGATGACGTGGGCCTGGGAGTCGACGAGGGGGCCGCCGGAGTTGCCCGGGTTGATCGGGGCGTCGGTCTGGAGGGCGTCGACATAGCTGATGTCGCTGCCGTCGCCCTTCTCGCCGCCCGCGGTGATCGGCCGCTGCTTGGCGCTGATGATGCCCGAGGTCACCGTGTTGGACAGGTCGAAGGGGGCGCCGATGGCCACCACGGGGTCGCCGACCTGGACGTTGTCGGAGTTGCCCAGCGGCAGGGGCTTGAGGCCCGAGACGCCGCGGACCCGGACGACCGCTAGGTCGTAGCCGCTGTCCTTGCCGACGAGCTCGGCGGAGGCCGTCTCGCCGGTGCTGAACGTGACGGTGATGTCGCCGCCGGATCCGGCCGGGGCGACGACGTGGTTGTTGGTGAGGATGTGGCCCTGGCCGTCGAGGACGAAGCCGGTGCCGGTGCCGGACTCGGCGGTGCCGCTGACGTGCAGGGTGACCACGCTGGGCAGGGCGCTGGCGGCGATGCCGGCGACGCTGTCGGGGGCCCGGTCGCCGTTGTCGCGGCCGGCCTGGGGCAGTTCGACGGTGGTCAGGCCGCCGTTGCGCTCGATGTACGCGCCGACTCCGCCGCCGATGCCGCTGGCGACCAGGGCCAGCAGGAGCACCCCGGCGAAGGCCCCGCCGCGCCGCTTCCTCTTCCGGCCGGGATCGGCGCCCTCGGGCGGACCGGGCCGGGTGAGCGGCTGCCCCGGAGCGCCCCAGGGGTCGTACTGCAGCCACTGCGTCGGCCGGTGCTGCTCCTGCCCCGGGTGGCCGGGCTGCTGCGGCTCGTGGGCCACCGCGTGGGCGGGCTGCTGCCCGTGCGCCGTCGCGTGCTGGGCGTGCGGGGCGTTCGTGTGGGCCTGGGGCTGCGGGGGCGGCGGTGCGAAGGGGTCGGCGGGCGCGGGCCGGGGCGGCGCGAAGGCGTCGTTGGGCGCGGGCCGGGGCGGCGCGAAGGCGCCGGCGGGCTGGGCGTGCGGGGGCGTGTGGCCGTCGGCGGGAGCTGGGGCGGCCTGCGGTGCGGGGGCCGGGGCCGAGCCGGAGCCGTTCGTCGCGGCGTACTGCGGGGACGGTCCTCCGGCCTCCGGCGGTACGACCGTGCCGTGGGCCGGGGTCGGCCGCTGCACCGGCGGGGCGGGCGCCCAGGGGCCGGGGCCGCCGTAGGGCGGGGTGCCGTACTCATCGGGCTCATGCAGCGGCTGCCCGGCCGGCCGCGGGCGCGGAACCGCCTGGTCCGGGGCGGCCGGGGAAGCCTCGTCCTGGGCCGGGGAGAACGCCTGGTCCTCGGCGGCCGAGGCGGAATCCCGTGCCTCGGCGGCCGACGCCGGGGCGGTGCCGGGCGCGGCCGGGGCCGCAGCCGCCGGGGCACGGTCCGGAGCGGTGGGCTCCTCCGGTCCCGGGGCGCCCGCCGGGGGCAGGACGCTGTCCGGCTCCGGATGGTCGGCGCGCCTCGCCGTGGGGCGGCTCCACCACTTCGCCTGCGGCCCGGTGGGCTTCCCGTCGTCCATGCTCTCCCCGCAACTGGCCTCTGTCGTACGCCCCACAGAGGCGTCCCTCACCGGAATTCAACCAGGTTTGCGAAACCCTGCGCAGGGTCCCGTCAGGGCCGGGGGGAAAGCGGGCTCGCCAGATCGTTGGCCGGCGAGCCCGGGGGCGGCCCCGAGGACAGCGAGGAGGGGACCGTCTTGGGCACCGCACCGCTGCCGAGCGCCGCCGCCAGCAGCGGGGTGGCGGAGGTCGCCGGGCGTATCAGCGGCGGCACGGACACGTTCAGCACGGGGAGCATGAAGGGGTGTCCCCCCGAGGTCGAGGCGCCGAACAGCGGCGGAGCGGTCGGGGGCCCCTGCCGGTTCACCGGAGGGGTGACGGCCGGAGCCACCGGGGTGCCGGTGAGCGCCGGGGACACCGTGTTCGTTCCGGTGCCGGCGCTGCCGGAGCCCGGCCGTTCGGCCGCCCGGCCGTCGTCGGTCACCGCGAGAGTGCCGCCGCCCCGGCGGCTGACCGCCGTGGCGCCGTTCGCCGCGCGGGTCTCGGCGTCGAGCGGGGTGACGTTGTTCCCGGCGCCCTCGGCGCGCAGCGCGGATTCGGGGCCGGAGTCCAGCGGCAGGGTGCCGCCCAGCGCGATCGCGGCGAGGGAGACGGCGCTCGCCGCGGCGAACGCGAAGCGCCGCCCGCGCCAGGGCGAGCGGTCCGCTTCACGGGCCACCTCGTGTATGCGGAAGGCCGAACCGGCGGCCGCCCCGCCGCGCAGCACGGCGGTGGAGCCGTGGGCGGCCGGGAGATAGCCGAACCCGTCCAGCGGGGAGGGCCCGGTGTCGGCGCGCGTGCTGCCGGCGAGGGGCCGCAGGCCGGGGAAGAACTCGTCGGCGAAGGGCCCCCGGCCGCCGAACGGTCCGCCGGAGCCCGTGTCGTCGCCGCCGGGGCCCCCGGGAAGGCCCTGGAGACGGGCCAGGAACCCCTCGGAGGGCGAGGGTGAGGCGGACATGGCGAAGGCGCTCTTCAGGCGGCGCTGGGCGTCGGCCTCGGCCTTGCACTTGGCGCAGGTCGCCAGGTGGGCCAGGACCCGCTCACGGGCGTCGTGTTTCAGCTCGCCGTCGACCAGCGCGGCGAGCCGGTCCCCCAGGTGCGCTTCGGCAGGGGTGGGACCGGTGGGACCTGTGCCGCTCACGCCAGTCCGCCCTCCCCCGCCAGGACCGCGTCCGCCAGGGAGCGCTGCTCGGCGCGGGCCTCGGGCGAACGGTGCTTGAGCGCCTTGCGCAGATGCGAACGGCCGCGGTGGATCCGGCTGCGCACGGTGCCCAGCTTCACCCCGAGGGTCGCGGCGATCTCCTCGTAACTGAGGCCCTCGATGTCGCAGAGGACCACGGCCGCGCGGAATTCGGGCGCGAGGGTGTCCAGCGCCTGCTGCACGTCGGCGTCGAAGTGGGTGTCGTTGAAGATCTGCTGCGGGGACGGCTCACGGCTCGGCAGCCGCTCCGCCGCGTCGTCGCCGAGCGAGTCGAAGCGGATGCGCTGCTTGCGCCGGACCATGTCCAGGAAGAGGTTGGTCGTGATGCGGTGCAGCCAGCCCTCGAAGGTGCCGGGGGTGTACGTCGACAGCGAGCGGAACACCCGGACGAAGACCTCCTGGGTCAGGTCCTCGGCGTCGTGCTGGTTTCCCGTCAGACGGTAGGCAAGGCGGTACACGCGACCGCTGTGCGTGCTGACGATCTCTTCCCATGAGGGCGGGGTCCACGCCTGAGAGTCCGCATCAGAGGCGAAGGTCGCGGTCGGTGCGGAGTCTTCGGAAGAACGGTCAGCAATGTTGGTCACGGATTTCGGCTCACCGGCCGACCTGAGCAGGCGCCGCAGCACCCCTCCCCGGTCCACAGGCGCAGCCGCACCTCCCCTATCGGCTCTGGTGGTGTCCAGTGGAGCCCCTACCATAGCCACCTCGCCCGTTAGCTCCGGATAAGCCTTTTCCCTGTTGGGGCCGGGCGTCACCCGGGACTTTCACCCAGCTCACCGGTCCGATCCGCGGACCCGGTCGCTGCGCTTTCCCCACTCCTTGCACAACGCCCGGTCCCATCTGCGGGTTCCCGGGTCCAGCGGATACAGTCACCGTTGCGCCAACTACGGGGACAGGAGAGGGTCATTACCGCCAACCGGCAGACGAGCTGGGCGTTCGCCGACGCCTTTGTCGCCGAGGACGAAGCACTGCACGTGGCCCGGGAGCGGGCTCACGAGCTGGGGCTCCGCCCGGTGTCACCGGGCACCGGCGCCGCGCTGCGCCTGCTGGCCGCCGCCGCGGACGCCAAAGCGGTGGCGGAAATCGGCACGGGCACCGGCGTGTCCGGCATCTACCTCCTGCACGGCATGCGGCCGGACGGGGTCCTGACCACGGTGGACCCCGAGCCCGAGCGTCAGCAGTTCGCCCGGGAGGCGTTCCGCGCGGCGGGTTTCGCCACCAACCGGGCCCGGTTCATCCCCGGCCGCGCCCTGGACGTCCTGCCCCGGCTCGCGGACGGCGGTTACGACCTCGTCTTCTGCGACGGCGACCGGCTGGAGAGCCTCGACGTGCTCGCTGAATCGTTGCGCCTGCTGCGTCCGGGCGGCCTGGTCTGCTTCGAGGGCGTCTTCGCGGACGGCCGCACCGTTGACTCGGCCGCCCAGCCGGCCGAGGTGCTGCGGCTGCGGGAGCTGCTGCGCGCGGCGCGCGAGAGCCAGGAGCTGATGTCGACCCTGCTGCCGGTCGGCGACGGGCTGCTCTGCGCGGTCCGGCGCGGCTGAGCGGCGCGGGGCCGGGACCCGGGCACCAGCGGGACGCACCACTGCCCGGCACGGAGACCGTGCCGGGCAGTGGTGGAAGGTGATGGGCGTTCCGCGTCGGCCGACGACGTCAGCCGACGACTTTCTTCAGCGCGTCGCCGAGGGCATCGGCCTCGTCCGGGGTCAGCTCGACAACGAGCCGACCGCCGCCTTCGAGCGGAACGCGCATGACGATGCCCCGCCCCTCCTTTGTCACCTCGAGCGGGCCGTCGCCCGTCCGCGGCTTCATGGCCGCCATGCTCGTTCCCCTTCCTGAAACCAGCTCATCGCAACCGGCGGCCCCATGACAGGCGCTGCCTCACCGGCATCGAACACATTGCTTCTTCGCCATTATCCCGCATCAACGACCCCGATGACCAACATCGGTCTGCATCGCTTGCGCAACGCGCTCTCTCAAAACCACCCAATTCGGCGATCCGGCTGCGATACTGCGCCGCCCCGGACCCCTGGGTGAGGGCCAATTGTTAGACGCAGGTCACATCTCTGCCCCGGTCCGCGTCGGCCATGCTTGCCTGCAAGGAGCAACGACGCCCGAGCAGCGAGGGGAAACGGAATGACCGACGAGCAGGCGAACACCGTTCTGTACGACGTGAGCGAGGGGCTCGCGACGATCACGCTCAACCGGCCCGACGCGATGAACGCGCTGAACACGGCGGCGAAGGTCGCGCTCCGGGACGCGCTGCTGGAGGCGTCGGCGGACCCGGCGGTACGGGCGGTGCTGCTCACGGCCACCGGGCGCGCCTTCTGCGTCGGCCAGGACCTCAAGGAGCATGTCGCCACGCTCATGGCGACCCGCGAGGCGGGCGACGGCAACGCGCTGAGCACCGTACGGGAGCACTACAACCCGATCGTGCGGGCGATCACGGAGATGCCGAAGCCGGTCGTCGCCGGGGTGAACGGGGTCGCGGCCGGAGCCGGGTTCGGTTTCGCGCTGGCGGCCGACTACCGGGTGGTCGCGGAGACCGCCTCCTTCAACACCTCGTTCGCGGGCGTCGCGCTCACGGCGGACTCGGGCGTGTCCTGGACGCTGCCCCGGCTGATCGGGCAGAGCCGCGCCGCGGACCTGCTGTTCTTCCCGCGGTCGGTCTCCGCCCAGGACGCGCTGGAGCTGGGGATCGCCAACCGGGTCGTCCCGGCCGACGAGCTGGCCGGGCAGGCCGCGGCGGTGGCCCGCACCCTGGCCGCCGGCCCCACGGTGGCGTACGCGGCGCTGAAGGAGTCGATGGCGTACGGCGCCGGGCACACGCTCGCCGAGACGCTGGAGAAGGAGGACGAACTCCAGACCCGGGCGGGCGCGTCGCAGGACCACACCATCGCGGTGGAGGCCTTCCTCGCCAAGGAGAAGCCGGTCTATCTGGGCAAGTAGCCGCGGCTCAGCCCGGTGTGCTGCCGCCGCCGCGCGCCACGCAGTCCGCGAGGTGGTCGTCCACCAGTCCACAGGCCTGCATCAGCGCGTAGGCGGTGGTGGGGCCGACGAAGCGGATCGAGCGCTTCTTCAGCGCCTTGGCGAGCGCGGTGGACTCCGGCGTGACGGCCGGGACGTCCGACAGCGTGCGCGGGGCGGGTCGGCCGGCCGGGTCGGGGGCGTAGGACCAGATCAGCTCGTCCAGCTCTCCGGCCCGCCAGCCGGCGAGCACCTTCGCGTTGGCGAGGGTCGCGTCGACCTTGGCCTTGTTGCGGATGATCCCCGGGTCGGCCAGGAGCCGTTCCCGGTCGGCGTCGGTGAACTTCGCGACCGCCTCGATCGCGAATCCCTCGAAGGCGGTACGGAAGGTCTCGCGGCGGCGCAGGATCGTGAGCCAGGAGAGCCCGGACTGGAAGGCCTCCAGGCAGAGCCGTTCGAACAGGGCGTCGTCGCCGTGGACCGTCCGGCCCCACTCGGTGTCGTGGTAGGTGAGGTAGTCCTCGGTGGACAGGCCCCAGGGGCAGCGCAGTCCGCCGTCGGGGGCGGGCAGGGCGGCGCTCATCGGCCGTCCTCCTCGGTGCGGTCCGGGCCGTCCGCGCCGTCGTCCGGTTCCGTCGCGGGCCGGTCGCCGGGCTGCTTGAACAGGTCGGTGCCCGTCGTCACCGCGGCCGCCCGGTCCCCGGCGAGGGCGGACTCCAGCTCCGCGATCCGGGCGTCGCGCTCGGCCAGCTCCGCGCCGAGCCGGGACAGCGCCTCGTCGACGTCCGCCATCCGGTAGCCCCGCAGCGCCATCGGCAGGCGCAGCGCCTCGATGTCCGCCCGGCCGACCGGGCGGGCCGCGGGCAGCGGGTCGGTGAACCGCTCGGGCGGTACGTCCTGGAGCACCGCGCTCCCACCGCCTCCGACCACCGCGAGGGTGACCGCGGTGACGACCACGACCATCGTGAGCAGCAAGAACCAGAACACGCGCATCTCCCCGGGGGCGGAAACCTCGTCCGGCTCCGATCGTGCCATGCGGCACCGACAGGTCGGGGCCGGGCCACGAAAGGCCGTAGGGTCGGCAGGCGGGTCGTAGGCGGTCAGCTGAGGAGGAAAGACGGGATGCGCAGCGGTGCACTCAGGTTGGGGCGGCGGGAATTCGGTCCCCACGAGCCGGTGATCATGGCGATCGTGAACCGGACCCCCGACTCCTTCTACGACCGGGGCGCCACCTTCCGGGACGAGCCGGCGCTCGCCCGGGTCGAGCAGGCGGTGGCCGAGGGCGCGGCGATCATCGACATCGGCGGGGTGAAGGCGGGGCCCGGCGAGGAGGTGACCGCCGAGGAGGAGGCGCGCCGTACGGTCGGGTTCGTCGCCGAGGTGCGCCGCCGCCACCCGGACGTGGTGATCAGCGTGGACACCTGGCGGCACGACGTGGGCGAGGCGGTCTGCGAGGCCGGGGCGGATGTGCTGAACGACGCGTGGGGCGGGGTGGATCCGAAGCTGGCGGAGGTCGCCGCGCGGTACGGGGCGGGGCTCGTGTGCACGCACGCGGGCGGCGCGGAGCCGCGGACGCGGCCGCACCGGATCGCGTACGACGACGTCATGGCGGACATCCTGCGCGTGACGGTGGGGCTCGCGGAGCGAGCGGTGGAGCTCGGGGTGCGGCCCGACAGGATCATGATCGATCCGGGTCATGACTTCGGGAAGAACACCCGGCATTCGCTGGAGGCGACGCGCCGTCTCGAGGAGATGGCCGAGACCGGGTGGCCGGTGCTGGTGTCCCTGTCCAACAAGGACTTCGTGGGCGAGACGCTGGACCGGCCGGTGAAGGAACGCGTCATCGGGACGCTGGCGACGACGGCGGTGTCGGCGTGGCTGGGGGCGCGGGTGTACCGGGTGCACGAGGTGGCGGAGACCCGGCAGGTTCTGGACATGGTGGCGTCCATCGCCGGGCACCGGGCGCCGGCGGTCGCGCGGAGAGGGCTGGCGTAGGCCTGCCGCCTGCCCGACGGGCGGGGCCCGGGGCGCGCTGCCCCTGGACCCCGCTCCTCAAGCGCCGGGGGAGTGGCCGGACGGGCCGGGACCGGTTACCGGCCCACCTCCTTCGTGACCAGCATCACCGCTTCCTCCACGTCGTCCGTCACGTGGAACAGCAGCAGGTCCTTCTCGGATGCCTTGCCCTGGGCCACCACCGTGTCGCGGAGCCAGTCGACCAGGCCGCCCCAGTACGCCGTGCCGAACAGGACGATCGGGAAGCGGGTGACCTTGCCGGTCTGGACGAGGGTGAGGGCCTCGAAGAGTTCGTCGAGGGTGCCGAGGCCGCCGGGCAGGACCACGAAGCCCTGGGCGTACTTCACGAACATCGTCTTGCGGACGAAGAAGTAGCGGAAGTTGACGCCGATGTCGACGTGCGGGTTGAGGCCCGACTCGAAGGGCAGCTCGATGCCGAGGCCGACCGAGACGCCCTTGGCCTCCCGGGCGCCCTTGTTGGCCGCCTCCATCGCGCCCGGGCCGCCGCCGGTGATCACCGCGAACCCCGCGTCGACCAGGGCCTTGCCGATCGCCACCCCGGCCTCGTACTCCGGTGATCCGGCGGGGGTGCGGGCCGAGCCGAAGACGCTGATCGCGCTCGGCAGTTCGGCGAGCGCGCCGAAGCCCTCGACGAACTCCGACTGGATGCGCATCACCCGCCAGGGGTCGGTGTGCACCCACTCGGAGTCGCCCTCGGAGTCCAGCAGCCGCTGATCGGTCGTGCCGGGCTGGACCTGCTCCCTGCGGCGCAGGACCGGGCCCAGCCACTGTTCCTCGGGGCTGACCGCTCCCTCGGGAACCTCCGCGCCCTCGGGGATCCGTGCGTCCTCGGCGTTGCCCATGTTCCGCTCCCTCCACCGACCTGCTTCGTGCCGGGTCGTACGTGTCGTGCTGCGTGCGGCCAGCGTAGATCGGCGGAGGTTACGTACGGGGGAATGCCGGGCGTCAGCCGGTCAGCCAGGAGCGGAGGCGGTCCTCGCAGTGGGTGATCTTCTCGACGGCCACGTGCTCGTCGCGCTTGTGGGCGTACATCGGGTCGCCGGGTCCGTAGTTCACCGCGGGGACGCCGAGCGCGCCGAACCGGGAGACGTCGGTCCAGCCGAACTTGGGCCGGGCCGTGCCGCCGACGGCGGCCATGAACGCCTGGGCGGCGGGGTGGGAGAGGCCGGGCATGGCGGCGCCGGAGTGGTCGTCGATGACGATCTCGGTCACGGGGCAGTCGGCGAAGACCTCGCGGACGTGGGCGATGGCCTCCTCCTCGGTGCGGTCGGGGGCGTAGCGGTAGTTGACGACGACGGTGCAGGCGTCCGGGATGACGTTGGTGGCGACGCCGCCCTCGATGCCGACCGCGTTGAGGCCCTCGTGGTATTCGAGGCCGTCGATGACCGGTCGGCGGGGCTCGTACGCGGCGAGGGCGGCCAGGATCGGGGCTGCGGCGTGGATCGCGTTGGACCCCATCCAGCTGCGCGCCGAGTGGGCCCGCTCCCCCGCGGTCCGCAGGTGGACCCGCAGGGTGCCCTGGCAGCCGCCCTCGACCTCTCCGTCGGAGGGCTCCAGCAGGACGGCGAAGTCCCCGGCGAGCCAGTCGGGGTGCGCGTCGGCGATGTGGCCGAGTCCGTTGAGGTGGGCGGCGACCTCTTCGTTGTCGTAGAAGATGAAGGTCAGGTCGCGGTTGGGCTCGGGGACCGTGGCGGCGATCCGGAGCTGGACGGCGACGCCGGACTTCATGTCGGAGGTCCCGCAGCCCCAGAGGACGCCGTTCCCGTCGAGGCGGGAGGGGACGTTGTCGGCGATCGGCACGGTGTCGATGTGCCCCGCGAGGACGACGCGCTCGGCGCGGCCCAGGTTCGTGCGGGCGACGACGTTGTTGCCGTACCGGTCGACGGTGAGGTGCGGCAGGGTGCGCAGGGCCGATTCGATCGCGTCGGCGAGGGCCTTCTCCTCCCCGCTGACCGAGGGGAAGTCGACGAGCCGGGCGGTGAGCGCCGGTCCGTCCAGGGTGAGGTCAAGGGCGGGGTCAAGGGTGCTGTCGGCCATGGACCCGACCCTAAGGGACTTGGGTATCGGCCCCGCCCGGGGCCTCCAGTACGGTGGGCCCGTGTCCAGGACAGTCAGCCCTCGCCGACGACGCCTCTTCCGCTACGGGGCCGCCTTCGCCGTGCTCGCGGCGCTCGGCGGGTACCTGGCCGTGCAGTACGACTCCTCCGGTTCGAAGAACCCGCCGCGCTGTGTCGTGGAAGCGAAGGACGGGGACGAGGGCGAGACGCAGCGTTACGAGATGAGCCTGGCCCAGGCCGTCAACGCGGCGACGATCTCGGCGGTGGGCACCACCCGGGGGATGCCCGAGCGGGCGGTGACGATCGCGCTGGCGACCGCGCTCCAGGAGTCCACGCTCCGCAACATCGACTACGGGGACCGGGACTCGGTGGGCCTGTTCCAGCAGCGGCCCTCGCAGGGCTGGGGCACCGTGGAGCAGATCATGGACCCGGTCTACTCGGCCGGGAAGTTCTACGAGGGCCTGGCCGAGGTGCCGGGCTATTCGCGCCTCCCGCTGACCGTGGCCGCGCAGCGCGTGCAGCGCAGCGGGTTCCCGCAGGCGTACGCGAAGCACGAGCCGGACGCCGCGCTGCTGGCGGCCGCGCTGACCGGGCGCCGGGCGGCCTCGCTGAACTGCACCCCGTCGAGGGCCACGGCCGACGGCCCGGGGGATGCCGGGCGGGTGCGGGCCGAGTTGGTGCGGGCCTTCGGCAAGGACGTGCTGCCCGCCGCGAAGGCCGCGGGCGCGTCCGCCGCCTCGACCGTTTCGGTGCCCGTCCCGGCGACCTCGGCGCGGGCCGAGGACAAGGCATCGCCGCGACGCGGCTGGGAGCTGGCGCACTGGGCCGTGGCGCAGTCCGAGGCGCTGCGGATCGAGCGCGTGAGCTATGCGGACCGGGTCTGGGACGCCGGTACGGGCTGGCGGACGGAACGCGCGAAGGACAAGGAAACGGGCACGACCGCGGTCAGGATCCAGGTCGTGCAGTAGTATGCCCCATCACTCGTACGGGCCACGGGGGCCCTGTCCCCGGGCCCTTTCCGCGACCCTCCCCGCCGTCGCGCCACCCTGCTCCGATTCCCTTGCCGGACAAGGGAAGTGACGGTTCATCGGATCCCGGCGGTATGGATTGTTTGCCCGGGTTCTTCCGCTGCGGATAATCGGACGCATTACTCAGTCTTTACCTTGGCCCGCCGCAACCTTCCCCTCCCCCGAAGCGGTTGTCAGTGCGTCCGATCACCGGACAAACAAATTCGTGCACAACCCGCTGAAGGAGCATCATGTCCCTCCCCCTGACCCGTCGGATCGCTCGTGCCGCGCTGCTGATCGCCGCTGGCGCGACCCCCGTGGTCGGTGCGGCCGGTGCCGCGAGCGCCGCAGATCTCCCGGCGGCCCCGGAGCTGGGCGGCCTGACCGCCCTGGACGGCGCGAACGTCGGCGACACCCTGGACAGCACCGCCCGGCAGGGCACCCAGGCCGCCGGGGAGACCGGTGGCCGGCTCGTCGGCACCGCCCTCCCGGCGGCGGGCGAGACCGTCGGCAAGTCCGCCAAGGTCGCCGTCCCGGCCGCCCAGGAGACCGCCGGCCAGGCCGCGGGCAACGCGGGCCAGGCCGTCGGCGGGGTGACCGAGGCTGCCGGTGGCGGTCTGCCCACCGACGGTCTCGGCGAAGGTCTGCCCACCGAAAGCCTCGGCCAGGGCGGCCTGCCCACCGACGCCCTGCCGCTGAACGGCCTGCCGATCGGCTGACCGCCCCCGCACACACGCGGGAGGGCCTGAGGAGTGCGCACTCCTCAGGCCCTCCCGCGTGTCCGGGCCCTCCCGCGTGTCCGGACCCTCCCCCGGATCCGGGCCCCGCGTGTCCGGGCCCTCCCGCGTGTACGGGCCCCGCGTATCCGGGCCCTCCCGCGGATCCGGGTCAGGACAGGCGCTTGACCGCCGCCGCCACCCGCTCGTCCGTCGCGGTGAACGCCACCCGGACGAAGCTCGCGCCCGCCGGGCCGTAGAAGTCGCCGGGCGCGACCAGGATGCCGCGCTCCGCGAGGTACGCCACGGTGTCCCAGCACGGCTCGTCGCGGGTCGCCCACAGGTAGAGGCTCGCCTCGCTGTGCTCGATCCGGAAGCCGTGCGCCTCCAGGGCCGCGCGCAGGGCCAGGCGCCGGTCGGCGTACCGGGCGCGCTGCTCGGAGACGTGCACGTCGTCGCCGAGGGCGGCGACGGTGGCGGCCTGGACGGGAGCGGCCGTCATCATCCCGCCGTGCTTGCGGATCAGCAGCAGCTCACCGAGGACGGCCGCGTCACCCGCGATGAACGCGGCCCGGTATCCGGCCAGGTTGGAGCGCTTGGAGAGCGAGTGGACCGCCACGATGCCGTCGTAGTGGCCGCCGCAGACGTCCGGGTGGAGCACCGAGACCGGTTCGGCGTCCCAGCCCAGCTCCAGGTAGCACTCGTCGCTGAGGACGAGGACGCCGTGCTCGCGCGCCCAGGCGACGATCCGGGTCAGCTCGTCCTTGGGCAGCACCTTGCCGGTGGGGTTGGACGGCGAGTTGAGCCAGAGCAGCTTCAGCCCCGCCGGGTCCAGCTCGGTCGGGTCGTCGTAGGCGACGGGCTCCGCACCGCAGAGCCGGGCTCCGACCTCGTACGTCGGGTAGGCGAGCCGGGGGTAGGCCACCTTGTCGCCCGCGCCGAGCCCGAGCTGCGTCGGCAGCCAGGCCACCAGCTCCTTGGAGCCGACGACCGGCAGCACGTTGGCGTGGGTGACGCCGACCGCGCCGAGGCGGCGCTCCACCCAGCCGGTGAGCGCGTCCCGCAGGGCCTCGGTGCCCCACACCGTCGGATAGCCGGGGCTGTCCGCGGCGGCGACCAGCGCCCGCTGGATCAGCTCGGGGACCGGGTCGACCGGGGTGCCGACCGACAGGTCCACGATGCCGTCCGGGTGGGCCTGGGCCGTCGACTTGTAGGGCGCGAGCTTGTCCCAGGGGAAGACCGGGAGGCGGGAGGAGACTGCGGACACGGGGCTCTGCTTTCTCGGGGTGTTCGGGTACGGCGGCCGCACGGGGAAACGGCTCGGTCCCGCACGGGGACGAGCCGTACGGGACCGGGCTGCGCGCGTGTCGCCGCCGCTTACTGGTTCTGCGGCGGCAGTCCGGCGATGAACGCGTGGTCGCGCTCGATGAGACCGAGCTTGGAAGCACCGCCCGGCGAGCCGAGGTCGTCGAAGAACTCGACGTTCGCCTTGTAGTAGTCCTTCCACTCCTCCGGAGTGTCGTCCTCGTAGAAGATGGCCTCGACCGGGCACACCGGCTCACAGGCTCCACAGTCGACGCACTCGTCCGGGTGGATGTACAAGGACCGCTGGCCCTCGTAGATGCAGTCGACGGGGCACTCTTCGATGCAGGCCTTGTCCTTCACGTCGACACAAGGCTGCGCGATGACGTAGGTCACGCTGTCGTTCCTCCTCGGTAGGGCGTTGGCTCTCGCGCGGGAGCGCGGCGTCGTCGATGCCCGCCCCTAGTATCTCCGTTCTCGGGCACGATCCGAACAGGAGGGGCGGACAGAGCTGTGGAATTCACCATCGGCGGACGGCTGGAAGTCCGCATCACACCCGCTGACGTGGGCAAACGCGTGTCCGTGCGGCGCCGGACGGACAACGGCGGCTCGGGCGCGGAGTTCACCGACGTGGTCGGCGTGCTCACATCATGGAACGACGGTGTGGTGTCGATCACACGAAAGAGTGGGGAGTCTGTCCACATCGTGGAATCTTCCCTGGTCGCGGGGAAGGTCGTGCCCGCCGCCCCGGCCCGGCGCCGGGGTCCCGCCGCCTCCTTCGAGGAGCTGGCGGCCGTCACCGCGCGTGCCTGGCAGCCGGTGGAGAGCGAGGCGCTGGGCGACTGGCGGCTGCGCGCGGCCGGAGGGTTCACCCGGCGCGCCAACTCCGTACTGCCGCTCGGCGATCCGGGTCTGCCGCTCGGCGAGGCGCTCGGGCGCGTCCGCCGCTGGTACGAGGAGCGGGGCCTGCCCGCGTACATCCAGACGGCGACCGGGGCCGAGGGCACACAGGAGCTGTTGTCCGCGGAGCTAGAGGGGCACGGCTGGCGGCGCGAGGGGTCGGCGGAGGTGCGGATCGCCGCGCTGGCCCCGGTCGGGGACCGGGAGGCGGAGGTGGCCGCGGTCCGGCTGACCCGGGAGCCGGACGCGGCCTGGCTCGCCCGCTACCAGCGCTTCTCCACCTCCGGCCCGCATGTGCTGCGGGTGCTGGGCAGCGGCCCCTCGGTCTGGTTCGCCACGGTGCCGGGCAGCGGCGACGCGCCGGACGCGATCGGCCGGTGTGTGGTGGACGGGCGGTGGGCCGGATTCATGGCCGTGGAGGTCGCGCCGGAACAGCGGCGGCGCGGGCTGGCCACGGCGGTGATGACCGCGCTGGCCCGCCGCGCGCTGGACGAGGGCGCTTCGGCGGCCTGGCTCCAGGTCGAGGAGGACAATGAGGGGGCACGGGCGCTGTACGACGGCATGGGCTTCGCGGGCCACCACCGGTACCACCACTACCGCTCGGTGTGAGGGGACGCGCGGCGCGCCGCGCAGGCCGGGACCGGGGCGGGGACAGGACGGGCAGGGGCGTGGATCGGACATGAGCGGGCTGGATTCCGGGGCGGCCGAGCGGCGGCGGCAGTTCGCCGAGGAGGCCCGGTCCGAGCGGCCGGACCTCGCTCTCCTGTGCCTGCTGCTGGGCGCGGAGGCCGGACCGGTCGGCCCGGCCGAGGTCGTCCCGGTGCCTCCGGGGGAAACCGTCTTCGACCCGTACGGCATCGACGCCGCGCAGATCGAGCTGGACCGGCTGGCGGGTCTGCTGCCCCACGGCTCCCGCTCCCCCGCCGGCTGGGCCTCGGCGCTGGCCGAACTGCTGGGTGAGCGCTGCGGGTTCGGCGGCTCCTCGGCCGACTACCAGCGGCTGGACTCCTCGCTCCTCCAGCAGGTGCTGCGCCGCCGCCGGGGTCTGCCGATCCTGCTCTCGGTCGTCTGGATCGAGGTCGCGAGGAGGGCGGGCGCACCGGTGTACGGCGTGGCTCTGCCCGGGCACTTCGTGGTCGGCTTCGGCGACCGGGAACAGCCGTTGCTGGCCGATCCGTTCGCCGGGGGCGCGCCGCTGTCCGGCCGGGACGCGGAGCTGCTGGTGACGGGGGCGACCGGGGCGGCGCTGGAGCCGTCGATGATGGTGCCCGCCCGTCCGCTGGAGATCGTGCTGCGGATCCTGAACAACATCCGGGCGTGGGCGGCGGCCCGGCCCGAGCGCACGGATGTGGCCCTGTGGGCGGTGGAGCTGTCGCTGCTCCTGCCCTCGCATCCGGCCAGGCTCCGCTACGAGCACGCCCAGCTCCTCGTCCAGCGCGGTGATTTCCTGCGCGGGGCGGTGGAGATGGAGGAGTATGCGGAGGTCCTCGCCGGGATCGAGCCGACGGCGGCCGAGAACATCCGGCGCAAGGCTCATGCGGCGCGCGCCCTGCTGAACTGAACCCGGGCGTCCGGTAAAGATTTCCGTGGATCGGCGGATCCACGGACCTGGCGATCCACGGAAATCCGCCTGACGTCACTCGTGCCAGCACCCCGGCCGTGACGAGTCGGATGGGTCCGTGAGCGATGTGCGCTCCCGGTTTACATCCGAACGCCCCCTTCCGCCCCCGACAGTGGCGTTATTCGGCCCGTTCGTCCGCGTACACGAATGCCCATGCGCTCAACTGGAAACCCGTCACGGGGCGCGCACAGTCCATCGCATTCCGCGTTGGGCGGCCGGAAGAGAAGAGCTGAGGGCAGATTGATGACAACCGTGCTGCTGGTCCACACCGTGCCGTTGTGGCGCGCATCGCTGGCCTCGTTCCTCGGCACGGGGCAGGGCATAGAGGTCCGCACCGCCGAACGAGGCGCGATACGCGCCGCGCTGAACGGGGCGTGCCCCGACGTGCTGCTCACCGACCTCGACTGTCCGGGCGCACGGGACGTGCTCGACGAGGTGAAGACGGTCACCCCACCGCACGGAGGAACGTATCCCCTCGCCGTGCTCACACGCAGCGATCAGCCGCGCGGCCTGCGGCGGGCGTACGAGGCGGGAGCGCTCGGCTACATCGACAAGTACCGCCCGGTGGACGACCTGTCCGAGGTGATGCACAAACTGGCGGACGGCGGACGGCATATCGACGAATCACTGGCCTTCAGTCTCCTTCAGGTGGCCGACATGCCGTTATCACCAAGGGAATTGAGTGTGCTCTCGTTGGCCGAGGAGGGGGACAACGTGGCCGGGATAGCCGCGCGACTGCATCTGACCCCGGGGACCGTCCGCAATTATCTGGCCGCCGCCATCCGGAAGTCGGGGGCGCGGAATCGGCTGGACGCGATCAGACGGGCGAAGGAGGCGGGGTGGATCTGACGATGCCGCGCTCCTCCCCCCGTCGCCGCTCTTCCTCCGGTGCTTCCGGCTGTGCCTCCGGCTCCCAGAGGCCGGACAGGTCGCGGTAGAGGGCGCTGGAGCGCAGGAGTTCGGCGGGGGTGCCGCACCGGGTGCGCGGGCCGTCCATCACCAGGGTCCGGTCGGCGCGACGGGCCGAGCTGAGCCGGTGGGCGACGACGACCAGCGCTCCGGGCAGGGCGGCGAACGCCAGCTCGGCGCGGGTCTCGGCGGCCGGGTCGAGCCGGCTGGTGGCCTCGTCGAGGATCAGCAGCGGCGGGGCGGCGAGATAGGCGCGGCCGAGGGCGACGAGCTGCCGTTCGCCCTGGGAGAGCCGGTCCGGTTCGACGGCCGCGTCGAGGGAGCCGAGCCGGGAGAGCAGCGCGTCCAGGCCGACCGCGTCCGCCATGGCCGCGATCTCCCGGTCACGGGCGTCGGGCCGGAGGTAGCGGAGGTTGTCCCGCAGCGTGCCGCTGAACACATAGGCGTGCTGGGGCAGCAGGACGCGTACGGACGTGGCGTCGGCCGGCCGCGCCGGGCGCCCCCGCCACCGCACCGCTCCCCCGGTGGGCCGCTCGGTCCCGGCGAGGACGGCGGCCAGGGTCGACTTGCCACTGCCGCTCGGGCCGACGACCGCGAGGTGCTCACCCGCCCCGACCGTCAGGGAGAGCCGGTCCAGGACGGGGTGGGCGCGGGGCCCGTAGGCGAAGGTGACCGCGTGGAGCTCGGCGACCGGGGTGTGCCGGGCGGGGCTCCGAGGGGGCGGCGGGGCGTCGTCGGAGGTGGCCGGGGCCGGTTCGTCCGCGGGCGGGGGCGGGGCGTCCGTGAAGCGGTCCAGGACCACGACGAGACGGCCGCCCGCCGTGCCCAGCATGGTCATCAGGGCCTGGACGGCCGGGGCGAGCGCCTGGGTGAGATAGGTCAGCGCGCCGACGAGACCACCTGCTGTGAGCCCGTTCCGCAGCAGCCAGGGCGCGCCCAGGAGCAGCAGGAGCGGCGGGAAGCGGCCGCAGACCGCGAGGGCCACCACCCGCACCGCCGACCAGCGGGCCAGCGAACGGGACGCGGCGAGCTGCGCGTCGGCCAGGGCCCGGGACTCGGCCACCGTCCGCTCGGCGGTTCCGGCGGCGGCGATGTCCCGTACGGAGGCGGCGAGCTCGCCCGCGTGCGCGGCGTACGCCTCGTCGGCGGCGAGGTAGGCGCGCTGGCGGGCGGCCATCGGCGGCAGGGTGCCGAGGAACAGGGCGGCCCCCAGGACCAGCGGTGGCAGCACGAAGAGGAGGAGGGCGGGCGAGAGGGCCAGGAGGCCGGTGACGGCTCCGGCGGCCGTGAACACGAACGACCGCAGGGTCAGGACGAGTCCGGCCCAGCCGTCCCGGGCGATCTCACTCTGATGGGTGACCTGGGAGAGGGACCGGGTGCTGACGTCGCCGGAGCCGCCGAGCGCACCGGACAGCGCCCGCGCCACCGCGCGCCGCACCAGCCCGTCGCGCAGCGGCTCCACCAGGTCGGCGAGCCGGCCGAACACGCCTCGGGCGGCGAGCACGGAGGGCAGCACGGCGACGGCGGCGACGGCCAGCCAGAGGAGGCCGGTCGCCGGACGTCCGGCGAGGAAGCCGTCGTCGAGGGCGCGGGCGACCCCGTATCCGCCGAGGAAGGTCTGCGCGAACTCCAGCAGAGACCATCCGGCCAGCCGCAGGATCGCCCCGGTGCGCGCCCGCAGGAAGGGCCGGGCCTCGCGGGCGACCCGGCGCAGGGCCGTATCGCGGGCGGGGCGCGCCGGGGCGGGGCCGCGTTTCATCGGGTCTCCGCTGCGGCGAGGGAGGGCGCGGTGCCGTCGGCGGTGCGGCGAGGGCTGCCTCCGTTGTGCGTGGCGCTGTTGTCCGAACCGCTGTCGTCCGAACCGCTGCCGTCCGTACCGCCGTTGTCCGCGCCGCCGTCGTCCGTGCTGAAGACCGACCGGTAGTCCGGGTCCTGCCACAGCTCGTCGTGGCGGCCCGTCGCGCGGAGCCTGCCGTTCTCCAGCCAGGCGACCCGGTCCGCCCGCGCGGCCGAGGAGAGCCGGTGGGCGACGATGATCCGGGTGCAGCGCCCCGCCCGCGCGTCGAGGGCGCGGCGGACGTGGTGCTCGGTCACGGTGTCGAGGCTGGACAGCGCGTCGTCCAGGATCAGCAGCCGGCCCGGGTGGGCGAACGCGCGGGCCAGTCCCAGGCGTTGGCGTTCGCCGCCGGAGAGCGGGGCGTCGGCCACCGGGGTGGCGTAGCCGTACGGGAGCAGCGCGAGGAACCCGTCGGCGCGGGCGGCGCGGGCCGCTTCGCGTACGGCGTCGGGCGAGGCGGTCCAGGGGCCGTGGGCGATCGTGTCCTCGACGGTGGCGCCGAGGAGGGCGGGGCGGGCGAAGGCGTACGCCACCTCGCGGCGGAGCCGGGCCGGTTCCATGGCGTCCAGCGGGACGCCGTCCAGCAGCACGCTGCCGGCGTCCGGGTCGAGCAGCCGCCCGGCGACCGCGGCGAGCTGGGACTTGCCGGAGCCGGAGCGTCCGACGACGGCCAGGGACGTGCCGCCGGGGACGGTCAGGTGGACGCCGGCCAGCAGGGGCCGGCCGTCCTGTTCGACGCCGACGTCCCGGAGTTCGAGGTGTCCGGGGGCGTCGGGAACCGGGCCCAGCCCGCGGTGCGGCAGCGGGGCGAGGGTGAGGAGGGGGTCGAGGCTCCGGGCGGCGGCGCGGCTGCGGGCCAGGGAGCCGAGCGCTCCGGTGAGGGCGCCGATGCCGACGGCGAGGCTCGCGTAGCGGGAGGCGGCGACGAGCTCGCCGACGCCGATCGCGCCCGCGGCGAGCCGGAGTCCGGCGACCGCGAGGACCAGCAGCATGAGCAGGGGCAGCAGGAGTCCGCTGCGGCCGACGGCCCGCCCGTACACGGTCCAGGTGCGGCGGCCGTGGTCGGCGAGGGCGGCCAGGGGTTCCAGGACGCGGCGGTGTTCGCGGGCGCCGGTGCGGGCGGCGCGGATGGTGTCGGCGCCGTCCAGGGCTTCGGTGAGCCGGTGGGCGATGAGCGACTGGGCGCGCTGGTAGTCGGCCCCGGCGTCGGCGGTGTGCCGGGTGAAGGTGCGCAGCAGGGCGACGAGGAGCGGGGTGCCCAGGAGGAGGGCGGCGGCCGTCCAGACGTCGATGAGGAGGAGCCCGACGAGCGCGCCGAGCGGGAGCAGGACGCCCGCGACGGCTCCGGCGGCCGTGACGGGCGCGGACGCGGCGTCGGCGGTGCGGGCGGTGAGCCGGGCGGTGAGGTCCCCGGTGGGCAGGGCGAGGGCTCTGCGTGGTTCGGCGGCCAGGATCCGGGCGGCGGTGCGGGTGCGCAGGGACGCGGTGAGCCGGGCGGTGGTGGTCGTGCCGGTGACGGCGGCCGCCGCGTCGCACCCGGTCTCGGCGAGGGTCAGGACGGCGCAGAGCAGCAGCCCGGACCAGGGCACGGGTCCGCCGGAGACGAGCCGGTCGACGGTGTGGCCGAGGGCGGCGGGCAGGGCGAGGGCGGCGAGCGCCCCACCGGTGGAGCAGAGGAACAGCCAGGTGAGGGCGGCCGGGTGGAGCCGGGCGAGCCGCCGGGCGCCGGACGCCGTGCCGGGGCTCGGGTCCGGGGGCGGCTGCGGCACGGGGTCGCCTTTCGGATCGGTCGGGGGGACGGCCCCTGGGGGCACGTGGCCGGCCGGCCCGCCGGTGGTGCGCACCGACGGGCCGGCCGGTGCGGGTCACGGGGTGCAGAGGACCACGCTGAGGGAGCTGTACTCACAGACCAGCAGCGAGACCTGGCTGCCCGTGGCGAGCTCGCCGAACGAGTCCTCGGCCGGGGTGTCCATCGCCTGAAGGTCGAGAAGGGCCATGATGTGTCCTTTCGGGGACGGTTGCCTACTGAACGGTGGTGTTGCCACGACCCCTGGAGGGGCCGGTCCGTGGGGCCGCTTGCGCGGCCGGTTGCGCCGCCGGAGCGGCGGGCAGGAAGGGAAGTCCGGTGGGGCGGCCCGACGCGGCGCCCAGGGCGAGGAGAGCGCCGGCGGTCCCGGTGGCCAGGTCCATCGACAGGCGCATCAACTGCTCGCCGGGGAAGGCGAGTCCGCCGCCGTACCGCAGGGCGTGGCTGCCCAGCAGATCGGTGTGGCGGTCGATCGCGCGCCGCCGGTCGGCCGGGTCGCACAGCGGGGTGGCCGCGAGGTGCAGCAGGAGTCCGGCGGAGCCCCTGAGCAGTCCGGGCTGGACGTAGAAGGCGGAGAGCGCGGCCGGGAGCAGGGCCCGGCCCGCCGCCGTCAGCTCCGGGTCGGGGCGCTGGGCGAGGTAGGCGTCGATGACGGCCGCGATGCCGGCGCTGCCCGAACCGACGTACGGCATCAGCCGCTTGCCCTCGACGACGAGGAGCGCCCCGTCGTCCCCGGCCCGGCAGCGTTCCAGGTCGCGGCGGAGTGCGGCGGCGGCCAGGTCCAGCAGGGCGGCGTCCCCGGTGGTCGCGTACCGGCGGATCAGCAGCAGGGCGATGCCGCTCGCGCCGTGCAGCAGTCCGGTGCGGGGCGACGGCGGACCGTCGACGAGCGCGCGGACGGCGAGGGCGGTGCAGCGGGCCGCGGCGGCGGACAGGGCCGGGGCGTCGGTGGCGGAGGCGGTGCGGGCCAGGTCGTCGAGGGCGAGGCCGATGCCCGCGTACCCGTTGTGCAGGCCCGGCGCGAGGCCCTCCAGGGGCTGGTCGAGGATGATGCGGAGGAGGTCGGCGGCCTCGGCGGTGCGGCCGATCCGGTGCAGGGTCCAGACGATGCCGGTGAGCCCGTCGTAGAAGCCGAGGGGGCTGCCGGACGCGGGGTCCTTGGCGTGCCGCAGGAGCCATTCCTCGGCCGGTGCGCACGGCGGAGCGCCGGTCTCGTGGAGGGCGTAGAGCACCCCGGCGGCCCCGTACGCGAAGGACTGGCCGCCGGTGGCGGTGGCGAACTGGGCGATGTCCCCGGGGAAGCAGCGGTCGTCGCGCTCCGGTGTGCAGGAGGCGGCGACGGCCCGGGCCAGCGCGTCGCGGGCGCGCGGCCAGTCGCGGAGACCGGCGGCGTAAGCCGTACCGGAAGCCGCTGCCGACGCCGTCCGGGAGGCAGCCTCCCCCGTGTCCCGCACATCCTGCACGTCCCGCACATCCCGCAGGATCTCCTCGACCGCCGGACGCAGCGCGTCCTCCGTCACCGGGAAGGCGCGGGCGATGTCCCGGGCGAGTCCGGCGGCCTTCGTGCGGTCGATGCCGAACAGCGTGGTGAGCGGCAGGTACAGGGCGAGCCGCAGACAGGCGAGCGCGTAGTGGTCGATGTCGGTGCCGCGCCGGTCGGGCGGGGCGACGAAGGCCGGGTTGGCGACGATCTGGCGGCGGCGTTCGGCGGCCGGGGAGGCGGCCTCGAAGTCGAGCAGGACGATCCGCCCGGCCTCCTCGTCGACCATCACGTTGCTCATGTGCAGATCACTGATGACGATGCCCCGGTCGTGCACCGCGGCGACGGCCCGCTCGACCTGCCCGTACACCTCCTCGGCCCACGTGACGTGTTCGGCGAGGAGTTCGGGCGACGGGTGCTGCCGGGCGAGCGGGAAGCGGCGGGCGAAAACGGTGTTGAGGGTGGTGCCGGGGATGTACTGGAGGACCAGGAAGTGGTGGTCGCCGACCTCGAACACGTCCCGGACGGCCGGTACGCAGTCCAGCCCGGCCAGTTGCTCCAACGCGGTCCGCTCCCGCTCAAGGCGCGCCACCGCGTCCGCCCCGTCGGCGGCCAGACCGGCGTACGGCCGGGCCTCCTTGAGGACGACCTGCTCGCCGGTGCGGGTGTCGCGGCCGAGGTAGACCCCGCCGCCGTTGGAGAAGTGCAGCGCCTTCTCCACGGCGTACGGGAGGTCGGCGAGGCCCACGGCGGCCCGGGCTTCGAGGTGCGGCGTCAGAAAGCCGGGCGGGGTCACCCAGGAGGGGACACGGAAGGCGGGGCCCCGGTCGTCGGGGACGAGCCGGCCCCGCGGGTCGGCGACTGCGGGCACGGGCCGGCCGTCCGGACCGGAGCAGAAGCGGGCGGCGAACGCGCCGTACCGGGTGTGTACGGGCCCGTTCCCGCACCGCAGATCGCTCAGGATGTACGGGCCGTGCTCGCCCTCCAGGAGCCGCATCAGGGCGGTGCACACCTCGGGGAACGCTTCCTCGGACGGCGGGTAGACGGTGATGAACTTCCCGCTGCCCGCCCGGTCCGCGTACTTGGCGTTGCGCAGGGCCAACAGCCCCGCGTCGGGTATGCACTTGAAGGCGAGGCGGTGCTCCAGGCAGTGGGCGGTGACCCGGTCGAGCACGGACGCCGCGTTGTCGAGGGCGGCCGAGACGTGGATCTTCCAGCCCTGGGCGGGCAGCCGCAGCCCGTCGGGGCTGTAGGAGAGCCAGTCACCGCGCCGGGAGCGGGTCCACCCCTCGGGTGCGGAGCCACGGACGGCCGCGTAGAACGAGCTCTCCGCGTCGACGGCTCCGCCCGGTCCGAGGGAACGGTGGGGTGCGTCGTAGAAGCGGCGGTCCGCCTGGCAGTACGCGGCGTACTCCGGATTCACGCACGGCCCCCTCGCTCGGTTCCTCCGCGTCGTTCGCGGCGAGAGAGAAGTTGTCACAACGACGAGCGGTGCCCATAGTCACCGTTGTCACGACTCGTACATGCGCGCCAACCATGCGGAGCACACCCCGTACTGATGCGTATCCGCTCGTCGCCCCGCCAGGAAGGGGCAGCGACCGGGGGCGCGTGGGGGCGCGCACAGGGCGCTTCCGTCTCCCCTCAGCCCGCGCTGTGCACCAGGGCGTCGCCCGCCTCGGTACGGAAATAGAGCACGGAGCGGCCCGCCCGGCGGCGGCGGACCAGTCCGGCGTCCAGCAGGATCCGCAGATGGCGGCCGACCGACCCCAGCCCCTGGCCGGTCAGGGCGACGAGCTGCGTCGTGCTGAGCGGGGAGGCCAGCAGCAACAGGACGGCGGCCCGCGCGGGGCCGATCAGCGCGCCCAGGGCGGCGGGTACGGGAACGCGTCCGGCCTCGGCGAGCACGCCGGAGCACGGGTACACCAGCCCGTACCGGTGCGGGATGTCCCAGCAGACCCAGGACCGGTCCGGGGTGACGGGGATGAACAGGAGCTGCGCGCGGTCCAGTTCGCGGGGCGGGTGGTCGTAGGTGTTGATCTGCAACCGGCTGTCGCCCAGCCAGCGGACCCCGGGCCGCATGCCGTTCAGGGCCCCGGCCCATCCGGCCCGTCCCAACTGGGCGGTACGGGCGACCACATCGGCCTCCAGGATCCGCCGCCGCCTCGGCCAGTCGGGCAGCACGGTGTGCGTCCAGACCCACTCCACTGCGTCGGCGGCGCGCTCGGCCAGGTCGTCCCGGTCCAGCGCGGCGGGCAGCGGCTTGCTCAGCGCCACGGCCAGATCGGCGCGCGCCCGGTCGGGCGGGGTGGCCCGGATCCGCGCCAGCTCCTCGGCGAAGGAGGGCGGGGCCTGGCCCGGTGGGGCGAGGACCGGGGCGGGGGTGAGGAAGTCGGCGGTCCAGCGGGGCGCGAGGGCGGAACGGATCACGAGGGCGGAGACCGGGCCGTCGGCGGCCCGCCGGCGGTACGCGGGCAGATGGGCCTCCAGCCAGGCGCGCTCCCCCGGGTGCGCGGCGGTGGCCCGCTCCAGGAGCAGCAGGCAGGCGACGGCCTCCGCGAGCGGCGAGACGACGAACCGGCTGCTCGCGAGCGTGTCGGCACTGACCTGCCACCACCCCACGCCACCACCGCCCGTTCTCTGTCAGCCCTGTCAGCCCTGTCGGCCCTGTCGGCCCTGCTCAACCGTGTCGGCGAAGCCGCCTTGCCGGCCCCGTTCGCCGGGCCCCTCCCGGACCGGCCGCCCCGTTCCGGTGAGATCCATCAGCCCCGACCGTTCAGCAGACCCGCTCCACCCCCCTCCGCTCCAGGCTTTCGCGTCCGCGCGAAACAGTAACCGCGCCCGTGACGGCGTCCGGAGACTCCGCCCATGCGCACCTACCGCGAACTGTTCCGGACCCCGGAGTTCACCCCCTTCTTCGCGGCCGTCTCCGTGCAGACGGCCGCCCAGACCGCGACCGGCCTCGCCCTCGGCACCCTCGTGTACGCGCGGACGGGCTCACCCCTGCTGTCGGCGCTGGCGATGTTCGGGCCGTCGCTGGCCCAGGTGGCCGGGGCGCTGACCCTGCTGTCGGCGGCGGACCGGCTGCCGCCGCGCGCCGCCCTGACCGCTCTCGCCCTGCTGTCGGCGGGGGCAGCCTGCGTGCAGGCCGTTCCCGGGCTGCCGCTGGGGGCCTCGTTCGCCGTTCTGCTGGTGATGGGTGTGGCCGGGTCGCCGGGCGGGGGCGTGCGGTACGGGCTGCTCAACGAGATCGTGCCGCGCGAGGGGTTCCTGCTCGGCCGCTCGGTGCTGAACATGGCGGGCGGCGCGATGCAGATCTGCGGATTCGCGGCGGGCGGGGCGCTGGTGGCGGTGTTCTCGGCGCGCGGCACACTGCTGACCGGGGCGGCCCTGTACGTCGTCGCGGCGGCCGTGACCCGGCTCGGGCTGACCGCCCGGCCGGCCAGGGCGACCGGCCGCCCCTCGGTCCGGGAGACCTGGCGGACGAACGCGTCGCTCTGGTCGTCCACGCCGCGCCGGTACGTCTTCCTCGCCCTCTGGGTCCCCAACGGGCTCGTCGTCGGCTGCGAGTCCCTGTACGTGGCGTACGCGCCCGGGCACGCCGGGCTGCTCTTCGCGGGCGGGGCCCTGGGGATGCTGGCCGGGGACACGCTGGTCGGGCGGTTCGTCACGCCCCGGTGGCGCGCGCGGCTGGGGGCTCCGCTGCGGCTGCTGCTGGCCGCGCCCTACCTCCTCTTCGCGCTGCGCCCGGGGCTGCCCCTCGCACTGGCGCTGGTCGTCGTGGCCAGTGCCGGCTTCGCCGCGAGCCTGCTGCTCCAGGAACGGCTGCTGGCACTCACCCCGCCCGGGCTGAGCGGCCAGGCGCTCGGGCTCAGCTCCTCGGGAATGCTCGCGATGCAGGGGGTGGGCGCGGCCGTGGCGGGCGGTATCGCCCAGCTGACCTCCCCGGCCACGGGCATGGCGGCGGTCGCGGGCCTCTCCGTGGCGGTGACGCTGGCGCTGGCCCCGGGGCTGCGTACGCCGCCCGGCGCCGACGGGGGCAGACTGCTCGGAGCGGACGGATCACCGTCACCGCGAGCGCCCCGGACACCTCGCAGGGAAGAGACGACATGAGCGACAACGCCAGGCCCAGCCAGAAGGAAGCCATGCTCTCCGGCGAGCTGTACCTCGCCGACGACCCCGAACTGACGGCGGAGGCCCTGCACGCGGCCGTGCTGAGCGAGCGCTACAACGCCGCGTCGGCCGCCGACCCCGAGGCCCGGCGCGCGGTCCTGGCCGAGTTGCTCGGCGAGGTGGGCGAGGGCGTGGAGGTACGGCCGCCGCTGCGGGTCGACTACGGCTACCAGACCACCATCGGCCCGCGGACGTTCATCAACTTCGGCGCGGTCCTCCTGGACGTCGCCCGCATCACCATCGGCGCGGACGTCCAGATGGGCCCCAACGTCCAGCTGCTCACCCCGACCCACCCCATCGACCCCGAGCAGCGCCGCGCCAAATGGGAGGCCGCCGAGCCGATCACCATCGGCGACAACGTGTGGCTGGGCGGCGGGGTGATCGTCTGCCCCGGGGTGACCATCGGTGAGAACACGGTGGTCGGCGCGGGAGCGGTCGTCACGAAGGACCTGCCCGCGAACGTGGTGGCGGTCGGCAACCCGGCCCGGGTGATCCGGACGATCGGCGAACCGGAGGCGTGACCCGCCGACGCGCCACGCCGTCGGCGAGCCGGAGACGTCACCGCCCGCGCCCTACGCCGACCGCCAGGCGTCCGTGACGCACGAGACCTCGAAGTGCCACCAGCCCTCCTCCCGCCCCCGGGTGAGCAGCGCCTTCACCCCGCGCAGATCCGCGCCGCCGGGCACGGTCAGGGCGACCAGCGGAAAGTCGGCGCTGAAGACCTCGCCCGTGAGCCCGAACCCGGCGAGCCGCTCGTGCACGGCCCGCGCGTCGTGCCCGAGCGGGCCGTCCGGCACGGGCAGCACCCGTACGGTGCAGTTGCCCGAGTCGGCCACCCGCTCGCCGGCCCAGTGCACCCCGTCCCCGTCCGTCCGGAAGCGTACGGTCTCGCCCTCGGCGACCCCGTCGCGCAGGAAGGGCACGTTGTCCACCCGCGCGGTGTCCGGGCCGAGCCGCGTCGCCCACAACCCCTCGGTCTCGTACGGCAGCGGCCGGTCCTCGCGCGGGGCCAGCCGGAACCAGACCTTGATCTGATCGGCTTCGCGGGACGGGCGCTCCGGGCCGGCGGGGGAACTCATGGTCCCATCGTCCCCCGCACGCGGCACGTCCGCCTGTCCACGGCCACCGTCACCACGAGGACCGGGCACGGCATCAGCTTCCCAGGTGGTGAACTTCCCGTAGCCCTCTCTCCCGCTACGGGAACCCGTACGGAAGCGGGGCCCGGCCGCTGATGAGCGCCGAGCCCCGCTTCGCCGCGTCTCTCGCCGGGCTCAGCCCTCGCCGGTCAGGCTGATGGTGACCGTGCGCTCGGCCGGGGTCTTCCCGGTGAGGGCGGTCTTCATCGCCTGGGCCACGTCGTCCGGGCCGACCTGGTGCTTCTTCCCGTCGGCCTTGACGGCCATGATGCCGTCGAAGACGCCGTCGAGCAGCGTGTCGATCGCCTTCTTGTCGTAGACGTCGACCAGTCGGCCGTCCACCGGCTTCATGGACAGGATCTGCGGCAGCGACCGGGCCGGGCCGAACTGGATCTGCTTGGGACCGGCCTTGATGGTGATCAGACCGGACATCGCGGGCTGGGCGAACTCCCTCATCGCCCGGTCCAGTTCCGCCTTGGTGATGGTGGGTTGGCTGATGGTGACGGGGAGTTCGACCACTCGGGCCTTCCCGGTCTGCACCTGGGCGCGGTAGGCGTCCCGGACCGAGATCAGGGACTGGCCGGCATCCAGCTTCTTGCCCGGCTTGCCCGGCACCGCCACGGCCTTGTTCGGCTCGAAGCGGATCGTGCCGTCGTTGGCCGAGCCGGACGCGCCCGCCAGGTCGGTCAGCGCCACGCCGAGCTTCTCCTCGTCGACCGGGATCACCGGGTCGGCGGGGCGCTCCCCGCCGAACAGCGAACCGATCACCGAGACGGGGTTGTAGTCGCTGCCCGCCGCGCCGCGCACGGTCTCCTGGCTGTCCAGGGTGAGACCGGCCTTCTCGGGGTCGAGCTTCTCCTCCTTGCCGTCCACCGACAGCGTCAGAGGCGTCTTGGCCCGCTCGCCGAGGGCGGCTTCGAGCTTGGTGACCGCCTCCTCCTTCGTGCCGCCGCCGATGTCGACGCCGAGCACCGTGGTGCCCTTGGGGACCTCGGCGTGGTTCAGCAGAAGGCCCGCCCCGTACGCGATGCCGAGCAGGACGACCGCGGCGACCCCGAGCAGGACCAGCTTGGAGCGGCCCTTCTTCGCGGGGGCGGCGGGGGCCGACGCGGTCGGCGACGCGGGGCGCGGGGCGGCGGGCCCCGGCGTGGGAACACCCGGTCCGCCCGGTCCTCCGTGGCCCGTCACCGGGGCGCCGGGGGTGCCGGGCCCACCCGGGAACGGGGTGCGCGGCTCGCTGGGCACCACGGGGATGCCGCTCGTCAGCGTGTCGCCCGAGACATGGCCGCCGGGGCCCGGCTCGGGCGCCGGGGCCTGCGGCGTGAGGATCGCGGTGTCGTCGGACATCCGGGGCGGTACGCCGCCGGGGGTGCCCGGGACCATCGGGCCGGGGCCGCCGAGGCCCGGAACGCCGTCGAGGTTCGGGGTCAGCGAGGAGGTGCCGGTGGCCGGTCCCGTGGTGGGGCCGGACGGGCCGGGCGTACGCGCTCCGGAGCCGGGGGTGGCACGCGGGCCGCCGCCGGGGGGCTCGGTGCCGTAGCTGTCGAGCGCACTGCGGCCGGGGCCGGAGCCGGGCGCACCCGGTCCGCCGCCGGACTTCGGGGCGTCCGAGAAGTACGGCAGGTCGGGGCGCGAACGTCCCGCGCCCCCGTCGGACGCGCCACCGGGACCGCCCGGGCCGCCGGGGCCGGGACCAGCGGGACCGCCCGAGCCGGGACCGGGGGGTCCGGCGGGGGCCGGACCGCCCATGCCGCCGGGTGCCGGGCCGCCGAGGCCGCCCGAACCCGGGCCGCCCTGGCCACCCGGACCGCCGGGCGCGCCCGCGCCCGGACCACCCTGGCCGGCCGTCGCCGGGCCTGCGGTCGGGGCCTTGCGCGGGGCGAACCAGTCGCTGCCGCTCTTCTCCCGGGCCGGCTTCTCCGCGGGCGTCGGGTCGGTGGCCGGGCCGCCGTCCCCGGACCGGTCCGCGGGCGCACCGCCGTTGGAGCCGGCGCTCGGGCCGCCGGAGCGGTCCGGGGATCCGGCACCGGGGCTCGCGTTCCCACCGGCGCCCGGTGCGGCCGGCGGCGTGCCGGGACGCGGGGTCGCACCCGTGCGCTCGGCGTCGGAACGGCCGCCGCCGGAGATGTCGCTCTCCGCCATCGGCGTACGCATGACGACCGGCGGGATGGGACGCGAGCCGGGGATGTTGATCCGGATGCGCGTCGTCAGCGTCGTCTCGGTCTTCGGTTCCTCGGGCCGGGGCGGATCCACGGATTCCGGGTTCTCGTCAGAGCCGTCCCGCGACGGGTGGAGCGACGGATACTGGCGGGATCCGTACGGCGGCGTACCCGAGGGGTACGCGGCTCCGCCACGGCCCTGGGGCCCGGAGGACGAACTGTCAGTTTCACGACTCAAAGCAGGTTCTCCCGATTGGCTCCGCCGCCCGTACTTCCCCCATGCCGCAGGCCAGGGGACGGCTCGGCGCGCGCACCACCATACTGGCCGCCGCCGTCGGACACTCCGCGACCGGGTGAAACCTCCACCCCTGCCTCACACCTGTGAGGGTCGCCGACGACCCGGACATGGCACTTCATGTACCGGACCGGCCGCTGCGGATGGCTGATTGCGGCACCTTGGACGTGGTGGCGCAGATCACAGCGACGGCCGTGCCGCCGAGCATGAAGAGCACCAGGCCGAGTTCGTCACCGAAGACGTAGTCGCCCTCCGGCCGGCCGCTCAGCAGAAGGAAGACCGTGATGAACCATCCCGCCGCCGGGGCGAGCGCGCCGATCTGGGTACGGGTCAGGATCCGGCCGCCGTAGAAGAGGCCGCCGGAGCCGAGCAGGGCGATGATCAACCCGCCCGGGAACCAGGCCGCTTGGACGAGGGTTCCGGCGAGGGCGACGAGCGCGCCGAGGACCGCGAGGCCCGAATAAGCGGCGATCCGGGCCGGGTTCGGCCGGGCTGCGAAACCGTAGGGCTCGGGCCCCCTGGGCTCGGGCTCCCTGGGGGGCGCGTTCCGTCGCGGCGCCTGGGAGGAGTCCGCACGCCCGCGGGCCTTTTTGGGGTTGCCGCTCATGCCGCGCCTCCCTCGGCGCCCGGGGCGTCCGCGAGCGGGACGCCCGCGAACAGGTCGCTCTCCCGCTCCGGCCCGGCCACCCCGCGAACGCCGCGCACCAGTTGGTAGCACTCGGTCGTCAGCAGGGGCTGGCCGAGATCGTTGGAGAGGGCGAAGAAGGGACCGTCCACCGCGATCTGGGTGCCGTGGGCGCGCATCGCCGCCGACTTCGCCCCGGCGTACGCCGATCCGTCGATCTCCGCGGTGATCTGCTCCGCGTCGGTCACGCCCGGGACGTCGGCCACCGCCGCGATGCCGGGAAAGGCGTCGGGCGCGGTGGTGCGCAGCCGGTCGAAGGCGGCCTCCAGCACCTCGCGCTCCACCCGGTTCCAGTAGATCTTGGCGATGGTGTGCGGGGCGTCGGAGCCGTACGCCGGGTCGGCGGCCAGGTCGGCGGCGCGCATCGCGACGCGGTGGGCCTGGATGTGGTCGGGGTGGCCGTAGCCCCCGTCCGGGTCGTAGGTGACCAGGACCTGGGGGCGGACCTCGCGGATCACCTCGACGAGGTGGGCGGCCGCCTCGTCCACCGGGGTGGACCAGAAGGAGCCGGGGCGGCCGTTCTGTTCGGCGCCCATCATCCCGGAGTCCCGGTAGCGGCCCGCGCCGCCGAGGAAGCGGTGGTCGGTGATGCCGAGCTCCCGCATCGCCGCGGCCAGCTCGCCGACCCGGTGGGGGCCCAGCGCGTCGTCCCGGTCCGCGGTGAGGCGGGCGAGCGCGGGCGGGATGACCTCGCCCTCCTCGCCGAGCGTGCACGTCACCAGGGTGACGTGGGCGCCCTCGGCCGCATACCTGGCCATGGTGGCGCCGTTGTTGATCGACTCGTCGTCGGGATGCGCGTGCACGAGCAGCAGGCGGCGGGCGGGGAGGTCCTTCATGGGGACCACCCTACGAGCCCGGAGGCCCCCCGTGCCCCCGCGCCCTCACGCCCGCCTGCCGCCCCCGGCGGCCGACGTCCGGATCAGAACTTGATGCTGCTGATCATTCCCGCCACGTTGGTCGTCAGATCGGAGATGGTCGGTGCGATGGACGAACTCGCGATGTAGAAGCCGAGCAGCATGCAGACCACCGCGTGCCCTCCCTTCAGCCCCGATTTCTTGATCAGCAGGAAGACGATGATCGCCAGCAGCACTACCGCCGAAATCGAGAGCGCCACGGCGGTTCACCTCCATCGGTACGTTCGGACGGTCGGAACGGGGGTACACGGTGTGCGGGTTGTCAGCGGGTTCCTACCCACCGAGCGCTACGGATCATAACTTTCCGTCCCAACGCATTGATCGGGGCACAGCAGCACGAGGGGCGCACGAACCGTGCCACGCGGCCGAGTTCGGCACTAGGTTCAGAGCCATGACCTCGCAGAAGCTGTCCTTTCCCCGCCAGCACGCCCGGACCCAGCGCTTCACTCTCGGCGCACCTCGCGCCTTCACCGTCTCACCGGATGAGACACGTGTGATCTTCCTGCGGTCCACGTCCGGAACGGACCGGACCACCCGGCTCTGGGTGCTCGACCCGGCGACCGGCGAGGAGCGGGTCGCCGCCGATCCCGACGTCCTGCTGGGCGGTTCGGCGGAGAAGCTGTCGGCGCGGGAGCGGGCCCGGCGGGAGCGGACCCGGGAGGGTTCGGCGGGGATCGTCTCCTACGCGGTGGACGCGGCGGCGGAGTTGGCCGCGTTCGCGCTGTCCGGAAAGGTGTACGTCGCCGAACTGCGGGCCGGGACCGCGCGGGCGCTGCCGGTGCCGGGTCCGGTGATCGACCCCCGCCCGTCCCCCGACGGCCGGCACATCGCGTACGTGGCCCAGGGCGCGCTGCGGGTGGTGGAGGCGACGGGCGAGGGCGACCGGGCGCTGGCCGAGCCGGAGGACCCCCAGGTCACCTATGGTCTGGCCGAGTTCATCGCGGCCGAGGAGATGCACCGCCACCGGGGTTTCTGGTGGTCGCCCGAGTCGGACCGGCTGCTGGTCGCGCGGGCCGACGAGAGCCCCGTACAGCGGTGGTACATCGCCGATCCGGCGCACCCCGAGCGCAGGCCGGCCGAGGTCGCCTACCCGGCGGCGGGAACGCCCGACGCGGAGGTGCGGCTCTTCGTGATGGACCTGGAGGGGGACCGTACCGAAGTGGTCTGGGACCGGGAGGCGTTCCCGTATCTGGCCCAGGTGCACTGGTCGGCCGCGGGCGCCCCGCTGCTGCTGGTGCAGGCCCGTGACCAGCGCAGTCAGCGGTATCTGGCGGTGGATCCGGAGACCGGCGCGACCCGGCTCGTCCATGTCGACGAGGACCCGGTCTGGCTGGATCTCTTCCCCGGGGTGCCCGCGTGGGCGCCGGACGGGCGGCTGGTGCGGATCGCCGACGAGGGCGGCGCGCGGGTGCTGGCGGTCGGGGACCGGCCGCTCACCGGGTCGCAGCTGCACGTCCAGGCGGTGCTGGACATCGGGGAGTCGGACATCCTGATCTCGGCGGTGGCCGGTGAGGACGCGGCCGAGCCGGAGGTCGGACAGATCCATGTGTACCGGGTCAACGAGCTGGGAATCGAGCGGATTTCCGAAGGGGTGGGTGTGCACTCCGCGGTCCGCTCGGGCGCTCTGTCGGTGGTGGTCTCGGCCGTTCCCGAGGAGCCCGGAACCGCCGCGTGGGTCGTGCGGGACGGCAAGCGGCTGGTCCGCGTCGCGAGCTTCGCCCAGGAGCCGGTGCTCGCCGCCCGCGTGACCCTGACCGAGGGGGGCGCACGGCGGATTCCGTGCGCCGTGCTGCTTCCGTCGGACTACCAGGAGTCGGACGGTCCGCTTCCGGTCCTGCTGGATCCGTACGGTGGTCCGCACGGCCGCCGGGTGGTCGCCGCCCACAACCCGCACCTGACGTCACAGTGGTTCGCGGACCAGGGCTTCGCGGTGGTCGTGGCGGACGGGCGGGGCGCGCCGGGCCGTTCGCCGGCCTGGGAGAAGGCGGTGCGGGACGACTTCACCCTCACCCTGGACGACCAGATCGAGGCGCTGGAGGGGCTCGCGGGGCGGTTCCCGCTGGATCTGTCCCGGGTGGCGATCCGCGGCTGGTCCTACGGCGGCTATCTGGCGGGCCTCGCGGCGCTGCGCCGCCCGGACGTCTTCCACGCGGCCGTGGTGGGCGCCCCGGTCACGGACTGGCGGCTGTACGACACCCACTACACCGAGCGCTACCTCGGCGATCCGGCCCGGCAGCCGGAGGTGTACGCGGCCAACTCCCTGGTCACCGACGACGGGCTGTCCGAACCCGCTTCCGAGGTGCGCCCGATGATGATCGTGCACGGGCTCGCGGACGACAACGTGGTGGTCGCGCACGCCCTGCGGCTGTCCTCGGCGCTGCTGGCGGCCGGGCGGCCGCACGAGGTGCTGCCGCTCAGCGGGGTGACGCACATGACGCCGCAGGAGCAGGTCGCGGAGAACCTGCTCCTGCTCCAGGTGGACTTCCTCAAGCGGTCGTTGGGGATGTCCGGCGCCTGAGCCGCCCGCCGCTCCCCGTCCGCCCCCGGATCACCAGCGGGGCGGCGGGGACGAGGGCGGAGGCCCGAAGCCGCCGCCGGGCGGAGGGCCGAAGCCGGGGGCCTGGGGCGGCTGATGGCCCTGCGGTCCGGGCTGACCGGGGGCCGGGGCGCCCCAGCCGCCGTCCCAGGAGTTCGGGCCGCCCCAGGGGCCCGCGGCACCGCCGGGGGTCCGTTCGACGCCCTTGCGGGCGAGCAGGAGGATCACCACGGGCCCGATGAGGAGCGAGCCGACGTGGCTCAGCAGGGTCAGCTGCGCCTCGATGTCCAGGTCGGTGAACCGTTCGTACAGCTCGAAGTGGATGATGCGCGCCAGGCCCAGCGCGCCGGAGGCGAGGATGAACCCGCCGGCGATCAGGCCGAGCGGTCGGGCGAGGGCCGCCCCGGCGACCGCGCCGACGGCCGCCACCAGGGACATCAGGATGATCGCCACGGTGACCCAGCCGGGCGGCCCCTCGGTGAGCGGGGTGTTCAGGGGTGCCCCGCCGATGAACCACTCGGGGTAGAGCCCGGACGGGAGGACGAACGGCTGCCGGATCTCCCAGGCGGTGAAGATCACCGCCTGAAGACCGAGGAGCAGGAAGACGGCCACCCCCGCACCCCGCCCCGGGCCCGCCGGGCGCTCCTCGCCCTGCGGCACGGGGCGGCGGCCCGCCGCCCCCACGACGATCAGGGCGAGCCCGGCCACCAGCGCGGCGTACGTGGTGAGCAGCGCCCGGTCGCGGAGCTCCTCCGGGGCCGGGGCGTCGGCGACGGTCCAGACACCGGGCAGCCGCAGGACGACGGTGACGACCCCGGTGACGATCAGGACCGAGGCCGCGGAGGCGGATCGGAGTGCCGCCACGGCGGCAGCGGCGTAGGCCAGCAGCAGGACGAGGCTGGTGGAAGTGGTGGTGGGCCGCAGCACGTCCCGGAGGTTCGCAGTGCCCGACCAGTACTCCCAGACCGGCCCCGGTCCGTCGGCGGCCCGTATGTCCCGCCCGATCCAGGCCACAACCACCAGTGCCAGCACCGCGCACAGAACCGCGCCGGTGATTCTCGCTCCCCGTGTAAGTGTCACCCGCTGATACTCCATTGCCCCGAACGGATGAACAAGTCCGCTCGCGGGGCGGGGCGGTGGCGGCGGGCGACCGGCCGGAGCGCCAGGACGACGCTCCGGCCGGACCACGGCACCCGCACGGCCGTACGCTGTTCAGCATGGGGCGTTCGTATATCGGAGCGGCGACGGCGAAGTTGCTTACGTGTTAACGGTCCTGACGCCGGTTCATGACGTTTCGTCCTCCCTGGACCCCGGCTGTTCCCTCGGCTCCTCCGAGCCCTCCGAGCCCTCCGGCCCCTCCGGCTCCTCCGGCTCCTCCGCCCCCGGGGCCTCCGCGGGCCCCGGGATCTCCAGCTCCGCCTCCGTCGGCACCACGTGCTTCTCCTCCGCGAAGTGGCAGGCCGAGTCGTGCCGGGCCGGGGTGTCGACGAGCCGGAACTCCGCCGGGACCGCCAGCAGCGGGACCTCCAGCTCGCACCGCTCCTGCGCCTTCCAGCAGCGGGTGCGGAAGCGGCAGCCGGAGGGGATGTTGGCGGGCGAGGGGACGTCACCGTGCAGGATGATCCGTTCCCGGTGCTCGCGGGCGGTCGGGTCGGGTACGGGGACGGCGGACAGCAGCGCCTGGGTGTACGGGTGGGTGGGGTGGTCGTAGATCTCCGCGTCGGAGCCGATCTCCACGATCCGGCCCAGGTACATCACACCGACCCGGTCGGAGATGTGCCGGACGATGGACAGGTCGTGCGCGATGAAGACGAAGCTGAGGTTGAACTCCGCCTGGAGCCGGTCCAGCAGGTTGACCACCTGGGCCTGGACGGAGACGTCGAGCGCGGAGACGGGTTCGTCGGCGACGATGATCTCCGGGTTGAGCGCGAGGCCGCGCGCGATGCCGATGCGCTGGCGCTGACCGCCGGAGAACTGGTGCGGATAGCGGTTGATGTACTCCGGGTTGAGTCCGACGACGTCCAGCAGATCCTGGACCTTCTGGCGGCGGCTGCCCTTCGGGGCGACCTCGGGGTGGATCTCGTACGGCTCCCCGATGATGTCGCCGACCGTCATCCGCGGGTTCAGCGAGGTGTACGGGTCCTGGAACACCATCTGGATGTTGCGGCGCACCGCCTTCAGCGCCCGGCCGGAGAGCTTGGAGATGTCCTCGCCCTTGTAGCGGATCGCCCCGGCGGTGGGGCGTTCCAGGTGGACGAGCATCTTGGCGACGGTGGACTTGCCGCAGCCCGACTCCCCCACGATGCCCAGCGTCTCGCCCGCGTACAGGTCGAAGTCGACGCCGTCGACGGCCCGGACCGCGCCGATCTGCCGCTTGAAGAGGATGCCCTGGGTGAGCGGGTAGTGCTTGGCCAGGCCGCGGACCTGGAGGATCGGGTCGCCCTCCGTGTACGGCGCGACGGCGTCCTCGCGGGCCTGGGAGAGCAGCGTGGAGCCGGCCGCGCCACCGCCGGTCTTGGCACTCTCGTCGCGGTCAGCGTGCATCGAGCGTCTCCTTCCAGAAGTGGCAGGCGCTCCGGCGCTGCTGGTCCACCTCGTAGAGCGGCGGCACATCGCTGCGGCACACGCCCCTCGCCATCGGGCAGCGGGGGTTGAAGGCGCAGCCGGGCGGGATGCGCGTGAGGTTGGGCGGCAGGCCCTTGATCGCGTACAGCTCCCGGCCCTTCTGGTCCAGGCGCGGGATCGACTGGAGGAGGCCCTTGGTGTACGGGTGGGCGGGGGCCTTGTAGATCTCGTGGACGGGGGCGGTCTCGACGATGCGGCCCGCGTACATCACGGCGATCTTGTCGGCGACGTCGGCGACGACGCCGAGGTCGTGGGTGATCAGGATGAGGCCCATGTTCAGCTCGCGCTGGAGCTCCGCGAGGAGGTCCATGACCTGGGCCTGGACGGTGACGTCGAGCGCGGTAGTGGGCTCGTCGGCGATGATCAGGGAGGGTTCCAGGGCCATCGCCATGGCGATCATGATGCGCTGGCGCATACCGCCGGAGAACTGGTGCGGGTACTGGTTGACGCGTTCCTTGGCGGCGGGGATGCGGACCCGGTCCATCAGTTCGACCGCCTTGGCTTTGGCGTCCTTGCGGGACATGCCGCGGTGCACGACGAACATCTCGCCGAGCTGTTCGCCGACGGTGAGGACCGGGTTCAGCGAGGACAGGGCGTCCTGGAAGATCATGGCCATCTCCTGGCCGCGGATCTTCCGCCGCTCGTCCGGCCTGAGCTTCAGCAGGTCCTGGTCCTTGAAGAGGATCTCCCCGCCGGCGATCTTCCCGGGCGGCATGTCGAGGATGCCCATGACGGCCTGGGCGGTGACGGACTTGCCGGAGCCGGACTCGCCGAGCACGGCGAGCGTCTCGCCCTCGGCCACCGAGTAGTTGACCCCGTTGACGGCCTTGGCGACGCCTTCGCGGGTGTGGAACTCCACGTACAGATCGCGCACTTCGAGCAACATGGCAACCGGCTCCTCAGCGCAGCTTGGGGTCGAGGGCGTCGCGCACCGCGTCGCCGAGCATGATGAACGCGAGCACGGTGACCGCCAGCGCTCCGGCGGGCCAGAGCAGCATGTGCGGGGCGTTGCGGATGTAGTTGGCGGCCGCGGAGATGTCGATGCCCCAGGAGACGGCCGGGTCCTTCAGGCCGACGCCGAGGAAGGAGAGGGTCGCCTCCAGCGAGATGTACGTGCCGAGCGCGATGGTCGCCACGACGATGACCGGGGCGATGGCGTTCGGGGTGATGTGGCGCAGCATCATGCGGGAGTTGGAGGCGCCGAGCGCGCGGGCCGCCTGGACGTAGTCGTTCTGTTTGGCGGTGATGACCGAGCCGCGGGCGATGCGGGCGATCTGCGGCCAGCCGAGCAGGACGATGAACCCGACGACGGGCCAGACGGTGGAGCTGGTGACGACGGAGAGGAAGACCAGGCCGCCGAGGACGACGGGGATGCCGAAGAAGACGTCGGTGAGGCGGGAGAGGATCGCGTCCCACCAGCCGCCGAAGAAGCCCGCGAGTCCGCCGAGGACGCTGCCGAGGAGCGCGACGCCGAGGGTGGCGCAGACGCCGACGGTCACCGAGGTGCGGGTGCCGTAGACGACGCGGGTGTAGACGTCGCGGCCCTGCGGGTCGAAGCCGAAGGGGTGGCCGGGCTCGGAGCCCTTCTGCGCGTCGGCCAGGTCCGCCTGGAGGGGGTCGCCGCTCGCGATGAGCGAGGGCCAGATCGAGATGATCACCAGGAAGAGGATGACCAGCGAGGAGATGATGAAGACCGGGTTGCGCCGCAGGTCGCGCCAGGCGTCCGACCAGAGGCTGCGCGGCTTTCCGGCCGGTCCGGTGCCGTCGGGCCCGCCCGGGTTCTTCTCCAGGCTGGTGCCCTCCTCCATGGCGAGGTCCGTCGGGGCCCCGGCGCCCCCCTGGGAGATCGCTTCGTCCGGCGTCTGCGGCTCAGGCATAGCGGATCCTCGGGTCGAGTACGGCGTACAGGAGGTCGACGATCAGGTTGGCGGCCAGGAAGACGAGGACGAGGATCGTGACGAAGCCGACGACGGTCTGGGAGTTCTGTCGCAGGATGCCCTGGTAGAGCTGGTAGCCGACGCCGTGGATGTTGAAGATCCGCTCGGTGACGATGGCCCCGCCCATCAGCGCGCCCACGTCGGTGCCGATGAAGGTCACGACGGGGATGAGCGAGTTGCGCAGCAGGTGCCGTACGACGACCCGGCGGCGGGGCAGGCCCTTGGCGACGGCGGTGCGTACGTAGTCGGCGCGGGCGTTCTCGGCGATCGAGGTCCGGGTGAGCCGGGTGACGTAGGCGAGCGAGACCGAGGCGAGGACCAGTCCGGGCACGAGGAGTTCGTCGAAGGTGGGGTCGGCGGAGACGGAGGGCTTGATGATGCCCCACTTGACGCCCAGGAGGAGCTGGAGCAGCAGGCCGGTGACGAAGGTGGGGACGGCGATGACGATCAGCGTCAGGATGAGGACGGTGGTGTCGACGGGGCGGCCGCGCCGCAGACCGGTGACGACGCCGAGGCTGATGCCGATGACGACCTCGAAGACGACCGCGACGATGGTCAGCCGGATGGTGATGGGGAAGGCGGTGCCCATCAGCTCGGTGACCTTCTGCCCGTTGAACGCGGTGCCGAAGTCGCCGGTGAACACGTTGCCCATGTAGGTGAGGTATTGCTGCCAGACCGGCTTGTCGAGGCCGAACTCGGAGCGCAGCTGGGCGGCGGTGGCCGGGTCGCACTGGCGGTCGCCGCAGAGGCCCGCGATGGGGTCGCCCATCACGTTCACCATGAGGAAGATCAACAGCGTGGTGCCGAAGAAGACGGGGATCATCTGCAGCAGCCGCCGGATCACATAACGTCCCATGAGGGGCTCCGGGGGTCGGTTCGAGCAGTACCGGGCATGGAGTGCGCGGACGGCCGGGGCGCCGGTGTGCCGGAGCGCCCCGGCCGTCCGCGTCGCTCAGCGCGTCACTTGACGGTGATCTCTTCGTAGACCGGGACGCTGAACGGGTTCAGCGCGACGTTGTCCACCCGGTCCGAGTAGCCGGCACTGCCGTTCTGGTACCAGAGCGGGATGACCGGCATCTCCGTGACGAGGATCTTCTCCGCGTCCTGGAAGGTGGTGATCGCCTTGGCCTTGTCGCTCTCGGCGTTGGCCTTGTCGACGAGGTCGTCGAACTGCTGGTTGCTCCACTTGCCGTCGTTGGACGGGGCGTTGGTGTAGTAGAGCGGCTGGAGGAAGTTCTGGATCAGCGGGTAGTCCATCTGCCAGCCCGCGCGCCAGGCGCTGGTCAGCTTCTGGGTGGAGACCTGGGCGCGGAAGTCGGCGAAGGTGCCGACGGGCCCGCCGACGCAGGCCTTGTTGTTGCCCATGACGTTGTTGATGCTGTTGCAGACGGCGTCGACCCATTCCTTGTGGGAGCCGGTGTCCGCGTTGTACGAGATCTTCAGCTGGCCGCCGGGGATGCCGCCGCCCTCGTCGATCAGCTTCTTGGCCTCGGCCTTGTTGTACGTGCACTCCTTGCCGCAGAGCCCTTCCTTGAAGCCGCCCTCCTCGCCGAGGACCGGGGAGGTCCAGTCGGAGGCGGGGGTGCGGGTCTTCTGGAAGATCTGGTCGGTGATCTGCGGGCGGTTGATCGCCATCGACAGGCCCTGGCGGACCTTGCGGGCGTCGTCGGTGTCCCACTCCTTCTCGTAGAAGGGGAAGGCCAGGGTCTGGATGATGCCGGCGGGGGTGTTGATGTACCGGTCGCCGAGGTCGGCCTCGACGTTGCGGAGCTGGGAGGCGGGCACGTCGTCGACGAGGTCGAGGTTGCCCGCGGTCAGGTCGGTGTAGGCGGTGTTGTTGTCGGTGAAGACCTTGAGGTCGACGCCGCCGTTCTTCGCCTTGTCCTCGCCCGGGTAGTCGTCCCACTTGCGCAGCTTCATCGAGGAGCCCTTGGCGTACGACTCGATGGTGTACGGGCCGTTCCCGATGGGCTTGGAGAGCCAGGCGTCGTGGTCGTCGTAGAACGCCTTGGGCAGCGGGACGAAGGCGGAGTAGCCGAGGGTGTCGGGCCACAGGGAGAACTTCTGGGTGAGCTTGGCGGTGAAGGTCAGGTCGTCGACGACCTTCAGTCCTGACAGGGTCTCGGCGGAGGCGGACCCGGACTCCGGGTGGACCTTGTCGTAGCCCTCGATGTACTGGAAGAAGTAGGCGTTCTTCTGGTTGTTCTTCAGGGCCGCGCCGTAGTTCCAGGCGTCCACGAAGGACTTGGCGGTGACCTTCTCGCCGTTGGAGAACGTCCAGCCGTCCTTGAGCTTGATCGTGAAGTTCTGGGAGTCCTTCGAGTCGATGGACTCGGCGAGCATGTTCTTCGCCTCGCCGGTCTTCGGGTCGTAGCGGATGAGTCCGCGGAAGACCATGTCGAGGACCTTGCCGCCCTGCACCTCGTTGGTGTTGGCCGGCTCCAGCGGGTTCTGCGGGTCTCCCCAGGAGGAGCTGACGATGCCGTCGGCGCCGCCGCCGCTGCCGCCACCGTCGCCGTCACCGCCGCCGCAGGCCGTCGCTGCCAGGGCGACGGCCACCGCACATGCGGCCCACCTGACCTTTGTGGCTCCGCGCATGAAGTGCCTCCTAGAGTCATCGAGTAGCTCAATGCCTCATATCACCCCATAACGTTGCGTACCGCATGCGGGATTGCCCCGTACGGGCGGGAGGACAGCGAAGACGACCGAGGCCCGGCCCCCTCGGGGGGCCGGGCCTCGGTCGTTCGACCTGCGGGATCGGTTACGCCGCGTGCACGACGTCCTTCTCCTCGGCGAAGTGGCACGCCGACTCGTGCGCGGCCGGGGTGGCCGACGAGACGAAGCGCTCGGGGATCGCCAGCAGGGGCTCCTCCGTCGCGCAGCGCTCCTCCGCCTTCCAGCAGCGGGTGCGGAAGCGGCAGCCCGACGGCGGGTTCGCCGGTGACGGGACGTCACCGGTCAGGATGATCCGCTCGCGTCCCTCGCGGGCCGACGGGTCGGGGACCGGGACCGCGGAGAGCAGCGCCTGGGTGTAGGGGTGCGTCGGGTGGTCGTAGATCTGCGTGTCCGTGCCGATCTCGGCCATCTTCCCGAGGTACATCACGCCGACCCGGTCGGAGATGTGCCGGACGATGGACAGGTCGTGCGCGATGAAGACGTAGGACAGGTTGAACTCGTCCTGGAGCTTCTCCATCAGGTTGATGACCTGGGCCTGCACCGACACGTCGAGCGCGGAGACCGGCTCGTCGCAGATGATGATCTCCGGGTTGAGCGCGAGGCCGCGCGCGATGCCGATGCGCTGGCGCTGACCGCCGGAGAACTGGTGCGGGTACCGGTTGATGTACTCCGGGTTCAGACCCACGACGTCCAGGAGCTCCTGGACGCGGCGGCGCCGGTCGCCCTTCGGGGCCACCTCGGGGTGGATGGCGAAGGGTTCCCCGATGATGTCGCCGACCGTCATACGCGGGTTCAGGGACGTGTACGGGTCCTGGAACACCATCTGGATGTTGCGGCGCACCGCCTTCAGCGCGCGCCCGGACAGCTTGGTGATGTCCTGGCCCTTGTAGAAGACCTCACCGGCCGTCGCCCGCTCCAGGGTCATCAGGAGCTTGGCGACCGTGGACTTGCCACAGCCGGACTCGCCCACGATGCCCAGGGTCTCACCGGCGTACAGGTCGAAGGAGATCCCGTCGACGGCCTTGACCGCGCCGATCTGCTTTTTGAAGAGGATGCCCTGGGTCAGCGGGAAGTGCTTGACCAGGTTGCGCACCTGGAGAATCGGCTCGCCCTGGCTGACGGGCGCGTCGATGGCGGCTACGGCCTCCGCCTCGGTCGCGGCGTCCACGGCCTCCGCCTCGGAGACGTTCGGGGTGGCGTCCACGGGCTCCTGCTCCTTCTTGAGCTCAGCCATGGATCGTCTCCTTCCAGAAGTGGCACGCGCTGCCGCGGCCGGCCAGCTCCGTGCCGTCCTGCTCGGTCACCGGAGCGAGCGGCGGGACGTCGGTGCGGCAGATGTCCTGTGCCTTGGGGCAGCGCGGGCTGAAGGCGCAGCCCGTGGGGATACGGGTCAGGTTGGGCGGCAGGCCCTTGATCGCGTAGAGCTCCTGGCCCTTCTGGTCCAGGCGCGGGATCGAGTCGAGCAGACCCCGGGTGTAGGGGTGGGCCGGGCGGCTGTACAGCTCGCCGACCGGGGCCGTCTCCACGATCCGGCCCGCGTACATCACGGCGATCTTGTCCGCGACGTCGGCGACGACGCCGAGGTCGTGGGTGATCAGGATCAGACCCATGTTGTACTCGCGCTGGAGCTCGGCCAGCAGGTCCATGACCTGGGCCTGCACCGTCACGTCGAGCGCGGTGGTCGGCTCGTCGGCGATGATCAGGTCCGGCTCCAGGGCCAGCGCCATGGCGATCATGATGCGCTGGCGCATACCGCCGGAGAACTGGTGCGGGTAGTCCGAGACACGGGCCGCCGCCGCCGGGATCTTGACCTGGTCCATCAGCTCGATGGACTTGGCCTTGGCGTCCTTGCGGGACAGGCCCTGGTGAACCCGGAACATCTCGCCGAGCTGGTAGCCCACGGTGAGGACCGGGTTCAGCGAGGACAGCGCGTCCTGGAAGATCATCGCGATCTTGCGGCCGCGGATCTTCCGGCGCTCCTCGTTGGACATCTTCAGCATGTCCTGGCCGCGGAAGAGGATCTCGCCCTGCGTGATCTTCCCGGGCGGCATGTCGAGGATGCCCATGATGGTCTGCGCGGTCACGGACTTGCCGGAGCCGGACTCGCCGAGCACGGCGAGCGTCTCGCCGGCGCTGACGGTGTAGTTCACACCGTTGACCGCCTTGGCGACACCGTCGCGGGTGTGGAACTCCACGTGCAGGTCGCGGACGTCGAGCAGTGGACCGTCGCCACTCACGGACTCCCGCGGTGCGGGGACGTGAGCCGTCTTGTCGATGGTGGTCACGAACGCCTCCCTCAGCGCATCTTGGGGTCGAGGGCGTTGCGGACCGCATCGCCGAACATCAGGAAGGACAGCACCGTGATCGAGACCATCACCGAGGGGATGATCAGGACCGTCGGAACGTTGCGGAGCTGGTCCTTCGCTGCGGACACATCGATACCCCACGAGACCGTCGGCTCGGCGAGGCCGATACCGAGGAACGACAGGGTGGCCTCGGCGGCGATGTAACCGCCGAGCGCGATGGTGGCGACCACGATCACCGGAGCGATGGCGTTCGGCAGGATGTGCCGCGTCATGATCCGGGTGGTGGAGGCGCCGAGCGCCTTGGCGGCGACCACGTAGTCGGACTGCTTGATCGTGATGACCGAGCCTCGGGCGACACGGGCGATGGACGTCCAGCCGAGGAAGGACAGGGAGAGGATGACGACCCAGACGGAGCGCTCCTCGAAGGTGGTCAGGATGACCATGGCGCCGACGATGAAGGGAACGCCGAAGAAGACATCGGTGACACGGGACAGGATCGTGTCGATCCAGCCGCCGAAGTATCCGGCGAGCATGCCGATCACCAGACCGGTGATGGTGACCGCGATGGTCACGATCACGCCGACCATGATGGACGCGCGGGCTCCGTAGATCAGACGCGCGTAGATGGAACGGCCCTGGACGTCGTAACCGAGCCAGTCGGGGGCGAAGAAGTGTCCCCAGTTCGGCCTCTGGAGGTAGTGCTCGGCCAGGTTGGCGTCCCGCGGCGAGGCGCTGGTGAACAGGCCCGGGAAGATCGCCATGACGGCGAGCAGCAGGATCAGCACCATCGAGACGAGGAAGAGCGGGTTGCGGCGCAGGTCGTGCCAGGCGTCGGACCAGAGACTGCGCGGCTTGCCGGGCGTGGGCCCGGAGTCCGTCGTGGTCGGTGTCTGAGCTGCGGCGGCCGAAGCGTCGGTGCTCTTGGTGAGTGCGGTGGTGTCAGGCATACCGGATCCTCGGGTCCAGGACCGCGTAGAGCAGGTCGACGAGCAGGCTGCAGACGAGGTAGACGATGACGAGCAGCGTCACGATCCCGACGACCGTGGCACCTTCACGCTTGGACAGGGCCTCGAAGACGAGGGATCCGACGCCCTTGATGTTGAAGATGCCCTCGGTCACGATCGCGCCGCCCATCAGAGCGCCGATGTCGGTGCCGAGGAAGGTGACGACCGGGATGAGCGAGTTGCGCATCAGGTGGATGCCGACGATGCGGCGGCGCGGCAACCCCTTGGCGACAGCCGTACGGATGTAGTCGGCGCGGATGTTCTCGGCGACCGAGGTACGGGTGAGCCGGGCCACGTAGGCGAGGGACAGCGACGCCAGCACGATGGCCGGCATGATCAGCTCGCTGCTCGTGGGTTCGAGACTCACGTTGGGCTTGGCGATGCCGAGCTGGAACGCGAAGAAGTACTGGACGAGGAAGCCCAGCACGAAGGACGGCATGGAGATCAGCACCAGCGTCAGACCGAGCAGACCCCGGTCCCGGAGCGAATCCGCCTTCAGACCGGCGATGATGCCGAGCGAGATACCGGCGACGACCGTGAAGACGAAGGCGAAGATCGCCAGTCTGACGGTGATCGGGTAGGCGTCGGCGATGACTTCGGCGACCGGACGCTGCGTTCCGATCTGGGTCCCGAAGTCGCCCTGGAACAGGTTGCCCAGGTAGTTCAGATACTGCTGCCAGATCGGCTGGTCGAGACCGTACTCGGCCTTCAGTGCCGCGATCTGCGAAGCATCTACGTGCTGTTCACCGGCAAGAGCTCTGACGGGGTCGCCGGGCAGTGCGTACATCATCAGGAAGACCAAGAGGGTCGACCCGATGAAGACCGGGATCATCTGGAGCAGTCGTCGTGCGACATAGCGCCCCATGGGTGCCTCCGTGTGGGGATAACTGCGGCGCGGGGGCCGTCTCTTCGCAGAGACGACCCCCGCGCCTCCGGCCGAGCTGAGTGCCAGCGCGGCCGGATGACGGCCAGTTGGGGAATGACCCGCAGGCGTTACTTGACAGTGACGCCGGTCAGTTCGAGGTCACCGTGGAAGTCGACCTTGACGTTCTCGACGTTCTTGCCGTGGCCGCCGTTGATGGCGTAGTACCAGAGCGGGATGGCGGGCATCTTCTCCACCAGGGCCTTCTCGACCTCCTGGTAGGCGGCGACGGACTCCTCCAGGGAGTCGGCCTTGTCGCCCTTCGCCATCAGCTCGTCGATCTCCTTGTCGTTGAAACGACCGTTGTTCGACTCCGCCTTGGAGTGGTAGAGCTCCTTGAGGAAGTTCACGTTGACGGGGTAGTCGGCCACCCAGCCACCGCGGTAGAAGCCCTTGACCTCGTTGTTGTCACGCGCTTCGAGGTCGGTCGGGAAGTCCGGCTTGGCGTCGCCCACGCAGTCGACCCCGGTGGCGTTGCGGATGGACTCGCAGACAGCGGTCACCCACTCCTTGTGCCCACCGTCGGCGTTGTACTGGATGGTGAACTTGTTCTCCGGGACACCGCCGCCGGCCTTGATGAGCTCCTTGGCCTTGGCCGGGTTGTACTTCAGGATGTCCGAGTCGAGGGTCTGGTTGCCCTTGACCTGCGGAGGCGTGAAGCTCGTCGCCGGGATGCGCGTGCCGTTCAGGACGGTCTTCGTGATGGTGTCACGGTCGATCGCCATGGACAGACCCTGGAGGACCTTGGGGTCGATGTCCTTGAACGTCTTGGAGTAGAACGCCGGGACCAGGGTCTGGATCGCCGCGTACGGCTGGTCGATGGCGCCGTCACCGAGGTCCGTCTTGTACTTCGGCAGGTCACGCGGGCCGACCTGGCGGATCATGTCCAGGTTGCCGGAGACGAGGTCGGTGTACGCGGCCTCGACGGTCGAGTAGTTCTTGAACTGGATGCCCTTGTTGGCAGCCTTGTTCGGGCCCTGGTACTCGGGCCAGGCCTTGACCTGGATGAGCTTCTTGTGGGTCCACTTCTCGAACGTGTACGGGCCGTTGCCGATCGGCTTCTGGCCGAACGCCTTCGGGTCGTCGTAGAAGACCTTCGGCAGCGGCGCGAACGTCGCGTAACCGAGCTTGTAGTTGAAGTACGGGACCTTGTCGGTCAGCTCGATCGTGAACGTGGTGTCGTCCACGGCCTTCAGACCGGACATCTCCTTGGACTTGGGCGCACCCTTCTCGGGGTGGACGTCCTCGTAGCCCTTGATGTCGGAGAACCAGAACGCGTTCTGCTGCTTGTTCTCGACGTTGGCGTACCAGTTCCACGCGTCGATGTACGACTGCGCGGTCACGGCCTCACCGTTGTGGAACTTCCAGCCGGCCTTGAGCTTGACGGTCCACGTCTTGGAGTCCTCGGTCTCGACGGACTCGGCGTTCGTGAGAACGATCTCGCCCTTGTCGTCGAAGTCCAGCAGCTGGGTGAACAGCGACTGGATGACGTAGGAGCCGTTGCTCTCGTTCGTGTCGGCCGGCATCAGAGGCTTCTGGGGCTCGCCGACGTCGATCGAGACGTAACCGGCGGGCTGACCCGACGTGTTCTTCTTGCCTTCGTCGCTGCTGTCGCTTCCGCCACAGGCAGTCGCGGCCAGGGCGATGACGGCCGCTCCCGCGACCCACTTGGCGCTCTTGGCACCGCGCATGGGTTTCCTCCTCATGAGTCCACTTTTGACTACAAGAAGGGCACTGGAGAGATTCACCGACACCCCTGACGGTGATCGTTCAGTGCCCCGAGTGTGCTCGTGAGTCGGCACTCCCCACAGTGCGTGACCCATTGACCCGAGCTCAATGCAGCCAACTATTGAGTACGACCGGGCTGTAAACCACACTTAAAGGGTCTCGGTTTGACAACATCAGACCCTTCCGTGTGCCCGAAATCCGGACAAAGCGATCCCAGACAGACACGCCCGAAACGGACTGTTAACACATGTTCCGGAGAGCGACCCCCGATATCCGGACACCACGGTCAGGAAAAGAGATTGACGAAGGCCCGGCCCACCACAGTGTCCGTGGTGGGCCGGGCCTTCTGTCAATGCCTGTGCTGACGGTCCGTCCGAGGGGTGAACCGCCCCCGGCCGGGCCTTCGCATACGGAGCGTACGCCTCCGGCCTCCCCCGGACCCCCGGAAGGGCTCAAGGGCACCCCGGGAAGGGCTCGGAGGAGGCCCAGGAAGGGCTCAGGGACGGCTACTCGCCCTGCGTCGGCCGTACTTGGCGGGCCAGGTCAGCCGTGCTTGGCGCGCGAGGCGGCGCGGCTGCGCTCGCGCTGGTCCAGGACGACCTTGCGGATCCGCACGGTCTCCGGGGTCACCTCGATGCACTCGTCCTCGCGGCAGAACTCCAAGGACTGCTCCAGCGACAGCTTGCGGGCCGGGACCACGTTCTCCGTGGTGTCCGCGGATGCCGCACGCATGTTGGTGAGCTTCTTCTCCTTGGTGATGTTCACGTCCATGTCGTCGGCGCGGGAGTTCTCGCCGATGATCATGCCCTCGTAGACCTCGGTGCCGGCCTCGGTGAAGATGACACCGCGCTCCTGGAGGTTGACCATCGCGAACGGGGTGACCGAACCCGCGCGGTCGGCGACCAGCGAACCGTTGTGACGGGTGCGCAGCTCGCCGAACCACGGCTCGTGGCCCTCGAAGATGGAGTGCGCGATACCGGTGCCGCGGGTCTGGGTCAGGAACTCCGTACGGAAGCCGATCAGGCCGCGGGACGGAACGATCCACTCCATGCGCACCCAGCCGGAGCCGTGGTTCGTCATGGTCTCCATACGGCCCTTGCGGGTCGCCATGAGCTGGGTGATGGCGCCGAGGTGCTCCTCGGGGGAGTCGATCGTCATGCGCTCGATCGGCTCGTACGTCTTGCCGTCGACCTGCTTGGTGACGACCTCGGGCTTGCCGACGGTCAGCTCGAAGCCCTCGCGGCGCATCTGCTCGACCAGGATGGCGAGCGCCAGCTCACCACGGCCCTGGACCTCCCAGGCGTCGGGGCGCTCGGTGTCCAGGACGCGGAGCGAGACGTTACCGATGAGCTCGCGGTCGAGGCGGTCCTTCACCTGACGGGCGGTGACCTTGTGGCCCTTGCCGCCCTTGCCGACGAGCGGCGAGGTGTTGGTGCCGATGGTCATCGAGATGGCGGGCTCGTCGACCGTGATCAGCGGCAGCGCGATCGGGTTCTCGGGGTCGGCCAGGGTCTCGCCGATCATGATGTCCGGGATACCGGCGATGGCGCAGATGTCACCGGGGCCCGCCACCTCGGCGGGCTTGCGGGTGAGCGCCTCGGTCATCAGCAGCTCGGTGATGCGGACATTGGACATGGTGCCGTCACGCTTGATCCAGGTGACGCTCTGGCCCTTGCGCAGCTCGCCCTGCTCGACGCGGCAGAGCGCGATACGGCCGAGGAAGTTGTCGGCGTCCAGGTTGGTGACGTGGGCCTGGAGCGGGGCGGCCTCGTCGAACTCGGGGGCCGGGACGTGCGCCAGGATCGTGTTGAAGAACGGCTCCAGGCTGTCGCTGTCCTGCGGGACGGTGCCGTCCTCGGGCTTGGTCAGCGAGGCGACGCCGTCACGGGCACAGGCGTAGACGATCGGGAACTCGATCTGGTCCTCGTCCGCGTCCAGGTCCAGGAACAGGTCGTACGTCTCGTCGACGACCTCGGCGATCCGGGAGTCGGGGCGGTCCGTCTTGTTGATGCAGAGGATGACCGGCATCCGCGCGGCCAGCGCCTTGCGCAGCACGAAGCGGGTCTGGGGCAGCGGGCCCTCGGAGGCGTCGACGAGCAGCACGACGGCGTCCACCATCGACAGACCACGCTCGACCTCGCCACCGAAGTCGGCGTGACCGGGGGTGTCGATGATGTTGATCGTGATCGGGTCCCCGCCGTCCTTGGGGTGATACTTCACCGCCGTGTTCTTGGCGAGGATCGTGATGCCCTTCTCACGCTCCAGGTCGTTCGAGTCCATCATGCGGTCGTCGAGCGACTCGGCAGCGTGCGCGGCGAAGGAGCCGGCCTGCTTGAGCATGGCGTCGACCAGCGTGGTCTTGCCGTGGTCGACGTGGGCGACGATGGCTACGTTACGGATGTCGTGGCGCGTGGGCATGGGTGGCTTGCGCTTCTCTCGGATCGTGGGATCAGGCGTCTCAGTCGGTCTTCGAGTCCTCGTACGCCCGCCGGGCGGCACGCCACGGCTCGTCCCATCGTACGGGCCTCGGGCGCGCCGGGCCTCCCGGGCCGATCCGCGAAGGCGGTCTTCCCGTGTGATTCAGGCGATATTCAGCCGGTGTCAAGGAACTGGCGGGCCATCGATGTGGCCGGAATGCGGGCGTAGCCAGGTGGGGGGGTGAGGAGAGATGAAGCGACGAACGGCCCGGGTCAGGGCAGAAACCACACTGCCCGCCGGGCGAACCGGCGGGCAAGGGTTTTGAGGTGCATCTGAGCTTGGCGGCGGGAGGGTGTGGTAGTAACCCGCTACTTCTTGCGGTCTGCGGGGGAACCTGCTGCTTGCCGGTTCTTGAACCCGATGTCCTGGTACCGGGGGGCGGCGAAGCCGAACGCCCCGACGTTGGCGAGCTTCTTGTCGACCGCGACGAGCTGGGGTCGCTGGAAGAGCGGGATCGATCCGGCGGCGGCCCAGATCCGGGCGTCCGCCTGCTTCATCAGCTCCCGGGCGGCCTTCTCGTCCAGCTCGGCGGCGGCCTTGTCGAAGAGCTGGTCGATGTGGTCGGTGCCGACCCGGGTGTAGTTCTGCTCCACGAGGAGCGATCCGTCGGTGGCGGGCTCCGGCTTGGCGTAGATCGGGCGTCCGTCGGTGGCCGGGTAGGCGGTGGCGGGCCAGGAGTAGAGCGCCAGATCGTACGCGCCGGAGGCGATGTGGTCCTTGAAGTAGCTCTCGTCGGGGACCTTGGTGATCTCCGTGCCGATGCCGATCTTCTCCAGCATCACGGCGATCTTGTCGCCGACGCTGCGCAGCGACTGGGAGCCGGGTCCGGAGGGGAGCACGAACCGCAGGGTCAGCGTCTTGCCGTCCTTGCCGAGCTGCCCCTTGGCCGCGGCGGGCGCCGGGGCGGCGGTGCCGACGGGGGCGTACGCCCCGGCGGCTCCCCCGGGCTTCTTCTCCGGGGCGGCGACGGTCCCGTCCTCACCGAGGACACCGGCCTGACGGAGCAGGGCGGTGCCCTGGGCGCCGGCGGTCCGTGCGGGGGCCAGGACGTGGACGGCGGAGGCACTGCCCACGGTGGCGGGAGCGGGGGCGCCGGGCTTGTTGTCGTCGCCGACGATGTAGAGGCCCTCGTCGCGGGAGGCGGCGCTGTCCTCCGAGTCGCGGTCGGCGGATGCCTGGTCGGCCTTGTCTCGCTCGGCGGCGGCTTCCTTGTCGGTGCTGCCCTTGTCGGTTTCCTTGTCGGTTTCCTTGTCCGTTCCCTTGTCGGCTTCCTTGTCGCTGCCCTTCTTCGTGCCGTCCTCCGCGTCCTTCTTGGTGCTGTTGTCCTTGTCCTCCTCGTCCCCCTTGTCCTCCTTGTTGTCCTTGCTGTCCTTCTTCTCCGCCTCGCTGCCCGCCTTGGTGTCCTTGGGCGGCTCGGCAGCGCCGCCCCGGGTCCAGCCGGCGTCCGCCAGCAGGGCCTGGGCCTCCTTGGTGTTCTGCTCGCCGAGCGCCCCGCTGCCGTCCTGGTAGCCGGGCTGCCCGGCGAGAGCGAGGTGGCTGCCGAGGGGCTTCGCCGGGAGGCCCAGCGGCCCCAGCACGGTCCGGGCCAGCTCCTCGCGGTCCAGGGCGCGGGCCACGGCCCGGCGGACCCGGTCGTCGGCGAGCGGGCCGGACTCGCCGTTCAGCGCGAGCTGGGTGTAGGCGGGCTCCAGGGACTTGCGGACGACGAAGTCGCGCAGGGCCTTCTGTTCCGCGGCGTACGCCACGACGGCCTTGCGGTTCTTCTCCCGGGCGGCCTGCGCGATCTCCGCCACGTCCTCGTCGGAGCCGTGCGCCTGCGCCCAGGAGCGCAGGGCCTGGGCGGGCGTGATGTCGGAGCCCGGGCCGTGGTTGAGGGGCTGGCCGTTGTTGCCCCGGTCGCGGCGGGCGAGCGCGATCCGGTCGGCGGTGGCCGCGTCGATGTCGGCGACGTCCACCGTGCCGTCGGCGAGTGCCTGGGTACGGTCCTTCGCGGCGACCTCGCGGAAGACGAGGGTGTCCAGCTTGGCCCTGTCGCCCCACCAGCGCGGGTTGCGGGCCAGCGTGACGGTGCCTTTGGACTTGCTCACGCCGCGCAGGACGAAGGGCCCGGCGGTGTTCTTCAGGGTGGTGCGCGCGCCGTCGTTGAAGGCGTCCGGCGACCCGGTGATCTCCTTCGGGTAGAGCGGCGAGAACAGCGCGCGCCAGTCGGCGTACGGCTTGGAGAACGTGACCCGCACCTGGAGGTCGTCCGCGCCCCGCTCGATCTTCTCGATGCGCTCGTACCCGGCGTTGCGGGCGGTCCAGAACGCGGAGTCCTTGCCCCGGAGCGCCCGCCACTGGGCGACGAAGTCGGGGGCCCCGATCTCCCGGCCGTCGCTCCACACCGCCTGCTGGTTGAGCTTGTAGAGCACGACCTGCCTGGGCTCGCGCTCGATGACCTTCGCGGACTCCAGGTAGTCCGGGTTGAGCTTCGGCCGCCCCGTCCGGTCCATCGGGAAGAGGGTCGGGAGCAGGGCTCCGGTGATCCGGGTGGTGGCGCTGTCCGCGTCCGCCTGGAAGGCGTTGAAGGTGGCGGGCAGGGCGTCGACCGCCCAGTTCACCGTGGACCCGTCGGCGACCGTCTCGCGGGCGGCGGGCGCGATGTCCTGGGGTACCCCCCGGGAGGTCTCCTCGCCGCCGGAGCTGCACCCCGCCAGCACGGGGATCGTGAGCACCCCCGCCGTGAGGAGCGCGAGCGATCGGCGCTTTCGAACCGTCCCGCGCGGGACGCCGACGTGGGACATGGCTGATACCTCCGGGGCCGGCCCGGACCACCCCGTACCGGAATGGACCGGATAGTGCGTATGTGGTGGCATTTGCAGTTGATCACACTGATTCCTTCCGTCCACTGAAATCGCCCCCTCGCGCGAGGGGGCGCAGACACGACGGCCGGGAGGCACAAGCTCACCCGCCCGGAGGAACGTCCCGCCCGCAACGGCCGTCCGGGCCGCCCCTCCGGTACCGCACGGCCCGCACGCCCCGTCCGGCACCGGAGGGGCAGTTCGGGCGGCACCGGCGGGGCAGTCGGCGTGACCCGGCCGACCTTGCCCCTCGCGCGGCCCAGGACCTAGGGTGAATGCGCTTTCACGAGTCTCGTGATCGCATCGTCCGGCGGGCAGCCCGCCGGGCCGGAACCAGCAGCCGCACCCGCACCGCCGGACGCGGGGCCGCGGAAGAAGAAGCGGACGGACGGTGGGTCCAGTGAGCGCCCCCACGGTGTACGACGTCGCCGAGCGGGCGGGCGTCTCCATTGCCACGGTCTCCCGGGTCTACCGGAACCCCGATTCCGTACGCGCCCAGACCCGCGAGAAGGTCATGGAGGCGGCCCGCGAGCTGGGGTACGTACCGAGCGGCAGCGCCCGGGGGCTGGCCAGCCGGACGACGGGCGTGCTCGGGCTGTGCTTCCCCGACTACGCGGACCCGGACGCCGAGTCCGCGGCGGCGGCGAGCGAGGCGGACGACGACCAGGCCGTGATGCTCTACTCCGACCAGATCATCCGGGGCATGGAGCGGGCGGCCCGGCGGCACGGCTACGCCCTGCTGATCGCGGCCTCGCTGGACGGCGGCCCCGAGAGCCTGGTGGCGAAGGTCGCCGGGCGGGTCGACGGCTTCGCCGTCCTGGCGCGGACCGTGCCGACGGCGGACCTGGAGGTGATATCGCGCCGACTGCCGGTGGTGATGCTCGCCGGGCCCCGCGAGATCGACCACCTGGACCACATCGTGGTGGCCAACACCGAAGGCGAGCGCGAGCTGACCCGCCATCTGATCGAGGACCACGGGCTGCGCCGCCTGGCGTTCGTCGGAGCCGAGGAGGAGTCGCCGGACGCCCAGGCCCGGTTCCGGGGCTTCCGGGAGGCGTGCCGGGACGCGGGCCTTCCGGTGCCCACCCGGCCGGAGGTGTGCGCCGGGATGATGACGCAGGCCGAGGGCGCGCTGGCGGCGGACGCCCTGCTGGACCGGTCGGAGGGTACGGGGGTGGAGCGGCCGGAGGCGATGCTGTTCGCCAACGACCAGATGGCGGTCGGGGCGCTCCAGGCGCTGGAGCGGCGCGGAGTGCGGGTGCCGGAGGACATCGCCGTGACCGGGTTCGACGGCATCCCGCTGAGCCGGATCGTGCGCCCGCCCCTGACGACCGTCCGTCAGCCGATCCGCCGGCTGGGCGAGGAGGCGGTGGAGCTCCTGGTCCAGCGCCTGGCCGACCCGGGCCGCGCCCCCGTCTCCCTGGAACTGCCCGTCTCGGTGACCCGCCGGGCGAGCTGCGGCTGCGGCTGACCCGGGCGTTCCGGGTGCTTTTGTCCGCACATATAAGCCGCGTATCTCACCCCGGGTGCTGATTCGGGTCTGGGAGGGCACAAGCACCTCCTACCCGAGGAGGCTGTGGTGAGCGACAGAACGGGACTGGGCGCGGTGCTGACGGCCGCGCGGGATTCCGCGCCGGTGCATTCGCTCGATGTGGTGGCGCGTGATCTGCGCGCCCGGTTCGGCGCGCGGTACGTGTCGTTCCTTTTCGTGGACCTGGTCGGCAGCCGTCTGCTGCGGGTCAACGACATGGACGGCGCCTCCCGCGAGGGCCGGACCGAGAGGGTTCCGCTGGCGGGCAGCGGCATCTACGACAAGGTGCTGCGTTCCCAGAAGCTGGTGCAGGTGGAAGAGGACGGGCAGGGCCAGCGGGTCCTCGCCCCGGTGACCAACCGCGGTGACGCCATCGGCGTACTGGAACTGTTCCTCGACGCCGTCACCGAGGAGGTGCTGGCTCAGGTCGAGGACGCCGCGCACGCGCTCGCGTACATCATCGTCACCGACCGCCGCTTCACCGACCTCTACCACTGGGGCAACCGCACCACGCCGGTCAGCCTGGCGGCGGAGATCCAGCGCCAGCTCCTGCCCTCCGCGCCGTCCTGCGACGCGGCCGAGTTCGCCCTCGCCGGAGCGCTGGTTCCGGCCTCCGACATCGCCGGGGACACCTACGACTACAGCCTCGACCACAGCGACCTTCACCTGTCGGTCACCGACGCCATGGGGCACGACGTCAACGCTTCGCTGATCGCCACCCTCGTGGTGAACGCCTCGCGCGGCGCCCGTCGCTCCGGGGCGGAACTCGCCGAACAGGCCCGCCAGATGCATCAGGCACTGCTTGACCACGGAAACGCCACCTTCGCCACGGGGCAGTTGCTGCGCATCGCCCTGGACGGGGGCCGTGCCCAGTTCGTCAACGCCGGCCACCCCGCGCCGCTCCGGCTGCGCGACGGCTCGGTCGAGGTGATCGCCCCGCGGGTCGACATGCCCTTCGGCTTTCCGCCTCAGGGGCCGTACGAGATCCAGGACCTGGACCTGCGCCCCGGTGACCGTCTCCTGCTGTACACCGACGGCGTGCAGGAGCGTGAGTCGGCGTCGGTCGACCTGCCCGAGACGCTGCTGCGGACCGCCGCCGAGCACCCGCGCGAGGTCGTCCGCACGATCGTCACCGCGGTCGCCGAGGCCTACGGCGGCCGCCCGCCCAAGGACGACGCCACCGTCCTGTGTCTGGACTGGCGCGGCCCCCGGAGCGAGCCCGGCGCACCGGACGCCTGAACCCGGGCCGGGGCGGCGGCCGGACCCCTCAGGCGACCCTGTCCCGGGCCCCGGCCCCGCAGGCAGCGTGTCCCAGCCCCCGGCCCTCAGGCACCACGCCCCAGCCCCCGGCCCCGCAGGCACCGTGTCCCGGCCCCGGCCCCTCAGGCGACCGGGGCCAGCCGCTCCCCGAAGAACCGCGTCCGCCGCGCGTCCAGCTCCGCCGCCTCGGCCGCCATCCCCCGGTACGCGAAGTGCCCCGCCGTCAGCACCTGGAGCTCGCGCTCACCGGCCAGCGCGTTGTGTACGGCGAACTGCCCCGGCGGCGGCACCGACGGGTCGAACAGCGCGGCCGCGACCAGCGTGGGCAGCGTCAGCCGGGTCGCCGCCGTCGCCGCGTCGAAGTAGCGCAGAACGTCCGTGACTTCGGGGTGCTCGCGGTGGTGCGCCCGGACCGCCTCGCCGCTGCCCGCGCAGGGCAGGGTCAGCCGCAGCGGGTGGTTGCCGAAGGTGGGCACGGTGAGCTGGGCCGCGCCGAAGCGGTCGTCCCAGGGCAGCGCGAGGGCCCCGAGTCCGCCGCCGAAGCTCTCGCCGACATAGCCGAGGCGGGGCCCGCCCGGCAGGCCCGCCGAGGCCAGCTCCGGCACCAGCGCCGCGAGCGCGGAGGCCGCGCACCACAGGTCGGCCACGCAGTCCCCGATGACGTACGAGTCGCGGGAGCCGATGCCGTGCAGGACATGCGCGTCGGCCACGTCCGGGATGGGGTCGACCCGGCTCCGCTCCCCCATGCCCCGTACGCACGGCAGGATTGTCGCGGCCCCGGGCAGCGGCGCCGGCAGGTCCCGGCCGGCGTCCCGGCGGCCGCCGTACCCGTGCCCGACGACGAATCCGTACCGCACAGGGCCCTCGGCGGGAAGGGCGAGCCAGCCGCCGAGCCGGACGCCGCCCACGGAGGTGAAGGCGACGCCGTGCACGCGGACGCCGTCGCGCTCCTCCTCCACCGGACCGAGGACCGGTCGCGGCTCCACCGCACGGGCTCGCGCGTACCGGCCGCGCCAGAACGCGTCGAAGTCGTCGGGGGCGGGCGGGGCGGGGATCTCCAGCAGCGCGTCCGGCGCGTCGTACCCGTAGGCCGGGTCGAACGGGAAGTCGTGGGAGAACGCGACGGGTGAGGCCATGCCGCGAGAGTAGACGCCGACCACGCAGGCGCAGGCCGCAGGGCCGCAGGCCCGGAGCGACGAACCGGTCACATCGCCTGTTGTTCCACAAACAGCACGTTTACGGTTCAACAACAGGGCGCCGAGAGGCCGGACGCCAAGGCGCCAGGATGCCGGGCGACAGGACGCCGGGATGCCGGGCACGTTGCACGAGTGTGACCCAGCACCCTCTTGCGGATTCGCGAGCGGCTGGCGCAGAGTGATGTATGCGCTTACAGGCAGCGCATACATAGCGCACAGCGCAGCATCCGGAATGCTCAAGGAGGAGCCCTCCCATGTCCCGCATCGCCAGAACCGCTCCCGCCGGCATAGCGCTCGCCCTCGCCGTGACCCTCTCCGCCTGCGGCTCCTCCGGCGGCGACGTCGCGGCCGGCGAGAAGCAGACGCTCACCGTGTGGGCCATGGGTGCTGAGGGCGAGAAGCTCGCGGACGTGGCCGAGGTCTACGAGAAGGCCCACCCGAACATCACCGTGAAGGTGACCCCGATCGGCTGGGACGTCGCCCACCAGAAGCTCGTCTCGGCCGCGGCGGCGGGCACACTGCCCGACGTGGCGCAGATGGGCGGCAGTTACCTGGGCGAGTTCGCCGAGCTGGGCGTGCTGGAGCCGGTGGACACCGAGGTCTTCGACAAGAAGGACTTCTTCCCGGCGGGCTGGGAGCAGGGCGAGGTGGACGGCACTGCGTACGGAGTGCCGTGGTACGTCGACACCCGCGTCCTCTACTACCGCACGGACCTGGCCGAGAAGGCGGGCGTGACCAGGGCCCCGGCGAACTGGAAGGAGCTCCAGGACCTGGCGGGCGCGTACCAGAAGAAGGCCGGTACGAAGTGGGGGCTCTCCATCCAGCCCAGCGGCATGGACACCGTGCAGAACTTCTACTCCTTCCTGTACTCGGCGGGCGGCGAGATCGTCAACGACCGGGGCGAGGCGGTCATCGACAGCCCGCAGGCGGTCAAGGCGCTCAAGGAATACGGCAGTTACTTCGACAAGGGGCTCTCCAACAAGTCCGTCCAGCCCGGCTACGACGTGGTGAAGGACTTCGGCAACGGCCGGGTCCCGATGTTCTTCGGCGGCCCCTGGCACGTGACGCTGCTCAACGAGGGCCAGCCGCAGATCAAGGGCAAGTGGGCCATCGCGAACGTCCCGGCCGACGCCTCCTCCACCTCCATGGCCGGCGGCTCCTCGCTCGTCGTCTCGAAGGACAGCGAACACAAGGCGGCGGCCACCGAGTTCATCCAGTACCTGACCGACACGAAGGGGCAGGCCGACTGGTACGAGCGGACGAAGGACCTGCCCGCCAACACCTCCGCATGGGAGTCCGGCGTGCTCGCCGACGACGCCGACCTCCAGATCTTCAAGAAGCAGATGGACACCGCCAAGTCCTCGCCCTCCCTGGCCAACTGGACCGAGATCACCGACAAGGTGGACCAGGCCATCGCCAAGGTGACGCAGGGCAAGGCTTCCGCCGAGGACGCGCTGAAGACGGCGCAGTCCGAGATCGAAGACCTCGTGAAGCAGTAGCCATGGGCACCTCGACCACCACGACCGAGAAGGCCGCAGGGCCCGCGAAGGCGGGGGCGGCGGGCCCGTCCCCCGCCCCCGCCCCGGGCGGCGGCCGCCGCAAGCGGACGCTGGGCATGCAGAACGCGGCGGGCTGGCTGTTCTCCACTCCGTTCCTCGTCCTGTTCGCCGTCTTCATGGCGTTCCCCATCCTCGCCACGCTGGCGATGAGCTTCACCGACTTCGGGCTGCGCAATGTGACGCGCCCGTGGGAGGCGGAGTTCATCGGACTCGACAACTACGTCGAGCTCTTCGGTGACGAGAAGTTCCTCAAGTCCCTTTTCAACACGGGTTACTTCGTGATCGTGGGCGTACCGCTGACGATCGGGCTCGGACTGGTCGTCGCCGTCCTGCTGAACAACGGGATCGACCGGGCGCGGACCTTCTTCCGGGTCGGCTTCTACGCCCCCGTGGTCACCACGATCGTCGCGGTGGCCGTGGTCTGGCGGTTCGTGCTCGACCCGAGCGACGGGCTGATCGCGGGCCTCTTCTCCGAAGTGGGCTGGACCGCACCGGACTTCCTCGGCTCCGAGACGCTGGCGATGCCGTCGCTGATCGTCATGGCCGTCTGGCGGAACGTCGGCACGGTGATGGTGCTGTTCATCGCGGGCCTCCAGGCGATACCCACGGAGGTGCGGGAGGCGGCGAAGCTGGACGGTGCGAGCGTCTGGCACGAGTTCCGGTCCATCACGATCCCGCTGCTGCGCCCGACGGTCCTCTACGCCACGGTGATCACGACGATCGGCTACCTCAACGTGTTCGAGGAGCCGTTCGTGATGACCCAGGGCGGACCGTCCGACTCGACCCTCACGGTCTCGCTGAACATGTACCGCGAAGGGTTCAACTTCTTCCACATGGGCTACGCGAGCGCGATGGCGTACGTCCTGTTCGTGGTGATCATGGGCATCACGGTGCTCCAGCTCCGACTGCTGAAGGACAACACGAAATGAGCGCCACCAGCAGCCCCAACGCCCCGGCCGAGGCGCTGGACAAGCGGTCCCCCGGCACCCGGAGCATCACCCGGCCCCTGGTCCACGTCCTGCTCTCGCTCGGCCTGCTGGTCATGTCGGCGCCCTTCCTCTGGATGGGGATCTCCGCCTTCAAGACCCAGAGCGAGCTGTCGGCCAGCCCGCCGGTGTGGATCCCCACCGAGTGGACGCTGACCAACTTCCGGCAGCTGCTCGACAAGCTGGACCTGCCGCTGTACTTCATGAACTCGGTGATCGTGGCGGTCCTGGTGACCGTCTCCAACCTGGTCTTCTGCTCGATGCTCGGCTACGCCCTGGCGAAGCTGAACTTCGTCGGCCGCAACAAGATCTTCGGCCTGGTGCTCGGCGCGCTCATGGTGCCCGGCAATCTGATGCTGCTGCCGCTGTTCGTGCTGATGAGCAAGTTGCGACTGATCGACAGTTACGCGGGTCTGGTGCTGCCGTTCGCCGCCGGGGCCTTCGGGGTCTTCCTGATGCGCCAGTTCATGCAGTCGATCCCGGACGAGCTGCTGGAGGCGGCCCGGATGGACGGCGCGAGCGAGTGGTACATCTTCTGGCGGATCGTGATGCCGCTGGTGAAGCCCGCCCTGGCGACCCTGTCGATCTTCACGTTCCTGGGTTCCTGGAACAACTTCGTCTGGCCGCTGATCGCGACCAACGACCCCGACAAGTACACCCTCCCCGTGGCCCTGGCGACCTTCGCCACCGACCCCAACAAGGCGGGCGGCTCCAACGGGATGCTGATGGCCGGGGCCTTCCTGATCGTGCTGCCGGTGCTGGTCGTCTTCATCGCGCTGCAACGGCACTTCACCCAGGGCATCGCCACGGCGGGCATGAAGTAGCGCCCCCGCCACAGCACTCCACGTGCGCCGAAGCACCCCACGTGCGCCGGAGCACATCCCGTACAGCCGGAGCACTTCCCGTACGAGAGGCCGCGCTCCACCCCTGAACGCCCGCGCGGCCACACCCCACACCACCACCAGAAAGACATGTCGCGATGACGAACACCCCTGCCCCGAACCAGCCGACGCCGGCCTCCGTACCGTTCCCCGAGGGCTTCCTCTGGGGCGCTTCCACGGCCGCCCACCAGATCGAGGGCAACAACACCGACTGCGACTGGTGGGTCAAGGAGCACGCCGCCGGCACCCACATCGCGGCACCCAGCCTGGACGCCTGCGACAGCTACCACCGCTGGCCCGAGGACATGGACCTGCTGGCCTCCCTCGGCTTCACCGACTACCGGTTCTCCATCGAGTGGGCCCGGATCGAGCCGGTCGAGGGCCGCTTCTCGCGCGCCCAGCTCGCCCACTACCGGCGGATGGTGGAGGGGGCGATCGAGCGCGGCCTGCGCCCGATGGTGACCCTGCACCACTTCACGGTGCCGCAGTGGTTCGAGGCGCGCGGCGGCTGGACGGCCGAGGGGGCGGTGGAGCTGTTCGCCCGGTACGTGGCGGCCTGCGCCCCGGTGATCTCCGAGGGGGTCTCCCACGTCTGCACGATCAACGAGCCGAACATGATCGCGGTGATGGCGGGCCAGGCCAAGCGCGGGGACGACAGCTTCCCGCCCGCCGGCCTGCCCACCCCCGACGACGAGACGACCGCGGCCGTCATCGCCGCCCACCACGCGGCGGTGAAGGAGGTCCGGGCCCTGGACGCGGGCATCCAGGTCGGCTGGACCATCGCCAACCAGGTCTACCAGGCCCTCCCCGGCGCGGAGGACGTCACCGCCGCCTACCGCCACCCGCGCGAGGACGTCTTCATCGAGGCGGCCCGCGGCGACGACTGGATCGGCGTGCAGTCCTACACCCGTACGCGGATCGGCCCCGACGGACCGATTCCGGCGGCCGACGACGTCGAGCGGACGCTGACGACCTGGGAGTACTACCCGGGCGCGGTCGGTGAGGCGCTGCGCCACACGGCCGAGGTCGTCGGGGACGTCCCGCTGATCGTCACGGAGAACGGCATCGCGACCGCCGACGACAGCCGCCGGGTCGACTACTACACGGGCGCTCTGAACGAGGTCGCCTCGGCGCTGGAGGACGGCCTCGACATCCGGGGCTACCTGGCGTGGAGCGCGCTGGACAACTACGAGTGGGGCACCTACAAGGCCACGTTCGGTCTGATCGCGATCGACTGGGAGACCTTCGAGCGCACCCCGCGCGAGTCGGCGAAGTGGCTGGGTTCGCTGGGCCGCACGCGCGAACTTCCGCGCGCCGCAGCGTAATCGCGGCGCCTCCCGAACCCCGGGGGACGCCACGACCCGGCGTCTCCCGCCCCTCGGGGGACGCCCCTCACACGGGGAGCCACCTGACGGCTCTCCCTCCGGCTCGGGCGCCGGCGGAACCTGACGACCGCCGGCTCCCGAGCCGCCCGCACGAGCACGGGCCGCGCTCGACCGGAGGGTGATCGTCGCGGCTCTCGCCCGGGAGCTGCGGCCGGGCCTGCCGCAACGCCCTTCCCGCACAGGGGTTTTCGGGAGCCGGGTGCGGCCGCTGCCGGAGTCGTTCTCGGTCCGCGGTGGCGGCGCGGCCCGTCTCTTGTGGTGGGCGTGCGGCCCTCGGCGAGGGCTCTGCACTCAGCACCGGGAGCGGGCAGCGCGGTTGCGGGCCCGGCAACCAGCGGCCCCGCACACTGCAGGAAGCGGGAATGCCGGGAGCGGGTGGCGCCTCCCTACCCTGGCGGCGCATCCGGCAGAACGCCTGCCGGACCGAGTCCGGGGGTGGGTGGCACGGTGTATTCACTGGTCTGGGGAGCGTTCGCGACAACGCTGGGCTGGGTCCTCGCGACGGACGTCCGGGGAGCCGCACACCGCTTCCACGCGTTCACCCACGCCGCCACACCGTTCAGGGGACCCGGAGCGCCCGTCGTGGGCGTCGGCTTCCTCCGCCTGGTGGCGGGGATCTTCGCCCTGATCGGTCCGATCGTCCTGGTCTCCGGACTCCTGGACCTGTGGCGCGGAGAGGCGGAAGGCTTCAGGTCGCCGCCGGTCAGCGGCTGGTTCGTCCTGGTGGAAGCCGTGATCGTCGGCGCCGTCCTGTGGAGCGCCTGGCGGCGGTCCGGTTTCCTGCGCCGCCAGTGGGGCGCGGGCAGCGTCCTGTGGCGCACGGCGGCCGCAGGAGTCACGGCCTCCGTGGGCGTCTTCGCCGCGCTGCTCGCCCTCGGCTGGGGAACGTGGCTGCCGGCCCCCTGGCTGCTGGGCGGTCTGTGCGGCATCACCCTGCTGCTGAGCGGTCCGACGGGCGGGCCGTCGGACGGCTGAGCGGGCTCTACCCCGCCCCGATCCCCTCCAGCATGCGCCGCTGATGCTCGCGCCCGAGCGTCTGGTAGCCGATCACGGTCACGAAGGGCGCGAGCATCACGACGATCAGGCAGACCGCCGGCGGCGCTCCCGTCACGGCCAGCAGGCACCCGGCCAGCAGGACCGCCAGGGTCAGAGCGATCAGGAGCAGGTGGAAGCGGTCGGCGGCCGAGAGCAGCAGGGTGTGCAGCAGGTAGACCACCAGGAGATAGAGGGCCACCGGGAGGGCCAGAGTGAGGACGACCGTCGTCTTGGGGATCTCCGTGTGGTGTTCCAGGTAGAGGCCCGCCACGTGCAGCCCGGCCCCGGCTCCGGCCACGCCGATGAACAGCGGGATGTGGCCGTAGCCGAAGAGGTAGCCGAGGTTGCGGCGGCGCTCCAGGACCTTGCCGAACGGGGTCGTGAAGTAGACCCACCACATGCCGAAGGTCAGGCCCACTCCGGCGACCACGACGGCGATCGCGTTCCCGGTCCAGGCCGTGCCGTCGGCCCCGCCGAGCAGTTCGCCCGACGAGGCGACCGTGCCGACCACGCTCTCCCCGAGCACGATGATCGCGAACAGGCCGTACCGCTCGGCCATGTGATGCGGGTGCCACGGCGTGCCGCCCGCAGCGCCCTGGGCGAAGACGGGCAGGGCCAGTTCCAGTACGCCGAGGACGACGAACGCCGCGAACACGACGTAGGCGGGCAGTCCGACGAAGGCCAGGACGACCCACCCGACCTGGGCGATCACCGTCCAGCGGATGTTGGCCAGACACACGCCCCGGAACTCGGGGGCCTCCCGGGCGGCGCGCGCCCACTGGCACACCATCGCGATCCGCATCACGACGTACCCCGCGACCATCGCCCGCAGTTCGAGGTGGCCGCTCGTCGACGGAGTGGAACATCGCCGGGAGACCGAGCGAGAAGACGACGACCCCGATCATCTGGAGCATCGTCAGGACCCGGTAGAGCCAGTCGTCGGTGGCGAAGGCCGAGGCGAACCAGCTGAAGCTGATCCAGGCGACACTGATCGCGAACATCGCCATGACGAACGCGGTGACCGCGTGCGCCAGGTGCCCCTCGGCCAGGAGCTCGGCGAACTGTGACGAGGCCGTACCGACCGCGACGACGAAGGTCAGGCCGAACAGGAGCTCCAGCGGAGAGGCGGCCCGGCCGCCCTCCTCGGGGTCGCGTGCGGTCATCGGGAGGAGCCGCCACCGCGACCGGCCGGATGGATCGGACCTGCCGCTCTTGTCGCTTGTACCACTTTCGGGGTGTTCTGGCATGCGTGCCATCATCCCGACACCGGGCCACCGCGACCGGGAATCACACGCCGCCACGGGGCGCGAGATGGGGGTGCTCCTGAGCGAGCAGGGCGTCCACGGCCACCAGCGTCGGATCGACGATGGACCGAAGCTCCACCCACCCGCCTTCTGCCGGCCCCGGGCAGAAGGCGGCTCCCTACGGCTTCCGCTCGTCGGTGACCGCTGCGGGCAGCGGCGAAGCACCGCCGTGGGCGGTGCAGACCTCCTTGCCCCCGTCCTTGATGACCACGCAGGCCCGGGCGGCCGCGGGGTAGGGGGCTTCGACCATCGGTGAGTAGGTGTCCCGGTCGTAGGTGATCGCGCGGGCGGCCGAGTGGTTGTGCTGCCCCTCGACCCGTGCCGTGTCCCCGACCCGGCCCTCGGTGATCCTGGCCCACGCGGCTCCGCAGCGAGGGCTGTAGCGCAGTTCGAGGTGGATTCCGTCGACCTTCTCCGCCGCGGCGGTCCACACCCCGATATGGCACTCCATGCCCTGGGCGTCCTTGTTCCGGCATTCGAACCCGGTGCACTTCGCGGAACTGCCTCTGGACGTCGGCTCCCCCTGGCTCTCCGGGGCACCGACGAGCATGCCCGCGAGCAGTCCGGCGGCCATCCCGGCTCCGGTGGCTGCCCCGACGATGAGGCCCCAGCGCCGGGGCCTCCGGCGTGCGGCGGCGGGGGCGTGAGGCGCGGGCGACTCCGTCTCCGGGGCCGGGGACGCCTCCTCTCCCGCCACCGGATCGGTCTCGGGACCGGTCTCGGCGGTATCCGTACCGGCATCGGGATCCTGGCCGGCCGTGGGCGACACCTCGGCGACGGCGTCCCCCGGGGTCGTTCCGTCCGGCTGCGACCGGCCGCGCTCGGCGATCTCCAGCAGAAGGAGCAGACGGTCGGGTTTCATCTGGACCGCCTGGGCGAATTCCCGCACCGCCTGCCGGGGCGGCAGTGCCTTTCCGCTGAGGTAGCGCCCCCACGACGACTTGCTGTAGCTCGTCCGGTTGGCGAGCGTGGCGAGGGTCATTCCGCTGCGCCGACGCAGCAACCGGAGTTGTTCAGTCAGAAGTCCGGCTTCCCGGGACGGCTTCCCGGCCCCGGGTCTCCCGGCCTGTCCCGCCATCGCTCGTCCTCCCACGCTGTGTCCCCTGGTCCAGGCTCTGTTGACGTGTCCCGCTTCCCATCATGTCCCAACCGGTCCCACCGCTCTAGCGGGCACTCTCGTCCCGGCACGAGCATCTGTCGAGCCGGCCCGGCACGTATCCGGCGGGCCTTCACAGACAGACGGAGACAGTTGTGGCGGATGCCAAAGTCCTGGAAGCGCAGAAGTGGGTCAACCGCACGTACGGGGGCGTGCCCGGCTACCAGCGCTGCGCCGAGGACGGGCAGACGGGTTGGGGCACCATGTACTCCCTGACCATGGGCCTCCAGCACGAGCTGGGCATCAGCCCTCTCGCCGCGGCGTTCGGCCCCACCACCCTTGCGCGGCTGACCTCCTACGGCACGATCAAGCAGGGGCACGCGAACGCGAATATGAACAACCTCGTCCAGTACGCCCTGTTCTGCAAGGGCTACTGGGGAGGCGACGGCGACGGCGTCTTCGGTGCCGCCACGAAGGAAGCCGTCATCAACATCACCCTGGACATGGGCGCGCCGGACTACGAGGGCAGGGTCACCCCGAAGGTGTTCAAGGCGCTGCTCACGATGGACGCGTACGTCGTCCTCGCCGGCGGCACCGATGCGATCCGCACGATCCAGCAGTGGCTCAACCGGACCTACCTCAACAAGTCCACCTTCTTCATCGGACCGTGCGACGGCCACTACTCCCGTGATGTGCAGACGGCACTCATGAAGGCGATCCAGTACGAGATCGGCATCCCCGAGGACCAGGCCAACGGGAACTTCGGCGCGGGCACCCAGGCTGGGCTGAGGGCCAACACCCTGGCGCAGGGCGACACCGGCACCCTCGTGAGGCTCTTTTCCGCGGCATGCGTCTTCAACCAGCCTGTTCTCCACGAGGGCGAGACCTATCGCACCGAGTTCAAGGACACCTACGACGCCGCCCTCGCCGAGTTCGTCAAGGCGTTCCAAGGCTTCTCGATCCTGGGTGTGAACGGGCGGGCCGACTACCCCACCTGGGCCCAACTGCTGGTCTCCACGGGGGATCCGGAGCGCGACGTCGACGCCTGCGACACCCGCTTCACCATCACCGCCTCCCGGGCACGGGCCCTGGCCGCGGAAGGGTACACGTACGTCGGGCGCTACATCTACGACCCGCCCGGCAGCACCCTGGACAAGGAGATCCAGCCGGGCGAGCTCGACAACATCTTCGGCAACGGTCTCCGCGTCTTCCCGATCTACCAGGACAACGCACGGCAACTCGGGGACTTCAGCCACAGCACCGGCTACCGGCACGCGCGGGAAGCACATGAGCGCGCGGTCGGCTACGGGTTCAATCGAGGCACGGTCATCTATTTCGCGGTCGACTACGACGCCACCGACCCGGAGATCACGTCCCACATCATCCCCTACTTCCAGGGAGTCGCCGCCGGGCTGGCTTCCAAGGGCAAGCGGTACGTGCACGGCGTCTACGGGTCCCGCAACGTGTGCGCGCGGATCACCGACGCCACGTATGCGCGCTGGTCGTTCGTCTCCGGTATGTCGTGGGGCTTCTCCGGGAATCTCGGGTTCCCCCTGCCGGCCAACTGGGCCTTCAACCAGATCAAGGAGTTCCGCTTCCCCAACGGCTCGGACTCCTTCGACCTGGACAACAACGCCCACCGCCCGCATACGGACGAAGGCCAGAACCGCGTCAACAGCACCGTCTCCCCGTCCCAGGACTTCATCACGTACGTCGCAACGATCTACGGGTACGCGCTCCGCTACGGGAAGGGGAACCCGAATCAGCTCGTCATGGAGTACCTCCGCCACAAGTCGTACGACGACGCCCTGTGGACAGGTCTCATCGGCGGGACTGACAAGGACTTCATCCAGATGGTCTACGGCACGCACGGCGCACCCGCCTTCAAGCACAATTTCGTCGACAGCTCCACGGGCCAGGAGATGGGCGTCGAACACCTCATGGCCACCTGCAACGGTCATTTCCGCTACCCGAAGCCCGTTGACGCGCAGCAGGTCAACCACGGGGACGTCGCGGGCTGGGGCGGCGACCTCATCACCTTCTACGCGGAGTGGCAGCACGACCGCGAGAGTTACGCCTCCGGCTATCAGTACTGCGTGGAGCGGCTGGCGAAGACCGGAATCCCGTCGACCTTCGGCTACTCGGACCTCCTGGAGGACGCGGACGGCTATCTGATCGCCCAACGCGTCAGAGAGGGCGCCAACATCGCCGACGCGGTGCAGCACCACTACGGCAGCGGGGGGAACAACGGGCGGTTCCGCGACTACCGCAGCCACCGCTTCGGGAGCAAGGCGAACACCGAGGCACTGGCCCGGGCCATGCTCACGACGAACAGCCCCGTCATCGCGGCCGGACGAACCTTGCTCATCAAGAGGACCGGGGGCTTGGGAGCACTACTGCCCGAGTCGCTGCCCGCAGCCCAACTCAACGACTTTCTCTCCGGGTTCACCGACGTCCTCCACGGAATGGCTGGCTGACCATGCGCATGTCCCACGACAGAGAAGGAGCGGACCACCGGTGAACCAGCACGGGAACGCCGCACCGCACACACCTCTCCACCGCCGCCAGGTCGTCACCGGCTTCGCCGCGATCGGCGGGGCGGCCCTGTGGTCCGCCATCGGAGGCACCGGGTCGGCCGTGGCCGCTCCGACGGCCGGACGGGCCGCGACCACCGCCTCATCGGCCGCACGGTGGAGCGGCACACACAGCGCCAACGGCTGGCCGGTCGTCGAGCGTACGCCGGAGCACCGGATCGGAGGAGCGGGCGGAACCCGCGTGTCCTGCCTCGGCGGGGACGTCGCCACCGTCCTGCTCCACCTGGTACGCCGCTACCACTACGAGGTCCGCGCGATCGGCCCCCGGGACGTCACCGGGCACACCACGGACCGGGTGGTAGGCCCGCCGTACGAGAGCAACCACCTCTCCGGTACGGCCATCACCCTCTTCCTGGCCCTCCACCCGACGGGAGCGAAGGGCAACGTCTTCCCTCAGGCTCTCGCCACGCTCCGGGACATCCTGGCGGAGCTGGACGGCGTGGTGGCGTGGGGCGGCGACCAGAAGCACGCCAAGGAGTCCCATTTCCAGATCGACGTCGCCCCCGGGGACAAGAAGCTGGCGGAGGTCGCCGCGCGCGTCGGGGCCTGGGACCGCCGCCCCGGTGCCGGTGCGGGCGTGGTCCCCGACGTCTTCGCGCCCGGGCGACGGACCCACGCGAGGGACCTGCGCAACCGCCAGAACCAACAGCACCGGCGGAACCGCTAGGAGTTCCGGCCTACCTCACCCGAGTCGCTCAACAGCGGGCGGCTCCGAACGGAATGAAGGAGTCTGTATGCGCACCATGACGAAAGCACTGGTCAGTGTCGTCACAGCCGCCGGAATAGCCGCCGGCGGCCTGGCCGCCGCGGGCACCAGCGTCGCGGCGGTTCCGGAGAGGAGCCCGGCGGCGAGTGCGGAGGCGATCGCCCCGCTCTCGTGGAACAACCTCGGCCTGTCGACCTCCGACGCCAAGAGCATTCAGGGTAAGTACCTGAGGCATTACGGCTACAACGGAGCGATCGACGGGCTGCTCGGCACCAACAGCTGGAAGGCGATGCAGCGCCTCCTCAAGGACACCCGGGACTACAGCGGCACGGTCGACGGAATTGTCGGCCCCCTCACGGTGAAGGCGTTGCAGCGCTATCTCAAGCGGTGGCATCGCTACACCGGCGCGATCGACGGAATCGCAGGCCCGGCAACCACGGCGGCCTTCTCGCGGATGGCCCGGGTGACCTGAGCCGAACTCGAACGCCACCCGGAGCACGCACAGTTCACCGTCCCACCCATCGAAGGATGAAGATGCGCAATCGAACCATCGCGTCCCTGGCCGCAATGGCGTCCGCCGCGGCAACCGTCATCACCATGACCGCCACACCGGCCAACGCCTACGGCCAACTGATCGTCCTGGACCGTGATTCGGCGGTGACGGACTACTGCCCCTGCAACTTCGGCGACGACATCGACGGAACCGAATTCAAGTACGACGCGGGCGGCGCGGGAACCAAGATCGTCCATGGAAACGCCAGCGGATACGCGGTAGCGAAGGTCGAGTTCCACCCGTACGACGAGATCGTCCTGATCTATGACGTCGCGAACGACGGCGACACCTTGTACTACAAAGTGGACTTCGCTGGTGACGGCAAGGCGGGAAAGCTGTACTCGGCTCCGGGAACGTCCAACATCTGGGATGTCAATAGGCTGAACTTCAACATGCCGGAGAACGTGACGGTGACGATCACGGTGTACGACGACAAGGCGATGAATGAGAAGGTCGCCCAGATCTCCGGCAGAACCTGATCTCGGTCGGCCCGCTTCCGGCAACGCGGTGACGGCCCCGACCCACGGCCGGGGCCGTCACCGCATGCCTGCTCATCACAGGCAATCGCGGGGCGCGAGATGCGGGTGCTCCTGAGCGAGCAGGGCGTCCACGGCCACCAGCGTCGGATCGACGATGGACCAGTCGTGGGCGGAGGGGTGACCGGCGAACAGCCCGCACGCGTCCTCGCCCCCGGGGCCGACCGCACCGCACCAGCCCAGCTCCGCCAGGATCGCCCGCTCGCCCCTCCAGCGGGCCCAGACGGCGGTGCGGTTCGCATCGTTGTCCCACAACGCCACCGCGTGGTCGCCGTCGTGGCCGGCGGCCAGCTCGCAGAGAAGGTGTCCGGCTTCCGGGCGGCTGCCGCCGTCGGCAGCGGCGAGGCGGAGCACGAACTCCGGGGGCGGCAGCAGGGTTACGGCAGTGCACTGGTCCATGGGGCGGGAATCCTCCGGTCGTCGCCGTCAGGGCGCGTCGGTGTCGGGAACATCAGGTACGTCGGATACGTCAGAGGCGCCGGGTGCGCCGGGTGCGCCGGGATCGCCGTCCTCGGAGACGAGTCGCCGGACCTCGCTGTGGACGTGTTCGGCGATGAGGTCGCCGAGCGGGTCGGTCACGGAGAAGGAGTGCGGCCCGGGGTGGTGGTCGAAGTACGCGCACGGGGTCACCGTGCGGGTCGCCGGCTCGCGGAGCACGGCAGGGCACAGACGCAGCGTGTCGAGCCGGTGGACGCGGTGGGCCCCGGTCCCCGACCAGAGGAGCCACAGGTCCTGGTCGTCCGGGGTGTCCGCGGTCCACAGGTGCGCGGCGTGTTCGGCCCGCTCGTCGTGGTCGCCGAGCTCGCACAGGACGAACTCCTCCGGCTCCACGGCATCGGGTGGGTGCTCGGGCCCGCCCTCCATCGTCGCGAGCGCCAGCAGCGCTTCCGCGTACGGGACTTGGGTCACGGCAGTGCATTGCAGCACGCGGTCAGGCCCCTTCCGTACGGGGGCGAGGCGGGGACGGGTGGTCCGCCGGGGCCGCCGCCGCCCATCCCCACAGATCCACGGGCCACGCGCCGAGCGTGACGCGAAGCCCCACGAAGGGGTCGACCACGGTGAGCAGGGCGGGGAGCCCGGATTCCAGCGCGCTCAGGGCGTGGTCCTGGCTGCCGTGGTCGCCCGCCCACGCCCGGAGCGCTTCGGGGGCGTCGGAGCCGTGGAAGGCGACCGGCCGGACGTCCCTGGCCCGGAGCCACGGGGCGGCCGGGGGCAGATTCCGGCCGTGGGCGTCCGCCAGCCGCAGGGCCTGCCGCCGGAGCCAGCGGAGGACGAGTCGGCGGTTCGGCAGAGCGACTCCGCCGAGCGGGAGGGCCCGGCCGCCGCCCGTCACCGTGACGGCCGCGACGTAGTCCAGCACTCTCGCACCGCCCGCGCCCGCAGCGCCCGCCCTCACAGCACTTCCCCCCGGCTGCGGGCGTTGAGCCGCGCGGTACGGGCCCGAAGCTGCTCCATGAGCAACGCGGGCCGTACGTAACGCGGTTCGACCTCCCACTCGCGCCCGCCACTGACCGGTCGGAGGGACCAGTACGGGCCGGCGACGCCCTGGAACTCCCCCACGCGGTCACCGCGACTGGTGTCCGCGAGCAGGGTCCCGGGGTCCGGGACGGGTAAGGGTCGCTCCGTTTTCGAGCTGGCGTTCTCGCCGTACACCGTTCGCTCCTCTCTGTAGCCGAACGACTACCGGGGCGACTCAGCGTGGCCTAGCGTGGATACGTCTTCAACGTTTCGGAACTGGGGGATACGTTGGTCAACCGCAAGGAAGTGAACCCCGACGGGGGGCCGGAGGCGGCCTACGGCGCACGTCTGCGTAGGGAGCGGGAGGCTCGGGGCTGGAAACAGGACGACCTCGGCGGGCGCATCGGCTACACGGGGCGGCACGTTTCCGGCGTGGAATTGTGCCACAAGTCCCCAACTCGCAAGTTCTCGATCGCCGTTGATGTGGCGATGGGATACACGGGAACCGCTGATTCGTTCGAGCGCGAGTGGCGCAAGATCAAGCACGGGGTGCTGTTGCAGGGCTTCCCGGAGTACGTGGCGCTGGAGGGCCGGGCGGCGGAGATCCGGCTGTTCGAGGTGGGCGTCATCCCGGGGCTCTTGCAGACCCGGGAGTACGCGGAGGCGCTGGCCCGCGGGGCGGTCGACCGGGGCGTCATCACCCCCGAACAGGCCGATCAGCGCGTCTCGTTACTCATGGAGCGCCAGGGCGCGCTGTTACGCACCGTGCCGCCGATGCTGATCGCGGTGCTGGACGAGAGCTGCATCCGCCGCCCGATCGGCAGCCCTGCCGTGATGGACGCCCAGTTGCAGCACCTGGTCGACTTCGCCACGCAGTCCCACACCATGCTGCAGATCGCCCCGTTCAGTATCGGCGAGCAGCGGCCCTTCAATCGGCTGGTGAATCTGCTGACGCTCCAGGACCGGTCCGTGTTCTCCTACGTCGAGTCCGAGTCGCAGGGGCATCTGGACCGTGAACTCAGCTCGGTCATCCCGATGGTGAGGGCCTACCATCAGTTGCAGGCTGTGTCTCTGTCGCAGACCGATACCGTGGACATGATCCACCAGCATCGAAAGGGCACCCCGTGACGACCGAATCCACGACCCCGCAGTGGGTCAAGTCCTCCTACAGCGACAACGGCGGTTCGTGCGTCGAGTGGGCCCCGCGCACCGCGTCCGCCACCGGCACCGTCCCCGTACGCGACTCGAAGAACCCCGGCGGCCCCGCCCTCGGCGTCCCCGCCACCGCGTTCGCCGCCTTCGTCGCGGGTATCAAGTCGGGCGAGCTGTAGTACCGACCGCAGCAACGACCGGACAACGACGAAAGGGCGGCACGCAGATGACTACCGAAGTCACGACCCAACTCTGGGTCAAGTCCTCCTACAGCAACAGCGGCACCTGCGTCGAGTGGGCCCCGCGCACCGCGTCCGCCACCGGCACCGTCCCCGTACGCGACTCGAAGAACCCGGGCGGTCCGGCCCTGGCCGTCGCCGCCGACGCGTTCTCCTCCTTCGTGGCGGGCGTCAAGGCCGGAGGCTTCGGCACCACCGCCTGATCGCCACCGCCTCAACGGAAGCCCCGCCGCGCACGGCGGGGCTTTCTGCTGTCCGGAGCGTCACCGTCGCCGGGCGGCCCGGCCCAGTGCGGCCTTCAGAGCGCCTTCCTCCGGGCGCGGGCGCGGCCCACGGCCTGGTTCGCGGCCTCCAGGGCGAGGCCGACGACTACGACCGTGATCAGGCGCAGCCACCACGGGAAGCCGAAGAGCTCCCCGCACACGAAGACCGTGGCGACCGAGACGACGAGGGTCACCGCGAACGGGAGAGTCTTCACCTCGCCGGTCGAGGAACCCGTGGAGTCCGTGGGACCCGTGCGGTCCGTGGAGTCCGTGGGACCCGTGCCGCCCGTGGGACCCGGCCCGGAAACCGATGTCATGCCGAAGCACGTCCTTCCTGTGACTGATGACGGAAGAACTCGCTCAGTTCACCGGCGAGCCACCGGGCTTCACCCCGGACGCGACGCGGCGCTCACTCACTCCCCCGTGCATTCCCCTGTCGGTGAGCCGCAGGGCACCGATGTGGTCAGCATCGGGCACGGCGTACGACCGACCATAACAGCGCCTCCGGTGGAGCATCCGCGCTGGTCAGGGGAGGCGTTGGCCCCGGGCCGCCTCGAGGCGCACGAGGGTGGGAGGCTTCCCCGCCCGACCGCTCGTCCGGGCGTCGGCGTTCTCGGCCATGCGGCCCACGGGGCATGCGCGTCGCGGACGGCGCCGACCGCCCGTGCCGTGTCTCCCCACGATCTCGACGGCTTCGCCGGCGTCCGGGAAGTGAGCGGTCACGGCGTAGTGATGGTTGCCGACCTGGACGGTCGTCATGGGTGCGGCCAGAAGGTCCAGGTACCAGGGCGCGTCAGCGGAGGAAGCCAGGACCCAGCAGCCGCGCTCCGCGTCGTAGGTGAGGGTCTCCAGCACGGTGTGATGGATGTGACCATCGGCTCTGGCGGTGTGGTGCAGGAGCAGCAGACGACGGCCCAGCACTGGCCCCAGCCCTATCCGGAAGAGGCTGACGGGCAGGCGTGCGACGTGTCGCCGCCAGCCGCCCGACGGTGGAAGGTGGTGATGGACGCCGTGGCGTTCTGTTCTCATCGAGCCGCCTCCTCGCGCCGTGCAGGGGAACCGATTGCGTAACGGAAGCCGGAGCCAACCCTTAGCAGGGGCAATCTTTGCATAATCTAAAGCTGGGCCGCCAGGGACGGCGGCCCACCGCAGGACGTCCGTCTGGTAGGAGCGCCGTGATCACTGACAAGCGAAGGGACGCCGGAGCGGTGCTGTCCTGGCTGCCGATCGTGGTGATGGCGGTCGTCGCCGGGATCGACCTCTCGGCGGGGCCGGAAGCCGGCTTCCTGCCTCTGGTCTCCCTCGGCCCCGCCTTCGCCGGGCTGATCGGCACCTGGCGGCGTACCGCTCTCATCGGCGGGGTGGCCCTGCTGCTGTGCGTCGTTCTGGGCGTGTACGACGGTCTCTTCGACACCCAGCGGGGCTGGACGGCCATGGCCTCGGTCTCCGGGGTCACCCTGGCAGGCGTCCTGGCCGCCGGTTCCCGGATGCGGCGCGAGGCGGAGCTGGCCGGTGTGCGTTCGATCGCCGAGGCGACACAGAGCGTGCTGATGCGTCCCGTGCCCCGTCGCGTCGGGGAATTGCGGACCGCGGTCTCCTACACGTCCGCGGTCGCGGAGTCACGTATCGGCGGCGATCTGTACGAGGTGGTGGCATCGCCGTACGGAGTCCGCGTCATCGTCGGTGACGTCCAGGGCAAGGGCCTCGCCGCGGTGGCGACGGCGGCCTCCGTCCTGGGCGTGTTCCGGGAGGCGGCGCACGACGAGCCGGATCTGACCGCACTCGCCGAGAGGCTGGAGCGCACCGTGGCCCGCGAAGAGGACGGGGAGAAGTTCGTCACGGCCATCATCGCCGAGATCCACACCGACGAGCGGGTCGCCGTCCTCCTGAACTGCGGACATCCCCCGCCCATGATCGTACGCGCCGACGGCTCCACCGATCTCCCTTCCCCGCCCGCCTACGCCCTGCCGCTGGGCCTGGGCATCCACGGTGGAGAACCTCCCCGGACCTACCGGACCGGGTTCGCGCCGGGCGACCAGCTCCTCCTCTACACCGACGGAGTCACCGAAGCGCGGGACGCCGACGGAGCCTTCTACCCCTTGCGGGAACAAGCCGGACTTCTCGGTGCCGCGGACACCGGAGAAGCTCTCGAAGCCCTGCGCGAGGACGTGGTGCGGCACGCCAACGGCCCCCTGCACGACGACGCGGCGATGCTGCTGCTGCGCTACCGGCGGTGACGTCGCGCAATGACGGCCCGCGATGTACTCCCGGTGCGGACACAGGATAGAAAGGTGCCATGAGCAGCAAGGGCGCTCCGCCGAAGCGCATGGACGATGTGGACGCGGTGACCGAGGCGGTGCTGACGGCCTCCCGGTTGCTGGTCGCGGTCTCGGCGCGTTCGCTGGCGGAGGTGGAGGAGCGGGTGACCCTCCCCCAGTTCCGGATGCTGGTGGTGCTCTCCTCCCGGGGCGACACCAAGCTCGTCACGCTGGCGGAGCTGCTGGGCGTGGCCCCGTCCACGGCGATGCGCATGATCGACCGGCTGATCACCGCAGGGCTCGCCGACCGGCAGACCAACCCGGACAACCGCCGCGAAACCCTGCTTCGGCTGACCTCGGAGGGGCGTCGCACGGTGGAGAACGTCACCGCGCGCCGGCGCGAGGAGATCGCCTCGATCGTCCAGCACCTCTCCCCGCACCAGCGGACGGCGCTGATCAGTGCCCTGACGGACTTCAACAGCGCCGGCGGGGAGCGGCCCGCACGGCTGCCCGACGAGAGCCCCGGGCCTCACCCCCTGGGCTGGGGCGAGACGGCGGGCTGATCCGGCACTCACCCCCGACCCGGGGCCCTGTGGCAGCAAATTGACATGACCTTGACATTTACAACGTCCGCGCCCGAGGCTCGGGATCCGGGCCACGACGACCACACCCACGTCGTCGGAGGCAGCGGCCGCTTCCGGTCCGCGCCCGGCTGCGGCATCTGACGCCGCGGCACTCCCCTGACGTGCGGGGGCCTCCGGTCGGCGGACCGGAGGCCCCCGCACTCGCATGGCGCAGGTCCCGGGACCGGTGTGCGCCGGGCATGCGGAGCGGTGGAGAACCGCATGCGCCCGGCGCCGTCCGGGGCGGGGCTCAGGAGGCCGGGGCCGTCATGACCGTGCCGTCGTCGAAGGTCAGGAAGCAGGCGCCCCCGGACACCAGCACCGTGGTCGGCTGGGCTTTGACGCCATCGAAGGCGCTGCCCTTCCGGGGCCAGTCCCGGATGTTGCCCAAGGTCGCCTCCGGGGCGCCGTCGTCCAGTGCGAAGGCGCGTACGCCGTTGACGCCGAAGGTCAGCAGCCTGTCCCCGGCCACCACCACGGAGTCCCCGCGCTTCCAGGGCGCGGTCCACCGTTCGTCCCCGCTGCGCGCGTCGATCGCCTGGATGTACCGGGAGCCCTCGCGCAGCCCCTTCCCCTCCACGAAGAGCAGTCCGTCGCGGCTCACGGCCTCCGGGGAGGGCGCGCGCGTGTCCCCCACCTTCCGCAGGGTCCGCGCGTCCACGATGCCGCCGCCGCAGACGTCGTACGGGGCGCTGCGGATGCGGCGGTCGCAGTTCCAGGGGGCCTCGGCCAGTGTCTTCCCGGTCGCCGGGTCGAGGGTGAGGGTCTCCTGGCTGCCGGTGAGCCACACGCGGTCGCCCACGACGTCAAGACTGGGCGGGAACGCCCAGGCGATCACCCGCTCCCAGACCTGCGCGCGGTCGTCGGCGTCGTACGCGCGGAAGAGCATGTTGGCGGCGCCGCCCGCTCCGCCGACGCCTGTGTACGAGACGAAGATCCGCCCGTCGTGGACGCGGGCCACCGAGGGGGTGTACCCGGTCCGGCCCGGGAGCCGGGCGACCGGCTTTCCGTCGGACAGGTTCAGCACGTCGAACCCGTCTCCGTCGGCCGCGGTGACATAGGCGTGCCGGTCGTCGACGTCGAGGCCGCCGACACCGAGGAGGCCGGTGGGCGCGCCCTCGGCGGGATAGCGCCACAGCCGGGAGCCGTCGGAGGCGTCGCGCGCCTCCAGCCGGGTCTGCCGGGTCGCCTCGTCCCGGAGCCGGCAGACGAGGACATCGCCGCTGAGCGCACAGTCGTCAGCCGCGCCCGGACCGTCGAAGGAGGTTGCCCACGGGCGCCAGTTGTCGGGTTGGAGGGTTCGGTCCAGGCTGTCGGGCCCGAAGTCCGCCATCCCGCTGACGGCCACGGGCGCGGTGCGCGCGGGCGGTGTGGCCGAGGGGGCGGTGCTCCCGGCGCTCCGGTCCGGCGCCGGAGCGGCGTTGCCCGGGGTTCCCGGTTCGGGGTCGTCGTCCGGGAGGAGCAGCGAGGCTGCCGTCAGCACTCCCGCGAGCAGGCCCGCTCCCACGCCGATGGCAAGGCCCAGGCGGCGGCCGCGCGCCCACGCCGGTCTCCCGGTGCGGGACCGCCCCGCCCGCTGCCCCGGCTGCCCGTCCGCCGCGCCGTTTCCGTCCCCTTCGCTCTGCCCGGGCCGCGAAGCCCGGGCGGCACCGGCCGGGGCAGCGGCCGGGGCGGCCCGGGGCATCGGGGGTGCTTCGAGAGCCGCCACCACGGCGGTCTCGTACGTACCGATCAGTTCGCGTACGCCGTCCGGCCAGGGGAAGGCTCCGGGGGCCGACGCGGGCGGGACGCCCGGTCGTTGCGGCCGGGACGAGGTGTCGAGCGCCCGGATCAGCTCGGCCGTCGTCGGCCTGCGGGCGGGGTCCCGGTGCAGGCAGTCGGCCACGGTCTGCCGCAACTCGTCCGGCACCCCGGAGAGTTCGGGCCGCCCCTGGGCGATGCGGTGCACGATCGCGGCGAGTTCGGTGTCCTCGAACGGCCCGTGGCCGGTGGCGGCGAAGCAGAGCACCGCCCCCAGGCAGAACACATCGGACGCGCCGGTCACCGACCGGTCGCCGGCGACGTGTTCGGGCGACATGAAGCCCGGCGAACCCACCATGACACCGGTCGCCGTGAGCGCCGTCATGTCGTACGCCTGGGCGATTCCGAAGTCGATGAGCCTCGGTCCCGTGGCGCCGAGGACGACGTTGGCGGGCTTCAGGTCCCGGTGGACGAGCCGTGCGCCGTGCACGGCCGCCAGCCCGCGGGCGATGGCCGCGCCGAGGTCGCGGACGACGGGAACGGGCAGCGGACCGTGCCGGCCCACCGCCTCCTCCAGCGACGGCCCGGCGATGTACTGGGTGGCCAGCCACGGCCGTTCGGCCTCCGGGTCGGCGTCGACGAGTGCGGAGACGTACGGTCCGCGCACGGCACGCGCCGCCTCCGCCTCGCGCCGGAAGCGGAGCCGGAAGTCCCCCGCGTGCTCCAGGTCGCGGCGGACGGTCTTCAGTGCGACCAGGCCCTCGGGACCGCCGCCGGGCGGTACGGCGAGGTGGACCGTTCCCATCCCGCCGGAGCCGAGTCCGGCGAGCAGCCGGTAGGGGCCGATGTCGTACGGGGCGTCGGCGTCGAGCGGGCGCAGCACAGGGCACCTCTCCGGAGCGGTCTGCCCTCACGGGCGTCGGGCGGGTCTGCGGGGCGGACGGGGGGTGGAGCTGTCGGACGGGTGTCAGGCGGGGAGTTCGAGGGACCGGACGGTCCCGTCGTGGAAGGCCAGGTAGACCAGTCCGCCGAGCGAGATCACCTCGGGCGCCCAGACCTTGTTCGCCACGTCGTCGAACTCCCCGAAGTCGTCGGATCCGGCACCGGAACCGCCGGGCGGCACGTACCCGGGCGCCCCCTCGATCTCGTGCCGGGCACTCTCGCCGCCGCGCAGGGGCAGCGTGTAGAGGTTCCGGTTGTCGGCGAAAAGCGCGGTGGATCCGACGATCACGGGCTCCGAGTGGAGGTAGCCGCCCTTCGCCGACTCGACCTGGTCCGCTTCCCGTCCGGGCAGCGCGCCGACGGTGCGCGGAGGCCGGTCACCGCCGGGGGCCGAGAGGTCGGTGAGTTCCACCGCGCCACTGGACGCGTTCGGCTCCAGCCCGTACTCCCGCCCCCCGGCGGCGACGACGCCCCGGGCCCTCGGGGCGCGGGCGTCAGGGTCCTGGTCCGCCGCCACCGGGCGCAGCGTGACCGCGTCCAGGATCGCGGTGTCCTGGCCCTCGATGTCGCAGTACACCTGACCGCCGTGGACGCGCATCGCGGTGCAGCTCCCGTCCCCCGGCACGATCACCGGTGTCCGCTTGCCGGTCCGGCCGTCGAACGCGACCAGGCCGCCGTCGGTCACGGCGATGAGCCTGCCCTCCACGAAGATCTCGGCGCGGTACATCCCGTACCCGGCCATCGGCGCGTCGTGCGAGGTGAGCCCCTCCTTCCACAGCCGTTCGCCGCTGCGGACGTCCACCGCGTAGACGGTCGCCGCGCTGCCGCCGAGGGTGAAGAACGCGACCTTGTCGCCGAGGAGCGGGTCGCCGTACAGCTCGGTCTCCTCACCGCTCCCCGTGTCGCTCTCCCAGCGGACCTTCCCGTCCTTGGCCGCACGTCCCCGGACGACGCCGGCCTCCATGGTGACGACGACATCGTCCTGGATCAGCGGACTGCTGCCGCGGCCCGGCAGGACCACACCCCGGTTGCTGGTCGCGGCCCGGCCACCGGGGGCGGGAGAGGCCGCCTTCCACAACGGCTTCCCGTCGGACGGGCGTACGGCCTCCAGGCCGCCTGCGAGGGTGCGGCAGACGAGGATCTCGCGGCTGAGCGCACAACTCCACGGCCGCTCCTCCAGCTTCCCCGACCACGGCTTCCACCCGGCCGGGCGCGCGGCGGAATCGGCCGGGAAGTAGCGGCTGCGGTCGACGCCGAGCCGGTCCAGCCCGGCGCCCGCCGCGATGCCGGCCGCAGGTGAACCCGACGCCGAGGGGGAGGCGGCACCGGACCGCCCGGACGAGGCGCCCGGCCCGCCGCTCCCGGCCTCGTTCCCGCCGTCGTCCCGCAAGGTCCTCAGGCCGACCACGCTCAGCACGCTCACGGCCAGCACCGCCGTGACCGCGATGAGGGTTCGACGGCGCCGGCCGGGGCGGGGGGCTTCGGCGGGCGACGCGGCGACGTTCTCGTCCGGCGGGCGAGTGATCGTCGCGGCGCTGTGGAGCGGAGACGCACCCGGCATCGTGGGCACAGGGGTGGTCAGGGGACCCGCCGCCGCGACGACAGCGGCCAGCTCCCTCTCGTGGGTGGCCACCAACTCCCGCACCGCGACCGGCCAGACCCGCTGCCCGACGCCGTCGCCGGAACGGGCGTCCGCCGCCGCGCCCCGCTCCGCGCCGACGCCCGCCGCGTCCGGCTCCGCACCGACGCCCGCCGCGAACGCGTCCGCGGCGGCCCCGGCGTCCGCCGTCACCGCCGTCCGGAACCGTTCCTCCAGGACCACCGAGTCGGGTCGCCGGGCCGGATCGGGGGAGAGGCAGTCCTCGATCAGCTCGCGCACGGCGTCCGGCACCGCGTCGAGATCCGTCTGCGCCTGCGAGATCCGGTAGAGCACGGCGGCCAACGGGCCGGTGCCGAAAGGGGATTCTCCGGTGGCGGCGTAGCACAGCACCGAGGCCATGCAGAAGACGTCGGACGCCGCCACCACGTGCCGTCCGCCCAGCACATGCTCCGGGGACATGTATCCCGGTGAGCCCAGCATCGCCCCGGTCGCGGTCATCGTGCTGGCGCCGAAAGCCCGCGCGATACCGAAGTCGATCACCTTGGCGCCGTCCCTGCCGAGCAGGACGTTCGACGGCTTCAGATCCCGGTGCTGGACACGGGCGTGATGGATGCCGCGCAGCCCCCGCACGAGATCGAGCCCCAGGGCGCGCACCGTCGCCACGGGCAGGGGCCCGGCCGCGCGGACCGCACGCTCCAGCGTGGGCCCGGCCACGTACTCGGTGGCCAGCCAGGGCTCCGCGGCCTCGGCGTCACCGGACAGGAGCCGGGCGGCGAAACGGCTCTCGACCGACCGGGCGGTGTCGATCTCGCGGCGGAACCGGTCGCGGAACGCCTGATCCCCCACCAGCTCGGGCCGGACGGTCTTGACCGCCGCCAGCTGCGGTCCGGAGCCCTCGGACACCGGCCGGGTGTCGGCACCGAGGTAGACCTCTCCCATACCGCCCGCGCCGAGGCGGGCGAGGATCCGGTACGGGCCGATACGCCGGGGAGCCCGCTCCGGCAGCACGCCGAGAGCTTCACGCCCCCGGTCGGCCGCGTCCCCGCCGTGCCCTTCGACTGCCATGCCCCACTCCCCCGTTGACCCGTGACGGCCCTGCCTGCCCTCTTGACGATCAAGCCTGGCATCTGGCCGAGCCCCGCGCCACCCCCGACCGTGAGCGGGGGCTCCTCGCGGCCCGGCCGCCCGTGGGGCCCATGGAGAACCAATGCCAAAGCCGCCGTACTTCGCCGGGCCTCAGTGTCCCCGGGCCCCGTCCGTGACCCGGTCGAGCCGGTAGAAGTCGGCGACGCACCCGCCGGGCCAGTACTGCTCCCCGCCCGCGCTGAACGGCTCCAGCATCTGGCTGATCACCAGGCGCTCGTACGGCAGGACCCGCTCCCCGGCCGCCGCCCCCTCGCGCAGACGGCGGTCCTGGGCGTCCCACTTCTCGGCCCGGGACCGCGTCGCGGTGCCCAGGTCGGTCAGGGCGATCGCCGGGCCGACGCAGACCAGGACGCAGAGCGCCGCGCACACCGCCTTCGCCGGGGCGGTGCGCCGGGCGTACCGACGGGCCGCCAGGCCCAGCAGGGCGCCCGCGCCGACCAGCAGGATCACGTACAGCAGGAGGTAGTCGTTCCAGAGCCGGTTGGCGCTCCTGTCGCTCACCCGGTCGCCGAAGACGGGGTAGGCGATGACCGCGCAGAGGTAGCCGGAGACCAGGAGCGTGACCAGCCCGGCGGAGGTGAGCAGCCACCAGTGTGCGGGCGGGCGGGGCGTCGTCCCGTCCGCCCGTCGGCACAGCAGTCCCAGCAGGACGCCCGCCGCGACCGCGCCCACGTACTGCCAGGTCGTCACGACCGTCACGGTGATCTCCGCGAACGCGCGCAGCGACGCGGCGAGGGAGTCCGGGGCGAGCAGGAACGTGGTCTCCGCCCCGAAGCGTTCCCTGCGGTTCGTCGAGCCGGGTGAGGTGATGAGGACGAGGGCCCCGGCCACCGTTCCGGCGATGCCCCCGGCACACCACAGGCGGACGAACCCCCGCTCGGCGGCCGGGACGACCCGGCCGGAGACGACGAGCGCGGCCAGCAGCACCATCACCGCGACGATCGCCGTCTCCTCGGACAGCGTGGCGAGGAAGGCCGCCATCAGCACCGCGACCGCGATCGCGAGGGCGCGCCCCCGGCGGCCGGCGGCGAGCAGCAGCGGAACCAGCGCGGCGCACGCCAGGACCGGCGGCAGCGTGTGCGAGACGGACGCCGCGGGCCAGTAGAACGTCTTGTACGTGTTCGGCGTGGCGAACAGGAACAGCGCGGTGGTCATGGCCGCGAGCAGGAGCGGCATCCCGCGCGGGGTGCGCAGCCGGGCCCGGCGCAGCGCCAGGACGGCCACCGCCCACAGGACCGCGAGCACCAGGCTCCCGCTGACCACGGGATACCACTGGTGTCCCGCGATCGGGAACTTCGCGTACACGCCGACCAGGAGCGCGTTGGCGACCCGCCCGTTGTCGTCCAGGTAGAACTGCCCGACGAGACCGCTGATGCCGTCGTCCCGCACCCGGGGCAGGAAGCACCAGTCGTCGGCGCCCGGCCTCACCCACCGCCCGAACCAGGACGCTGCGGCGAGCAGGGCGAGCGGTGGCAGCGCGAGCGCGGTCACCCAGAGCGCCGTCCAGGGGCGGTCGGCCGGGCGTCCGGCCGGGTCCGCCGCCGCCTCGCCCGGCCGCACCCCGTCCGGGGCGGCGGCCACGGGCACGTCGTCGGACATCGCGGCCGTCACCCCTTCCGGGACGAGCGGGTGGGCAGCGGTTCGGGCACCGCGCGGCCGGGCAGCGGTCCGGGGTGCGGCTCCGCCGTGGCGGCCCTGGCCTGGCCCGAGGTGATCGCCCACCGCGCCAGCAGGAACGAGACGGGGGTGACGATCACGCCGGCCGCCAGCGCGGCGAGGTTCTTGTCCATCCCGAGGCCGCTGACCGCCCCGTAGAGGAGCGCGCCGGACGCCACCAGGTTGACCAGGCTGGAGAGGGGAAAGCGGACGAACGCGTGCCAGGTCGGCCGCGTCCGGCAGGTGACGTAGGAGTTGAGCAGGAACGAGCACACGATGCTGACCACGTAGCCGATGACGTGGGCGGTCAGATAGGGGATCCAGCGGTTGAGGGAGGCGTAGACGCCGAGGTAGACGGCGGTGTTCACGCAGCCGATGAGGACGAAGCTGCCGAACTGACGGACGGTACGGGACCGGCCCGGGGCCCCGGTCGCCGTGGCCGTGCCGGTGCACGGGGCGGCGGAGGCGGTGGCAGAGCCGGTGACGGAGCCGGAGCCGGAGCTGGTGACGGAGCCGGAGCTGGTGACGGAGCCCGCGACGGCTTCGACCGGTCCTCCCCCGGGCAGGCGCGGGAGCGGCCGTGGGCCCTCCGGCAACACCGCCCGGCAGGTCGCGTCGGTCTCCCGTACGACGTACGGCGGGCGATGCTTCGCCTCGTGGTAGATGCGGCCCACGTACTCCCCGATCACCCCGAGCGTCACCAGCTGGATACCGCTGAGGGCGACGACGGCGGTGAGCAGGGTGGCGTAACCGGGGGTGTCCACGCCGTGCAGGACGACGCGCACGACGGTCCACAGGGCGTAGACCAGCGCCGAGACGAAGACCCAGAAGCCGGTGTAGATCGCGAGGCGCAGCGGCCGGTTGTTGAAGGAGAGCAGTCCGTCGATGCCGTAGTTCAGCAGCCGCTTGCTGCCCCACTTCGACCGGCCCGCCACCCGTTCGCTGTTGCGGTAGCGGAAGGTGACCGTGTCGAAGCCGACCCAGGAGAAGATCCCCTTGGAGAAGCGGTTGCTCTCGGGGAGGGACAGCACGCTCTCCACCGCCCGCCGCGACAGCAGCCGGAAGTCGCCCGAGCCGTCGATCAGCTCCACGTCCATGCAGCGGCGGACCAGCGCGTAGTAGGTGTGGCTGAGGGTGCTGCGGATCATGCCCTCGCCCGTGCGGTCGCGGCGCGGGATGACCTGGTCGTAGCCGTGCCGGTGCAGTTCCAGCATGCGGGGGATCAGCTCGGGCGGGTGCTGGAGGTCGGCGTCCATGATGACCACGGCCGCCCCGCGCGACATGCGCAGGCCCGCGAGCATGGCGGCCTCCTTGCCGAAATTGCGGCTGAAGGCGGTGTAGTGGACGCGCGGGTCACGGGCGGCGATGGCGTTCAGCAGCGGGCGGGTGCGGTCCCGGCTGCCGTCGTCGACGTAACAGATCTCGAAGCTTGCCCCGAGGGGGTCCAGGACGCCGAGCAGCGTGGTGTGGAAGGACTCGATGACCTCGGCCTCGTCGAAGCACGGCACGACGACCGACAGCTGAAGGCCAGTCACTCGTCACCTCCGGACTTGGGGCCTCTCCCGGGGCCGGGCCCCTGACCGGCGCCCGCGCCGTCGGCCTCCGGCGCCGGGGCCCGGGGCGCGCCGCGTCCGCCCCATCTGACGACGGGCGGCGGCCTTTCGTCTCTCCGCACACGCGTGGGCCGACCGCTTTCCCGCGCCCTTTCATGCGAACAGCGGATGCGGGCCGGTGCGACGCTCCGGCGGACGGCGGGCTCGGTTCGCCTGATCGCGGTGGGCTCGGTCGGCCGGATCGCCGGGTCGCCGGGGTGGAGAAGCACCCCGATCGCCGGGTCGTAGGGGTGGAGAAGCACCCGGATCGCCGCATCGCAGAGGTGGAGAAGCACCCGGATCGCCGCATCGCGGAGGTGGAGAAGCACCCGCATTGCCGGGTCGCGGGTGGGGAAATCCATACATAACCTCGCGAAGGTGACGTCTCCTCGATCGCCACGGATCACCGGCCGGTTCGCCGCGCCGCTCGCCGCCCTGGCCTGTGCGCTGCTCGCCGTGGGCTGGCTGGTGCTCCCCGCCGCCGTGCCCGCGCGCGCCGACGACCCCGTCGAGCTCTCCCGGGACGGGCAGATCACCGACCGGGTCGGCGCCCTGGGCGACCGGGCGGGGCAGGTGGAGGACGCCCTCAACCGGTTGTACGACGAGCAGCGCGTCCAGCTCTTCGTGGTGTACGTACGTGACTTCTCCGGCCGGTCCGGACAGACCTGGAGCGACGAGACCGCCGACCGCAACGGGCTGGGCCAGGACGACGTGCTGCTCTCCGTCGCCACGCACGACCGGCAGTACGCCTACTCCGTCGATGTGGACTCCCGGCTCACCGATGACCAGCTGCGGGCTGTGGCGGGTACCGCGATCGAGCCCGCGCTCCGGGAGAACGACTGGGCGGGGGCGGCGATCGGCGCGGCCGACGGCTACGCCTCCGTGCTGGCCGGGCGCCCTGTGACCGCCCCCGCCATCACCCCGGGGCCCGCCGACCCCGGCGCGGGCGGCTCCGACTCCACCGGTGCCCGCGACTTCATCCTTCCCGTGGCCGTCGTCGCGGGCGTGGGCGCGGTCGGCGTCTACGCGTACGCCCGGCGCAGACGGCGCACGACGACGCGCACCACCCCGGCGGCCACCGGCTGGGGCCGGGGCGTGGGGGCGGGCGGTGCGCCGGAGCCGCCGACGCCGCTGCCGGAGCTGGACGCGCAGGCGAAGCAGGTGCTGGTGGACACGGACGACGCGGTGCGCACGAGCGAGGAGGAACTCGGTTTCGCCACCGCTCAGTTCGGCGAGGAGGCCGCGAAGCCGTTCACGGCGGCGGTCGCGCGGGCGAAGGACGAGCTGACGCAGTCGTTCCGGTTGCGCCAGCAGCTCGACGACGCCTTCCCGGAGGACGACGCGACCCGCCGCCGGATGCTGGACGAGATCCTGCGCCGGTGCGCGTCCGCGAACGACGGGCTCGACACCGTCTCGGAGGACTTCGACCGGCTGCGCGCTCTGGAACGTACCGCTCCGCAGGCCCTGGCCGCCGTGGACGCCACCCACCGCGAGCTCGCCGGGCGGGTCGCGGCGGCCGAGTCGGGTGTCGCCGGGCTGCGCGAGCGGTACGGGGAGGGCGCCGCCGCCCCCGTCGCGGCCGACGTCGAGCAGGCCGAGGACCGGCTCGTCTTCGCGGGCTCGGCCGTGGGCGAGGCCCGTACGGCGGTCGAGGGCGGCGAGAACTCCCGGGCCGCGGTGTACATCCGGGCGGCCGAGGGCGCGGTGGGCCAGGCCGGCACACTGCTGGACTCGGTGGACCGGCGGGCGGCGGAGCTGGGCGAGGCCGCACGGAGGCTGCCCGCCGCGCTGACCGAGACGGAGACCGACCTCGCGGACGCGGGCGGGCTGCTCGAAGGGACCGCCGAGGGGGCCTCGACCGCCGATCTGCGCGGCCGGGTCGCCCGCGCCGAGGCCGTACGCGCCGATGTCCGGGGCGCGATGGCGGCGGGACCGTACGACCCGATCGACGCGCTGCGCCGGGTGGAGGAGGCGGACGCGGCCCTGGACGAGGCGCTGGCGGGGGCCCGGGACCAGGAGCGCGGCACGGCGAAGGCCCGCTCCCTCCTCGATCAAGCGATGCTCACCGCCCGGTCCGCGATCGGGGCGGCGGCCGACTACGTCACGACCAACCGGGGTGCGGTCGGCAGCCAGGCCCGTACCCGGCTGGCCGAGGCGCAGCGGCGGTGGGAGCGGGCCCGGGAGCTGTCGGCCACGGACGCGCGGGGGGCGCTGGCCGAGGCGCGGCAGGCGGACGCGCTGGCCGGGCAGGCGATGGCCCTGGCCGAACAGGACGTACGCGGCTTCCGCTCCCGGCAGGGCCCCGGCGGCACGGGCGGGGCGGTGCTCGGCGGCATCATCCTCGGCGGCCTCTTCGGGGGCGGCGGCCGGGGCGGGGGCATGGGCGGGGGCATGGGCGGCGGCTTCGGCGGAGGGTTCGGCGGCGGCCGGTCCGGTGGCTTCGGGGGCGGACCGGGCAGCTTCGGCGGCGGCAGAACCAGGGGGCGGCGGGGCGGCGGCGGAACCCGGGGGCGGCGGGGCGGTGGCGGCCGCTTCTGAAACGACCGGCAGAGCAGGACCACAGCGTGAACCGTCCCGACTTCCAAGGAGCCGTCCCATGACCAAGCAGACCGTCCTCGGCCGTGTCACACAGCTGGCGAAGGCCAACATCAACGCCCTCCTCGATCAGGCCGAGGACCCCCAGAAGATGCTGGACCAGCTGATCCGGGACTACACGAACAACATCGCGGAGGCCGAGCAGGCGGTCGCGGCCACCATCGGCAACCTCCGGCTGATGGAGCAGGACCACCAGGAGGACGTGGAGGCGGCGGCCGAGTGGGGCGGCAAGGCGCTGGCGGCCAGCCGGAAGGCCGACGAGCTGCGCGGGGCCGGGTCGGTGGCGGAGGCCGACACGTTCGACAACCTGGCGAAGGTGGCGCTGGGCCGTCAGCTCCGGTCCGAGCAGGAGGCGAAGACGGCGGAGCCCACGATCGCCTCGCAGACGGAGGTCGTGGACAAGCTGAAGGCGGGGCTGGACCGGATGAAGGCCAAGCTCTCCGAACTCAGGGCCAAGCGCGACGAGCTGGTCGCGCGTGCGCAGTCCGCCCAGGCGCAGAACCGGATGATGGACGCCGTGAAGGACATCGACGTCCTCGATCCGACGAGCGAGCTGAGCCGCTTCGAGGAGAAGGTGCGGCGCGAGGAGGCGAAGGCCCTGGGCAAGCAGGAGCTGGCCGCCTCCTCGCTGGACGCCCAGTTCGAGCAACTGGACAGCCTCGGCGACAGCGCGGAGGTGGAGGCCCGGCTGGCGGCTCTGAAGGCCGGTTCCGCGTAACGCGCGTACCGGGTCAGTACATGCTCAGCAGCTGCTCCACGGAGAGTTCGGCGGCCGGTTCCCCGTCCGGCAGGGCCAGTTCGAACCAGACGGTCTTGCCGCGCGGGGTCCGGCGCGAACCCCAGGCGGCGCTGAGCAGGCCGACCAGCTGGAGCCCGCGGCCGCCCTCGTCGGTGTCGCGGGCGCGGCGGCGGCGCGGCTGGACGAGGCCGGCGTCCCAGACCTCGCAGACCAGCGTGCGGTCGCGCAGCAGCCGGAGCCGGATCTCGCCCTCGCCGTAGCGCAGGGCGTTGGTGACCAGCTCGCTGACGAGGAGTTCGGTGGTGTCGACCAGGTCGTCGAGGTCCCAGGCGAGCAGTCGGGTGCGGGCCAGCTCCCGCGCGCGGCCCACCGAGCGGGGTTCGCGGGGCAGCGTCCAGTCCCCCACCGCCTCCGCGGGCAGCCCTTGGATACGGGCCATCAGCAGGGCGATGTCGTCCTCGCCGTGCCGGGTGTCGAGGGTGGAGAGGACGAAGTCACAGGCGTCCTCCAGCTCCATCTGCGGGCCGGTGAGCACGGACCGCAGCGCCTGGAGGCCCTCGTCCAGCGGCTGGTCCCGGGACTCGACCAGGCCGTCGGTGTAGAGGGTGAGGAGGGCGTTCTCGGCGAGCTCGACCTCGACCTCCTCGAACGGCTCGCCGCCGACGCCCAGCGGCATCCCCGGGGGTACGTCGATGAGCCGGGCGGGCCGGCCGGGTTCGACGACGGCCGGGGGCATGTGCCCGGCGTTGGCGAACGTACAGCGCCGGGTGACCGGGTCGTAGACCGCGTACACGCAGGTCGCGAGGTACACCTCCGAGAGGTCCGCCTCGCGGGACTTCTGCGCGGCGCGCGAGGGCCACTGCGCTCCGCCGCTGCCGCCGAGCCCCTCGCTGCGCTCGCCGCCGCCCGGGGAGCCGAGGCCGCGGGCGACCTCGTCGAGGGCGGAGAGCACTTCGGCGGGTTCCAGGTCGAGGAGGGCCAGGGTCCGCACGGCGGTGCGCAGTTCGCCCATGGCGACGGCGGCGCGCAGGCCGCGGCCCATGACGTCGCCGACGACGAGGGCGGTGCGGTGGCCGGGCAGCTCGATCACGTCGAACCAGTCGCCGCCGACCTCGGTGGCGGTGTTGCCGGGCAGATAGCGGCAGGCGATGTCGAGTCCGGCGGCCTCGGGGTCGCCGGGGGGCAGCAGGCTGCGCTGGAGGATCAGGGCGCGTTCGTGCTCGCGGCGGTAGAGGCGGCCGTTGTCGATGCAGACGGCGGCTCGGGCGGCCAGTTCGGTGGCGAGCGCCCGGTCGCGCTCGCCGAACGGCTCGCTGCCCTTCGTCCGGGAGAACTGGACGAGGCCGACGACGGTGTCGTGGGCGACCATCGGCACGGCGAGCGTCGACTGGACGAAGCCCATCTCGTCGCCGGGGACGTCCTCGACCCGGCCGGAGCGCAGGGCCACGGCGCAGGGCGAGCCGAACGGGAAGCGGTGGACGGAGCCGAGGGCGGGCGGCACGTCGTCGGGGCCCGGGGCCCCGCTGCCCGCCACGGCGGTGGGCAGGGCGTCGGCGACCGCGCTGGCGTGGGCCACCCGGCGCAGCTCGGCCGAGCCTCCGGCGGACTCGCGGTGGGCGGGGGCCCAACTGCCGGGCGCGGCCTCCTCACCGGTGAGGAGGCCCTGGTAGAGGTCGACCGAGGCGAGGTCGCAGAAGCCGGGCACGGCCACGTCGAGGAGTTCGCGGGCGGTGGTCTCCAGGTCCAGGGAATTGCCGATGCGGGCGCTGGCCTCGTTGAGCAGGGCGAGGTTGCGGCGGGCGCTGGCGGCCTCCCGGGCGGCGATGTGCCGACGGGTGACGTCGGTGGCGAGGCCGGCGATGCCGACGGGGCGGCCGGCCCCGCTGTGCACCCGGTAGAGGTTCATGGACCAGTGGCGGCGCTCGGTGGTGCCCGGGGCGGTGCCGACGAGCTGGAGGTCGGTGACCGACTCCCCGGTCTCCAGGACCCGTTTCAGAGTGGCGGACAGCCGGTCGGCCTCGGCCCGCGGGAGGTAGTCGTCGACCGTGCGGCCCCGGTGGTCCTCGGCCGCGCCGCCGAAGACCGTGGCGAAGCGCTGGTTGGCCCGGACGACCGCGAAGTCGGTGCCGAACAGCACGAAGCCGAAGGGAGATTGGCCGAATATGGCTTGTGACGCGGCGAGGTCGGTCTCGATGCGCCGCAGGGCCCGGACGTCGACGACGATACAGAGCGCGGCCCGCTCGCCCTGCCCCGTCAGACTCGGCATCACATAGACCTCGGCGACGCCGTGCGCCCCGCCCTCGCCCGGCATCCGGAACGGGACGAGGCCCGTCCACTCCTTGCCGTCGAGGATCTCGCCGACCCGCCGGTGGCCGTCCGAGCGCAGCTCGGCGGGCATGAAGGCCTCCACCGGGTCGCGGCCGATCGCCTCGGTCGAGGCCATGCCGAACAGCGCTGCGGCCCGGCTGCTCCACTGCTCGATCAGACCGTCGGGGCCGATCGAGAAAGAGGCCACCCTGATGTAGTCGTAGATCGAGCCGGGCGGGCTGTTCTGCCACACGACGTCACCGGCCGTCCCGACGGCGTCGCCCGTCGTCCCAGGTATTTCGCTCACGCGACCGTCCCCTCCAGCTCACACACCGGACCGGTCCTGCCCGCAGTATTCAGCACTACGGCCCCGACCGACACGGCGTTCACGATCACAGCAAGGTCTCAGTCCCTTTCAGCCAGGTTCTGCCCGACCTCTGGTGATCGCTGTGCTTCCCTCCACTCTCCTAACCAGGGAGAGCCAGCTCGAACCACACGGTCTTGCCGCTCTTTCCGCGACGGGTCCCCCAGCGGCGTGCGGAACAGGCCACGAGCTGGAGTCCACGACCGCCTTCGTCGTCGGGTCCCGCAGTGCGTTCGGTGGGTGGATCCGGAAGCGGATCGGAGACTTCCACCAGCAGTCCCGGGGTGGCGGGCGGGTGGTCGGCGGGCGGAGGGCCCCCGTCGGGGTACGTACGGGCCAGGCGTACGCCGATGGGGCCGGAGGCGTAGCGGAGGGAGTTGGTCACCAGCTCGCTGACGAGCAGGACCGCCAGGTCGCCCACCGCCGCGTCGAGCCCCCAGGAACCCAGCGCTCCCCGGACGGCGTGCCGGGCGCCGCGCACGGAACCGGGTTCGGCCGCGAAGGTCCACTCGGCGCAGTCGCCTTCGGTATCGATCACGCCGATCACTTCCCAGGGACGACCGCGGGCGCACCCCCTGTGCAAATGGGGACTAAACAGCCCATACCCACCATTGATTGCCCGCTACCGCGCAACCGGGTGTTTGCTACAGACGGCCGTACGCCCCACGCCCGTCACGGGTCGGCGGGTCAGCGGGTCAGCGGGTCAGCGGGTCAGCTCAACGCGCCCGTCACCCTCAGGTCGTCGAAGAGCAACCGGTCCACGGGCGGCACGAGGGCCCGGTCGGCGAAGGAGAACCACGCCATCTCCTCGATCTCGCTGCTCGCGGCGAGCGTGCCGCGGTAGTCGCCGTAATAGCAGCTCATCCGCACGACGGCGGCGCCGGGCCGGTCGTCGACGGGGGCCTCGTAGGTCCCGGCGTGGACGACGGTCTCCCGGATCAGTCCGACCGTCAACTCCTCCTCGATCTCCCGCAGGAGGGTCTGCAGATCGGTCTCCGTGCCCTCGCGCTTGCCGCCCGGGATGTAGAAGACGTCCTTGCCCCGGGGCCGTGCGCAGAGGATCCTGCCGCCCTCGATCCGCACCCACGCCACCGTGTCGATCAGCACCGACGTCACCTGGTCACCACTCCGTCATCACTCCGCCCCGCTCGCGGCGCCGTTCCGCCGGGGGCTGCCGCACCCCGGTCGGGCCGGACCCTACCGTCCGGGGCGTCGGCACGCGGAATGCGAGCGGGGGGAGCCGGGGGCGTACGCGCCGCCCTGAAGGGCCGGAAAGCCCGTGCCCCCCGGGCAGCACGACAGCCGCCCCTCGGGCCCCCGGGGCCGTCCGTCAGGAACCGGCTCCCTGGCCCACGCGCTCCACCCGGTAGAGCTGGTGGTGATGGCGGTCGTCGAGGCCGTCGGCGACCTTCTGGGCCTCCGCCTGCGTGGCATACCGGCCCACCCGGTAGCGGTTGCCGCCGTCGTCCTGCCGTATCACCTGCCACGGGAGCGCGGCGCCGCTCTCACTCATCGTGTCGCTCCCCCGCATATCGCCCCTCTCCCCGCCGGCGTGCACGTCTCTAAGGATCCCCAGGAAACCGCAGTACGCATATGCCCGAGCGTACGCCTGACCTTCACTCAGTGCAGGCGTCTTTGCACAAAGAGATACACATCCGGCCATCACAAAGGGGGCGCATCCATCGGAATGCGCCCCCTGATGTCACGCCCGACGCGGCGTCACCTCATGTCATCTCACCGGCAGGTGGTACGCGATCCGGTACCGGTCCGCCGGGACGACCACGTCAGCCGTCTCCACGGCCCGGCCGGACGCGTAGTAGGTGCGCCCGATGACGATGACCACATGGCCGGGCACACCGCCGAGCGCCAGGAGCTCCTCCGCCAGCCCCGGGCGCGCACCGACCTCCTCGGCGACGTTGTCCACGACGATGTCGATCGCGGCCATCCGGTCGACCACCCCGCAGCCGCCCAACGGGCCCTCCTCCGGCAGCATCACGGGCGTGCGGCCCGTGACGGCGAGCGGCTCCCAGGAGGTGGAGAGCATGATCGGCTCGCCCGCCTCCCGGAAGACGTAGTGCGTGCGCATCACGCGGTCGCCCGGCTCGATGCCCAGCCGCTCGGCGATCTCGGGGCCCGCCGCCTCCTGCTCGCTGCTGGACTCCCAGGTCCCGCGCGCCCCCTCGGCCGTCTGCTCCTGCCGGAACGGGCTGGCCCCCTTGTCCGGCCGGTAGCCGGAGCGGGCGATCATGCGGGGCACGGGGCGCTCGCGCACATAGGTGCCGGAGCCCGAGCGCCCCTCGACCAGCCCCTCCGCCATCAGGACCTTCCGCGCCTCCAGGGCGACGGTGTCCGAGACCCCGTACTCCTCACGGATGCGGGCCTGCGAGGGCAGACGGGTACGAGGCGGCAGCGCGCCGTTGACGATCTTCTCCCTGAGATCGCTCGCCACGCGCAGATAGGCGGGCTGCTCACCGAAAGTCACAGGCCACTCCCAACGGGTTGACAGTCTGCGACAGCCTGGCAACCGTGGGTTGTATACCGCAAGCATGGGCCAGAGTTTCACTCAATGTGATGATCTTGCGGCGGTCCATGCATACCTCCACCCCCCACATCCCTGCCCCCGCCCTCCCCGTCCACGCGTCCGCGAAGTCCGGCAACTCCGGGACTCTTGACCATTTTTGGTCCAGACCAATACCTTCCCTGTGCACAGCACGGCTCTCCCCCGCCCCTTCCGCACAGGAACGAGCCCCATGCGTCGAAGAAACCTGTCCCGAATGACCATCGCCGGCGTCGCCCTGGCCCTGCTGGCGGGTGCCGCGCCCGCGGCCACGGCCGGTACCGGCCACGACCGGACCGACCGCGGCGACCGCGGCAAGGGCCACCACCGCCCCGCGTACAAGAACATCGGCTACTTCACCCAGTGGGGCGTCTACGGACGCGACTTCCAGGTCAAGGACCTGGACACCAGCGGGGCCGCTGCCAGGCTGACCCACATCAACTACGCCTTCGGCAACGTCAGCGCCGAGGGCAGGTGCTTCACCGGCAACATCCCCGGCCAGGCCGACGCCTGGGCCGACTACGCCCGTCCGCTCGACGCGGCGGGATCGGTGGACGGCGTCGCCGACACCGACACCCAGCCGCTCGCGGGCAACTTCAACCAGCTGCGCGAGCTGAAGGCCAAGCACCCCGGTCTCAAGGTCATGATCTCGCTGGGCGGCTGGAGCTGGTCCACCCACTTCTCCGACGCGGTCCGCACCGCGGCCTCCCGCAAGGCGCTCGTCGCCTCCTGCATCGACCTGTACATCAAGGGCAACCTCCCCCAGGACGGCGCACGCGGCGGCGACGGCGCGGCGGCCGGCCTCTTCGACGGCATCGACGTCGACTGGGAGTGGCCCGGCTCGCCGGCCAACGAGGGCACCGTCTTCCGCCCGGAGGACAAGAAGAACTTCACCGCCCTGATCCACGAGTTCCGCACCCAGCTCGACGCCCACGCGAAGAGCGAGGCGAAGGCCGAGAGGAAGAGGGGCAAGGGCCACGGCCACGGGCACCACAAGCCGAAGCCCAAGCACTACGACCTGTCGGCGTACGTTCCGGCCAACCCGAAGGCCATCGACGCGGGCTTCGACGTGCGGCGCCTCATGAAGGACTTCGACTTCGTCAACATCCAGGGCTACGACTACCACGTCTCGGGCGAGAAGAAGACGGCCCAGCAGTCCGCCCTGTACGCGCGGAACGACTTCAGCGTCGACCGGACCGTGCGGGACTGGGTGCGCCGCGGTGCGCCCAAGCACAAGATCGTGGTGGGCATGCCGACGTACGGCCAGGGCTGGACCGGTGTGACCGGCGGCGGTACGGGCCTGGGGCAGCCGGCGACGGCCCCGGCCCCGGCCACCTGGGCGGCGGGCTACGAGGACTACAAGGTCCTCAAGAAGCTGGCCGCTTCGGGGACGTACGAGATCCACCGCGATGTGAGGAACGGCCACGCGTGGCTGTTCGACGGCACGACGCTGTGGACGTACGACGACCCGCAGGTGCTGCGCACCAAGGCCGCGTACGTCCGTGACAAGGGGCTCGGCGGGGCGATGTTCTGGTCGCTGGACGGCGACACGGAGGACGCGGAGCTGGTCACCGCGGTGGACCGCGCGCTCAACCGCCGCTGACGGCACGGATCCCGTCGCCGGACGGGCGAAGGGGCCGGGACGGTCGCACGACGCGACCGTCCCGGCCCTTCTCACGCTGTCCCACACGGTGCGGTGGTTCACCGCCGGGGCGGGATCAGAACTGGAGCGCCCAGCTGTTGATCCGGCCCGTGTCGTACGTCCAGTTGTCGCTGACCCGCAGCTTCCAGGTGCCGTTGGCGACCTCGGAGGAGGCGTTGACCGTGTACGTGGTGACCACGTTGTCGCTGCTGCCGCCCGAGCCGTACGCCTTCAGGTTGTAGACCGAGCCGTCGGGCGCGACCAGGTCGATCTTCAGGTCACCGATGTAGGTGTGGGAGATGTTGACCGGGACCTGGAGCGCGGACGGGGCGTTGCCCGAGATCCCGGTGACGGTGACCGGGGACTCGACCGTGGCGTTGTCGTTGATCGCGTAGCCGGTGGTGTTCTCGAACCGGTCACCGGGCGGCGGGGTGGTGCCGCCCGAGCCCACGTGCAGCAGTCGGTTCGGCGATCCGCTGCCCGGGTTGCCGACGACGCCGGTGGTGGCGGCCGCGACGAGCCCGGCGGAGACCTGGGCGGGGGTCGAGCCCGGGTTGTCGGCGAGGTAGATGGCGGCGGCGCCGGCGACGTGCGGGCTGGCCATCGACGTGCCGGAGATGGTGTTCGTGGCGCTGTCGCTGGAGTTCCACGTCGAGGTGATCGACGAACCCGGCGCGAAGATGTCCACGACCGAGCCGTAGTTGGAGAAGCTGGAGCGGGCGTCGGAGCTGGTCGTCGAGCCCACCGTGATGGCGTCGGCGACACGCGCCGGGGACTTCGTGCTCGCGTTGGTCGACTCGTTGCCCGCCGCGACGGCGTAGGTGATGCCCGAGTCGATGGACCGCTGCACGGCCGCGTCGAGGACGGAGTCCGCGCCACCGCCGAGGCTCATGTTGGCGACGGCGGGCTTCTGGGCGTTGGCCGTCACCCAGTCGATGCCCGCGACGACCTGTGCCGTGGTGCCGGAGCCCTGGTTGTTCAGCACCCGGACGCCGACGATCTTCGCCTTCTTGGCGACGCCGTGGGCGGTGCCCGCGACGGTGCCCGCCACGTGCGTGCCGTGGCCGTGGCCGTCCTGGGCGACGTTGTCGTTGTCGATGGCGTCGTAGCCGTTGAAGGCCCGTCCGCCGAAGTCGTTGTGGCTGATGCGCACCCCGGTGTCGATGACGTAGGCGGTGACGCCCTCGCCGGCCTTGTCGGGGTAGGTGTAGCGCTGGTCCAGCGGGAGGTTCCGCTGGTCGATCCGGTCGAGCCCCCAGGAAGGCGGGTTGGTCTGGGTGGCGGAGACCGTGAAGGTGCGGTTCTGCGAGACGGACGCGACGGCCGGGTCGGCGGCGAACTTCTTCGCCTCCGCGGCGGTGGCCTCGACCGCGTAGCCGTTGAGGGCCGAGCGGTAGGTGCGCTCGATGCTCGCGCCGTACTTCTTCGCGAGGGCCTTGCCCTTGGCGGAGTCCGACTTCGCGGCCGAGTCCTTCAGCGTGACGATGTAGCTGTCGCTGATGGTGCCGGGAGCGTCCGCGTTCAGGACGACGCCTTCGGGTGCGCGCTCGGCCGCGGTCGCCGGAAGGGCGGCGGTGGCGAGGGCGACGGCGGCTGCGGTGGCTATGACGGTCGCCGCGGCGAGTCTTCGACGGGCCTGGGGGGTCTGACGCGTCACTGACATGTGAGGGGTCCTCCTCATAGGCGGTGCTCTGGTGGGGGGTGCTGCAGGAGTCACACGACCGACTCCCGACAGGGGCATGACAAATCAACCATCGGAACGCCCCACGTTCTGCGTCGTCCGGCCGGCGGCATGCCCTGCTGCCAGCGAAAGATTGACCGATCCATGGCGAACCCACAAGGGTGCCTTGAGGTGTTTCCCCGCGCCTGGCGTTCACCCGCCATACGCCTGACATGCTGGCGGACATGGCGATCTATTACTGTCCAGTGGATGGGACGCGATCCGCGATCACCGCTCTGACCTGGTGTTGTCCGGTCTGCCGGGGGCCCTGGGATCTCGACTTCACCCCTGCGCGGGGCGGCGGGATGAACGCGCTTGCCGACCGGATCGATTCCTTGTGGCGTTACAAGGATTTCCTCCCGCTCGACACCTCGACGATCTCCCTGGGCGAGGGGCGCACCCCTCTCGTCCCGCTCACGGACACCGTCTCGGCGAAGCTCGACTACCTGATGCCGACGCTCTCCTTCAAGGACCGGGGCGCGGTGATGCTCGCGGAACTGGCCCGGCGGCTGGGCCCGGACCGGGTGGTGGCGGACAGTACGGGCAACGCGGGCACATCGGTCGCGGCGTACTGCGCACGGGCCGGACTGCCGTGCACGGTGTACGTCCCCGAGGGCACGCCGGCGCAGAAGACCGAGCAGATCCGGGCCCACGGCGCGCGCTTGGTGGCCGTCCCGGGCGGGCGGGAGGCGACCGCGCTGGCGGCCCGCGCGGCGGCGGACGAACCGGGGGTCTTCTACGCCTCGCACGTCTTCAACCCGTACTTCCTGCACGGGACGAAGACGTACGTGTACGAGCTCTGGGAGGACCTCGGCGGCCGGCTGCCGGACGCGCTGGCCGTCCCGGTCGGCAACGGCACCCTGCTGCTGGGCGCGGCCCTCGCCGTCGCCGAACTGCACGCGAGGGGCCTGATCGAGACCCGCCCCCGCCTGATCGCCGTCCAGGCGGAGGCGGTCTCTCCGCTGGCCGCCGCCTTCCACGCGGGCGCGGACGACCTGCTCCCGGCCGACCCGGCCACGCCGGCCGCCCCCACGCTCGCGGAGGGCATCGCGATCCCCCGCCCGCCGCGCGCCCGCCAGATCCTGGCGGCCGTCCGGGCCTCGGGCGGCACGTTCCTGACGGTCACCGAGGACGACATCCACGACGCCCAGCGGGATCTGGCGGCACGCGGCCTCTACGTCGAGACGACGGGCGTGGCCTGCTGGGCGGCGGTCCGGGACGGGGGCGACGCGGTACGGGGCAGCGTGGTGGTACCGCTGTGCGGGGCGGGGCTGAAGACGGGGATGGCGGGGTAGGGGGCGTTCCCCCGGCGGGACGGTGGCCGGATCTGCTCCATCCGGCGGGCAGGCGGACGTCCCGTGCGGGGGCGGTCCGGGGGCTTCGCGTGCCGTGGCCGCCGACCGCACCGCCGCCTTCCTACCGTCGTACCGTGAGCCTCCCCCGCGTCCTTGCCCGCACCCTCGCGCCCCTGGTCGTCGCCGCCCTGATCGCCCCGCTGCCGCCGGTCGCCGTGGCCGCCGGGCCCCGCCCCGCGACCCCGGCCGGCCAGGACCGGCCGTCGGCGCCTTCCCCCGGCCCCGGGGAAGGCGCCGACGGCCGTCCCCCCGCCTGCGGGAACGCCTCCGACCCCGCCTGGGCCCCGTCCTCCACCCGCTTCGGGGAGGCCGACGGCTACGACCCGTACGTCGGCAACGGCTACCTCGGCCACCGGGTCCCGGCCACCGGCGCCGGGTACGCGTCCACCGGGGAGAAGACCGGCTGGCCGCTCTACACCCCCCGCTACGACGGCGCGTTCGTCTCCGGGCTGTACGCGGCGGACAAGGCCGTCGCCGAGGGGCGGGAGGTGGTCGCCGCGCTGCCCAGCTGGACCGGCATCGGCCTCCGCGTCGGCGGGGAGACGCTGGGCGACGCCACCCCGGCGGGCCGGATCTCGCACTACCGGCAGACCCTCTTCCTCTCCTGCGGCCTCGTGCGCACCTCGCTGCGGTGGACGACCGCGGACGGCCGCGCGACCGACGTCACCCACGAGGTCCTGGCCGATCGCTCGGACGTCCACACCGGTGCCGTACGCCTGCGGATGACCCCGCACTGGAGCGGCACCGCGACCGTCACCGGCCGGCTCGACGAACGCGGCGCGCGCCGGATCACCCTCCGCGAGAACGGCACGTTCCGCACGCTCGGCACGCACGTCGAGGGGGCGATCGCGCAGGCGATGCGGCGCGGCTCGGGTGTGGTCGAGACGCTGCGCGCCGGTACGGCCCCCCGGCCGGCCCCGGTCCGCGCGGGCCGGACGTACACCTTCGAGAAGTACGTCGGTGTCGACACCGCCCTCACCTCCGCCGCCCCCGCCGAGGACGCTCGCGAGGCGGCGCACCGGGCGGCCCGGCGCGGCTGGGACCGGGTGTTCGCGGCGAACGAGGCGGCGTGGCGCGAGGACTGGTCCGCCGATGTGCTGGTCCCCGGCGACCGCGAGTTGCAGGGCCGGCTGCGCTCCGCCCAGTACGGGCTGCTGGCCAGCACCCGGCGCGGCTCCGCGGACAGTATCGCCCCGGCCGGTCTGACCAGCGACAACTACGCGGGCCTGGTGTTCTGGGACGCCGAGACGTGGATGTTCCCGGGGCTGCTCGCCACCCGCCCGGAGCTGGCGCGCTCCGTCGTGGAGTACCGCTACCGCACCCGTGGCGCGGCCCGGGGGAACGCCGAGAAGCTGGGCCACGACGGGTTGTTCTACCCGTGGACGAGCGCGAGCCGGGGCCGGCTGGACTCCGAGTGCCACAGCGTGGACCCGCCGCACTGCCTGACCCAGAACCACCTCCAGGGCGATGTGTCGCTCGCCGTCTGGCAGTACTACCTCGCCACCGGCGACCGCGACTGGCTGGCGGCACGCGGCTGGCCGCTCCTGAAGGGCATCGCCGACTTCTGGCGGTCGCGCGCCACGGCGAACGCGGACGGCAGCTACTCCATCAACGACGTCGCGGGGCCCGACGAGTACAGCAACGGCGTCGACGACGGCGTGTTCACCAACGCGGTCGCCGCCACCGCCCTGCGCAACGCTACCCGCGCGGCCCGCCTCCTCGGCCAGAGCCCGCCCCCCGGCTGGAACCGGCTCGCGGACCGGCTCCGTATCCCGTACGACGCGGAGAAGAAGGTCTTCCTCCAGTACGCGGGCTACAACGGCTCCACGATCAAGCAGGCGGACACGGTCCTGCTGACGTATCCCCTGGAGTGGCCGATGGAGCCGGGCGCGGCGGCGGCCACCCTGGACTACTACGCGGCCCGCACCGACCCGGACGGCCCGGCGATGACGGACTCGGTGCACGCGATCGACGCGGCGGCGATCGGTGAGCCGGGCTGCTCGGCGTACACCTACCTCCAGCGTGCGGTACGGCCGTATCTGCGGGGTCCGTACGATCTGTTCTCCGAGGCGCGCGGCGACAAGGCGGGCTCGCAGGACCCGCTGTCCGGCTTCCCGGCCGAGGACTTCCTGACCGGCAAGGGCGGCTTCCTCCAGGTGTTCACGCACGGCCTGACCGGGCTCCGGCTCCGCGAGGACGGCGTGCGCCTGGACCCGACGCTGCCGCCCCAGCTGGGCGAGGGCGTCACGCTGAAGGGCCTGCGGTTCCGGGACGCGGCGTACGACGTCGAGATCGGGCCCCGGAGCACCACGGTCCGGCTGACCTCGGGCACCCCGTTCACGGTGCACACGGCGCAGGGGCCGCGCCGCCTCGCCGCCACGCTGACCCTGCCCACCCGCCGCCCGGACCTGACGCCGACGGCCGACGCGGCGCGCTGCCGCCCGGTGACGGCGACCTCCGAGGCCCCGGGCCTGTACGCGGAGGCGGCGGTGGACGGGAGCCCGGCGACGTCCTGGTCCCCCGACGGCGCGGCGGGCTCCCTGACGGTGGACCTGGGCCCGCGCCCCCTGCGGATCACGGGGGTGAACCCGCGCTGGAGCGACGTACCGCCGGCCTCCCACACGCTGGAAACCTCCCTCGACGGCCGGTTCTGGCGTCCGTTCCTGGCGGGCGACACGGCCAGGAAGGTCCGGCTCACGGTCCGTTCGCAGGACCCGCGGAAGCCGACGGGGGTGGCGGAGCTGCGGGTCGGGACGGGCGGGCGGTAGGACGCGCCCTCGCCCGGCATCGGGTGCAGCATGGAAGAGGGGCACAACCGAACATCCGGAGGTGTACGAGTCATGGGCATGTACATGGATGTCCACCGGGGCATGAAGGGCATCACGTCAGCGGAGTTGAAGGACGCGCACGCGGCCGACGCGGCGATCGAGAAGGAGGAGGGCGTCCACTTCGAACGCGCCTGGGCGGACCCGGAATCCGGCACGGTCTACTGCCTGTCCACCGCCCCCTCCGCCGACGCCGTCCAGCGGATCCACGAACGCGCGGGCCACACGGCGGACGAGATCCACGCGGTGCCGCTGATGGTGTGACCGCGGTCGGCGGCAGGGTGCCGCGTGCGCCTCAACCCCCGGGGCAGGGCGGCACCTTGCCGCTGCGGCGGTCGCGGGCGTACTCCGCACCGGCCTGCTCGTACCAGCTGTGCGGCGGAGGCGGGCCCGAGGGCAGGCAGTCGAAGGACGGGAAGTAGACCTTCCGGTAGCCGGACGCGTCGGTCATGCGCGCGGTCAGCTCGAAGGGCTTGCCCCCGGGGCCGCTGATCGTCATCTCCGCGGTTCCGCCGCCGACTTCGTAGTGCACCCGGTACCGCCAGCGGCAGTAGCCCGTCGAGGCGGTCGCACGGACGATGAAGGCCTCGGTCTCGTTCTGGTTCAACGTGATGTGCTTGGCCTGGGGACCGGTGAAGAACGGCTCGGCGTCCTTGCCGTCCTTGCCCGAGATCTTCAGGCGCGGACGCGGGGCGTCCACCTCCAGCTCCAACGGGATGACGTCCGCGACCCCCTGCGAGGGGAAATGCACCAGACTGCCGCCGAGCGGCTTCTTACATCTCCCTCCCTCCAGTACGGGCACGATGTCGGTGATACGGATCTGCTGGGAGGCCCTGCCCTGCACGGTGATCATCCACTCCGCGTTCCCGGCGTCGACGGCTCTGCGGCCCTTGCGCCAGGAGCGGTCCGACGAGATCTCCTCGATGATCTTCCGGTCCGCCGCGCTCCCGGCACCCTCCGCGTCGCGCACCACGTAGTACCCGATGTCCTTGACGTCCTTGATCTCCACCACGTCGATGGCGTTCTGCGGTGAGAGCCGGTCCGGTACCCGGTCCAGCGGCAGGATCGTCTTCACCGACGCGGTCAGGACGTCCTGGAACGTCACGGTGACCACAGCCAGCAGGATGCCCAGCAGCCAGGTGGTCGGGCTCTGCACGAACCGCATCCGGCCCGTGCTCCCCTCGTCCCCCTCCTCGGGGCGCCGCGGACGCTGCCCGCTCCCCCGGCGTACGCTCGCCCGGGTCAGCGCACCCGTCCTGCGGGTCCTCCGCCGGTCAGTCGCCATGGGCCGATCGCTCCTCGCGCTCAGGGACCGGCTGGTCCTCGTACTCGTCGGCAAGCGGGGCCACGGAGGCCGCCGGGCGCCGCGTCATCAGCACCGTCACGCCCAGGAGCGCGAGCCCCGTGGCCCACCCGCAGGCCGCACCGAAACGGACGGCGTCACCGAGGGCCACCCCCAGCCCTTCGGCCGCCGCCCCGCTTCCGCCGCGCGGGGCGAACCATCGCGTCAGCCGGCCGTCCACGAGCGCGGCGGCGACGGCCGCCAGGACCGTGGCGTACCAGCCCTTCAGCGCCAGATCGGCGAGGGCCGCCGGGCGCCACCGCCGTACCCCCGCCGCGCGCCGCGCCAGTGAGCGGAGTGCTACCGCCAGCACCAGGAGGAAGACGGCGCAGACCACCAGGGTCGCGGCCCAGCCGCCGACCAGCTCGGTCCTGAGCGGGCGCAGGCGCAGCGCCGGGTAGAGGACGCCGCTCCACTCCTCGACGGTGGCCGGCGGCCGGTAGCTCTCCCACAGATCCGGGTCGAAGGTGACCGAGGCGTCCGGGGAGCCCGGGGCTCCCTGCGACAGATGCCGGACGCGGGTGTGGCGAAGGACCGGCCCTCCGGCAACGGCCAGCAGCACGGCCGGGATCAGCCCGGCGCTGACGAGGTGGCGCCGGGCCCGGGAGGAGACCGGCGACGAGCCGGGCTCCTCGCCGTACCCACTGCTCTTCACGTCCTCGGCGGTTCTGAGGTGGGTCCGCAGGGGCGGCCAGTCCCGGTACCGCCACACCAGGAGCCAGAGAATCACCGGCGGCCACACCATGAGCAGTACGAACTGGGCTGCCGCGCCCGGGATTTCACCCAGCTGGGCCCGCACGACCCAGTCCCCGTAGGCGGGCACGGCGGTGACGGCGTCCGGGTCCAGGGCGGGGCCGATGAGCGTCGCCACCCCCGCGGCGAGCAGCGAGGCTCCGGTCAGGGCGAGGACGGTCCTGAGCCTCGGCCTGAGGCCGGCGCTTCCGCGGAGTACGCGATAGGCGAGCAGTCCGCTCAGCAGCAGGAAGACGACCTGCGGCAGCCATCCCCGCACCTGGTCCAGGTCGCGGACCGCGAAGCCTTCGAGAGAGAGACCCAGCAGGCGGACCTCGCCCACGGTCGCCTCGGGCTCCACGAGCTCGGAGACGTGCCGCTTCAGCGGGTCGAGGAAGAACAGGACGGTCGCCTGATTCCACACGCCGTAGGCGGCCAGCACCATGGACAGGCGGCGATTCACCGTCGTATTCCCCCGAGTCGCCTGTGCCGTACCTGAGTTGCGCAGCCAGTCTGCCGTACGGGCGTGGCCGCACCAAGGCGATTACGTCCGGAGAACGTCGGCGGAGGCGGCCTACCGCCGCCCCGGCAGCCGGGTCTCGCCCGCGGCCTCAGCTTCGGCCTTCGCGTCGCTCACCGCGGCGGCGGCCTCCTTCGCGGCCTCGTCGGCGGCGGCGACGGCGTCCAGCGCGAGGGTCGAGTTCGGCTCGATCTCCGGCGCCCCGACGCCGTCCTTGTCGCTGTCCGCGACATCGGCGGCCGCCGGCGCGGCCTCACGCTCCGCGGACGCCGGGAGCCCCTCCCCGGCCGACTGGTCGCCGAACGCGGTGGTGACGGTGCGAATCGCCTCGGTCAGCTCGCCCGGGATCACCCAGAAGGTGTTGTTGTCGCTCTGCGCCAGATGCGGGAGCGTCTCCAGGTACTTGTAGGCCAGGACCTTCGCGTCGGCGTTGTTGCGGTGGACGGCCTGGAAGACGAGCTCCACGGCCTTCGACTCGCCGTCCGCCCGCAGGATCATGGCCTGCTGCGTGCCCTGGGCCTCCAGGATGTCCTTCTGCTTCGTCCCCTCCGCGGTGAGGATCTTGGCCTGCCGCTCACCTTCGGCGTGCAGGATGGCGGCGCGCTTGTCACGCTCGGCCCGCATCTGCTTCTCCATCGCCTCCTTGATGGTGTTCGGCGGATCGATGGCCTTGATCTCGACCCGGTTGACCCGGATGCCCCACTTCCCGGTGGCGTCGTCGAGGACGGCCCGGAGCCGGGCGTTGATCTCCTCGCGGGAGGTGAGCGTCGCCTCCAGGTCCATGGAGCCGATGACGTTTCTCAGGGTGGTCACGGTGAGCTGGTCGATGGCCTGCAGGTAGTCGGCGACCTCGTAGGCCGCGGCCCGCGGGTCGGTGATCTGGTAATAGAGCACGGTGTCGATGTTGACCACGAGGTTGTCCTCGGTGATCACCGGCTTGGGGTCGGACGAGTACACCTGCTCGCGCACGTCGAGCTTGGTGTTGACGCGGTCCGCCACCGGCAGGACGAAGTTCAGGCCGGGCTGGAGGGTTCTGCGGTACCGGCCGAACCGCTCGATGTTGTAACGGCGCGCCTGCGGAACGATCCGCACGGTGGCCGCGACGAGGAACACCACGACGAGCGCGGCCACGAGAATCGGTATGACCACCGGATCCATGCTTCTTCCTCCATCGCTGTTCGCTACGGGCACGGTGCCGGGGATCGCGTTATGTGCTCCGCGCCGCCTCTCCGGCGCCACGTGTTCGGTCGGTCACGGAAGGAGCTCGCGGGGATACACGACGGCGGTGGCACCCTCGATCTCCATGACGTCCACCAGCGCGCCCACCGGGATCACATGGCTTTCGTCGAGAGCGCGGGCGGTCCACTCCTCACCGGAGAGCTTGATCAGGCCATGGGTCGCGGTGACCTCCTCCACGACCTCCGCGCGCTTGCCGATCAGCGCGTCGCTGCCGTCACGGGTCAGGGGCCCCTGGGCGAGCTGCCGCATCGCGATGGGGCGGACCAGGGCGAGGCCCGCCACCGCCGCCAGCCCGAGCGCCACGAGCTGACCGAGCAGGCCGACGCCCACCCCGGCCACGACGGCGGCGACCACTGCCGCGCCGGCCAGCAGCCCGAAGACCAGCGTCAGGGTGAAGAACTCCGCAGCGCCGAGCGCCGCGGCGGCGAGCAACCAGGCGAACCACGGCATCGAATCAGCCTCCCCAAGGGGACCTACTCAGGGTGTACCCCTTCGGACCCCGGACGGAACCGCCCGGACTGTCCGATCTACGATCGGGACGTGTGGACCGGGTTCGGAGACCTGCCCGGAGCACGCCGAAACGTCGGGGGGACGGAACGGAATGCGGTGGATACGGGGGCGGCGCGCATGGTTTCCGTACGCACTGGCCGGCGGTGTGCTGGCGCTGGTCGTGGCCGGCACGGCGGGATGGTTCCGGGCCGACCGGGCTCAGCAGCGCGCGGACAGCCTGCGTCAGCTGGACCGGGCGTGCGCGGGGCTGCTGCCGGGTGAGCCGCTGCACGGCTTCGTGCCGGCGGACGGTGCGGGGGTGCTGGAGGAGTACGGCACGATGCTGGACCCCGGCCAGGAGAGCCGAGCGCTGCTGAACTGCACGGTCTCCTGGGGTTCGGGACGCTGGGAGCCGGCCCACCGGGTCCGGATCCGGGCGGAGGCGCGGATCGCGGCGCAGGTCGAGGAGACCGAGGCGGCCGAGGCGGGGTTCCGGCACATCTCCGACTTCCCGCTGCCGCTCCCCCCGGGCGTGACCGGCAGCACGGGTGCGGACGAGCGGGTCGTGGGCAGTGAGGTGAGCGCCTCGCTGCGGGTGGAGTGCCCCGGTGGGCTGCGCGGCCGGAAGGCGCCGTCCCGGACGCTCCGGGTCTCGGTGGAGCTGCCGTCGAAGGCGGACAGCGACCACGACGTACCCGCCGCCGATCATCTGCTGGCCGCCCGTACGGCGGTGGCCACGGCCAACTGGGTCACCGAGCGCCAGAAGTGCGGCGTCAGGCCGATCCGTACCGACGCCTCGCCCCGCCCGGCCGCCGGCCCCGTGCCGACGGAGCTCTGCGCGTGGCTCGACCCGGAGGAGCTGGAGTTCGCCCGGGACACGTGGGAGTTCTCCGGGGACGGCGCGTACAACCGGCGCGCCGGGTTCTGCTCGGGCCGCACCACCGGATACAGCAGCCCTCCCGGCCTGCCCGTGGTGGCGGTGACGGCGGAGAGCTGGTCGGGCGAGTTCGCCCGGGGCGCGTACGAACGGCACACCGACGTCGGGACCGCACCCGCACAGCGCGCACCGTCGCCCGCCCGGCGGGACGGCAGCGTGGTGATCAGAACATCGGCGTTCTTCCCCAAGCTGGCGCTGTGGGCGAAGTCGGAGTGCGACGGCGGCCCGGCCTACCACCGGATCGCGCTCACCCCGGAGTTCGACACCGGGAGCGGGGACGAGGAGAAGAAAGTCGTCGTCGAAGGCACCGACCGCAAGCGGCTGTCGGCCGACGCGCGCGCCACGCTCGACCGCTACCTCGCGGCGGCGGACGGCTGGCCGGGGCGGGCGAACTGCCGGGCCGCCACGGTCCTGGGTGAGGTGGAGGAATGGCCCCGATGAAGCGGTGGGCGGCGCGGGCCGGTGCGGGAGCGGGTGCGCTGGTGGTGCTCGCGGGCGGTGCCTTCTGGTTCGGCGGCGGCTACGACCGCTGGGCGACCGACCGGGCGCTCACGTCCGCGTGCGACGGTGTGCTGCCCGCCGACGGGATACGGGCCGCCCTGGGCGAGCGCCGCCTGAAGTCCTTCGACGACCGGAGCGAGGGAGGTCTCGACGACCCCGCGACCTCGCTGCGGGTGACGTGCGGCATCGGCCGGGAGCCCGGCGAGAACACCGGCAAGGACGTCGGCGAGGGCTCGGTGACCGTCACGGTCAACGGCGTACCGACGCTCGACCGCGAGGACCGCCGGTACGAGAGCCTCTATCCGGAGGTGCGGACGGGGTCCCTGCCGCCCGCCCCACTCGGTCAGGGATGGAGCGGCCTGGTCGCCACGGACGACTCCGGTTCGGATGCCGAGGCCACCACCGCCGTCCTGCTGGACTGCGTCCCGGGCCGCGGCGACCTGCTGGTGACGGTCGAGGCGAACGTGGACCATCTGCTCGACGACAGTCCGTTCGACAACCCCGACCGCCGCACCGCGTTCGCGCGGATCGCCACCGAAGCGGCGGCCAACGCCTCCCGCCGGTACGGCTGCGACGCCGAACTCGGCGAGCCGCTGAAGACCGCGCCGCTCCCGGTGAACGAGGACGAGTACGTGGCCCCGGCGGACGCCCAGGGGACCTGCGCCGGGATCGCCGCCCGGGGGAAGACCGTGGCCCGGGCCTGGGAGAGCGAGCGCGGCACCGCGCCGTACGAGACCTGCATCCTGGGCGACACGCGAGGGGACACCACCCACGTGGTCACCGCGCACTACGGCCCGTACGCGGAGGGCGCGCTCCACGACTACGTCGAGCGGGCCGGTGACCCCGATGTGACGGAGACCGGGCAGCGGTCGGGTGTCCTGCCCAACGGCGCGTACTGGACCACGGCCGACTGCCCCACCGACGCGGGCCCCGCGTTCTTCACCCTCTCAGCACCCCGCGACGAGGCGAGGACACAAGCGGACCGGACGTACGCGCTCGCGACCCTGAAGACGTTCGCCGAACGCTCGGCGAAGGCGCACGGCTGCGCGGCTCCGGCCGAGCCGTCCGCCCCCACCGACTCCTCCGGGAAGGGACCCTCATGACCGGACGACGACGGACAGGGCCGGCGCTGCTGTCGCTCGTCCTGGCGCTGACCGTGGGCGGGCTGATCTGGGGCTTCGACCCCTGGGACGAGGAGTCGGACCCCGCCGACACGTGCCGGGGCGCCCTGGCGGCCGAGGAGGCAGGGGCGTTCTTCGGCGGCGCGGAGCTGAAGTTCCGCGGTCACACCGCGGAGTGGATGGGCCACGAGACCGAATACTGCTCGGCACAGGCCCGGGGCGAGGAATCCGGTGCCGTACGGCTCGAACTGTCCATCCGTCCGGCGGCGGCCCATCGCGCCGCCGGCGCGGCGGAGAAGACCTCGGCGACACCGATCGGCTTCGGCTGGAACGGCTCGTTCGACGCCGGATACAACCCCGCGGCCGCGGTCCTCGTCGACTGCGCGTCGCTGCCCGGCAAGGGCCTCCTCGTCCTGGCCGACATACCCGAGGACATCAGGAAGCTCTCGGACGAGCAGGTGAGCGGCCTGGCCCGCTTCACCACGGAATCGGCGCGCCGGGCGGCGAAGCGCTACGACTGCGAAGGCCCTCTCGGAAAGCGCCCCTCGACCGTGGACCGCACGACATGGCAGGAGCACCCCGTGGCCCGGGTGAAGGGAACCTGCGGCAACGTCGTCACCGCACGGGACACGGCCCGACTGGGACTCACGACGGCCTCGGAGATGCCGGCCGGCCGCGCCCTCACCGAGGAGTGCTCCCTGGACCTCCCGGCCGAGGGCCGCCATGTGCGCCTGACCGCGTACTACGGCCCCTCCGCCCAACAGGAGATGTACCTGGACAAGCGGTACCCCGGCAGCGTGAAGGGCGCGATCATGCGGTCGCACCCGTGCAAGGGCGCTCTGGGCACGGCGTACTTCAAGTACGAGGAACTGCCGAGGGAGGACGACGGGAAGAGCGTACGGAACACGGTCCGAGACGAGGACGGGCAGAGGCTGCTGACGGCGTTCACCACCGCTTCGGCGGCGCGGCACGGGTGTCCGGTGGGCTGAGGGGCGTGCGCTGAGGGGGTGCGCTGAGGGGGTGCGCTCACACCGAGGATGTCGATGCGGACTCCACCCGCTCGCAATTGAGGTCTTCGAGATCCGCTTGCGACAACTCATCGAAGTGGGCCCCAGAATCGATCACGACACCGCATAAAGAGCGCGACCGTACTCATCGACTGGTTCAGCCTGACCCAGAAAAGCGACATCAGCCATTCAGCATCTCCGCATTTCTTCGCACCAGAGGTTAGACCGGAAATCGACTACACATCGAAGTGGAACTTCTGACCTGCGGAAATGCAAACCATCGAGGCACTCGCTGGCACGTCATGCGGTGTTCCCGGTCAGTCGGCGGTGCCGGGCTCCACGACCCACTCGGCTTGCACCCCGCTCACCGAGGCGATCATGTCGAAGTCGCCGTCGTAGTGGAGGACGGTGGCCCCATGCCGTACTGCGGTTGCCGCGATGAGGACGTCGGCCAGCGACAACGCCCGGTGAAAGCCAGCGTTCAGCGCCAGCGCCTGGATCTCGAGCGCCTGCTCGAATTCCTCGTCGTTGCAGGGCAAGTAGTCGAAACCACGGAGCAGGGTACGCAGGCGCAGCGCCTCGGGCTTTCCACGCGCCGAGTACAGAACCTCATACTCGGTCGGGGCGCACACTGCCAGGAGTCCATCGCGGTCCAGTACATCCAGCCGCGCCCGCACTGCCGGTTTGCCCCGGCGGGCCAGCGCGGACTTGTCGATGAGGTAGCGCCCTTTCACGCCGCCGAAGCCCCGCCTTCGCGCTTGAGCGAGCCGTCCGGGTTCCGCGGCCCCGTCTGCGACCGGATCTCCGCAAACACGTCATCAAACTCCCCATCGTCAATGGCATCGAACAACTCCCGGCGCAGCCGCAGCCTCACCCCCTCCTCCATGGCCGCCCGCACCGCAGCGGCCTTCGTCCTCACCCCATACACACGCATCGCCTGCTCGACGATCTCCTCGTCCAGATCGATCACAGTCCTGGCCATCAGTTGTCCCCTTCACAGCTCGACACTCCAACAACGATATCAATTTGGAGTGAGAAATGGCATCAAAATGCTGGAGCGTGTCGAGGGTGCCTCGATCGGAGCCAGGAGCACGACCTGGACTGGTTGATCAGCTTTCCGATCGGCGAGCACCCCTGGACGAGACCCTTGTACGAACTCCCTGACCTGGTACTCGGCGCATCCGCGTCCCAGTGCAAACGCAGCACGATACGGATGACCAGGGGTGACGTCAGGTGACGAGAGGTCAGTCATCCCAGCACCATCCCAGCACGGGAAAACGCAAAGGGCCCGACCCTGAAGAGTCGGACCCCATGTGACCTGCGCGTTTACGAGATCAGTGACGTGGCGATATGTCGGCCGCTACACGTTGAAGCGGAACTCCACCACGTCCCCGTCCTGCATGACGTAGTCCTTGCCCTCCATGCGGGCCTTGCCCTTGGCGCGGGCCTCGGCGACCGAGCCGGTCTCCACCAGGTCGTCGAAGGAGACGATCTCCGCCTTGATGAAGCCCTTCTGGAAGTCGGTGTGGATGACACCGGCCGCCTCCGGGGCCGTGGCGCCCTTCTTGATGGTCCAGGCGCGGGCTTCCTTCGGGCCTGCCGTGAGGTAGGTCTGGAGGCCCAGGGTCTCGAAGCCGACGCGGCCGAGGGTGGCGAGGCCGGGCTCTTCCTGGCCCATGGACTGGAGCAGTTCGAGGGCCTCGTCGTCGTCGAGCTCGATCAGCTCGGACTCGATCTTGGCGTTCAGGAAGATCGCCTCGGCGGGGGCGACCAGGGCGCGCTGCTCGTTCTTGAAGTCCTCGTCGACCAGCTCGTCCTCGTCGACGTTGAAGACGTACAGGAACGGCTTGGTGGTGAGGAGGTGCAGCTCGTGGAGGAGCTTGCCCTTCTCCGTGCCCGCCGTGATACCCGCGGCGAACAGGGTCTGGCCGGTCTCCAGGATCTGCTTCGCCTCCTCGACCGCGGCGAGGACCGCGACCTTCTCCTTCTGGAGGCGGGACTCCTTCGTCAGGCGCGGGACGGCCTTCTCGACGGACTGGAGGTCGGCGAGGATCAGCTCGGTGTTGATCGTCTCGATGTCGTCCTTCGGAGAGACCTTGCCGTCGACGTGCACGACGTTCTCGTCCTTGAAGGCCCGGATGACCTGGCAGATCGCGTCGGACTCGCGGATGTTCGCCAGGAACTTGTTGCCCAGGCCCTCGCCCTCCGAAGCGCCCCGGACGATACCGGCGATGTCGACGAAGTCCACCGTCGCCGGGAGCAGCCGCTGGGAGCCGAAGATCTCCGCGAGCTTGTTCAGGCGCGGGTCCGGGACGCCGACCACGCCGACGTTCGGCTCGATCGTGGCGAACGGGTAGTTGGCCGCCAGCACGTCGTTCTTGGTCAGGGCGTTGAACAGGGTCGACTTGCCGACATTCGGCAGACCGACGATTCCGATCGTGAGCGACACGTTGGCGACTTCCTGGAGTGAGGCGGAGGGCAGGGGCGGGGCGTCCGGTTCGGCTCGGCGTTTCGGGGCCGGGGCAGCCGGGCCCGGAGTGGACCGATTCTCCAGTCTACGGGCCTGCCCCACGGGCCCGAACAGTGCGGCTTTCGTCCGTGTGACATCGAACGCAACCCCAAGGTCGGCCAAAGCGCGTGTCCAACGCCTGATTCCCCGCCCCCCGCGACCTACGTTGTGGAGGTGGAGCAGCACAGGACACGTCCCCCGCAGCGCCGGCAGCCCCCGCAGCCCGCGCCCGCCCCGCCCGCGCCGGGTGGTTCCGCCGTGTACCGGGTACGGGTGCGGAGCGTGCCACCCGTCGTCCTCGCGTTGCGGCGGTTCCCCAACCCCCGGCTCACCGGGATCGGGGCCGGGCTGTTCGCGTCGCTGACCATGTTCGTGCTCGCCTGTGCCGACCGGCTGCTGTTCGACAGTTCGGAGCTCGTCTACGGGCTGCTCTTCCTGCCCGTCAGCGCGCTCACCGCCCTCTGGGTACGGCCCGCCGATCTGGTCACCGCTCCGATCAGCGTGCCGATCGCCTTCGCCGTCGGGGTCTTCCCGATCTCCGGGGGATCCGAGGGCTTCGGCGGGCAGGTCATGGGCCTCGTCACCGCCCTCGCCGTGCACGCCGGCTGGCTGTACGGCGGAACGCTCGTCGCCGGCGTCATCGCCACCGTACGCAAGGTGCGCCTGATGCGGGCCCGGCGGCGGTACGTCCTGGCTCAGGGGCGCGGCCCCGCCGGTGAGCGCCCGCCCCGGGCCGCGGCCGCGGTCTCCGTCGCCGCCGCGGGCTCGAAGCCCGTACGGGCCGGGGCCGGCCCGGCGGGGGCCGCGGGGGCTGCGGCCCGGCGTCCTCAGCGGCCCTGACGTCCGACGGGCCTCACCCGGGGCATCAACGTCCGACCCCTGGGCCCGGTGCTCACGCCTGGTGCTCACGTCCGGTCCTGGGTCCGGTCCTCGGGTCCGGTCTGAACCGTCGGTCCCGCCCCGCCCCGCTCAGCCCTTGGCCGCCGCCGAGCCCGCCGCCGCCATCGCCGCTCCCACGATGCCCGCGTTGTTCTGGAGCTGCGCCGGGACCAGCTCGGCCCGGACCTTCTCGATCAGGGGCAGGAACTTCTCCGCCTTGCGGCTCACGCCGCCGCCGATGATGAACAGCTCCGGCGAGAACAGCATCTCCACGTGCAGCAGATACTTCTGGACCCGGTGCGCCCAGTGCTGCCAGCTCAGGTCCCCGTCCTCCTTGGCCTTCGTGGAGGCGTGCTTCTCCGCGTCGTGACCGTGCAGTTCCAGGTGGCCCAGCTCGGTGTTGGGGACGAGCTCACCGTTGGTGAAGACCGCGCTGCCGATGCCTGTACCGAACGTCAGCAGGATGACCGTGCCCGTACGGCCCTTGCCCGCGCCGAAGGTCATCTCGGCGACCCCGGCCGCGTCCGCGTCGTTCAGGATGGTGACCGGTTGACCGATCCGCTCGCCCAGCAGGGTCCGGGCGTCCACGTCGATCCAGCCCTTGTCGACATTGGCCGCGGTCCGGGTGATGCCGTCCGTGACGACCCCGGGAAAGGTGATGCCGACGGGGCCCGACCAGTCGAAATGGCCGACCACCTCCGCCACGCCGTCGGCCACGCCCTCGGGCGTGGCCGGATGCGGTGTCAGCACTTTGTGGCGCTCCCGCGCCAGGTCTCCGCGGTCCAGGTCCACGGGAGCACCCTTGATCCCGGATCCGCCGATGTCCACGCCGAAGATCTCCATGGGACCCACGGTACGGGCAGGCCGGGCCCCTTGCCCGGCTACTCGGCGGAAAGGGCGGCGGCCTCGGCGCGCAGGTCGCGGCGGAGCTCCTTGGGCAGCGAGAAGGTGATCGACTCGTCGGCCGTCTTCACCGTCTCCACGTCCGCGTAACCCCGCTCCGCCAGCCATTCCAGGACGCCGTCGACCAGGACGTCGGGGACGGACGCGCCTGAAGTCAGGCCGACCGTGGTCACGCCCTCCAGCCACGCCTCGTCGATCTCGCTCGCGAAGTCGACCAGATGGGCGGCGGGGGCTCCCGCGTCCAGGGCGACCTCCACCATCCGGATGGAGTTCGAGGAGTTCTTGGAACCGACCACGATGACCAGCTCGGCGTCCTCGGCCAGCTTCTTCACCGCGATCTGGCGGTTCTGCGTGGCGTAGCAGATGTCGTCGCTGGGCGGCGAGAGGAGGTTCGGGAACTTCGACTTGAGGGCGTCGACCGTCTCCATCGTCTCGTCGACGGAGAGGGTGGTCTGGGAGAGCCAGACGACCTTCGACTCGTCGCGGACCTCGACGTTCGCCACGTCCTCGGGGCCGTCGACCAGCTGGATGTGGTCGGGGGCCTCGCCGGAGGTGCCGATGACCTCCTCGTGGCCCTCGTGGCCGATCAGGAGGATGTCGTAGTCCTCCTTGGCGTACCGGACGGCTTCCTTGTGGACCTTGGTGACCAGCGGGCAGGTCGCGTCGATGGTGGCGAGCTTGCGCTCGGCGGCCTCCGCGTGGACGGTGGGCGCGACGCCGTGCGCGGAGAACATCACGATGGAGCCCTCGGGGACCTCCGCGGTGACGTCCACGAAGATCGCACCCTTCTTCTCCAGGGTCTGCACGACGTACTTGTTGTGCACGATCTCGTGGCGGACGTAGATCGGGGCCCCGTACTGCTCCAGGGCCTTCTCGACGGCGATCACGGCACGGTCCACGCCCGCGCAGTAGCCACGGGGAGCGGCGAGCAGGACACGGCGGGCAGGCGTTGCAGTCATGCGTCCCATCGTAAGGCCGTACCGGACGGGCGCCATGACGGCCAGGTGGACAGACTGGTCGTGAGGTGCGGTCACGGTCGGTGAGGGTGGAGGGTTCATGGCGTCGTCGGTCCCGGGGAGCGGAAGCGGGAAGGGCAGCGATAGCGGAAGCGGCAGCGGCAGCGGCAGCGGCAGCGGCAGCGGCAGCAGCGTTCAGGAAGGGCGGTTGCGGCGGACTCTCGGGTTCCGGGATCTCGTCGTCTACGGACTCCTCTTCATCGCCCCCATGGCCCCCGTCGGCATCTTCGGCACCCTGGACGCCAAGTCCGGCGGTGCGGTCGCCCTCGTCTATGTGGTGGCCACCGTCGTCATGGGGTTCACCGCCTTCAGCTACGCCCAGATGGTGCGGGTCGCGCCCTTCGCGGGCTCGGTCTTCACGTATGCCCGCAAGGGGCTCGGGGAAGGGCCCGGGTTCATCGCGGGGTGGATGGCGATGCTCGACTATCTGCTGATCCCGGCCGTCGCCTACCTCTTCTCCGGGATCGCGATGAACGCCCTGGTCCCCGAGGTGTCCCGGTGGGTGTGGACCGCGATCGCCGTACTCGTGACGACGCTGCTCAATCTCCGGGGCGTACGGGCTGCCGCCCGGGTCGGGTTCGCCGTGCTGGCCATGGAGATCGTGGTGCTGCTGGTCTTCGTGGTGTCGGCCGTGGTCGTTCTCGTACGGGACGGGGCACAGCGCGGGTGGCTGACGCCGTTCACCGGGGACGCGGCGTTCTCCATGGCGGCGGTGCTGGGCGCGGTCTCGGTGGCCGTGCTGTCGTATCTGGGGTTCGACGCCATCGCCTCGTTCGCGGAGGAGGTGACGGGCGGCTCGCGGAAGGTGGCGCGGGCGGTGCTGTTCTGCCTGGGCCTGACAGGTGTGCTGTTCATCGCCCAGACGTATCTGGCGGCGCTCCTGGAGCCGATGACTTCGGCGGAGCTGGCGGCGGAACCGGCGGCACAGGGGTCGGCCTTCTACGACGCGGTGGATGCCTCGGTGGGGAGCTGGCTGCACGATCTGGTGGCGGTCAGCAAGGCGATCGGCGCCGCGTTCGCCGCGCTGGCGGGGCAGGCCGCCGCCGGCCGGCTCGTCTTCGCGATGGCCCGGGAGCGGCGGCTGCCGCACCTCCTCGCCAAGGTCGACCCGAAGTCGGGCGTGCCACGGCTCGCGATTCTGGGGGCGGCGATCGTGACGCTGGTGGCGGCGGTGTGGGCGGCCCGGCGCGACGACGGGCTGGACCATCTGGTGTCGGTCGTCGACATCGGGGCGCTGACGGCGTTCGTGCTGCTGCACGCGTCGGTGGTCGGCTGGTTCGTCGTACGCCGGATGGCCGGGGAGCCCGTGTGGTGGAAGCACGTGCTGGTGCCGGTGGTGGGGGCGGGGATCCTCGTCGCCGTCATCGTGGAGGCCACGACGAGCGCGCAGGTGGTGGGGCTGTGCTGGCTGGGCGTCGGGTTCGTGGTCCTGGCGGTGCAGGGGGCGGGGGCGCGGGGGGCCGGGAGCGGGCGGTAGACGGGCCTGTCCCTGTGCCGTGAGAGGGCCTGTCCCTGTGCCGTGAGGGGCCCTTGTCCCTGTGCCGTGAGAGGGCCTCCTCCCGTGCGGTGAGAGAGCCTGCTCCCGTGCGGTGAGGGTCTCCCGGTTCCCGCACAGCGGGCGCTGTTCCCGCACAGCGGGCGCTGTTCCCGCACGACGGACGCTGTCCCGTCGGGTGGTGTTCCGTGCAGCGGGCGCGGGTGGAACGTTCCGCCTGCAGCGGGTATGCCGGTCGTCTTCGCACGGCGCCCTCCGCTGTCGGCGGTGCCCTATACGCTCGGGCGCATGGCTCTCAACACGTCCGCGGAAGCGCCGCTGCCCGTCGGCGAGGTGTCCCGGCTCATCGGGGGGTGGATCGACCGGCTCGGCGCCATCTGGGTGGAGGGTCAGATCACCCAGCTGTCGCGGCGGCCGGGGGCCGGGGTCGTCTTTCTGACGCTGCGCGATCCGTCGCACGACATCTCGGTGAGCGTCACCTGTTTCCGGCAGGTCTTCGACCGGATCGCCGACGTGGTGACGGAGGGCGCGCGCGTCGTCGTCCTCGCGAAGCCCGAGTGGTACGCGCCCCGGGGGCAGCTGTCGCTGCGCGCCACCGACATACGGCCGGTCGGCATCGGCGAGCTGCTCGTGCGGCTGGAGCAGCTCAAGAAGTCGCTCGCCTCCGAGGGACTCTTCGCGCTGGACCGGAAGAAGTCGCTCCCCTTCCTCCCCCAGCTCATCGGTCTCGTCTGCGGGCGGGCCTCCGCCGCCGAGCGCGATGTCCTGGAGAACGCCCGCCGCCGCTGGCCCGCCGTGCGCTTCGAGGTCCGCAACACCGCCGTGCAGGGGGTGAACGCGGTCGCTCAGGTGGTGCAGGCGGTCGAGGAGCTGGACGCGATGGCCGAGGTCGACGTGATCGTCGTCGCCCGGGGCGGCGGCAGCGTCGAGGATCTGCTGCCGTTCTCCGACGAGCAGTTGATCCGGGCCGTGGCCGCCTGCCGTACGCCGGTGGTCTCCGCGATCGGCCATGAGCCGGACTCCCCGCTGCTGGACCTGGTCGCCGATCTGCGCGCCTCCACGCCCACGGACGCGGCCAAGAAGGTCGTCCCGGACGTGGGCGAGGAGCTGGAGCGCGTACAGCAGTTGCGGGACCGGGCGCTGCGGACCGTACGGGGGCTGCTGGACCGCGAGGAGCGGGGGCTCGCGCACGCGCTGGGCCGTCCCGCGATGGAGCGGCCCCAGCGGCTGGTGGACGAGCGCGAGGCCGAGGTGGACGCGCTCGTCGGGCGCGGCCGCCGGGTGCTGGGCCATCTGCTGGACCGGGCCGACTCCGAGCTGGCGCACACGCTCGCCCGGGTCGTCTCGCTGTCGCCGGCCGCGACCCTGGAACGGGGTTACGCCGTGCTCCAGCGGCCCGACGGCCATGTCGTGCGCTCCCCCGACGAGGCCGGGGCGCCCGGCGAGCCACTGCGGGCGCGGGTGTCGGAGGGCGAGTTCACGGTGCGGGTGGACGGGGGCGGGGACGGATGAGTCGCCCCGTCGGCGGCCGGGGCCGTGCCCACGATGACGTAACAGCTCACATTTAGGGTGGATCACATGACGGACGACGGTACGGCGGCGACTGCCGCCGCCACGGGCACGCTCGGGTACGAGCAGGCGCGCGACGAGCTGATCGAGGTCGTGCGCCGGCTGGAGGCGGGCGGTACGACGCTGGAGGAGTCGCTGGCCCTGTGGGAGCGGGGCGAGGAGCTGGCGAAGGTCTGCCGGCGCTGGCTGGAAGGTGCCCGCGCCCGGCTGGATGCGGCCCTGGCCCGCCCGCAGGACGGTGGCGACGACGAGGGCTGAGCCCCCGGACCCGGACCCGGCGAACCACCACGCCCGGCCGCCGGTGAACCACCACGCCCGGCCACGGCGAGCCGCCGAGCCCACCGAGCCCGACCCCGGCGAATTTGTTGCACCATGCAATGGTGTGGAATGGATCACTCGTCGGCCCGTTTAGTTGAAAATTCACCTATCTCTGGCGTACCTTCGAGTCCTCCCCACCGCGTCCGTTCGGAAGGTTTGCACCAGATGTCCCTCGTTCTCGACCCCGCCGCCCAGGACCTCCTCTTCCGCGAGGCCCGCACCGCCAACACCTTCACCGACGAGCCCGTGACCGACGAGCAGGTCCAGGCGATCTACGACCTGGTGAAGTTCGGCCCGACCGCCTTCAACCAGTCGCCGCTGCGTGTCGTCCTGGTCCGCTCCGCCGAGGGTCGCGAGCGCCTGGTGCAGCACATGGCCGAGGGCAACCGCCCGAAGACCGCCACCGCCCCGCTGGTCGCGATCCTGGCCGCCGACAACGAGTTCCACGAGGAGCTTCCGGCGCTGCTTCCGCACTTCCCGCAGGCCAAGGACCTCTTCTTCTCGGAGCGCCCGGCCCGTGAGTCGGCCGCCGGCCTCAACGCCGCGCTCCAGGCCGCCTACTTCATCATCGGCGTCCGCGCCGCCGGTCTGGCCGCCGGCCCGATGACCGGCTACGACGCCGCGGGCATCCAGAAGGAGTTCCTGGACGGCGACCACACCCCGCTGATGGTCGTCAACATCGGCAAGCCGGGCGAGGACGCCTGGTTCCCGCGCAGCCCGCGCCTCTCCTTCGACGAGGTCGTCACCACCGTCTGATGCACGTCACCGTCCGGGGCACGTCACGCGGTCCCCGGGCGTACGCGAAGGGCCCCGGAACACCATCACCTGGTGTTCCGGGGCCCTTCGCGTACGCCCGCCGAATCGCGTCGCGCGTCAGGAAGCAGGCGTAGCCGGCGTCGCGGGCGGCGTCGTCCTCAGCGCCTTGGCCATCTCGACCAGGCTCTCCTTCGGCGCCGAGCCGGTCACCACCGTCGTGTGGCCCTTCCCGGGCAGGACGAGGGCGTTGTACTTCTCGCCCTCCCAGACCTGCCACTCCTTGCCCGCCACCGTCTCGGTGCGACCGGTGTCCTTCGCCTTCCGGCTGACCTCGGGGACGTACGTGCGCGCGGCGGCGGTGGACTGCTCGACCGCGACGTACCTGCGGTCCGCGTCGAGGAAGCCCAGGTGCCAGGCCTTGCCCCCGGCCTCGTCGTAGCGGACGGAGGTGGCCTTCCACTGCTCCGGCAGGCCCTCCGGCGCGGCCACCGGATAGGGGGCGGCGGTCCGTACCGTCGCCAGCTCCACGGTGAAGTCGACCGCCTTGAGCGGGTCGGCGTGCTCGTCCTTGGGGATGAAGAGGTATATGACCCCCGCGCAGGCGGCGATCACCAAAGTCGACAGGAACATGTCCCGGACTGTCTGCTTGCCTCGCTTGCTTGCCACGGGTCCATGGTGGCACGCGGCCTGACACGCCCGGCCGCAGGGTGCCGGTCGGCGGTGGCGACGCCGGGGCGCTCATGCGTGACCCACCCTGCTCATTTTATCGACCTACCGATAGAGTCACAGCACCCTCATATCCGGTCGTCGCCGTACAGAAAGGTGCGCTCCGATGTCCGAGCATCATCTGCCGTCCCCTCTGGAGGTCTCTCCGGAGGCCCCCGACCGCAACCTCGCCCTGGAGTTGGTCCGGGTCACCGAGGCCGCCGCCATGGCGGCCGGGCGCTGGGTGGGCCGCGGCGACAAGATCGGCGCCGACGGCGCCGCCGTGAAGGCCATGCGGACCCTCGTCTCGACCGTCTCGATGAACGGCGTCGTCGTCATCGGCGAGGGCGAGAAGGACGAAGCCCCCATGCTGTTCAACGGCGAGCGGGTCGGCGACGGCACCGGCGCCGAGGTCGACATCGCCGTCGACCCGATCGACGGCACCACGCTCAACGCCAAGGGCATGCCGAACGCCATCGCCGTGCTGGCGGCGGCCGACCGCGGCGCGATGTTCGACCCGTCGGCGGTCTTCTACATGGACAAGCTGGTCACGGGGCCCGAGGCGGCGGACTTCGTCGACATCAACGCGCCCGTGGCGGTGAACATCAGGCGCGTCGCGCGGGCGAAGAACTCCACGCCCGAGGACGTCACCGTCGTCATCCTCGACCGGCCCCGGCACGAGGGCATCGTCAAGGAGATCCGGGAGACCGGGGCGCGGATCAAGTTCATCTCGGACGGCGATGTCGCGGGCTCGATCATGGCGGCCCGCGAGGGCACCGGCGTCGACCTGCTGATGGGCATCGGCGGAACGCCCGAGGGCATCATCTCGGCGTGCGCCATAAAGTGCCTCGGCGGCGTCATCCAGGGCAAGTTGTGGCCCAAGGACGAGGCGGAGCGGCAGAAGGCGCTGGACGCGGGCCACGACCTGGACCGGGTGCTCTCCACCGACGACCTGGTCAGCGGCGACAACGTGTTCTTCGTGGCGACGGGGATCACCGACGGTGAGCTGATGCGCGGTGTGCGGTACCGCGCGGAGACGGCGACCACCGAGTCGATCGTGATGCGGTCCAAGTCCGGCACGATCCGGTCGATCTCCTCGACGCACCGGCTGTCGAAGCTGCGCGCCTACAGCGCCATCGACTTCGACCGCGCGCAGTAGCCGACGCCCGGGGCGCGCAGCGTACGCGAAGGGGGTGCGGGGAGCCGATTCGCTCCCCGCACCCCCTTCGCGTACGCGTTCAGCCCGCCGCGGCTATGCGCTCGGCCGTCGTCGTGGCCGTGAGCTCGATGTCCCGCCGTCGCCGCCGGGCGAGCGCCACCCGGCGCTCGGCCGCGGTGAGCCCGCCCCACACCCCGTACGGCTCGGGCTGCATCAGCGCGTGCTCCCGGCACTCGATCATGACCGGGCATCCGCCGCACACCCGCTTGGCGGCCTCTTCGCGGGCCAGCCGGGCGGCGGTGGGTTCCTTGGAGGGGGCGAAGAAGAGGCCCGCCTCGTCGCGACGGCAGGCCGCCTCCGAATGCCAGGGGCCCGCATCGTCCTCCCGGGCGGGGGTCCGCTGGGCCGGAACGGCGGCGACCTGCAGAGGCTGATGCGGCGATTGCAGCACGGGCTACTCCTGACGACGGCTACGGCTACGGCTTCGCGAGCGAGAGTCGATGCAGCACTCCCTACCCGCTGTGCGTACGCCTATGCACTGAGTGGCACCGGCGCGCGACTCACCGCAATGCGCCCCTGCGGCTTTCTGGCCGATTACCGCGGGGTCGCCCGTCGGGCGTATTCAGTGGCCGAGGTGTTTACGCAGCCGCTTCTGGAGATCCGCGACGAACTTTCCCCGCTTCGGCTTCGCCTCCACACTCCCGAACACGGCATAGCCGTTCACGACGACGACCGGGGCTTCCGGGTCGGTGGATTCGAGCGACTTCACCTCGAAACCGCCGAACACACCGGTTCCGTTGCCGCGCAGCGAGATGTTCTCCGGGACGCGGACCTCGACGCTGCCGAAGATGGACGTCGCATTGATGACCGTGAAGCGTTGGCCGAAAAGCGCTTCCGTCAGATCGATCTCCACGCTGCCGAAGAGCGCGAAGGCGTTCGTCCGGCCGCCGACCCGCCAGCGCCCCTTGCGGACGGAGCTGCTGAAGACCGCGACGAGATTGTCCGCGGGGCCTTCCGGGGCCTCGGGGCCGTAGCTGTACGGGCGCGGACCGGGGCTCTGCGCGGTGGAACCGGAGGAGGCGGGCAGGTCGCGGACCAGCGGCTGGAGTTCGCCGACGGTCTTGGCCCGGTAGACCAGATCCACCCGCTCGGCATGTTCGTCCGCCGTCAGACGGCCCTCGGCCATCGCCTCCCGCAGGATGTCCGCGATCCGGTCGCGGTCGGCGTCGGAGGCACGGATGGCGTCGCCGTTCAGGACGTCGGCGGGCGGTGGGACGGCCGGCTCGCGGGGCTGCTGGGGCTGCTTCTCTAGGTCCACCGGCCCAGCGTACCCAAACGCGATAGATCGCGACTACCCCTCCGCCCGGCGTGCCCCCGCCGGGCCCGGGTCCAGGTGAGCCATACCTCACAGGATCCTCGCGAAGGCGGCGTTCTACCCTGGTGGACGCGCTGCCCGAGGGAGGTCAGCCGCTGTCGCCGAGTGAGGAATGGCCGTCATGGCAGAGTTTGCGTACTCCGATCTGCTCCCCCTGGGGGAGGACACCACGCCGTACCGTCTGGTGACCGCCGAGGGTGTGTCCACCTTCGAGGCCGACGGCCGTACGTTCCTCAAGGTCGAGCCGGAGGCCCTGCGCACGCTGGCCGCCGAGGCGATGCACGACATCTCGCACTATCTGCGCCCGGCCCACCTGGCGCAGCTGCGGCGGATCGTCGACGACCCGGAGGCGTCCTCCAACGACAAGTTCGTGGCGCTGGACCTCCTGAAGAACGCGAACATCGCCGCCGCGGGCGTCCTGCCGATGTGCCAGGACACCGGGACGGCGATCGTCATGGGCAAGCGCGGGCAGAACGTGCTGACCGAGGGCGGTGACGAGGAGGCCCTCTCGCACGGCATCTTCGACGCGTACACCAAGCTCAACCTGCGCTACTCGCAGATGGCCCCGCTGACCATGTGGGACGAGAAGAACACCGGCTCCAACCTCCCGGCCCAGATCGAGCTGTACGCCACCGACGGCGGCGCGTACAAGTTCCTGTTCATGGCGAAGGGCGGCGGCTCGGCCAACAAGTCGTTCCTCTACCAGGAGACCAAGGCCGTCCTGAACGAGGCCTCCATGATGAAGTTCCTGGAGGAGAAGATCCGTTCGCTGGGGACCGCGGCCTGCCCGCCGTACCACCTGGCGATCGTGGTCGGCGGTACGTCGGCGGAGTTCGCGCTGAAGACCGCGAAGTACGCCTCCGCGCACTACCTGGACGAGCTGCCGGCCGAGGGCTCCCCCACCGGGCACGGCTTCCGGGACAAGGAGCTGGAGGAGAAGGTCTTCGAGCTGACGCAGAGGATCGGGATCGGCGCGCAGTTCGGCGGCAAGTACTTCTGCCACGACGTGCGCGTGGTGCGCCTGCCCCGCCACGGCGCCTCGCTCCCCGTCGCCATCGCCGTCTCCTGCTCGGCCGACCGCCAGGCCACCGCGAAGATCACCGCCGAGGGCGTCTTCCTGGAGCAGTTGGAGAAGGACCCGGCGCGCTTCCTCCCCGACACCACCGACGAGCACCTGGACGAGGCCGGGGACGTCGTGCAGATCGACCTCAACCGGCCGATGGACGAGGTGCTGGCCGAGCTGACGAAGTACCCGGTCAAGACCCGGCTCTCGCTGACCGGACCGCTGGTCGTGGCCCGTGACATCGCGCACGCCAAGATCAAGGAGCGGCTGGACGCGGGCGAGGAGATGCCGCAGTACCTCAAGGACCACCCGGTGTACTACGCGGGCCCGGCGAAGACGCCCGAGGGGTACGCCTCCGGTTCCTTCGGCCCGACGACGGCCGGCCGGATGGACAGTTACGTGGAGCAGTTCCAGGCGGCGGGCGGCTCCAAGGTGATGCTCGCCAAGGGCAACCGCAGCAAGCAGGTCACCGACGCCTGCGGCGCCCACGGCGGCTTCTACCTCGGCTCGATCGGCGGCCCGGCGGCCCGGCTCGCCCAGGACTGCATCAAGAAGGTCGAGGTCGTCGAGTACGAGGAGCTCGGCATGGAGGCGGTCTGGAAGATCGAGGTCGAGGACTTCCCCGCGTTCATCGTCGTCGACGACAAGGGCAACGACTTCTTCACCGAGCCCGCCCCGGCTCCGACGTTCACCAGCATTCCGGTGCGGGGGCCGGGTCTGGCCTGACCCCATGACCTGTGCGAAGGGGCCCACCCGTGCGGGGTGGGCCCCTTCGGCGTCCCGCGGCGTCTCTCCGTGTCTCTCCGCGCGCCTCTCCGTGCCTCTCCGCGCCGCTCAGTCGTCCAGCAGGCCCGATGTCGCGACCAGGTAGCCGAGTTGGGCCCGGCTGTTGCTGCCGAGCTGCTCGGAGACCTTGCGCATGTGCTCGGCGACGCTGCGGCGGCTCATCCCGATCCGGCGGGCGATGGCGGCGTCCGTCTCGCCGTTGACGACGGCCTGGAGGATCGCGCGCTGGAGGTCGGAGGTGACGACGGGGGTGCGCACCGGGGCGCGTTCGGGGCGTACGGGCACGGCGCGGGACCACGCCTCGTCGAAGTGGCGGACCAGGAAGCGGACCAGCGACGGGTGCCGGACGCGCAGGGCGGTGTGCGGCTCGTCGGAGTACGGGATGAAGGCGAGGTCCCGGTCGAAGACGATGAACCGGTCCATGACCTCGGGCAGGGTCCGGATCTCGGCCCCTTCGGCGGTCACCTGCTCGATGTAGGCGAGCGTGGTGCGGTCGGAGCGGACGGTGTGCTGATAGAGGGTGCGCTGCCGGATGCCGCGCCGCAGGTTGCTCAGATCGCGCGGGAGGGACTGCTCCAGGGCGTGGGCGGGGCGGCCGCCGCCGGGGTGGGCGGTGCGGACCTCGGCGCGGCAGCCGCTGACCCCTGCGTCCAGGGCCTTGCTGATGACGGCCTCGCCGGAGAGCCGGGTGAGGGCGGGGCGTTCGGGCCGGTGGACCTCGGCGTAGAGGCCCTCGAAGGCGGCGAGGGTGGCGCGGGCGGAGCGCAGGGTGCGGCGCTGCTCGACGATCGCCTCCTCGATCGGGGCGAGCGCGGCGTACGAGGCCGTCTCCGGCGGTACGGGGATGAGGCGGCCGGGTGAGTCCCGGTCGGCGACGAGCAGGTGCAGGGAGAGCAGACAGGGGGGTGCGGCGGCGGCCGGGAGGCGGCCCTGCGTGAGCGCACGGCGATAGGTCGCGAGCGCCGCCTCGCAGGGTTGTTCCGGTATCGACCGGTCCGAGGGTGATTCACGGCAATCACCTACCGGTGAGGGGGAATGATCGTCCTTCACAAGCATGCAGATTACCTTTGTGCAATCGGGAGTCTCCCGCCCGGCACCCGCGTTCGACGAGTATGAGCGGGTGACTTCCGGAATCGAGAGTGCGGACGGGCCGACGGCGGACGAGCCGGACGACGGATCTCGAATGCCCCGGGACACCGCGGTCTCCGAGCGCCGTTTTCGATTTCTGGTTGCCGGATACGCGGTGTCTTCCTACGGCACATTCCTGAATATGGTCGCGCTCAATCTCTTCGTCTACGAGACGACGGGCCGGGCGCTGGCCATGGGGCTGTTCATGGCGGTGCGGCTGGCCTCCGGATTCGTCGCCGGACTGGTCGTCGGCGGACTCCTCGCCCGATTCAGCGCGAAAAGCATCATGCTGTGGGCGAATGTCGCACAGGGCGGCGTGATGCTGCTGCTCATCCTGGCGCCGGAGAGCCTGGTGACCGGGGCGTTGATGACCGTCTCGGTGGTGATCGGGGCGTGCGGGACGCTGTTCATGGTGGCGTTGCGCAGCTCGATCCCGGAGATGGTCGGCGAGGACCGCAGGGCCTGGGCCAACTCCCTGTCGATCACCGGCCGTTCGCTGGCCATGGTGGCGGGGTTCGCGTCGGCGGGCGTGGTGGTGTCCCTCGTCGGGTACACCGCTGCCTTCCTGCTCGACATGGCGACGTTCGTGATCTGCGCGGTGACGGTGGCCCTGCTGCCGATCGCGGGCGGCAAGGGAGCCGGCACCGGAAGGCCCGGGGAGGCCGGGAAGCCCGGGACGGCGGAGAAGCCCGGGACGGCGGAGAAGAGCGAGAACGGCGGGAAGGGCGGGCCGCGGTGGCGGCCGGTGGCCTTCCTGGCGCTCGCCGCCGCTCCCGGTCTCGGTCTGATGGTGGCCCTGCGCGGGGTCGACGCGTTCGGTTCCTCGTCCCACAACGCGGCCCTGCCGATCTACTCGACGTCGCTGGACGCATCGAACCCCGCGGTGTTCGTCAGCGCGTTCTGGTGCGTGTGGGCACTCGGCAACATCGGCGCCCAGCAGGTGATCCAGCGGTACACCCAGCGCACCGGCAAGACGGTGGGGGCGCTCGGATTCGGCTACGGCACGGTGGTGATGTCGGCGGCGTTCATCGCGGCGTTCGCCGGGTTCCCGCTGGCGGTCACGGCGGTGATCGCGCTGGTCGCGGGGGCCGCGGACGGCCTCACCGAGGTCGCGTACACCTCGCACCTCCAGACACTTCCGGCCACCTTGCGCGGTCACGCCTTCGGTCTTTCGGCCACGTTCGAGAACCTGGGTTTCGGGGTCGGCATGATCCTGGTGGCGGCGGCCCTCGACCGGTTCTCCCCGCTGTCCGTGGTGGGGTGGTCCCACGGCGCCGCCATCGTCGTCGCCGTGGTGTTCCTGCTGCGGGTGACGGCGCTGCGACGGGCGGGGACCACAGCTCCGACGGAACGCGCGGGCGGGGCGGAGCAGGCGGGGCTGCGAAAGGAACAAGCCGTTGAGGGACGACCGGATCGCGGTGATCGGGACGGCGCTGAGGTTTCCCGGGGCTGACACCCCCGAGGCGTACTGGCGCGACATACGAGCGGGCAGGAGCCACGTACGCCGGTTCACCCGGGCCGAGTTCGCCGCGGCGGGGGTACCGGCGGCGGAGTACGAGCAGCCGGGGTTCGGCGGCGCGAGCGCGCCCCTGGCGGATGTGGACGGTTTCGACGCCGGGTTCTTCGGGATGAGCGGGCGGGAGGCGGAGCTCACCGATCCGCAGCAGCGGCTGTTCCTGGAGTGCTGCTTCCACGCGCTGGAGGACGGGGGGTACGCGGGCGGCGAGACCCGGTACGCGAGTGGCGGAGGTCGTGACGCGGGCGCCGGAGGTCGTGACCCGGGCGGCGGGAGTCGTGCCACGGGCGCCGGTGGTCGTGCCACGGGCGGCGGAGGTCGTGACACGGGCGGCGGCGCCGGTCCCGTGCGGATCGGGGTGTACGGCAGCTCCGGCTATCGGCTCTACTCGCTGCACAGCTATCTGGCGAACCACCTCGCGGCCGAGGCCGGCTCGGGCGACTGGATGACCGCCAAGCAGGTCCAGGTCGGCAACTACACCGACTTCACCGCCACCCGGGCCGCCTTCCGGCTCGGTCTGACCGGCCCCGCACTCACCGTGTCCACGGCCTGTTCCAGCGCCCTGGTCTCGGTGCACCTGGCCTGCCAGGCGCTGCGCGCCGGGGACGCGGACCTGATGCTGGTGGGCTCGGCCGCCCTGCATCTGCCGCAGGTCAGCGGCCATGTCCCGGTGAAGGGCTCCACGCTCTCCCCCACCGGCACGGTCCGGGCGTTCGACGCGAACGCGGACGGCACGGTCGGCGGGAACGGGGCCGCCGCCGTCCTCCTGAAGCCGCTGGAGCGCGCGCTGGCCGACGGCGACACCGTGCACGCGGTGATCCTCGGCTCGGCGGTCACCAACGACGGCGCGGACAAGACGGTTGACGGCCGCTCCCGCCACGGCGGGTTCGCCGCTCCCGGGGTCACCGGGCAGCGGGACGCGGTGCTCGGGGCGCTGCGCGCGGCGGACGTGGACGCGGCGTCGATCGGCTATCTGGAGACGCACGGTACGGGCACGCTGAAGGGCGATCCGATCGAATTCGCCGCCCTGACCGAGGCGTTCCGCGCGCACACCGACCGCACCGGGTTCTGCGCGCTCGGCTCGACGAAGCCCGCGATCGGCCATCTGGACAGTGCGGCGGGGCTCGCGGGGCTGATCAAGGCGGTCGAGGTGCTGCGGCACGGCATCGTGCCGCCCCTGGTGAACTTCGCCCGGCCCAACCCGGCACTGGCGGTGGACGACGGTCCGTTCCTGCTGCCGGTACGGGAGCGGGACTGGCCGCTGGCGGGGGTGCGGCGGGCCGGTGTGCACGCCATCGGCATGGGCGGGACGAACGCCCACGTGGTCCTGGAACAGGCCCCGGAGCCCCTGCCCGCCTCCGCCGCACCGGCGACGGCTCCCGTGCCCGCGCTGCTGCCGCTGTCGGCCGCCGACGGGGACGCGCTGCGGACGTACGCCACCGCCCTGCGGGACCACCTGACGGGCGGGGCCCGCCCCTCCCCCGCCGATCTGCTGACCACCACCGCGCTCGGGCGGCGGCTCCTGCCGCACCGGCTGGTGGTCACGGCCGCGGACCCGGTGGCCGGGCTGACGGCCTTCCTGTCCGGGGCCCCGGCGGGCGAGGCGTACACGACCGGGGTCGCCGACGGCGTACGTGATCCGGCGCCGGTGTTCCTGTTCAGCGGGCAGGGCGGCGGCCACCCGGGCATGGGCGCCGGACTCGCCGCGCGCTTCCCGGTGGTGGCCGAGGTGCTGGAGTCCTGCGCCCAGGTGTACGCGGAGGAGACCGGGCGGGACGACTTCCTCGACCGGATCGTCGGCGGGCGCGGTCCCAAGCAGTGGGACACCGCCTTCGCGCAGCCCGCCCTCTTCGCCCTCCAGCTCGCCCAGGCCCGGCTGTGGGAGCGGCTCGGGGTCACCCCGGCCCGGGTCGCCGGGCACAGCGTCGGCGCGTACGCGGCGCTCTGCGTGGCCGGGGCGCTGGACACCGAGGACGCGATGCGGCTGGTCTGCGGGCGCGGGCGGCTGATGCGGGAGCGGTCCGCCCCGGGTGCGATGGTCTCCGCGTTCGTCCCCCGGGCCCGGGTGCGGGAGCTGCTGGCGGCCGTCCCCGGTCTTGAGCTCGCCGTGGTCAACGGCACCACGCACCACGTGCTGGGCGGCTCCCCGGAGACGGTGGACGCGGCGCGGAAGCTGCTGGCGGGGCGCGGTGAGGCGTACGAGGTGCTGGCGGTGGACCGGGCGTTCCACACGGCGCTGCTCGACCCGGCGCTGGAGGAGTTCCGGCTGCTGGCGGAGAAGACGGAACCGCGCCCGCTGCACACGGAGTTCGTCGACGGGATCGACGGCACGGTCCGCCCCGCCGGATGGCGGCCGGACGCGGCGTACCTGGTCGCGCAGGCCCGCCGCACGGCCGACTTCGCCGCCGTGCTCGGGGAGCTGGCCGCGTCCCCGCTCCTGCTGGAGCTGGGCCCGTCCGCCGTGCTGACGGGCCTGGTCCGCCGGGCGCTGCCGGACGCGGTCTGCGTACCGACGCGCGACTGGGAGCGGGCGGTGGCCGCGCTGCACTGCGCCGGGTCCGCGGTGGACTGGGCGGCGCTGCTCGACGGCTGCGGCGGCCGGCGCGTCCGGCTGCCCTCGTACCCCTTCCGGCGGCGCTCCCACTGGCGGGGCCCCGCACCGTACGCTCACCCATCCCCACGCTCCACGGAGGACCGCATGACCGAACAGGCCGTACTGGAAAGGGTGCTGGAGCTGACCGCGCGCCATCTCGGCCACCGGTCCGAGGAGGTCTCCGCCGACCGCACGTTCGTCGGGCTCGGCGCCGACTCGCTCCAGCTCATCGGGATGTTGCGGCAGTTGGAGGCGGAGTTCGGCACGGAGATCAGCATGCGGGAGGTCCTGGAGGAGGCGGGCACGCCCCGGCTGACGGCGGCGCTGATAGCCGGGCGGACGGCGCCCGCGACCGTGCCGGTTCCGGTGGCCGCGGACGCCCCGGAGAACGCGGAGACCGCTGAGACCGCGAGGACCGCAGCGGTGGCGGCACCCGTGGCCGACGGGCCCGGGTACGCCACCCGGGCCGAGGTCGCCGCCCTGTCCGAGCAGATACGTCAACTGGCCGACACCCAGACGGCGATGCTCACCCAGCTCTCCGAGGCCGTCGCCCTGCTGACGGCCCGCGCCAACGGGACGGACGCCCGATGAGTGCGGCGACAACCGGATCTGCCGAGGCCGTGGCCCGGGCGGCGGAGCTGTCACGCGCGCTCACGGACCGGATCGCGGCGGCCCGCGCGCAGCTCGCGGCGGCCACCTCGGATAAGGCCCCGGCACAGGAGAGGCCCGCCGAGGCGAGCGCGCACGGCCCCCGGCTCGTCGTGGACGCGGCGGGCGGCATGGCCGGGGCAGGGGCCGACGAGGCCCAGCGGGCCCACACCGCGTCGCTGATCCGGCGGTTCACCGAACGTACCCGCACCTCCAAGGAGCTGGCCCAGCGACACCGTTCGGTGCTGGCCGACAGCAGGGCCGTCGTGGGGTTCCGGGACGCCACCAAGGAGATGCTGTATCCGGTCGCCGCCCGCTCGGCGCACGGCGCGCGGCTGGTCGACGTCGACGGCAACGCGTACACCGACATCACCATGGGCTTCGGCGCGCTGCTGCTGGGCCATGAGGCGGAGCCGGTCACCGAGGCCGTGCGCCACCACCTCGCCGACGGGCTGCGCTTCGGCCCCCGCTCCCCCGACACCGGCGAGGCGGCGGCCCTCCTCGCCTCGCTGACCGGTCTGGAGCGGGTCGCGTTCGCCTCGTCCGGTACGGAGGCGAACTCGGCGGCGATCCGGCTGGCCCGGGCCGCGACCGGCCGCGACAAGGTCGTCATGTTCCGGGGCTCGTACCACGGGCACATCGACTCCGTCCTCGGCCGCCCCGGCGGCCCGGGGCAGCACGCGGTGCCCGTCTCCCGGGGCATCCCGGACAGTGCGGTGGCGGAGCTGATCGTGCTGGAGTACGGGGAGCAGGAGTCCCTGGAGACGATCGACGCCCTCGGGGACACGATCGCGGCCGTGCTCGTGGAGCCCGTACAGTGCCGCAACCCGGGCCTGCGCCCTGTGCAGTTCGTGCGGTCGCTGCGGGAACTGACCGCGCGCCGGGGGATCGTGCTGCTCTTCGACGAGATGCTGACCGGGCTGCGGCCCCACCAGCGCGGCGCGCAGGACCACTTCGGGGTGGTGCCGGACCTCGCCACGTACGGCAAGGCGCTCGGCGCGGGCTTCCCGATCGGCGCGGTGGCCGGGCGGGCGGATCTGCTCGACGGGGTGGACGGCGGGTTCTGGCGGTACGGGGAGCCCGGCGGGCCCACGCGCGAGACGACGTTCATCGGCGGTACGTACATGCAGCACCCGCTGTCGATGGCGGCGGCCCGCGCGGTGCTCACCCATCTCACCGAGCGGGGGCCCGCGCTCCAGAGCGGGCTGAACGCCCGCACGCAGGCGCTCGCGGACCGGCTGAACGCCTTCTTCCGCGACGAGGAATTCCCGTTGGAGCTGGCGCACTTCGGGTCGATGTTCCGCTTCAGGCACCGTGCCGACCTGGAGTTGCTCTACCACCACCTGCAACTGCGCGGTGTGTACGTGTGGGAGTGGCGCAGCTTCTACCTCTCGACCGCCCACACGGAGGAGGACGTGAACCGGGTCGCCGAGGCCGTGGAGGGGTCGCTGCGCGAGCTGCGCGACGGCGGGTTCTTCCCCCGGTCCGCTCCCCGCCCGGCCGCGGCGGTGAAGCCGGTCGACGTCCCGCGCCCCGCACCCGACTTCGGCGTCTACTTCTTCGGGGACTACCCGGAGCCGGAGACCGGAGAATCCGCCGAGGCCGACAGGACCGGCCCTCCGGAGGCGTACGACGCGCTCTTCGAGACCGTGCGATTCGCCGACGCGCACGGGTTCTCCTCCGTCTGGCTGCCCGAACGGCACTTCGACTCCTTCGGCGGGCTCTTCCCGAACCCCTCCGTGCTCGCCTCCGCCCTGGCCGGGCAGACCGAGCGCATCCGGATCAACGCGGGCTCGGTGGTCCTGCCACTGCACGATCCGGTGCGGGTCGCCGAGGAGTGGTCGGTGGTCGACAACCTCTCCGGCGGGCGGGTCGGCATCGGCTGCGCCACCGGGTGGCACGCCCGGGACTTCGCCCTGCACCCGGACCGGTTCGCGGACCGGCGGCGGATCGCCTTCGACCACCTCGACGAGGTGCGCCGGCTGTGGCGCGGGGAGGCGGTGCGGCGGCGCACGGGCGAGGGCGCGGAGGCGGAGATCCGGATCCGGCCGCGTCCGGTGCAGGAGGAACCGCCGTTCTTCCTGGCGACCTCCGGGCAGCGGGCCTCGTACGAGGAGGCGGCCCAGCGCGGTCTCGGGATCGTCACCAACCTGATGAGCCAGACCGTGGAGGAGCTGGCGGCGAACATCGCGCTGTACCGGCGTACGCGGGCGGCGTGCGGGCTCGACCCGGACGCCGGGCGGGTGACGGTGCTGGCGCACACGTACCTCGGCGACGACCACGCCACCGCCCGGGCCGAAGCGCTGGAGCCGATGGTGCGCTACCTGCGGTCCTCGCTGCTGATGCGCTCGGCGGCGACGGCGGCCGGGCAGCGGCACGAGGACGTGGCGGCGGCGAGCGAGGAGGACCTGGACTACCTGTTCCGCCGGGCCTACGACCGCTACTGCGACCGGCGGGCCCTGATCGGTACGCCGGACAGCGTCGCCCCGTTCGTGGCCGCGCTGCACGGGGCCGGGGTGGACGAGATCGCCGCGCTGGTCGACTTCGGGATGGACCGGGAGCGGCTGCGGTCGGGGCTCGACCGGCTGGATGTCCTGCGCCGCCGGACGCGGGAGCGGCTCGGCCGGGCCCGGGACGGCCGAGCGCAGGACGCCGCGGACGTCGAAGACCACCCGGACACCCAGGTCGCCCGTGGCCGGGAGACCGTCGCGCCCGCCACCTCCGCCCAGCGGCGGCTGTGGCTGGCCGCGCAGTTGCTGGAGAACCCGGCGGCGTACAACGAGACCCAGGCCGTACGGCTGCGCGGCCCGCTGGACGTGGTCGCGCTGCGGGCGGCGGTCGACGGCCTCGTCGAGCGGCACGCGGGGCTGCGGACGGTGTTCCGGGGCGAGGACGAGGCGGGCGTCGTCCAGGTCGTCAGGGAAGGGCTCCGCATCCCGTTGGCGGTGTCGGACGCCCGGGGGAAGGACCCGGACGAGGCGGTGCGGGAGCTGCTCTCCGAGGAGAGCCACCGCGCCTACGACCTGGCCGGGGGGCCGCTGTTCACGCCCCGGCTGCTCCGGCTGGCCGAGGACGACCACGTCCTGGTCCTCGGGATGCACCACATCATCACGGACGCGCACTCGGCCGCGCTGCTCGCCGGGGACCTCCGGGAGCTGTACGCGGCGGCCCGCGCCGGACGCCCGCCGGTCTTCGCGCGGCCCGCCGGGACGACCGTCGGGGCCCCCGAGCCGCCGCACGACCCGGCCGACCTGGCCTGGTGGCGCGAGCTGCTGGGCGAGAAGCCCCCGGTGCTGGCCCTGCCGACGGACCGGCCGCGCGGGCGCCGGGTGGCGGGGCGCGGCGGGGCGGTGGCCCGGACCGTGGGCCGGGAGCGGGCGGACCTGCTGCGGGAGTGGAGCGGGCAGCAGGGCGTGACCCTGTTCGCCACGCTGTGCACGGCCTGGCAGTCGGTGCTGCGGCGGAGGTCGGGGCAGGACGCGTTCCTGCTGGGCACGACGTTCGGGCGGCGACGGCCTTCGACGGCGGACACGGTGGGCTTCCATGTGGCCCTGCTGCCGCTACCGCTCTCCGCGACGGACGCCACCCCCCTGCCGGAGGCCGTACGGGCCACCGGCCGGGCGTTGTTCGCGGCGGAGGAGCACAGCGGGGTGGACCTGGACGCGCTGGTCGCCGCCGTCCACCCGGATCCGGGGAACCCCCGGCCGCTGATGACGGTTTCGGTCGATCTGGACCGCGCGGCGCTGGCCGGAATCGACCTGCCCGGGCTGCGGGCGGAGGCCGTGGCGGCCGGGACGGAGTCGGCGCCGCTGGAGCTGGCGCTGATGGCCTCCCACACCCCGGAGGGGGGCCTGCGGCTGCGGCTGCGTTACGACGCGGACCTGTTCGACGCGGCGACGGCGGACGGGTATCTGACGGAGCTGGACGCACAGCTGGACGCGATGGCAGCCGTACCGGACGAGGGGGCCACCCCGGACGAGGAGGCCGCGCCGGGCAGGGAGGCCGCGGCCCCGGACGAGGAGGCCACCCCGGACGAGGGGGCCACCCGGGACACCGCCGCTCTCGTCCGCGCGGACTGGGAGTCCGTCCTCGGCGTGCGCGGCTTCCCCGACGACAGCAACTTCTTCGACCTGGGCGGCAATTCGATCGCCGCGATCCGCCTCGTGAACCGGGTCCGGGACACCCTCGGCGTCGACTACCCCATGGCGGACTTCTTCGCAGATGCCACCCTGCGGGCGATGACCGAACAACTGGCGGGTGACGAAGGACCCGGCACGGCGAGGGCGGCAGCGGCCGAGGAGCCCCCCGTCGTCGACCGCGCCCCCGTCAGCGACCAGCAGGCCCGCATGATCGCCGGGCACCACGCCATGCCCGACCCCGCCGTCTGGAACATCCCCACGCGGATCACGTTCACCGGGGCGCTGGATCCGGCGGCCCTGCGGTCCGCCGTGTCCGGGGTGATCGCCCGGCACGACGCGCTGCGGACCCGGTTCGTCCAGGGGGACGCGCCGAACGGGCCCTGGTGGCAGGAGGTGGTGGCGGCGGAGCCGGTGCGGCTGCCGGTGGAGGACCTGACGACGCTGCCCCCCGGTGAGCGGCGGCCCCGGGCGGACACCCTGTGCCGGGCGGACGCGGCGGCCCCCTTCGAGCTGGGGCGGCCCCTGATGCCCCGGCTGCGGCTGCTGCGGGTCGAGGAGGACCGCTGGCAGCTGATGTTCGTCCTGCACCACGTGTGCGCCGACGGCTGGTCGCTGTCCTTGCTGCTCGCGGAGATCGCCGCGCTGTACACGGCGGCCGCCGCGGGCGTCCCGCACGGTCTGCCCGACCCGGCGATGCAGGCGCCCGGGTACGCCCGGTGGCAGCGGGAGCACCACGAACCCGGGACCGAGGAGGAACGGGCCGCGTTCTGCGCCCGCTATCTGGACGGGGTGCCGGCCGCCGTCCCCGTACCGACGGACCGGCCGCGTCCGCAGCAGCTGAGCGGGCGCGGGGACACGGTGCGCGGGGTCGCGTCGGGCGAGGTGCGGGCGGCGGTGGAGAAGCTCGCCGCCGATCGGCACACCACGCCGTTCGCCGTCGCGGCGGCCGCGCTCGGGGTGTTCCTGACCCGGCTGTCGGGCGAGGAGGACACCTTGCTGAGCGTCCCGTACGCCAACCGCGAGGGCACCGCGTCGGAGTCGCTGGTGGCCATGACGTCCACAGCGGTGATGGTCCGCGTACGACTGGATTCAGCCAATCTTGCGGAGACGTGCGCGGAGCTCGCGGTGCGTACGGGCGCGGGTGCGCTCGGCGCCATGGCGCATGTGCTGCCCACGGCCCGCATCATGCAGGCGATGCGGGACGCGGGCGCTGTCAGCGTCCCCGACCGGGTGCCGCACGTCCTGGCCTTCCAGAACTCCGTCGACACGGACATCGAGATCCCCGGGCTGCGGGTCGAGGTGGCCGATCTGGCACCGCCGCTTTCCCGCAGCGAGCTGTGCTTCGGGCTTGCGCCGCGCCGGGACGCCGCGAAGGGTTATCGAACGTTCCTGGAATTCTCCACCGACCTGTGGGACCACACGACCGCCCACAACCTGCTCGCGTCGTACACCGACCTGCTCGCGGAGTTCTGCGCCCGGCCCGACCGGCCGGTGCGCGAACTCCTCGCGGAGCGCCCCTCTCAGCCACTGCCGAACACCGGAAAGGCGGACGCCGTATGACTCCGGCCCCCCACCGCAGCCACACCGACGACCTGCTCTCCTTCATCTCCGCGAGCCCTTCTCCGTACCACGTGGTGGCCAGTGCCGCCCAACGTCTGGAGAAGGCCGGATTCCGTGAACTGCGCGGCACGGACGACTGGACCGGCGCGACCGGCGGCCTGTTCGTCAGCCGTGCCGGGGCGCTGATCGCCTGGTACGTCCCCGAGGGCGCGGCCGCCCACACCCCGTTCCGGATCGTCGGCACCCACACCGACTCGCCGAACCTGCGGATCAAACCCTCGCCGGACACCGGGACTTCGGGGTGGCGGCAGATCGGGGTGGAGATCTACGGCGGGGTGCCGCTCAACACCTGGCTCGACCGCGACCTCGGCATCTCCGGCCGGCTCGCCCTGCGCGGCCCCGACGGTGTGCCGCGCAACCGCCTCGTCCAGATCGACGAACCCCTCTTGCGTGTACCGCAGTTGGCCATCCATCTGGACCGATCGGTCAACGAGGGCGTGGCGCTGGACCGGCAGCGGCACATCGCACCCATCTGGGCGCTGGGCGAGCCCCGGGAGGGCGAACTGCTGCGCCGGGTCGCGGCGGCGGCCGGCGAGGACCCGGCGGACGTGCTCGGCTGGGACCTGATGCTCCACGACATCCAGCCGCCCGGATACCTGGGCGTGGACCGGGAGTTCGTGGTCGCGTCCCGGCTGGACAACCAGGTCTCGGTGCACGCCGGGGTGACCGCGCTGGTGGACGCGGCGACGGGCGCCACGCAGCCGGCGTTCATCCCGGTGCTGGCCGCCTTCGACCACGAGGAGGTCGGCAGCGGCTCCGAGACGGGTGCGCAGAGCCCGATGCTGGAGCGGATCCTGTCCCGCTCGGTGGCCGCGCGCGGCGGCAGCGACGAGGACTGGTCGCGGGCGCTGGCGGGCGCGTTCTGCGTCTCCGCCGACATGGCGCACGCGGTGCACCCGAACTACTCCGAGCGGCACGACCCCGACCACCGCCCGCTGCCCAACGGCGGCCCCACGGTCAAGGTGAACGTCAACCAGCGGTACGCCACCGACTCCACCGGCATCGCGATGTTCACGGCGGCGGCCGAGCGGGCCGGGGCTCCCTGGCAGCCGTTCGTCTCCAACAACGCGATGCCCTGCGGTACGTCGATCGGCCCGCTCACGGCGGCCCGTCTCGGTGTCACCACGGTGGATGTCGGGGTGCCGGGCCTGTCGATGCACTCGGCGCGCGAACTGTGCGGGGTGCGCGACCCGGGCCACCTCACCGCGATCCTCACGACGATCATGGTCGGGGACTGACCGGACTCCGGCAGAAGATCCGCTGGTAGAGAGAGAACAGGAACGATCGTGGCCGACGAAGACACCGTCCTCATCTGCCTGCCCTTCGCCGGGGCGGGCCCCTCCTTCTTCACGCCCTGGCAGAAACGGGCACCGGAGGGGCTGCGGATCCTCCCGCTCTCCCTGCCGGGCCGCGAGAAGCGCTTCCCCGAGCCCGCGTACGACGCGGCGGCCCCGGCCGTCGACGACGCGTACGCGCAGGTGACGGCGGCGCTCGGCGGAGCGGACGGGGACGGCGGCGGCCCGGTCGTGCTGTTCGGGCACAGCATGGGCGCGGTGCTCGCGTACGAGCTGGCGCACCGGATCGAACGGGCGGGCGGACCGGTCCGCCTGGCCGCGCTGGTCGTCAGCGGCGCGCCCGGCCCCTGGACGCCGCGCACGGACCGGGCGGACGGGCTGCCGGACGAGGAGTTCGCCGCCCGGGTCCGGGCGTTCGCGGGGTACGACCATCCGGCGCTGGCGGACCCGGAGATGCGGGAGCTGCTGCTGCCCGCGCTCCGGGCGGACGTCCGGCTCCACGAGACGTATGTGCCGTCCACGGACCGCCCGCTGAGCGTTCCCGTCATCTCCGTGCGGGGGCGGGAGGACACCCTCGTGGGGTCGGCGGAGGCGGCCGAGTGGGGCCGGGCGACGACGGGGAGGCTGACGGTGGCCGAGCCGGCCGGCGGCCACATGTATCTGGCCGAGCGGCCGGACGACCTGCTGGAGCTGGTGGCCGCCGAGGTACGCGCGGCGAGCGAGGCGGGGGGCCGGTGACCGGCGGTTTCGCCGGCCCGGGAGCGGTGACCGGCGGCGGAGCGCGTACGGGACCGGCTTCCGGCGGCGGTGCGGGGCGGCTGGCCGGGCGGGCGGCCCTGATCACCGGCGCGGCGCGCGGTCTCGGCCGGGCCTGTGCCCTGGCGTTCGCCCGCGAGGGGGCGGACCTGGTGCTGCTGGACGTGGCGGGCGAGCTGCCCGGGGTGCCGTATCCGCTCGGCTCGGCCTCGCAGCTCGCGCACACCGCGGACCTCTGCCGCGAGGCGGGGGCCGCCGTGCTGAGCCGGCAGGCCGACGTCCGGGACCTGGCAGCGCTTGAGGAAGCGGCGGAGGCGGCCGAGGAGCGCTTCGGGCGGATCGACGTACTGGTCAACAACGCCGGTATCGCCGCCCCTTCGGGCCGCCCGGCGCACGAGATCACCGAGGCCGAATGGCAGTTGATGATCGACGTGGACCTGGGCGGCGCGTGGCGGGCGATCCGTGCGGTGGGGGCCCGGATGGTCGCCCGGGGATCCGGTTCGATCGTCAACGTGGCCTCGACGGCGGGGCTGGTGGGCTACCGCCACTTCGCCGGGTACGTCGCGGCCAAGCACGGCCTGGTGGGCCTGACGAAAGCGGTGGCTCTGGACTACGCGCCCCGCAAGGTCCGGGTCAACGCGGTCTGCCCGGGCTCGGTACGGGACGACGCGGCGATGGAGGGCCGGATGCTGGCGGAGATCGCCCGGTCGCTGGAGGTGCCGGTGGCGGAGCACGAGGAGACCTTCGTCCGGGACCAGCCGATGAACGCCCTGGTGGAGCCGGGGGACGTGGCGGAGGCGGTGCTCTGGCTGGCCACGGACGCGTCCCGGCAGGTGACCGGCAGCGTGATCACCGTGGACGGGGGCTTCACCGCCCGCTGACACCCGGTCTCCCCTTCACTCGCGAGGAGTTGTGCTCGTGCCGCCTGCCCATCACAGCCTGACGGTCCGCCTTCCGCCGGCCACCACCGACACCGCGCTCGCCGCCGCCCTCACGGCGGCGACCGGGCTCTGGTGGCCCGGTGACCGCAGCCGCCCCCGGCTGTGGACGGAGTCCGTGCCCGCCCCGTCCGCATCCGGCACGGCGGCCGGGCGGCGAGCGGCCGAGGCGGGCCGCCCGGTCGCGTCCGGCCACCGGTTGCGGGCGGTGCTGCTGCGGTACGCGGACGAGCGGCGGGAAAGGGCCGCCGAGGGCCCCGACCTCGTCCTGACGGCCGCCGGATCCGCCCTGGACGCGCGGTCGTTGCGGCTCGTCGCACGGGTGCTGCGGGGCGACCTGGCCCCGGGCGCGGTGGCGCCGCTCGCCGGACCGCTCCCGCTCGACCTGCGCCTCGACGAGGAGACCCGCCGCCTGGCCTCGGCGCTCGCGCTCACCGTCGGGCGGTACGAGGGGGCGGCCACGGTGCGCGTCGCCGTCCCCGTACCGGCCCGGGACCGGCCGCCGTACGCACTGGGGGCGCTCGACGGGTACGCGGTGTTCCCGGCGGATCTCTCGCCCGGCCGTACGGTCGCGGACCTGCTGGCCACCGAGCCGGTCGCCCCGGCCGAGGGCGAGGAGCCGCCCGCGGCGGAGTTGGTGGCGAGCGACGGAATCGGGCCCGCCACCCTGCCGACCGGGCCGGGATCACTTCCCGTACCGGCGCACCAGGTGGCCCACGTACGACGGCAGTTGCTGACCTCCCCGCCCAACACCCCCCTCTCCCGGGTGGATCCGCTGAGCGAGGCCGAGTCGGCGGAACAACTGACTCTCGGTGCACGGCCGGAGGACCCGGCCTCCCTCCGCATCGACGACGCCTTCGCCGCGCAGGTCGCCGCCCGCCCCGACGCCCCCGCGCTCACCGCCGGGTCCACCACGCTGTCGTACGCGGAACTGGACGCCCGGGCCGAGGTGCTGGCCGACGGGCTGTACGCCCACGGGGTCCGCCCCGGTGACCTCGTCGGGCTCTGCCTGCCGCACTCGACGGACCTGGTGGCGGCGATGCTCGCCGTGCTGAAGGCGGACGCGGTCCACGTACCGCTGGATCCGGAGCATCCGGCGGACCGGCGGGAGCGCACCGCGCGCGATGCCGGGGTCCGGCTGACGGTCGGGGACCCGGCCGCCCTCACCGGCCACCCGCCCCGGCCCGCCGCACCCCGGGGGAAGCCGGGCTCGCCCGCGTACGTCATCCACACCTCGGGCTCGACCGGCCGCCCCAAGGGGGTCCTCGTCCCGCACGCCAACGTGACAGCTCTCGTCGACGCCGTGCGCGAGGACTTCGGCCTCTCCCCCGACGACACCTGGACGTGCTTCCACTCCGCGGCCTTCGACTTCTCGGTGTGGGAGATCTGGGGCGCGCTGCTGACGGGCGGGCGGCTGGTGGTCGTGGACCACTGGACCACCCGGTCCCCGGAGGAGTTCCACGCCCTGCTGGTCCGCGAGCGGGTGAGCGTACTGAGCCAGACCCCTTCCGCCTTCACCCAGCTCGCGGCGGCCGACCGGGCCGCGCCCGACCCGGTGGGGGTCCGGCTGGTGGTGCTGGGCGGCGAACCGCTGGACGCCCGACCGCTGCTGGACTGGTTCGACCGGCACCCGGAGGACCGCTGCCGGCTGGTCAACATGTACGGGATCACCGAGACCACCGTCCATGTCACGGCGGCCACGGTGACCCGGCGCGACGCGCTCGCCGGTTCCCGGTCCGTGGGGCGGCCGCTGCCCGGCTGGTCGGTCCGGGTCCTGGACCCGCACGGGCGGCCGGTGCCGGCGGGTGCCCCCGGGGAGATCGTGGTGGGCGGGGCGGGTGTGGCGCTCGGCTATCTGAACGGGCCCGCCCTGACCGCCGAACGCTTCGTCCCGGACCCCCTGGACCCGGCGGGACGGCGGCTCTACCGCAGCGGGGACCTGGGGCGGCTGCTGCCCGACGGAACGCTGGAACACCTGGGCCGGATCGACGACCAGGTGAAGGTGCGGGGCTTCCGCATCGAACCGGGAGAGATCCGGCACGTGCTGCTGGAGGACCCGGTGGTGTCGGCGGCGGCGGTCACCGTGACGGGCGGCGACGGCAACGACGCGGCGGCGGTGCGGATCGACGCGTACGTGGTCCCGGCCCCGGGGTCGGGCGAGGATCCCGGGCCCGTACGGGAGCGGGCGGCCCGGCTGCTGCCGGCGCACATGGTGCCCGCGACGGTGACCGTGCTGTCCGCCCTCCCCCTCACCGCGAACGGCAAGCTGGACCCGGCCCGGCTGCCCGCGCCCGGGACGCGGCGCAGGCCGGTGGCGGCACCCGCCCCGACCCCCGCCCCGGCGCCCGGCGAGACCTCCCCGGCCGCCGCCCTCGCCGCCATCTGGTGCGACGTGCTCGGCGTCGAGGCGGTCGGCCCGGACGACGACTTCTGGGACCTCGGCGGCAATTCGCTGTACGCGATCCGGATCGGCACGCTCGCCCGGGAGCGCGGGCTGCCCGCCGTACCCCTGCGCCAGCTGTATCTGACGCCGACGCTGGGGGCGCTGTGCGAGGCCCTGGCCCTGAAGGCATGAGAAGCGAAGGGGGTGACCGTCCCACCCGGTCACCCCCTCGCTCACCGGCCCGTGCCTACGCGAAGCGCTGCTTCGCGCTGCCGTCGCACGTCTGGAGCTTGAGCGGTTCCTTCGCTCCGGCCAGCGTCAGGCACAGGCCCGTCGCGGCGGCCGGGCGGATGGTGCCCGACTGCCGGACGAACTTCTGGTTGGCCGCGCCCGCGCAGTTCCACACGATGAGCGTGGCGCCCGGGTTGTACTCGGCGCCGGACACGTCCAGGCACCGGTCGTGGCTGAGCGCGGTGCGCAGGGTCTGCGTACCGGCGTCGTACCACCAGTTCTGGTTGCGCCCGCCGTGGCAGTCCCAGCCGCCGATGGCCGTGCCGTTGCGGGTGACCGAGCCCGGCACGTCGACACAGGTGCCGGTGGCCTCGTTCTTCAGCGGGGTGAACAGGTCGTCCCAGGCCTGACCCGTCAGGGCCGGGTTCCCTGTGCTCGCCGGGTCGGCGCAGCTCGCCTCGCGGAGCCCGGAGTCGTACATCTGGGTCAGGCAGGAGGCGAAGGCGCGGTGGCCGGCCGCGTTGGGGTGGAAGGACTGGCGGACCGAGTTCTCATCGGGCAGGCCGGGCTTGCTCAGGTCGATGTAGAGGCCGCGCGCCCAGGGGGCCTCGCTGCACACCTCGTGGCCGTGGAAGAGCCGGGAGTTGTCGAGGTAGGCGGCCCCGGTGTTCGCGGCCGCCCTGCGCATGCCGGCCTGGAAGGCGGGTACGGCGGTGTTGCGGCCCCAGGCGGTGTCGGAGTCGTGGCCGAGTCCGCCGCAGATCAGCTTGCCGGGGAAGTTCGGGTTGTCGCGGAAGTCCGGGCCGATCGGGCTCGGGTAGCCCATGAGGACGAGCTTGTAGTCGGTGTTCGCGTAGCCGGCGTCGGTCATCACCGTCCGCAGATCGCGGACCGTCGCCTCGACCTTGGGGACCAGCGCGTCGACGCGGGCCTGCCAGCCGCCCGCGTACTTCGGCTCGCAGGGGCCCTGGAGGGTGAGGTAGCGGACCACGCAGTCGGTCATGACGGGGCCGAACTGGAGGTCGTCGTTGGCCCCGGCGACCAGGACGATCATCTTGATCCGGGTGTTGCGGGCCTTGATCGCGAGGCTGTCGCTCTGCACGAGCTCGTCGGCGTACTGCTTGTTTCCGCCGATCTTGATGTTCCCGGTAGAGGCGCCGGAGCAGGAGACGTTGTACGTGACGTCCGCCGCGATGCCCGTGCGGTGGATGGCGGCCTCCGGGGAGCGGTGGCACCAGTTGTCCGGCCCGTTCGTTCCGGGGTCGTAGGTGCCGACGCCCTCGCCGGAGATCTCGCTGTCGCCGAGCGAGATCAGCCCGGTCTTCCGTTCGGCGAGCGGCCGCTCGGCGGGGCTGCCGTACAGCTGGGTGGCTTCGGCGGCCCGGACGGCTTCCAGCGCGGGCGGAAGGGGGGTGGATGCGATAGAGCTGGTAGCCGACTCCGTCGCGCCCGCGGGTCCGGCGGCGGCCATACCGCCGACGGCAGCCGCGAGAGCGACGGTGGCGGCGACGGTACAGCGGAGCCGGCGAAGGCTTCGGAGCCCTCGAAATCTGGTGCTGGTGCGCCTCATTGCGCCTCCCGGTAAGTGGTTACCCCCGGTATTTACTGGCCGGTAGGCGACTTGGGAATACATAGAACAAGACAAGTGCTCATCTTTTTCAGGAGGTTTGAACACATGACTGACGCATCAGGTGGCACGTCGGGCGATACCGGGTACCGGATCGAGCACGACTCGATGGGCGAGGTGCGGGTCCCCGCGCACGCCAAGTGGCGTGCGCAGACCCAGCGGGCGGTGGAGAACTTTCCCGTCTCCGGGCAGCGCCTGGAGCGGGCCCACATCGAGGCGCTGGCCCGGATCAAGGGTGCGGCAGCCAAGGTCAACGCCGAGCTGAAGGTGGTGGATCCGGACATCGCCGCCGCGATCCAGGAGGCCGCCGCCGAGGTCGCCTCGGGCCGCTGGGACGAGCACTTCCCGGTCGACGTGTTCCAGACGGGGTCGGGCACCTCGTCGAACATGAACACCAACGAGGTGATCGCCACCCTGGCCACCGAGCGCCTCGGCCGCGAGGTCCACCCCAACGACCACGTGAACGCCTCGCAGTCGTCCAACGACGTCTTCCCGTCCTCCATCCACATCGCGGCCACCGCCGCCGTGACGGCCGATCTGATCCCCGCGCTCGATCACCTGGCCGATTCCCTGGGGCGGAAATCAGCCGAATTCGCGGACGTCGTGAAGTCCGGCCGTACGCATCTGATGGACGCCACCCCGGTCACCCTCGGCCAGGAGTTCGGCGGCTACGCGGCGCAGATCCGCTACGGCGTGGAGCGGCTGCGCGCCTCCCTGCCCCGGCTCGCCGAACTGCCGCTGGGCGGTACGGCGGTGGGCACCGGCATCAACACTCCGGCCGGCTTCTCCGCCGCCGTGATCACGGAGGTCGCCGAGGCCACGGGGCTGCCGCTGACCGAGGCCCGCGACCACTTCGAGGCGCAGGGCGCGCGGGACGGGCTGGTGGAGACGTCGGGCCAGCTGCGGACCATCGCCGTGTCGCTGACGAAGATCTCCAACGATCTGCGGTGGATGGCGTCGGGTCCGCGCACGGGCCTCGCGGAGATCGCGCTGCCCGACCTCCAGCCGGGCTCGTCGATCATGCCGGGCAAGGTCAACCCGGTGATCCCGGAGGCGGTCCTGATGGTCGCCGCCCAGGTCACCGGCAACGACGCGACGGTCGCCACGGCGGGCGCGGCGGGCAACTTCGAGCTGAACGTGATGCTCCCGGTCATCGCGAAGAACCTCCTGGAGTCGGTGCGGCTGCTGGCCAACGCGTCCCGGCTGCTCGCGGACCGCACGGTCGACGGCATCACCGCCGACGTCGAGCGGGCCCGCGCCTACGCCGAGTCGTCCCCCTCGGTGGTGACCCCGCTGAACAAGTACATCGGCTACGAGGAGGCGGCGAAGGTCGCCAAGAAGTCCCTGAAGGACGGGACGACGATCCGCGAGACGGTCCTGGCCTCGGGCTATGTGGACCGCGGCGACCTGACGCTGGAACAGCTCGACGAGGCGCTGGACGTCCTGCGGATGACCCGTCCGTGACCCCCGGGTGAGCTGAGTCGCGGCGGGCCGGGGACAGCGCGCCCGCGCGGCGCTCTCCGTAGGATCCCTCCTTGACATCCTCCCCCTCCCGGCTGGAGGGGGAGTCCTGCGGCTCGCGCCGTGGGGTTTTCCGCTTCGTCGCCGACCGCCCGCCCGGAGTGCTCCGTCGAGGTCTTGCACCGGCTCCACGGACTGTCACCGAGACCCCCTCGGCCAGCACACTCTTCGCGGCGTTCACGTCACGGTCGTGAGTGGCACCGCACGCGCATCGGTCGGACGGAAGCGGTATGCGAACGCCCGCTTCACCTGATGCACGGTCACGCTCACAAACCAGCGACGCGACTTAAGATCAAACCCGCGGGTCGCGGCACGACCTCGCACCCAGCGGGCGGACCTCGCCCGCTGCCCTGCTCCGCAGGAGCTGTGGTTCCTCCCCGAGCCGAGGCACGAGGTATCCACACAGGAGGAAGAGATGACAGGTACGGGAGAGTGCGCACGCTGGGCGCCGGGGGACCAGATCCTCTGGCGCTACCGCGACAACGGCCGGGCCCACCGGACGACCGGTGCCGCGCCCGTGCACATCTGCCGGCCGGTGACCGTCGTGCAGGACACCGACGAGCTGCTCGCCGTCTGGATGGCGCCGGGCACCGAGTGCGTGCGGCCGGTGCTGGCGGACGGCACCCAGGTGCACGCGGAGCCGCTCGCCACCCGCTACACCGCGCCGCGCACCACGGCCCGCTCGACGTGGTTCGGCTCCGGGGTGCTGAAGCTGGCCCGGCCCGGGGACCCGTGGTCGGTGTGGCTGTTCTGGGACCGCGGCTGGATGTTCCGCAACTGGTACGTGAACCTGGAGGAGCCACGCACCCGGTGGTCCGGAGGGGTGGATTCCGAGGATCACTTTCTCGACATCTCCGTGAACCCCGACCGGAGCTGGAAATGGCTCGACGAGGACGAGTTCGCCCAGGCCCAGCAGGTCGGCCTGATGGACCCGGCGACGGCCCGGCGGGTCCGCGAGGCGGGCCTGGCGGCGGTCGAGGTGATCACCGGCTGGGGGTCGCCGTTCCGGGACGGCTGGGAGCACTGGCGGCCCGATCCGGGATGGCAGGTTCCGCCGTTGCCGGATGACTGGGACCGCACCCCTGCCCGTATGCCGTCGTGAGACCCTGGAGCAACCCTTCGGGCGGCCTGGTCGGCAGGTCCGGTCGTACGGAGGGCCGATCGCCGCAACCAGCGGGCACCACACCGGAACTGACCACAAGTCACCACACCGGTCGTGCGGAGCGACGGGCCACGGACCCGGACGTTCCGCGCGGTCGCGGGAGCCACTACGAGGGGGTGGAGACATGCACGCCGTCCGCTGCCCGCTCGCCGCGTCCGCTGCCGGAGGGGTCGTCCGTCGGCCATCTCCGCGGCGCTCGGTTTCGGCCCCTTCATCGGGGGCATCCGGTGACAGCCGTTGTTCTTCCCGCGCTTGCCGGGGCACAGTGACGCCCCACGAGGTGACTGCCTCATACAACCGGCCCGGACGGACGGAATCCCACGCGTGACGGAGCACCCCACCTCCCACGAAGGCCGGCAGCCGCTGGCTGCCCGGCCGCAGGAACGCGCCCGGCCCCGGCAGCAGGACGCCGCGGCCGCGGCCGCCGCTGCCGCGGTACCGGCTCCCGCCGCGCCGAACCCGGGTCCCGGAGCGGCCGCCGTCGCCGACGCGCAGGCGGCCACCCGCCGCGAGGGCGACCGGCTGCGGTTCGTCGGCGCGGCGACCCGCCGGATCGCCCGGGGCATAGATCTGGACGAGATCGTCCTCGGGCTGTGCCGGGCCAGTGTGCCGACGTTCTCCGACGCGATCCTGGTCTACCTCCGCGACCCGCTGCCGGTGGGCGACGAGCGCCCGGTGAGCCCCTTCGTCCTGCGGCTGCGGCGCAGCGACCGGCTGCGCGTCAGCGACGAGGAGGGCGCCGAGGCGGCCGGTTCCGAGACGGAGCGGCTGCGGCCGCTGATCCTGGACCCGCAGGCCGACCTGATGCCCGCCGCCGAGCTGTGCGAGGTGCAGGCGGGCGGGGCGCTGGCCGAGGTGCTGCGCGGCGTGCGGCCGGTCTTCGGCGACTCCGCGGCGGCGCGGGCCGCACTGCCGGAGCTGCTCGGCCCCGGCCGGTCGGTGCCCACCGGGCACCGCGCGATCCTGGCCCCGCTGCGCGGCCGGCGGCGGGTCATCGGGGCGGCGGTCTTCGTGCGCGGCACCGAACGCACCCCGTTCGAGGCCAGCGATCTGCTGGTCGCGGCGCAGTTGGCGACGCACACCGCGCTCGGCATCGACAAGGCCGTGCTGTACGGGCGCGAGGCCTACATCGCCGACGAGCTGCAGCGCACGATGCTGCCCGACTCGCTCCCCCAGCCCACCGGGGTCCGGCTCGCCTCGCGCTACCTCCCGGCGGCCGAGACGGCCCGGGTCGGCGGCGACTGGTACGACGCGATCCCGCTGCCCGGCAGCCGGGTCGCGCTGGTCGTCGGCGATGTGATGGGCCACTCCATGACCTCGGCGGCGATCATGGGCCAGCTCCGGACGACGGCGCAGACCCTGGCGCAGCTCGACCTGCCGCCGCAGGAGGTGCTGCACCACCTGGACGAGCAGGCGCAGCGGCTCGGCAGCGACCGGATGGCGACCTGCCTGTACGCGGTGTACGACCCGGTCGCGCACCGGATCACCATCGCCAACGCCGGGCACCCGCCGCCCGTGCTGCTGCACCTGGGCGGGCGGGCCGAGGTGCTGCGGGTGCCGCCGGGCGCCCCGATCGGGGTGGGCGGCGTCGACTTCGAGGCCGTCGAGCTGGACGCGCCCGCCGGGGCCACGCTGCTCCTCTACACCGACGGTCTGGTGGAGTCGCGGCTGCGGGACGTCTGGACGGGCATCGAGCAGCTGCGGGAGCGCCTGGCGGCGACCGCGCAGCTCACCGGGGACGACCACTCGCCGCCGTTGGAGGCGCTCTGCGACGACGTGCTGGACATGCTCGGGCCGGGTGACCGGGACGACGACATCGCGCTGCTGGCCGCCCGCTTCGACGGGATCGCGCCGAGCGATGTGGCGTACTGGTATCTGGAGCCGGAGGACGCGGCTCCGGGGCGGGCCCGCCGACTGGCCCGGCGGGCGCTGAGCCGCTGGGGTCTGGACGAGCTGGCCGACGAGGTGGAGCTGCTGGTCAGCGAGGTCGTCACCAACGCGGTGCGCTATGCGGAGCGGCCGGTGACGCTGCGGCTGCTGCGGACCGACATTCTGCGCTGCGAGGTCGGCGACGACTCCCCGCAGTTGCCGAGGCAGCGCCGGGCGCGCGAGACGGACGAGGGCGGGCGCGGGCTGTTCCTGGTCAACCGGCTGGCCCGGCGGTGGGGAGCGACCCGGCTCTCGACCGGCAAGGTCGTGTGGTTCGAGATGGCGGCCCGGGCGCAGTAGCGCGGCCCGGCGGACATGAGGGAGGGGGCGGGCCGTCGGCCCGCCCCCTCCCTCATGTCGCTCACTGCGGGGCCACTCCGTTGTTGCCGGGCCGCTCGCCCGGCTGACCGTCCTCTTCCCCGGGCAAGGGCGGGAGCTCCGGGCTCGCGGGCGGCGTGGAGACGGGCGGGCTGCTGCTGGTGGGCGGGGCCGGCGTGGTCGGGGTCTCGCTGGGCGTCTCGCTCGGCGTCTCGGAGGGCGTGTCCGACGGGGTCGGCTCCTCGGACTCGGTGGGCTCCTCGGAGGGCGTGTCGGACGGGGTTGGCGGGGCGGGCACCTCGCCGCGCTCCACGTCCTGGAGGTCGAACGTCTTGTCCGAACCGCCGCCGAGGGCGCCGAGGGTGTAGTCGGCCCAGATCCTGGCCGGGAAGCCACTGCCGCTGGCGCGGCCGGAGTTGGCCGTACCGGTCAGGGAGACCTGCTTGCGTCCGCCGTCGCCCTCGCCGAAGAGGGCCACGACCGTGGTCAGCTCCGGGGTGTACCCGGCGAACCAGGCGGACTTGTTGTTCTCGGAGGTGCCGGTCTTGGCCGCCGCGTCGTAGGCGGGGGTGTTGGCCGCGCCCCCGGAACCGGCGTCGACGACCCCGGTGAGCCCCTTGGTCACGGTGTCGGCCGAGGCGCGGCTGATGACCTGCTCCCGCTTGGGCTTCTCGGGGTTCACCGTGCGGTCGCGGTGCTCGGCGGACTGGAGGATGTGCGGGGTGACCTTCTGGCCGTGGTTGTCGAGCGTGGCGTACACGCCGGCCATGTCCCAGGTCGAGGCGTTCATGGTGCCGAGGGTGACGGCGGGGCGCTCGGGGAAGTTCTTGTCCGGTACGCCGAGGGCGAGGGCGGTCTCCTTGGCCTTGGCCGGCGTCACGTCCACGATCATCTGGGCGAACACGGAGTTGACCGAGCTGTTCATGGCCTTCTGGACGGAGATCGGACCGTAGTCCCGGTCGTCCTGGTTCTGCGGGTTGAACGGGGTGTCGCTGCCGACGACGGGCCGCTTGCTGGTGCCGTCGTAGATGGTGTCGAGCCCGATCAGGCTGCCGTCCTGGGTCGTCGACTCGTTCTCCAGGGCCGAGGCGAGCACCAGCGGCTTGAAGGTGGAGGCGGGCTGGTAGTCCTGGCGGGTGGCGTTGCTGATGTAGTGCTTGATGTAGTCCTCGCCGCCGTACAGCGCGACGACCTTGCCGGTCTTCGGGTCGACGGAGGTGGCGCCGGCCTGGACGGTGGCGTCGACCTTGTTGCCCTCGCGGTCGAGCTTGGACTCCAGCTGGTCGTCGACCGCCTTCTCCAGGGCCTGCTGGCGCTTCTTGTCGATGGTGAGCGTGAACGTCCAGCCGCCGGCGTCACGGTCCTGCTCGGTGACGCCCTGCTTCTCCAGCTCCTTGTTGGCCGCCTCGACGAGATAGCCGGTCTGGCCCTCCATGCCCGCGGCCGGCTTCGGCTTCTGCGGGTAGGCGAACTTCAGCTTCGCCTTCTCGGACTCGGTCAGCCAGTCCATCTCGACCATGTTGCGCAGGGTGTAGGCCCAGCGCTCCTTGACCAGCTTCTTGCCGGTGTCGCTTGCGGTCGCCCAGTCGTACTGGCTGGGGGCCTGGAGGAGGGAGGCGAGGTAGGCGCCCTGGGAGACGTTCAGGTCCTTGGCGTCGATGCCGTAGTAGGCCTGGGCGGCGGCCTGGATGCCGCTGGCGCCGCGACCGTAGTAGGCGGTGTTGATGTACCCGGCGAGGATCTGGTCCTTGGACATCTGCTGGTCGATCTTGAGGGAGATCACCAGTTCCTGGAGCTTGCGGCTCACGGTGGGGGCCTGCGACAGGTAGTAGTTCTTCACGTACTGCTGGGTGATGGTCGAGCCACCCTGCTTGCCCTTGCCGCTGAGCGTGTTGAGCACACCCCGGGTGGTGCCCTTCAGGTCGACGCCCTGGTCCTTGTAGAACGTCTTGTTCTCGGCGGCGACGAAGGCGTGCTGGACCTTCTTCGGCACCTCGTCCAGGTCGACGATCTGGCGGTTGACACCCTTGCCGGTCCGGGCGAGGACCGTGCCGTCGCTGTACTTGTAGACGTTGCTCTGCCGCTCCGCCATGGCGTTGGCGGCGGGAACGTCGACGTACAGGTAGAGCGCGCCGAAGGCGCCCATGCCCAGCAGGACGATCCCGAAGAACGTGCCCAGCAGCTTCTTCCACGTGAAGAGTCTGCGTATGCCGCCGCTCTTCGCGGCCCGGCGCGACTCCTGCGCCTGGGCTCGTCGCGCATCCGCTCGACCCATTGGTGTGTTGCTCCCGCTTCTCTGCTCGGCCGGTTCGCTCGGCTCCCTCTGTTCGCTCAGACCTGCCAGCTAACACCGACGACAGGGACAAAAGACAAGCGATCCGGCCTTTTACGGACGTGAGAATCAGCACCCGCCTCTACAGGAACCGACTCCCCAGGGGTGGACAAGGTTGCGAAAGCCATTAATGTGTAATCACATTGCTAGCGCAGTGCGATACCGCGTCGAACGGGGGACCTCATGACCGAACAGCACGAGAACCACCACGCGCACGCCCCGGCGGCGGATCTCTCCGTCGACGCCCCCGACATGCCCGCGCCGCAGGTCAGGGAGGTCGTCGCGCACTCCATCCCGGGCGGCCTCGGGCTGCTGCTGACCGTGCTCGGCGTCTTCGCCGGCATCGGTCTGAGCATCTTCGGCGGAGTGATCGGGGCGAACGGCAACAACGCGGTCGGCGTCCCGGTCCTCATCTTCGGGGTGCTCCTGGTGCTCACCTCGTTCTTCTGCATGAGCGGTGTGAAGATGGTCGCTCCGGGCGAGGCCCGGGTGATCCAGCTCTTCGGCCGGTACGTCGGAACCATCCGCACCGACGGGCTCCGCTGGGTCAACCCGCTGACCTCCAGCCAGAAGATCTCCACCCGCGTCCGCAACCACGAGACCGCCGTCCTCAAGGTCAACGACGCCTACGGCAACCCGATCGAGCTGGCCGCGATCGTGGTCTGGAAGGTCGAGGACACCGCCCAGGCGCTCTTCGAGGTCGACGACTTCCTGGAGTTCGTCGCCACCCAGACCGAGTCGGCCGTCCGGCACATCGCCCTGGAGTACCCGTACGACGCCCACGAGGAGGACGGCCTCTCGCTGCGCGGCAACGCCGAGGAGATCACCGAGAAGCTGGCCGCCGAGCTGACCGCCCGGGTGCAGGCGGCGGGCGTCCGGATCATCGAGTCGCGCTTCAGCCACCTCGCGTACGCCCCCGAGATCGCGTCCGCCATGCTCCAGCGCCAGCAGGCCGGCGCGGTCGTCGCGGCCCGCCAGCAGATCGTCGAGGGCGCGGTGGGCATGGTCGAGATGGCCCTGCACCGGATCGCCGAGCAGGACATCGTGGAGCTGGACTCCGAGCGGAAGGCCGCCATGGTCAGCAATCTGATGGTGGTGCTGTGCGGTGACCGCAGCGCGCAGCCGGTCCTCAACACGGGCACCCTCTACCAGTGACCGACCAGACGCCTCCCCGGCGGACGGCGGCGTCCCGGTCGCAGCAGCGCAAGCAGATGCTGCTGCGGCTGGATCCCGCGGTGCACGACGCGCTCGCCCGGTGGGCCTCCGACGAACTGCGCAGCGCCAACGCGCAGATCGAGTTCCTGCTGCGGCGGGCGCTCGCGGAGGCGGGCCGGCTGCCCGGGGCCGCGCGGCCGATCCCCCGGCGGGGACGGCCCCCCGGACAGCCGCCGAAGGAGCCGCCGGAGGAGCCGGAGACCCCGCCCGGGACCGGCGGCCGGGACACCCCGTAGCACCGCGCCCCCGGTACGTACCGACCCCGCGACCCCGGCCCGCTCCTGGGCCGGGGTCGCTTTTCGGACGCGTATACATCAGGGGTATACACACCGTGTAGAGTGCTCCTCATGTCTATCGGTCACACCCTCCTCGGGCTCCTGGAGTCCGGCCCCCGCCACGGCTACGACCTGAAGCGGACCTTCGACGAGAAGTTCGGCCAGGACCGCCCGCTCCACTACGGCCAGGTCTATTCGACGATGTCCCGGCTTCTGAAGAACGGGCTCGTCGAGGTCGACGGCGTCGAGAGCGAAGGAGGCCCCGAGCGCAAGCGGTACGCCATCACCGACGCCGGGATCACCGATGTCTCGCAGTGGCTGGCCCAGCCCGAGAAGCCGGAGCCCTACCTCCAGTCCACGCTCTACACCAAGGTCGTCCTCGCGCTGCTGACCGACCGCAGCGCGGCCGACCTCCTGGACACCCAGCGCTCGGCGCATCTGCGGATGATGCGCATCCTCACCGACCGCAAGCGCCAGGGCGACCTCGCCGACCAGTTGATCTGCGACCACGCCCTGTTCCACCTCGAAGCCGATCTCCGCTGGCTGGAACTGACCGCCGCCCGGCTCGACCAGCTCGCCAAGGTGGTGGCTCCGTGATTCCCGAAGGCTCCCTGCTCGCCGCGCACGATCTGCGCAAGACCTACGGTTCGACGCCCGCCCTGGACGGCGCGTCGTTCTCCGTGCACCCCGGCGAGGTCGTCGCCGTGATGGGCCCCTCCGGCTCCGGCAAGTCGACGCTGCTGCACTGCCTGGCCGGGATCATCACGCCCGACTCCGGCACCATCACCTACGCGGGCCGCGAGCTGTCCGCGATGTCGGACGCCGAGCGCAGCGCCCTGCGGCGCAGCGAGTTCGGCTTCGTCTTCCAGTTCGGCCAGCTCGTCCCCGAGCTGACCTGCGTGGAGAACGTCGCCCTGCCGCTGCGGCTCAACGGTGTGCGGCGCAGGGCGGCCGAGCGCACCGCGCTGGAGTGGATGGAGCGCCTGGAGGTCGACGACCTCGGATCCAAGCGCCCCGGCGAGGTCTCCGGCGGACAGGGCCAGCGGGTCGCCGTGGCCCGAGCGCTGGCCGGCTCACCGAAGGTGATCTTCGCGGACGAGCCGACGGGCGCCCTGGACTCCCTCAATGGCGAGCGGGTGATGGAGCTGCTCACCGAGGCCGCCCGGTCCGCCAACGTCGCCGTGGTCCTGGTGACCCACGAGGCCCGGGTCGCCGCCTACTCCGACCGTGACGTCACCGTGCGCGACGGCCGGGCCCGGGATCTGGAGCACTCCGCATGACCCTGCTCGACTCCCCCACGGTCCTGCCCGCCGCGCCGAAGAGCCCGAAGCCGCCCTCGCGCGCGGCGGCGATCCTCCGCGACCTCGGCCTGGGCGTCCGGTTCGCCGCCGCCGGCGGCCGCGAGGGCTGGATCCGTACGCTGCTGACCGCCGTCGGTGTCGGCCTCGGCGTCACGCTGCTGCTGCTCGCCTCCTCCGTACCGCATCTGCTCGACGAACGGAACGCACGCGAGCAGGCCCGCAGCGAGGTGAAGGTCTCCGCCAAGGCCTCGGCGAAGACGGACGCCTCGGTGCTGCGGCTCGACACCAGCACGGAGTACCGCGACCGGACCGTCGTCGGCCGGCTGCTGCGCGCCGACGGCTCGGCGCCCGTCCGCCCGCCGGGGGTGGCCCGCTTCCCCGGGCCGGACGAGATGGTGGTCTCCCCCGCGCTCAAGGAGCTGCTGGAAGCCCCCGGCAGCGAACTGCTGCGCGAGCGGCTGGCGTACGACATCGTCGGCACGATCGGTGACGCCGGACTGCGCTCCCCCAACGAGCTGTTCTACTACGCGGGCAGCGACACCCTGACGCCCGCGGCGGGCGCCGGCCGGATCTCCGGATACGGGGCCGACCGTCCCGCCGACCCGCTCCCGCCGCTGCTGGTCGTGCTGACCGTCATGGTCTGCGTCGTGCTGCTGGTGCCGGTCGCCATCTTCATCGCCACCGCCGTGCGCTTCGGCGGCGACCGGCGCGACCGCAGGCTCGCGGCGCTGCGTCTGGTCGGCGCGGACATCCGTACCACCCGGCGCGTCGCCGCCGGTGAGGCCCTCTTCGGGGCGGTCCTCGGACTGCTGATCGGGCTGGTCTTCTTCCTGGTGGGACGGGAGTTCGTCGGCTCGGTGGAGATCTGGGACGTCAGCGCGTTCCCGGCCGACGTGGTGCCCGATCCGCTGCTCGCCCTGCTGATCACGGTGACGGTGCCGCTGACCGCCGTGCTCGTCACGCTGGTCGCGATGCGCTCGGTGGCGATCGAACCGCTGGGTGTCGTACGCCGGGGGAAGAACCGCGGCCGCCGGCTCTGGTGGCGGCTGCTCGTGCCCGTCGCGGGTCTGGCGGTGCTCGGGCTCACCGGCCGGGTCGACGAGTACGCGTACGAGCCCGTGAAGCCGTTCCCGATCGCGGGCGGGGCCGTGCTGGTGCTGGTCGGTCTCGCCCTGCTGCTGCCGTGGCTGGTCGAGGCGTGTGTGAAGCGGCTGCGCGGCGGTCCGGTGCCCTGGCAACTGGCCGTGCGCAGGCTCCAGCTCAGTAGCGAGGCCGCGTCCCGCGCGGTCAGCGGGGTCACGGTGGCGGTGGCGGGGGCGATCGCCCTCCAGATGCTGTTCGCGGCGATGAACGCCGACTTCAACCGGGCGACCGGCCAGGACCCCGCACGGGCCCAGTTCGCCGCGTACTCGGAGGACGTCACCGGCGAGGCGGCCACCTCGGCCATCGAGAAGTTCCGCGCCACCAAGGGCGTGGAGATGGTGATCGGCTCGGTGCAGGCGTACGCCTCCAAGCCCGGCGTCTACACGGACGACGACATCCCGCCGACCACCTCGATGACCGTCGGCACCTGCGACACCCTGCGCGAACTGGCCCGGATCACCTCCTGCGAGGACGGCGACACCTTCGTCGTCCACCCGCCGGGCGACCAGGACATGTCCGCCTGGGTCGACCGCACGGCCCGCAAGGGCAAGGTGGTCGAGATCGGCACCGGGGAGGGCAAGCCGCTGCGGTGGACGCTGCCCGCCGGCTCGCCGACCGTGCAGGGCCGCAAGGACCCGATGGGCGACACGCACTACGGGATCATGGCCACCACCGGCGCGGTCGACGCGAGTGCGCTGCCCGGCGCGCAGATCACCGCCCAGATCCGGGTCGACAGGAGCGTGCCGGACGTCGCCGAGTACGTACGGAACACGGCGGCCCGCATCGATCCCGGGATGCGCTTCATCACCCTGGACTCGGTGGAGCGCGACCGCCAGTACGACAGCATCCAGACCGGGCTCAAGGTCGGGGCGAGTGTGGTGCTGCTGCTGATCGCGGCCTCGATGCTGGTCTCCCAGGTGGAGCAGTTGCGCGAGCGCAAGCGGCTGCTGTCGGTGCTGGTCGCCTTCGGCACCCGGCGTACGACGATGGGCTGGTCGGTGCTGTGGCAGACCGCCGTCCCGGTCTTCCTCGGCCTGGTGGTCGCGGTCGCGGGCGGGCTGGGGCTGGGCGCGGTGCTGGCCTGGATGATCGCGAAGTCCGTCTCCGACTGGTGGCTGTTCCTGCCGCTGACGGGGGTCGGCGCGGGGCTGATCCTGCTGGTGACGGCGGCGTCGATGCCCTCGCTGTGGCGGCTGATGCGGCCGGACGGGCTGCGGACGGAGTAGCGGGAGCGGGGACCATGCGGGTGCGGCCGGGCGGACGTCCGGCCGCACCCGCATGCGTTCACCGGCCGTCACACCCGCATGCGTTCACCGGCCGCCGCACCCTGATGCGGTCGTACGGGACGGGTGTCGTCCCCGTTCAAGCGGAGGGGGCGTCGGCCATCCGCACCGGCAGCGGCTTCATCGCCTCGCGCAGGGCGGCCGCGAACTCCTCGAACTCGCCGCCCCGCGCCGACCCGGTCCGCATCGCCAGCGCGACTCGCCGGGTCGGCGCCGGGTCCGCGAAGTACCCGGTGGACAGGGCGTCGTTGCGGCCGGTCTCCACCGTCACCGCGGTGCGCGGCAGCAGCGTCACACCCAGCCCGCCGGCCACCAGCTGGACGAGGGTGGAGAGCCCTGCGGCGGTCGTGGTGACCGGGGCGCCCTGGGTGCGGCCGGCCTCGCGGCAGATGTCCAGGGCCTGGTCGCGCAGGCAGTGCCCCTCGTCCAGGAGCAGCAGCGGCAGTTCCCGCAGCGCGTCCCGGGGGATGTCCGCGCGCCCGCCCAGCCAGTGGTCCTGCTCCATGACCAGCACGAAGTCCTCGTCGAAGAGCGGGATCTCGGTGACGCCCGGCACCCCGAGCGGCACCGCGAGCAGCAGCAGGTCAAGGCGTCCGGCGGCGAGCCCTTCGAGGAGCGAGGAGGTCTGCTCCTCGTGGACCTGGAGGTCGAGGTCCGGGTAGCGCTCGTGGACGAGGCGGAGCACGGTGGGCAGCAGGTAGGGGGCGACGGTCGGGATCACGCCGAGCCGGAGGACTCCGGTGAACGGGGCCCGGACCGCCTCCGCCTCCTCCATCAGCGCGGCGACGGCCTCCAGCACCACCCCGGCCCGCACCGCGAGCCGCTCCCCCGCGGGCGAGAGCAGCACCTTGCGCGTCGTACGCTCGATGAGCTGGACACCCAGTGCCTCCTCCAGGGCGGACACCGCTCCGGAGAGTGCCGGCTGACTCATCCCGATTGCTGCCGCCGCGTCCCGGAAGTGCAGATGCTCCGCCACGGCCGCGAAGGCCCGCAGCTGGGACAGGCTGGGCTGCTTGGCCGGCGACTTACCGGACTGCTTGGGACGTATGCCCTGATTCACCTGGGTCACTGATAGGCACCTCCGATCATCTCGACCGAGTGTAGCTATTTCTGTGATCAATGCACCCTGTGCCAAGGTAGGAGCCGTCCAACCCTCAGGAAGACCCTCAAAAAGGGAATTCCAGACGTTGCAAGGAGAGCGCGTGCTCACTGTCGGTGACAAGTTCCCCGAGTTCGACCTGACTGCTTGTGTCTCGCTGGAGAGCGGCAAGGAGTTCGAGCAGATCAACCACAAGACCTACGAGGGCAAGTGGAAGATCGTCTTCGCGTGGCCGAAGGACTTCACCTTCGTGTGCCCCACGGAGATCGCCGCCTTCGGCAAGCTGAACGAGGAGTTCGCCGACCGCGACGCCCAGATCCTCGGCTTCTCCGGTGACTCCGAGTTCGTGCACCACGCCTGGCGCAAGGACCACCCGGACCTGACCGACCTGCCCTTCCCGATGCTGGCCGACTCGAAGCACGAGCTCATGCGTGACCTCGGCATCGAGGGCGAGGACGGCTTCGCCCAGCGCGCCGTCTTCATCGTCGACCAGAACAACGAGATCCAGTTCACGATGGTGACCGCCGGTTCCGTGGGCCGTAACCCCAAGGAGGTCCTGCGGGTCCTCGACGCCCTGCAGACCGACGAGCTGTGCCCGTGCAACTGGACCAAGGGCGAGAACACCCTCGACCCGGTCGCGCTCCTCTCGGGCGAGTGAGCTGATACCGACATGGCTCTCGACGAACTGAAGTCCGCCATACCGGACTTCGCCAAGGACCTGAAGCTGAACCTCGGTTCGGTCATCGGCAACAGCGACCTCCCGCAGCAGCAGCTGTGGGGCACCGTGCTGGCCTGCGCGATCGCCTCGCGTTCGCCGAAGGTGCTGCGCGAGCTGGAGCCGGAGGCGAAGGCCAACCTCTCCGCCGAGGCGTACACCGCGGCGAAGTCGGCTGCCGCGATCATGGCGATGAACAACGTCTTCTACCGGACCCGGCACCTGCTGTCGGACCCGGAGTACGGCACGCTCCGCGCGGGCCTGCGGATGAACGTCATCGGCAACCCGGGCGTGGAGAAGGTCGACTTCGAGCTGTGGTCGCTCGCCGTCTCCGCGATCAACGGCTGCGGCCAGTGCCTGGACTCGCACGAGCAGGTGCTCCGCAAGGCCGGCGTGGACCGCGAGACCATCCAGGAAGCCGTCAAGATCGCTTCGGTGATCCAGGCGGTCGGTGTGACCCTCGACGCCGAGGCCGTACTCGCCGAGCAGTGACACCGCACCACCTCTGACCCACCTGGGTACGCGAAGGGCCCCGGGGACGACCGACCGTCCCCGGGGCTCTTTCGCGCGTTCCGTGCCGTTCCGCTATTCCTGCGGCGGCCCGTTCTCCTGGGGGCGTTCGGCCGGTGCGTCCTGCGGGCCCGGTTCGAGTGGCGCGGGCGCGGGACCGGCGGGCGCCGGACTCATCGACAGGGCGGTGGCCCCGTGCTGTCCGCCGCGTTCGCCGGGCTCCCCGTACGAGCGCAGATAGCCGACCACGGTGTTGATCACGGCGACCAGCGGTACGGCGACCACCGCGCCGCCGATGCCCGCGACGAGCCCGCCGGTCGCCACCGCGAGGACCACCGCGAGCGGGTGCACCCGGACGGCGCGGCCGAGGATGAAGGGCTGCAGGATGTGGCCCTCGATCTGCTGCACCGCCAGGACCACCACCAGCGCCCACAGCGCGGTCCACACGCCCTCGGTGACCAGGGCCACGACCACCGCGAGCGCTCCGGAGACCACGGCGCCGACGAGCGGGATGAAGGCGAACAGGAAGATGAAGACGGCCAGCGGCACCGCGAGCGGCACATGGAGGATGTAGAGGCCGAAGCCGATGAAGATGGCGTCGATCAGGGCGACGAGCACCGTGCCGCGCACGTACGCGGTCAGGGTGCGCCAGGCGCGCGGTCCGGCGCCGGCGACCCCGGGGCGGGCCGCGGCGGGCACCAGCTTGAGCGACCACTCCCAGATGCGCCGGCCGTCGTAGAGCAGGAACAGCGTGGAGAACATCGCCAGCAGCAGCCCGGTGAGGAACTCCACCATCACGGTGACGCCCTGGAGCCCGGCGGAGGTGATCTCCTCGGTGTTGGTGCCGATGGTGTCGTTGAGGTTCTTCGCGATGTCGTTGATCTGCGACTCGGTGACATGGAAGGGGCTGTCGAGCGCCCAGCGCTTCAGCTCGTCGATGCCGTCGCGGACCCGGTCGGAGAGCGTGTCGAGGTTCTCCATCACCTGCCACACCACGAACCAGCCGACGAGGCCGATGATGACGAACCCGAGGACGGCGGTGACGGCGGTGGCGAGCCCGTGCGGCAGCCCGATCCGCTTGAGCCGGACCACGGTCGGCTGGAGCATCGCGGTGACGAGCAGGGCGGCGGCGAAGGCCAGCACCACGAGCTGGACCGCGCTGATCACCCGCATCAGCACCCAGAGCGTCCCCGCGAGGACGAGGAGGCGCCAGCCGGCCTCCGCGGCGACCCGCATGCCCCACGGGATCGCCGCCACCGGATCCGGCTTGGCGGCGACCGTGGGGGCGTAGCTGGGGGGCGCGGGCACCTGCCCGGGCTCGTCGCCTTCCGGGACGGCCGGAGCCCCGCGCACCGCGAGGGGTTCGTCGTCGTCGACGGCGCGCACCCGCCGCTCCTCCAGTCGCGCGCCCAGCTCCGTGAGTTCGGAACCGAAGCGGCCCAGCCAGCCCGGTAGTTTCGACATGCCTGCTTTCCTTCCCCCATCTTCGCCGCCCAGCGCCCTCACGGCTCGCCGGGATGCGACCGTACACGCGCGAGGCCCCCCACCGTCTGGACGGTGGGGGGCCTCGCGAGGTTGAGAGGGCGAACGGTGAACTTCTTCCGCCCGCTCCCTCTGGTGCCGGTGGCCGGCCTAATACCAGTTGTTGGCCTGCCAGAAGGACCAGGCGCCGCACGGGGAGCCGTAGCGGCCGTCCATGTAGCTGAGGCCCCACTTGATCTGGGTGGCCGGGTTGGTCTGCCAGTCGGCGCCGGCGGAGGCCATCTTGTGGCCCGGGAGTGCCTGCATCAGACCGTACGCCCCGGAGGACGGGTTGGTCGCGCGGTAGTTCCAGGTCGACTCGTGGTTCACGATGTTGCTGAAGCACTGGAACTGGTCGGCGGGGACCATCTGACGGGCCATCGCCTGGACCTGGGCCACGGTGTACGAGCCCTGGGCGGCGAACGAGGAGGCGTCGCGGACGGAAGAACGGCTGGCGCGCTCGGCCTCTTCCTTCTTCTTCTCCTCCGCCAGGCGCTCGGCCTCGATCCGGTCCTCGGCCGCCTGCTTCTTGGACTTGGCGTCCTTGGCGGCCTGGATGCGGGCGGATTCCTCGGCCGACTTCTTCGCGGCGGCGTCGGCGGCGGACGCCTGGGCGTCGGCCTGCTGCGTCAGCGAAGCGGTCTGGACCTGGGCCTGCTGGCCCGCGGGGATGTCTGCGAGCAGCGTGGTGTCGGCTGCGGCCGCCTCGAAGTTGTTGTTGTCGTCGGCGGCAGGTGTGCCGCCCGCGGCAACGCCCACGACGGCGCCTACGGTGGTGACCGCGGTGGCGGATGCCACGGCGAACCCCCGGACCGAGATCCGGCTCACATGGTGTCCTTCCAGCATCGCCCGCTTAGGTGACCTCGCGGGCGCGTTCGTGCCCCTGGCACTGGCCTCCCTACTGCATGGGTCACGGGAGGCACGGGCCCGGTGGGCAACCCCGGTGAGAGGGCTGCCGCGTGGTGCTCGCGGGCGGCATACGGGCGTCTCGTGTGGAGTTGTGTGGTGCGTGGCGCCTCTGGAGGTGCCCAAGTGCCGTATGCGGGGCCTGACGGAAGCAAGACTCTGCCGGACGGAGACGCGTGGAGGCAATTCTGTGTTGCGTGGGAAAGGTCACACCCCGTTTGGCCGATCGGTTTCGCGGAAATGACGGCGCAGCACGATGCCGCCCGGCTAAGCTCCTTGGCTCGCCGGGCGGCATCAATGGGACATGCGGGTCAGATGTGCCCCTCCTCCAGCATTTCGGTCACCAGCGCGGCGATCTGCGAACGCTCCGACCGCGTGAGCGTGACGTGCGCGAACAGCGGATGACCCTTCAGCTTCTCGACGACGGCGACGACTCCGTCGTAGCGGCCGACCCGGAGGTTGTCCCGCTGGGCCACGTCGTGGGTGAGCACGACACGCGAATTCGCCCCGATTCGGGACAATACGGTCAGCAGGACGTTCCGTTCGAGCGACTGCGCCTCGTCGACGATCACGAACGCGTCGTGCAGCGAGCGGCCGCGGATGTGGGTGAGCGGCAGGACCTCCAGCATCCCGCGCCCGAGCACCTCCTCGATGACCTCGCGCCCGGCGACCGCCGAGAGCGTGTCGAAGACCGCCTGCGCCCAGGGGCTCATCTTCTCGGCCTCGCTGCCGGGGAGATAGCCGAGCTCCTGCCCGCCCACCGCGTACAGCGGGCGGAAGACCATCACCTTCTTGTGCTGCTGCCGCTCCAGCACCGCCTCCAGGCCCGCGCAGAGGGCCAGCGCCGACTTGCCGGTGCCCGCGCGTCCGCCGAGCGACACGATGCCGACGTCGCTGTCGAGGAGGAGATCGAGCGCGATCCGCTGCTCGGCGCTGCGCCCGTGGATGCCGAACGCCTCCCGGTCGCCCCGCACGAGGCGGACGTTGCCCTCGGCCGTCACCCGGCCGAGCGCCTTGCCGCGCTCGGACTGGAGCACCAGGCCGGTGTGGACGGGCAGCTCGGCAGCCTCGGGGACGTACAGCGTCTCCTCGCCGAACAGCAGGTCGATCTGTTCCCCGGCGAGGGACAGTTCGCTCATACCGGTCCAGCCGGAGTCCGTGATGGCGAGCTCGGCGCGGTACTCCTCGGCGAGGAGGCCGACGGAGGACGCCTTGATACGGAGCGGCAGGTCCTTGGAGACGACCGTGACGTCGTACCCCTCGGCCTGGAGGTTGCGTGCGACCGCGAGGATCCGTGAGTCGTTGTCCCCCAACCGGTAGCCGGCGGGCAGTATGCCGGGATCGGAGTGGTTGAGTTCGACACGGAGCGACCCGCCCAGGTCCCCGAGCGGGATCGGGGCGTCCAGCCGGCCGTACCGGACCCGGAAGTCGTCCAGCAGGCGCAGGGCCTGGCGGGCGAAGTAGCCGAGCTCGGGATGGTGCCGTTTGGCCTCCAGCTCCGTGACCACCACGATCGGCAGCACGACTTCGTGCTCGTCGAAGCGGGCCATGGCGCCGGGGTCGGCCAGCAGGACGCTGGTGTCGAGAACGTATGTGCGCCGGTCGGGCATGCGGCGCTTGCTGCTGTTCACCACGGAAGGACGTACCCCCTCGGACGAGGTCGGGGAGTGCGACGGACGGTCGCGGAGCTTCCCGAAGGGAGAGGACGGACCGGGATCGGGCCCTCGTGCGCGGGCCGGACCACGGCCACCGCGTCGGCCGCACGCTGCGTACGGTCCTTCGTGTGCAAAGGGCCTCCCGGGCGAGCGGACTGGGTGCCGCTCACTTGGTGACGACATCCGCCTGGTTGATGACCGGATGTCGACCTGTCAGGGGTATTCCCTCATCGAACCGAAGCCATGCCGCTGCATATGACACGGTGTGGAGAAGTCCCGGTGGACGCGCGGTGACGCCCTTGCGGCTCAGGCCCCGTAGCGCCGGTGGCGGGCGGCGTAGTCGCGCAGGGCGCGCAGGAAGTCGACCTTGCGGAAGGCCGGCCAGAAGACCTCGCAGAAGTAGTACTCCGAGTGGGCGCTCTGCCAGAGCATGAAGCCCGACAGACGCTGCTCGCCGCTCGTCCGGATCACCAGGTCGGGATCGGGCTGGCCGCGGGTGTAGAGGTGCTCGGAGATCAGGTCGGTGGAGACGACCTCGGCCAGGTCCTCGAAGCTGGTGCCCTTCTCGGCGTGCTCCAGGAGCAGCGAGCGCACCGCGTCCGCGATCTCCTGCCGGCCGCCGTAGCCCACGGCGACATTGACGATTATCCCCTCGATGCCGGACGTCGCCTCCTCGGCCTCCTTGAGGACCGTCTGCGTCTCCGGCGGGAGCAGGTCGAGCGTGCCGACGTGGTGGACGCGCCAGCGCCCGTCCGCGGCGAGGTTGCGCACGGTGTTCTCGATGATGCGGAGCAGCGGCGTCAGCTCGTGCTCGGGCCGGTCGAAGTTGTCCGTGGAGAGCATCCAGAGGGTGACGACCTCGACATCGGTCTCGTCGCACCAGCCGAGCAGCTCGGAGATCTTGTCCGCACCGGCCTGGTGGCCCTGTACGGCGGAGCCGCCGGACGCCTTGGCCCACCGCCGGTTGCCGTCGAGGATGACCCCGATGTGCTTCGGCACCTGGTCGTGGTCCAGGCGGCCTTCCACCCGGCGCGCGTAGAGCCTGTACACCAGGTCGCGGAAGTTCACTGTGTTCACCCTCTCGGTTCCGTACGGGCCGGGGCCCGCCCTCCCCGTCGCCGGGGGTACGGGGGCATCCCCCGCAGGGGATCGCCGCACGACCTGCGCCGCCGGCACCATCCCTCGGCGGTCCGCGCCCTTGTCAGCACGGGCCGCGCGGGCCTTCGCCGCGCCGCACATCGGCATTCCCCGAAGGCGCCACATTACTGCGACCGGGTCACAAGGGCCCAACCCGGTCTGTCACAACTCCGTGATAAGCAGAGAAACGTGACTGAATACCTCTCCCCCGACCTGTATTACCGTGCCGCCCCCGCGCGCTACGACTCCATGGAGTACCGCCGGACCGGGCGCAGCGGCCTCAAGCTGCCCGCCCTCTCGCTGGGCCTGTGGCACAACTTCGGCGACGACCGGACGCTGGACTCCCAGCGGGCGATCCTGCGCCGCGCCTTCGACCTCGGGGTGACCCACTTCGACCTGGCCAACAACTACGGCCCGCCGCCCGGCTCGGCCGAGCTGAACTTCGGCAAGCTCTTCGCCCAGGATTTCGCCCCATACCGAGACGAACTGGTCATTTCGACCAAGGCCGGTTATCTGATGCACCCCGGCCCGTACGGCGAGTGGGGCTCCCGGAAGTATCTGCTGTCCTCGCTCGACGCGTCCCTGAAGCGGATGGGCGTGGAGTACGTCGACATCTTCTACTCGCACCGCTTCGACCCGCACACCCCGCTGGAGGAGACGATGGGGGCCCTCGCCTCCGCCGTCCAGCAGGGCAAGGCGCTGTACGTGGGCGTCTCCTCGTACAACGCGGAGCAGACCGCCGAGGCGGCCGGGCTGCTGAAGGAGATGGGCGTCCCGGCCCTGATCCACCAGCCGTCCTACTCCATGATCAACCGCTGGATCGAGGACGACGGGCTGCTCGACACCCTGGAGGCGGCCGGAATGGGCTGCATCTCCTTCGTGCCGCTCGCCCAGGGCCTGCTCACGAACAAGTACCTGAAGGGCATCCCGGAGGGTTCGCGCGCCACCCAGGGCAAGTCCCTCGACCCGGGCCTGCTCTCCGACGAGGTGGTCCGCCGGCTCAACGGCCTCAACGACATCGCCCGGGGCCGCGGCCAGTCGCTCGCCCAGCTCGCCATCGCCTGGGTGCTGCGCGACAGCCGGATGACCTCGGCTCTGATCGGCGCGTCGAGCGTGAAGCAGCTGGAGGAGAACGTGGCGGCGCTCGCGGGCCCGGCGCTCACCGCCGAGGAGCGGGACGAGATCGACACCTTCGCCGTGGACACGGCGGGCACGAACATCTGGGCCGGTCGCGGCTGACGCCGGCTCAACGGGGCTCCGTCCCACAGGGGCTTCGGGTCCGCGCCGCGGGCCCGGGCGCCGGCCCCCAAAAAACGGGCCGGTCCGTGGGGGGGGGATACGGACCGGCCCGAGGGGGGGTTTCCACCCTAACCCTTCGTAAGTGCCGACGCGCGCCACGCCACTCCACAATTACTCTCCGAATATGCCGGAATCCGTGACGAGCCAGGTCCGCCCCGTCTCCAGGCCCCCTCCGCAGCCCGCTCGCGGTCGTTATCGACCTCCGTATCGAGGGGTCGGTGGGCGACACCGCCTTGACGCCGCCGGGGCGGGGAGGAGGACAGAGGCCGGCCTCTCGGCGGCCGAGCTGCCCGTGGGACTGCGCGGGGACGGGCTGACCCGCACGGACGTCCGTGCGGCACCGTGGACCGACCGGACCCTGGTCAAGACGTTCGGCCCGCGCGGCACGGTCCATCTGCCGCGCGCGGCGGACCTGCCCCTGTGGACCGGGACCCTGTCCGCCGTACCGACGGGCCCGGACCCCGGTCGAGCGGTATGTGTACGCGTACGGGCCGACGGCGGCGTGGGAGCGGGCGCTCGGGGGCGGGCAGGCGGGGAACTTCCCGGTGCTGCTGGTGGGCGGTGTGGGGGCGGGCGTCTGGCACCGGCGCCGTCCGGGCCGCCGGATCGCGGTGACGGTGGGGCCGCACGCGTGGGGCGGGTGGCGGTGGGGCCGCACGCGTAAGGCCGGTGACGGCGGGGCCGCACGCGTAGAGCCGGTGGCGGCGGGGCCGCACGCGCAGGGCCGGTGACGCGCCTTCAGGGGCGCGGGGCGAAGCGGATCGCGATCGTGTCTCCGGCGACGACCACGAAGTCCCCTTCCTCGCACCGGATGACGGCCTGGAGCACCTCGCCGCCGTCGTCCCTGACCTCCTGGGTTCCGACGGCCGTCCACGCTCCCCCGTACGGCACCGGCGGCAGGAGCGGGGGCGGCGCGTGGTGCCACTGGCTCGCCGGGACACACCAGTCGGGTAACCGCGGCCAGCTGCCCGGGGTGACCCGCAGCGTCCGGTCGGATGTGCAGGTCAGCAGGATGGACTGGTCCTCCGCGAGGACGAACTCGACGGCCTCCGGTCCGCCCGCCCGGCCCTCGGGCCGGTAGTAGACGCCGAGGACGGCGGTGATCCTGGCCCCCGTGAGCCAGTCGGCGTTGCCGGGCCGTGCGCGCCCGGCGGGCCCCGTGCAGTGTTCCCGCTCCACGGTCATGCCCGCTCCCCTTCCTTCACTGTGCGTGCCCCCGGAGGGTAGGACGGTGGCACGCACCATCCCGTTGCCTCCGGGGCACAGCTGAACTGGCTTACGGAGTAAGCGGGTTGACCGACCGTACGGGGCCCGTCCACCGTCACCGGGGTTTGCGGGCTTCGATCAGGAAGCGGGCGGTACGGGCGAGGAACGGCCCCTCCTTCTCGATCTTCCGGTGCAGCGCGGCCAGTTGCGGCCGGTACCGCTCGACGGTGAAGCCGGGCACCATCCAGATCACCTTGCGCAGGAAGTAGACCACGGCGCCGATGTCGTGGAACTCGGTGCGCAGGGTCTCCGAGCGCAGGTCGACCACCTCCAGACCGGCCGCCGTCGCGGCGGCCCGCGCGTCCTCCGGGTGCCGGGCACGACGGACCTCGGGCGGCTGCGGGCCGAGGAAGTGCTCCACGAGTTCGAAGACGCTGGCGGGTCCGACCTGTTGGGAGAAGTACGTACCGCCGGGGGCGAGCACGCGCGCGATCTCCTCCCACCACGTGGTGACCGGATGGCGGCTGACCACGAGGTCGAAGGCGGCGTCCCCGAAGGGCAGCGGCGGCTCGTCCTCGTCGGCGACGACGACCGCTCCGAGCGGGTGCAGCAGGGCGGTGGCGCGGGCGATGTTGGGCGGCCAGGCCTCCGTGGCCACGGTGACCGGCGGCAGCTTCGGCGCGGAGGCCAGCACCTCGCCGCCCCCGGTCTGGAGGTCGAGCGCGGCGTGGGCCCGGGCGAGCCGGCCGGCCATCGCGCGGGCGTACCCCCAGGAGGGGCGTTCCTCGGTGGCGCGGCCGTCGAGCCAGGAGAAGTCCCATCCGTCCACGGAGACGGCGTCGGCCTCGGCCACGAGGGCCTCGAACCGGTCGCGGGAGGCTGCGGAGTCGAAGTCGTGGCCGGGGCCGGGGCCGGGGCCGGAGGCGGAGGCAGGAGCGGGGGTGGGGGTGGGGGTGGGGGTGGGGGTGGATGGGTCGGACATGGGGGAATCGTGTCAGGCCGTCCCGGAGCACGCGAACGGATTCCACCCGGGCCGCCCGGCGGGGGGGCGCGCCCCGGCTCACCCGGCCAGCGACCCCAGCAGCACTCCGATCAACGCCCCGGCGATCATGAACGGCCCGAACGGGATGCCGGTCCTGCGCCCCGCCCGGCGCAGGAGCACGAGGGCGAGTCCGTACGCCGCCCCGAACAGGAACCCGGCGAACCCGCCCAGGAACAGCACGGTCCAGCCGTGCCAGCCGAGGGCCACGCCCAGAGCGATGGCGAGCTTCACATCGCCGAAGCCCATGCCGTTCGGGTTGATCAGGAAGAGCAGGAGGTAGAAGCCGCCGAGGGCCAGGCCGCCCAGCAGTCCGGAGGTCCAGGATCCGGCGTGCCCCGGGAGCAGCGCGGCCCCGCCGAGCAGCAGGACGGCCGCGGCCGCGAGCGGCAGGGTCAGCGGATCGGGCAGCCGGTGGACCCGTCGGTCGACGACGGCGAGGAGTACGGCGACGGGGGCCAGCACCAGCCACGCGACGAGCTCGGGCCTGGCCCCGGTGGCGGCGGCGAGGGCGACACAGGCGAGGGCGGTGACGAGGGGGGCGAGGGTGGTGGGGGCGTAGGCGGGGGATGTCGGGGTGGCGGTGGCCTGTGGCTCCGGGGTGGGCGGGGCTGCCGACTCCGGAGTGGGCGGGGCCTGCGGTTCCGGGGCGGGCATTCTCGGGAGCGGGTTGACCGGGGTGGCCGGGTTAGCCGGGGTGGCCGGGACAGCTTGGGCGGCGCAGGGAGCGCATCGGGCCGGGCCGAGCCAGCCGCGGGCCGGGCCGGTGAGCAGGTGGCCGGCGGGGCACGCCGTGCGCCACGGCTCCTCGGGCTCGACGGCGAACCGGTAGGCGGCACGCGGGATCAGCAGTCCGGTGGCGGCACCCCAGACCGCGGCGAGGGCGAGCAGCACGGCGTCCACGGGGCGACCCTAACGGGGTCCGGGAGCAGGGGTCTTGGGTCCGGGGGCCCAAGACGCCCGGCCAGGACCCAAGCCGCGCCGTTCGGGATTCGGGCGCGTCCGCCGGAGGCTACGGTCGGGGCCCATGAGGACATGGCGCGATGGCGACGGGACGCTGACGGTCGACACGGATTCCGGGACCGGGGCCGGGGCGGGAGCGGGACCCGGGCCGGAAGCGGGACCGGGACCGGGAGCGGAACCGGGGCCGGGGGCCCGGGAGGTACCGCTGCGGATCGCCGCCTCGTACCGGGCCCGTACCAAGGGGCTGCTCGGGCGGGACGGGATCGAGGGGGCGATGATGCTCACCCCCTGCGGGAGCGTGCACACCTTCCGGATGCGGTTCCCCATCGACGTGGCGTACCTGGACCGGACGTTCACGGTCCTCGCGGTCACCACGATGAAGCCCGGCCGGCTCGGGCTGCCCCGGCTGCGGGCCCGGCACGTGGTGGAGGCGGAGGCCGGGGCGATGGCGCGGTGGGGGGTGCGGCCGGGCGTACGGCTGGAGCTGAAGGCGGCGCCCGCCACCGCGCCGGAAGCCCTCTAGAGACGGGCCTACGGCGGGCCCGCGCCCAGCAGGGTCCAGGCTCCGTAGGCCGCCGACGCGCAGGCGAGAACGGTGAGCACGGCGGCCGTGCGGCCCGCGGTGCGCAGCCGCAGCAGGGCGACGGCGGGCGGGAGCAGCAGCGGGAAGGCGGGCATCATCAGCCGCGGCCGGGAGCCGAAGTATCCGGCGCCGATCAGCGAGATGACGACGATCGCGATGGCGTACACGAGCACGGGGAGCGGTTGCCGCTGCCGTACGCACAGGACCACCAGCCACCCCAGCAGCCCGAGCGCCGCGCACAGACCGAGGGCGGCGGGCCACGGCAGCCCGGCGATGAAGGCGGCGAGCGCGCGGCCGCCGTCGATGTTGTTGCCCCACTGCGCCTGGACGTCGAAGTAGGCGACCGGGCTGCCCTCGCGTACGGCCACGAACACCACGTACGCCAGCCAGCCCAGCGGTGCGAGCGCCACGCCCGCGATCATCCGGGCGTTGCGGCGGAGCACCGGGCCGGCGCGGCGCTCGTCGCGGTACTCCCGTACGAGGGTGACGGCGGCGGTGACCGCCAGGGCGGCGATGAGGGCGGCCGCCGAGGGCCGGGTGAGCCCCGCGAGGACGCACAGCGCGCCCGCGACGATCCAGCGGCCTTTGAGGACGGCGTACAGGGCCCAGGCGGCGAGCGCGGTGAACAGGGTTTCGGTGTACGCCATCGACTGGACGAACGCGGTCGGGCAGACGCCCCACAGTGCGGCCAGCACCACGCCCGTACGCCGTCCGCGCAGGTGGGCGCCGACGGCGAAGATGCCCCAGGCGGCGAGCAGCCCGGCGGTCCAGGCGACCAGGAGTCCGGCGCCGCCGAGGGTGAGCGGAGTCACGGCGAAGACGGCACGTTCCAGGGCCGGGAGCAGCGGGAAGAACGCCAGATCGGAGTGGACGGAGCCGTCCGGCAAGGTGACGGTGTAGCGGTAGCCGTGCTCGGCGATGCGCTGGTACCAGACGGAGTCCCAGCGTCCGCTGAGCGGCCCCAGGGGGTCCTTCCCGGCGGCGGAGGCGGCCACCCAGAAGACCAGGAGCCCCAGGGCCCGTGCGGCGGCGTAGACCGCGAGCGCGGGCGCGGCGGCCCGGAACGCGGCGGCGGCCCGGGACCCGCCGGGAAGGGGGCGGGGGGCCGGGGCTGGGCCGGCGGGCGTCCGGGTGCGGAGCTGATGATCGGACATACGGCCGATTATGACGTCGGCGGCGGGCGCGCCGTGCCACGGCCGGCGGGCGGGCGGGCCGGGGTCCGGGCACGCCGAGGGCCGCGAGAGGCCCGGGGCGGGCCGACGACCGGAAGAAGCCCGAGGCGGGCCGACGACCAGGAGAAGCCCGAGCTGGGCCGACGGCCGGAAGAAGTGCGAGGCGGGCCGACGGCCAGGAGAGGCGTGGGCGGCCCCCGCCCCCGTACCGGTCGGGGCCGCCCGGGTCAGACCCCGCCCAGCACCTCGTTCCCGAATACCTTCCACGGCGACATCTCCACCGCGTCCATCACCGCCAGCTGCGGGTGCCGGGCCGCCGTCTCGTCGCGTACGGCGACGGTGTCCGGCCAGGCGTCGAGGTGGGCGGCGCCCTCGATGACGACGCCGTCCCAGTCGGTGGTGGCCGTCGCACCGGCCCGGTCGACGACGAAGCCGATGCACAGCACGGAGGCCCGTCCGACGGTCCGCCGGATGGCGCCCACCGCGTGCTCCCGCTCCGGATCGGGCAGCTCCCCCACGGAGAACTCGACGGCGACGACACCGGCCGGGGCCCGCCGGATGCGCACCAGGAGGTCGAAGCCCCCGTCGGTCCACAACCGGAATCCGACCTCGTGCAGCCGCTCAAGTCCGGCGAGGGACAGCAACTGCTCGCGGGTGACGGGCGAACGGGCTCCGAGGGAGGCGGCGTCGAGGTTGACGAGCACCGTGCGGCCGGTCACGGGGTGCACCGGCCGGAGCCCCTCGGCCTCCAGGTCGCCCAACAGGGTGCGGGCGTCCAGCCGGGTCCAGCCCAGGTGGTACGAGTAGAAGAATCCGGCACCCGCCATCGACGCCCACCCCCATCGCTCTCGCTGCTTCGCGCGGCGTCGTGGTCGGCGACCCCCGGCACCACCGAGCGTACTGAGCGGCGGCCGGGGCGGCGTGGGCCCACGGGCCCACGGCCGGCCCCAAGCGGAACGGCCACCGCGCCTCGGCGCAACACGTCTGACGTGCGCCGCACTTGGGCCCGGCTTTGGGACCGGGGGCCCGGGCTATGGCGGCTTTTCGGCCGTACGCTCTCGGCCGTCGGCAACACGCGCGGGTCGAGGAGAGGGTGCACCGTGAGCGGTGACGGGGGCGCAGGCCGGGGCCGGGCCCGGGGAGACCGGAGCGCGGGGCACATACCGCTGGGACGCCACGGCATCGCCGGCTCCGGCGTCCCGTACCCGCCCCCACAGGGCAGCCGGTTCTTCGCGCTGACCCGGAGCTGGGTGATCGGCGGTCTGGTCTACATCGCCCTCGGGTTCGCCATGAGCCGGGTCCTGCTCGATCTGCTGGCCACCGAGGAGCGGCTGGAGACGTTCGGCTGGCGGCTGGCCCTGCTCCACCTGCCCGCCCTCGCCGTGACGCTGCTGACGGTGCTGGCGGGCACCCGCGTCCTCCCCGAGGAGCACCGCGAGTCCTCCCGCACGGTGTATCTGCTCGCGGCCCTGCCCGTCCCCCTGGCCGGGCTGCTGTACGGCTTCGTCGTCGCCGGGGACGTCGTCGGTATCGAGGGCGTCCTCATGCCCGCCGTGTCACTGGCGGCGGGCGCGGCGTCCGGGGTGGCCGTCGACCGGCTGCTGGAGGAGCGCGCCACCCGTACGCCGGAGCCGCCCCGCTACTCGTACAACTGGCGGGACGGCGGCGCGACGGCGATGGAGTACCTGGGTCTCGTCGTCCTCGTCACGATGCTGATCGGCGCGATGGCGATGGCCGGGGTCGGCGGCAAGATCGGGGAGCGGCTGCGCTGTGCGATCAGCTCGATGGCCGGTGGCGGCGGTTCCTGTTCGTCCGGCGGCCAGGACCCCGAGGCGAAGCCGAAGACGGACGCGGACTACGAGCCCAAGATGTGCCAGGTCTCCAGCATCTCGGACACGGCGGGCGGCAAGGTCAAGATCGGCTGGTTCGAGTGGGGCGAGGAGTACGGCTTCCAGCAGAAGGTCTCCCGGGCGAGCACCGATGTGAACGGCGACGGGAAGGTCGACGGCGACGACAAGGTCGTCTCGATGACGTTCACCGACGCCGCGTCCGCCGGGGCCACCGCCAGCACGCCGGGCGTCAAGCTCGGCAGCCTGGGCAAGGCGGATGTCGACATCGGCGGGGGCATCAAGATCACCAACGGTGACACCTGGATCTTCGCGAGCGAGGAGGAGGCTCAGCAGATGCGGGACGACATCGAGGAGATGAAGATGTGGGAGACCTCCACCAAGCACAGCGGCGGCTACGGCGGCGGCTGGTACTCCGCGATGAAGTGGGCGGAGAAGAAGGAGGACATCGAGAAGAAGATCGGCGACAAGAAGATCTCCTACTCGACCGTCGGCCTCAACGCCTACGCGGACGGCGGCCTCTCCGTCAAGGGCGGCGACGAGGGCGAGCTGGGCGCGAAGCTCGGCGGCAAGGCGACGTTCTCGCCCGAGGTGACCATCACCAAGGACGACGTGAACGGCAACGAGTCGTACACGTACACCGCGAAGCTCGAACTGGAGGGCAAGGCCGGCGGAGACGTGGGCCCGGTCAAGGGCACGGTGGGCGGCAAGCAGAACCGTACCGGCGCCATCACCGTGACCCGCGACCAGAAGACCGGGGAGATCGTCCGCATCGACATGACGCAGACCGTGGAGAGCGGCTCGACGTCCGGCAAGGTCGAGGTCGGCGGCGACAACGGCGAGAGCGGCCAGGACAAGCGGGGCGGCAAGGGCAGCGCGTCGGACTCGTCGGGCGAGACCGGCATCGACGTGGTGACGAACTCGATCGTGTTCGGCAAGGACACGGACGCGGCGACCGAGTCCAAGCGGGCCGTCGCCGAGCAGTGGCTGGACGGCTCCGGCAACAACACGGCCCCGTTCGAATACCTCTTCGGCGACCACGGCATGGAGAACCGCCCGGAGGGCAACGATCCCTTCCAGCAGCTGATGTTCGAGGACGGGCTGTCCAGCACCATGCGGTACACGGGCGAGAGCGACGCTCAGTCGTTCGGCTTCGAGATCTCGCTCGGGATGAGCCTCGGGTTCTCCCTCTCCACGGAGGAGAAGAGGGAGACACTGACGGACGCACAGTTCCTCGGTGCACCGCGGGGCGATGCGCGCACGTATCTTCCGTACAGCTACTGCGCGAACTGAACGGGCGGTGACAGACACGATGAGTACCAGGACATGGGGCGCGCGAGGGCCCCGGCGGCGGCGGACGGCCACCGCGGCGGCGATCGCGACAGCGGCGGTTCTGCTGACCGGATGCGGCGGCGACGCGGACAAGGCCGCCGTGCCCGAGGGCTGGGGCACGTTGAAGACCGGCAGCCTGAGCGTCGGCTACCCGAAGAGCGAGGGGTACGCGGAGCAGCCCGCGGCCGAGCGGGCGAAGGCCAACGCGGCCGTCGCGCTCAAGGAGGAGGACGGCATCCGGACCGGCATGGTCTCGGTCCAGCTGGACTTCGCCACGGGCGTGCGCGACGCGGCCGGAGCGGCGGCAGCGGCGGGCGCGGGCATCGGCCTCGGCTCCACCCGCAAGGCGACGGACGACGTACGCCTGGCGGGCCCGGAGGACGCCCCCGAGGCACGCGAAGCCCGCCGGATCGACTACGACTTCACGTCCGACGGCCAGGAGGACACCCCGAACAGGGGGACGCCGATGACCGGGGTCCTGGTCGCGGGGGTGGACTCGAAGGGCGTTCCGTTCGTGGTGCGCCTGAACGCGGTGAAGGACGCGGTGGACGCGGAGGAGCTGGACGCGTTCGTGGGGTCGATCACGGTGAAGTAGGGGAGGGAAAGGAGCGCTTGGGACGTTGGTCCCGGTGCCGGCCGCCTTCCCCGCCGTCTCTGGAGGAGACCTCGCCATGGCAGAACTCGCGATCGACGCCGTCGTGTTCGATGTGCTGGGCACACTCGTCGACGAACCCGCCGGGCTGCGGGCGGGCATCAGTGCGCTGGCCCCCTTCTCGGCCCCCGACGCCCCCGACGCCCCCGACGCCCCCGGCACCGAACGGCTTCTGCTGCTGTGGCAGCGGCACATCGAGCGCGAGCAACGCCGCATCGTCGAGGGCGATCGGCCCTATCTCCCGAGCGACGCACTGGACCGGGAGGCCGCGGAAGTCGTCGCGCGCGCGGCCGGAGCGGAGGATCCGGACGCCGTGGAGTCGTTGGCCCGGGCGGCCCGTCACCTCCCGCCGTGGCCCGACACCGTGGCAGGGCTCGCCCGCCTCGCCGAGCACTTCCCGCTGATCGGCCTGTCCAACGCGAGCCGTACGGCGCTGCTGGAGCTGAACGCCCACGCCGGGCTGCGCTGGCACCAGGCCCTGTCCGCGGAGGACGCCCGTACCTACAAGCCGGATCCGGCGGTCTACCGGTTGGCCGTCACCGTCGCCGGACCGCCACCGGAGCGCCTGCTGATGGTCGCCGCCCACGCCTGGGACCTGCGCGGCGCGCAGGCGCTGGGCCTGCGCACGGCCTACGTGGCCCGTCCGGTCGGCGACCCGCCCGCGTCCTCGGACCGCTTCGACCTGTACGCGAAGGACCTGGCGGATCTGGCGGAGCAGCTCGGGGTGTTCTGAGACCGCTGTCCGGAGGATCGACGGTCCGGGCCCTGAGGCACGCCACCCGGGGGCGCGGGGGCGCGGGGACCCAGGGGCGCGGGGACCCGGGGACGCGGGGGCCCGGGGACGCCGGGACGCCGGGACGCGGGGACGCGTTCCGCTTCCTCAGGTCAGCGGGCACCCGAGCGGGAGGACCCGTTCGGTGAGCCTGCCGGTGAGGTGGGTGTCGGTGACGTCGGCCTCCGCCAGCCAGTCCGCCGCGGTCAGCCGGTCCACGAGCTGCGGCAGGTCACGGGAGTCGACGGTGCACCAGGAGGACAGGACGTCCAGGCCGATGCCCTCCCCTCCCGGCCCCAGTCGCCCTTCACCGTCGGAGCCGGTGGCCAGGGCCAGGGCGAGGAGCCGTACGCCGGCCTCGGTCTTGCCCTTGCGCAGCTTCTTCTCCCCGACGACCCGCTGGGCCCATCCGCTGAGCTTGGGGCGCAGCTTCCTGCCGAACGTGAACGGCCCCGGGTCGTCCTCGTCGGGCGTCAGGGACGGCACGGTGATCTGGGTGGGGTTCTCCGGGCGGGAGGCGATCAGCTCCTCGACGGTCCCGGAGATGCCGAGCCAGCCGGACTCCACCAACTGCCCCACCAGCTCCTCGGGATCCGACAGGGGCAGCCCCTTGATGTCCTGCCCGACCAGGTTGCCGACCCCGGACTGTGCGGTGCGCAGCGTCACCATCACCACCAGCAGGCGGGCCTCGGCTCCGGGCAGGGGGGCGTTCTCGGCCACGTGGGCGAGGACGGATCGGGCGTGGTTCCACTGCGCGGGGGCGGTCAGCAGCCGCGCCACGGCGGGCCCTTCACCGTCCGGGGCCTGGCCGATGCGGTGCAGATGCTGGAGGCGGGCGGTGGCGGCGGCCTGTTCGGCCCGCCGGGCGTCGAGCCGCAGTCCGGTGTCGGCGGTGGCCTCGGCCCAGGCGTGGAAGGCCTCCGCCTTGCGGGCGTGGAGGTCGGCGAGCATCGCGAGGTCGGGTTCGGTGCGGGCCTGGTAGGCGCGGAAGAGCTCGCCGAGCTCGGTGAGTTCGTCCCGCAGCGCGACGGGCCGCAGGTCGTGCGGGACGAGACGCTGGGCGATCCTGCCGCGCGGGGGGCGCCTCCGCGGCGGCCTCGCGGACCGGGGGGCGGAGCGGGGGTCGGACCCGTGGCCGGACCTGGGCGCCGACGCCTGCTGGGGGACGGCGGTGCCGGCGGCGGTGGCGGTGGCGCTGTGGGAGAAGTGCGGGCCGGCTGCCGAAAAGGTCGGCGTGGTGGCTGCGGTGCCGCCGGGGGTCGCGGTGCCGCCGGGGGTCGTGGGGACTGCGGCATCGGCCCGGAACCCGTCGCTCCGTGCCGGTGCCTCGGCGGCCGGAGCCGTGGCGACGACCTTCGCGGTGGAGTGGGCGGCGGCGCAGCGCGAGCAGCACTCCATGACCTGCCACCAGCGCCCTTCCCGGTCCGTGATGACGGCCAGGACGACCGCTCCCCCGCACCGCCAGGGCACGGGTCGCTCACGCGGTCCGGCGGGGCGGATGTGCGTGTGGCACTCCTCGGCCCGACAGGCGCACTGCGCCGAGGGGCGGGGGGCCGGGCCGGCGCGCAGGTGGGCCTTGAGGTGGCCGATCGCCGCCGTACGACCGGCGGCGGCGGACGGCAGCACCTGCGCGGCGCAGGCCGGGCGGCTGCACGAGACACGCACGTCCGCACGACCGCGGCCGACCGGATCCAGCCGCACCGTCCACCTGCGTCCCGTCACGCGTTCGTTCGTCGCGTGGGCCTCCACACCCATCACACCTTCCTCGACGACTGTTCGTATGTGCACCGCGGCACCCACCGGCCTGTGCATGGTGTCAGCGGCGCGCGGCGTGTCACAGTCTGCTACGCCGGGCAGTCCGGATTCGGGCCCACAACACAAACGACGGTCCGCCGTTCGGGTGACGGGCTCGGCGAGCATGTGGCCGGATTCGTGCCCTGGCGGTGTGGCCTCGGCAGACGCGCCCGCAGTCTCGACCCGAAGGCCCGGCCGTCTGCGACCAGGCGCGCAAGAGGTGGGTGAGGTCAGGTCCTGCCCGAAATCTGACCTCGCGCATGTCCGCTACAGCCTTTGGCCTCCCGAGCGATATTGGTCTCAGGTCGGGAACTCACCTGCCCAGTCTCGTTCCAGGAGAGCGATGGGCAGGTAGTCGGACTCTACGTCGATGGGGAAGCCCATGTCGTAGGCGAGGCATGCCAGAGCAAGGGGCGGGAGGGCAACCAAGCCGGTGGCCTGGAGAGCGTTGCCCTCCGTGCTCCAGTACTCCTTGTGCCACTGGATAGCATCGGTCAATGCCCTATTGAATCCGCCGTGATCGTCACGGACCAGGCGGTGGAACATTTCCATTGGTGGGTAGAGAAGTTTCGCGGCCGCCTGGGGGTCGCTGATCCGGCCGCTCCGGGGATCCGCGCCATCGATTGCTGCCACCAACTTGACCCCCAGGTCCGGTTCGCCGAGCCAGTACGCCTGGAGAGTCTCCACCCAGTCATAGAGAAACTCGTCGTGAGATGCCTCCGACTCCCTGAGCAGGGATACCGGCACTTGGCACAAGTCGGTCAGCCTATCTTTCTCCCTGCAGACCACCGAGAGGTAGAAGGCCGTCAGCCAAGTCCCCGCATGTGTATAGCTCTGCGGACCCGCCGTTCGGAGTATCCGATCCTTCTCGACGATTCGGCAGTGCACCACTTCTTCTGCCGTTCTGGTCGCGGCGAACGTCGCAGAGCCAACCTGCATGGCATTGACCCACGCCTTCCAGGTAGGCAGGAGGGATGCCTCCGCGCCCAGAAGGCAGTGTGACTTCGCGAGCGTGAGCGTTAGCTGGAATGCTTCACCCAGACGGGTGGAGTCGGCTTCCAACCTTCGATCAGCCCTTCAGCACTGTTCTGAAGTACGGCAAGTCCTTCCGCTGCATTCCCCGTTGGCAAGGAGTGGCGGGAAACAGTGACTGTCAACGCTCTACCCCTCAGAAGATCTTGAACTAATTAAATTGAGCCCCAGCATCCCGCCAGGTCTTCGGCCAGGCCCGGAAGTGGCCGTTAGCGACACCGTCGGCCATGTCGACTGTCCAGCCTTATGCGTCGGCGAGGTGCTGTTGCGCACAAGGAACGCGCTGTCGGCTCAGCCCCCGTGCTTCGCGGTGGGTCCTGACATCATGGCTTCGATGATCCGAGCAGCCTCACTGGGAGTTATCTGAGCGTAGCCGACACCTTCCGCTCCCTTTTCCTGAGTATGGATGCCCCCTGCCGTGTCCCAATTGAGCCGATCGCTGAACACCTCGTACCGTTCCTCTCCTCCCGGTAGCAGCCGGCGCCTCAGGACTGGTCCGTGGCCAGTATCGCTCGCGAAGAATGTGATCCGCCCTTCCGCGTCCAAGGCATCGAGTACGGACGCACGGACCGTCACAATTGGAGTGTCCCCGAGGTAGTCCTGCATCGTCCCGGGGCGGAACGAAACACCTGTCAGGTCGAGAGCGCCGGAGTTGTCCCTCATGAAGTCGCCGCCGCGCTCATACATGACAAGTAGTGGTTCATAAAGTTCGGGGAGGTTGGGTTCTCCCGTTGCGGGGTCCTGCGCGCGGAGTTCCGCCAGGCGCACGGCTCCAGCACAGGTTGTCATGACGAGCCCGACCATCCGGGTACGGAGAAACTCGTTCAGGTCTCGGGAAAGGCTTTGCGGTAGTTTAAGTTCCGGTGCGGCGTAATTCGTGATATCGAAGAATGGCCAGGCTTCTTCGGCGGAATAGAATTCAGCCCACAAGGCGGCTCGCCTCATGTATTCTCGCATCAGCAGTTGGCGTGAGATGACGTGAAAGTAAGCGTCGTCCCAGTCGGCATCCCACTCGATTCTACGGAGGCGATTCAGGACCCTGAATCCATCCTGGTCGGGCATGTCATCCATCGTTCAGCTCGATTCCTTTTGATCGCAGCTCATCTTTGAGGATTGCGACGACCTCTTCAATGTTATTCAGTTGGGGCCCTACTTCGACGTGCGAGACGTCCATTCCGAGTGAACGCCAGTGCTTGAACCCTCCCTTTCCTTCATTGAGGGAAAGATCATGCGCACCGGCGTCCCTGGCACTGCTGGGCCAGACGTGATTGTACTCAAGTTTCCCGCCGGGGTTGGTGAAGGTCTCCCATAGGTGGGGGCGGTCGTGCAGGTACGGGATTCCCGCCTCGATAAGATGACTTTCTATGTACTCGTGAGCGATGTAGCGCTCGAACTTAATCACTTCTTCAGGGGATAGGTCGCGTTTACTTGCCGCATCCCAGATCTCGGCAATATCGCTACGCGGCGTGAAATAAGCCTTCCGGATGCTACCGGGGGCGTCGGTCACTATCTGCTCAGTAAGGAAAAAGTGAGTCCGCACTCGGTCCAGAATATCCGCCCGCACGCCTGTATTCTGGGAGATGGCACTGATACTCAGAGATGAAGGGTCAGCGCGTACTCGATCGTAGAACCGTGCTGCATCAATGTCGTCAAAGGCAGGTTCCTCCACATACCTGGCGCCGTCCGGTCTCAATTCCGACCCACCCTCCAGGTAAGGCTGACCAGAATCCTCTCCGCGGCCGAGAGTGCTGTCGGCACCAGAACTGGGAGGGCCTTCAGCAGCGCCTTGCCCACTTCCTGTGGTCGGGGCGTCGGTGCCGTCACTATGTAGCGGGGAGCTGTCGGGCGTGCGGGGGGTGCCGCCGCTGATATCGGACACTTGGTCATTGGATGGAACCTCCCGCCCGGCGAATCTGTCAGCGTGACCTGCTGGCTTGGCACCGAGAGTTTCGTTCTTGGCGGGGACCTGGTCGGAAGCGTTGCTTCCAGCTCTGTCGGCATCGTCGAGACTGTTGCTGACGTGAAGAGACTTGTTGGCGGAGTCGGCCCCGACACGGCCCGCGCCTACCAGGACAGGCTCGGTGGGGAAGGGGTCGACGTCTGGTGTCTCTGTATCGACGCCCTTGGGTGACTGGTCGGCGAGTTGGGCGATGCTGCCGTCCTCGTTGTAGAGGTGGCCTTCGCGGCTCACGTAGGGCGCGCCCTGGTCGAACGGGTTCCTGACCGTGCCTTCCGGCAGGGCCACGGTTCCCTCGGGGAGTTTGACGGTGCCGTCGGGCAGGCGGATCGCACCGTCCGGTATCGCCGTGCCCGCCGGGAGGTGCACGGTGCCATCGGGGAGCCGGATGCCACCCTCGGGCAGGGTGTAGATGTTGTCCGGCAGCGGCGGGATCTCGACAGCGCCGCTGCCCTTGAGGCCGTCCATGACATTGCTGATCTTGGTGAGGCCCGCGCCGGCGCCCTTGAAGAGGTACGTCGTCGGGTCGACGGCGCGGCTCGCCTTGTTCGCGAAGGAGAGGGCCTTCCCCGCGAGCGCCGCCTTGCCGGCGCCGGAGACGCCGCCCCCGGTGCCGCCGGTGAAAACCGTCGTGAGGGCGTTGAACGTGACCGCGCCCCCGGCGCGCGCCGGGTTCTCGCTCCACTGGTCGTAGGCGATCAGTGCCTTGCCGGTCTCCTTCATCGCCCGGCTCGAGTCCCGCAGCCAGGAAGGCAACTCCTCCTCAGGCGTGGTGAGGAGATACGTCCCCCCGGCACCTGCGGTCACCAGGGTGATGGACACGCCGATGGAGAGGTCTGCCAGACCGCCCCAAGCCTGCTTCATGCTGTCCCAGCCCTCGGTCCCGACCAGGGTGCCCAGGCCCTTGACCGTGCCCCAGACACCGTCGACGACGAAGCCCTTGCCGAAGTCCCAGACGTGCTCGTAGAACTGGTACCAGCGGGTCGACTCCTTGACCGGATCACCCCAGGGCAGCCCCTTGGCCTGCTTCAGGGCCTCGGCGTCGTACCCGTACATGTGCTTGCCGTTGGAACCGTCATTCGTCTTGAGCGGCTTACCCGCGGGAACCAGCGAGATAATCTTGTTGTAGCAGGTGCGCTCCACCGCCTGGAACGCCGCCCAGGCCTCGATGATCTCGTCGTGGCGGCGTCTGTTCTCCTCGATCAGGTCGCCGTCCTCGCGCCACTCGTCGTCAGCGTTCGCCTTGTCCCGGAAGGCCGAAGCCTCCTCCTTGAGCCGCTCCAGCTTCGCCACCAGCGGCTGCGCATCGTCCGCGTAAGCGCTCAGAGCGCCGGTGATGGTGGCCAGGTCCGACTTCAGCGCAGCCCCGCGATCCGCGACCGGCTTCGTCGTCGCGAACAGCTGATCCGCCTCCGGAGCCTTGTAGAAGGCCTGCAGACCGCCGAAGCTGCTGTGAATGTCCCCCGCGGCCGTGGCGATCTCCGCCCCGTCCTTGGCCAACGCGGTCACCTGCCGGTCCAGCACCGCGAGATTGCCCGTGAACACCGGTATGCCGTACGGATCGACCGGCTGCTCGCCGCTCACTTGGCACCCCGCAGTTCCTTCAACAGGTCCTGCGAATCCGACAACAGCCGCGCCAGGACCGACGCCCCCATGTCGAACTTCATGACATCCCCCACCCATCGAACGAACACACGTACGACCATGTCTACCAATCCAGCCATTGCTACTGCAATCGACAAATCAGCCAACGGCATTGCGGACTTCGTCCCGACGCTCGGGTCTCGGCACCCGAGAACCGGGACCCGAGACCCGAGCGCCGGAGTGGGGCTTTCACTCTTACGGGGGTACCTGAACGGGGTCCCGGCCCGAAGCTCGGGACCCGGGATCCGAGAGCCGGGACGCGAGACCCGGGATTCGAGCCCCCTCAGTAACCGGTAGGGAAATGAGGAGGGTTCGGGAAAACCTCCCCACCCGCCCGCCCCCGTCACGGCCAGCAAGTATGACTAATCGCGGCAGCTTGCGGCGCACCGAAGCGACTGTTTACGGTGCGAGAACCAAACGACCCCGACGCGGTGTTGGACGCACCAGGCCGGGGTCTCACCACAAGATCGATCACCTAGAAAGCCGATCCCATGGCTACCCAGCACACTAGCGCTGCCCTCAGCGCCCCCGCACCCTCACCCGCGTACCCGAAGGCGACGCCCGGCTACGGCAAACGATCCGCTCCCGGCCAACTACCGCGACGCCCTGACGACTTCGCCTTACTGTCGATGCGTGAGCGGTACGTCGCCGGGTTCGTCGACCACCTCCCCGACGGCGCGGCCATGGGCGTCAAGACCCTCGCCAAGCAACTCCCGCTCTACGGCCAGCAAGCCATCGGCACCGCCCTCACCGCCCTTTCGGTCGCCGGGCACCTACGCCGCGTGCGATGCGCCGTCGGCCAGGGCGAGACGACCCGCTGGGCCTTCCGCACCTTCTGGTCCCGGACCGCGCGCGACAACGAGTGGTGGAACGCCTACCTCGCCGCCGAGATGCGCCAACTCAACGACAGGGACAGCCTCGACGGCCTCCCCCGAGACCCGGCCGCCGACGGACCCACCGCCCCGCCACCACCCTGGGTCCCCGCTGATGAACCCGTCAATGAACCCGCTGCCGAATCTGCCTCTGAGCCTCCTGCCGACCATGCGGCGCCCGTAATCGGGACCGGGCCGACGAAGGACACCGGACCCGCCCGGCCCGCCGCAGTGCAAGCACCTGGCCCCGACCAGGCACCCATGCCCGCCGCCGCTCCGTCGAGCGCCCCCGCCGGCCGGGAACCCGCACACGTAAAGCTGCCGAACGCCCCGGCCCCAGAGCCCGGCAGCCGCCCCTCCCCCGCGTACCTCGCGCTCGCCCAACTCGCCCACAGGGACATCCGTGTCGCCCTGTCCGCCGCCGACTGCAGCGCACTTGAACCCCTCGCCACCGCATGGCTCGACCGAGGCGTCAGCACCGACTACCTCATCCACACCCTGACCGCCGGACTTCCCTACTCCGTCGACTCACCCGTCGCCCTCATCCGCCGCCGGCTCATGGACAAGATCCCGCCTCAACTGCCCACCGAGCGGGACGCACTTCCGCCCGAGGCTCCCGCCCGGCGCATCCTCGTCGAGTGCACCGACTGCGGCGCCCCCGGCCGCCCCGAAGCCCTCCCGGACGGCCTCTGCCGCCCCTGCCGCACCCACCACGCCTCCGGGGCCGCCGAGAAGCACCCCGCCGACCCCCGCGACACATCCGATGCTCCCAACGCGCGGGACATCAGCGCGTACGTCGCCGAACTCCGCAATCGCCTCAAGGCTCCCTGATCAAGGGAACGGCCCCGAGCCTCAGCCAGTAATCTGATGCGATGGTCGACGTGGGGGTAAGCGAGCTGCGGCGGAGCCGCGATCGGCTCGCGAAACAGGGAGACGCCGCCGAGCAAGCAGGGGACGGCGCGATCAGCGGGTTACTGCTCTTCTACGCAGCCGAATGCGGCCTGAAGGCGGAGGTGTTGCGCTGGATTCTGCGGCGTGAGGACACCTCCGCACTACCCAGTGACCTGCGTTCCCACAATCTGCGCCGCCTGGCCAAGGCGTTGAACCTTCAGGACCCCACCCCTGGGCAGGACCCATTGCGGTGTCGTCGGCACAAGGACAGCACCTGGATCGAGAGCCATCAGCTGCATGAGGCATGGCGCTATGGTGCAGAACTGTGCGCAGATGATCAGAAAGCTGCGCTGGAAGCCTTGAAGTCACTGGTGGAGGACGCCAGGAAAGGAACTTGAGCGTTATGGCCGGCAAGCTCTTCACCTGGGTGGACATCGATTCTCAACTGGCCGAAGCAGCTGCGGACGGCCAGTGGCCGCAGTGGCTCCTGGAGGTCGACGCCTGGTGGGACGCTCTGGAACTGACGGTTCGCCCAGGTACGGAGCGCGGGGCCGCCCGCGACTGGCTGGACAGCCAGTTCGGCCTCGGGTCAGCGGCTGAAACCGACGCGGGCCTGGCACTCGCCCTGGATCGCCCCGCGGCTCACGCCCCCCGCTCGCTCCCTGTGCGCCTGGTCGAAGCGGACGGTTCCGGAGCAGCCCCACGCCGCCCGCGACTCAGTGAGCGGCGTGTCACCTCAGCGCTGGGGGACGCCCTGCCGCGACCCGAGCACGCTCAGTTTGCCGGTGACAAGCAACTCATCGCCTTCCACTCCTTCAAGGGCGGCGTGGGACGCACGTTGCATGCCGTTGCTCTCGCCGATTTCCTGGCCTCCCAGGGCCAGCATGTTCTCCTCGTGGACGCGGACCTGGAGGCCCCCGGCATTACCTGGATGTACCAAGCGCAAGGGGGACGCTGCGACATCGCGTACGAGGACGTCCTCGCCCTCCTGCACTCGTCGAAGCAAGGTGACGCCACGCAGGCGGTGGAAATCGCAGCTGCGTATCTTCCCAACCAGCGTGTCTCACGCTATCCGGGGTCAGGCCGCGTGACCGTGCTTCCCGCCAGCCGACGCAGTCGACTCGGTCCACCTCGAATCGGCCCCACCGACCTGTTGACCGAGGACCGCTCACCGTACTTCCTCAGCGAATCCCTCTCGGCCCTCGCTGTCGCAGCCGAGGTCGACACCGTCGTACTGGACCTGCGGGCCGGAGCCTCCGAGCTGGCGGCGCCCATCCTGCTGGACCCCCGCGTGACGCGGATTTTCGTCACCACAGTCAGCAGTCAGTCCCTCCAAGGGACCGAGACCATGATCCGGCAGTTGGGAGCCCAGTCCCCGGCCGTGGCACGGACGGATCCGGCTCCCGGTGCGATCGTGACGCAGTACCGGCTGGACGTCCACGACCTGCATGCCGAGGAGGCCCGGAGTGGCCTGTCCGCAGCTCTGTCGTCCACCATCGCCGTGGCGGCCACCGATGAGTACACCTCGGACGAACTCACGGTGGATGAACAGGTCCTGACCGAGCCGCTCCTGAGCCCGTTCCGTGAAGAGCTGCTCGCGCTTCCGCAAGGCTGGGACGCGGTCGTGGAAGTCATTCGGCGCTGCGGTCTGCCCGGCTTGCTCAGCGAGTTCGCACCAGGCGCCGGGCAACCGGTACCGGCATCCGCGGACGACCTGGCGACCCTGGACGAGCGTCGACGCGCACTGGAAAGCACAGCGGGTCGTCTCGTCTTCGCTGAGCGACAGGGCATGGACTCCAGTCTCGGCTTCCTCACGACCGAACCGGTCCGTCGCCTGATCGCGGATCACAGCACCGACCTTCCTGTAGCTGTCGTCGTCGGCGCGAAAGGCGCGGGCAAGACCTTCACGTTCGCCAGAATGTGCACTGCGGGCACATGGGATGCTTTCGCGCGCGAGAACGGCCAGAGCGTCGAGCGGACTGCCATGGTCATTCCTGTCCTGGACCCGGCCAACATCGCGGAGCCACAGACCGGCGTGCTGTCCCCCCAAGCGCTCAGAGACCGCGCGGCAGGTGGAGAAGGCGTTACCGCCGACGAGCTCCGCAGCCATCTGAACGCCGGCCTCGCGGACACACAGGCCCACGACACGGAATTCTGGAGGCAGCGCTGGCTGGAATGTCTGGCCTGGTCAGCCGGTGCCCCACGTGACGTACCAGCTGAGGAATTCCTCATCCAGCGGACCCTGGACACGCCCGGATCCTGTGTCTTCGTGATTGACGGCTTGGAGGACTGGCTCGAGTCCCTGGACGCAGAACCTCGGCGCATCGCCCTCCGAACCCTGCTGATCGAGGTTCCGGCCTGGCTCCGCCGCCTCCGCAACCGCTCGCTCGGCCTCGTGGTATTCGTGCGTCAGGATCTGGTCCGCACGGCGATCAAGCAGAATCTCGGGCAGTTCCTCGACCGCTATTCCCCTTACGAACTCCGGTGGGACACCGAAGACGCCCTTCGGCTCTCGTTGTGGATCGCGTCAAGTGCCAACGCGGTGGTAACGCCTGATACTCCGATCGCCGATATGGGCTTCCACGAAATCGTCCAAGCGCTCCTTCCCCTCTGGGGTGCGAAGCTCGGTACCGAGAACTCGCGTGAAGCCTGGGCCGACCGGTGGGTTCCTGCGGCTCTCGCCGACTTCAACGAACAGATCCAGGCCCGCGATGTCGTCCGCTTCCTGCGGGAGGCGGCTTCCGCTTCCACCGGCGACGAGCGCTGGCAGGACAGAGTGCTGACCCCGGCGGCCATGCGTCACGCGCTGGGGGCGTGCAGCCGCGAGAAGGTACAGGAGATCAATCAGGAGAATCCCCGCCTCGGGAAGCTCCTTCGGCACATGGCAACTTTCTCCGACTCCGTCAAGATGCCCTTCGATGCAGCTGATCTAAATCTGGCCCCTGACGAGGTCGAAGCCCTGGAGCAGTGGGGCGCACTGGCCAGAGATGCCGACGGGCGCTACCGCATGCCCGAGATCTACCGCCACGCGCTAGGTTTCCGCACCCAGGGCAGGGCACGAGTCGTCCGGTGAATGTGAGTACCGTTCTTGTCCGGCGGAAGCTCCGCTCGCCGTAGAACATCGGCATCGAGGTCGTCCCTCTCGCCCGCCGACCCCGACCGTCTTCGCAGCCTCTGGTGAACGCCTCTCAGCGGGGCAGCAGAGCCCAGGTCTTCGTGCCACGGTGCGGTGGAAGCGCGCCGTCGGTGCCCCATGCACCGCCCCAGTCGGCCACCACCGCTGCCAGCAGCCACAGAGCCCGGCGGCGACGGCTCCGGCAGAGGGCGTCCGCCCTCGGATCGTCGTGACCGGCGTGCTGGTCCCAGGTGACCAACCGCAGGGCGTCGTCCCGCTCACGCACGGAGACGTACAGCTCCTTGCCAGGTGCCATCCGCGCGGCCACGGAGAGGAGTTCGCCCATGGCGAGCCCAGCGGGCCAGGCGTACCGGGTGAGCTCGTGAGTCCGCAGCGCCGCGGTGAGCAGGGCTCGCCCGACCGCCGCGCTGCGCGGGTCGCCCAGCAGGGTCACGCTCAGTGCGAGGCCACGCCCGGAGGCCGTGAGCGGCGGGGCGTACGGGGCCGGGGAGGCCGGCTCTTCGAGGGTCGCGGGGCAGAGTGCGGCGCGTGAGGACGGAGGCATGGCTGACTCCCTTGGAGTGGTGAAGTGTTGGGTGGCGCTGGAGTGTTCGGCGTCGGAGCGCACAGGGGCTCGCGTCCTACCCGAGGGGCTGTGGCCTGTCTCCCTGACGCGACGCCGCCCCTCCCAGGGCAGGAGGAGGCAGGCAGAGCCGCGCGATGCACTTCGGCCTATCGGTGCGTGAGCGGTGCAGCACTCAACATAGCCCCACGAGGGTTAAATTGCCCTTACGGTAAGAGAATTGCGCCCTTTCGTGTCTGGTCGCACGTACAGACGGCAGACTTTCCTTGACCGTCTGCGGAAAGGACCGGCATGGCAGCAAGGACATCCCCCACTGACCGTCAGCGGCGACTCGGTGCCGAAGTGCGGAAGATGCGCATGTCGGCGGGGGTGACGGCGGAGTCCGCTGCGGCACTTCTGGGCGTCGATCGCGGCAAGATCTCGAACATCGAGTCCGGGGCAAGGCCCATCAGCCCTGAACGGATCCGGACGCTGGCCGGCGCCTGTTCTTACACCGATGAGCGATTCGTCGACGCATTGGCCGACATGGCACGCCCATCTCAGCGTGGCTGGTGGGAGCAGTACCGCACCTCGCTTCCGCACGGCCTGAGTGACGTCGCGGAGCTGGAGTCCCATGCCGTACGCATGAGAGCCGCGCACGCCATCCACGTTCCCGGACTGCTGCAAACCACCGACCATGCGTTGGCCCTCTTCCGGGCGGTGGTCCCGCCACTCCCTGAGCACGAGGTCGCCATGCGCCTGACCCACCGGCTCCAGAGACAGCACGTTCTCGAGGAGCCGAACCCCACCTCGTACGTCTGCATCGTGCACGAGGCCGCACTACGGATGCAGTTCGGTGGCACAACGGTCGCACGCGGACAGTTGCACCACCTCGCGGAGAGGGCAGAGCAGCCCAACGTTCGCCTGCTCGTGATCCCGTTCACGGCTGGTGTGTTTCCTGGTGCCGGGCAGACAGTTTTCTATGCGGAGGGCCCCGTCCCCCAACTCGACACCGTGCAGATCGACAATTCCCATGGGCCTGACTTTCTCCACTCGGAAGACCAGCTGTCGAAGTACCGGGCACACCTGGACTGGATGGAGCAGATCGCCCTGGGACCTGACCAGTCACGTGACTTCATCCACGACATCGCACGCCAACTCTGAGAGGTCGACCATGCGCGGGATCAATTGGGAAGACGCGTTCTGCGGCGAAGGCAACTCCTGCTATCGGATAGGCACGGATGAGCAAGGCAACAGCTACATCGCCCGCCAGGGTGAGGAGCAGGCATATCTCACCGACAGCCGGGAGGCCCTCCAGCAGCTGATCCGCGACATCAAGGCCGGAAAGGCCGACCACCTGCTGTGATGGCGGAGGGTCCCGTGCCACGTTCACCTTGCGGCACGGGACCCCTTGGCGCAACGCGGCTCTCGCGCGCAGGGGGCAGGAGGCAGGGACACGGATTCGGATCCGAGGGCTCAAGGTGCCGGCAGATCCCTCTTCGCTCACGCCACGGTGTATTCGGTGTCGCCGAAGTCGGCAACGACCCGGAGCCTGCCACCGAGCGCTTCCACGTAGGACCGGAGGGTCGCCACCTCGGTACGATCGACCTCTCCGTGCTCGATCGCGGAAACTCGCGGCGCCGAGACTCCCATCACCTCGGCAACATCACGCTGCGTGAGTGCCTGGTCCCGCCGAACCTCGGCCAGCTGATACGCCCGCACCTCGGCAGCCAGCCGGTCCATGGCCGCTCGCTTCTCCTCGGACGTACGCACGGGCCGACCCGCCGCGATACGACGCTCCCGCGTCGTGCGCTTGGTCTCCTCCCAGCTGACGCTGCTCATTCGCACTCCCTGGAGCCATGGCGTCGTGGATCTTCCCGCTCCGGGACGACCCGGGCCGCAGCTCCTTCAGGTGATGCAGCTCCGCACCCTTCAGCCGGTCACCCGGCGGCCTTGCGAGAGTCGGGCCGCCCTCACGCGTTCCCCGAGCTGCCACGCCTGCTGTCAGCTGTCTGCTGGGCGGTCAGGAAGCACATCGCAGGCAGGGGGCAAGACCCAGCTCTTCCCGCGCCTCTTCCTCCGGGACCGCTGCCCACTTGTCGCAGGTATCCCGCTTACCGGTCAACGCCGGGCACTTCCCGTCCCTGTGATAGGCGGTGCGGTGGATACCTTCGCGATACATGACGATTTGCATGCGTTGCCGACCCTCTCGGTTGACGACGCGACCAACCTACTTCAGCCGGAGGCATGGAACAGCCGGGCCTGCACGGCGGCGGCGCGGGGGCCGCCGCCGTGCGGACAGACGAGGTCAGGACCCCTCGCCGCGCGGGAAGGAGACCTCCACGCGGCGGTTCTTCTTGCGGCCCTCTTCGTTGCTGTTGCTGGCGATCGGGTACTGCTCGCCGTAGCCCCGGATCTCGTACGTGACGGTGGGGCCGAGCTGCTTCGACAGCACCCCGTGCACGGCGTCGGCCCGCTGCTTGGACAGGACGTCGCCGTGGGCGGAGGAGCCGAGGTTGTCGGTGAAGCCGAAGACGCGGACCTTGGTCGCGTTCTGCTTCTTGATCTCGTCGGCGATGGCGGCGATACGGGCGTTGGCCGCCGAGGAGAGCTTCGCGCTGTCCTTGCCGAAGAGGACTTCCGCCTGGAGGGCGAACTTGATGTCGGCGTTGCTGTCCTCGCGGCGCTCCTCGCCGCCGAGGTCTTCGACCACCTGGACGATGTCGAGGACCCGGCCGGGGGCAAGGGTTCCGCCCTCGGGCATCTTGAGGTCGGGGTCGTTGGCGTCGATCGGGACCGGTGGCTCGGATGTCGCTTCCGTGCCCGGGGGCACGCTGGGCCCGTCATCGGCCCACGAAGGTGAGGCGCCGAACAGGGCGGTGGCCGCGACGAGCACGGCAGTCGCAATGGGCAGTCCCACGGTACGCGCAGGCGTCATGGCGTTCATCACCCGGAAATCTTGAGCGATGCGGTGGCGAAGGTCGGAACGGAGAAGTCGACCTCCGTCGTCGTGCTCGGCGGTGCCGGGAACTGCATGAACACGGCAGTCGAGTCGCCCGGCTGGAGCGGCGCGATCTTCGTGGTGCACAGGCAACGGCCGTCGGTGTCCCGGAGCACGTAGTAGCGCTTCTTGCCCTGCTTGTCCACCAGTGTGGCACCGCCGACGGATGAGAGGTTCTGACGCACGATCACGCTCTCGCTGCCTGCCCATTGGGCCGGGTTGGCCGGCTTGTCGCCACCATTCTTGACCTCCGCCTGAACGGTGACGAATCCCCCCGAATCCCGTTGCACTTGGTTGATGACCATCACGACACCGTTCTGCCCACGGATCTCAGCGAGCTTCACATTGGGGTCGACGTTCTCCCCGGCAGCCGTGTCCTGTTGCTGCGACTCACCTTTGTCCTCCGCGGACGGGCTGGCCGGGGCGGACGGCGCGCTGGAGCCCTCGTTGCCGGGCTGCTCGCCTCCGTCATCGCCACAGCCCGCGAGAGCAAAGGCCAGAGCAGCCGTCATGCTGACAGCCGCCATGGCCCTTCTGGTCGTCGTGGTCCGCCGCATGCTCATGGTCCGATTCCTCTACTCGTCGTTCGCTTCGCTGTCACTGGTCGACCAACCGCACGTCAAAGAGAGTTCTGCTCACGCTCTCCCACGGTGGAGGGCTGGCGGGCACGATCTCGAGGATCTTGCCGTTCCGGCACGTGAAGGTGAAGAGGTCGATGATTCCGTCTCCGGTGGAGTCCACAGCTATCGGGTTGGGACAGCGGAACTCGATGAGCGCAGTGGCCTTGGCCTTGGCCTTCCTGTTCTCGGAGCCGGGGAGCACCGGCGAGTCCACCGGCTTGTTTCCCTCGACCTTGACCGTGATCCGGTCGCGCAGATATCCAGGAGTCGGGTAGCACGATTCTGTTCTGGCGTCGTTGGCCGCCGCCAGGCGACTTGCCTCGTAGCAGCCGTCGTCAAAAGGCCCGCTGAGGAACGCGTCCAAGACGTTGGTGGGGAGCGAGGCGTAGAAGCCCGCCCCGAAATTGTCTCGAGCCTTCTGGGCGGCTGCCAGCGCGGCGGCGTCGGCCGCCCCCTGGGATCCGTTGCGCAAGGCGGACGCCTTGCCTACAGCGAAGAACGCAAACGCGAGAAAGAGCAGGCCCGCCACCATCACTACGTAGATGGGGAAGGCCTGCCCTCGGTCGCTACGGGACCGGACCATCATTAGCCAGCAGTGATCTGATCGACCAGGCCGCTGATGCGCTCCGAGATCGCGCCACCGATACCCGTGGCCACGATCGCCCCGATGATCGCCACGACCACCAGAATGATCCCCAGGTACTCGAACGCCGTCTGCCCCCGGTCCTTCGCCGCGTAGCGCTTCTGGATGGCGCTGACGGCGGTGTTGGCCCAGCCGTTGACGCGGACGGCGGTCTTCAGGGTGATGTCCGACATGGTGTTCCCCTCCGGGTTCGGCCGACCGGTTGCCGGCCGACTCGCGCGTTTCTGCGGTGCCGCCCTCGTTACCGGCTTCCTCCTGGACGGTGCCGCTGGCGACATGAGAAACATATGCGGGAACCCGCACTCCCACAGAGGGCCCGTGGGCCCATTCCCGGGCCCAAAGCACCTTCTGGGTCCGCACGTTGCGGAATCGCCGGCTCATGGCTGCCGCCCGGGGTTCCGGGGCGCGGTGCCGAGCCAGTGGGCGATCGCCTCGCTGCGGGTGGCGCTGTGGAGCTTGGTGAAGATGCGGTTGATGTGGTTCTTGACCGTCTTCTCACTGATGAAGCAGGTGGCGGCGATCTGCTGATTACTCATTCCGGACGCAATTAGGTCCATGACCTCCACCTCCCTCGAACTCAGCCCGTACTGCTGCCTGTTGGGGGCGGGTGCCGTCCCCCCGGATACAGAAGACTGTCCCACAACTGGTTGCAGTTGCGAAAGGCTTTCCGAAGGTTCGGCGGTGTGCGGGGGCGGTGGGGCCGGTGCCGTCGCCAGGGTCGCGCCCAGGCCGTCGGGGAGCGGGGCCCGCTGGGCCGGTGTGCCGTGGCGCATGTGGGCCAGGAGGGCGTCGGCTGCGGTGACGGTGAAGTTGGCGCGGCCGTCCTTCGTGTCGCGTACCGCCTGGACCAGCTGGTTCGCCGTGAACTCGCCGTGCACCAGGTAGCCGCCCGCGCCCAGCCGCAGCGCCTCGTGGACGATCTCGCTCTCGCGGCTGTACGTGAGCATCAGCACGGGCGCGATGCCGACCAGGTGCGGCAGGGCCGAGATGCCGTCCACGCCGGGCATGCGGACGTCCAGCAGGACCACGTCGGGGCGGTGTTCGAGCGTCTTCTCGTACGCTTCCCGGCCGTCCGCCGCCTCCGCGACCACCTGGATGTCCGCCCGGCCCGACAGCAGCACGCCCAGCCCCGCCCGGACCACCGGGTTGTCGTCCGCGACCACCACCCGGAGGCGTTCGGCGGCCGGGGCGGCGGGCCCCGGTGGGAAGGGGGACGGGGACGGGAACGGGGTCGCGGGGGGCCGGGGGTCGGCGGCCGGGGTGAGCGGGATGTGCGACGGCGGGTGCTGGGGGGCGTGGCGGTGGGCCGCCGCCCCGTAGCGGTTCGGCGCAGGGGATACATCGTCCGGCATGCTGCGACCTCCTCTCAGGGTTGAGGGTTGCGGGTGGGGGTGGGGGTGGCGAAAGTTGTGGTTTTCCCGGGTGTCGGCCCGGGTGCGGGTGCGGGTGCCTGCGCGGTAGAGGTGCCGGGAGCCGGTTCGGGGGGCCGGGGCGTGGTCCCGGACCCGACCGCCAGCGCCGCCAGCGGAAGCTCCACCCGTACCTCCGTCCCCTTCTCCGCCTTCCCCCGCCCGATCCTGATCCGGGCCCCGATCGACGCGGCCCGCTCCACCATGCCGACCAGGCCGAAGTGGCCGGCCCGGCGCAGCGTTTCCAGGGTCGTCCCGGCGGGCAGGCCGCGGCCGTCGTCGTACACGGTGAGGCGGAGCATGTCGCCCTTCACGCCCGCGAGGACGATCAGGTACGTCGGGGAGGCGTGGCGGTGCGCGTTCTCCATGGCCTCCGAGGCGACCGTGAGCAGTTGGCGCGCCACCGCCTGCGGGACCGGGGGGACCGGGGTCTCCTCGGACAGGCGGCGGAAGGTGGCCGTGACCGGGTGACGGGCGGTGAAGTCCGCCGCCTGGGCCGCCAGTTCGGCGATCAGGTCGACGCCGCCCTCCAGGCCCTGTTCGCGGCGCAGGTCCGTGAGCAGTTCCCGGGACTCGGCGGCGGCCCGGCGGGCGGCACGGGCGACCAGCTCCGCCTGGAGTTTCACGGTGGGCGGGTCCATGCGGTCCGCCGAGCCGGCGAGGCCGTCGGCGGCCAGCGCCAGGCCGTGCAGGGTCTTGGCGACCGAGTCGTGCATCTCCCGTGCCAGGCGGGTGCGTTCGCCCTCCACCGCCTCGTTCACCGCCAGCCGCGCCCGGGTCTCGGTGAGCGCCTGGGTGGCCGATCCGAACCGCAGGAGCAGGTTGCGCAGGGTGACCCCGACCGCGCCCGCGATCACACAGAAGCCGGGGAGCAGGAGTCTTGTCGCTCCTCCTCCCTCCAGCTTCGGAACGCTCTCGTACACACCGAAGACGATCAGCACCTGGAGCACCGCGAAGACCGCCGCCCCGCGCCAGCCGTGGATCAGGCCCGCCAGCAGCGGCGTGCAGACGGTGACGTACGCGAGGGTCGACTCGGGGGTCGCCGTGATCAGCAGCAGTGCGCCGAAGAACACGTCGACGGCCAGCAGCCAGGGGTGGCGCAGGAGGACCGGCCCGAACCGCTCCCAGTCCCGGAACAGCAGGTACGACCCCATGAAGGTGACCAGGATCGCCGAGCCGATGAACCAGGTGGGCAGGCCGGGGGCCGTGTGGCTGATGGCGTACGGAGTCGCTATCGCGATCATCGCCAGGCGGAAGCCGAAGACCTGGCGGCACATCGCCTGGAGCGCGTTGACCTGGATGGCGAAGGCCGGGCGGGCCGGGGTGCCGGAGTGGGCGCGGGTCAGTTCCGCGGTCAGTCCGGGCTGTGCGCTGCCGAGCTGGTATGCCATGTGCCTGTCACCTCCGTCCGGTGTCCCGTACTGCTCCTGCCTCTACGTCTCCGTCCCCATCCCGCCCGCCGTTCATGTCACCCGCCCGTGAGTGCCCCGAAGTCGACGTCGGCTCCGTACACGAATCCGACCGTGAGCAGCAGGAGCGTGCCGGGCAGCAGGAACGTGGTCACCGCGAACGTCGCCTTCGGGACCGCCTTGGCCGCCTTGCGGCGGGCGTTCTGGGCGTCGGTGCGGCGCATGTCGTTGGCGATCTGGATCAGCGTCTCGACGATCGGCGCACCCAGCTCCTCGCCCTGCTGGAGCGTCGTGACGAACATGGCGACCTGTTCGGAGTCGTTGCGCCGGCGCAGTTCCTCGAAGGCCTGGCGACGGCTGACCCCCATGTCCATCTGGCGGAGTGTGATGCGCAGTTCGTCGGACCACGGGCCCTCGTACTTCTCCGCGACCCGGTCCAGCGCCTGCCGGAAACCGAGTCCGGCGGAGACGACGACGGCCAGGACGTCGAGGAAGTCCGGCAGGGTGCGTTCGATGTGGTCGCGGCGTACCCGGATCGCCGACCAGATGCCGACCTCCACCCAGAACAGGCCGAAGGCGATCATCAGGAGGGCGAGGAAAAGCTGGCCCCGGAGGAGCATGGAAAAGGCTCCGAGGACTCCCAGCGCGCCGTAGACCGCGCGGCGGGCGGCGTAACGGTCGATGGTGAGGCCGCCGGGGTTGCCCGCCAGGTCGATCTGGCGGCGCTTCTTGTTGACGGCCTTGGGGCCCATCATCCGCAGGACCGCGGGGGCCCAGCGGATACCGAGGCGGTCGATGCCGGAGCCGACCGCGCTGGTGCGGGTGGCGCCGGATTCGAGGGCGACGGCCAGGTCGCCGGGGAGTTTGGCGTCGGCCCGGTACATCCGGATGCCGTGGATGGCCCCGTACACGGCGAGACCGACGACGAGAGCTAGCAGCAGGTCCATGGCGGTTCTTCCCCTCAGCTCGTCAGCTCGTCAGACGTCGATACGGGACAGGCGGCGGATCACGACGAACCCGATCGCGTACAGGACGATCGCCACGACCACCGCGGCCTGGCCGATGAAGGCTCCCGTCATGCGGTCCAGCGCGCCGGGCATGACCGCGTTCATCAGCAGCATCGCGCCGACGCCGAAGATGGGGACGGCGTAGGCGGTGACGGTGACCTGGGAGAGCTGGGTCTTGACCTCGCGGCGGGTCTCCTTGCGCTCCTCCAGGGTCTCGGTGAGGTTGCGCAGCGAGCTGACGACCGTACCGCCGGCCCGGTTGGAGAGGACCAGCGTGGTGACCAGGACGACCAGTTCGCGGGAGGGGAGACGGTCGGTCAGTTCGCTCAGCGCGTCTTCCAGGGGCTCGCCCACGGCCAGGCGGCGTGCCACCCGGGCCAGTTCCTCGCCCGCCGGGTTCTCCAGCTCCTCGGCCGCCATCGACAGCGAGGTGCGCAGGGCCAGGCCCGCCTGGGTGGCGTTGGCGAGGATGCGGGAGAGTTCGGGGAGCTGGTTGATGAAGCGCTCGGTGCGCTTGGTCCGCTGCCAGTTGAGGAACGCGTTGGTGCCCCAGAGCCCGATCAGCGCGGCGACGGGGCCGAAGAACGCGGCGAGCATGGAGGAGGCGAGCATCCAGAGCCCCGCCATCGCGACGACCGCGTAGACGAGGAATTCGCCGGGCGTGATGTCCAGGCCGGTCGCGGCGAGCTTCAGCTCCAGTTTCCGGCCGAGCGCGGTGCCGCGCAGTCTGCGGTCGAGTCCCTTGAAGCGGCGGGTCCGCCCCGTCTCGGGGATCTGCCCGACGTGCGAGAGCCGCTCGACGAGGGCGTCGCGGTCGGCTTTGCCGCCCGAGTAGGCGTACAGGCCCATCACGCCGAGCACGCAGCACAGCAGCGTGACGCCGATGGTGACCAGGGGGAGGTTGACGTTGTCCATGGCTCGGTACCTAGTTGGCCTCTCGGGTGGCGAGCTGTTCGGCGGACTGGGCGACGCCGAACGCCTGCGGGATGGGCTGACTGGCCAGGTAGAGACGCTCGGCGAGCCTCCGGGGCAGCGGGAGGTACTGGAAGTCGCCGTGGATGCGGCCGTCCGCCGACATCGGCTGGGCGTTGAAGCGGGCGACCGTGACGATGCGGTACGGGTCGCGGCCGTGGCTGTCCAGGACGGCGATCTCGGTGATCTTCCTGGCACCGTCGGCGTGCCGGGTGAGCTGGACGATCACGTCGACGGCGCTGTTGATCTGGTCGTGCAGCGCCTCGAAGGGGATCTCGACCTCCGACATCGAGGCGAGGGTCTGGAGCCTCATCAGCGCGTCCTCGGCGCTGTTGGCGTGGACGGTGGCCAGCGATCCGTCGTGACCGGTGGACATCGCCTGGAGCATGTCGAGCGACTCGCCGCCTCGGACCTCACCGACGACGATCCGGTCGGGCCGCATACGCAGGGAGTTGCGGACCAGGTCGCGGATGGTGATCTGCCCCTTGCCCTCGACGTTCGCCGGGCGGGACTCCAGCCGGATCACATGGCTCTGCTGGAGCTGGAGTTCGGCGGAGTCCTCGATGGTGACGATGCGCTCGGCGTTGGGGATCAGGCCGGAGAGCGCGTTGAGGAGGGTCGTCTTGCCGGTGCCGGTGGCCCCCGAGACGATGATGTTGAGCTTGGCCTGGACGAGTCCGGCGAGCAGCACCAGCATCTGCTCGTCCAGCGAGCCGAAGCCGATCATCTCCTGAAGTGTGAAGGAGCGCGGGAAGCGGCGGATGGTGAGCGTCGCGCCGGTCAGCGACAGCGGCGGGATGATCACGTTGACACGCTCGCCGCTGGGGAGGCGGGCGTCCACCATCGGGTTGGACTCGTCGACGCGGCGGTTGACGGTCGACACGATCCGCTCGATGGTCTGCATCAGCTGCTCGTGGGAGCCGAAGCGCATCGGGAGCTGTTCGACCTTGCCGTTGCGTTCGACGAAGATCTGGTCGGGGCCGTTGACCATGATCTCGGTGATGGACGCGTCCTCCAGGAGCGGTTCCAGGATGCCGAGGCCGAGCGCCTCGTCGACGACCCGGCGGATGAGCTGCGAGCGCTCGACCGTGGAGAGGACCGGGCCCTCGCGGCTGATGATGTGGCCGAGGACGCGTTCCAGCCGGGCCCGCCGGTCGGCGGCGGCCAGCGAGGACATCTCCGCGAGGTCGATCTCCTCCAGCAGCTTGGCCCGGTAGGTGGCCACCATGTGGCCGTCCTCCCGTGCCCCGCCCTGCTCCTCCGGAGCGGTCATGCGTGCCCGCAGGCTCATCTGCGTAACTCTCCTCGTCGGGTCGTCGGGTCGTCGCGGTCGTCGGGTCGTCGCGGTCGGGAACCAGCGCAGGTGTGGTCAGAAGCCGGAGCCGACGTGCTCGTTGGGCATCGTCGCGCTCCGCTTTGCCGTCCAGTCGTCCAGGCCCGGCACGATGGAGGGCACCTTCACCTCGACCGTGACCGTGATGTCCCGACCGCCCGTCCTGCGGTACTCGAACCCGCCGTCCTCCACCCAGTCGCTCACCGCGTCGCGCGCGTTGCCCTCGCCGCTGCCCCGGGCGTCCACGCTGGCTTCCGTACGGGCACCGGCGCGGGCCGCCGTACCCGCCTGGGAGGCGGCGTACGCGGCGACGCCGAGCTGGATGGCCGCCACTGCCACGAGGAGCAGCAGGGGGAGGAAGCCGAGGTACTCCATGGCGACCTGGCCCCGGTCGGCCTTCGGGCGTACGGGACGGGAGTTCTCACCGTTCGCGTGTTCCGTCACCATGACCGCGCCTCCTCCCTCGGCGATCCCGCCGTGCCCGTGATCTTCGTGTCGAGGTCGAACAGGCCCGGCACCAGCACCGGGACCTTCAGCTCCACCGTGGCCTCGTACAGGCTGCCGCTGCGCCCGCCGCAGTCCACGTCCGCCGCACTGCGCCAGGCACCGGGCAGGTCCTTCAGCGCGCCCTGCCGGCACGCCAGATCGGGTGCGAACTCCGCCCCGCTGCCCTTGCGCGCGCCCACGTCCGCCGCGTTGCCCGCGAGGCTGAACGTGTAGCCGATCAGGGCGCATTCCCAGAGCACCAGCATGATCAGGATGATGAAGGGGGTCATGCCCAGGAACTCGACGGCCGTCTGGCCGCGGTCCCGGCCCCGGCGGTCACGTAGGGCGGTGGTCCGCCCCCGTATGCCGCTGCGAGCTGTTCTCGTGGTGGTCATCGCTCAACGTGTCCCCTCGGAGTCTCCGGGGCCGCGGCCGGAGCCGTCGCGCCGGCGGCGCGGGCGTCCGATCGAGCCCCGGTCGTTCTTGAAGGCGCCGCCGCTGTTCCGTTTGGCCAGGGCGCCGCCGCTCTTCTTGCCCGTCGCGCTTTCCTTGACGATGCCCAGCTCTCCGGCCAGGCCCCAGAGCGCCTGCTTGACGGTGCTCTTGGCGTCGAGTTCGTGCAGGCGTCCGGAGTCGATGGACGCCTGGAGCTCCTTGAAGTTCGCGGGGACCGCCGCGGAGGCGACCCGGGTGCCGGTGATCTTCTGGATCAGCGGCGGCTGGATCTCGGTGTTGCGGGTGAAGCGGTTGACGAGGGTGATCGTCTCCTCCGCCTTGCGGATCTGGAGCCGTTCCCACATCCGTACGACGCGTTTCGCGCCGCGCACCGCGACCACGTCGGGGGTGGTGACGAGCAGGGCCACGTCCGCCATCTCGACGGCGGCCGCGTTGGCACCGTTCATCTGGGCCCCGCAGTCGATGACGACGATCTCGTAGCGGGTGCGCAGGGCGCTGACGATCTGGCGGGCCGACCGGTCGCTGACCTCCTCGCCGCGTTCGCCCTCGCCGGGGGCGAGGAGCAGGGCGAGGCCGGTGGAGTGGGAGAACACGGCGTCGGACAGCACCCGGGGCGATATGTCGGTGATCAGGGCGAGGTCGACCAGCGAGCGGCGGAACTGGACGTCGAGGAAGGAGGCGATGTCCCCGGTCTGGAGGTCCATGTCCACCAGCGCCACCGTGTGGCCGGACGCCTGCGCGGCCAGGGCGAGTTGGATGGCGGCGACGGTCGCGCCGACGCCGCCCTTGGCGCCGGTGACCGTGACCACGGTGCCGCCGGGGCCGGTGAAGACCTCGTTGCCGGAGGTGAGGTGGCGGCGTACGCCGGCGGACCACTGGGCGGCCGCCTGGACGCGGTTGGCGAGTTCCTCGTAGCTGAGCGGGAGGGTGACCAGGCCGCGGGCGCCGGAGTCCATCGCGTTGGCGAAGAGGCTCGGGCTGGCGTCCGCGGTGATCAGGACGACGCCGACGGACGGGAACCGCAGCGACACCTCCCGGATCAGCTCCAGGGCCGGCACCGGGCCGATCCGCTCGTGGACCAGCACCACCTCGGGCAGTTCGTCGAGCGCCTCGCCCGCGAGGCGGGCCAGGGTGTCGATGAGCTGGGTGGAGTCGCCGACGGGGGTCGCCGGTTCGGCGTCGGGCAGCTGGCTGAGCAGGGTGGTGACGGAGCGGGCCGCGTCGAGGTCGCCGACGGCCGGGAGGATTCTGGTGGTCATCCCATCCTCACTTGTCCTTGTCGAGCGTGTAGGTGCGGTCCCCGGGACGGATGGTGCCGTCGCTGCCGGGGGCGACGAGCGCGAGGCGCACGTGCTCCGCGAACGACTCGGCGTAGGCGACGCGCTGGGTGTCGAGCGTGTTCAGCGCGAAGGTGATCGGCACGGCCTCGGTGGCGCGGGTGCCGCGGTCGTTGGCGCCGGGGTCGAGGGCGGTGAGCTCGCCGACGTCCAGCACCTTGGCGTTGGAGACGATGACCTTGGACTGGGCCGGGTCGCCCTGCTGCTCACCGGCGAAGGTGGCGTAGATGTTGACCGTGGCGCCCGGGGTGATCTTTCCCGCGACGCCGGTGGAGGCGTCGATCATGATGGCGATCTCCTGCTCGCCGGCCCGGAGTTCGGGCTTGCGGACCATCATGTCCGACTGGAGGAGGGAACCTTCGCGCAGCTCGGTCACCGCGATCTTCGACTCGACCTCCCGCAGGTCGGTCACGGCGTTCTCCGAGAGCCAGCGTTTGGGCATCTTGATCTTCTCGAACTGCCCGCTCTTCAGGGCGGTGTACGGAGCCACGTTGGTCTTCAGCTGGTACGCCGTCACCTCGGGCCCGACCTTCGAGTTGACGTCGCTGATCACCGAGAGCACGCCGGCGAAGGCCGCGAAGGCACACAGGACCGACAGGAGCAGGAGTATCACGCCGCGGCGCTGGCGGGAGTTCATGGTCCGGACAACCTCGTTCGAATCGGATGTGTGGAGCGGACAGCGGACAGAGTGAGCGGTGCTGCGGAACAGGCATGTGCGGTGGAGCGGGTACGTGCGGTGGTGCGGGCATGTTCTGTGGAGCGGGCATGTTCTGTGGTGCGGTTACGCGCTTACATCTACGGCTGCGTCCACCGCGGCCGGGAGGAGTCGGCGGGTGGAGGCGCGGGACGGGGACGGCGGGCGGGGAGCGGGGAGCGGTCGCGTCAGGGGCCCGGTGATTCGTCGGCCCCATGGTGTGGGACACCGGTGGGCAGCGCACGGTTCTCCGAAACCGGAAGAGGTGCGGAACAGAATGCGCAGCGGTCGCCGATGAGTTCCATGGCGCACCAGTGGCACTTTTCCCGGCGTACGGAGGAAACCAGCTGATAGAGGACGGAGAGGTCCGGGAGATGGGCGGCGAACTCCACCAGCTTTCCCGTGCCCCACCAGCGCGGCGAGTCGGCCGGGACCGCGGTGTCGTGAATGGCCTGGACCTTCCAGGCGGGCGCAAGGGTCTCCTGTACCCACTCCGACTGCAGATTCCCTTTGGCCACCAGAAGATGCGTGCCGAAATCCGGTCCCGTCAGCGGCTCGGCGGCCGGGCCCACTTTCACCAGCTGCGGTTCGGGGCCGGCGAGCACGGCGAACTGGGAGCCGGGAACCCAGGACTTGGCGTGGCTCTTGAGGCTGACCGGGACCCGGTCGAGCCGGGCGACGGAGTTGAGGAGGGCGCCCGCGTAGATGTAGTGCGACAGCAGCCGGGCGGCGGAGGCGACCACCCCGGGGCTGAAGTCGCAGATGGACAACTGCCTCAGCTGGCGCACCAGTACGGCGACGCCGAGGGGCGGGAGGTCCACCTTGACCAGGGCGATCCGGTCGCTCTCCAGCACCGAGCGGATGGAGTGGAGGCGACGTTCGTGCTCGGGCCGGATGCCCGAGGGGTACAGGGCGATCACATACCCGTGCTGTTCCAGCAGCAGGTGCATGTCGCCGATCGCCAGCTCCAGCACCTGGGCCTCGGGGGCCTGGAGCAGAGCGGCGGTCGGTGTCTGCTGGTCGGTCGGCGGCAGCACCAGGTCTGCGCTCGTCACTGCTATCGCGGTCGGCACGCTCTCCCCGTTTCGGCTCCGGTCGACGTGGGGACGCCGACCGCAATCGCTCCTGCTCCGTGCTCCTGCCCCAGCACTTTAGCCACGTCTCACCAGGCAGAGAACAGCTATCGGAGACCAGTACGGCACCATGCGAACACCGTTCCAACGGCGACCGGGTGCTAAACGGGATGAAATCGATTCCGTCCAACTCGGCCGTCACTGCGGAGCGTTACCGAATCACGCGTCCGCTTTTCGATCACGCGTCCATTCGCGCACGTCACCCAGGATTCGAGGCGACCGGCTCCCTTTTCGTAAGGGCGTTTCCGTGACGTCGTGAGATCTCCCGCAAGATCACTCGTGCGGGGGGCGAGGTGCGGACGCGATGCCGCCCCGGGGCCGGGAATCCGCCGCCCGGCACCCCCGTACGGGGGTGGCCGCGGGCCCTCGCGTCCGCCCGCCCGGACGGCCTTTCGCTGCCAGAGGTCTTGACAACTTGATTGGTCTGGACCAGTTTATGCGCACTGCACCGCACCGCCCATCCCCGGCACCCCCCAACTCCCCCGGAGGCACCAGTGGAACGCTCCGCAGGCCGCAGTAGCAGCAGACGCCGCCGCTCCCGGCCCGTACTCGGCGGCACCCTGGCCGTCGCCACGGCCGCCGCCCTGACCGTCACCGGACTCGTCAGCACCGCCCAGGCCGCCGACGTCAACAACGCGAAGAACGCGGGCTTCGAGTCGGGCCTCGCCAACTGGACCTGTTCCGGGGGCAGCGGCGCCACCGTCTCCTCCCCCGTGCGCAGCGGTACGTCGGCACTGAAGGCCACCCCGGCCGGCCAGGACAACGCCAAGTGTTCGCAGTCGGTCAAGGTGAAGCCCAACTCGACGTACGCGCTCAGCTCCTGGGTGCAGGGCGGTTACGCCTACCTCGGCGTGAGCGGCACCGGGACCACCGACGTCTCCACTTGGACGCCGGGCTCCTCCTCCTGGACCAAGCTCTCCACCAGCTTCACGACCGGCGCGAACACCACGTCGGTGACCGTCTACACCCACGGCTGGTACGGGCAGGCCGCCTACTTCGCCGACGACATCGCGGTGACCGGGCCCGACGGCGGGGGCGGCGAGGACCCCGGCCCGGTCATCCCGGCGGCCCCGGCCGGTCTCACGGCGGGCGCCACGACCACATCGTCGGTCGCCCTGTCCTGGAACGCGGTCTCTGGCGCCACGGGCTACAAGGTGTACCGGGACGGCGTGCAGGCGACCACCTCCACCGGGACCTCGGCGACCGTCACGGGGCTGACCGCGGACACCGCGTACCAGTTCTCGGTGAGCGCCACCAACGCGGCCGGTGAGTCGGTCAAGTCGGCCGCCGTCAGCGCCCGTACGGCGAAGGAGGGCACGGGCCCCGGCCCCGGCCCCGCCGTGCCCAAGCACGCGGTCACCGGCTACTGGCAGAACTTCAACAACGGCGCGGCCGTCCAGAAGCTCACCGACGTCCCGGCCGACTACGACATCATCGCGGTCTCCTTCGCGGACGCCACACCGACGCCGGGCCAGGTCACCTTCAACCTGGACACGGCCGGGCTGAACGGTTACACCGACGCCCAGTTCCGGGCCGACATCAAGACCAAGCAGGCCCAGGGCAAGAACGTCATCATCTCGATCGGCGGCGAGCTGGGCACGGTCCGGGTCAACAGCGACGCCTCCGCCACCGCGTTCGCCGACTCGGTGTACGCGCTGATGCAGGACTACGGCTTCAACGGGGTCGACATCGACCTGGAGAACGGCCTCAACGCCACCTACATGACGAAGGCGCTGCGCCAGCTGTCGGCAAAGGCGGGCAGCGGACTGGTCATCACGATGGCTCCGCAGACGATCGACATGCAGTCGACGTCGGGCGAGTACTTCAAGACGGCACTCAACATCAAGGACATCCTGACCGTCGTCAACATGCAGTACTACAACAGCGGTTCGATGCTCGGCTGTGACGGCAAGGTCTACTCGCAGGGTTCGGTGGACTTCCTCACCGCGCTCGCCTGCATCCAGCTGGAGGGCGGCCTCGACCCGTCCCAGGTCGGCATCGGCGTCCCCGCCTCCACGCGCGGCGCGGGCAGCGGCTACGTCGCCCCGTCGGTCGTGAACGCGGCGCTGGACTGCCTGGCCAAGGGCACCAACTGCGGTTCGTTCAAGCCGTCGAAGACCTACCCGTCGCTGCGCGGCGCGATGACCTGGTCGACGAACTGGGACGCGACGGCCGGGTTCGCCTGGTCGAAGGAGGTCGGCCCGCACGTCCGCAGCCTGCCGTAGCCCGTATCCCGTATCCCGTATCCCGTAGCGCTCGACGATCCTCGAACCCGCAGCGCCGCCGCTCCCCCGGCGGCGCTGCGGCGTTCGTCGGACCCGCCCGTCACCAGGGGAGATCGCGCACCTGCTGGACGCACAGCACGATGAACAGCAGCCCGGAGAGGGCGAGCATCCCGTTGCTGACCCATCCGTTGCGCCACTCCCCGGGCGTACGGGAGGAGTTGAGCAGCCAGATCAGGGTCAGGGCCAGGAACGGCATGAAGAACGCGCCGAGCACCCCGTAGGCGATGACCAGGCCGAAGGGCTGGTCCAGCCAGAGCAGCGTCATCGGCGGGAAGGTCAGCCAGAGGAGGTAGGCGCGGAACGGCAGGGAACGCTGCTGCCGGGCGGTGACCGCCGGACCGGCGTACTCCTCCTCGGACACTTCCGAGACTTCGGAGGCCCCGGATGCCTCGGAGGTCTCGGAGATCACGGGGGACGCCGGGCCCGCCGGGGCCCTGAACCGCTCCACGAAGTCGGCGAACATCAGGCTCACCCCGTGCCAGACGCCGATCAGCGACGAGAACGACGTGGCGAAGAAGCCGACCAGGAAGAGCTTGGCGGTGCCGGCGCCGAAGCGGTCCTCCAGCACCCTGCCCAGGTCGACCAGTCCGCGGTCGCCGGAGGTGAGGGCGGTCTGCGAGGCGTGCAGCAGCTCGGCGCCGACGATGAGCATCGCCACGACGAAGAGCCCGGTGGTGATGTAGGCGACCCGGTTGTCGAGCCGCATCACCCTCATCCAGGAGGAGTTGCTCCAGCCCTTGGCGTTGACCCAGTACCCGTAGGCGGCCATGGTGATCGTGCCGCCGACGCCGCCGATCAGTCCGAGGGTGTAGAGGAGCGAGCCGTCCGGGAGCGCGGGCAGCAGTCCGGCAAACGAGGCCCCGACGTCCGGGACGACCCGGATCGCCACGTACATGACCACCACGAACATGATGCCGATCAGGATCGTCATGGCCTTCTCGAAGACGGCGTACCGGTTGAACCAGACGAAGAGCAGTCCGATCAGCCCGGTCACGATCGCCCAGAACTTCAGCCCCGGCCCGTCGGGGAACAGCGCCACGATGGGCAGGGCGCTGGAGGACATGGCCGTCGCCCCGTAGATGAAGCCCCAGACCACGACGTAGATCGCGAAGTAGACGGTGGTCCAGGGGCCCAGGCTGCGCCAGCCGTCGAAGAGGGTGCGGCCGGTCGCCAGATGCCAGCGGCCGGCGGCCTCGGCGAGCGAGATCTTGACGACGCAGCCGATCACCGCCGCCCACATCAGGGTGTAGCCGAACTTGCTGCCCGCGATCAGCGTCGCGACCAGGTCCCCGGCCCCGACCCCGGTCGCCGCGACGACGATGCCGGGGCCGATGTACTTCCAGCTGGATTTACGCGGTCGGGAGGCCGGCTCCCCTGTCTCCGTGGTTGCGCTCGTCTCGGACATGCCGATCAAGGAAGCGCAATCGGCGGGACAGCACAAGGGGGCGTGCACGGCAGTAAAATCTGGAGGGGACCCATCGGCCGGCGGCGAGCGGCGGATGCGGGGGGAGCGGGCGCCCACGGGGTGGCAGTGCGGGCGCGTTACCGGCGGGGCGCTGCGGGCTTCCGAAGGAGGCGCACCATGTCGCACACGATCGAGCGGACCACGGATCCGGTCCGGCAGGAGGAGTTCGCCGGGCGGATGCTCCAGGTGCTCAACGATTCCTGCCTGGGGTATCTGTGCAGCATCGGACACCGGACACGGCTCTTCGACGTGATGGCGCAGCTGCCGCCGTCGACCAGTGAGCACATCGCCGGTGCCGCCGGGCTGAACGAACGCTATGTGCGCGAGTGGCTGGGCGGAGTGACGGTGGGCGGGATCGCCGAGTACGACCCGGCGGACGGGACGTACCGGCTGCCGCCCGAGCACGCCGCCTCCCTGTGCCGCGACGCCGGACCGGACAACCTGGCATCCTTCCTCCAGGACCTCGCGCTGATCGGGCTGGTCGAGGACGAGGTGGTCGCGGCATTCCGGGACGGTGGCGGGGTGCCCTACTCCTCGTACCCGAAGTTTCAGGAGCTCCAGGCCGAGGAGACGGCCCGGGTGTACGACGCGGCGCTGGTCGACGTGATCATCCCGCTGGTACCCGGCCTGCCGGAGCGGCTGGACTCGGGGGCCGGTCTGGACGTGCTCGACGTCGGTACGGGGCAGGGGCACGCGGTGAACCTGCTGGCGCGGGCGTTTCCGGCGAGCCGGTTCACCGGGGTGGACATGTCGGAGGGCGGTATCGCGGCGGCCCGGGACGAGGCGGCCCGGCTGGGCCTGCAAAACGCGCACTTCGAGCTGGCGGACGCGGCCGCGGTGACCGGAACGTACGACCTGATCACCGCCTTCGACGTGATCCACGACCTGGCCCGCCCGGCGGAGACCCTGGCGGCCGTCGCCGGTGCGCTGCGGGACGACGGGGTGTTCCTGATGGGGGACATCGCGGCCTCCAGCAAGCTGGAGGAGAACCTCGATCTGCCGCTGGGCCCCACGCTCTACGCCTTCTCGGTCTTCTACTGCATGACGACCTCGCTGAGCGAGGGCGGCGCGGGCCTGGGAACCGTATGGGGCCGGCAGACCGCGCTGCGCATGCTGAAGGAGGCGGGGTTCGGTGACGTGCGGGTGCGCGAGGTGGAGGGCGACATCCTGAACGTGTACTACGTGGCGCGGAAGGGAAGTTGAGGGAGCCTCCCGGGGCAAGCTCGGCGCGAGCCTCCGGGGCGGGCTCGGCGCGACCCTCCGGGGCAAGCTCGGCGCGAGCCTCCGGGGCGGGCTCGGCGTGAGCCTGCCCCGGGCGGGTGCGGTGTGCCCCGGGCCGGGGGGTCGGGCTCGGCGCGGTCCGCGCGTGCCCCGACCCGTACCGCCGGACGCTCCCTAGATCACCAGGCTGAGCAGCGCCGCGACCGCGAAGCCCGCGACCGACAGCACCGTCTCCAGGACCGTCCAGGACTTCAGGGTGTCGCGCTCGCTGATGCCGAAGTACTTCGACACCATCCAGAAGCCGCCGTCGTTCACGTGCGAGGCGAAGATCGAGCCCGCCGAGATCGCCATGATGATCAGCGCGAGGTGGGCCTGGGAGAGGTCCTGGCCCTCGACCAGGGGGACCACGATGCCTGCGGTCGTGACGATCGCCACCGTCGCCGAGCCCTGGGCCACGCGCAGGACCACCGAGATCAGCCAGGCGAGCAGGATGACGGGCAGACCGACGTCGTTGAACGTGTCGGCGAGCGCGTCCGCGATACCGCTGCCCTTGAGCACCGCGCCGAAGATGCCGCCCGCGCCGACCACCAGCAGGATGTTGCCGACGGGCTTGAGCGAGGACGTGGAGACGGACTCCAGGCACTTGCGGGACCAGCCGCGCCGGATGCCCAGCAGGTAGTAGGCCAGGAACAGGGCGATCGTCAGGGCGACGAACGGGTTGCCGAAGAACTCGACCACCGAGCGCGGCGTGGAGGGGTCCAGGGCGATCGAGGAGAACGTCGCGGCGAGGATGAGGATCAGCGGGGTGCCGATGATCGCGAGGACCGTGGCGAGCGGCACCGGCTTCTCGTGCGGGGTGACGCCGGCGGCCCGCTGCTCGGCGACGACGGCGGCCTTGGCCTCCTCGGCGGCCTCCACCATGTCCTGCGGTACGTCGACGAAGACCCGCTTGCCGATCCAGGCGGAGTAGCCCCAGGCGGCGATGACGGACGGGATGCCGACAACGATGCCCATCAGGATGACCCAGCCCAGCGACACGTTGAAGAGTCCGGCGGCGGCCACCGGGCCCGGGTGCGGCGGCAGGAACGCGTGGGTCATCGACAGGCCCGCCAGCAGCGGCATCGCGTAGAGCAGGATCGATTTTCCGGAGCGCTTGGCGGCGGCGTACACGATCGGCGCGAGGACGAAGATACCGACGTCGAAGAAGACCGGGACACCGAAGACGAGCCCCGTCATCCCCATGGCGAGGGGGGCGCGCTTCTCGCCGAAGGCGTTCAGCAGGCGGGCGCTCAACACCTCGGCCCCGCCGGAGACTTCGAGGATCGCGCCGAGCATGGTGCCGAGTCCGATGATGATCGCGACATGGCCGAGGATGCCGCCCATGCCGGATTCGATGACCGAGACGGCGGCGGATTTCTGCACGGTGCCGAAGAGTTCGGTGACCGAGAGCCCGGCGCCGAGGCCGACGGCTATGGAGACCGCGAGCAGGGCGACGAACGGCTGGAGCCTGACCTTGATGATCAGGAAGAGCAGGAGGGCGATGCCGAGGGCGGCGACGGTCAGCAGACCGGCGGTCCCGTCGATCAGGAGGAGCAGTCCACCGGTGTGCGGTGGGGTCTCGGCCGGCGAGGGGGTGGCGGCGAGCAGCATGGGGACTCCGGTGGTGCTGGAGGGCAGGGGGGAGCGCGGCACGGCGCCCCCGGGGAGCGGGGCACCGTGCCGTACGGCGTACTGCGGGAGGGGTTCTGCGTGTGGAGCAAAGGATCAGAGGATCAAAGAGGGTGCGAGCCGTTCAGGGGGCCGTGACGGTCAGCCGAGCACCGCGAGCGCGTCGATCTCGATGAGCAGGCCCTTGGGCAGGCCCACGTAGACGGTCGTGCGGGCGGAAGGGGCCTCCTTGAGGTTCTGCTCGGCGAAGTAGGCGTTGTAGATCTCGTTCATCTCGGCGAAGTGGTCCACGTCGGTGAGGTAGACGCGCATCATCATCACGTCGTCCCAGCTCGCGCCGCCCTCCTCCAGGATCGCCTTGACGTTGGCGAAGGTCTGGAGGGTCTGCTCGCGCAGGGTCGGGCCGGCCGGGGTGGGGGCCTGGCCCTCGACGGCGGGGAGGAAGCCCACCTGGCCGGCGACCTGGAGGATGTTCCCCTTCTTCACACCGTGCGAGAACTTCGCGGGCGGCGTGGTGTGGGTGGAGGGGGTGAGCGCGGTCTTCTCGGTCATGGCTGATCAGGCTTTCTTGGGTCGGTTGGTGCCGGAGTACTCCCGGCTGATGGTCTCGGCGGTGCGCCGGACCAGCGGGAGCAGGGTGAGGAGTTCCTCGGCCGTGACGACCACGTTCGGTGCGGACACCGACATGGCCGCGACGACCCGCCCGTCCGCACCGCGGATGGGGGCGCCGATGCAGTTGATGGACTCCTCGTGGCCACCGAGGTCGGTGGCCCAGCCCTGTTCGCGGACGACGGCCAGCTCCTTGAGGAAGGCGGCGGCGTCGGGCGTCGAACGGGACGTGTACATGGGGTAGTCGAGCTTCTCGGCGATCGCGCGCCGTTCGGGCTCGGTGAGGTCGGCCAGCAGCAGCTTGGCGACGGCCGCGACGGTGATCGCGACGGGCTTCCCGATCCGGGAGTACATCCGGACCGGATAGCGGCTCTCGACCTTGTCGATGTAGAGGACTTCCTGCTCCTCGTACACGGCGAGGTGGACGGTGTGCCCGCACCGGTCGTTGAGCGCGACCAGGTGGGGGTGGGCGATCTCGCGTACGTCGAGGTTCTCCACGGCCTCCTGCGCGAGGGCGAACAGCCGGGCGCCGAGGCGGTAGCGCTGGTCCTCCTGGCGGTAGACGAGGCCGTGCTCGTGGAGCGTCCGCAGCAGGCGCAGCGCCGTGGACTTGTGGACGCCGAGCCGCTCGGCGACCTGGCCGAGGTCGGCGGGTCCCTGGGCGAGCAGCGGCAGGATGCTCAGTGCCCGGTCGACGGTCTGGCTCATGGTGTGCGTACCTCCTCGGAAGCCCGGTCGGCTGCGGTCCAGCCGGGGCCGAGACGAAGTCTCCCCCAGGCGTCGTCGTCGAGGGCGACGAGGCGGTCGGCGTGGTCGCGGGCGGGCGGTTCGGTGAGGTCGCCGGGGACGGTGAGGACGGCGGCGGCCATGAGGTGCCCGTGCCGGGCGCGGTCGCGGACGGGCAGCCCGCGCAGGGTGGCGGAGAGGAATCCGGCGGCGAAGGCGTCGCCCGCGCCGACGGCGGCGACGACATCGACGTGGAAGGCGGGGACGTGGGTGACGGTGTCGGGGCCTGCGCCTTCGGCATCCTCATCCCCTCCGGCGTGCGGGGAGCGGGGTTCGGCGGCGTCTTCAGCCCTTCCGGCACTCGGAGAGCGGAGCCCGGAGGCGTCCTCAGCCCCTCCGCCCTCCGTGGAGCGTGCGCCCGGGGCGTTTCCAGCCCCTCCGACGCTCGGGGAGCGGAGCCCGGTGGCATCCTCAGCCCCTCCGGCGCTCCGGGAGCGAGGCCCGGGGCTGACCCCCGTGGCGAACACCGTCGCGCCCGCACTCCCCCGCTTCACCACGAGCACGTCCGGCTCCGGAACCGCCGCCCGGATCGCCTCCGCGCCCACGATCCCCCACGCCTCCTCCGCCTCGTCCTCCCCCACGAACACCAGGTCACAGCGACGAGCCAGCTCCAGCAGCACCGAGGCGTCCGCGTCGGCCGGGCCGCCCCGCCACAGATGCGGCCGGTGGTTCACGTCGAACGACACCAGCGGGCGCCCCGGCCGCGCGGCCGTCAGCTCCCGCAGCAGCGCCAGGCAGTCGCCGGACAGCGCCGCCGTGATCCCGGACAGATGCAGGACACGGCCCGCGAACAGCTCCTCGTACGGCAGGTTCGCCGGTGACATCGCGGACGCCGCCGACCCGGCCCGGTAGTAGGCGACCTCGTGCGTGTCGGTCCCCCGGTCCGAGGCCGTGCGGAAGTAGATGCCGGTCGGCCGGACCGGATCGCGGCGGACCGCCGACGTGTCGACCCCGTACGACCCGATCGTCTCGACGAGGTGGTCGCCGAACCCGTCCGCGCCGACCCGGCCGACCCAGGCCGCCCGGTGCCCGGCGGCGGCGAGCGCACAGGCCACATTGGACTCGGCCCCGCCGATCCCGCGCCCGAAGGAGGGCACGTCGGCGAGGCGGCCGGGCTGCGAGGGCAGGAACGTCACCATGGACTCACCGAGACAGACGACATCGGTGGTCGTGGCGGCGACGGCCGTCCCTGCTGCGGGTCCGGGCACTGGGGGCTCCTCGCTGATCGGCGTGCGGGCCGGTGGTCACCATTGACCGGGCATCGGCTCGGATGTTAGACAGCGTTGAGCGATATACGCAATGGGTGTTGCATATGTTGCAACAAACTTCGAGGAGCTCCCCTTGGCAGCCGAAAGCCCCACCGACCGCGCCGCGTCCCTCACGGCCTCCCTCGCCGACGAGCGCGTCGACCACCGCTTCAAGGCGCTGCCGCCGGACGCGGAGGGCCTGACCGTCGGGGCGCTCGCCGCCGAGCGCCGCAACCTCTTCACCGGCGGGTTCACCACCCCCGTGCTCGCGCTCTCCGCCGAGTCGGTGGCCCACAACCTCGACCTCCTGGAGACGTACGCCGAGCGCCACGGCCTCGCGTTCGCCCCGCACGGCAAGACGTCCATGTCCCCGCGGCTCTTCGTGGACCAGCTGGAGCGCGGCGCGTGGGGCATCACGGCCGCCGTGCCGCACCAGGCGCGGGTCTACCGGGCGTTCGGGATCGCACGGATCTTCCTCGCCAACGAACTGGTCGACCCGGTCGCCCTGCGCTGGCTGGCCGGCGAGATGACGGCCGACCCGTCGTTCCGCTTCGTCTGTTACGTCGACTCCGTGCGCGGCGTCGAGCTGATGGACGAGGCCCTCGGCGCCGCGGGCGCCACCCGTCCGGTCGACGTGGTCGTCGAGCTGGGCGCGGGCGAGGGCGCGCGCACCGGGGCCCGCACGGAGGCCGACTGCGCGGCCGTGGCCGACGCGGTGGCGGCGGCAGGTTCCCTGCGCCTGGTGGGAGTCGCCGGGTACGAGGGCGAGGTGCCGGACGCCGGCCCCGAGCGGGTACGGGCCTGGCTGCGGCGGCTCGTCGGGCTCGCGGCCGCCTTCGACGCCGAGAAGCGGTTCGCCGGGGCCGAGGAGATCGTGATCAGCGCGGGTGGCAGCGCCTGGTTCGACGCGGTCGCGGACGTCTTCGCCGAGATCCCCGAACTGAGCCTGCCGGTGCTGAAGTTGCTGCGCTCCGGCGCGTACGTCTCGCACGACGACGGGCACTACAAGCACCTCACCCCCTTCAACCGCGTCCCCGAGGAGGGGGCCCTGGAGCCCGCCTTCCGGCTCTGGGCGCAGGTCGTCTCCCGACCGACCGGCGAGCAGGCGTTCCTGAACGCGGGCAAGCGGGACGCGGCGTACGACCTCGATCTGCCCGAGGCGCAGGTGGTCCGCTCCGGCCGGGACGGCTCGGTGCGGCCCGCCACCGGGGTGAAGGTCACCGGTCTCTCCGACCAGCACACCTGGCTGCGCACGGAGGAAGGGGCCGGACTGGAGGTGGGCGACTGGGTCGGCATGGGCCTCTCGCACCCCTGCACCAGCTTCGACAAGTGGCAGCTGATCCCGCTGGTCGAGGCGGACGGCACGGTCACCGACTACATCCGCACGTTCTTCTGAGCGGTCCCCTCTTCCCTCCTGCCCCGAAAGGCCACCCATGGACCTGGTCCTGCGTGACGCGCTCGTCGTCGACGGCACCGGCGAGCCCTCCTACCGCGCCGATGTGGCCCTCGACGGCGGCCGCATAGCCGAGATCCACCCCGAGGGCACCCCCGGCCCCCGGCCCACCGCCGCCCGGACCGTGGACGCGGACGGCCTCGCGCTCGCCCCCGGCTTCATCGACATGCACGCCCACAGCGATCTGGCGCTGCTGCGCGACCCGGACCACAGCGCGAAGGCGGCGCAGGGGGTCACCCTGGAAGTGCTGGGCCAGGACGGGATGTCGTACGCCCCCGTCGACGACCGCACGCTCGCCGAGGTCCGCCGCTCCATCACCGGCTGGAACGGCGACGGGAGCGACATCGACTTCGACTGGCGTACGGTCGGCGGATATCTGGACCGCCTGGACCGCAACTTCGGCGGGCAGGGCATCGCGGTCAACGCCGCCTATCTGATCCCGCAGGGCACGGTCCGGATGTACGCGGTCGGCTGGGACGACCGGCCCGCCACCGAGGCCGAACTGGTCCGGATGCGGGAGCTGGTGGACCAGGGCATGCGCGAGGGCGCCGTCGGCATGTCGTCCGGGCTGACCTACACCCCCGGGATGTACGCGGACGACGCCGAACTCACCGAACTGTGCCGGGTGGTGGCCCGCCACGGCGGCTACTACTGCCCGCACCACCGCAGTTACGGGGCCGGCGCGCTCGAAGCGTACGAAGAGATGGTCCGGCTGACGCACCACGCCGGCTGCGCCCTCCATCTCGCCCACGCCACCATGAACTTCGGCGTCAACAAGGGCAGGGCGCCGGACCTCCTGGCCCTCCTGGACGGCGCGCTGGCCGCCGGGTCCGACATCTCGCTCGACACCTACCCGTACACCCCCGGCTGCACCACACTGGTGGCGATGCTGCCGAGCTGGGCGAGCGAGGGAGGGCCGGAGTCGGTGCTCACCCGGATCGCGGACCCGGCGAGCGCGGAGAGGATCCGGCACCATCTGGAGGTGCTGGGCTCGGACGGCTGCCACGGGGTGCCGATCGAGTGGGACACCATCGAGATCTCCGGCGTGAGCGCGCCGCACCTGGGCGAGTACGTGGGCCGTACGGTCGAGGAGTCGGCACGGCTGCGGGGCGAGGAGCCCTGGGTGACCGCGCGGCGGCTGCTGACCGAGGACCGGCTCGGGACGACGATCCTCCAGCATGTGGGGCACGAGGAGAACGTCCGGCAGATCATGCGCCACCCGGTGCACACCGGCGGCAGCGACGGCATCCTTCAGGGCGACAAGCCGCACCCGAGGGCGTACGGCACGTTCCCGCAGTACCTGGGCCGGTACGCCCGGGAGTTGGGGATCCTGTCGCTGGAGGAGTGCGTCGCCCATCTGACCTCGCGCCCGGCCGCCCGGCTGCGGCTCGCGAACCGGGGCCTGGTGCGCGAGGGCTACCGCGCGGACCTGGTGCTGTTCGACCCGAAGACGGTGGCGGCGGGCTCCACGTTCGAGGAGCCGCGCACGCTGCCGGTGGGCATCCCGCACGTCCTGATCGACGGCCGCTTCGTCATCGAGGACGGCAAGCGCACGCCGGTCCTGGCGGGCCGGGCGGTCCGGGGAGCGGGAGCCACGACGGGCTGAGCCCACGAGGCGCCCGCCACCCGAGGCCCCTACGAAGCCTCCGAAGCCTCCGAAGCCCGCTCCGCCGCCCAGGCGAGGTCCTCCTCGGTGGGGGCGTCGTCCTGGGTGAGCGAGCGCCGCCAGTAGCCGCTGAACTCAACTGCGGTCTTGGCGAGTTCGCGGTCCTCGACCAGGTGGCGGCGGAGCGCGCGGACCACGGACGCCTCGCCCGCCACCCAGGCGGCGTCCACCCCGTCGAGGTCCGCCCCGGCGTCCCGTACGGCGTCCACCAGCGAGCCGCCCCGCTCGCGGTGCACCCAGCGGACCTCGGCCCCGCCCGCCGCGGCCGGCAGTTCCCGTTCCTCCGCCGCGTCCGCGACCTCGGCGTACACGACAGCCCCGGTCCCGGCCGGGAGCGCCTCCAGCACCGTGGCGATGGCCGGGAGCGCGGTCTCGTCCCCGGCGAGGAGCATACGGCGGGCGGCGGGCAGGGGACGGGCGTAGAGGGAGGACGGGCCGACCATGCCGAGGACGTCGCCGACCCGGGCCGCCGCTCCCCAGCGGGAGGCGGGGCCGCCGTCGCCGTGCAGCACGAAGTCGACGGCCATCACGTTGCGTTCGCGGTCGTAGGAGCGGACGGTGAAGCTGCGCATCCAGGGCCGCTCCGCCTCCGGGATCGCGAGGTACGCCTCGTACCAGCGCATGCCGTACGGGTCCTCGGCCTCCCGCTCCGGCAGCGGGGGCGCGACCTGTCCGGCGCGCGGCAGACAGAGCTTCATCTGCTGGTCGGGGCGGTCCTCCAGGAGCCCGGGAAGTGCGTCGGCGGTGAAGCCGATCCTGGCCGTCCCGGGGGTGACCCGTTCGATGTCCACGACCCGTACGTACGTGACCGGCACAGCCTGACCCATCGCGACCCGACCCCTCTTCCTGTGGAGGTTGATACCTTACGGCGTAATGAATTACCCGCCGGACGTTACTTTACGCCGTAAGGAGTCGCACGTGGTGGTCTTCGCCGGACAGGGCGATCCGCGCCGTTCCCTCTCCCTCCTGTGGCGTTCGGACGCCCCGCCGCCGACGCGCGGCGGCCCGGGGCCCAAGCCCCGGCTGAGCGTGGACGCGATCGTCGCGGCGGCCGTGGCGCTGGCGGACGAGGAGGGGATGGCGGCCCTGTCGATGCGCGCGGTCGGCGACCGGCTCGGACGCACGGCGATGGCGCTCTACACCTACGTCCCCGGCAAGAGCGAGCTGCTGGACCTGATGTACGACGCCGTCCACGCCGAACTGCCCACCGCGTACCCGGAGTCGGGCCCGGACGACTGGCGGGCGCCACTCACCGCCTGGGCCGGGGAGGTCCTGGAGTTCTACGTACGCCACCCGTGGGTGCTCCAGGTCTCGCAGGCGCGCCCGGTGCTGGGGCCGCACGAGTACGCGGGCCTGGACACGCTGGTGGCCCTGTTGCGCGCGACGGGCCTGCCGGCCGGGGTGGTGCGGCGGCTGGTGGGGACCCTGTTCCCGCTGGTTCGGGGTTCGGCGCAGGCGGTGGCCGACGCCCGGCTGGCCGCGGCGGCCACGGGGAGCTCCGACGAGGAGTGGTGGGCGGAGCGCTCGGCGGCCCTGCTGGAGCTGGTCCCCGACTTCGCGGAGCGCTTCCCCGCGGTGAGCCGCCTGGAGGCGGAGGGGCCGGTGGAGCCGCGTCCGGGAGCCGTGCCCGAAGGCGTCGACGCGGTGCCGTATCCGGAGCGGGAGGCCCGTGAGACCTTCCGGGTGGGGCTCGGGGTGCTGCTGGACGGGATCGAGGCGGCGCGCGCCGGGCGGCCCTGACCGAGGCCAGGACCGCCCGGCGCGCCCATGCGGCTCCAGGCGGCTACGGCTTGGGCAGCGCGCAGCCCTCACGGTCGAGGTCGATCCTGCTGCCGGCCCCGATGCACGGGACCATGTTGTACGTCTGCTGGGCGTAGTTGATGCCCTCGCGGACGGTCACGTTGCCGTTCTCGTCGACCTCGCACGGGTTGTTGTCCGTGCACTCCTGGCCGCTCTCGTTGCCGGTGTTGTTGACGGCGACCACCTTGCCGGTGGCGTCGTCGATCACCGGCGAGCCGGACGTGCCGCCGATGGTCCGGCACTCCGGGGTGTAGCGGACCGAGTCCCTCCAGGTCCACCGGCCTTCCTTGAGCTGGTGGACGAAGCCGTCGATGTCACAGCTGTAGGTGCGCTTCCAGTAGCCGGAGGCGACCGTGATGGCGGTGCCCGCCGTCGGGTGGGCGGTCTCCAGCTCCAGCGCCCGGATGCCGTACCTGTCCTCGATCTGCTGGTAGGTGCTGGTGAGTTCGTAGAGCGAGAGATCGGTGTCGGTCATGGTGCCGTACGCGATCTTGCCGGCCCTCAGGGTGCCGACACCCCGGCCCGAGGCGTTGAGCAGGGTGAACGTCCGGGAGGACGGCCGGTCGACGACGACCTCGCCGGGTCCCGGGAAGCCGGTCTCCAGGCAGTGCCCGTTGGAGAGCACGAGGGCGGGGTCGGTGGGGGCGGCGTCGGGGGCGCGGACGACGGAGCCCGAACAGTTGCTGAGCGCGACGGTCCCGGCGAAGGTCACCGCCTTCGCCGCGGGGCCGGCCTTGGGCGCGGCTTCCTTTGCCTGCTGTGCGGGATCGGCTGCGACGGCGGGCGCGACGCCCGCTCCCAGGAGCAGGGCAGCAAGAAACGCACCGACGAGAGGCTTGTTCATGTGGGGGGTACCTCCAGTGATGCCAAGGGCCGGAGATCTTCCGGCTTTTGACATGCGCATGTTGGCGCAGATGTCAGGCCGTCACAAGAGGTCGATTCCGGCCGCCGCCACGGCTACCGCAGTCCCGGCCCCGCCACGGGCTCGGCGGCGGCCTCCGTCCCGGGCTCCTCCGCGCCCCGGTAGATGTGGTCACGGCCCCACGCACCCAGCGGCTCCAGCGCCGCGTTCAGCGAGAACCCCAGCGGGGTGAGCGAATACTCCACGCGCGGCGGCACCTCGGCATACACCTCGCGGTGCACGATGCCGTCGTCCTCCAGCTCCTTGAGATGGGAGCTGAGCACCTTCTCGGTCACCCCGGGCACGGCCCGCCGCAGCTCACCGAAGCGGCAGGTCTTCTCGTTCAGCGCCCACAGGATGAGCACCTTCCACTTGCCGCCGATGACATCCATCGCCGCGTCGATCCCGCAGACGAACGCCCCCGGCCGCCGCACGATCCGCTTCATCGCCCGTCCGTCCGTCATCGCGCGTCCGTCCGTCATCGCCTGACCGTCCGCCATCGCCCGTCCCCCTGTCATCAGCCGTCCACCCGCCATCCCCCGTGCAGCCGCCCTTTCCCGTGCACCCGCCATCTCCCGCGCCGCCCTCCCCGACCGGTCGCTGTCCATGAGGTAACCACCCACTTCACAGTGCGTACTTGTAGCCGTCGGAGCCTTCGACCAGCCTAATCGGCATGTCCGACAACACTGTTGCCTCCGCCACGCCCGCCCCTCTCACCCTGCTCGGCCTCGGCGCGATGGGCGCCGCGCTCGCCCGCACCTGGCTCGCCGCCGGGCACCCCCTGACCGTGTGGAACCGCAGCCCCGGGAAGACCGCCGAACTCGCCGCCGCCGGGGCACGGGTGGCGGCGACGGCGGCCGAGGCGGTGGCCGCGAGCCCGCTCGTCGTGACCTGCCTGCTGGACGACGCCTCGGTCCGCGAGGCGCTGGCGGAGGCCGACCTCACGGGCAAGGACCTGGTCGACCTCACGACCTCCACCCCGGCCGAGTCGCGGACCCGCGCGGCCCGGGCGAACGAGCGCGGTGCCCGTTTCCTGGACGGCGGGATCATGGCCGTACCGCCGATGATCGGGGTGCCGGAGGCCGGGGGTTACGTCTTCTACAGCGGCTCCCGCGAGGTCTTCGACGCCCACCGCGAGACGCTGGCCGTGCCCGCCGCCACCCGGTACGTCGGCGCCGACCCCGGCTTCGCCGCACTCCACGACGTGGCGCTGCTCAGTGCGATGACCGCCATGTTCGCCGGGGCCCGGCACGCGGCCGCGCTGGTGGCGGACGCGGGGATCGACCGAGACGCTTTCGGCGCCCTGCTGGCCGACTGGCTCACGGCGATGGCCCCGGCGACGGCGGGGTACGCGGGCGGGCCCGCGCCCGAGGACCCGACCAGCGCGGCCGTGGCGGCGGCGGGGGACGCGGCGCTGCTCCGTACGGCGGAGGAGCAGGGCGTCGGCACGGCGCTGCTGATCGCCTCGACGGGGGCGATGACCGGCATGTGACGGTCCGCGTCGGGTGCCGGGGCGGACCGAGCGTGCCGGTGCCCCTCCGCGTCAGCCTTCGAACGCCGCGGTCTCCTTCGCGTACGTCACGGCCTGGAGCAGCGTCAGTCCGGGCTCAGCCTGGCGTAGGACCTTGATGGCCTCCACGGCATCCGCCGGGCCCTCGTACCCGGCGGCATCCAGCCGCCCTCGCACCCACCGGCCGCGCAGCTCCGCGTCCGGGCGCCCGGCGGACCGCTCCGCCAGCGCGAGGGCCCGCTCCAGTCCGGGGCGCTCGGCGTCCGGGGCGGTCTCCAGCGCACTGCGCAGTGCGGCGACGACATCGGGGGCGTCGCGGACGACGAGAACGGCGAGGGGCTGGGGCTTCCGGAACAGGCTCATGATCCACCGCTACCCGGCCCGGGCCGGCTCTCACCGGAGTTGAGCAGGATCTGAGCCGCCGGGTCCGGGAGGGCCCCCGCCCAAGGCCCTGGACCGGGACCCCGATCCGAGGCCCCGCCCCAAAGCCCCGTCCCAAAGCCCCGGCCCAGGGCCTCGGTCCAGCGACCGAGGCCCTCCGGAATCGCACCTCGGACCGCAGCCGGAGGCGCGCCCGCGCCCCGGCTGCGTACGGTCGGCGTATGACACTCGACCTCGACGCGTACTTCGCCCGCATCGGCTGGACCGGGGAGCCCCGCCCCACCCTGGAGGTGCTGCGGTCCCTGCACCGGGCACATCTGTCCGGCATCCCGTTCGAGAACCTGGACGCCGTTCTCGGCTCGGCCCCGTCGTTGGCGCTCGACGACCTGGAGGCGAAGCTCGTGCGCAGCGAGCGCGGCGGCTACTGCTACGAGCACAACACCCTGTTCTCCACCGTCCTGCGGCAGCTCGGCTTCCCCGTGACGCTGCTGGTCGCCCGCGTGGTGCTGGGCGCGGCGCCGGGCGACATCCGGCCGCGCACGCACATGCTGATGAAGGTGGACGTGGAGGGGGAGCCGCACCCGTATCTGGCGGACGTCGGCTTCGGGGCGACCGGCGCCCTGATGGAGCCGATCCCGCTGGTGGAGGACGCCGAGCTGTTCGACGGCCCGCGTCACCACCGGCTCGTCCACATCGCCCACGACGGCCCGCTGCCGATGTGGGAGCTCCGGGCGGAGAAGGGCGGCGCGTGGGAGGCGCAGTACGCGTTCACCCTGGAGCCGTTCGAGGCGCCGGACTACGAGGTGATCAACTGGCACATCGCGACGCATCCGCGCTCGCCGTTCCGGCAGGCGGTGTACGCGCAGCGCACCCGGCCCGACTCGCACCTGCTGCTGGCCGGACTGGACCTGGTGGAGACGGCCGACGACGGCACGGTCAAGGAGCGGACGCTGAAGGACGGCGACGAGGCGCTGCGGGTCCTGGCGGACGACTTCGGCATCCGGCTCCCGGAGGGCACCCGGCTGCCGGAGTGACGGCGCCGGGCGGTCAGCCCCCCGGCCGCACGGCCCCCGGCGGGGCGCGCCCTCGCCCGCCGGGGGCCGTGCGGCCCCCGCGTGGCGCATCTCACCGTCCCGGCCGCCCACGCCCCCTTTCCAAGCCGCGACGCCGCCCCGACCGGGCGATCCCACGGTCCGGGGCGGCGGCGGGCATGGCGATGGAAGACGGAGCGGGACGGGGGCACGCCCCGGAGGGAGTACGCCGGGACCAATCCCCGCGCACCCCGCGAAACGCCGCCGTAAGCTCGCGGACATGCAGGTCATCCAGTCCACGAAGCTCGCCAATGTCTGTTACGAGATCCGGGGCCCCGTGCTGGAGGAGGCGATGCGGCTGGAAGCGGCCGGTCAGCGCATCCTCAAGCTGAACACGGGCAACCCGGCCGCGTTCGGGTTCGAGTGCCCGCCGGAGATCCTCGAGGACATCCTGCGCAACGTCGCGGGCGCGCACGGCTACGGCGACGCGAAGGGCCTGCTGTCCGCGCGCCGCGCGGTGATGCAGCACTACCAGACCAAGGGCATCGAGCTCGACGTCGAGGACATCTACCTGGGCAACGGCGTCTCCGAGCTGATCCAGATGTCGATGCAGGCGCTGCTGGACGACGGCGACGAGGTGCTCGTACCGGCTCCCGACTACCCGCTGTGGACCGCCTCGGTCTCGCTGGCGGGCGGGACGGCCGTGCACTACCGGTGCGACGAGCAGTCCGACTGGATGCCGGACCTCGCGGACATCGAGCGGAAGATCACCGACCGCACCAAAGCCCTGGTGATCATCAACCCGAACAACCCGACCGGCGCGGTGTACGACGACGAAATGCTGCGCGGTCTCACCGAGATCGCCCGGCGGCACAACCTGATCGTCTGCTCCGACGAGATCTACGACCGGATCCTCTACGACGGCGCGACCCACACCCCGACGGCGGCCCTCGCCCCGGACCTCATGGTGCTGACCTTCAACGGGCTCTCCAAGAACTACCGGGTGGCCGGCTACCGCTCCGGCTGGATGGCCGTCTGCGGCCCGAAGGCGCACGCCACCTCGTACATCGAGGGGCTGACGATCCTCGCCAACATGCGGCTCTGCGCCAACATGCCCTCGCAGCACGCGGTGGCCACCGCGCTCGGCGGACGGCAGTCGATCGAGGACCTGGTGCTGCCCGGCGGCCGGATCCTGGAGCAGCGGAACACGGCGTACGACCTGCTGACCTCGATCCCCGGGGTGACGTGCGTCAAGCCGAAGGGTGCGCTGTACCTCTTCCCCCGGCTCGACCCCAAGGTCTACAAGATCAAGGACGACCGGCAGATGGTGCTCGACCTGCTGCGGGCCGAGAAGATCATGGTCGTGCAGGGCACCGGGTTCAACTGGCCCGAGCCCGATCACTTCCGGATCGTCACGCTGCCGACGGTCGAGGACCTGACCGACGCGGTGACCCGGATCGGCACCTTCCTGGACGGTTACGGACAGCCGTAGACCGATCACGCTTCCGGACCATGGACAACTTTAGACTCGTTCCAATGTAGGATGGTCGCACGCACCCTCGGGAGGCCATCCATGTACGAGCCGATCCGCAGCCCCTCGGTCCACAGCCCGGCCGACGACGCGGACTTTCCGCACCGCAGCCGTGAGGAGGAGCTGGACATCCAGCTCGCCGGGCACCTGGCCGCCCTCCTCGCGGTCACCGACGAGCTGGGCCTGGGCGCCGCGGGTGACCGTATCGCCGAGCAGGTGGCCCGGCTGCGCGGCGCCCCGCCCGCCCGGCACGCCGGGCTGACCGCCGCCGCCCCCGCGAACCTCCACCGCCGCGCCCACACCCTCGCGGGCCGGGCCCTGCTGGTGGCCGCGTCCCGCGCCGACACGACCGCCGCCATCCTCTCCGCCGAGCGGATGGACGCCCACACCGCGGCCCTCGCCGCCCTCGCCGACCCCGCCTCCTCCGCGCGGCTGGTCGGCGCCCACTGACGGCCCCGGTCCGCGCGCCTCGGCGGCGTGCGGACCGGGTGCCACGGATCCCGGAGGCTCCGCGCCCGCCGCCGGCCCGCCACCGCCCCGCCGCCGGTCCGTTGCGTTCTGGGATGGCTCCTTCATCTGCCGTCCACCCGACTCGGCCCGGAATGTGGGTTTCCGCGAGCACGCTGCACGGGTGAGACGCATCGTGGGAATCGTCCTGGCGGTCTTCCTGATCGCCGGTGTGGCAGCGGCCGTCGCCCTGGGCCGTGACAGCGGGGCCGGCGGGGACAGCGGCACGGCCGCGAAGACCGTGCGCGGGGTGATCGGATCGGAGAAGGCCGAGTTCTTCGCCGACCCCGACACCGTGAAGGCCCTCGCGGCCCACGGGTTCACCGTCCGGACGGAGACCTCCGGATCCTGGGCGATGGACCGACTGCCCCTGAAGGGTTACGACTTCGCCTTCCCCGGCTCCAAGGCCCCGGCCGATGAGCTGAGCCGGAGCGCCGAGACCCGCGGCGGCCCGCTGCGGCCGTTCTACTCACCGCTCGTCGTGGTGGCCCACCGCAACGCCGCCGAGGTCCTGGCGGCCAACGGCCTCGCCCGGCTGCGGACGGGCGCGCCGGAAGCGACCGACGGGCCCGGCGGCGCGGACGGGCCGGGCGGCGGGTCCAAGTGGGCCACGCAGGGGACGCTGCTCATGGGCCCCTACCTGGCGGCGGCCGAGGACGACCGCACCTGGCAGCAGCTCAAGGGAGCTTCCGGACATGCCGAGTTGAGCGGCACGGTGTTCATCACGAGCACCGATCCCGTCACGTCCAACTCCGGCGCGCTCTACCTCGCCGCCGCCTCGTACGCCGCCGACGGCGGCCGGGTGGCCACGGACGCGAAGGCGGTGGAGCGCACGGCGCCCCTGCTGCGCAAGCTCGTCCAGGTGCAGGGCGCGCAGCAGACCAGCAGCGACGCGCCGTTCCGCGACTTCATCAGCGGGGTCGGCAATCCTCTCGTGCTGGTCTACGAGTCACAGGTGGCCTCCCTCCTGATGAACGGTCAGCGACAGGAGGTCGGCGACCTCGTCGTCCTCTACCCCGACACCACGGTCTCCAGCGACCACACCCTCGTACCGCTGACCGATCACGGCCGCGAGCTGGGCGAGCTGCTGTCCACCGACCCCGGGCTGCGGAAGCTGGCGGTACGGCACGGCTTCCGGCCGCAGGGCGCCGCGGCCGAGTTCACCGCCGCCACGGCCGGCCACACCGCCTACATCGACCAGCGGCTGACCGGCGTGCGCCAGGCGCCCGTGCCCACCGCGGAGCTGCTGCGCTCGATGGCACGGCGGGCCCGCGGCTGACGACGCCCCCGGCCGGCCCACAGCCCAGCCCTCGCAGTCAGGAGACCTCCGCCATGACCCAGCACACCGGGCCTCGGAACACCGGCCCACAGCACCCCGGGCCCCCGGACCCCCGACGGCCCCACGACCCGCCGACCACCCCGCTCGTGCTCACCCCGCCCGCACCCGTCGCCCCCGTCCGGGCCGAGCAGGCGACCGGGCTCGTCCCGGTCGCGGAGGACGTGCGCGCCGACATGCTGCGGCGAGCCGAGGAGTACGTCGACGGGCTCGCCGGACTCGACGCCCGCTCCCCCGAGTTCGGCGCCCGGGTCGCCGAGATCGCCGCGCTCGGGCACGGCGACATCCGGGGCGCCGCCCAGCAGTCCAACCGGATGCTGGACCGCACCGTCCGCTCGCTGGCCTCCGGCGAGGGCGACGCCCCGGCCCGGGTGGGCTCCTCGCTGGTCGAGCTGCGCCGCACGGTGGAGGACCTCGACCCGCGGGACACCCAGGGGCGCGGGGCGCGCCGGCTGCTGTCGCGGCTGCCGGGCGGACGCCGACTGCGCGACCATGTCGCGAGGTACGCCTCCGCCAGGGACACCCTCGACCGGATCGTCGGCTCGCTCCGTAGCGGGCAGGACGAACTGCGGCGCGACAACGCGGTGTTGCACACCGAACGCACCCGCCTGTGGGACACCATGGGGAAGTTGCAGGAGTACGAGGTCCTCACCGCGGCCCTCGCCGACGTCGTGGAGCGGCGCGTCGCGGAGGCCGGGGATGCGGGCGACCCGGTGCGGGCGGACGCGCTGCGGGCCGACGTCCTCTTTCCCGTACGGCAGAAGCACCAGGATCTGCTGACCCAGATCGCGGTCTGCGCCCAGGGGTACCTGGCGATGGACGTCGTACGGCGCAACAACGACGAGCTGATCAAGGGCGTCGACCGGGCGGCCACCACCACCGTCTCCGCGCTGCGGATCGCGGTGATGCTCTCCTCGGCGCTGGAGAACCAGCGCCGGGTGACCGAGCAGGTGCGGGTGCTGCGTACCACCACCGAGGACCTGATCCGGGGCAACGCGGAGATGCTCGCCACCCAGAGCGGGGAGATCCAGCGCATCGCGGCCGACCCGGCGGTCGGGGCCGAGACCCTGCGGACGGCGTTCGGCCAGATCTACGCCACGCTCGACGCCATCGACACGTACAAGGCGCGGGCGACCGAGACCATGGCCGCCACCGTGGCGTCGCTGACCGCCGAACTCCACGAGGCCGGGAGCCGGCTGGAACGGGTCCGCGCGGCCGACGTGACGCTGGACGGGGGCCGCTCGTGAGAGACCGCCGACCGCCCCACGCCCGTCGGCCGCCGTACGCCCGCCGCGTACTTCTCCCGCTGCTGGCCGCCGCCCTGCTGCTCCCGCTCGCCGCCTGTACGTCCGACGGGGGTGACGGGCGGGGCTCCGGGCCGGGCCGCTCCGACGACGGGCGGGCCCGCACGGGCACGCTGCGCGTCCTGGCCTCCAGTGAACTCAGCGACATGAAAGCCCTGTTGGAGGAGGCGCGGAAGGCGACCGGGATCACCGTGCGGCCCACCTGGGCGGGCACGCTGGACGCCGTCGAACGCCTGGCGTCCGGCAGGGCGGACGGGGCGTTCGACGCGGTGTGGCTGTCGTCCAACGACTACCTGCGCCTCGACCCGGAGGCCGCCGGGCGGATCGCTTCGGAGACCCCGCTGATGGCGTCCCCGGTCGCCCTCGGGGTACGGCCCGCGACGATGCGGCGGCTCGGCTGGGACGCCGCTTCGGTCAGCTGGGCGCAGGTCCACCGGGCGGTCGCGGCCGGAGACCTGACGTACGGGATGACCGACCCGAACCGCTCCAACTCCGGTTTCTCCGCGCTGATCTCCATCGCCTCCGGGCTCTCCGGCGCCCAGGCGGCGCTCACCGACGACGATGTCCGCAGGGCCGGGCCGAAACTGCGGGAGTTCTTCGCGGGGCAGCGGCTGACCTCCGGTTCCTCGGGGTGGCTGGCCTCGGCGTACGCCCGGCGCTCCACCGTGGACGCGCTGATCAACTACGAGTCGGTGCTGCTGTCGCTGAACCGGGACGACGACGCCGGGCTGACCGTGATCCGCCCGCGCGACGGGGTCGTGACCGCCGACTACCCGCTGAGCGCGCTCACCGGCGCCACGCCGGAGGCCCGGGACGCCGTGCGGACGCTGACCGAGCACTTCCGGTCCACCGCCGTGCAGCGGGAGATCACCGCGCGGACGCTGCGCCGCCCGGTCGTCGCCGCCGCGCGTCCCGCCGACCCGCTCGCGCCCGAGCAGCGCCGCGAACTGCCGTTCCCCGGTTCGCGATCGGTGGCGGACGGGCTGCTGTCCTCGTACGAACACCGCCTGCGACGCCCTTCGCGGACCGTGTACGTCCTGGACACCTCCGGGTCGATGAAGGGCCGGCGCCTCGCGCAGCTGAAGTCCGCGCTGAACGGGCTGACCGGCCACTTCCGGGAGCGCGAGCAGGTGACGCTGCTGCCGTTCGGGTCGGCCGTCAAGCAGGTCCGTACGCACACCGTCGACCCGGCGGACCCGAAGGCGGGCCCGGCGGCGATCCGGGCGGACGCGGCGGCGCTGAGCGCCGAGGGGGACACGGCGATCTACTCCTCGCTCGCCGCGGCCTACGACCACCTGGGTCCCGACACCGAGTCCGCGTTCACCTCCATCGTGCTGATGACGGACGGTGAGAACACGGCCGGCCGGTCGGCGGCGGAGTTCGAGGCGTTCTACCGGGCGCTGCCCGAGGCCCGGCGGGTCACCCCGGTGTTCCCGGTCGTGTTCGGGGACTCCGACCGCTCGGAGCTGGAGGCGATCGCCGCGCTGACGGGCGGCCGGCTCTTCGACGGGACGAAGGAGGAGGGCCCCGGATCGCTGGACGGCGCGTTCGAGGAGATCCGTGGCTACCAGTGACGAGACGCGGAGGAAGGGCAGGCCGGTGGCGGCCCGGGTCCTCGGCTATCTGGAATCGACCCGCAATCTGACCGGCAGCGCGGCGGCCCTCGGCGGTCTCCTCCTCACCTTCGCCGGGTTCGGGGGCGTGTACTGGCCGGTGGTGGTCGGCGGGCTGTACGGGGCGGGCGCACTGCTCGCCCCGCCGCTGCGCCCGCCCGCCCCCGCGTTCGAGGAACCGTCGTCCCGGCTGGACGAGCTGCGGGCCGACCTCGCGACCTTGCGGGCGTACCTGGAGCAGGTGGCTCCGCCGCCGGCCGCGGCGGAGCGTCTGGAGGCGCTGACCGGCCTGCTGGACGGGCTCCTGGCGCCGGGCTGGGCCTCGGAGGCGCTGGCGGACGACCCGGAGGGCGTGCACGTGGTGGCGCGGGCGGTGCGGCGGGACGTACCGGAATCCGTGGACGCGTATCTGCGGACGCGGTGGTGGACGCGGCTCGCCCCCGGCGGGCGGGCCCCGGAGGAGGAGCTGGAGCGGCAGGTGTCGCTGCTGCACGGGGAGGCGCAGGCCCTGGTGGACGGGTTGCGCGAGGCCGAGGAGCTGCGCCAGCGGTCCCACACGCGGTACCTGGAGGACCGGGGCGGCGCAGGAGCGGTGCGGGCGAGAACTGGACAAGCGGAGACGGGGCGGCCCCCGGAACCGTGAGGGGGTTCCGGGGGCCGGGAGGGGTGTTCTTGGTCGGGAACAGGCCCTCCGGGGCCGTCGGCGACGACTGGCGCGACGACAGGCCCCGTACCGCGGCGGATCGTTCGGCCCCACAGGTCAGGGCGGATGTCCGATGGACCCGGCCGCGGGGTCCGTGGGGTGTGCCGGGATCAGCCCAGGCGCTCGACGAGCGCGTGGTACTCGTCCCACAGCTCCTTCGGCGTGTGGTCGCCGAAGGTGTTCAGGTGCTCGGGGACCAGGGCGGCCTCCTCGCGCCAGACCTCCTTGTCGACGGTGAGCAGGAAGTCGAGGTCGGCCTCGGAGAGGTCCAGGCCCTCGGCGTCCAGCGCGCCCTTGGCCGGCAGGATGCCGATCGGGCTCTCGACGCCCTCGGCCGTGCCCTCCAGGCGCTCCACGATCCACTTCAGGACGCGGCTGTTCTCGCCGAAGCCGGGCCACACGAACTTGCCCGCGTCGTTCTTGCGGAACCAGTTCACGTAGTAGATCTTCGGCAGCTTGGCCTGGTCCTTGTCGGCGCCGACCTTGACCCAGTGGTTCATGTAGTCGCCCATGTTGTAACCGCAGAACGGCAGCATGGCGAACGGGTCGCGGCGCAGCTCGCCGACCTTGCCCTCGGCGGCGGCGGTCTTCTCGGAGGCCACGTTGGCGCCCAGGAAGACGCCGTGCTGCCAGTCGAAGGACTCGGTGACCAGCGGGACGGCGGAGGCGCGGCGGCCGCCGAAGAGGATCGCGGAGATCGGCACGCCCTTGGGGTCCTCCCACTCCGGCGCGATGATCGGGCACTGTCCGGCGGGGACGGTGAAGCGGGCGTTGGGGTGGGCGGCGGGCGTGGTGGACTCGGGGGTCCAGTCGTTGCCCTTCCAGTCGGTGAGGTGCGCGGGCGCCTCCTCGGTCATGCCCTCCCACCACACGTCGCCGTCGTCCGTCAGCGCGACATTGGTGAAGACGGAGTTGCCCCACATGGTCTTCATGGCGTTGGCGTTGGTGTGCTCGCCGGTGCCGGGCGCGACGCCGAAGAAGCCGGCCTCGGGGTTGATGGCGTAGAGGCGGCCGTCCTCGCCGAACCGCATCCAGGCGATGTCGTCGCCGATGGTCTCCACGGTCCAGCCGGGGATGGTCGGCTCCAGCATGGCGAGGTTGGTCTTGCCGCAGGCCGACGGGAAGGCGGCGGCGACGTACTTGGCCTCACCGCGCGGCGGCGTCAGCTTCAGGATGAGCATGTGCTCGGCGAGCCAGCCCTCGTCGCGGGCCATGACGGAGGCGATGCGCAGGGCGTAGCACTTCTTGCCGAGCAGGGCGTTGCCGCCGTAGCCGGAGCCGTACGACCAGATCTCGCGGTCCTCGGGGAAGTGCGAGATGTACTTGGTGGAGTTGCAGGGCCACGGGACGTCCTCCTGGCCCTCCTCCAGCGGCGCGCCGAGGGTGTGGACGGCCTTCACGAAGAAGCCGTCGGTGCCCAGCTCGTCCAGGACGGCCTGGCCCATGCGGGTCATGGTGCGCATGGCGACGGCGACGTACGCGGAGTCGGTGATCTCGACGCCGATCGCGGAGAGCGGCGAGCCGACGGGCCCCATGCAGAAGGGCACGACGTACAGGGTGCGACCGCGCATGGACCCCCGGAAGACACCGTTCTCCCCCGTGAAGATCTCCCGCATCTCCGCGGGGTCCTTCCAGTGGTTGGTCGGCCCCGCGTCCTTCTCCTCCTTGGAGCAGATGAACGTACGGTCCTCGACGCGGGCGACGTCGGTGGGGTCGGAGGCGGCGTAGTACGAGTTGGGCCGCTTGATCTCGTCCAGCTTGGTGAACGTGCCCTTGGCGACGAGCTCCCCGCACAGGCGCTCGTACTCGGCCTCGGAGCCGTCGCACCAGACCACCCGGTCCGGCTGGGTGATGGCTGCGATCTCGTCGACCCAGGAGATCAGCTCCTGGTGATGGGTGGGGACAGTGAGGGGAGCCGCGATGTCGCGCGCCACGATCGCTCCTACGTTGAGGGTGTCAGTTGTCTGTAGGCCCCGTGGGGGCTGCGACCCGGATGCTTCGTACCCTTCGAAATCCCCTGGCGCTCATCCGGTGCCGACTGCACTCATTTGATCATCCGACCGATCCGCCCATCTGTCCAGGGGGCCTCACACGTGAGCATCGCCACTCGTTTGCGCCCCGTATCCGCCACCTACGGTGGCGTAGGTACCATGCGAGTCATGACTGACCCCGCCGCAGCCGCCACGACCCCGGGCCCCGTCGCACTCGACCCCACCCCCGTCAAGCCGCGGATGCGCGGCTGGCTGCACGCCGGAATGTTCCCGGCGGTCCTGATCGCCGGGATAACCCTGATCGCGCTGGCCGACAGCACGAGGGCCCGGATCGCCTGCACGGTCTACATCCTCAGCGCCTGCCTGCTGTTCGGCGTCAGTGCGGTCTACCACCGCGGCACCTGGGGGCCGCGCGGCGAGGCGGTGCTGCGCCGCCTGGACCACGCGAACATCTTTCTGATCATCGCGGGCACCTACACCCCGCTGACACTGCTCCTGCTCCCCGAATCGACGGCCCGGCCCCTGCTGTGGGCGGTCTGGGCGGCCGCCGCGGCGGGCATCGCGTTCCGCGTCTTCTGGGTCGGCGCGCCGCGCTGGCTCTACACCCCGTGCTACATCGCGATGGGCTGGGCGGCGGTCTTCTTCCTGCCGGACTTCATGCGGACGGGCGGCATCGCGGTCCTGGTCCTGGTGATCGTCGGCGGGGTGCTCTACAGCGCGGGCGGCGTGATCTACGGCATCAAGAAGCCGAACCCGTCGCCGCGCTGGTTCGGCTTCCACGAGGTCTTCCACTCGCTGACGCTGGCGGCGTTCATCGCGCACTACGTGGGCATCTCGCTGGTGGCGTACCAGCACGGGTAGGCGCCTTCGGGTGACACAAGAGGGGCCGGTCGCACGAAGCGACCGGCCCCTTGTGGCATGTGCCGGGCCCTCACCCGCCCAGCTTGGCCGCCAGCTCCCCCGCGTCCGTCGTCGGCGCGTCGCAGACGAAGTGGCGGCAGACGTACGCGGTCGGCTCACCGCCCACCAGCGGCCGGTCCACCAGCAGCGGGAACTCGCCCCCGGCCCCCGGCCCTTCCCCGGCCGCGACCACCGCACCCGGGGCCCGCCCCAGCAGCGCCGTACGGTGCAGCTCACCGCCGACCGGTCCCGCGACGGCGACCTCCCGGGGCCCGTCGAGCAGCGCCTCGGCCACGGCGAGGCCCCAGCCGACGAACCGGGGGACGCGGGGCCCCAGGGCCTTCACCACGCCGAGCGCGCCCTCGGCGGCGGTGCGATGGGCCTCGGACCCGGTGTACGCGGCGTACGAGAGCAGCGCCCCCGCGGCGGCCGTCCAGCCGGACGGGGTGGCGCTGTCGGCCGGGTCCTGGGGCCGCCGGATGAGCCGCTCGGCGTCGTGGGCGGTGTCGTACAACTGGCCGCCCTCCCCGGTGAACTGCTCCAGCACGATGTCCAGCAGGAACCCGGCGAACTCCAGCCAGGCGCCCTCCCCCGTCACCGCGGCCAGCGCGAGGAATCCCTCGGCGACATCGCCGTAGTCCTCCAGCACCCCGGCGTTGTCCCCGGCCCGCCCGTCCTTGGAGGTACGGGTCAGCCGGGCGACCTCCCCCAGATGCACCCGGACGAGCAGATCGGCGGCCTCGGTGGCCCGCTCCACGAGATCGGGCCGGTCGAAGAAGGCGCCGGTCTCGGCGAGGGCGGCGATGGCAAGCCCGTTCCAGGCGGCAACGACTTTGTCGTCCCGCCCCGGGCGCGGCCGCTCGTCACGGGCCGCCAGCAGCCGGGCCCGTACGCCGGTGACGCGCGCGGCGTCCACCAGTCCGGCGTCCCCCGGCAGCCGCAGCACGGAGGCACCTTCCTCGAAGGTCCCCTCCTCGGTCACCCCGAAGTGGGCGGCGGCGAAGGCGGCGTCGTCCTCCCCCAGCACTTCACGCAACTGACCGGGCGTCCACACGTAGTAGGCGCCCTCGACATGCCGGCCGTCCGCGTCCTCGCTGTCGGCGTCCAGCGCGGAGGCGAACCCGCCCTCGGCGGTCCGCAGCTCCCGCACCATGAAGTCGGCGGTCTCCAGGGCGATCCGGCGGGCCTCGTCCGACCCGGTGGCCCGCCAGAGGTGGGCGTACACCCGGCAGAGCAGCGCGTTGTCGTAGAGCATCTTCTCGAAGTGCGGGACGATCCACTCCCGGTCCACGGAGTACCGCGCGAACCCGCCGCCGAGCTGGTCGTAGATCCCGCCGCGGGCCATCGCCGTACAGGTGTCGGCGGCCATCTGAAGGGCCCCTTCGGCCCCGGTCCGCGCGTAGTGCCGCAGCAGGAACTCCACGACCATGGCCGGCGGGAACTTGGGCGCGCCCCCGAACCCGCCGTGCTGCTCGTCGTACTCCCGGGTCAGCCCGAGCAGGGCCTGAGCCACCTCGGATTCCCCCGGCACCCCGTCCCCACCGTGGACCAGCGACCGCCCCGCCAGATCGGCGACGATCCGCCCGGCGACCTCGGCGACCTCGTCCCGCCGGTCGGTCCAGGCGGCCGTGACCCCTTCCAGGACCTGCTGGAAGGAGGGCGATCCGTGCCGGGGCTCGGGCGGGAAGTAGGTCCCGAAGTAGAAGGGTTCGGCGTCCGGCGTGAGGAACACGGTCATCGGCCACCCACCGTGCCCGGTGGCCGCCTGAACGGCCTCCATGTACACGGCGTCGACGTCGGGCCGCTCCTCCCGGTCGACCTTCACGGGCACGAAGTGCGCGTTGAGGTAGGCGGCCACGGTCTCGTCCTCGAACGACTCGTGGGCCATGACGTGACACCAGTGACAGCTGGCATACCCGACGCTGAGCAGGACGGGCACATCCCGCTTCCTGGCCTCCTCGAACGCCTCGGGCGACCAGGGCCACCAGTCGACGGGGTTGTCGGCGTGCTGGAGGAGGTACGGGGACATGGCATCGGCCAGGCGGTTCACCATGCGGGCAGTATCGCAGCACCGGCCGCAGGAACCCCGAATCCCCCATGCACTGGCGGAGTCGGTTCCAACCGGCCGGCCTGCGAAGCCCCATCACTCGCATCGGAACTGCGGAGGCGAGCGCGACCGCAAGCACCACACGCACCCCTTCTTGTGAAGTTGACAATAACTGAGTACCTTGCGAGGCATGCAAGACGATGCGTGGTCACCACCCCCTGTACTTCTGACGGTCGATCTCGTGATCCTGACGCTGCGGGAGGGCCGTCTCCACGTGCTGGTGGTGGAGCGGGGCGAGGCCCCCTTCCGAGGAATGCCCGCGCTGCCCGGAGGATTCCTGAACCACGATCGCGAGGAGATCCTGGATGCCGCCCACCGCGAACTGAACGAGGAAACAGCTCTGGCATCCAACTGGGTACACCTTGAGCAGTTGGCCGTGTACGGAGATTCGGATCGCGACCCCCGGGGCCGAGTCATTTCCGTGGCGCACTTGGCGATCGCGCCAGGGCTACCCGACCCGCTTGCGGGAACGGACGCCACCGATGCTTCCTGGGTTCCCGCGGAAGCCGTGCTGTCGGGGGAGGTGGAACTCGCCTTCGACCACCGTCGAATCGCAACGGACGGGATCGAACACGCACGCACCAAGCTTGAGTTCTCGTCGCTGGCCACCGCGTTCTGCGAGGAGGAGTTCACCATCGCAGAGCTGCAACAGGTGTACGAGGCAGTCTGGGGAACCAAACTCGACACTCGCAATTTCTACCGGAAGGTCCAAGCGGCGAAGGGATTCATCATTCCCGTCGGCACGGACCGCAGGAGCACGGGCGGGCGACCGGCACGGCTGTACCGGGCCGGTCCGAAAACCGTCCTGTTCCCACCGCTGATCCAACCCACGCCGTCCGCAACAGAAGAGAACCCGAACGGGGAAGAGGAATAGATGTCGACAGGCCCGGTGGTAATTCTCACTGCCCTCAATCTCGAGTACCAGGCCGTGCGCCAGAAGCTCGCTAGCCCGCAGGCGCACCTCCATGAACGTGGCACCAGGTTCGAAGTGGGAACCGTGCGGGGCACGTCGTGCCGTGTCGCACTCGGCCTGACAAGCAAAGGAAATCATTCCGCCGCAGTGATCGCCGAACGCGCGATTCAGGAGTTCTCGCCGGCAGCCGTACTGTTCGTCGGGGTCGCAGGCGCCTTATGGGACGCCACCAGGCTGGGTGACGTGGTAGTGGCGTCACATGTGTACGCCTACCACGGTGGAACCAGCGAGGACGACGGGCTCAAGGCGCGCCCACGGGTGTGGGAGGCACCGCACGGGATCATCCAGCTCGCCATGCACTTGGGCCGCTTGGGCGACTGGGCGGACTCCGCCTCCGATCCCGAGCACGCACCACAGGTGCGCTTCGGGGCGATCGCCGCCGGCGAGATCGTCCAGAACTCAAGGGTCTCGGCCGAGGCGACATGGATCCGGCAGCACTACAACGACGCGCTCGCCATCGAGATGGAAGCGGCCGGGGTGGCACAAGCGGGCCATCTCAACGGGGCGCCGGTGGCCATCATCCGGGGAATCAGCGATCGGGCGGACGGCACGAAGAACAGTACGGACGACCGCAACTGGCAGCCGCAGGCCGCAGCGAACGCGGCGGCGTTCGCCATCCGGCTGGCGGTGGAACTGGCGGGGGAGCAGGAGGAGACCGTAGTGCCCCGAGCCGAAAGTGCCCCTTCGGCCGACCGACTCGACCGACACGTCACCAACACCGCCCACAACAGCACGGTTGGCATCATGGCCGACTCGGTCACGGGCAGCAGCGTGCACATGAACACGGCTCCAGAGGAGTCCGGACCGCTGAACCTGTTCGCGGCGCTCCATGGCTTCCGAGAGAATCTGACGCGGCACCGCGCTGAAGGCGACCTCGACCAGGACACGTACCGAGAGGCCTTGGCCGACCTGGAATCTGCCATCCGGTCAGCCGGGGAACAAACCTCCGATGCGTCGAAGCGGGCGGCCATGACGCTCAGAAGACTGCGCGGCCTGGTCGTGGAGTGCCCTGCGCTGGTGGCCGACCTGGCCCCGTTGATCGCAGCAGCCGGTGACCAGGCATGAGCGACAGCGACAGTGCCACGTACAGCTCTGCCGCGCACGACTCCAACGTCGGGATCCAGGCAGGGGTCGTACACAACTCCAACGTCTACTTCGTCCACCCGGATGCCTCACCGCAGGAGAAGTACAGGGTGGGCGTGCGGCTCCTGGAAGACGGAGTCCCCAGCCGCGCCCTCGAAGTGATCACTGATGCGATTGCCCACGGCTACCACAACGCGGAGGTTCGGTTTCACTGGGTGCTCGCCATGTTCAGCACACGCACCCACCACGACCTCAACACCGAAGAGATCCAGCAACTGCACCGCGCCTCCGGGCTCGTACGGTCCTACCCCGAGGGCGAGTGGAAGGAAGCCCTGCGCGTCGCTTTCGACCTGCTGGCGGCGCTCGGCTCCACCGGCGGAGCGACCGGACCTGTACTGAAGCAGCTGCAGGACCTGCCTTCCCGCCAGCATGACGCGATCCTCCGCCATCTCGATCTCATGCTGACCGGGGGTCTGAAGGACGACCTGTGGGCGGAGACCCTCGAGAAGGCGGAAGCGGAGCGCTTGGGCAACGGTCGGGCCAAGCGGGTGTGGGCCTACTTCGAGCCTCCCCCCATCGCGGCACGGGCCGCACTCCCCCGCCTGAACACTGCTGCCGCTGCCGCTGCCCAGGCGGCCCTCCCGCCCCGGGTGGCCCTGTTCGTAGTCAGCAGTGTGGCCCTCGGAGCCCTGGCATGGAGCGCCCACCCGGCCCTGGCGGTCATCGAGTCACTGGTCGCACTCGGCGCGGGCCGCGCCGCGGCCCGATGCGGCATCCAGTGGTGCGGCAGACAGGCCCGGCCGGACCAGACGGCCGGTTCCGACGCCCCGCAGCCGCGCAGTCCCGCGCCTCCCGAGGGCGGGTTCACCAACAGCGTACGCAACAGGTTCGATCACTACTTCAGAGTCCGCACGCCCCACGGATTCACCCCGGATACCTGGCTTACGCACACCGCTGAGGTCCGCAGCGACCTCGCTTCCGAGATCGCCGACCTCTATCGGGAGAGGCGGATCGGTGTCGAGCGGGTCAACTGGCTGATCCGATACCTCGCCGAGGAGACGCGGAACCGGTACAACAACGGCACCCTGTTCGATCGGCACCCTCAGGACCGAACTCCGATCAGGACAAAGGTGCTGACCGTGGCAGCCCTCGCCGTTTGCGGCGCTGCGATCCTGGCAGGGCTGGGCACGGCGGCCCGGGGCGCTGGGCAACCTCGACCGGTGTGGGCCCTTCTGGCCTTCCTCGGCGTAGCTTGGTCGGGGCACGCGGCCGCTCAGCTGTGGCTGAAGGTCCGGCGTGAAAGGCACCGTCTGACCCTGGAGGCGCGGGAGTATCAGGAAGAGCTGGCGGCACGGCAGGAGGCCCACCGGCGATGGAAGGCGCTCTTGGACGAAACCCGCCCCAGTGAGCTGGAGATGGAGACGTGGCTCGCCTGCGACAAGACGTCGCTCGTCGATGAGGCGCTGCGGCACCATCGGCTCACCTGGCGGGATCTGATCACGCACACCATCCTGGTGGTTCCTGCGCGCCCCTACCAACGGGCTCGAGTCCAGGGCGGCCCATGGCGGTACTCGCGCTACGTCCTCCGCCTGTTCCTGTTCACCCGGGACGGCATCCGCGAAGTCAGCTCCGAGCTCAAGTTCTCCGACTCGACGCGCAGGAACGAGCAGCGGAGCAACTACCGGTTCGACGCCCTGTCCTCGGTGCAGGTGACGGAGAACGCCGATGCCGGTTACGACCTGGAGCTCGTCCTCACCAACGGCCCAGCCCGGAAGATCCGTGTGAAGGACGCCGATGCCCATCAACTGGCACCGGACGAAACCGCCCGGCAGATTTCCGAGATCAGTCTCAGCACGGCCGGCTTCACCCATACCTTCCGCCTCCTGGAGGGGATCGCAGCAGACGGGAAGGGCTGGCTCGAACGACACAGCCCCGACAACCTGACGCCCTTCCAGATCGCCGACTGATCCGATATCGAGCACCGGAAGGCTGTGACCTGTATGGACGATGTCACCGAGAGCCAAGTCCTGCTGGCCGAGTACGACCGCCTCAAGGAGGAACAGAAAACCCGCATAGGATTCCGCGACAACCTGCTCTACTTCACGCTCGCAGCAGTCACCGCGGTCGTAGCGGTCTCCGTCCACAGCGGGCAGCCCGGACTGTTGCTCTCCGCCCCCGCGATCTGCCTGATCCTGGGCTGGACCTACCTGGTCAATGACGAGAAGATCTCGGCGATCGGCTGCTACGTCCGCGATCAGCTGGGGCCACGTCTGGGGGAACTCGCCTCCGCCAGGGGCGCAATGTTCGGGTGGGAGGCCTATCACCGCGATGTTGCGGGCCGCGCTATGCGCAAGCGGCTTCAAACAGCAGTGGACCTCCTCACGTACCTGATCCTGCCCATGGTCTTCACGATCGCGTTCTGGTGCTCCCCCACCGTTCACCCCCTCCTCGCGCTCACCTCACTTGTGCAGACGCTCACCCTGACGGCGCTGGGCTGGCAGTTCCTGCGCCGCGCGGAGGGGTAGCACTTGCCCTGCGGCAGGGCGGGCTCCGTTCTGATCACTGATCGGAAGGCGGCGCTTCCGTTAGGCCTGGACGGTCGGTTTCAGCGATTCAGCCGATGCCTCCGCCGGCCGTCAGTCCGGCGGTATACGAACGATCTCGCAAATGTAATAGAGGTGGTCTTACACTGATTCCATGAAGCAGAGTCGTTCCGGAGTCACTGAGAACATCTCCGTCTCCATGCCTTCCGAGCTGGTCAGTGAACTCCGATCAAGGACCGGCCGCCGAGGGCTGTCCAGCTACGTCACCGAAGCCGTCAGGCACCAGCTCGCCATGGACGGACTCGCCGAGATCGTGGCGTCCCATGAGGAAGAGCACGGCGCGCTCACGGAGCAGGAGATCGAAGCCGCACGCCGCGAGTTGTTCGGAGACGCGAGCGCCGAGGGTGTCGAGCGGGGCGCCGCGTGAAGGAGCAGCCGGCTCGCTCGGTGGTGCTCGACGCCGAGGCGCTCTCTCTGCTCCTGCGCAACGACCGCGGTATGGCGGCTCGCATCGAGGCCTCCCGGCAGGCCGGGGTTCCCGTCCTCGTGTCCCCGCTGACCATTGTTGAAGCCGTGCAAGGGAAGACCGACCTTCCGCGCTTGAAGTGGCTGCTCTCCCGGCTGCGGGTGGAACCGGTCAGTCAGGAGGATTCCCTCGTCGCGGTGGCACTGCTCCGGGACGCGGGCGGGCTGCATGGGCACAAGTACGCAATCGACGCCCTCGTCGCCGCGCTCGCGCTCCGTGTCCCGGCCCCCGTGGTCGTTCTGACTTCCGACCGTGACGACTGGTCGAAGCTCTGCGGGAAGCGCGTGATCATCAAAGAAGTGTGAGCACGCCCCAGCTATTGGGTGCGCGAGTTCACTGGCACCTATGACACGCAGGGTATGCGATCGACAACAGAACGGGTACATCGCGCCGTTTCGCTTCTTCGAACGCCTCGGGCGAGCAGGGCGACCAGTCGACTGGGCTGTCGGCGTGCTGGAGGAGATACGGGGGTCTGCGCACGTCGGTTGGCCGTGCCCCAACCCTCGCGCACTGCTCCCACGACGCGCTTGCGCCACGGGGCAGGGTGGGCTCGGGCAGGCGGGACGGGTGGGCGCTGCGGATGCCGGGCGGCGCGGCATCGGCGGACAGCAGGCCGGCCGAGGCCGCACTGGCTGCCCGGAGCAGGCGCACCATGACCGCCGAGATGGTAGCGCCCGCGTGGATGCATTCGCAGATCAGCGCGGGGCAGTACGACTCCTGGTCCGAGGAGCAATGCGTCGGCATCGAATCGAGGGGACGGGATGGTCGGCGTAGGCCCGAGCGCCTCCAAGCGCCACAACCAACTGGCCCGCATCCTGGCCGACGCCCTGGACGCCGCCGCGGGCCCGGGCGGGAACGTCAAAGGTCCTACCGGGACGCCGAGGTGTTCACCGGCGCCGTGAAGGCCACCGCGCCGTTCCCTGTCACGGTCGACCTCGGGGCACTGCAAGCAACGAGGAATCCCCCGCACCCCGACGCCTCCGACGCCCTGTGGACCAAGACATGTCCGCAACCCGCGCGTTCTCGCCGGGGACGAGCCGCGTGGGGAGCCGCCCCCGCTTCCTGCCCGTCACCCTGATGGCGTGGCGCCGTCAGTGGATCACCACCGCGTGGTGATCGCCGGCCACGACCTCGCCGTCCCTGGCGGTCCGCACCCCCGCGCAAGGCCAACCCCTGACCCGGCAACCCGGCAACCCGGCCGCCCGGCCACCTGGCCGCCCGGCACCCCGGCCACACAGGGCCGGCGGCCCCGCGCGGGTCACGGATTGCGCGGCTTGATAGTGACCCGGCGCAAACCCGCCCCCGTGCCCGAAACCCGGACCAATGTGTTCACTCAACCGGATCAGGCAAATAGTTGGCACAGCCATCGAAGGCCGGGAACAAGTGCCGGGCCGACGCGGGCCGCAACCCCGGAAGTGAATTCAACCCTCCGTATATGGTGGCCAATTTCGGCCAAGATCTGTCGACATGTTTACGGCCCCAAAGTGACCCAGTTCACAAAGTTCGACAATTGACCCCGCCGGTTACGCGTATCTACGTTGATTTACGTTCACCGATTCGAGGAGGGAGGTGTTCGCCATGTCGGACAAGGACTTCATCGCTTCGCGCGACGAGAAGAAGGCAACGACCAAGTGGGAGGCCTGATCACAGGATCTCACCGAGTGCCGCCGCCCATCGACATCCGGGCGGCGGCACCACCCTTCCAGACCTTCGCGAAAGAGCTTCCCGGCACCCGAATCCCCGATCATCCTTTTGACCAGATAGGACCGCCGCCTTGAATTCCGACGCATTCGACGTACGGGTGGAAAAAGGGATCTCCCAGGCTCGCGAGATCGCCTTGAGCGGACAGGTGCACGCCCTGTGCGCCATGGCGCGCGACCATCGCGACTGGCCCGTCCGCGCCGCATGCGTCGAGCTGCTGGGGGAGCACTTCTCCGATGTCGAGGAAGCCAAGGAAGCCATCGCCTACGGCACGCACGACCCCGTGGACCAGGTGGCGTTCACAGCGATCCGCACCGCGGGCGAGCGGCGCGTCGAGACCGCGATACGCGACCTGATCGGGATCGCCGGATGGCCCAGCCAGATCACCCGCGAGCACACCAGCAAGCCGGTGGGTTTCGGCGCCGCCTACACGAAGAGGGCGCTGCTCTCCATCTTCGGGTCGGACGATCCGGACACGCTGCGCCGTCTGGAGGACGAGCACTTCGCGGGCCTGCGCCGGAAAGTGGCGGCCGAGACGCGTCAGCGGAACCATGACGACGTGGTGCTCGTGCCCGGCGGTCCCTTCATCGCCGGCGCGTCGCAGGAGCACATCGACCGGGTCCACCAGCAGGTCGGCTCCTTCCAGATGAACGACCAGGACAACCGCCTGCGCGTCGTCGAGCTCCCGTCGTTCACCATCGACCGCACCGCCGTGACGAACCGGCGCTACGCGGCCTTCCTCGCCGAGGCGGACGGTACGGACCGGTTCGACCACCCTGATCAGCCGGTCGGTCACGACCACACGCCGGCCCACTGGCACGACGCCCGCTTCAACGGTCCCGACCTGCCCGTCGTGGGCGTCGACTGGTACGACGCCTGGGCCTTCGCCTCCTGGGCCGGCGGCCGGCTTCCCAGCGAGGACGAGTGGGAGAAGGCCGCGCGCGGGACGGACGCGAGGATCTTCCCCTGGGGGAACGAGTGGGACGCGGCGAACGCCAACGACGTCTCCCGGTCCTTCGGCGTGGAGCCCGAGGGCCGCCTCGATCTCGAACGCCTGCTGGAGTCGGCGCACGCGGGCTATCCGAAGACCCCCGTGCTTCCCGCGGACTCCCTGCCGGGCAGCGCAAGCCCCTACGGAGCGCTCAACCTCTCCGGTAACGTCTGGGAGATGACTTCCACGAATTTCTACACCGGAGAGGAAATGGATCCTTTCTTCAAGGGGCGGAAACCGATCGAGTTCATGAACAGAAGGGACGCCTTCTACGCTCTGCGCGGCGGAACGTGGACGTCTCCCGCAGTCTGCCTGACGACGTACTACCGAGGAAAAGACCTCCTCACCGACAGGCACAACGAAATCGGGTTCCGTTGCGTGTATCCGACCTGACAGCCGCGGCTGCGACGAAGGGCTTCATCCCGTGCCGACCGTGAAATTCAAGCGCCGCCCGGACGGTTTCGGAGAATTGACCGGAGCACCGTTCGATGTGGACGCGTTCCTCCTCCAGCCGCTGGTCGCACGCATCGCCACGGGGAATCTGGTGGTGCGGCCGACCTGGTATCTGTGGGAGGACGAGTCCTTCTGGGTCTTCAGCGGCGCGTGGTCCCGCATGGCGAAACGACTCCATGCCGACCCGGGATTCGAACTCGTCGTCGACACCTGTGACCCGCACACCGGAAAGGTGCTCCAGGTCATCGGCCGCGGGGAAGGCTCGGTCGTGCCGTTCGACACCGAGCGCGGCCGCCGCAAACTCACCCGCTACCTGGGACCCGACGAAAGCCTGTGGGACGACCGGTTCGCCATCGGGGGCACGGTCGAGGACATCTGGTGGATACGGCTGACCCCGGACACGCTCTGGGTCTCCGACCAGTCCTTCCGCCCCTCGATCGACCACCCGTGACTGCCGCCCGCAGCGGAGCCGCTACACGCAAGGGACACGCAAGATGTCGCAGCCTGCCACGCCGGAGTGGTCCTACGTCCAGGCGCTGAAGAACCCCCGGCTGGCTCTCTTCCTCGGCGGTGTGGCCTTCTCCGGTATCGGCGACGGCATGCTCATCGCCGCCATCCCCCTGCTGGCCATCAAGATCCACGGCGACCTGCCGGTGGCCATCGCCGTGTCACTCGCGGCAGCCGCGCCCTTCGTCTCCTCCACCCTCGTCGCCCTCCCCTTCAGCCTCGGCACCCGGCGCTTTCCGGTGCGGGCCGGCCTGGTCTCCGACTGCCTGCTGCGGGGGGCCGCGCTCGTCGCCGCCGGGCTGGCTGCCGTCAGCGAGTCCCTGACCGTCTTCGCGCTCATCGCCGCCTTGTTCATCGGGTCCTGCCTGCGCTCCGTGGGGACGCCCGCGACGAGGCTCGCCGCGCTCGGTATGGCCCCGAGCCACGGCCGGTTCGCCGTCAACGGACTGCTGGCCACGGTCAGACAGTTCACCCTGTACGTGGTGGGACCCGCCATCGGCGGCCTGATCGCGGGCTTCGCCAGCCCGGAGTGGGCTCTGGTGGTCGACGGCGCCACGTTCCTGCCGCTGCTGCTCGCCACCCTTCTGGTGGTTCCCCGGTCCCGCTCGACGCGCAAGGAGGCGAAGGGGAACGAGTCCGGGCTGAAGTTGATGCGCAGGCTCCCCGTCGCCTGGCGCCTGCTCGTCGTCGTCTTCTTCTTCAACCTGCTGTACATGCCGGTGGAGATCGCGTTGCCCCTACTGGTCAACGGCCCGCTGGGCGGCGACGGCAAGGCCCTCGGGGCGGTCTGGACCCTCTTCGGGATCGGCGCCCTGCTGGGCGCCCTGGCGACGAACTTTCTGCGGTCCGTGCCCCAGGTTCCGCTGATGATGGGCATCATCGCCGCGTGGGGAGCCACCACGGTCGGGCTGGCGCTCAGTCAGAACGTCACGTCGGCGGCCGTCGCCTTCTTCATCGGGGGCGTGGTCTACGCGCCGTTCACGCCGGTGGCGTACTCCTACCTGCACACCTTCCTCTCGGAGAGGGACGAGCAGCCCGTCCTGACCCTCTGGTCCACGGTCTCCACGCTGGCCGCGCCCATCGGCCTGCTGGCCTCGGGGCCGCTGGTCCACGCGCTCGGCGGCCGTGGGGCCGTCTTCCTGTCGGCGTTCCTCATCCTGGCCCTTGCGCTCGGTATGACCCGGATACGGCCGATGGCACCACCTCCGGACCCGCCCGAGGCCGCACCGGCCGCACCACTCGGTAAGCACCAGCAGAACAGGGAGACGTGATGGGTTACGACATCGCCGCGTACGGGGACAAGCGGCCGGACTACGACGCGATGCTGTGGGAGCTCCGGCAGGACGAAGCGGAGGCGAGCGCCTTCCTCGCCGGCCTCGCGACGGACGGCAAGGCCCTGGAGCTCGGGATCGGCACCGGCCGTGTGGCTCTGCCGCTGGCGCGTCGCGGGGTCTCGGTGACCGGCATCGAAGGCTCGTCCTCGATGGTGGACCAGCTGAAGCGGAAGATCACCGACGAGAGCGTCGACGTCGTCGTCGGGGACTTCGCCGACGTGGGCGTCGACCGGACCTTCGACCTCATCTACTGCATCAGCGAGACCTTCTTCCTCCTGCCGACCCAGGAGAGCCAGATCGCCTGTGTGCGCAACGTGGCGGAGCGGCTGACGAGCGGGGGCCGGTTCGTGGTCCAGGCCACCGTTCCGCAGCACGGGCTCTTCTGCAAGAAGGAGAGCACCCACACCCGTCACGTGGACGAGGGGAGCGCGGTCGTCACCGCTCGCCGGCACAACCGCGCGGAACAGCGGGTCGACGTGCAGAACATCGTGTTCGACGGCGGGGGCAACCGGTTCCACCCGCTGCGCTACCGCTACGTCTGGCCGTCCGAACTGGACCTGATGGCGAGGCTGGCCGGGCTGGGTCCGGCCTCCCGCACGGGCGACTGGAGCGGTTCCGGCTACGACGCCTCGGGGGGATACGTCGCGGTGTACCAGAAGCCGTGATCCGGAGGGGCTGCCCCTGACCCGAAACCACCGGTGACGAAACAGAGGATGACATGGAATCCGTTCTGCCCAGGCTTCCCTTCCAGCGGCGCGGCATATTCGACGTTCCCCAGGAACTCCGCGCGATGCAGAGCGGTGGGGACCTGGTCAGGGTGCTCACCGCGGCGGGGGACGAGGCGTGGCTCGTCACGCGCTACGAGGACGTACGGAGCCTGCTCGCGGACGCCCGTCTCGGCCGCTCCCATCCGGCGCCGCGTGACGCGGCACGCCTCGGCAACTCGGCGCTGAGCACGGCGGGTCCGGTCGGGAGCTACGCGTCGGAGCAGGAGGACCACGCCCGTTACCGGCGCAGGCTCACCCCGGCGTTCTCGGCGAAGCGCATGCGGCTGCTGCGGGACAGCACGGAGGAGGTCATCCGGGAGACGCTGGACACGATGTCCGGGCTCACGCCTCCCGTCGATCTCCACCAGGCCTTCTCGATGCCCGTCTCGCTGCACGTCATCTGCCGGCTCCTGGGAGTTCCCTACGAGGACCACGACCTCTTCCGGTCCTGGTTCGAAGGCCTGGCCGGCATGGCGGACCTCCAGAAGTCCTCGGAAGCGCGGCAGGCCATGGGCGCGTACATGGCCGCGCTGGCGGAGCGCAAGCGCGACCGCCCCGGCGAGGACCTCATCAGCGATCTGGTGGGTTCGGGGGACATGACCCTCGCCTCCCCCGCGCCGGGGAGCGAAGCGGTCCTGGACGACCTCTCCTACGTGGCCGCCTCCCTCCTCTTCGCCGGATACCGGACCACCGCCATCAAGATCGATTACGGTGCGGTGCTCCTGCTCGCGGACGAGGGCCAGCGGGCCGCCCTGCGGGCCGATCCCGCGCTCGCCGAGACCGCCGTGGAGGAGGTCCTGCGGATGTCGTCGCCGGACCACCCGCTCCTGCGGTACGCCCGCGAGGACCTGGTCATCTCCGGCACGACCGTGCGGGCCGGCGAGGCCGTGCTGCTGTCCACGCTGGTCGCCAACCGCGACCCGTCGGTGTTCCCGGAACCGGACGCGTTCGACATCTCCCGGGACCCCAATCCGCACCTGTCCTTCGGCCACGGGCCCCGGCTCTGCATCGGCACCACGCTCGCCCGCGTCGAGATCGCCGCGGCACTGAGCATGCTGTTCGAACGCTTCCCCGGGCTCCGTCTCTCCGTTCCGCACGAGGAACTCACCCGGCGGACGGACATGATGATGGGAGGACTCGCACGGGTTCCGGTCGAGTGGTGAGCGGCGTACGGGCAGGGAGATCCGGCGAGTGGAAGCGGGGAGTGGAACATGCCGACAGCGGTTCTCGTCATGGGCTGTGGTCTGCGGTCAGGACATGGACGTGACCAGATACGGCTCCTGCACGAGCAGGCGCGGCGCAGAGGGCTGGACCTGATCGGGGCGGAGAAACCCGCGAACCTGTCGTTCGCCGACGCGTCGAGGTTCTCCGCACTCGTTCCGTGCGAGGTGGAGGACGCGGCCGCGGCGGCGGCCACGATGAAGTCGGTGGACGCGAAGTTCGCCGGGGTGCTGGCCTTCCGCGACCTGTGCGTGGAACCTCTCGCGGAGGTGGCCCGGACGCTGGGGATACCGGCGATCAGCCCGGCGGCGGCCAGGACCACCCGGAACAAGGACCTCAGCCGGGACCGTCTGCGGGAGGCCGGTCTGCCGCAGCCCGCCGCGGCCCTCGTCCGGGACGTGGCGGAAGCCCGGGAGTTCCTCGACGCCACACCCCCGGGGCCCTGGATCCTCAAGCCCCGCGACGGGATGGGCAGCGCCCAGGTCGATCTGGTCCGCTCTGCGGCCGATCTGGAGCAGGCGTTCGACGGCCGCCCGCAGGGATCCCCGGCTCTCATCGAGGAGTTCGTTCCCGGCCCGGAGTTCTCCGCCGACGGAGTCGTGGTGGGCGGTGTTCCCGTCATCACCGCACTGGCCCAGAAGTCCATGGGTCCTTCGTTCGTGGAGACCGGACACCGCATTCCCGCCGATCTCTCCGACGCGCAGACCGCCCTGGTGGACGCCCAGATGAAGGTGGCGCTGCCCGCCGTGGGCCTCACCCGGGGCCCCTTCCACGTCGAGTTCTGGACGAACGGCACCGGGGTCGTGCTGGGCGAGATCCACGCCAGGCCGGGCGGCGCGTTCATCCCGACGATGGCCGAGTACGCGCGCCCGGGGCTGGAGATGTACGGGCTGTACCTCGACGACGTGCTGGGGCGGCCGGCGCAGGCCCTTCCGCCCACCACCCGCAGTGCGGGCATGCGCCACCTGATCGTCCGGCCTCCCGGGCGGCTCGCCTCGGTCTCCGGCTGGGACGAGGCGGTGTCGGTCGACCAGTGCGTCGCTTCGGGCCTGCTGGTGGGTCCCGGCGACCGGATCGGGCCCGTCACCTGGTCCGCCGACCGGCACGGCTTCGTCGTGGTCGAAGGGGCTTCGGGAGCCGAGGTGGACGCGGGCCTCGACCGGATCGAGAGCGGCATCGGCTTCGAGGTGACCGAGGAGGAGCCTCCCGGGCCGGTGAGTTCTCCGCCCGCGCCTTGACCCTCCCTTGCCCTGCGCCCCTCGCGCCGGAGCGCGCCACGCAGGACACTTGACCTCGACGTCGACATCCGGCGCTTGATACCCGTCGCTCCGGAACCCGGGATCCGGAGCGACGGCTCTCGGAGGGGGACACCTATGCGGGACAGCCATCGGGCGGAAGCCGAGCGGCTGTTGGTGCGGGCCGTGGAGGAGGAGGCGCGGCGCAGCGGCGGGCGGACCGATGCGGGTGCGCTGATGTCGCGGGCACGGGCCGCGCTCGACACCATGGCCGCCGGCGCGGACGAGGAGTACGCCGCGTACACGCGGGCGCTGGACTCGGCGGCGGCAGGCGACCGGCCGCTGGCGGAGCGCTTCAGCAGGGCGACGCTCACCACGCCCCTGCTGGTGACGGGAGTTGCCGCGGCCGCCGCGTTCGGCGCGGATCTGGCGCTGGGCGCGAACACCGGCCTGGCGTTCGGCGCGGGCGCGGCCGTCGCGGTGGCCGGGACGGCTACGACCGTGGCGAAGGTGACCGCGTCGCACTGGCCCGCCGCCCACCGCCGGGCCGCGGCGGCCGGACAGCCGGGCGGGGTCGAGCAGTTGCGGCTCCAGTGGCTGACCGCCCTGGAGGTGCGGGGCATCCGCCCGTATCTGGACCAGCAGCGGATGCTCAACCCCGCCAAGCGCACCCCGAAGAAGCAGACCACCCCGGTGGTCAAGCAGTTGCGCGGCGGCGACCGCAGTGCGGCGGCCCGCACCCGGGTGGTGCTGGAGCAGTCGTTCGGCCATCTCCCGCAGGCGGACGGGCCGTTCAGCGGGCGGCGGACGGAGCTGGCGCAGATCGCCCGGTGGGTGCACGCGGCCCGCGCCTCTCCGCAGACCCGGCCGACCGTCGTCGTGCTGCACGGGGCCCCGGGTTCGGGGCGGACCGCGCTCGCGGTGCGGGCGGCCCACACGCTCAAGGACCAGTTCCGGGGCGCGTGCGTGGTCGATCTGCGCGGCCAGGTGGCCGGGGAGAGCCCGCTGCCGACCCGGGACGCGCTGCTGCATCTGCTCAACCGGCTGGGCGCGCCGCGCGAGCAACTGCTGTTCCGGGAGGGCTCGTCGGCGGAGCAGCAGGTGCGGCGGCTCTCCGAGCTGTACCACCAGCACCTGACGGGGACGCCGGTCACCGTCGTGCTCGACGACGCGACGGACGCCGGTCAGGTGCGGACCCTGGTGCCGGAGCGCTCGGACAGTCTGGTGATCGTGACCGCACGGGAGCCGCTGGAGCTGCCGGAGGACCTGGCGGCCTGGGTGCACCAGCTGCCGGTCGGCGCGCTGGACGCGGCGGGCGCGGAGGAACTGCTGCGGGAGGTCGCCGAGGAGGAGGAGACCGGACCGTACGACTACCCGTCGACGGACGCGATCGTGGAGCTGTGCGGCGGGCTGCCGCTGGCACTGCGGGTGGCGGGTTCCGCGCTGGGGGCGCGGAGCCGCCATACGCTGGCGGAGGACCTGGGGGCGTACGGGCCGGTGGACCCGGTGGAGCGGGCGCTCTGGCTGCGCTACACCGACCAGGGCGACCAGGCCCGCCGACTGCTGCGGCGGCTCGCGCTGGCGGGCCGGGCGAGCCTCGGCGCGGCGGCGGCCGCCTCACTGCTGGCCGCCGACGAGCAGGAGGCGGACCGGCTGCTCACCGTGCTGGCGCGGGCCGGGCTGCTCACCCGGGTACGGGGATCGCGCTACCGGCTGCACGATCTGGTGCGGGCCTTCGCGCTGGCCCGGCTGCTGGACGAGGAGGAGCAGGCGGAGCGGACGGCGGCCCAGGAGCGGCTGCTGACGAACTACGCGGAGCTGGCCGACGCGGTGATCCGGATGGTCGACGGGAAGATGTCGACCCGCGCCGGGCAGTTCGGCTCGCACGGCTTCGGGTCGCTGGACTCGGCGCTGCGCTGGCTGGACGACGAGACGAGCTTCATCACGTCCGCGCTGCGGCACGCGGAGGGCGTCGACCAGGCCACGGTGCTGCATCTGCTGGGCGCGCTGTGCGACTACTGCCTGCTGCGCGGCGATCTGTACCGGCTGGGTGAGATCAGCGAGCTGACGCAGGCGGTGGACCAGGGGCTGCTGGAGCGCTCGGTGCAGTGGCGTACGGGCATCGCGGCCCGGCAGCTCGGTGAGCTGGACAAGGCCCGCACCACCCTGTCCTCCGTCGTCGGGCTCTACCACGAGGCGCAGAACGACGCGGGCGAGGCGCTGGCCCTGTGCTCGCTCGGCATCACGCTGCACCACCAGGGCAATCTGACCGAGGCGGCGGCCCGGCTGGAGGAGGCGCTGGCGCTCCAGTCGTCCGAGGCGCAGGCCGAGGACCGGGCCTGGTCGCTGCACGCGCTGGCGGCGGTGGAGCGCGACCGGGGCGATCTGCCGAGGGCGCTGGCGCTGCTGGCCGACGCGCTGCGGCTGCACCGGGAGGGCGAGTCGCTGCACGGCGAGGCGTGGACGCGGTTCCAGCTGGGCCAGGTGCGGCTGCGCACCGGCGAGGTGGCGGCGGCCGAGGAGGCGCTGAGCACCGCCCTGGAGCTGTACGGGCGCACCCGTGACGGGCGCGGTGAGGCGTGGGCGATCACCCAGCTGGCCCGGGCCCGGCTGCTGGACGGCGACCCGGCCGCCGCGCTGGAGCAGTTGCGCGAGGCCCTGGACCGGCACCGGGACAACGAGGACGCGCGCGGTGAGGCGTGGACGCTGTACTACCTGGGCCAGGCGCTGGAGGAGGACGGGGACACCGATCAGGCGGTGCGCGAGCTGGAGCGGGCCCGCACGATGTTCTCCCGGATGCGGGACGTGTACGGGCTGGCGTGCGCCCGCCACCACTCGGGCCGGGTGACCCGGGACCAGCGGGCCGCGCAGACGGGCAACCTCCGCAATTCGGGGTTCGCCCGGCAGCTGCTGATGGACGCGCGGGCCGATTTCCGGCGGATCAAGGTGCCGTACGGCGAGGCGTGGGCGTGCGTGGAGCTGGCGTTGATCGACGCGGGCAACGGGCGGGCCCCGCAGGCGCTGGAGCTGTGCGGCGAGGCGGCGGAGCTGTTCGATTCGTACGGGGACGCGCGGGGCGGCGACTGGGCCCGCTTCCTGCGCTGCACGCTGCTGCCGTACGCCTCGCCCGGGGGCAGCGAGGTGGGCACGGTGGTCGCGCAGCAGGAGCTGGCCGAGCTGGTCGAGGCCCGGCATCCGGCGCGGGACGCCAAGCTGGAGCAGTCGGCGGCGGCGTTCGCGGTGGCGCTGGAGCGGGGCGTGGACCTGGAGGACGGCTGGCAGGCGTGGCGGCTGGGGCTGACCCCGACCCGCGGGGCCGGCCAGATCATGGGCGTGGCGGTGGAACCGGCGAGCCCGTGAGCGTACGGGTGTCGCCGCCCCGGCCGTGGTCCCGCGCGGCACCCGGCGGCGCGAGGACAACGGGAACGAGGCGTCCGGCCACCTGGCCGGACGCCCTCCCCGTCTCCGTACGCGCGACATCGGCTCCGTACGCGCGACGTCGGCTCCGTACGCACGGAATCGGCTCCGGACGCGCGAAGCTCGGCGCGCTACTTGCCGGGCGAGGCCGCCTTGCCCTTGTCCCCGGCGGGCCCGGCCGGCACCGCGTCCGGGTCGGGGGCCTCCTCGAAGTTCACCCGGCCCATGTGGCGGTTCATCGACTTCATCAGGGCCCACACGCCGACGGCGAGCGCGGCGAAGACGAGGAAGCCGAGGACGCCGGGGGTGACCTTGTTCTTGTCGAGCTCTTCGGCGGCGAGCGGGACGAGGTGCGTCAGTGCCTGGGTCGCGTACATATCAGGCATTGTCGCGGATGCCCGCGAAGAGGTCGCTCTCGGGGAGGGAGGTATCGACCAGAGACTTCGCCAGCTCGTACTCCTCGGTCGGCCAGACCTCGCGCTGGACGTCCATCGGGACGCGGAACCAGCCGCCCTCGGGGTCGATCTGCGTGGCGTGCGCGATCAGCGCCTTGTCGCGGATCTCGAAGAACTCGTCGCAGGGGATGTGCGTGGTCAGGGTGCGTTCGACGCGCTCGAACTCCTCCCAGCGCTTCAGCCAGTCCCCGTACGGCGACTCCATGCCACGGGCGAGGAGCGCCTCGTGCAGCGCGACGGTGCGCGGCCGGTTGAAGCCCTGGTTGTAGTAGAGCTTCCGCGGCGTCCAGACCGGGCCGAACTCGTCCTCGGGGAAGCGCTCCGCGTCGGCGGCACCGTCGAACGCGATCATCGAGATCGTGTGCGTCATGATGTGGTCGGGGTGCGGGTAGCCGCCGTTCTCGTCGTACGTGGTGATGACCTGCGGCCGGAACGCGCGGATCTTCGCCACCAGGCGCCCCGCGGCGGCCTCCGGGTCCTCCAGGGCGAAGCAGCCCTCGGGCAGCGGCGGCAGCGGGTCGCCCTCGGGCAACCCCGAGTCGACGAAGCCGAGCCACTCCTGCTGGACGCCCAGGATCTCCCGGGCCTCGTCCATCTCCTTCTTGCGGACCTCGTGAATGTTCTTCTCGATGTACGCGTCGCCCTGGAGCTTCGGGTTGAGGATGGAGCCGCGCTCGCCCCCCGTGCAGGTCACGACCAGCACGTCCACCCCCTCGGACACGTACTTGGCCATGGTGGCCGCGCCCTTGCTCGACTCGTCGTCGGGGTGGGCGTGAACGGCCATCAGTCGCAGCTGCTCAGTCAAAGCTCGATCCTCAGTCATTGGTCGCTCTGGTCGATCATCGGTCGCTCTGGTCCGTCCGGTCGGTGTGGGGCGCGATCGGGTGACGGGGGTGCGGCTTCTATAGTGACTGAACGAGGGGCGGGAAAATTCCTCGATGCCCGGCCCGGAGGGAACGATCATGACGACGGTTCGCGAGGCTGCGCCCGAGGGGCGGTACGGCCGGACCGAGGACCAGCGTGCGGACCGCAGGCTGAAGATCGTCGGATCGGTCCTGGGCGTCGCGCTGCTCGGCGTGATCGGGTGGATCGGCTACGACTACGTGGGCAACCAGGGCATCAGCGGCGAGATGATCAAGTTCAAGGTCGTCTCCGACACCCGGGCCGACGTCCACCTGGAGGTCCGCAAGGACCGCGAGGGGCACGGCTACTGCGTGGTGCGGGCGCTCAGCGAGGACGGCTCCGAGGTGGGCCGCAAGGAGGTCCGGTTCGACCGGCCCGTGGACCGGATCGACGAGGTCGTCACCGTGGTGACCCGGTCCCGGGCGACCGCGGTCGAGCCGATGGGCTGCACGGCCGACGACGGCCCGCGCGGCTGACCCGGACGCACCGGCTCCGGACGCACCGCCCCTGACCTGCGGTGATGCGGGGAGCGGCGGCCGGTCCGCGCGTGTGACGGTTTACCTTCTCCCCCTTTTCCTGGGGAATTGTTAGGCTCGTGGTTTCGCCCACCCGCAGAGGCACATGCTTCTGGGTAGGGCGATGCTTTGTATTCCCAGCACTTCCCAGTACCGACGAGGAGCACCTGTGACTCAGACCAGCGAAAACGTCACCTGGCTCACGCAGGAGGCGTACAACCAGCTCAAGGCCGAGCTGGAGTACCTGTCTGGTCCCGCGCGCACGGAGATCGCCGTCAAGATCGCGGCGGCCCGTGAGGAGGGTGACCTCCGGGAGAACGGCGGGTACCACGCGGCCAAGGAGGAGCAGGGCAAGATGGAGCTGCGGGTCCGCCAGCTGACCCAGCTCCTGGAGCACGCGAAGGTCGGCGAGGCGCCGGCCGACGACGGCGTGGTCGAGCCCGGCATGGTCGTCACGATCGCCTTCGACGGCGACGAGGACGACACGCTGACCTTCCTGCTCGCCTCCCGTGAGTACGCCAGCACGGAGATCGAGACGTACTCCCCGCAGTCCCCGCTCGGCCTCGGTGTGAACGGCAAGCGGACCGGCGACGACGCGGACTACGAGCTGCCGAACGGCAGGACCGCCTCGGTGAAGATCCTGGCGGCGAAGCCCTACACCGGCTGACGTCCGGCCCGCCACGACGCATACGACGACGCGGGAGCCCCGGCCTTCTCGATGAAGGCCGGGGCTCCCGCGTCATGGGCCGGTCCCCGGTGACTCAGGACGCGGCCGAGCGGTACTTGCGGACCGCGAGGGTCCGGAAGACCACGATGATCAGCACCGACCAGATGACCGAGGCGATGATCGGGTGCTCCATCGGCCAGGCCCCGGTCACGGACTCCGGCACGCCCGGCATCGTGTTGCCGAACAGCTCGCGGGCCCCCGCCACCGTGGCGCTGAACGGATTCCACTCGGCGACGTGCTGGAGGAACGTCGGCATGCCGGTGACCGGCACGAAGGCGTTCGAGATGAACGTCAGCGGGAACAGCCAGATCAGCCCGCCGGAGGTCGCCGCCTCCGGGGTGCGGACGGACAGGCCGATCAGCGCGCCGATCCAGGAGAACGCGTAGCCGAGCAGGAGCAGCAGCAGGAAGCCGCAGATCACCTTGCCGATGTTCTCGTGGGTGCGCCAGCCCACCAGCAGGGCGACCCCCGCGAGGACGACGAGGGTGAGGGTGGTCTGGACGAGGTCGGCGAGCGTCCGCCCGGTGAGGACCGCGCCCCGGGCCATGGGCAGCGACCGGAAGCGGTCGATGAGCCCCTTGTGCATGTCGTCGGCGATGCCCGCGCCGGCGCCCGCGGTGGCGAAGGTGACGGTCTGGGCGAAGATGCCCGCCATCAGGAACTCCTTGTACAGCTGCGGGTCGGTGGAGCCGCCGATGCTGATGGAGCCGCCGAACACGTAGGTGAACAGCACCACGAACATGATCGGCTGGATCAGCCCGAAGATCACCATCTCGGGGATCCGGGTCATCCGGATCAGGTTCCGCCTGGCGACGACGAGGGAGTCCTTCACGGACTGCGTGACGCCCCCGGAGGGGCGCGGGACCAGCGTGGGGGCGTCCTTGGCGATCGCGCTCACCGGGTGTCCTCCTTGCTCCGGGGGTCCTCTTCCCCGTTCTGGTTCGCCTCGGCCGCATGGCCGGTCAGGGAGAGGAAGACGTCGTCGAGGGTGGGCCTGCGCAGGGCGATGTCGTCGATCTCCACGCCCTGGGCGTCCAGGTCGCGGATGATCTCGGCCAGCAGCTTGGCCCCGCCGCTGACCGGGGCGGTCAGCTTGCGGGAGAGCTGGACGACGGTGACCTCGCCCTTGGCCAGGGAGGACAGGACGGCACGGGCGCGCTCGATCTCGTCCGGGCGGTGCACGACGACCTCGACACGCTCGCCGCCGGTGCGGGCCTTGAGCTCGTCGGAGGTGCCGCGGGCGATGACCTTGCCGTGGTCGATGACGCAGATGTCGTTCGCCAGGCGGTCGGCCTCCTCCAGGTACTGCGTGGTCAGCAGCAGGGTCGTACCGCCCGCCACCAGGTCCTCGATGACGTCCCAGAGCTGCTGCCGGTTGCGCGGGTCGAGGCCGGTCGTCGGCTCGTCCATGAACATCACGGGCGGCGACACGACGAGCGCCGCGGCGAGGTCGAGGCGCCGGCGCATCCCGCCGGAGTACGTCTTGGCGGTGCGGTCGGCGGCGTCCCCGAGGTTGAACCGGTCCAGCAGGACGCCCGCGCGGGCCTTCGCGTCCCGGGCGCTCAACTGGTAGAGCTGCCCGACCATCTGGAGGTTCTCCCGGCCGGTCAGATACTCGTCGACGGCGGCGAACTGCCCGGAGAGCCCGATCGAACGGCGTACCTCGTTGGGCTTCTTCAGCACGTCGATCCCGGCCACGGTCGCCGTGCCGCTGTCCGGGCGCAGCAGCGTGGTCAGCACCCGTACGGCGGTGGTCTTGCCCGCGCCGTTGGGCCCGAGCAGTCCGAGGACGGTGCCCTCGGGGACGTCGAGATCGACACCGCCCAGGGCCCGGACGTCACCGAAGGTCTTCACCAGACCCTCGGCGTGGATCGCACCTGGCATGGAGAGACTCCCCCGTCACTCGTGGACGACTGTGCCCGTACGGAGCAGGAGCCGGTACCGGCGGAAGCCGGTGCCGGCGGAAGCCGGTGCCGGCGGAAGCCGGTGCCGGCGGAAGCCGGTGCCGCTACGGGCCTACTCGGCGATCCTAGGATTCGGAGGCCCGCATCGCGCGACAAATAACCGGATCCGGCCAGTCGGCCCGAAGCCCACGGCCGGCCCGGGACCCGGTCAGCCCATGACCCGGTAGCCCTCCGCGCGCAGTGTCTCCTCGACGTCGGCGCAGTGCCGCGGGCCCTTCGTCTCCAGATACAGGTCGACCTCGGCCTCGGTCAGCCCGAGGCGCGGGTCGGTGCGGACATGGCTGATGTCGAGGACGTTGGCGTCGGCCACGGTCAGCGTGGCCAGCAGGGCGGCGAGCGCCCCCGGGCGGTCGGTGAGCCGCAGCCGCAGGCTGAGGTAGCGGCCCGCCGCGGACAGCCCGTGCCGCAGGATGCGCTGCATCAGGAGCGGGTCGACGTTGCCGCCGGACAGCACGGCCACCACCGGCCCGCGGAACGCCTTCGGGTCGCTGAGCAGCGCGGCCACCGGGCTGGCCCCGGCGGGCTCGACGACCAGCTTGGCCCGCTCCAGGCAGAGCAGCAGCGCACGGGACAGCTCGTCCTCGGTGACCGTACGGACCTCGTCGACCAGCTCCTCGACCAGGGCGAACGGTACGTCGCCGGGGCGGCCCACCTTGATGCCGTCGGCCATGGTGGCCGGCGCGTCCAGCGAGACGGGGTACCCGGCGGCGAGGGACGGCGGGTAGCAGGCGGCGCCCTCGGCCTGGACGCCGACGATCCGGATATCGGGGCGCAGGGCCTTCACCGCGACGGCGACGCCCGCGGCGAACCCGCCGCCGCCGATGCCGAGGACGATCGTGCGGACCTCCGGGCACTGCTCCAGGATCTCCAGTCCGACGGTGCCCTGGCCCGCGATGATGTCGGGGTGGTCGAAGGGGTGGATGAAGACCGCGCCGGTCTCCTCCGCGTACCGCTGGGCGGCGGCGAGGGTCTCGTCGACGACCTGGCCGTGCAGCCGCACCTCGGCCCCGTACTCCCGGGTCGCTGCGACCTTGGGCAGGGGCGCGCCGACGGGCATGAAGACCGTGGAGCGCACACCGAGGAGGGACGAGGCGAGCGCGACGCCCTGGGCGTGGTTCCCGGCGCTGGCGGCGACCACCCCGGCCGCCCGCTCCACCGGGGTGAGGCCGGAGATCCGGACGTAGGCGCCGCGCAGCTTGAAGGAGCCGGTGCGCTGGAGGTTCTCGCACTTGAGGTGGACCGGGGCCCCGACCAGTTCGGTCAGATGGCGGCTGCCCTCCAGCGCGGTCACCCGGGCCACCCCGTCGAGCATTTTCCGCGCACCCCGGACGTCGTCGAGGATCAGGGCCGGGTGGCGGGGGGTCGCGCGGAAGTTCATGCCCGCAAGTCTTGCAGCTCGGACCGGGCGCGGCAGACTTGTCCATGGCGGCCTGCGGCGGTGTCCGCAGGTTTGTGCGGCACTGGTACACGTTGCCCCGGGGCCGCGTACTCTGTCCCCCACTCATCCGACACCGCACGAAGAGAGTCCCCGGCCATGCCCCCTCAGGACATGACGACTGCTGCGTCTCCTTCCGGGGGCGCCGCTCCCGAACACCCGGGCCCCGACCGCCTGCTGGACGCGCTCCAGCACCAGGTGGCGGTCTTCGCCCGCCGTGCCGAGCAGACCCGCCTCGGCGGTGTCGGCCAGGTCCGCAACTCGATGGACCGGGCGGCCTACCTGCTGCTCAACCGCCTGGACAAGGAAGGCCCGATGGGCGTCAAGGCGCTGGCGGCCGGGATGGGCATCGACTCCTCGACGGTGACGCGGCAGGTCGCGCCGCTCGTCGACACCGGTCTGGTCAAGCGCACGTCGCACCCGGAGGACGGCCGGGCCGTGGTGCTCCAGCTCTCCCCGCGCGGTCAGGCCCGCCTGGAGGAGGTCCGCGCCTCGCGGCGTGAGCTGATGTCGCAGGTGACGGACGGGTGGACGGAGGAGGAGCGGGACACGTTCTGCGCCCTGCTCACCCGTTTCAACGGGTCGCTGGCCGCCCGGCAGGCCGCGTACCAGCCGCCGCAGCCCGACTGACGCCCGTACCCGTCCCTTCCCCCGCGTCCGGACTCTTGACCGGGGCGGTGCGCCGGGGCTCGTATGTGGGGCATGGCAGAGCGGGCGACCCATCGGGACCGGCTCCGCGCCCTGGAGTTCGAGGCCTTCGTGGCGGGCGCGGGCGGACGCCTGCTGCACACCGCGACGCTGCTCACCGGCGAACCGTCGCAGCCGCCGGGCGCGTGTGTCCGGGCCGAGGCGCTGCTGCGCGCGGCGCTCGCCCGTACGTACGCCGACTGGGACCGGCTGCACGGCGGCGACCCCTACGACCGGGCCCGCCGGGAGCTGGCCCTCCGCTTCGCCCGCGAGGCCCGGCGCCATCAACGCCCGCGCGGCGGTGTGCTGGACCGGCTGACCCCGATCGAGCGGCTGGTGCTGGTCCTGCGGATGTACGAGGAGGTCGGCGAGGAGCAGGCGGCGGCGCTGCTCGGGCTGCCGGCCGACCGGATCCGCGCGGTGTGCGCGCGGGCGGTGGCGACGCTGCGGTCGGGTGCCCCCCGTGGCCGGGTGACGCCGTGAGCACCGGACGGCGGGATCCGGACCCGCGCGAGGAGCAGGTGCGGCGGATGCTGGACGGCCCGCATCCGGTTCTGCCGCCGGACCTGGCCGCGCAGGCGGTACGGCACGGCGGGCGCCGGATGCGGCTGCGCCGGGCGGCGCACCGCACGGCGGGCTGGCTGCTGGCCGTGGTGCTCGTCGCGTTCCTGGTCTGGGCCGGCGTCGAGCAGCCGTGGGCGACCGAGCCCGCCCAGGTCACTCCCCCGCTGGAGGGCTGGTGAGCCGTTGGGCTCACGGTCCGGGAGGCCTACGCTGGAGGAGGCGGTTGTCGTACGAGCCGAGGAGGCCGTGATGACGAGGAAGACCGCGGACTGCCGCAAGTATCCGAGCGAGATGAACTGCACCCTCACCCTCACCGGTGAGGAGGACGAGGTCGTCCGGGCGGCGAGCGAGCACGCGGCGTCGGTCCACGGGCACGAGGACACGCCCGAACTGCGCGAGCAGATCAGGGGAATGCTGGAGGACGCGGACGAGAAGGTGAGCGCCTGAACGCCGGAACGCCAGGGGCGCCCGCCGTCGCCGGCGGGCGCCCCTGTGGCGCCTTGTGCGGGGTCAGCCCAGCGCCTGCGTGAGGTCGGCGAGCAGGTCGTCGCCGTTCTCGATGCCGACGGAGATCCGGACCAGGTCGGCCGGGACCTCCAGCGGGGAGCCCGCGGCGGAGGCGTGCGTCATCCGGCCGGGGTGCTCGATCAGCGACTCCACACCGCCGAGGGACTCGCCGAGCGTGAACAGCTTCGCGCGGTTGCAGACCTCGACCGCCGCCTCCTCGCCGGCCGCGACGCGGAAGGACACCATGCCGCCGAAGGCCCTCATCTGCTTGGCGGCGACCTCGTGGCCGGGGTGGTCGGGCAGGCCCGGGTAGAGGACCTGGGAGACCTTGGGGTGCCGGGTCAGCAGGTCGGCGATCTTGGTGGCGTTCTCGGTGTGCCGGTCCATGCGGACGGCGAGCGTCTTGATGCCCCGCAGCACGAGCCAGGCGTCGAACGGACCGGCGACCGCGCCCATGGCGTTCTGGTGGTACGCCAGTTCCTCGGCGAGCTCCGGGTCGCTGACGACGAGCGCGCCGCCGACGACGTCGGAGTGGCCGCCCATGTACTTGGTGGTGGAGTGCACGACGACGTCCGCGCCGAGCGCGAGCGGCTGCTGGAGGTAGGGCGAGGCGAAGGTGTTGTCGACGACGAGGCGGGCCCCGGCCTGGTGCGCGACCTGGGCGACGGCGGCGATGTCGGTGATGCCGAGCAGCGGGTTGGACGGGGTCTCCACCCAGACCGCCTTGGTGCGCGGGGTGATCGCGGCCCGTACGGCGGCCACGTCCGAGGTGTCGGCCACGGAGAACTCCACGCCCCACCGCGAGACGACCTTCGCGAACAGCCGGAACGTGCCGCCGTAGGCGTCGTTCGGGATGACCACGTGGTCGCCGGGGGTCAGCAGCGTACGCAGGAGGCAGTCCTCGGCGGCGAGGCCGGAGGCGAAGGCGAGACCGCGACGGCCGCCTTCGAGGGCCGCGAGGTTCTCCTCCAGCGCCGTGCGGGTCGGGTTGGCGCTGCGGCTGTACTCGTATCCGCCGCGCAGTCCGCCCACGCCGTCCTGCTTGTACGTGGAGACCTGGTAGATCGGCGGAACCACCGCGCCGGTGAGGGGGTCGGCGGTGTTCCCCGCGTGGATGGCGAGGGTTTCGAAGCTGTGCTGGTCGCTCATGGGCCCGAGCGTAGTTCCTGGCGGAGGGCCTCACCGGCCACTTGCCGTCCCGGGGACAATGGGTCCATGGAGATTCTGTTGTTCCTGCTCGCGATGTGCATGCTCGCGGCGGTCGTCGGCCCCTGGGTGATGCGCCGCCGGGGCGGTATCCGCCAGGTAGCCCCCGGCTCGCCGGACGCCGCCGACCCGGACACGTACGGCTTCGCCCGCCAGGAGGAGCTGGACGTCCGGATGCCGGGCCCCGACCAGGACCTCCTGGACGTGCTCGACGTGGTCCAGGGCACCCAGCAGTGGCGGGCGGCCTCGCAGCTGCTGGCCGGGACACCGAAGGAGGGCGAGGTGCGCTGGCAGCGCGTGCAGGCCTTCGCGGGCGCGGCCTCCCTGGAGCTGGCGCAGCAGCCGGGGAAGGGCGGCTCGTGGCTGCGGGCCTGGCGCGCGGAGTCCCCGAAGGACGCGGGCGGCGCGGCGGTGCACGCGGAGTTCCTGGTGCAGCAGGCGTGGCGGTCCTCGGCGGCGGGCAGCGACGACTTCCGGATCATCCTGGAGGAGGCCCGTACGGTCTGCGGCGAGGCGGCCCTGCTCGCCCCGGGCGACCCCGTGCCGTACATCGTGGAGCTGGCGGTGGCCCGGGGCCTGGGCTACACCCCCGAGCAGTTCGACCAGCTGTGGGCGAAGATCATCGACCGGGCCCCGGCGCACCTGGGCGCGCACATCGCGGCGCTGCACTTCCACTCCGAGCGGTGGCACGGTTCGCGCAAGGACGCCGAGGCCTTCGCCACGGCCGCCGCCGCCCGCGCCCCGCAGGGTTCGCTGCTGGCGGCGCTGCCGCTGTTCGCGGTGTACGAGCACCTGCCGGAGGTCAACCTGGTGCAGGGCTTCTACCGCAGCCAGGTGGTGACCAAGGCGGTCGAGGGCGCGATGTTCGCGGTGCACGCGGCCCGCCAGGACGACCCGATGCTCGCCCACGTCCGCCACCTGCTGGTGCTGTTCCTGGTGCACATGGAGCGCTGGTCGGAGGCGATGCACCAACTGATCCGCATCGACGGCCACGTGGGCGCGCTGCCGTGGACGGCGGAGGCGGACCCGGCCGCGCAGTACACGGTCTACCGGGCGCTGGCGGTCGCGGGGTACGAGGCGAACGGCGGCAGCCCGGCGACGCTGCCGCACTGATCTCCGCAGGGCTTCATGGCCTGACGGGAGCGGTGGCGGGGGCCCGGCCGACCGCCGTGGTCACCAGCGCACCCGCCACCAGCGCCGCGCCGGTCACCGTGACGGTCCTCGGCGCGGCCGCCACGAGTGCCGCGCCCGTCACCGTGACGGCCCGCGCGGCCGGCTTCGCCCGGACCCCGGCGGACGTCACCGGGGCCATGGAGTGGGCGTCGGTGCCCGGAATCCCGGCGCACCCTCCCGTGTTGTACGTACCGAACCCCGACACCCGGAGGAGCCCCGCATGTTCCTGAACCACCGCACCCCCGTGCTCCCCACCCCGGAGCAGGCCCTGCGCGGCCGCCCGGTCCCCGAGTTCACCGTCCCCTCCCGCCACACGGTCCTCGGCAACCCGCTGGTGGGCCCGTACCCGGAGGGCCTGGAGGTGGCGGACTTCGCGCTGGGCTGTTTCTGGGGCGCGGAGCGGAAGTTCTGGCAGACCGAGGGCGTGTGGACCACGCTCGTCGGCTACCAGGGCGGCTATACGGAGAACCCGACGTACGAGGAGGCCTGCTCGGGCCTGACCGGCCACACGGAGGCGGTACGCGTCGTCTTCGACCCGGCCGTCGTGTCGTACGAGGACCTGCTGAGGCTGTTCTGGGAGTCGCACAACCCGACGCAGGGCTTCCGCCAGGGCAACGACGTGGGCACCCAGTACCGCTCCGCGATCTACACCCACTCCCCCGCCCAGGCAGCGGCGGCCGACGCCTCCCGTGAGGCGTACCAGAAGGTCCTGACGGCCTCGGGCCACAAGGAGATCACCACGGAGATCCTCCCGGCCGAGGGCCGCCCGTTCTGGCCTGCGGAGGCGTATCACCAGCAGTACTTGGACAAGAACCCGGGCGGCTACTGCGGCATCGGCGGTACGGGCGTGAGCTGCCCGATCGGCGTGGCCCCGGCCGAGGGCTGAGTCCACCCGCAGGAGTCTCCCACCCGCAGGAGCCTCCCGGACACAGGAGCCTCGGGGACCGCTCGCCCCGGGGCCCGCGTCCTGTGTCCTGGGACAGCCGGTCAGCCGGTCAGCATCGCCGGAAGCACCTGTCGCAGCAGCCGTACGAACACGGCGTCCCGGTCCTCGGGTCCGGCCGGGGGCGGGTCGCCCGCAGCGGTGACGGCGGCGAGCAGGTGCGGATGGCGGCCCTCGGCGGCGACCGCTGCCAGGTGGGCCGCCCGGGCGGACGGGGCTTCGGTGTCCGCAGTGAGGGCCTCGCGGACCGGGCACCCCGGGGCGACAGCGGCCGCTCGTAGCGCCCGTCCCGCGCGTCTCCCGGGTCAGGCCGCCAGCAGCACACCGCCCATCGGGCCCGCCGGGCCGGCCGGACGGGCCGGGCCCGCCGCCCCCACCGGCCGGTGACCGCCCGCCGCCCCCAGCGACCGGGACCGGCTCCGGGTGAGGGCCGCCGTGAGGCTCACCAGCCGCTCCCCCGCCAGCGCCAGGACGTCGGCAAGGCTCAGGCCGAGCGCCCGGGCCGCGGCGGCCAGCACCTCCGAGGATGCCTCCTTGCGGCCGCGCTCCACCTCGGAGAGGTACGCCATGGAGATCCGTGACGCGTCGGACACGTCCTTCAACGTCCGCCCCTGCGCCCGGCGTTCGCGGCGCAGCACCTCCCCGAGGAGGTCACGCCAGAGCGGCTCCGGGGGCAGTCCCCGGGGCAGGTCCTGGGACACGTCGTGGGGTGCCGGGTCCGCCGCCGTCGGGAGCGGGCGCAGGGGGATCACGTCGGCCTGGTTCGTCGTTCGGCTGGTCACCGTCCCAGACTAGGAGCGCGGCGCGTTCCCGGCACCGGCCCGGCGTTGCGCTCCGGGCGGATCCGCTGTCGGCGAAGTTCCGTGACAGGCGGCTGTGTTCGCAGGACGGGCGGTTCGGCGGCGGTAGTAGGCGATCGCGAGAGCGATGGTGATCGGCCCCCAGGCGGCGATGGGGGTGATGCACACCGTCGCCAGCAACTGCCAGGCGTCACTGGTGTATCCGATGGCGTCGACGACGCCGTACAGGGTGAGGTAGCGGCCGTCGCCGACGGGGACGGCCGTGAACAGGAAGGTGAGGATCAGGCCGCCGAGGACCGCCGGGACGAAGGCCGCCAGTGGCCGGACGCGTCGGCCGCCGATGAGCGGTATCCACGCGGGCGCCACCTCGCCCCAGCCCCGGACCAGCCCGATGGTCAGGATCGCGATCGCCTCCGTCAGGACGCTGAGCCCGAGGACGTACGGAATGCTCAGCCAGTAGGGGGGCGCGCCGCCCGTCTGCACCTGCCCCATCTCGAAGTGCAGGGCGAAGGGCAGCCGCCACAGGCACGCCGGCAGCAGGAGCAGCGGAAGCGCGTGGGCGAGCCGCATCGCCCAGCGGGGGACGGGCCGCTCGGTGTCATCGGCGGACGGGGGGCGGTGAAAGATCCTCGGCGTCATGTTCCCACTCTTGTGGGGCGCTTGCGCCGACGAATCCCCCCTGCGGTCCGGTCCGCTCCGCCGCGCGGGGGAGGGGCCGGGCGCGGTGCCGGCGGGCGCCGCACCCGGCCTCCGTCAGATCAGCCCCTGCGCCAGCATCGCGTCCGCGACCAGCTCGAAGCCCGCGATGTTCGCGCCGACCACGTAGTTGCCGGGGCTGCCGTACCGCTCCGCCGTCGTGTAGCAGGAGTCGTGGATGTGCCGCATGATCTCGGCGAGGCGCTCCTCGGTGTGGGCGAAGGTCCACGAGTCCCGGGACGCGTTCTGCTGCATCTCCAGCGCGCTCGTCGCGACCCCGCCCGCGTTGGCCGCCTTGCCGGGGGCGAAGGCGACGCCCGCCTCCTGGAGGACCCGGACCGCCTCCGGCGTGGTGGGCATGTTGGCGCCCTCCGCGACCGCCTTGACCCCGTTGCGTACGAGGTGCAGCGCGTCGGCCTCGTGCAGTTCGTTCTGCGTGGCGCAGGGCAGGGCCACGTCCACGGGGACCGACCACACGCCCGTACCGGGTACGAACCGGGCGTGGGCGCCGCGCCGCTCGGCGTACTCGGAGACGCGGCCCCGGCCGGCCTCCTTGATCTCCTTGAGGAGGGCGAGGTCGATGCCCTTCTCGTCGACGACGTATCCGCCGGAGTCCGAGCAGGTGACGACGGTCGCACCGAGCTGCTGGGCCTTCTCGATGGCGTAGATGGCCACGTTGCCCGAGCCGGAGACCGCGACGGTCTGGCCCTCCAGGGACTCGCCCCGGCTGCGCAGCATCTCGGCGGTGAACAGGACCGTGCCGTAGCCGGTGGCCTCCGTACGGGCCTGCGCGCCGCCCCAGCCGAGGCCCTTGCCGGTGAGGACGCCGGACTCGTAGCGGTTGGTGATCCGCTTGTACTGGCCGAAGAGGTAGCCGATCTCCCGGCCGCCGACGCCGATGTCCCCGGCGGGCACGTCCGTGTACTCCCCCAGGTGGCGGTGGAGTTCGGTCATGAACGACTGGCAGAACCGCATGATCTCCGCGTCGGACCGGCCCTTGGGGTCGAAGTCCGCGCCGCCCTTGCCGCCGCCGATGGGCATGCCGGTGAGGGCGTTCTTGAAGATCTGCTCGAAGCCGAGGAACTTCACGATGCCGAGGTTGACCGAGGGGTGGAAGCGCAGTCCGCCCTTGTAGGGGCCGAGCGAGCTGGAGAACTCGACCCGGAAGCCGCGGTTCACGTGGATGTCGCCGGAGTCGTCCGACCACGGCACCCGGAAGATGAGCTGACGCTCCGGCTCGCATATGCGCTCGATGATGCGGGCGTCGACGAACTCCGGGCGCTGCGTCAGCACCGGTCCGAGCGTTTCCAGGACCTCGCGGACCGCCTGGTGGAACTCCTGCTCCCCCTGGTTGCGGCGCAGGATCTCGGCGTAGAGCGGCTCGATGACCCGGGCCGCGGCGTCGTGCGTGCGGGCGGAGTCGGGCGAGTCGGGGGTGACCGGCATCTGATTCTGACCTTCCGTGGTCGGCTCGTACGCGTCGGCGCCCCCGTCCCGGAGGACGCCACCGGTCCGATTCTCCCGTGCGGGCCGATGATCTTCGAGGACCATCCACATGGTGACCATGATCAGGCGTTTTCCTCCACTCCGGCCCCGCATCCGTACGGAGGCATCCGTGCGTCCGCCGTGCGGTTCCCGAGGAACAACGCCCCGGCGCCGTAGTTACCCGTCAGGAACGGGGACACCTCGCCTGACGATCAGTCATGATGCCCCCATGACCAAGCCACGGGGGCGTCGGAGAGGGCTGCCTCCTGACGCGTTACGGGCCTCGCGCGGGGCGCACCGGACTGCGAGCCGCCCCGTGCGACCCCGTGCGGCCCCGGCCCCGCCGCCGCCCGTGCCCGCGCCCGCCCGGGCGGCGTATCCGGCGTACGCCCGCCCCTCGGCCCACCCCGCCCCGGGGCCCCACAGGCAGCCGCGCGTCCCCCGGGGCACGGGTGACATGCGCCGGTATCTGGCGGTCGGGCTCGACGCCTATCTGTGCCTGCTGGCCGTGGGGCTGCTGGTGCACTCCTGCCTGGACTCGGGCGGTACGGGGCGCGCGATCGCCCTGCTGGTCGCCCAGCTGCTCGTGCTGTCGTTCGCCAATCAGGTGCTTTTGACCATGGCCGTCCGGGCGAGCGCCGGGAAGCTGATCATGGGCGTCCGGGTGATCCGGCTGCCCGACGCGGGCCGCCCGGGCTTTCGCAGACTGGTGCTGCGCTGGCTGTACGGGCTCCTCTGGCTGCCGCTCCAGCCCTGGCGGCGGCTCCGCGGCCCGGCGACGACCGGCGGCCCCGAGCGCCCCGCGGGCCGCCCCGCCGAGCCGTGCGAGGACCTCGCGGGGGTACGCCAGGTGCGCCGCAGCGACCTGCGGTCCTACCGGGCGGCGGTGCGGGGGCGTACGGGCTGAGCCTGCCCCTCGCCTCGCCCCGCGGGGCCGGGGCCGGCCCGGACGGCCTGCCCCTCGCCTCGCCCCGCGGGGCCGGGGCCGGCCCGGACGACGAGCAGGGCCACGTCGTCGCGCTCCCCGCTGTGACGCAGGGTGCTCAGCAGCAGGTCGCAGGTGGCCTCCAACGAGCGGCGGGGGTCGTCGAGGACGTCGAGGAGAGCGTTCAGGCGTGCGTCGATCGGCTGGTCGCGCGTCTCGACGAGGCCGTCGGTGTAGAGGACGAGCTGGTTTCCCTCCTCGAAGTCGATGGAGGTGGATTCGAAGGAGATGCCGCACCCTCCCAAGGGCGCGCCGGTGGGCAGGTCGAGCAGTTCGCGGTTGCCGCCCGGGCCCAGGAGGACGGGTGGCAGGTGCCCGGCGACGGATATCTCGCATCGCTCGGTGCGGGGGTCGAAAACGGCGTAGACGCAGGTCGCGATGGTGTCGAGGCCGTCCGTGATGTGGTCGAGGTGGTGCAGGACCCGGGCCGGGGGGAGGTCGAGATCGGCCAGGGTTCTCGTGGCGGTGCGCAGTTGCCCCATGGTGGCCGCGGCGGTCACACCGCTGCCCATGACGTCGCCGACGACGAGGGCGGTCTTGTCGCCGGCCAGGGGAATGACGTCGAACCAGTCCCCGCCGATCTCGATCGTCGCCTGGGCGGGGCGGTAGCGGAAGGCGACGTCCAGCCCCGGCCGCTGGGAAGGGGGGTGGGGCAGCAGACTGCGCTGGAGGGTGAGGGCGGCGTGGCGCTGCTCTTCCACGGCGCGATGCCGGTCGGTGACGTCGACGCTGGAGGTGGCCACTCCCAGGACTTTCCCGTCGGAGGATTCGAGCCGGTAGAACGAGACCGACCAGGCGTGGTCATGGTCCGGGTCGGCCGGCGTACGGCCCACGGTGTACTGGTCCACGATCGGAACCCCGGAGGCCAGGACCTCGCGCATGGAACCTTCGAAGGCCGCGTCGAGGAAGGGCAGCACCTCGCTGACGTGCCGGCCGACATGCTCGGCGGCCGGCACGCCGTTCATCCGTTCCTCCGCGGGGTTGACGGAGATGTACCGGAGGTCGGTGTCCAGCATGGCGAGCCCGATCGGCGCCTGGGACACCAGCTGGGCGGACAGGGCCAGGTTTCGCTCCACCCGCCGCAGCGTCGTCCGGTCGGTGGCCAGTCCCAGGGCCCAGTACTCGCGCCGGTCGTCCTGGAGCCGCATGTTGCGGAACTCCACCATCCGCGTGCTGCCGTCCTTGTGCCTGACGGGAAAGTCGCCCGACCAGCTCTCGCCGTCGTCCATGACCTGGGCGAACAGCGTCAGCACCTTGTCGAGGTGTTCCTTGTCGATCAGGAGATGGCCCGCGTACTTGCCCAGAGCCTCCTCGGCGCTGTAGCCGAAAAGGGTCTCGGCCTGGGGGCTCCAGAGATCGATCCTGCCATCGGCGTTCAGGAGGACGGCGGCCACGTTCAGCACATCCAGCAGGCCACCGGGTCCCGACGGCACCACGGCCGAGGAGCCGGGACCGCCCTGGAAACGTTCGGTGGCGCCCATGGCCCAGTCTCCTCCCGGCCCCCGCTCCGGCTGTCGTCCGCCGGTGCGGTCCGTGTGCCGGCACCCGTCTCCCGGCCGCTCCATTGTCTCTCCGGCGGCCTGGGCGGGCAGCGCAGGCGCGAGCCGTACGGGCCGGGCCCGGTCTCAGACCTCCTGCGCCGTGCGGTCCCGCGCCGCCCGCATCGCCGCCGCCGTGGCCGACGCGTCGTACTCCGGGCCGACACCGGGAACGATCACCACGTCGCCGTCGATGTGCCGGGTGCGCAGCGGCAGGATCTCCTGGTAGGCCGGGGACGCGTACCAGGCGTGGGCCTCGGCCGTCCCGGGGAACCCGAGGACGACCAGCGCGCCCGGCCACGTCCCCTCCACCACGTCCGCCTCGGCGCCGTGCACGAGGAAGCGGCCTCCGTAGGGCTCCATGGTGGCCTGGATCCGCTCGATGTAGCTCAGCACCTCGTCCTCGACGGGGCCGTCGGCGGGGCGCAGGTGGGCGATGGCGTACGCGGTCATGGTCGGGTCCTCCGGGCGATCGGGTCGGGGTGCTCTGCGTGACACCCACGATGCTGCCGGGCGGGGCCAGGACCGTCGATTACCTCGGAGGTCATGCCCGAGGGGCTGTCCGGGCCCGGACACGCCGAAGGCGGCGGTCCCGGGGCTTCCGGGGCCGCCGCCTTCGGGCGGGGACGGGGGTGGTGCGGGTGGTGCGTGGTGCGGGTGGTGCGGGGAAGAGGATCCGGCCGGCCGGGAGGTGCAGCCGGTGGGTGGATCAGGCCTGGGAGCCGGCCGTCCACTCGGCCCAGCTCATGTTCCAGCCGTTGAGGCCGTTGTCCGGGGTGATCGTCTTGTCCGGGGAGTTCTTGACGATGACCACGTCGCCGATGAGCGAGTTGTCGTAGAACCAGGCGGCGGGGGCGTTGGGGTCGTTCGCGCCCTTCACGTCGGCGAGGCCCACGCAGCCGTGGCTGGTGTTGGCATTGCCGAAGATGCCCTTGCCCCAGTAGTTGCCGTGGATGAAGGTGCCCGACGTGGACAGGCGCATGGCGTGCGGCACGTCCTTGATGTCGTACTCGCCCTTGCCGTCGTCATCGGTGAAGCCGACGGTGGCGCCGTTCATCCGGGTCTCCTTGTGCTTCTCGGAGATCACCATCTGACCGTTGTACGTGGGGGTCTCGGGGGAGCCCGCGGAGATCGGGATCGTCTTGATCGTCTTGCCGTCGCGGGTGACCGTCATCTGCTTGGTCTTCGCGTCGACGGTGGAGACCTGGTTGCGGCCGATCTTGAAGGTGACGGTCTTCTGCTGGACGCCGAAGACGCCGTCCGCGCCCTCGACACCGTCAAGGGCCAGCTTCAGGGTGACGGTGGAGCCGCCCTTCCAATAGTCCTCCGGACGGAAGTCCAGGCGCTGGCCGTTGAACCAGTGGCCCACGACCTCCTGGCCGCTGCTGGAGGTCACGGTGATGCCGTCCTGGACGGCCTTCTTGTCCGTGATCGCCTTGTTGAAGTTGATCGAGACCGGCATCCCGACGCCGACGGTGGAGCCGTCCTCGGGGGTGAAGTTCCCGATGAAGCTGTTGTCGGGCGAGACGGTGGTGAAGGAGCTGTTCTCGTGGGCCTCACGGCCCTTCGAGTCGGCAGCCGTGGCGTCGATCTTGTACGTGGTGGAGCGCTCCAGCTGGTTCGCGGGCTTCCAGCTGGAGCCGTCGGCCGCCAGCGTGCCCTCGACCGGGGTGCCGTCCGCGGTCGTCATGACGACCTCGGTCAGCTTGCCCTTGGTGACGGTGACCTGGGCGGCGTTGTTGATGCTGGCGTTGGTCGAGCCGTTCTTCGGCTTGATCGTTATCTGCGCCTCGGAGGCGTCCGCGGCTGCCGCCTTGTCCACTTCACGCTGCGACGACTCCGAACTCCCGGCGCTCGTCTTTCCGCCCTTGTCGCCGTCGTCGGTACAGGCCGAAAGCACCAGCACGCCGCCGAGCAGTGCGGACACGGCCACGAGGCCCTTGCGCCGCTTGCTGTCCGTCATCACACGCTTCTCCATCGTTGCCGAACTCCCCAAAATCCCCGGACGGGACCGCCAGGCGGCATTCCCCGTCAATGTTCCAAGAACACCCGGAAAGGGCGGTCCGTTCCGCATCCTCGACAGATGTGGGGAACACCACTCATCGACGCCGCCCCGGCGGTCCTGGTTCCCGCCGCCGGGCCCGGGTTTCCGTCACCGCACGGCGCGACCCCGGTCCGCCGGTGAGCGGGGGCCGGGGCCGGTGTCCTCACGTGTCACACCCGCTGCGCGGGGTCACCGTCCTCGCCGTCGTTCTTCCCATGATGCGCGACCGTGTCGCCGTACCCCTCCTCGTCGCCCCCGTCCCGCGGCAGGAAGAGACCCTCCTCGCCGTCGTCCGCGTCGTCCCAGCCCTCCGCGTCGGGGTCGTAGTCGATGGACTCGCTGCTCCACGAGGCCTGGGCGAGCTCCACCCCGGGCACCTCGCTGACCAGGTCGAAGGGGTCGACCAGCGAGGCGAGGGCCTCTGCACCGTCTGCCCGGACCGTGGCCTCGGCATGCATCCGCTCCTCGGCGCTCTCGCCGCCGCCGATGCCCGCGACGGGCTCCCCGTACTCGGCGGCGATCGATTCGAGGGCGGTGCCGGTCAGGGCGTCGGGGTCGGTGACCTCCAGCACCATCTCGACGCGAAGTCGAACAAACCTGGATGTCTCATCTGTGCTCATGGCCGGAGCGTACGGCCCGGTGAGGCCATGACTTTCCACCGACCCGCTGCTTTGCTTAGCATCGGCCCACGGGGCTAACTCATGGTTGTCGCAAGGGGATCGAATCTGTGTCCGTCGCTCGTCGCACACTGCTGACCGCCACCGCCGCAGGCACGCTGCTGGCCGCTCTCTGGTTCGTCCCGTCGGCCAACGCGACCGGTGAGAACGCCAGGCAGCAGGGCAGCCCGGCCGCCACGTCCGACCGGACCGCCCAGAAGGCCGACGACGCGTCCGGGGCGCGCCTCGCCGACACCGGTCCCGGCCTGGACACCACCCCGTATCTCATCGGCGGCACGGCCCTGTTGGGCGTCGGCGCGGGCTTCGTCACGTACTCGGTACGCCGGTCCGGGACGCGCCCGGCCTACTGACCCGGTACGGGCCCCGCACACGGCATACGAAGAGGTCCCCGCACCCCCCGGCGCGGGGACCCTCCTCCGTACACGTACGGGACCGGCTTTCCACCTGTACGGGACCCGGATCAGGCCAGCGGCCCGGTGACCGGCTCCACGGCCGCGACCAGGCGGCCTTCCCGTACGAACGTGTCGGCGGCGGCCAGGTCCGGCGCGAGGAAGCGGTCCGGGCCCGGGCCCTCGGCGCCCGCGGCGCGCAGCGCGGCCACGGCGGCCTGCGAGGCGGGGGCGGGGACGAGCCCCTCGGCGGCGCGGAGTTCGACGGCGCGGGTCGCCGCGTACAGCTCGACGGCGACGATCCGGGTCAGGTTGTCCACGGCGGTACGGAGCTTGCGCGCGGCGGACCAGCCCATGGAGACGTGGTCCTCCTGCATCGCGGAGGACGGGATGGAGTCGGCGGAGGCGGGGACCGCGAGCCGCTTCATCTCGCTGACCAGGGCGGCCTGGGTGTACTGGGCGATCATCAGACCGGAGTCGACCCCGGCGTCGTCCGCGAGGAACGGCGGCAGCCCGTGCGAGCGGTTCTTGTCGAGCAGCCGGTCGGTGCGGCGCTCGCAGATGGAGCCGAGGTCGGCGGCGACGATCGCGAGGAAGTCCAGGACGTACGCGACGGGCGCGCCGTGGAAGTTGCCGTTGGACTCGACCCGTCCGTCGGGCAGGACCACCGGGTTGTCGACGGATGAGGCCAGTTCACGCCCCGCGACGACGGCCGCGTGGTCGAGGGTGTCGCGGCCCGCGCCGTTGACCTGGGGGGCGCAGCGCACCGAGTAGGCGTCCTGGACCCGGGGGGCGTCGTCCTGGTGATGGCCCGTCAGCCCCGAACCGGCCAGGACCCGCAGCATGTTGTCCGCGCTGACGCCCTGGCCGGGGTGCGGGCGGATGGCGTGCAGTTCGGGGGCGAGCACCTTGTCCGTGCCGAGCAGCGCCTCCAGGGAGAGGGCGGCGGTGATGTCGGCGGAGGTGTAGAGGTTCTTCAGGTCGGCGAGGGCCAGGACCAGCATGCCGAGCATGCCGTCGGTGCCGTTGAGGAGGGCCAGCCCTTCCTTCTCGGCCAGCTCCACCGGGGTGATGCCGTGGGCGGCGAGCAGTTCGCCGGCCGGGCGGACCGTGCCGTCGGGGCCCTCCGCCTCGCCCTCGCCCATCAGGGTGAGCGCGCAGTGCGAGAGGGGCGCGAGGTCGCCGGAGCAGCCGAGCGAGCCGTATTCGTGGACGACGGGCGTGATGCCCGCGTTCAGCAGGTCCGCCATGGTCTGCGCGACCTCGGGGCGTACGCCGGTGTGGCCGGAGGCGACCGTCTTCAACCGGAGGAACATCAGCGCGCGGACGACCTCGCGCTCGACGCGCGGGCCCATGCCGGCCGCGTGCGAGCGGACGATGTTGCGCTGGAGCTGAGCGCGCAGCTCATGGCTGATGTGGCGGCTGGCGAGGGCGCCGAAGCCGGTGGAGACGCCGTAGACCGGTTCGGGCTTGGCGGCGAGCGCGTCCACGATGAGACGGGCGGCGGCGAGGGCTTCCACGGCGGCGGCGGAGAGCTCGACCCGGGCGCCGTGGCGGGCCACGGCGACGACGTCCTCGGCGGTGGTTCCGGACGTCCCCACCACGACAGTGTGCATATCCATATTCAGCAGCGTACGGACTGAAACCCTTCATGTCACTAGTGCTGCCGTACGGGGCCCCTTACGGCACCGGCGGGCTCGGACGGTTGCCGCGCAGCCTGCGCCGGTCGTGCGCGGACTTCGGCGGGGAGTCCGCGAGCCGGATGACCTCGCCGTCCCGCCCGGCCACCACCGGCCCCTTGGAGCGGGCGGCCTTGGCGCGGTACTGGGCGGCGTCCGCGAGCCGGAACAGCCGCCGGGCCGAGCGCACCGGACCGATCGGGTCGCCGGTCGACGCGACCCCGCAGGCGACCCCGTCACCCAGCTCGATCACCGCCGCCCGATCGCAGAGCTCCGTGGCGACCCCGACCACCGCGTCCGCCGGGGGCCCCGCCGCGAGCAGGCAGAACTCATCGCCCCCGAGCCGGGCCGCGAGCGCCTCCGGCAGCATCGCCCCGCACAGCGACAGCACCGAGCCGAAACGTTCCAGCAGGCGGTCGCCGACGGCGTGGCCATGGGTGTCGTTCACCGCCTTGAGGCCGTTCAGGTCGCAGACGACGAGGCTGACGACCGTGTCGTCGACCCGGTGCCGCTCGACCGCCTCGTCGAGCTGGATGTCGACCGCGCGGCGGTTGGCGAGGCCCGTCAGCGGGTCGGTGAAGGCCAGCTTGCGGACCTCCTCCAGGCGTTCGGTCTGGGCGATCCCGGAGGCCACGACGGCGGCGAGCACGGTCGCGAAGTCGGCGTCGGCGCGGTCGAAGACGGGCTGACCGGCCGGTCGCGCCACATACAGCTCGCCCCACGCCCGGCCGTGCAGCACGATCGGCGCCACCACGCAGCAGCCCCGGCCGCGCCGCCGCAGCGCGGCGACCCGCTGGTGGCAGTAGGGGCGGGCGCCGCGCGCCGGACCGCCCGCGCCGGCCAGCCCGTCGGCGGTCTCCACCCAGGCGTCGGGTTCGCCGCCGCCGGCCCAGCGCTCGTGGAGGAACTCGGTGATCTCCGGGAACTCGTGGACCGGGTAGGCCTCCTCCTCGGGGAACTCCTCCTCCCCCTCGGCCCGTTGCCCCGCGTTCACCAGCACCCGCAGCCTGCCCCGGTCCCGCTCCCACACGGAGAGCGCGGCGAAACTGCCGCTCAACGCCTCACAGGCACCCAGCGCCGCCGCCCGCCACGAATCGCGCGGCGTGTAGGCCGCGGCCATGGTCTGCGCCAGCGAAACCACGGCCCGCAGCCGCTCGTCGTCACCACCCATTTCTACAGCCTATGTAGATTTGCCCGCTTTTGATCAGTTTGATGTGTACCTAATGTCAACTATGTCGCGCGGAAGATCACCCTGCGTCACGCACGGGCGTCGTCACTCGCCGGGCCAGTCCGGGCGACGCTTCTCGTTGAAGGCGGCCACACCCTCCGCCCGGTCGCCGGAGAAGGCCACCGACCGCCAGGCCGCGTCCTCGACCTCCAGGCCCGCGCGCAGATCGAGCCCCTGCCCCAGCCGGAGCGCCTTCTTGGCCGCACGCAGCCCGACCGGCGAGTTCGCGGCGATCCGGCCGCCCAGCGCGAGGGCCTCCTCGCGATCCCGGCCGGCCTCGACCAGCTCGTCCACCAGGCCCAGTTCGCGCGCCTCGGCGGCCTCGACGCGGCGGGCGCTGAACACCAGCTCGGCGGCGCGGGCCCCGCCCACCCGGCGCGGCAGCAACTGCGTACCGCCGCCGCCCGGGATGACGCCCACGGACACCTCGGGGAGCCCGACCACGGCCGTGGTGTCGGCGACGATCACATCGCAGGCGAGGGCGAGTTCGAAGCCGCCGCCGAGGGCGAATCCGTGCACGGCGGCGATCACCGGCATCGGCAGCTCCAGCACCCCGGTGTAGGCGGCGCGGGCGGTGGGCCGCTGGCGGACGAGGTCGGCGTCGGAGAAGGAGTTGCGCTCCTTGAGGTCCGCGCCCACGCAGAAGGCCCGCTCATGGCTGGAGGTCAGGACGGTGGCCCGGACGTCCCGGTCGGCGCCCAGCGCCTCGCAGGCGGCGGCGATCGAGCGGGCCATGCCGGTGGAGACGGCGTTCATGGCCTTGGGGCGGTCGAGGACCAGCTCGGCGACATGGTCCTGCCCCTCGTGCCGCCGTACGACGACGAACTCCCCGAACCGCTGCTCGGACGTGACGGTCATGGCTGCACCCCTGTCGGTCGACTGCGCCCGTTAACGAGCGTTATCCGCCAGGAATCCTAGACAGGGCGACCGCCGGACCGACAGGGCGATCGGGAAGCGCGGGCGCAACGGCTCAGGAGCCCGGCTTCCCGCGCCGGGCCAGCAGCCACGGTTCCACCACGCCGAGCCCGCGCACCGGGCGCTGCCACATCGGCTGGAGCCCGAAGCGGTAGGTCGGCAGGGGCGGCTCGTCGTCGGGCTCGCGGCCCTCCTTCTCGGCGAGCCGGGCCCGTTCGGCGGCGGCCGCGACGGCTTCGGCGGCCTGCGCCTCGGACTCGGGGGCGTCGCCGTGGCGGACCAGCTCCTTGGCGAACGCCCCGTCGACCAGGACGGCGTCCTTCGGAGCTATCGAGGTGAGCCGGCTGGCGAGGTTCACCGTGGTGCCGAAGACGTCGCCCATCCGGGTGGTGACCGTGCCGAAGGCGATGCCGACGCGCAGGGCGGGCATCGTCTCGTCCTGGGACATCGCCTCGATCAGCCGGAGCGCTATCTCGGCGGCCGTGCCCGCGTCGTCGGCGGCGAAGAGCACCTCGTCGCCGAGGGTCTTGATGAGCCGGCCGCCGTGCGCGGCGACCAGGTCGGCGGCGGTCGTCTCGAAGGACTCGACCAGCTCGCCGAGCTCCTCCTCCTCCAGCCGCCGGGTCAGCCGGGTGAAGCCGACCAGGTCCGCGAAGCCGACCGCGAGCCGCCGGTCCACCATCTCCTCGTCGTCCGCCGCCTGCACGACCCGGCCGGTGGCGGCGGCCAGCTGGCGCCGCCACACGTAGACGAGAAATTCCTGGAGCTCCGGGAGCAACAGCTCGACCAGCGGATACGTGACCTCGGTGCGGGTCATGCCGGGCTCGGGCGGCTCGGTCAGCCCCTCCAGGAACGAGTCGATCTGCCATTCGGCCAGCCGGGCGGTGGTCTGCCCGGTGGAGCGGGCGACCTGGATCGCCATCGGCTCGCTGAGCAGCCCCGCCTCGACGAGACCGGCGAGCCGCCGCAGGGCGAGGACGTCGGCCTCGGTGAGCGCCTTGGCCTGGCCGATGTCGGCGAAGCCCATGGCCCGCCAGAACCGGGAGGCCAGGTCCATCGAGACCCCGGCGGTGCGGGCCGCCTGGAAGGGCGTGTAGCGCCGGTCGGCCCCCAGGATCAGCGCTTCGAGGCGGATGGCGAGGGGGTCGTCGGTCGGTTCCACCGTGTGGTCGACCTCGTGGTGGGGTGTGGCGTGGACCGAGGAGTCCGCCCCGGGCTCCTCACCCGCGCCGGACGACGTGTCGCCGACGGTCACCAGCCGCCTCCTGCCCGTTCCCTGCGCACTGCCTGCCGATCTGTCGCTGATCGTCCCAGCAGTGATCTGTCGCTGGACCGCCTCAACAATACGGCAGGTGTGCTCTGGCTCACGTCCTTGGTTGCCCGTCCTCGGTGCGTCGCGCGTGACATCCCGGGTGTACGCGCTCTCACGTCCGTACGCCATCGGGGGCGGCGGCCGTCTCGGCCGGTACGCCGTCACCTGGCGGCTGCCGCCGCGCGTCCGTACGCCGTCGGGGCCGGGGCCGCCTCAGGTCAGGCCGCCCGCCGCGCCGCGCAGGTGGACGATGTCCCCGGCGGACACCGGCCGCTGGAGCCCGTCCTCGGTGGAGAGGATCAGCCGGCCGTCCCCGTCGATCGCGACCGCCTCGCCGACCAGGGACGCGCCTCCCGGCAGCTCGGCCCGTACCGTCCGGTCGAGCGTCGCGCAGCCCGCCGCGTAGGCGGCCTGGAGGCCGCTGGCGGCCGCGTCGCCGTCGGCCGCCCGCCACGCGCCGTACCAGTGCTCCATCGAGCGCAGCACGGCCCGCAGCAGGGTCTCGCGGTCGGTGGAGACCGCCCCGGCGAGGGCGAGGGAGCCCGCGGTCGGGGCGGGCAGCTCGTCGGCGCGCAGGGAGACGTTGATGCCGAGGCCCACGACGATGCCGTCGCCGGCGAACTCGCCGAGGATGCCGCCGGTCTTGCGCTCTCCCCCCTCCACCGGGACGAGGAGGTCGTTGGGCCACTTCAGCGACATGTCGACACCGGCCGACTTGGCGAGCCCGGTCGCGGCGGCGACCCCGGCCAGCAGCGGCACCCATCCCCACCGCTCCACCGGGATGCCGCCCGGCTCCAGGTAGACCGAGAAGAACAGTCCGGAGCGGGGCGGCGCGGTCCAGCTCCGCTCCAGCCGTCCGCGCCCCGCGGTCTGCTCCTCGGCGACCAGCACCGTGCCCTCGGCCGCCGCCCCGGCACGGGCCCGCTCGGCGAGGTCGGTGTTGGTGGATCCGGTGGACTCCACGACCTCCAGCGACGTCCACAGCGAGTCCGGCCGCAGCAGCCCGCGGCGCAGCGCGGTCGCGTTGAGAGGGGGCCGGTCGAGATCCGACCAGCGGTTGTGTGACGCATCCGGTGGTGTCATGCAACCCAGCCTAGGTGTGGCAAAGGACGCACTGCCTTTCCGGAGACGCGCCGATACCCTACGAGGCAGTAACCGCAGAGTTACGAACAGAGCGCCAGAGCAGAGCCGTACAAGCAGCCGTAACAAGCACCAGAGCGGAACCCCAGGATCCGCGTGACGAGTCAGTAGCCGCAGAGCCGGACGGACGACCGCCGGTCCCCCCGTGACCACCATCCGGTCGTCGTCCCCGTGACCAGGCAGGGAGCCTCCCCCGATGTCCGAGCCGCAAAGCGACATCCACACCACCGCCGGCAAGCTCGCGGACCTGACGCGCCGCATCGACGAAGCGACGCACGCCGGTTCGGCCCGCGCGGTCGAGAAGCAGCACGCCAAGGGCAAGCTGACGGCCCGTGAGCGGGTCGAGCTGCTCCTGGACGAGGGCTCCTTCGTGGAGCTCGACGAGTTCGCCCGGCACCGCTCCACCAACTTCGGCATCGAGAAGAACCGCCCGTACGGGGACGGTGTCGTCACCGGTTACGGCACGGTCGACGGCCGCCCGGTCTGCGTGTACTCGCAGGACTTCACGATCTTCGGCGGCTCGCTCGGCGAGGTCTACGGCGAGAAGATCGTCAAGGTCATGGACTTCGCGCTGAAGACCGGCTGCCCGGTCATCGGCATCAACGACGGCGGCGGCGCGCGCATCCAGGAGGGTGTGGTCGCCCTCGGCCTGTTCGCCGAGATCTTCCGCCGCAACGTGCACGCCTCCGGGGTGATCCCGCAGATCTCGCTGATCGTCGGCCCGTGCGCGGGCGGCGCGGTCTACTCCCCCGCGATCACCGACTTCACGGTGATGGTCGACCAGACCTCGCACATGTTCATCACCGGCCCCGACGTCATCAAGACGGTCACCGGTGAGGACGTCGGCTTCGAGGAGCTGGGCGGCGCCCGTACGCACAACACCACCTCCGGGGTGGCGCACCACATGGCGGGCGACGAGAAGGACGCCATCGAGTACGTCAAGTCCCTGCTCTCCTACCTGCCGTCGAACAACCTCTCCGAGGCTCCGGCCTTCCCGGAGGAGGCGGACCTCGCCGTCACCGACGAGGACCGCGAGCTGGACACGCTGATCCCGGACTCGGCGAACCAGCCGTACGACATGCACTCCGCGATCGAGCACGTCCTGGACGACGCCGAATTCCTGGAGACCCAGGCCCTGTTCGCGCCGAACATCATCACCGGCTTCGGCCGCGTCGAGGGCCACCCGGTCGGGATCGTCGCCAACCAGCCGATGCAGTTCGCCGGCTGCCTGGACATCGACGCGAGCGAGAAGGCGGCCCGCTTCGTCCGCACCTGCGACGCGTTCAACGTGCCCGTCATCACCTTCGTGGACGTGCCGGGCTTCCTGCCGGGCGTGGACCAGGAGTACGGAGGCATCATCCGGCGCGGCGCGAAGCTGATCTACGCCTACGCGGAGGCGACGGTCCCGCTGATCACGGTCATCACCCGCAAGGCCTTCGGCGGCGCGTACGACGTCATGGGCTCCAAGCACCTGGGCGCCGACCTCAACCTCGCCTGGCCGACCGCGCAGGTCGCCGTCATGGGCGCGCAGGGCGCGGTGAACATCCTGCACCGGCGCACCATCGCCGCCGCCGAGGACCCGGACGCGACCCGCGCCGAGCTGATGGCGGACTACGAGGACACGCTGCTCAACCCGTACGTGGCGGCCGAACGCGGCTACGTCGACGCGGTGATCATGCCGTCCGACACCCGGGCCCACATCGTCAAGGGCCTGCGTCAACTCCGTACGAAGCGGGAATCCCTGCCTCCGAAGAAGCACGGCAACATCCCGCTGTAGCCGTCGGCCCACCCGCTCGCCCGCTCACAGAGAGGTCTGCCCATGATCAAGGTCGTACGGGGCAACCCCACCCCCGAGGAGCTGGCCGCCGCCGTGGCGGTGGTCCAGGCGCGTGCCGCGGCCGCCGCCGCCGTGTCCTCCGGTGCGCCGCTGCCGCCCGAGCAGTGGTCCGACCCGGGCCGTATCGCCCGCACCGGCCGCCCGCGGCCCGGGCCGCGGGCCTGGGCCCGGACGTACTGGCCGGCCTGAGACCCGCCGGAGGGTCCGAGCCGGAACCGGGTGCCGCCGCCTCTTGAGTACCCGTACTCAGGCGCGGCGGCGCCCGGCGCAGCAGGATCGGAACCATGCTGTGGTCCGACCCCGAGAACAAGCCGCCGAAGGAACTGCGCGACGCCCAGGCGATGATGCGCAGAGCCGGCGTGCTGCTGGCACTGGCGATGCTGCTGGCGATGTTCGTGCTCGGCATCCGCTGACCCCGGCCTCCGCTGACGGCATCCGCTGCCCCCGGCATCCGCTGACCCCAGCGTCCGCTGACCCCGGCGTCCCAGGATCCCCGCCTCCGGCATCCGCCGCGTACTCGGCTTCCCGCCGATCCGGCCTCCGCCGCCCCGGGGCCCGGTGGCCCTTCTACGATGGCGTGCATGACTGATCAGCGCCGTCTCGTGCTCGCCTCCGCCTCCCCCGCCCGTCTCGGTCTGCTGCGCCAGGCCGGTTTCGCCCCCGAGGTGATCGTCAGCGGGGTGGACGAGGACGCGCTGAGCGCCCCGACCCCCGCCGAGCTGGCGCTCGTCCTGGCCCGGGCCAAGGCGGCGGCGGTCGCGGAGCGCCCCGAGGCGGCGGGCGCCCTGGTCATCGGCTGCGACTCGGTGCTGGAGCTGGACGGCGAGGCGCTCGGCAAGCCCGCCGACGCCGAGGAGGCCACCGCCCGCTGGAAGTCGATGCGCGGCCGGGCGGGCGTCCTGCGGACCGGGCACAGCGTGATCGACACCGCCTCGGGCCGTACGGCGTCGGCGACGGCGTCCACGGTCGTACGGTTCGGCGAGCCCAGCGACGCCGAGGTCGCGGCCTATGTGGCCTCGGGCGAACCACTGCACGTGGCGGGGGCGTTCACGCTGGACGGCAGGTCGGCCCCGTTCGTCGACGCGATCGAGGGCGACCACGGCAATGTCATCGGCCTCTCGCTGCCGCTGCTGCGCGGGCTGCTGGGCGAGCTGGACGTGTCGGTCACGGAGCTGTGGGTGTGAGTCCGGGCGGCTGGGCCTGAGGCCGGACCTCGGGCCCGTACGACAGCAGGGTGAGCACCAGCAGGGCCAGCACCACCATCATGAACGCGAAGGCGGCCCAGCCGACCAGACCGACGGTGACCGCGCCGAGGACGCCGTGCACGACCGCGCAGCCGATCAGGACGATGCGTCCGGCGCGTCCGGGTGCGCGGTCGCGTATCCCGGCGATCAGCGCTGTCAGCCCGCACAGCACCAGCAGCAGCCCGGAGACACCGCCCATCACCCAGGTCCCGGCGGACATGGCGGCCGGGTCCATTCCGGCCAGCGACATGTTCTGGTTCTCGGCGACCGTGGCCAGGACGGCGTTGATGAGCACGATGCCCACCGCCTCCCCGAACAGCACGAGCGCGGTCACGATCGCCACCGGTCTGCGCATCAGCGTCCCACCCCTGTTACCTCTGGTACGTGCGTAGCGCGGACGCTACTCGCGGGTATTCCTCGGGACAAGGGGTTGGACGGGCCCGGACGCCGGGCAAAGAATCACCTCACCGTTCGTAGGGAGTCCACAAAGAAACGCCGTACGGCCTTGACTGCCATGACAGAGACCTGGACCACACCGACTCGTTACTGTGCGGTTGAGGATCCCGGCGTACCGTGGTGCCACAAGGGATTTCACTACTGGGGCAAGCCTCAAATCACACTCCGTGTGGGCAAGCTCACCATTGGGGACAGGTCGTACGACCGTGTCGGTAGTCCCTAAACTCAGCTTGTTTCGAGGAGGGAGTCATCGTGCGCAAGGTGCTCATCGCCAACCGTGGCGAAATCGCTGTCCGCGTTGCTCGGGCGTGCCGGGACGCGGGGATCGCGAGTGTCGCGGTCTACGCCGAGCCGGACCGGGACGCATTGCATGTCCGGGCCGCTGACGAGGCGTTCGCCCTGGGCGGTGACACCCCGGCCGCCAGCTATCTGGACATGGCCAAGGTGCTGCGGGCCGCCGCGGACTCCGGGGCGGACGCGGTCCACCCGGGGTACGGATTCCTGTCGGAGAACGCGGAGTTCGCCCAGGCCGTCCTGGATGCCGGGCTGACCTGGATCGGGCCGCCGCCGGCCGCCATCCGCGACCTCGGCGACAAGGTCGCCGCCCGGCACATCGCCCAGCGCGCGGGCGCCCCGCTCGTGGCGGGCACCCCGGACCCGGTCTCCGGCTCCGACGAGGTCGTCGCGTTCGCCGAGCAGAACGGCCTCCCGATCGCGATCAAGGCCGCCTTCGGCGGTGGCGGGCGCGGCCTGAAGGTGGCCCGCACGCTGGAGGAGATCCCGGAGCTGTACGACTCCGCGGTCCGCGAGGCGGTCGCGGCGTTCGGCCGGGGCGAGTGCTTCGTCGAGCGCTACCTCGACAAGCCGCGCCACGTGGAGACCCAGTGCCTGGCCGACCAGCACGGCAACGTGGTCGTCGTCTCCACCCGTGACTGCTCGCTCCAGCGCCGCCACCAGAAGCTGGTGGAGGAGGCCCCGGCGCCCTTCCTGACCCAGGCGCAGAACGACGAGCTGTACGCGGCGTCGAAGGCGATCCTGAAGGAGGCCGGCTACGTCGGCGCGGGCACGGTCGAGTTCCTCGTCGGCCTCGACGGCACGATCTCGTTCCTCGAGGTCAACACCCGCCTCCAGGTCGAGCACCCGGTCACCGAAGAGGTCACCGGCATCGACCTCGTACGCGAGATGTTCCGCATCGCCGACGGCGAAGAGCTCGGCTACGACGACCCGGCGGTGCGCGGGCACTCCTTCGAGTTCCGGATCAACGGCGAGGACCCGGGCCGGGGCTTCCTGCCCGCCCCCGGCACGGTGACGCTGTTCGCCCCGCCGACCGGCCCCGGCGTCCGCCTGGACGCGGGCGTCGAGTCCGGCTCGGTCATCGGCCCCGCGTGGGACTCCCTCCTCGCCAAGCTGATCGTCACCGGCGCCACCCGTGAGCAGGCGCTCCAGCGGGCCGCCCGCGCGCTGGCGGAGTTCCGGGTCGAGGGCATGGCCACCGCGATCCCGTTCCACCGGGCCGTCGTCGCCGACCCCGCCTTCACCGCGGACCCGTTCACCGTGCACACCCGGTGGATCGAGACCGAGTTCGTCAACGACATCAAGCCCTTCGCCGCGCCCGCCGAGGCGGACGCGGAGGACGAGGCCGGTCGCGAGACCGTCGTCGTCGAGGTCGGCGGCAAGCGCCTGGAGGTCTCGCTGCCGTCCTCGCTGGGCATGAGCCTGGCGCGTACGGGCCTCGCGGCCGGCGCGAAGCCGAAGCGCCGCGCGGCCAAGAAGGCCGGCTCCGCCGCCTCCGGCGACTCCCTCGCCTCGCCCATGCAGGGCACCATCGTCAAGATCGCGGTGGAGGAGGGCCAGGAGGTCAAGGAGGGCGACCTCGTCGTCGTCCTGGAGGCCATGAAGATGGAGCAGCCGCTCAACGCGCACCGCTCCGGCACCGTCAAGGGCCTCACCGCCGAGGTCGGCGCCTCCGTCTCCTCCGGCGCCCTGATCTGCGAGATCAAGGACTGACCGCCCGGCACACTCCGAAGGGGCCCGGTCCGCGTCGTGACGACGTGGACCGGGCCCCTTCGTCGCAATGGCATCCTGGAACCGACGAAGGTCCCGAGGACCGAGGGAGGGGCGGAAGCCATGGCAGGGGCGATCCCGGTGGACACGAGCACGGAACAGCCGTCGGCCCGGCCGATGCGCGCCGACGCGCGCCGGAACCACGACCGGCTGATCGGCGAGGCGCGCAGGTCCTTCGCCGAGCACGGTACGGACGCCTCGCTGGAGGACATCGCCCGGCGGGCGGGCGTGGGCATCGGCACCCTCTACCGGCACTTCCCGAACCGGGACGCCCTGATGAACGCGGTCTTCCAGGACGCCCTGTGCTCGCTCCTGGACCGCTCCCGGGAGCTGGCGGCGGCGGAGGCCCCGTGCCGGGCGCTGGTGGACTGGCTGGGCGCGATCGTCACTCATGCGGGTGAGTACCGCGGCCTGGCCCACTCCCTGATGTCCGCCTCGCGCGACGAGACCTCGGCCCTGGTCCAGTGCCATCTGCCGCTCCGGGAGGCGGGCGCGGGTCTGCTGCGGCGAGCCCAGGAGAGCGGGTCCGTACGCGACGACGTCTCCATCGACGACCTGCTCCAGCTGACGAACGCGATCGCCCTGGCCGCCGAACAGTCGCCGGACGACCCGGAGTTGGCCAAGCGGCTGCTGCGGCTGACGTTGCGGGGGCTGAAGTAGCCGCCGGCGGGACCTCGACGCGGCCGGCATTCAGGTCGTCGCAGACCGCGACGATGCCGTGCGGTTCCTGGTCCGACAGGCGCTCCAGGCGATCCGGAGCCCGTGGGCCGATCCCGCGGACGACATCCACGCCGGTCGGTCCGGACCCGCGCGCACCAGCGGTACCGGGCCGTGAACCCGGCGACGGCAGAGCCCGCCTTGTCCACGATGCGGTACCGCAGGCTGCTGCTTCCCCCGGCGGTGAGGCGGAAGGCCATCCGGCACCGGGAACTGAGCGCGGCGCCGGTGCGCCGGGCCTCGCCCGGACCGATGCCGCGCAGGGCGCGGAGCGCCCGCTCGCTCTGCCCTCCCCGTACGCCTCCAGCACGGAGGGTACGCGGCCCCCGGTCGCGCGGCCCGGTAGGGCCCGGGCCCCGGCCCTACCGCCGCCGCAGATCCGCCACCCGGGCCCGCTGCTCGCCCGAGACGTCCGCCAGCGCGGAGGCGCTGCGCAACTGCGGCCCGAGACCGCCGTTCTGCGTGCGCCGCTGACCGGGCAGGGGCATGTCCCGGCGGGGCTGACGCCCCGGAGGGGCACCGTCCCCGCCCGACGCGTCCGCCTCCGGACCGGCCACGGTGACCTCCACCCCCTGGTCGGCCAGGGACTGGAGCTCGGCGGCGGCCCGCTCGTCGTGGAGCGGGGGCTCGTCGGTCACCAGGCGGGTGATCAGTTCGGTGGGCACCGTCTGGAACATGGTGTCCGAGCCGAGCTTGGTGTGGTCGGCCAGGACGACCACCTCCGCGGCGGCGTGCACGAGGGCCCGGTCGACGCTGGCCGAGAGCATGTTGGAGGTGGACAGGCCACGCTCCGCCGTGAGGCCGCTCCCGGAGAGGAAGGCACGGGAGACCCGCAGCCCCTGGAGGGACTGCTCGGCCCCGCTGCCCACCAGCGCGTAGTTGCTCCCGCGCAGGGTGCCGCCGGTCATGACGACTTCGACCCGGTTGGCGTGGGCCAACGCCTGTGCCACCAGCAGCGAGTTGGTGACGACGGTCAGGCCGGGGATCCGCGCGAGCCGGCGGGCCAGCTCCTGCGTGGTCGTACCGGCGCCGACCACGATGGCCTCGCCCTCGCCGACGAGCCCTGCCGCCAGGTCGGCGATGGCCGTCTTCTCCGCGGTGGAGAGATGGGATTTCTGCGGAAAGCCGGACTCCCGCGTAAAACCGCCCGGCAAGACCGCACCGCCGTGCCGGCGGTCGAGGAGTCCTTCTGCCTCCAGTGCCCGCACGTCCCGCCGTACGGTCACTTCGGAGGTCTGGACGACGCGGGCGAGCTCACGGAGCGATACCGCCCCGTTGGCGCGCACCATTTCGAGGATCAATTGACGACGTTCTGCAGCGAACACGAAACTGACAGTAACCTGCCCGCCGGTGAGTTTTCAGCAGTTTGCGCCGAATAACAGAAGTTGTACTTCAAAGGGGCCTCCAAGTGGTATAGGAGGCCCCTTCGTTGCTCGGGGGTGGCGACGGAACGGTCGCAGCGCCGTCCGATCCGTCGCGGTTTGACGCGAGTTGCCCGGACTCCCGGACCCTCAGCCCTCGCCCGTGAGCTTGCGGGTGTGCAACTGCCGGGCCACTTCGGCGATCGATCCGGACAGGGACGGGTACACGGTGAAGGCGTTTGCGATCTGTTCCACCGTCAGGTTGTTGTCGACCGCGATCGAGATCGGGTGGATCAGCTCGCTGGCGCGCGGCGCGACCACGCAGCCGCCGACCACGATGCCCGTACCGGGGCGGCAGAAGATCTTGACGAAGCCGTCGCGGATGCCCTGCATCTTGGCGCGCGGGTTGCGCAGCAGCGGCAGCTTGACGACCCGGGCCTCGATCTTCCCCGCGTCGACGTCGGCCTGGCTGTAGCCGACGGTGGCGATCTCCGGGTCGGTGAAGACGTTGGCGGAGACGGCCTTGAGGTTCAGCGGGGCGACCGCGTCGCCGAGGAAGTGGTACATCGCGATCCGGCCCTGCATCGCGGCGACCGAGGCCAGCGCGAAGATCCCGGTGACGTCACCGGCCGCGTAGACGCCGGGGGCGCTGGTGCGCGAGACCCGGTCGGTGAGGACGTGCCCGGAGTCCTTGAGCCGTACGCCGGCCTCCTCCAGGCCCATGCCCGCGGTGTTCGGGATCGCGCCGACCGCCATCAGGCAGTGCGAACCGGTGATGACCCGGCCGTCGGCGAGCGTCACCTCGACCCGGTCGCCGACCCGCTTGGCCGACTGGGCGCGGGAGCGGGCCATGACGTTCATCCCGCGACGGCGGAAGACGTCCTCCAGGACGGCGGCGGCGTCCGGGTCCTCGCCCGGCAGCACCCGGTCGCGGGAGGAGACGAGGGTGACGCGGGAGCCGAGCGCCTGGTAGGCCCCGGCGAACTCGGCGCCGGTGACACCGGAGCCGACGACGATGAGCTCCTCGGGCAGCTCGTCGAGGTCGTAGACCTGGGTCCAGTTCAGGATGCGCTCGCCGTCGGGCTGCGCGTCCGGGATCTCCCGGGGGTGGCCGCCGGTCGCTATCAGCACGGCGTCGGCGGTCAGCCGCTCCTCCGTGCCGTCGGCGGCGGTGACGACGACCTGCCGGGAGCCGTCGGCGGCCTGGAGCCCGTCCAGCCGGCCCCGGCCGCGCATCACGCGGGCACCGGCCCGGGTGACGGAGGCGGTGATGTCGTGGGACTGGGCGAGCGCGAGGCGCTTGACGCGTCGGTTGACCTTGCCGAGGTCCACGCCGACGACCCGCGCGGCCTGCTCTATGTGCGGGGTGTCGTCGGCGACGATGATGCCCAGCTCCTCGTACGAGGAGTCGAAGGTGGTCATCACCTCGGCCGTCGCGATCAGGGTCTTGGAGGGCACGCAGTCGGTGAGGACCGAGGCCCCGCCGAGACCGTCGCAGTCGACGACGGTCACCTCCGCGCCGAGCTGGGCACCCACCAGGGCCGCCTCGTAGCCGCCGGGGCCGCCGCCGATGATCACGATCCGGGTCACGAAAAGTCCGCCTCGCGTTGTGTAACCCGCGGCCGCCTGCCGCCCCGGCCGGGGGTCCGGGGGATCGCCCCGGGGGAATGCAGTACGTACTCCATTGTCCCGCACGCGCCAAGGTGCTTCGCCCCGGGGCCCTCCATACGGGCACGAGCCCCGGAACGGGCAGGTCCGCCGCACGCGGCGAGGCGGCCCACCGCTCCCCCGACCGGGGCCTTCGTCACAGGAACCGCCGCTCCCGCCGCCACCTCCCGTACCCTCGGACCCATGTCGCTCTACGCCGCGTACGCCGGCAACCTCGACGCGCGGCTGATGACCCGCCGCGCCCCGCATTCCCCGATGCGCAGCACCGGCTGGCTCAACGGCTGGCGGCTGACCTTCGGCGGGGAGCAGATGGGCTGGGAGGGGGCGCTCGCCACCGTGGTGGAGGCGCCGCGCTCCCAGGTCTTCGTCGCGCTGTACGACCTGGCGCCGATGGACGAGGACTCCATGGACCGCTGGGAGGGCGTCGGGCTCGACATCTACCGCCGCATGCGCATCCGGGTGCACACCCTGGACGGCGAGGAGCCGGCCTGGATCTACGTGCTGAACGGGTACGAGGGCGGGCTGCCCTCGGCGCGCTATCTGGGCGAGATCGCGGACGCGGCCGAGTCCGCGGGCGCCCCGCACGACTATGTGATGGAACTGCGCAAGCGCCCCTGCTGACCAGGGCGAACGCACCTCCGGCCCCGCCCTCTTCGTACAAAAACACAAACACCTCGTGGGCATCTTTGCGCCGGTGCATCTACGCGCGTAGGGATTCAGCGGTTACGCTCGTCCGCGTGAACGCATCTGTTATTCCGGACAACATCCAGGGCGACCCGCAGGCGGCCGCCGCCGGGGCCGCCGCCCGCCTGCGCGAGCTGACCGGCGCCGAGACCCATGACGTCGCCCTGGTCATGGGCTCCGGCTGGGCGCCCGCGGGCGAGGCACTCGGCGTCCCGGAGGCCGAGTTCCCCGTGACCGAGCTGCCCGGCTTCCCGGCGCCCGCCGTCGAGGGCCACGGCGGCACGGTCCGCTCGTACCGGATCGGCGAGAAGCGCGCGCTGGTCTTCCTCGGCCGCACGCACTTCTACGAGGGCCGGGGCGTCGCCGCCGTCGCCCACGGGGTCCGTACGGCGGTGGCCGCGGGCTGCAAGACCGTCGTCCTGACGAACGGCTGCGGCGGTCTGCGCGAGGGCATGCGCCCGGGCCAGCCGGTCCTGATCAGCGACCACATCAACCTGACGGCCGCCTCGCCGATCATCGGCGCCAACTTCGTCGACCTGACCGACCTGTACTCCCCGCGGCTGCGCGCGCTGTGCAAGGAGATCGACGACACCCTCGAAGAGGGCGTGTACGTCCAGTTCCCCGGCCCGCACTACGAGACCCCGGCCGAGATCAACATGGTCCGGGTCATGGGCGGCGACCTGGTGGGCATGTCCACGGTCCTGGAGGCCATCGCGGCCCGCGAGGCGGGCGCCGAGGTGCTCGGCCTCTCCCTGGTCACCAACCTGGCGGCGGGCCTCTCCGGAGAACCCCTCAACCACGAGGAGGTCCTCCAGGCCGGCCGCGACTCGGCCACCCGGATGGGCGCGCTGCTGGCGAGGGTGCTGGAGCGCATCTGAGGCCGAGCCCGGCTTTCCGGGCCGCCCGGCGCTTTCCGGGTTGCCCGGCGCTTTCCGCCTCCGCCCCTTCCCGCGTGGAGGACCCCTTCCCGCGTGGAGGATCCGGTTCCCGCGTGGAGGGCCGGTTCCCCTGGAGGATCCGGTTCCCGCGTGGAGGACCAGCCGGTTCCCGAGTGGAGGACCGGCTCGTCTCCGTCCCTCCCGCACTGGAGGACCGGGCCCACTTCCAGCCCCTCCGGCGGTTGAGGAGCGGGGCCCGGGGTGGAGCCCCGGCATCCCGCCCGCACCGCCCCACCACCACCCGCCCGCACCAACCTCCGCACACCCCCGAAAGGCGGCCCCCGTGCAGCACGACCTCATCGCGCAGGCCAGTACCTGGCTGGCCGAGGACCCCGACCCCGAGACGCGCGACGAACTGGCCGCGCTGATCGAGGCGGGCGACACCCAGGAGCTCGCCGCCCGCTTCGCGGGCACGCTCCAGTTCGGCACCGCCGGACTGCGCGGCGAGCTCGGGGCCGGCCCCATGCGGATGAACCGGTCCGTGGTGATCCGGGCGGCGGCGGGCCTCGCCGCCTACCTGAAGGCCCAGGGGCAGGAGGGCGGGCTCGTCGTCATCGGCTACGACGCCCGCTACAAGTCGGCGGACTTCGCGCGCGACACCGCCGCCGTGATGACCGGCGCCGGACTCCGCGCCGCCGTGCTGCCCCGCCCGCTCCCCACCCCCGTACTGGCGTACGCCATAAGGCACCTGGGCGCCGTCGCGGGCGTCGAGGTCACCGCCAGCCACAACCCGCCGCGCGACAACGGCTACAAGGTCTACCTGGGCGACGGCTCGCAGATCGTGCCGCCCGCCGACGCCGAGATCGCGGCCGCCATCGCCGCGGTCGGCCCGCTGGACGGCGTGGTCCGCCCCGAGGACGGCTGGGAGACCCTCGGCGAGGAGGTCCTGGACGCCTACCTCGCCCGTACGGACGCGGTCCTGTCCGCCGGCAGCCCCCGTACCGCACGCACCGTCTACACGGCGATGCACGGCGTCGGCACCTCCGTGCTGACCGCCGCGTTCGCGCGAGCCGGTTTCCCGGAGCCGGTCCTCGTCGCCGAGCAGGCCGAGCCCGACCCCGCCTTCCCCACCGTCGCCTTCCCGAACCCGGAAGAGCCCGGCGCGATGGATCTCGCCTTCGCCACGGCGCGCCGGGCGGCGCCGGACCTGATCATCGCCAACGACCCGGACGCGGACCGCTGCGCCGTCGCCGTGCCCGACCCCTCCGTCGAGGGCGGCTGGCGGATGCTGCGCGGCGACGAGGTGGGCGCGCTGCTCGCCGCGCACCTGGTGGAGCGGGGCGCCACCGGCGTGTTCGCCGAGTCGATCGTGTCGTCGTCGCTGCTGGGCCGGATCGCCGAGAAGGCGGGCCTGGGTTACGAGGAGACGCTGACGGGCTTCAAGTGGATCGCCCGGGTGGACGGCCTGCGGTACGGCTACGAGGAGGCGCTCGGCTACTGCGTCGACCCCGAGGGCGTCCGCGACAAGGACGGCATCACCGCCGCCCTGCTCGTCGCCGAGCTCGCCTCCGTACTCAAGGAGCAGGGCCGTACGCTGCTGGACCTGCTGGACGATCTGGCGCTCGCCCACGGCCTGCACGCCACCGACCAGCTCTCGGTGCGGGTGGAGGACCTGTCGGTCATCGCGGACGCCATGGCCCGGCTCCGCGAGCAGCCCCCGACCGCCCTGGCCGGCCTCGCGGTCACCTCGGCCGAGGACCTGTCGCGGGGCACGGACAAGCTGCCGCCCACCGACGGGCTGCGCTACCGCTTGGAGGGGGCCCGGGTGATCGTCCGCCCGAGCGGCACCGAGCCGAAGCTCAAGTGCTACCTGGAGGTCGTCGTCCCGGTGGCGGCCCCGGCCGGGCTGCCCGCCGCGCGGGCCCGGGGGGCTGAACTGCTCGCCGGGATCAAGCGGGACCTGGCGGCGGCAGCGGGCATCTGACGGTCCGCCGCCAGGCCGAAAGGGCCGGTACCCCGCCCGGGGTACCGGCCCTTCGGCGTCACACGGCGTCGGCCTCAGCCCACCGCCACCAGCACCACCAGCAGCACGGCCCCCGCGACGGCCGGGGCGATCACCTCGTACGCCCAGCGCACCGAGCCCCGGTCCGCGCCCTCGGGGGTCGTGTCACCGGCCCGCTCGGCGATGTCCCGCAGATCGCGGACGGTCTGGTCGGCGGAGGCGGTGCGCCCGGCGGAGTCGCGTACGTCGGCGCTGACCGACGTACGGCCGTAGGGGTCGTCGTGCGCCGCGCGGGCCGCCGTGCGCGCCGCGCGCTTGCGGGCGCGCAGGGAGACGGGGATCGCCCACAGCTGGTACTTCGTGCCGTCCTGGGCGAGCAGCTCGGAGGAGTACGAGGCCCGTACGTCGGCGACCTCGGTCCAGGGGAGCCGGATCGTCCGGAACGGGTTGCGGACCCGGATGCGCTCGTCGTTCGCGAAGACGGCGGGCCGCAGGGTGAACGCCACGACCAGCGGCACCACGAGGAGCAGCGCGGCCAGCGCGAGCCACGGCGTACGCCCCTCGCCCCGGATCATGGCGTCCCCGCCCATCCAGGCGATCAGCAGGAGCAGCAGCGACCCGCAGACCAGCGCGGCCACGGAACGGTAGGTCCGGTCGGCGTGGGGCGGCTCTGCGGGTGGTGTGGGGCTCGTCATGGAGCCGATTCTGCCCGATGGGCGTCCGGCCCGGCGGTGCGCCCGCCCGCGCTCGCGCACCCGCGCCGGATCGCGCGGACGGCCCGGCCCCCTGTACAGGTCGCTACGCGCGTAGATATGCTCATGTGGTGACCATGCCCACCACTGCTCCCTCCCCCAAGCTCTCAACTGCGTTCGAGCAAGGAGGTGCCCCGCTCTCCGACGCGACGGCGTCCGACAGTGCGCTGCGCCGCTTCCTGTTCGGGCTGCCCGGCGTCGACGCCGTCGGCCTCGAAGCGCGCGCCGCCTCCCTCGGAACCCGCTCGATCAAGACGACGGCCAAGGCGTACGCCATCGATCTCGCCATCTCGATGATCGACCTGACGACGCTGGAAGGCGCGGACACCCCGGGCAAGGTCCGGGCTCTCGCCGCCAAGGCCGTCAACCCCGACCCGACCGACCGCACGACCCCGCGCACCGCGGCCGTCTGCGTCTACCCCGACATGGCCTCCACCGCCGCCGCCGCGCTGGCCGGTTCCGGCGTGAAGGTGGCGTCCGTGGCGACCGCCTTCCCGGCGGGCCGGGCCGCGCTGGACGTCAAGCTCGCGGACGTCCGCGACGCCGTGGCGGCCGGGGCCGACGAGATCGACATGGTGATCGACCGGGGGGCGTTCCTCTCCGGCCGGTTCCTGAAGGTGTACGAGGAGATCCTCGCCGTGAAGGCGGAGTGCGGCCCCGCCCGCCTCAAGGTGATCTTCGAGACCGGCGAGCTGTCCACGTACGACAACATCCGCCGGGCGTCCTGGATCGGGATGCTGGCGGGAGCGGACTTCATCAAGACCTCGACCGGCAAGGTGGCCACCAACGCCACCCCCGCCAACACCCTCCTCATGCTGGAGGCGGTCCGGGACTTCCGGGCGGCCACCGGCGTACAGATCGGTGTGAAGCCGGCCGGCGGCATCCGCACCACCAAGGACGCGGTGAAGTTCCTGGTCCTGGTGAACGAGACCGCGGGCGAGGACTGGCTGGACCCGCACTGGTTCCGGTTCGGCGCCTCCAGCCTGCTCAACGACCTGCTGATGCAGCGCCAGAAGCTCAGCACCGGCCGTTACTCCGGCCCCGATTATGTGACGGTGGACTGATAGCCATGGCATCCGCATTCGAGTACGCACCGGCGCCGGAGTCCCGCTCCGTCGTCGACATCGCCCCGTCGTACGGGCTGTTCATCGACGGCGAGTTCACCGAGGCCGCCGACGGCAAGGTCTTCAAGACCGTCTCGCCGAGCAGCGAGGAGGTCCTCTCCGAGGTGGCCCGGGCGGGCGCTGCGGACGTGGACCGGGCCGTGAAGGCGGCCCGCAAGGCGTTCGAGAAGTGGTCGGCGCTGCCCGGCTCCGAGCGCGCCAAGTACCTGTTCCGGATCGCCCGGATCATCCAGGAGCGCAGCCGCGAGCTGGCCGTCCTGGAGACCCTCGACAACGGCAAGCCGATCAAGGAGACCCGCGACGCGGACCTCCCGCTGGTCGCCGCGCACTTCTTCTACTACGCGGGCTGGGCCGACAAGCTGGACCACGCGGGGTACGGGGCGAACCCGCGCCCGCTGGGTGTGGCCGGCCAGGTCATCCCGTGGAACTTCCCGCTGCTGATGCTCGCGTGGAAGATCGCCCCGGCGCTCGCCACGGGCAACACGGTGGTCCTGAAGCCCGCGGAGACGACCCCGCTGAGCGCGCTCTTCTTCGCGGACATCTGCCGCCAGGCCGGGCTGCCGAAGGGTGTCGTCAACATCCTCACGGGCTACGGGGACGCGGGCGAGGCCCTCGTGACGCACGGGGACGTCAACAAGGTCGCCTTCACCGGTTCGACCGCCGTCGGCAAGGCCATCGCGCGCTCCGTCGCGGGTACGGACAAGAAGGTCACCCTGGAGCTGGGCGGCAAGGGCGCGAACATCGTGTTCGACGACGCCCCGATCGACCAGGCCGTCGAGGGCATCGTCACCGGGATCTTCTTCAACCAGGGCCAGGTCTGCTGCGCGGGCTCCCGGCTGCTGGTCCAGGAGTCGGTGCAGGACGAGGTCCTGGACGCGCTCAAGCGCCGTCTCTCGACCCTCCGCCTCGGCGACCCGCTGGACAAGAACACCGACATCGGCGCGATCAACTCCGCCGAGCAACTCGCCCGGATCACCGCCCTGGTCGAGACCGGCGAGGCGGAGGGCGCGGAGCGCTGGAGCGCCCCCTGCGAACTGCCCTCCTCCGGCTACTGGTTCGCCCCGACGCTCTTCACGAACGTCACCCAGGCGCACACGGTGGCCCGGGACGAGATCTTCGGGCCGGTGCTCTCCGTGCTCTCGTTCCGCACCCCGGACGAGGCCGTCGCCAAGGCCAACAACAGTCAGTACGGCCTCTCGGCCGGCATCTGGACGGAGAAGGGCTCCCGCATCCTCGCGGTCGCCGACAAGCTCCGCGCGGGCGTCGTCTGGGCCAACACGTTCAACAAGTTCGACCCGACGTCGCCGTTCGGCGGCTACAAGGAGTCGGGCTTCGGCCGCGAGGGCGGCCGCCACGGCCTGGAGGCGTACCTCGATGTCTGATCGCGAATCAATCAACGGCTCCGCCGAGCGGCGTCTTGGCGTCTTCAAGACCTACAAGCTGTACGTCGGGGGCAAGTTCCCCCGCTCCGAGAGCGGCCGGGTGTACGAGGTGACCGACTCCAAGGGCGCATGGCTGGCCAACGCGCCGAAGTCCTCCCGCAAGGACGCCCGCGACGCGGTCGTGGCCGCGCGCAAGGCGTTCGGCGGCTGGTCGGGCGCGACCGCGTACAACCGGGGCCAGGTCCTCTACCGCGTCGCGGAGATGCTGGAGGGCCGCAAGGAGCAGTTCGTCCGCGAAGTGGCCGCCTCCGAGGGGCTGTCGAAGTCCAAGGCGGCGGCCGTCGTCGACGCGGCGATCGACCGCTGGGTCTGGTACGCGGGCTGGACCGACAAGATCGGCCAGATCGCGGGCGGGGCCAACCCAGTCGCGGGCCCGTTCTTCAACCTCTCCACCCCCGAGCCGACGGGCGTCGTCGCGGTCCTCGCCCCGCGGAAGTCGTCGCTCCTCGGCCTGGTCTCGGTGATCGCCCCGGTGATCGCGACCGGCAACACGGCGATCGTCATCGCCTCGTCGGACGCCCCGCTGCCCGCCCTGTCGCTGGGCGAGGTGCTGGCCACGTCGGACGTCCCCGGCGGAGTGGTCAACATCCTGTCGGGTGTCACGGCGGAGCTGGCGGCCCCCCTCGCCGCCCACCAGGACGTCAACGCGATCGACCTGACCGGCGCGGACGCCGAGCTGGCGAAGGAGCTGGAGATCGCGGCGGCCGACAACCTCAAGCGCGTACGCCGCCCACAGCCTGTGGACGCGGACGGCGCGGCGGACTCCGAGGACTGGACGGCCTCCCCCGGCACGGACCGCCTGACGGCGTTCCTGGAGACCAAGACGGTCTGGCACCCGACGGGCGCGCTGGGAGCGGCGGGCTCTTCGTACTGAGCGGGGACCGCCCGCGAGGCACCCGGACGGGGCCGCCCCACCACCCCGGGCGGCCCCGTTCGCCGTGTCCGCGTCCGCGTCCGTGTCCGCTCGTCAGCCGGTGACGAGCTTGGTCACCGACCCCACCACGGGCAGATCGCTCAGCGCGCCGCCGCTGGTGATCGGGTCGGTGACGATGGCGGTGGTCACCGGCTTGAAGTCGGCGATCTGGGTGCCGACGGCGTTGTCCAGCGGGTCCACGCCGGTCCCCGCCAGCGGGTCCAGCTGAAGGTCGGTGACCGGCGCGACGCTGCTGGCCAGCGAGGTCCCGAGCGCGCTGGTCACGGCGGGCGCGGCCGTCTCACCGACCGCCTGGAGGGCGGAGACGCCCTGCTCCGGGACCTCGGCCGCCGGGGGCAGCGAGACGGCCTGTGCGGAGCCCGCACCGGCCCCCAGCGCGGCCCCCAGCGCGGTGAAGGTCAGACCGGCGCGCAGCAGGACGCGCCGTTCGGGCTTACGTGCATGAAGTGCCATGTTTTCCACCTGATCGAGCCTGGTCGGGTAATCGTCCGTACGCGCAGAGTAGTTGAGGTGTGATGCTGGATACCAACAGGAGACCCGAGGGGTCGCCTGCGCGGGTCAATGCCTCACACTTCTGTTCTGTGAGTTCCCAACCGATCCCGACCCGCGTCGTGCTGCTCGCGGGCCCCTCCGGCTCCGGCAAGTCCGTCCTGGCCGCCCGCACCGGCCTCCCGGTGCTGCGCCTGGACGACTTCTACAAGGAGTACGACGACCCGACGCTGCCCCGGGTCCCCGGCTCCGCGGACATCGACTGGGACTCCGCCGGGTCCTGGGACGCGGACGCGGCGGTGGCCGCGATCGCCGAGCTGTGCCGGCGAGGCCGTACGGACGTTCCGGTGTACGACATCGCGACCAGCTCGCGCACGGGCCACGAGACCTTCCACATCGAGCGCTCACCGCTGTTCGTGGCGGAGGGCATCTTCGCGGCGGACATCGTCGAGCGCTGCCAGGAACTGGGCCTGCTGGCCGACGCACTGTGCCTGCGGGGCCGCCCGTCGACCACGTTCCGCCGACGCCTGCTGCGGGACCTGCGCGAGGGCCGCAAATCGGTCCCGTTCCTGCTGCGGCGCGGCTGGCGCCTGATGCGGGCCGAACGGCGCATCGTGGCCCGTCAGACGGCGCTGGGGGCGTATCCGTGCGGCAAGGAGGAGGCGCTGGGCCGGTTCGCGGCCGCGGCGGCGGGGCGGTGCCGGCGCGGGGCGCCGACGGGACGGACGGTGTAGGCCGCGAGCGGGGGGCGTCTGTGGTGGGGGTTTCTCCCCGCCCCGCACCTTCCGCCACCGGGGCTCCGCCCCGGACCCGGCTCCTCGATCGCCGCAGAGGCAAGAAGCAGCCCGGACCGGCATCGCCACATGCCAGCGGGGCCGTACAGGACCCCCCGGCCCGTACGACCCCGCTGTGATTCCCCCGTGGCCCGCGCCTCCCCCGAAGCGATGGGCCCTTTCCTGTGCTCCCCCGTTTTCCCCCGGGTCCCCTCGGTCCCCGTTTTACTGCTCCCCCGTGTTTCCCCGTACTCCCCCGTGGCCCCCGCCTCCCCCGAAGCGGAGGGCCCTGCCTCAGGCCACCAGCTCGCCGAAGGACTCCTGCTCGTCACGTCCGAAGCTGAGGACCTCGTCCTCGCGCAGCCGGCGCAAAGAGCGCCAGATGCTGGACTTCACCGTGCCGACACTGATGTCGAGGATGGACGCGATCTCCGGGTCGGTGCGGCCCTCGTAGTACCGCAGGACCAGCATCGTGCGCTGGAGTTCGGGCAGCCTGGCGAGCGCCTGCCACAGCACCGCCCGCAGCTCCGTGCCGCGCATCGCGTCCGTGTCGCCCACCGTCTCCGGCAGCTCCTCGGTCGGGTATTCGTTCAGCTTGCGCCTGCGCCAGGCGCTGATGTGCAGGTTGGTCATGGTGCGGCGCAGATAGCCGCCGACGGCCGCCTTGTCGCTGATCCGGTCCCAGGCCCGGTACGTGGAGAACAGGGCGCTCTGGAGCAGATCCTCGGCCTCGAAGCGGTCGCCGGTCAGGTGGTAGGCGGTCGCGTACAGGGAGGCCCGTCGCTCCTGGACGTAGGCCGTGAACGCCGCTTCGGCGTCCGCGTTCTCCGCCCCCGCGGTGCGGTCCCCCGTGGCCTTCCCGTACGCGTTTCCCCCGTTGCCCCCCACATCCCCCGTGGGTGCGTCGACCACCGTCATATACGTCGGACGCGGCTGCTCCGCGGTCGACTGCGACGGCAGATACTGACGCCCGGCGTTTCGAACGCACCCCCGCACATTCGTCGCGCCGGACTTCTCCGCACTCCGGCCGATGTCGTGGAGGCGCGTGACAACTGCGCTTGAGCTGGTGCTGTGCAGTGCGTTCATCTCGCGCCCCCTATCGGTGGAGTCCGTTCGTTCCTTGCTGACCATGAGCTTGCCGGGGCAGTTTCATGGCGCTGTCCCCCGACTGTCACAGGCCTGTCACAGGGCCGGTCGCGGCCGTGCCCGGACAATCGGACGGGACCACAGGTCGAACTGAAGCGCCACCATGGGCCAGAATGACGCTCGTGCCTTTCCTGTTGCTGATCGAGGACGACGACGCCATCCGCACGGCCCTCGAACTCTCGCTGTCACGCCAGGGCCACCGTGTGGCCACCGCGGCGACGGGAGAGGACGGCCTGGAGCTGCTGCGCGAGCAGCGGCCCGACCTGGTCGTGCTGGATGTGATGCTGCCCGGGATCGACGGTTTCGAGGTGTGCCGGCGGATCCGCCGCACCGATCAACTGCCGATCATTCTGCTGACCGCGCGCAGCGACGACATCGACGTCGTGGTGGGACTGGAGTCCGGCGCGGACGACTATGTGGTGAAACCCGTCCAGGGCCGGGTGCTCGACGCCCGGATCCGGGCGGTGCTGCGCCGCGGGGAGCGCGAGTCGACCGACTCGGCGACCTTCGGCAACGTGGTGATCGACCGCTCCGCCATGACCGTCACCAAGGACGGGGAGGATCTGCAGCTCACACCGACCGAGCTGCGGCTCCTGCTGGAGCTGAGCCGCCGGCCCGGCCAGGCCCTGTCCCGGCAGCAGTTGCTGCGGCTGGTGTGGGAGCACGACTACCTGGGCGACTCCCGGCTGGTGGACGCCTGTGTGCAGCGGCTGCGCGCGAAGGTGGAGGACGTCCCGTCCTCGCCGACCCTGATCCGTACGGTGCGGGGCGTGGGTTACCGGCTGGACTCGCCTCAGTGATCGAGACCGCCAAGCGGTCCCTGCGTGCGGGGCTGCGCTGGACCAGTCTGCGGCTGCGGCTCGTCGTGGTGTTCGCCCTGGTGGCGCTGGTGGCCGCGGTGTCCGCCTCGGGGATCGCGTACTGGCTCAACCGCGAGGCCGTGCTGACCCGTACGCAGGACACCGCGCTCGACGACTTCCGGCGGCAGATGCAGGAGACGGCGGCGGCGCTGCCGACGCGGCCCACCAAGGACGATCTCCAGCGGGCGGCCGGGGGGATGGCGTCCAGCAGCCTGGGCTACAGCGTGCTGCTGGAGGCCGAGCGGGAGCGCGGAAAGCCGATCGTGGGCTACTCCGACCTGGACACCTTCACCCGCGCCCACGTGCCGGAGTCGTTGCAGGAGCAGGTGGCCCGCAAGCAGCCGCTGTCGTCGAGCAACGAGCACGAGTACCACCTGTTCTGGCAGCGTACGAGCATCGCGGGCACCCCGTATCTCGTCGCCGGTACGCGGATCATCGGCGGCGGCCCGACCGGCTACATGCTCAAGTCCCTCGACCAGGAGCGGCAGGACCTCAACTCGCTGGCCTGGTCGCTGGGGATCGCCACCGCCCTCGCGCTGGTCGGCTCGGCGCTGCTCGCGCAGGCGGCCGCGACGACGGTGCTGCGCCCGGTGCAGCGGCTCGGCGACGCGGCCCGCAAGCTCGGTGAGGGCAAGCTCGACACCCGGCTCGTGGTCTCCGGCACGGACGAACTGGCCGATCTCTCCCGTACGTTCAACCGGACGGCGAGCTCGCTGGAGAAGAAGGTCGCGGACATGAGCGCGCGGGAGGAGGCGAGCCGCCGGTTCGTCGCCGACATGTCGCACGAGCTGCGTACGCCGCTGACCGCGATCACCGCCGTGGCCGAGGTGCTGGAGGACGAGGCGGACGCCCTCGATCCGATGATCGCGCCCGCCGTGCATCTGGTGGTCAGCGAGACCCGGCGGCTGAACGACCTGGTGGAGAACCTGATGGAGGTGACCCGCTTCGACGCGGGCACGGCCCGGCTCGTCCTGGACGACGTCGACGTGGCCGACCAGGTGACCGCGTGCATCGACGCGCGGGCCTGGCTGGACGCGGTGCACCTGGACGCGGAGCGCGGCACGATGGCCCGGCTCGATCCGCGCCGGCTGGACGTGATCCTGGCCAATCTGATCGGCAACGCCCTCAAGCACGGCGGTTCGCCGGTGGGCGTGCGGGTGCGGACCGAGGGCGAGGAGCTGGTCATCGAGGTACGGGACCACGGTCCGGGGATCCCCGAGGAGGTGCTGCCGCACGTCTTCGACCGGTTCTACAAGGCGAGCGCCTCCCGCCCGCGGTCGGAGGGCAGCGGGCTCGGCCTCTCCATCGCCGTGGAGAACGCGCACATCCACGGCGGTGACATCTCGGCGGCGAACTCCCCGGACGGCGGTGCCGTGTTCACCCTGCGGCTGCCGCGTGACGCCGAGCGGATCGTACGGAACGACGAACCGGGCGAGGACGCCCCGGGCGAGGACGGGGCGACGTGAGGCGCGGCGATGTCACAGACCGGAGGCGGGGCGCCCTGCGAGGCCGGTCGGCCGTCTCCTTGGCCGGCCTGCTGGCGGTCGCGGCGCTGGTCTCCGGGTGCGGGATCCGGACGACCTCGGTGCCGGTGGACGCGGGGGCGGCGCCCTCCCGGGTGCCGTGCCGGCTCTCCGCGTCGGACGTGACCACCCGGTCGCCGGACAGTGTGAGCGCCGAGGTGTATCTGCTGTGCGCCTCGCAGCTGGTCACCGTGGACCGCCCGATGCCGGCGGACGCGATCGGCGCCGAGCCGGTGGAGGTGGCCCGCGCGCTGCTGCAGGAGGTCCAGCGGGCACCGTCCGCGGGCGAGCGGCGGGCCGGGTTCACCACGGCGGTTCCGGCGGGGCTCCGGGTGGATCCGTCCCGGGACGGCGATCCGGCGGGCACCCTGCGGCTGAGCAGTCAGCCGGAGGACCTGTCGGCGGAAGCGCTGGCCCAGCTGGTGTGCACGTACACGGAGAGCGACGCGCTGGTCCGGGACGGCTCGGTGGTGCTCGGCGGGCCCGGTGACTACCCGCCGCGCGGCTATCTGTGCACCTCGCAGACGAAGTCCCGGCCGGGGGATCCGGCCACGCCGGACGCCCTCGGGCTGGACTGACGCGGGCCGGGAGGGGCGGGGCGAGCGGCACCGGGCGGGGCGCGCGGGGGCGTTTGTACGCGGCCGGCCCCGGCCGTACGGAACCGATCCTGCCGGTCGCGGCGTCTTGGTGGGCGTGCGTCACAGTTCGGACGGCCAGACCGTCATCCACTTCCGCGCGGCGGGCATCACTCTCCTGATCGCACACCTCCTGTTCGTCGGGTGGCTGACGCTGCGCCCGCTGGACGTCCCCTGGATCACGGCGGCGAATTTCGAGCCGCTCGCGGGGATCAGGGCGGACCTCGCGCTGGGACCGGCCGAGGCGGCCCGCCGGATCGGCGGGGCGCTGCTGCTGCTGGCCCCGCTCGGGGTGCTGCTGCCGATGGCCGGGGGCCGGATCTTCGTCTCCCCCTGGGTCTCCCTGCTGCGTACCGTCACCGCCGGGGCGCTGATCTCGCTGGCCATCGAGCTGGGGCAGACCGGGGTTCCGGGGCAGGTCGTCGACGTCGACTCGCTGCTGCTGAACACCACCGGGGTGGCCCTCGCCCATCTGCTGGTCGTGCCGCTGTGCCGGGCGCGGCTGCGCCGCCGGGGGCTGCCGGGGGTCCGGGACCTGCCGTACTTCCGTCACGAGACCCGACTCAGGGACGAGGCCCCTCAGGGGTCGACCCCGACGATTACCGGGGTCGGCCTCGCCCCGTAGAGCGATGCTTTGTCCCCCTTCGCGGCGGCACCATGGATACATCGGGGAGCAGAGAAAGCTGCTCCTGCCGCAACGGTTCGCGAAGGAGCCCACCATGGCCGCACTTGTCCGCCCCCGCGAAGGCCGCATGATCGGCGGAGTGTGCGCGGGCCTCGCCCGGCGCTTCGGTATGTCGGCGAGCACGATGCGCGTGATCTTCGTCGTCTCCTGCCTGCTGCCCGGTCCGCAGTTCCTGCTCTACCTGGCGCTGTGGCTGCTGCTGCCCTCGGAGAAGTCCGCCTCCTCCGCGACGGCCTGGTGACGCGCCGGACCACGGGGAGCGAGAAGGCGGAGAAGAACGCGCGGTGGGGCGCACACCCTGGTCCAGGGTGTGCGCCCCACCGGCATGTGCGGGTGCGCGCCGGATCGCCGGCGCGCGGGGGGCGGGTCAGCCGCCGAGCGGGATCCCGTTGGCGGTGAGGCCCTGGGTGGGCAGTCCGCCGAGCAGACCGGTGACCGGGGCGGCCGCGTCGGTGGCCTGGCCGCCGAGGACCTTGCCGACGGTGTCCTGGACCGGCGCGTTCTGGACCGACTGCGCGACGGTGTCCAGCGCCATCGTCGAGACGGGGAGCGCCCCGGCCGCGGCGTCCAGCGGCAGCGCGGGGGCGGCGGAGGCGCTGCCGGCGGCGGCAGCGGCGAAAGCGGCACCGAGAGCGGCGACACCGAGAGTCTTGGCAGACTTCTTCATGGAGAATTCATCCTTGGGGAAGGGGATGTGAGCGGCTCTGCAAACTAGCCATCCCCCAGCCCCCTCCGCAAACATCCCGACACGCGAAAAAAGGGCCGGGAATCCGCTTCCCGACCCTTTCCCCCGGTGCGCCCGTCAGCCTCCGGAGACCGTAGAGCTGCTGGTCACAGCGGTCTGACGGAAAAGCCACTCCGACTTCAGCTCGGCGTATCCGGGCTTGATGACGTCAGAGATCATCGCGAGACGTTCGTCGAAAGGAATGAAAGCTGATTTCATCGCATTGACTGTGAACCACTGCATGTCGTCGAGCGTGTATCCGAAGGTCTCGGTCAGCCGCTCGAATTCCTGGCTCATGCTGGTCCCGCTCATCAGCCGGTTGTCCGTGTTCACCGTGATGCGGAAGTGCAGCTTGCGCAGCAGTCCGATCGGGTGCCCGGCGTACGAGTCGGCGGCGCCGGTCTGGAGGTTGGAGGTCGGGCACATCTCCAGCGGGATGCGCTTGTCCCGTACGTAGGAGGCGAGGCGGCCGAGCGAGACCGAGCCGTCCTCGGCGACCTCGATGTCGTCGATGATCCGCACCCCGTGGCCGAGCCGGTCGGCACCGCACCACTGGAGGGCCTGCCAGATCGACGGCAGGCCGAAGGCCTCGCCCGCGTGGATCGTGAAGTGGTTGTTCTCGCGCTTGAGGTACTCGAAGGCGTCGAGGTGGCGGGTGGGCGGGAAGCCGGCCTCGGCGCCCGCGATGTCGAAGCCGACGACGCCCTGGTCGCGGTAGCTGTTGGCCAGCTCGGCGATCTCCAGGGCGCGGGCGGCGTGCCGCATCGCGGTGAGGAGGGCGCCGACCCGGATGCGGTGGCCGTTGGCGCGGGCGATGCGCTCGCCCTCGCGGAAGCCCTCGTTGACGGCCTCGACGACCTCTTCGAGGCTCAGGCCGCCTTCCAGGTGCTGCTCGGGGGCGTAGCGGATCTCGGCGTAGACGACACCGTCCTCGGCGAGGTCCTCGGCGCACTCGGCGGCCACCCGGAACAGGGCGTCACGGGTCTGCATGACGGCGCAGGTGTGGGCGAAGGTCTCCAGATACCGGGGCAGCGAACCGGAGTCGGCGGCCTCGCGGAACCAGATGCCGAGCTTGTCGGGCTCGGTCTCGGGGAGGGAGTCGTAACCCTGCGCGCGGGCCAGCTCGACGATGGTGCCCGGCCGCAGGCCGCCGTCGAGGTGGTCGTGGAGCAGCACCTTGGGGGCGCGCCGGATCTGGTCGGAATCAGGGACATTCGGGGTCTGGCTCGTCATCTTCGCACTCTAGCGCCTACGCGCGTAGAGCGCTGGTTGTCGATGCGTAACAGTGACCGGAAAGTCGGGTGGAGTACACCCGCTCTTCTGAGACTGTTCTGTCATGGGACAGCGCGCACTCCCCCTGCCCGCAGCCAGGCTGGGACGGGCCGTACAGACGGCCGGAGCAACCGACGAGGTCAGCGGCGTGGTTGTGCTGCTCCCGGACGGCGAGGCCGACTCGCGCCGCCGCCCCTCCCCCCTCTCGTACGCCGCACAACTGCCGTTCGCCCGCGCCCTGGCCCGCGCCGGGCAGGGCGACGGGCTCACGGTGCACGTGCTGCGCTACCGCTGCCGCGGCTGGAACGCGGACGACGCCCATCCCGCCGAGGACGCCGCGTGGGCGGCCGACGAGGTCCAGCGGCTCTACGGTGACGTCCCGGTCTGCCTGGTCGGCCACGGCATGGGCGGGCGGGCCGCGTTGCGGGCCGCCGGGCACGGTGCGGTCACCTCCGTCCTGGCGATGGCGCCGTGGCTGCCGGAGCGGACGGCGGCCGATCCGGAACCGGTGAAGCAGTTGATGGGGCGGCGCGTGCTGATCGTGCACGGCACCAACGACGAGCGCACCGACCCCGAACTGTCCTACCGGCTGGCCGAGCGGGTGAAGAAGGCCAACCGGGACACCTGCCGCTTCGAAGTCCACTCGGACGGGCACGCGCTGCGTCAGCACCGTTCCGAAGTGGTGGCGCTGGCCGCTGACTTCGTCGGGGGTTCGCTCTTCGCCCGGCCCTACGCCCGCCCGGTCGCGGACGCGCTCGCCGCCCCGCCGCCGCTGGGGCTGCGGATGCCGCTGGCCGCCGGGTTCGGCCGGTCGCTGCGGCACTGAGGGGGCGCCGGGGCGGAGTCGGCGTCAGGCCGTTCGCCGCCGCGCGAGACCCCGCAGCAACTGGGCCGTGGCCGCCCATACGGCCGCGCACCCGGCGGCGGCGAGCAGCAGGGCGAGCCACACGGTGTCCGTCGTGACGGCGGCGGCGACGGCCAGGCCGACCGCCAGCAGGGTCGCCGCCATCACCACGACGACCTGAGCCGTGGGGGCGTCCGTGGCGCGGACGGCACGGCGGCGGTGCAGCCATCCCGCACCCCGCAGGAAGACGGACCCGACGATCAACAGGGCGAGCCCCACGGCCAGTCGGACGGTGGGCTCGCGGTCCGGCGTCTCGACGGTGTCCTGGCGCGCCTCGCCGCTGCCGACCTGCCACACCAGGTCGCGCCAGGCGAACACGGTGACCCGGTCGCCGGGCGCGAGGTCCCTCCACACCGGACCGTCGCCCCGCATCCGTATCCGGAACGACGGTTCCTCGGGGCCGAGATCGACCGTGACCCAGTGGGTGACGGCCTTGTCCTTCCGGCCGGTCTCCTTGGAGACGACGGTGGCGGGCCACTCGGAGAGGCAGTCGCCGCTCTCGGGCGCGGAGACCTCCGCGCACGGCCGCGCCGCCCGGAAGTCGGCGGCCTCGGAGAGCACCCCGGGCAGCAGCGCGAACAGGACGGCGGCGGCGAGCACCAGCACCGAGCCGACCACGGACGCGAAGATGACGCCCTTCAGGGTCGGGAGCCCGGGCGGCTGCGGCCAGGGAGCGGAGGCACGGTTCACCGGACCATTCTCGCTCGCCTGTTCCCCTCGGCCTCGCCCGGCTCCGTCAGTCCGGCAGCAGGTTCCCCCGCCGCGAGAGCAGGAAGCGCTTGAAGGCGGCGACCGGCGGGGTGTCGGGGTGTCCGTCCAGCCAGGCGACGCCGATCTCGCGGGCCGCACGCGGGGCCGTCACCGTCAGCTCGACGACCCCGGGGCGGGCGACCGCGGGCGGCGGCAGGAGCGCCACCCCGAGCCCGGCCGCGACCAGCCCGCGCAGGGTCTCCGCCTCCTCGCCCTCGAAGGCGACGCGCGGCGTGAAGCCCGCCTCCGCGCAGAGGTCGTCGGTGATCCGGCGCAGCCCGTAACCCGGCTCCAGCGTCACGAACGTCTCGTCGGCGGCCTCCGCGAGGCGGATCCGGCGGCGGGCGGCGAGCCGGTGGTCGTCCGGGACCACCAGGCGCAGCCGCTGTTCGTCGAGCCGACGGGTGACCAGATCGGGGGCGTCGGGCACGGGTGAGGTGAGGCAGAGGTCGAGGCCGCCCGCGCGGAGCCGTTCGATCATCGCTTCGCCGTAGTTCTGCACGAGCTGGAAGCGGACCCCGGGGTGGTCGACCCGGAAGGCGCGGATCAGGGCGGGCACGGTCTCGGAGCCCATGGTGTGCAGGAAGCCGAAGGAGACCCGGCCCGCCGTCGGGTCGGCGTCCGCCCGGACCGAGTCGGCGGCCTTCTCCACCTCCGCCAGGGCGCGTTCGGCCGAGCCGAGGAAGGTGCGGCCCGCCGGGGTGAGCGAGACGGTGCGGCCCTTGCGGGCGAACAGGGCGACGCCCAGGTCCGCTTCGAGCCGGACCATGGCCCGGGAGAGCGTGGACTGCGGGACGCCCAGTTCGTGTGCGGCGCGGGTCACATGCTCGTGCCGGGCGACCGCTTCGAAGTACGCGAGGCGGGGTGCGAGCACGGCCCGGATGTCTTCTTCGTAACTGCTGGGTGACAGCCGAGGCCCTGAGCTGCGTTCATGCGCCATGGGATTGATTATCGCAGTTTCGTGCATTGGACGCATGAAACGGGCGGGTCTACTTTCGCCGTATGCCTCCCGCCGATACCGGGGCATCCACCGTCGTGGTGGGTGCCTCTGCCCCGTCGTCCCCCGTCACCACCACCGCCGCCGCGCCGGCCGCCGCCACCCATGAGCGCCTGGAGCCCGGCCGCCCCGGCTACCGCCGGATGAGCTTCGCCCTCTTCGCCGCCGGTGTCGCGGCGTTCGCCCTCCTCTACTCCACCCAGGCCCTGCTGCCCGCCGTCTCCGCGTCGTTCGGCGCCACCGCCGGCCAGGCGAGCTGGACGGTCTCGGCGGCGACCGGGGCCCTGGCCCTGTTCGTCCTGCCGCTGAGCGCGCTCTCGGAGCGGTTCGGGCGGCGGCAGATGATGACGGCGGCGCTGGCGATCGCGGTGCTGGTCGGGCTGCTGGTGCCGTTCGCCCCGTCGATGGGCGCGCTGATCGCGCTGCGCGCCGTCCAGGGGGCGGCGCTGGCCGGGCTTCCGGCCTCCGCGATGGCGTACCTCGCGGAGGAGGTGCGGCCCAAGGCGCTGATCGCCGCGATCGGGCTGTTCGTGGCGGGCAACAGCATCGGCGGGATGAGCGGCCGTATCCTCACCGGCTGGGTCGCCCAGGCCTGGGGCTGGCGCGCCGCGCTCGCGGCGGTCGGGCTGCTCGCGCTGGCGTGCGCGGTCGTCTTCCACTTCCTGATCCCCAAGGCCCGTAACTTCCGCCCCGGTTCGCTGAACCCGAAGGCGCTGGCGAAGACCGTCGCCACCCACCTGGGCAACCCGCTGCTGGTCCGGCTGTACGCGATCGGCGCGCTGTTCATGACGGTGTTCGGCGCGGTCTACACGGTGATCGGCTACCGGCTGGCCGACGAGCCGTTCGGCCTGCCGCAGGGCGTCATCGGATCGATCTTCCTCGTCTACCTGGTGGGGACGGTCTCCTCCGCCGCCGCCGGACGTCTGGTGGCCCGCCTCGGCCGCCGGGGCGCGCTCTACCTGGCGGTCTCCACCACGACGGCCGGACTGCTGCTCTCGCTGGCCGACCACCTGGCCGCCGTGCTGCTGGGCCTGGTACTGATCACGGCCGGCTTCTTCGCCGGGCACGCGGTCGCCTCGTCGTCGGTGAGCCGGACGGCGACGGAGGGCCGGGCGCAGGCGTCGGCGCTCTACCAGTCGGCGTACTACCTGGGCTCCAGCGCGGGCGGCACGCTGGGCGCGGTCGCCTTCCACGCCGGGGGCTGGGCGGCGACGGTGGCTCTGGGTCTGCTCGCGGTCCTCGGTGTCGTCTCGATCACCCTGTACGGGACCCGGGTGGCGCGGGCGGAGCGGCGGGCGCTGGTTCCGGCGACCCGCTGAGCGGCTTTCCGGGTGCCCCGGACGCGCCTCTCGGACCGGAGCCCGTCATCCCGGCCATGCCGGACCGGGACGCAACCGAGACATACCGGCGCGCAACCACCGCACCCCTTCGCACGTCTACCAGGCGTAACCACCAAACCACTGTGGGCGAAGGGGAGTTGCCGCATGGGAGACATGGCGAAGACATCCGGCAGACGGCTGCGACGCGGGGTGGCGCTGTCCGTCGCCGGACTGGTGGCCGCTCCGGCCCTGGTCCTGGGCAGCGGCACCGCCGCCCACGCGGCGTCCTGCACGAAGTCGGTGGGCCCCTACCAGAAGCAGGTCGAGAAGTTCCTCAAGCGGCCCGTGGACGGCAAGCAGTCGACGGCCGACTGCAAGGCGACCCAGAAGTTCCAGAAGAAGCACGGGATCACCCCCACCATCGGTTACGCCGGCCCGCTGACCTGGCGCACGATGAACACGATGCTCGCCCAGAAGGCGGCCGGGAAGAACCCCAACAAGGCGAAGAAGTGCCCCACCAACAAGGGCCGCATCGCCTGTGTCGACCTGACCCGGCAGCTCAGCTGGATCCAGGACGGCAAGAAGCTGAAGTACGGTCCGGTGCCGGTGCGGACCGGCCGGGACGGCGCGGAGACCCGGACCGGGGCCAAGAAGATCTACTGGCGCAACATCAAGCACTGGTCGACCATCTACAAGGTCTGGATGCCGTACTCCCAGTTCTTCGACGGCGGCCAGGCGTTCCACTCGGTCACCAAGTCCATGTACAACCCGCCGGGCTCCGGCGGCTGCGTCAACATGCGGCCGGCCGACGCGAAGGCATACTGGAAACTGCTGAAGAACGGCGACGACGTGTACGTGTACGGGCGCAAGCCCGGGACCTGAGCGAGGCGCTGAGCCGCATCCCGGGGGATGCCGGACCGACGGGCTCCTGAGGGGTGCCGGACGGATCGTGGCCGGAGCCACGGCCTCCGGCACCCCTTGTCCGCTTTTCCGCCCCGACTGTCAGTGGCCTGCGGTAGCTTCCGACGTACCGGGTGACGGATGCCACAGCGCGAGGGCGCGCGACAGGGGTGGAGCGATGAGCGATCTGACCACGACGACGGCCGCGGGAGCGGCGGCGGACACCGGGAAGCCGGATGCCGCCGGGAAGCCGGATGCCGCCGGGATCGACAGCCGTCTGGAAGGGCACCGGGTCGAGCTGACCGGCTACTGCTACCGGATGCTCGGATCCGCCTTCGAGGCCGAGGACGCGGTGCAGGACACCCTGGTCCGGGCCTGGCGCAACTTCGACAAGTTCGAGGGCCGCTCCTCCCTGCGCTCCTGGCTCTACCGGATCGCGACCAACGTCTGCCTGGACATGCTGAACGCGGGCAACAAGCGGGCCCGCCCGGTCGATCTGACCGGCCCGACACCGCTCGCCCAGGCCGCGCTGAGCCCCCGCCCGGAGAACGTCTGGCTGGAGCCGATGCCCGACGGGCGCGTCCTGCCGTCGGTCCAGGATCCGGCGGAGGCGGCCGTGGCGCGCGAGTCGGTGCGCCTGGCGTTCGTCGCCGCCCTCCAGCACCTGCCGCCCAAGCAGCGGGCCGTGCTGATCCTGCGCGAGGTGCTCGCCTGGAAGGCCGCCGAGGTCGCCGAGCTGCTGGAGACCTCCGTGGCCTCGGTCAACAGCGCCCTGCAGCGGGCCCGCGCGACGCTGACCGAGACGGAGGGCCGGGCGGGCGATGCGGCGGACCCGCTCGACGAGGAGCAGCAGAAGCTCCTGGAGCGCTATGTGAAGGCGTTCGAGGGCTATGACATGGCCGCCCTGACGGCGCTGCTCCACGAGGACGCGGTGATGACGATGCCGCCGTTCGACCTGTGGCTCCGGGGCACCGGGGACATCACGGGTTTCATGACCTCGATCGGCGCGGCCTGCGCGGGCTCGAAGCTGGTGCCCGTCTCGGCCAACGGGTCCCCCGGCTTCGCGCACTACAAGCCCGCCGAGGACGGGTCCGGGTTCGTCCCGTGGGCGGTCCAGGTCATCGACATCCAGGACGGGGCGATCACCGGGATGCACTGCTTCCTGGACGTCCCGCGCTGGTTCCCGCTGTTCGGTCTGCCGGACCGGCTCCCGGCGGACGCGTAGAGGGCGTAGAGGGCGTAGAGGGCCTGGACGGGCGGGTGGGGAGGCGGGCGCCGGACGCGCCCGCCTCCCCACCCGCGTACGTCAGACCACCCGCGTACGTCGTCAGAGACCCGGCACGCGTTCCTCCGGCCCCTCCTCCAGTGCCACCACATCGGCCAGCCCCACCAGGTCCAGCAGCGCCCGGAGTTCGGGGGGCACGCGGCGCAGCCGCAGGGTGTGTCCGGCCCGGCGGGCGACGAGCCCCAGCCGGGCCACCGCCTCGACGGCGGTCAGATCCGGCCGGATCACCCCGCCCACATCGCAGTCCACGGCGTCGCCCGGGGCGAGGGCGGCGCCGCACGGACCGGCGAGGGCGCGCTCCAGCTCGGCGCAGAGGTCGGGTACGACGGCACGGCTGACCCGGCCGGTCACGGTCAGGGCGATCGGATTTTCGGCATCCACACCAGGCAGACCGCACCGGCGGGCGAAAATCATCGGCCCGTCCCCGACGAGGCTCTCGTGCGGGGGCTTTTTTGCGTCATCTCCGGCTTTCTGTGCGGATTCTGTGAACCAACGCGCCCGGCCTTCCCTCTAGTTCGGTGAACCGGCGGCCGCAGCCGTCATTCCTGTGTGTCTGCGGGCCGACGGCGTGAAGAACCATCGAGTTCTCCAGGGGGAGAGTTGCGCAGACACGTGAGAAACGCGTGCATACCGGCGGTCGCCGCGGCGGTGGCCGTGGCACTGGCGGCGGGCATGACCCAGACCGCCGTCGCCCAGCCGGACCCGAAGGGGGCGTCCGGCGCCCGCACCGAGGGCCGGGAGATGCGTCAGCTGACCCTTGTCACCGGTGACCGGGTCACCGTGGACGCCGAGGGCAGGCCGGTCGCCTTCCGGCCCGCGAAGGGCCGGGAGAACATCCCGGTCCAGCGGATGAGCCACCGGGGCCACACCCTCGTCATCCCGGCCGACGCCCACCGGCTGATCGTCTCCGGCAAACTGGACCGCCGGCTCTTCGACGTCACCGAGCTGAGCCGTCCGGAGAACCTCCGGGCCCAGAGGGACGGTCTGAAGCTGATCGTCGGCTACCGGGGCAAGCAGGCCACCGCCGCGAAGGCGCAGGTCCGCGACGCGGGCTCCACCGAGGTCGGCCGGAGCCTGAAGTCGCTGAACGCCGAGTCGGTGACGACGCCGACGACCGACGCGCCGGAGATCTGGAAGGCGCTCACCGAGCGTCGCGCCGAGGGCAGCCAGGTGACGACCGCCGCCGGTATCGACCGGGTATGGCTGGACGGCGTACGGAAGGCGAGCCTCGACAAGAGCGTCCCGCAGATCGGCACCCCGGCGGCCTGGAAGGCCGGGTTCACCGGCAAGGGCGTCAAGATCGCGGTCCTGGACACCGGGACGGACTCCAGCCACCCCGACCTCAAGGGCCAGATCCTGGCGGAGAAGAACTTCAGCGCCGCCAAGGACACCAAGGACCGGGTCGGCCACGGAACGCACGTCGCGTCGATCGCGGCAGGCACCGGCGCGAAGTCGGGCGGCGCGCTCAAGGGCGTGGCCCCGGACGCCAAGCTGCTCTCGGGCAAGGTGCTGGACGACGAGGGTTACGGCGAGGACTCCGGCATCCTGGCCGGTATGGAGTGGGCGGTCGCCCAGGGTGCCGACATCGTCAACCTGAGCCTCGGCGGCATGGACACCCCCGAGGTGGACCCGCTGGAGGCCGCGGTCGACAAGCTGTCGGCCGAGAAGGGCGTGCTGTTCGCCGTCGCCGCGGGCAACGACGGCGACGGGGCGGGCACGGTCGGCTCGCCCGGCAGCGCGGACGCCGCGCTGACCGTGGGCGCGGTCGACGACCGGGACAGGCTGGCGGGCTTCTCCAGCCGCGGCCCGCGCATCGGCGACGGCGCGATCAAGCCGGACGTGACGGCCCCCGGCGTGGACACCACGGCGGCCATCCCGCCGGGTTCGCTGATCGCCCAGGAGGTGGGCGAGAAGCCCGCCGGTTACGCCACGATCTCGGGTACGTCGATGGCCACCCCGCACGTCGCGGGCGCGGCCGCGCTGCTCAAGCAGCAGCACCCCGACTGGAAGTTCTCCGAGCTGAAGGGCGCGCTGACCGCGTCCACGAAGCCCGGTGCGTACAACCCGTTCCAGCAGGGCTCCGGCCGGATCGCGGTGGACCGTGCGATCGCCCAGACCGTGATCGCCGAACCGGTCTCGGTGAGCTTCGGGGTGCAGCAGTGGCCGCACGCCGACGACAAGCCCGCCACCGAGAAGGTCACCTACCGCAACCTCGGCACGAGCGATGTCACCCTCGATCTGAAGGCGACGGGCACCAACCCGAAGGGCAAGCCCGCTCCGGCCGGCTTCTTCACGGTCGGCGCGGACAGGGTGACCGTTCCGGCGGGCGGCACGGCGGAGGTCACGCTGACCTCCGACACCCGGCTCGGCGGCACCGTCGACGGCACGTACTCCGCGTATCTGGTGGCCACCGGTGGCGGGCAGACCGTGCGCACGGCCGCCGCGGTCGAGCGTGAGGCCGAGAGCTACGACGTCTCCATCAAGCACCTCGGGCGGGACGGCCGTCCCGCCGCGCACGTGGACAGCACGCTCTTCCGCTTCGGCATGGATTCCGGCTCCCCGTTCCTGAGCCCGCGGGTCGTCGACGGTACGGCGAAGATCCGGGTGCCCAAGGGCACGTACGTGGCCAACTCCACGGTGTACAAGGACCCGGACGACGTCACCAAGGGCGCCGACTGGATCGCGCAGCCCAAGGTCGCGGTCACCAAGAACACCTCGCTGACGTTCGACGCCCGCAAGGCGAAGCCGGTGAAGGTCGCGGTGCCGGACGCGAAGGCGAAGGGTGAGCTGTTCTCCCCGGACTATGTGGTGGAGGAGGCGAACGACGCGGTCTCCTTCGGCTGGGTGATGGAGTCGCCGGCCGGCATCCGCACGCTCCACGTGGGCCCGCAGGTCACCGACGGTTCCCTCGCCCAGCACTGGTCGGGCACCTGGACCAGGGGCGCGTCGACCGAGTACGACATCGCGGTCGGCGGTGCGGTGAAGAAGCTCGCGACCGGATACGAGCGGACGTTCACCACCGCCCAGCTGGCGAAGGTGAAGGTCGCCATGGGCTCGGCCGCACCGAAGAAGAAGGGCTCGGTCTCCGCCCTGGGCGTCCTGCCCACATCGGGCGGCGGCTGGTCCACGGCGGTCGAGCAGAAGCTGCCCGGCACCCGCACGCTGTACCTCTCGACCACGGACAAGGTGCGCTGGGGCCTGGAGTTCAGCCAGCGGGGCCCGGTCGACCAGGACGGCTGGGCGACGTACGAGGCCGACTACCGGGTCGGCAAGGAGGCGTCGTACAAGGCGGGCAAGACGTACACGAGGTCCGTGAACACCGGAGTGTTCGGCCCGCTGGTCGGCAAGGACCACGGCGTCGTCCGTGAGGGCAACGAAATCACCGGTTCCCTCCCGCTCCTGGCCGACGGTCAGGGCAACGCGGGCGGGATGGTGTTCACCTCGGCCAGGACCGTCCTCTACCGCAACGGCAAGAAGCTCGGCCAGAACGCCGACCCGGTGACCGGCTACGAGTCCTTCAAGGTCCCGGCGGGCGCGGCCGACTACAAGCTGACGACCACGGTCAGGCACAGCGCGAAGGTCAGCCCACTCTCCACCCGGGTGGACGCGGCCTGGACGTTCCGCTCGAAGAAGACCGCGCTCACGATGCTGCCCGTCTCCACCGTCCGGTTCACCCCGGCCGTGGGCGCCGACGGCCGGGTCAAGGCGGGCAAGACCGTCGCGGTGCCGGTGAAGGTGCACGGCGCGGCCGCCGGCAAGAACCTGAAGTCGCTGAAGACGTACGTCAGTTACAACGGCGGCAAGACCTGGAAGAAGGTCACGGTGAAGAAGGGGAAGATCACCGTCAAGAACCCGGCGAAGAACAAGGCGATCTCCTTCGCCGCCAAGGTCACCGACAAGAAGGGCAACACCTCGTCGGTGCGGATCTACAGCGCGTACCTGGGCAAGTGAGAGGGCGCAAAGGGTAGTTCACCCCTGCACAACGGCGGCCCGCCGCACGGATCCCCTCCGTGCGGCGGGCCGCCCGTGTGTCAGCTGACGGGGAAGACACCCGTGTCCAGGACCAGCCCGAACGGCTCGGGGAGCGTCAGCTCCCGGCCGTACTCGACCGTCTCCAGCACCCGGTACGTACCGCCCTCCGGCTCGCCGTAGAGCGTCGCGGTCGGGCGGCCGGAGTGCCAGGGGTCGAGGAGGAGGAACAGCTCGACTCCGGCCTTGGCGTAGCCGTTCACCTTGCTGACGCGGTCGTGGTTGGCGTTGGCGCGGGAGGTGATCTCGACGACCAGGCGGGCATCGGCGGCGGGGACGGTGTGTCCTGGCCCGACGAGCAACGCTCGGTCCATGACGACAAGGTCGGGGATGTAGATCCCGCCCCGCCCCGGCAGCGAGAGGCCGAGGGTCTGGTAGATCCCCCAGTCCTCCGGAACGACGGTGTAGAGCCGGCGCTGGAGCAGCTCAGCAGTGGTGTTGTGGTCCTTGGACGGCGGCGGCGACACGGTGACGATCTCCTCGATGATCTCCACCTTGCAGCCCTCGGGTGCGTCCGTCTCCTCCCAGATCCGGACGAGGTCGTCCCAGTCCTGGCCAGGGCCCGGCACGGGGTCGACGGTGAGTGCGCTCATGGCGGTCTCCTCTATCGGTACGTCACCGGGTCCAGCATGCCGAACGGGACCGGCGGCAGTCCACCGATCCCGTTCACCCGTACGAGGAAACCGCAGGTCAGGCGATACGTTCCCGCACGACCGGCAGCGCCGAGAACGACGTGCCGGCCGGGGCGATGTCGTACGCCTCGGGAAGGGCCTTGAGGGCGTAGTCGAACTTCTCCGGGGTGTCCGTGTGCAGCGTCATCAGGGGCTGGCCCGCGGTGACGGTGTCGCCGGGCTTGGCGTGGAGTTCGATGCCCGCGCCCGCCTGCACCGGGTCCTCCTTGCGGGCCCGGCCCGCGCCGAGGCGCCAGGCGGCGACGCCGACGTCGTAGGCGTCCAGGCGGGTCAGGACGCCGGAGGCGGGGGCGGTGACCACGTGCTGTTCGCGGGCGGTGGGGAGGGTGGCGTCCGGGTCGCCGCCCTGGGCGGAGATCATGCGGCGCCAGACGTCCATCGCGGAGCCGTCGGAGAGGGCCTTCTCGGGGTCGGCGTCCTTCAGGCCCGCCGCGTCCAGCATCTCGCGGGCGAGGGCGAGGGTCAGGTCGATCACGTCCTGCGGGCCGCCGCCGGCCAGGACCTCGACGGACTCGCGGACCTCCAGGGCGTTGCCCGCGGTGAGGCCGAGCGGGGTCGACATGTCGGTGAGCAGGGCGACCGTGCGCACCCCGCTGTCGGTGCCGAGCGCGACCATGGTGGAGGCCAGTTCGCGGGCGTCCTCGATGGTCTTCATGAAGGCGCCGGAGCCGACCTTGACGTCCAGGACGAGCGCGCCTGTGCCCTCGGCGATCTTCTTGGACATGATCGAGCTGGCGATCAGCGGGATGGCCTCGACGGTGCCGGTGACGTCGCGCAGCGCGTACAGCTTCTTGTCGGCGGGGGCCAGCCCGTCACCCGCGGCGCAGATGACCGCGCCGGTGGTGTCGAGGACGGTCAGCATCTCCTCGTTGGACAGGTGGGCCCGCCAGCCGGGGATGGACTCCAGCTTGTCCAGGGTGCCGCCGGTGTGGCCGAGGCCCCGGCCGCTGAGCTGCGGTACGGCCGCGCCGCAGGCGGCGACCAGCGGGGCGAGCGGCAGGGTGATCTTGTCGCCGACGCCGCCGGTGGAGTGCTTGTCGGTGGTGGGGCGGGAGAGCGCGTCGAAGTTCATCCGCTCACCGGACGCGATCATCGCGGCGGTCCAGCGGGCGATCTCGGTGCGGTTCATCCCGTTGAGCAGGATCGCCATGGCGAGGGCGGACATCTGCTCGTCGGCGACCTCGCCGCGGGTGTACGCGTCGATGACCCAGTCGATCTGCTCGGGGGTCAGCTCGCCTCGGTCCCGCTTGGTGCGGATGACGGAGATGGCGTCCATGGGAGTCCTTCCGGCCGGGTGCGTACGCAAGAGTCCTCGTTGACTCTACGCGCATAGAGAGGGGAAAGAGCGGTGGCCCTTCCGCTAGGGGAAGGGCCACCGCCGGGAGAAACGCGGTTCAGCCGAGGTGCTGCGGGTCTCAGCCGAGGTGCTGCGGTCCGAACGACTGCGGCAGCATCGCGTCGAGCGTACGGAGGCCGTCCGGGGTCTCCAGGAGGAGCTCCGGGCCGCCGAACTCGTACAGGAGCTGCCGGCACCGGCCGCACGGCACCAGGATCGCCCCGGTGCCGTCGACGCAGGTGAAGTGGGTCAGCCGGCCGCCACCGGTGGCCTGGAGCGTGGAGACCAGACCGCACTCGGCGCAGAGCGAGAGGCCGTAGCTGGCGTTCTCCACGTTGCAGCCGGTGACGGTGCGGCCGTCGTCCACCCGGGCGGCGACTCCGACCGGGAAGCCCGAGTAGGGGGCGTACGCCCGGGACATGGCGTCCCGGGCGGCCTCCCGGAGGGCGTCCCAGTCGGCCTCGCCGAAGGCCGGGGCGGTCGGGGGTGTCACTTGCCCTCGCCCTTGCGGTACGGCACTCCGTTGGCCTTCGGCATCCGCAGGCGTTGCGCGGAGAGCGAGAGGACCAGCAGCGTGGTGACGTACGGCGCGGCGTCGACGAACTGGCTCGGCACCTGGTCGGTCAGGAAGTACCAGGTGAACAGCAGCGCGGAGACGGCCGCGGCGATCGCCGCGGAGACGTACTTCTTCTTGTACAGCTGCCAGAACACCGCGATGACCAGCAGGATCGCCAGCAGGAGCAGCATCGCGTGGACGTTCTCGGCGCCGCCGCGCAGCTTGAGGCTGTCGGTGAAGCCGAAGAGCCCCGCGCCCAGCGCCATGCCGCCCGGCATCCAGTTGCCGAAGATCATCGCGGCGAGACCGATGTAGCCGCGGCCGCCGGTCTGGCCCTCCTGGTAGATGCCGGTGGAGACGATCGCGAGGAACGCGCCGCCGAGGCCCGCCAGACCACCGGAGACCGTGACGGCGATGTACTTGTACTTGTAGACGTTGACGCCGAGGGTCTCGGCGGCCACCGGGGACTCGCCGCAGGAGCGCAGCCGCAGCCCGAACGGGGTGCGCCACAGGATCCACCAGGTGGCGGGGACCAGCAGCAGGGCGACGACGGTGAGCAGGGACAGGCCGGTGACGAGACCGCCGATGATGCCCGCCAGGTCGGAGATCAGGAACCAGTGCTGTTGTTGCAGGTCCTGCATCCAGTCCGAGAGCCCCGGAACGGTGATCCGGTCGATGGGATCGATGCGCGGGGACTGCTTCGAGGAGCCGCCCTGGACGCCGTCGAAGGCGAAGTTGGAGAGGTAGCGGGTGACGCCGACGGCGAGGATGTTGATGGCCACACCGGAGACGATGTGGTTCACACCGAAGGTGACGGTGATGATGGCGTGCAGGAGACCGCCGAGGCAGCCGCCGAGGACGCCGAAGAGGACACCCACCCACGGGCCCCACTGGAACCCGGCCCAGGCGCCGAACCAGGTGCCGAGGATCATCATGCCTTCGAGGCCGATGTTGATGACCCCCGCGCGCTCGGCCCACAGACCGCCGAGTCCGGCGAGGCCGATCGGAACGGCGAGTGCCAGGGCGCCGCGGACCTGGCCGACGGAGGTGATGTCGTTGGCGCCGCTGATGACGCGGACCAGCGACACCAGGGCGAGACCGCCCGCGATGATCAGCAGGACGACGGGCAGGGAGAGCTTGCGGCGGTCCTTGCCCTTCTTGGGGGCGGGGCGTGCGGCGATGGTTTTGCTGGCGCTCACAGGGCCGCCTCCTTCTCGGTCGTGAGGGCGTGTCCGGCGGCGAGCTCCTCGCCGACCTTCTGCTGCTGGCGGCGGATGCCGTAACGGCGGACCAGCTCGTAGGAGACGACGACCGAGATCACGATCAGGCCCTGCATGATCGTGGCGATCTCCTTCTCGTACCCGTACTGGTCGAGCGAGGCCGAGGACTTGTCGAGGAACGCGATCAGCAGGGCGCTGAGGGCGATGCCGAGCGGGTTGTTCCGGCCCAGCAGCGCGATGGTGATGCCGGTGAAGCCGATGCCCGTGGGGAAGTCGAGGCTGTAGGTGTGGGTATCGCCGAGCAGGGTCGGCATACCGGCCAGGCCCGCGACGGCGCCGGAGATCAGCATCGAGGTGAGGATCATCTTCTTGGCGTCCACGCCGGAGGCCTGGGCCGCGGTCTCACTGGCCCCGGTGGCGCGCAGGTCGAAGCCGAACCGGGTGCGGTTCAGAACGAACCAGTACAGGACACCGCAACCGGCGGCGACGAAGGTGAAGCCGTAGATCTCCCCGGCCATGTCGCCCATGGGCAGCCCCGGGAACCAGCCGGACTCCGGGATCTCGCCGGTGGTCAGGTTGTTGGAGCCGGGGGGCTGCTCGCCGAAGTTCTTCGGCAGGATCATCCAGGCGACGAGCGCGGTGGCGATCGAGTTGAGCATGATCGTCGAGACGACCTCGCTCACCCCGCGGGTGGTCTTGAGGAAGCCGGCGATACCGGACCAGAAGGCGCCCACGAGCATCGCGACGATGACGATCAGCGCGATGTGCAGCGGCCCCGGCAGATCGACGCTCGCGCCGACGAGCGCGGCCATCATCGCGGCGAGGCGGTACTGACCGTCGACCCCGATGTTGAAGAGGTTCATCCGGAAGCCGACGGCCACCGCGAGTGCGGCGAGGTAGTACGTGCCGGCCTGGTTGATGATCAGGACCTGTACGTCGGCGTAGGAGGCCGATTCGAACATGATCCGGTAGGGCTCGAAGGGGTTCTGCCCGGAGGCGAGCAGCACCACGGTCGTCAGCACGAGGGCGACGACCAGGGCGAGCACCGGGCCGGCGAAGCCCAGGATCAGCCGGTCCTTGTCGAATTTCTTCATCGGGCCTCGTCCTCCGAGCCTTCGAGGTGACCGGCGGCGGCGCCGGTCATGGCCGAGCCCAGTTCCTCCGGGGTGATGGTGGCCGGGTCGGCGTCGGCGACCAGCCGGCCGCGGTACATGACGCGCAGGGTGTCGGAGAGCCCGATCAGCTCGTCCAGGTCGGCCGAGATCAGCAGCACGGCGAGCCCTTCGCGGCGGGCCTCGCGGATCTGGTCCCAGATCTGGGCCTGCGCGCCGACGTCCACACCGCGGGTGGGGTGGGCGGCGATCAGGAACTTGGGCGCGTGGCTCATCTCGCGGCCGACGATCAGCTTCTGCTGGTTGCCGCCGGAGAGGGAGGCCGCGGTGACGTCGATGCCGGGAGTGCGGACGTCGTACTCGCGCACGATGCGCTCGGTGTCGGTGCGGGCCGCCTTGTTGTCCAGCAGCCAGCCGCGGCTGTTGGGCTTCTCGGTGACATGGCCGAGGATGCGGTTCTCCCACAGCGGGGCGTTCAGCAGGACGCCGTGGCGGTGGCGGTCCTCGGGGATGTAGCCGATGCCGGACTCACGGCGCTTGCGGGTCGGGGCGTGCGAGATGTCGTCGGAGCCGAGGGTGATGACGCCGGCGTCCGGGTCGCGCATGCCCATGAGGGCCTCGATGAGCTCGGTCTGGCCGTTGCCCTCGACGCCCGCGATCCCCAGGACCTCGCCCTGGTGGATGGTGAAGTCGATGCCGGCGAGCACGTCGCGGACGGTGCCGTCGGGGTCGGTGACGGTGAGTTCGAGGCCCTGGACCCGCAGCATGGGGACGTCGGTGACGGTGGACTCGCGGGTCTCCGGCGAGGGCAGCTCGCTGCCGACCATCAGCTCGGCGAGCTGCTTGGTCGTGGTGTTCGCGGGGTCGGCGGTGCCCACGGTCGTACCGCGGCGGATGACGGTGATCTCGTCGGCGACCGAGAGGACCTCGCCCAGCTTGTGCGAGATGAAGATGACCGTCAGGCCCTCGGCCTTGAGCTCGCGCAGGTTGGCGAAGAGTGCGTCGACCTCCTGCGGCACGAGGACCGCGGTCGGCTCGTCCAGGATGAGGATGCGGGCGCCCCGGTAGAGCACCTTGAGGATCTCCACGCGCTGCCGGTCGGCGACCCCGAGGTCCTCGACGAGCGCGTCGGGCCGGATGCCGAGCCCGTACGCGTCGGAGATCTCCATGATCTTCTTCCGGGCGCCGGAGCCGATGCCGTACAGCTTCTCGCCGCCGAGGACGACGTTCTCCAGGACGGTGAAGTTGTCGGCGAGCATGAAGTGCTGGTGCACCATGCCGATGCCGCGCTCGATGGCGTCACCCGGGTTGGCGAACGAGACCTGCTCGCCGTCGATCGCGATGGTGCCCTCGTCCGGCTTCTGCATGCCGTAGAGGATCTTCATCAAGGTGGACTTGCCGGCGCCGTTCTCACCGACGAGCGCGTGGACCGTGCCCTTGCCGATGGTGATGTCGATGTCGTGGTTGGCGACGACGCCGGGGAAGCGCTTGGTGATGCCGTGCAGTTCTACGGCAGGGGGACTGCTGGACGCGTTGATGACGCACTCTCCTTGGCCGGACAGGAGCGGGGGCGGAGGGGCTCGGGGGGCTCGGGGGCCCTGGGGGGCGGGGGTGAAGTTATCGCGCCGGAGGACTGTCTACACGCGTAGCGCTGCCGAATCGTGAAACACGGGTGCACGTCGTGGCCCGGACGCGGGGTCCGGACCGGGCGGGAGAGCACTGCGAGAGGCGGATCTTCTTCGAGTGGTGCTGCGGACGACCTGGCCGTCGGGCGGGGATGGACCCGCGGCCCTGTCCGTCCGCCGGCCGGGATGCGGCGCGGGGACGGACAGGGCCTGGGGAAACCAGCCGTTCGGCGGGAGAGGCGCCGAGCTGCTTACGGAGCGGTCTTGACGGTGATCTTGCCGTCGATGATCTCCTGCTTGGCCTTGTCCACGGCCTCGATGACATCGGTCATCTTGGTGAAGGCCGGGTTGGACATCGACAGGCCGACGCCGTCCTTGTCCAGGCCGTAGCGGATCTCACCGGTCTCCGGCTTGCCGTCCTGGACCGACTTGATCAGGTTGAACACCGCGTCCTCGACGTCCTTGGTGACCGAGGTCAGGATGGACTCCTTGTAGGCCGCGAGGCCCTTCTGCTTGTACTGGTCGGAGTCGACGCCGATGTTCCACTTGCCGGCCTTCGAGACGGCCTCGATGGCGCCGGAGCCGGCCAGACCGGCGGCCGAGTAGATCACGTCGGCCTTCTTGTCGAGCTGGCCCTGGGCGGCGGCCTTGCCGAGGTCGGGCTTGGAGAAGCCACCGAAGTCCGGCGGCTGCGTCAGGTACTGCGGAAGGACGTTGACCGAGGCGTCGGTGTCCTTGACGCCCTGGACGAAGCCGGCCTCGAACTTCTTGATCAGCGGGGTCTCGACACCGCCGATGAAGCCGACCGTCTTGGACTTGGTGACCTTGGCGGCGGCGACGCCGGCGAGGTAGGAGCCCTGCTCCTCGTTGAAGACGATGTTGGCGATGTTGTCGCCGGTCACCGAGGCGTCGTCGATGATGCCGAAGGTGGTCTTCGGGAACTTCGGCGCGACCTTCTTGATGGCGGGCGCGTAGGCGAAGCCGACGCCGATCACCGGGTTGTTGCCGGAGCGGGCCAGCTCGGTGAGGCGCTGGACCTTGTCCGCGTCGCCCTCACCGTCGGAGGGCTCGGCCTCGCTGCCGGAGATGTCGAGGTCCTTCTCCGCCTTGGCGAGACCGGCGTAGGCGGCGTCGTTGAACGACTGGTCGCCGCGGCCGCCGATGTCGTAGGCGATGGCGGCCTTGTCGCCGCCCGAGCCGGACCCGGAGTCCGACGAGTTCTCGCCACACGCGGTGACGCTGAGGGCAAGCGCCGCGGACGCAATGCCCACGGTGGTGATCCTGGTGATCCGGCGCAAGGGAAGGCTCCTTCAAACCTGACCGAAGCGCCTCTTCCGGCGCTGGTTTCGCCGCGATCGTAACGCGCGTAGATGTCAGATAAGAGCACGTACGGAAGCCGTTATCGGATCGTCGCGAACAGAAGCCACCCGCAAGGCGGCACGGGAGTCCACGAACGGACTACGAAGACTGCGTCAACGCTTCACGAACGGCCGCCGTCGAACAGGGCGGCGGCGGTGAACAGCTCGACTCCCACGGTGATGGCTTCTTCGTCCACGTCGAAGTTGCCGCGGTGCAGATCGAGCCCGCGCGTGTCGCCCGGGGTCCGGACGCCGAGGCGGGCCATCGCGCCGGGCACCTGCTCCAGATACCAGGAGAAGTCCTCGCCGCCCAGGCTCTGCTCGGTGTCCTCGATCGCATACGATCCGCGGCGCTCGGTCATCGCGGCGTCCAGCAGGCCGATGGACTCGGCGTCGTTCACCACGGGCGGCACGCCGCGCACGTAGTTGATGACGGTCTTGGCCCGATGCATTCCGGCCACCTCGTCCACGGCGGCGTGCACCAGGTCGGGGGCCTCGCGCCAGGCGTCCAGGTTCAGGCAGCGGACGGTGCCGGACAGCTCGGCGTGCTGCGGGATGACATTGGGGGCGTGCCCGGTCTCCAGGCGGCCCCAGGTCAGGGCGAGTCCGGCGCGGGCGTCGACGCGGCGGGCGAGCAGCGCGGGCACGTCGACGGCGATCCGGGCGGCGGCGGTGACCAGGTCGGTGGTCAGATGCGGGCGGGCGGTGTGGCCGCCGGGCCCGTCGAGGGTGATCTCCAGCCGGTCGCAGGCCGAGGTGATGGCCCCGACGTGCAACCCGATCCGCCCGACGTCGACCTTGGGGTCGCAGTGGACGCCGATGATCCGGCCGACGCCTTCCAGCACCCCGGACTCGATCGCGTCGACCGCGCCGCCGGGCAGGACCTCCTCGGCGGGCTGGAAGATCAGCCGCACGGCGTTGGGCAGCCGCCCCTGCCGGTCGAGGTCGGCGAGCACGAGGCCCGCGCCGAGGACGGTGGTGGTGTGCACGTCGTGCCCGCAGGCGTGCGCCCGGTCGGGCACGGTGGACCGGTAGGGCACCCCGGCCTTGGTGTCCGGGATGGGCAGCGCGTCGATGTCCGCCCGCAGGGCCAGCATGGGCGTGACCCCGTCCCACTCCCCCACGTCGCACATGAGCCCGGTGCCGACGGCCAGGACCTTGGGCTTCAGCCCGGCCTTCTCCAGCCGGTCCTTGATCGCGGCGGTGGTCCGGAACTCCTGGTTGCCGAGCTCGGGGTGCATGTGCAGATCCCGGCGGAAGGCGATCAGCTCCTCACGGAGTTCGTCACCGAGCCGGCCGGGCAGCGCACCTCCCCCGGGCTGGTCGGCCGGGCTGTGGGGGCGGGCGGCGCGGGACTTCAACTGGTTCACCTTATGAAGCGTAGGCCCCTCGGCCCCCCAACTGGCCATGGATCTAGGAAATTTCAGCCGTGCAGGCGAACAAAGTTCGGGTGAGGACGTGTGACGGAGGGTGGTTGCGGGTATACCGGATCCCCTTCTCGGGGCCGGACGGCACCCCTACGCGTGGGCCGTCGAGGTCAGCCGCTGCACCCCCCGTGCCGTCTCCGTGACGCCGCTCAGGAAGCCCTGGGCGCGCGGTGAGGCCGTGGCGCGGAGCCATTCCGGGGCGATGTCGCAGACCGCGACGTTCACGCCCGTGCCGGCCAGGGCCAGCGGGAGGGTGTGGACGACCGTGGAGGGGAAGCTGACGATCGTGCGGCCGATGGGGCCGCGGCGGGCGATCAGTTCCAGGGGGAGGTCGGGGCGGACGATCTCCAGGCCGGTGACGGCTTCCAGCGCGTGGAGTTTCTCGACGGACTCGCGGCGGTGGGCGAAGTAGCGGGTGGCGCCGTGGGCGCGGGCCAGGGAGGCCACCGCCTCCTGGTACGGGACGGGGTCGACGACGCCCGTCTCGACCAGGGAGGTGCCGACGAGGTCCGCGCCCCTGCCGATGGCGGGCGGGCCGAAGCGGGCCCGGGTCCAGGCGAAGGTGTTCGGGGTGACCGCGACGCCGGGCGGAGCCTCGACCGGCATCGCGGTGAACACCTCGACCGTGTGCCGGGCCGTCGGGGTGAAGCGGCGGCGGGCGGTGGCGGTGACCGGGGCCAGGACCAGTTCGCGCGGTCCGGTACGGTCCCGGCGGTGCCAGCGGGTCAGCCGTTCGCCCCGGGCCAGCTGGGCGACGAACTCCATGGTGGCCGTGCCGTCGTCGACCACCGTGAGGCGGTTGGCGCGGACCAGGGTCAGCAGGAGCTGGACGTAACGCGAGAACGGGTCGCCGATCACGATGTGGTCCGCGCGCCGGACCAGGCCGGCCAGGGCGCGCAGGGCCTTCAGGGGCGCGCCGGACTCGCCGCGCGCCTCCTGCCAGCGGACCGTGATGCCCTCGTCGCGGGCCAGCTCCGCCATCCGGCGCAGCTGACCGCGCGACATCGGGTCGACCGGGGGGAGGACGACGACCGTGGTGGCGGTCGGGTCGTCTCCCCCCTGGGTGTGAACCCACTCCAGGACGTTCAGGAGCTGGACCGGGCTCTCGACGAAGGCGAGGTTCACCGGTCGGCGCTCAGACCGCGACCGGCTCGGGGGCCGGCGCGTTCTCGGTCTCGGCGACGACGCCCGCAACGCGGCGGAGCTTCTTCATCGGGCCGAGCTCGGACTCGTACACCTTCTTGACGCCGTCGCCGAGCGACTGCTCGATGGTGCGGATGTCGCGGACCAGGCGGGTCAGGCCCTGCGGCTCGACGGAGGCGGCCTGGTCGGAGCCCCACATGGCGCGGTCGAGGGTGATGTGGCGCTCGACGAAGGTGGCGCCGAGGGCGACGGCGGCCAGCGTGGTCTGGAGGCCCGTCTCGTGGCCGGAGTAGCCGATCGGGACGTTCGGGTACTCCTGCTGGAGGGTGTTGATGACCCGGAGGTTCAGCTCCTCGGCCTTCGCCGGGTACGTCGACGTGGCGTGGCAGAGAAGGATGTTGTCCGAGCCGAGGACCTCGACCGCGTGGCGGATCTGCTTCGGGGTGGACATGCCGGTGGAGAGGATGATCGTGCGGCCGGTGGCGCGCAGGGCGCGCAGCAGCTCGTCGTCGGTGAGCGAGGCGGAGGCCACCTTGTGGGCGGGGACGTCGAACTTCTCCAGGAAGGCGACGGCCTCGGTGTCCCACGGGGAGGCGAACCAGTCGATGCCGCGCTTGGCGCAGTGCTCGGCGATGGCGGTGTACTCGGCCTCGCCGAACTCGACGCGGTGGCGGTAGTCGATGTACGTCATCCGGCCCCACGGGGTGTCGCGCTCGATGTCCCACTGGTCGCGCGGGGTGCAGATCTCCGGGGTGCGCTTCTGGAACTTGACGGCGTCGCAGCCGGCTTCGGCAGCGGCGTCGATGAGCGCGATGGCGTTGTCGAGGTCGCCGTTGTGGTTGATGCCGATCTCACCCGTGATGTAGACGGGGTTGCCGGGGCCGGCGGTGCGGGTGCCGAAGGTGCGCAGGCGGGAGGTGCTCATGGTGGTGCTTCCTTACTTGGTGGGGACAGAGGGGGAGGACGTGGTGGTGAGGGTGGGGCCGAGCAGCCAGGCCGCGATCTCGCGGATGGCGCCGTAGCCACCGGGGGTGGTCGTGACGGCCCGCGCGGCGGCGCGCACCGAGTCATGGGCGCTGGCGACCGCGACGGGCCAGCCGGCGAGGGAGAAGCAGGGCAGGTCGTTGACGTCGTTGCCGACGTAGAGGACCCGGTCGGGGGCGATGGACTGCTCGTCGCACCAGCGCTTCAGTGCCTCGTCCTTGCGGTCGATGCCGTGCAGGACGGGGATCTGGAGCTTCCGGGCCCGGGCGGCGACGACCGGGTTCTGCTCGGTGGAGAGGATCAGCAGGGGCACGCCGGCCTTGCGGAGGGCGGCGATCCCGAGTCCGTCGCCCCGGTGGACGGCGACGGTCTCGCGGCCCTCGGAGTCGACCATGACCCGGTCGTCGGTCTGGGTGCCGTCGAAGTCCAGGACGACCGCGTCCACGTCCGCGAGGGAGGGCAGCGGCGAGGGGTCCAGGAGGGGGGCGAGGGCGCGGGCGCGGGCCAGGTCGTGCGGGTCGTCGATCTCCAGCACTCGCGCCGGGTCGGTGGGGACCAGGGCGGTGTGGCCGAAGAAGCGGTGGCGGTGGGTCCGGAAGCCCGCCGCGTCCATCGCGTAGGCGGCGCCGGTCTCCAGGTAGTCCTGGGGGCGGTCCTGGCGGCGCGGGCGTACGGACTTGTCGTGGTTGACGCCGTACGTGCTCTCCTCGACCGCGTGCCCGTCGCGCCAGACGAAGCCGTGGAACGGGGCGACCGTGACGGCCGTGTCCGCGTCCTCGTGGGCGACCGCCCGGGCCACGCCGTCGATGTCCTCGCGGGAGACGAACGGGCTGGTGCACTGGACGAGGAGGACCACGTCGACGGTGCGGGCCCGCTCGGCCTCGTAGACGTCCAGGGCGTGCAGCACGGCCGCCTCGCTGGTCGCGGTGTCGCCCGCGATGGCGGCGGGGCGCTCCACGCAGTGCAGCCGGTGGGCGGCGCGCAGGTCGGCGGCGGCGGTGCGGGCGGCCTCGGCGATCGCCCCGTCGTCGGTGGTGACGACGACGTCGGTGACCTCGGGGGCGCCGAGCGCGGCGCGGACGGCACGGGCGACCAGGGGGATGCCGCCGACCTCGGCGAGGTTCTTGGCGGGGACGCCCTTGGATCCGCCGCGGGCGGGGATCACGGCGAGGACGGTCGGGGGCGGCTGCATCGCTGCTCCTGGTGTGGTGGCGGTTCCTGAAGTGGCCGAGGCCGCTGGACTGGTCACAGCTCCCCCATCCGGCGGATCACCGGGGCGACGCGCTGGACGCCGTGGCGGTAGGCGCCGCGGGCCGCGTTGCGGACGGTTTCGCGGACCGCGCCCCGGACCCGGCCGGTCTCCTGCGGTGCGGCGGCGCCGGGCAGGGGTGTGCCGTCGGGGGCCAGGTGGTGGCGGGCGAGGATGCCGGGGAGGTAGCCGGGGGCGGTGGCGGGCGTGTAGTAGGGGGCGAGCTGCGGGAGTCGGCCGCCGTCGAGGAGGGCGGTGACCTTGGCGCGGGCGGTGTCGTAGGCGGTGCCGTACGAGCCGTCGGCGGCGACGCCCTGCCCTGCCACCCACTCCGTGTCCGGCCGGGGCCGGGCTCCGCCGTCGAGCCGGTCCCAGGAGGTGAGGAGCCCGGATCCGACGAAGTGGTGGTTGCCGAGCGTCTCGCGGACGCCGAGGTCGGTGAGGATCGCGGTCGGGATGCGGCGGTGCAGGGACTCCAGCGCGGCGGTCGAGGAGACGGTGACCAGGAGGTCGGTGCGGTCCAAGACCTCGCCCATGTGCCCGTACACCAGGCGGAAGTTGGGCGGCAGCCCGCCGGGCAGCCTCTGCGCGAGCTTCTGGTAGGGCAGTTCCTCGATGTGCGTGGTGTGCTCGCCGGGCTTGGAGCGCAGCTTAAGCAGCACCTCGCGGCGCGGATGCAGCCGGGCGTGCTCGACGAGCCGGCGGAGCAGGTACGTGCGGTCGGCGCGGGAGGCCGGTACGGAGGGCTGGGCGGCGAACACCACGGTGTCGCGGCCCTCTTCGGGCTGGTACGGGGCTCCGCCCAGGAAGGGCAGGGCGGCCTCGGTGACGGCCGACGCGTCGGCGCCCACCCCCTCGTACACCGCGCGGAAGCGTTCCGCGTCGTGGGCCGAGTTGGCGAGGACGACGTCCGCCCCGTGGCGCAGCAGGAGGCCGTCGGCGAGCTTCTCGTAGACGACGCCGACGTATCCGGTGACGACGACGGGCCGACGCGGGAGGTTCAGGGCGGCGATGCCGTGCAGCATGGCCTGGACGCCGCCGCCGACCAGGGCGAGGACGACGAGGTCGAAGCCCTCGTCGCGCACGGTGTGCAGGAACTCGACGGCGGTGACCTCGCGGACCCGCTCGGCGTCGATACCGACCTCGCCGACCTCCGCGAGCTGGCGGGGTGTCGGGGTGGCCCTGCCGCGCAGCAGCAGCCCGCTGACCTCGACGGGGTGCGCGTCCTGTCCGTCCCCGGCGGCCCCGGCGGTCAGGCGGCGCGCGGTGAGCGCGCCCCATTTCCACCGGGTGTCGGAGTCGGCGAGGACGGCGACCCGGAGCGCCGGTCGGGCGGCGGGGGTCTCGGCCGGTTCGGCCTCATGGCTGGTACGTGGGGGCACGTCGAAGAAGTTAGGAAGGCATTTCGATGAGCGGCCCAACGCGATGGCAACAGATGGTTAACAGCGAGCCGACGATTGGGGGACCGCCCCGAACAGGCCCTCAATTCCCCTTCGGGAAAAGGTGATTCACCTGCACGTCGGTCGTTGTTCACCTGCTGGGCGCATTACGGAAAAGGAATGGGCCGGGGCCGCACCTAACGTGATGCGCGTGGTTAAGCTCTCCGTCATCGTGCCGTTCTTCAACGTGCAGACCTACGCGCCCGACACCCTGAGAAGTCTGCGGGCCAACGCCCGCGAGGACTTCGAGTTCCTTCTCGTCGACGACTGTTCGACCGATGGAACGCTTCCGCTGCTGCGCCGGGCCGCGGCCGAGATCCCCGGGGCCGTCCTGCTGCGGCACGAGGTGAACGGCGGTCTGGCGACCGCGCGCAACACCGGTCTGGACGCCGCCCGCGGCGAGTACATCGCCTTCCTGGACGGCGACGACTGGCTGGCCCCCGGCCACTACGAGCGGCTGGTGGCCAGGACCGAGGCGCTGGGCTGCGATTTCGTGCGCACGGACCATGTCCAGGTGAACGGCAAAGCGCGCACCGTACGCCGGGTTCCGCACGGGCCGCACGGGGTGGTGAGCGATCCCCGGGCCGCGATCCTGCCCGCCCACCGCACCACGTCGGTGGATTACGCGTTCGCCTGGGCGGGCCTCTACCACCGGCGGCTGCTGGACCGGGGGCTCCTGCACTTCACCGACGGGCTGCGCACGGCGGAGGACCGGCCGTGGATCTGGCGACTGCATCGGGAGGCGGAATCCTTCGCCGCCGTGGGTCTGCTCAGCCATTTCTACCGGCGCGGGGTGGCGACTTCCCTGACGCAGATCGGCGATGTGCGTCAGCTGGATTTCCTGCGGGCGTTCGACCAGGTGATCGCGGAGACCGCCGCCGACCGTGAGGCGGAGGTGTTTCTGCCGAAGGCCGTACGCACGTACTGCGCGATCATCGCCCACCATCTGGGCGACTTGGACAAATTCGAACCGGCCGTGGCCCGTGAACTGAAAGCGCGCGGCGCCGCGGCCCTGGGCCGTCTGCCGCAGCGGCTGCTGGACGAGGCGCTCGACGCCATGGACGTGACACGGGCGACCCGGGTGCGCAGGCTGCGCCGCCGTCCGGCCGCCACGAAGGGGGCCTCGGCCGCATGACCATCCGGATCTTCCACGCCTCCTCGCCCGGGGCGGTGGTGCTGCTCGCAGCGGCGATCGACGCGGGCTGCTTCACCGAGCCCGACCGCCGGATCCTGCTGCTGTCCCGGACCGGGCCCGCTCCGGAGGCCGTCGCCGATGTCTCGGAGAGCTTCGGGTTCGAGCGGCTGCGTACCCGGTTCGACGCGGTGTTCTCGTGGAACGACGCGATCGACCCCTTCCACCCGGACGGCTGGAGCCCCCGGGCGGACGACGCGCCGCTGTGGGAACGCCACTTCCGGCGGGCCTGGGGACTCGGCGAGGAGGAGTTGGAGCTCGTCGTGGACTCCCCCCACGCCGGCCCCGCCCGGGCCCTCACCCAGGTGTTCGCGGGCACCCCGGTCGATGTGTACGCGGAGGGGCCCGGCGGGTACGGCCCGACCGGGGAGAAGATCCCCCCGCTGACCGGGACCCGGGTGCGGCGGCTGCTCCATCCGGACCTGGTGGCCGGGGTGCGCCCGCTGCTGCTCGGTGAGTACGGGGTGGAGCCGCGCACCGTCCCGGCCGAGGCGATCACGAAGGTCGTCGCCGAACTCGCCGATGGCGATGTGCCGTTGCCCGCCGTCGAGGAACCGGCGTTGCTGCTCGGGCAGGATCTCGCGCAGGCAGGGCTGATCCCCGCGGCCGACGAGGCGGGGCTCCGGCGGGAGATGGTGCGCGGGGCGGCGGCGCTCGGTCACACCCGGCTGGTGTACGCGCCGGATCCGTACACGCCCTGGGAGAGCCCGGCGGAGCTGTGCGCGGAGGCGGAGCGGCTGGGCGTCGAACTGACGGTCCTGGACGGCCCGTTGCCGGTCCCGGCCGAGGTGCTGGTGCACCGGCTGCGGCCCGCGCTGGTCGTGGGCTGCACCTCGGCGGCGCTGTTCGGGGCGGCCCGGTTCCACGGTCTGCCGGTGGCGGCCGTCGGCACCGGGCCGCTGCTGGAGCGGCTGACCCCGTACGAGAACCCCGAGCGGACGGCGGCGACGCTCGCGGACGCGGTGCTGCCCGGGGTGGGCGATGCGGGGGCCGCAGAGGCTGCGGAGGTGTGGGCGGCGGCGGAGCTGGACGGTCTGCTGGCCGCCGTCGCCTACGCGATGCGGCCGAAGGTGCGCTCCGATCTGCGCCCGGCGGCCGAGCGCTACCTCACCGCGCACCTGGACAGCCGCACCTGGCGCTACTTCAAGCGCCGCCGCCTGGCCTCGCTCGCACTGCCCGGCGTGGTCCCGGCCCGGCTGGCGTTCCTCCGCTCGAACCCGGCGCTGCGCCGGGTGGTCCGGCGGGCGCGGGCGCTGCGGGGCGGGCGGGGCTGAGAGGCCCGGGGGGGCGCGAGGGGAGAGAAGGGGCGGGGGCTCGGGGCCGAGGAGTGCCGGGGGCGGGGGGCCGGGAGGCCAAGGCCGGGGAGGGCCCAGGGCCGGGGAGGGCCCGGGGCCGGGGAGGGCCCGGGGCCGGGGAGGGCCCGGGGCCGGGGAAGGCCCAGGGCCGGGGAAGGCCCAGGGCCGGGGAAGGCCCAGGGCCGGGGAAGGCGTTGGGCCGAGGAAGGCGTTGGGCCGAGGAAGGCGTTGGGGTGCTCAGCCCAGCACCCTGCTCGCCCCCGCCCGCCCCCACAACAGGGCCGCGCCGAACGACAGCGCCGTCGTGGCCACCGTGATCCCGGCCACGAGCGCCCCGGCGGCCGGGCCGCCCAGGTCCGCCCCGACCAAGGCGTCGGTGAGGACGCCGAGCACGAGGACATGCACCAGGTAGGCCCCGAACGACGCCTCGGACAGCCGGGTCAGTGTGGGGCGCATCCGCTCCGGGACCCGTACGCCGTGCAGCGACACCAGGACGCCGCAGCTGAACAGGGCCACCAGGACATGGGCGTACGGGATCGCGTAGTGCACCTGGTGCTGGTACGCGATCACCCCGGCGAGTCCGCCCGCCGCGAGCAGCAGCCAGGGCCACCGCCGCCTGCCGAACGCACCGGCCGGCGCCGCGAGCAGCAGCGCCCCGAGCACCGCGTAAATCAGCTGGTACGGAGCGAACCCCCAGCCGAAACGAGGCAGTTCGCGGCCGGTCGCCTCGGCCAGGTCGCCGAGGAGCGACGGGGCGGACGCCAGGACGAGCAGGACCGCGCCGAGGCCCCACGGACGCTTGCCCGCCCGGACCAGGACGACCAGCCCCAGAACCATGATCACGGGGAGGTAGGCGTACAGGTACCAGAGGTGGTAGGCCGGGCGGACCGAGGCGAACACGGAATCCAGGGCGAGCCCGCGGACCGGGTCGTCGTTGGTGTCGCGGAGCCTGCCCCAGGCGATGTAGAGCCCGGTCCAGACGGCGAGCGGCACGACGATCCGCACGATGCGCCGCCGCAGCCGGGCGCCGTCCTTGGGCGGGGCCCCGACCAGGACCACCCAGCCGGCGATGGCGAAGAACAGCGGTACGGCGAAGCGCCCGGCGGAGTCGGCGGTCAGCCCCGCCCAGTAGGTACCGGGCCCCTCCGACGCCGTACGGCCCACGGTGTTCACGAACGCCGAACCGGTGTGGAGGCCGATGACGGCGACCGAGCAGAGCAGCCGGACGAGGTCGATGTCGTAGCGGTGCCCGGCCCGTTCGGGGCGCGGTGTCTCCGGGGCCGCCACCGCCGGGGCGGGGGCGGTGGCGCTGGGCGGGGCGGGGGGTGTGGTGGACATGGCCTCAGAGGGTGGGTGGGGCGGGGCGGAGGGAGGGGGTGGGCCGGTCCTCGCCGGCGGCGGACCGGGGCGCGGGGACCACGGGGCCATCGCCCCGGTCCGGATCACCGAACGGGTCGGGCAGACCGGTGAGTTCACGCAGCCGGGCGAGGTTGTCCCGGGTCACCGACCACAGCGCCCGCTGCCGGTCGTGGACGTCGGACACCGCCGCCGGATGGTCGGCCAGCACCGCCAGGGCCCGCTCCGCGAGCCGGGCGCCGAGGGCTCGTTCATGGACGGAGACGCCCCAGTCGGGCCGGTCGATGTCGGCCAGGAAGTAGGCCAGTTTGGGGTGCGAGACCAGGCTGATGACGGGGGTGCCGCAGCCGAAGGGGATCATCCCGGCGTGCCCGCGCATCCCGATCACCAGCCGGGTGCGCCGGTAGACGTCGCGGATGGCGTCGTTGGAGAGCAGGTACAGCGGCTCCACGGGGAGGGTGAGGCCGTGCTCGCGGCGCAGATCGTCGACGAAGCGCTCGTCGGCGGGCATGTGCGCGGCGTAACGCACCTCCGCCGCACCGGAGACGGCGCGGATCGCGGATGCCGTCTCCGCGAGGAAGTGCCCGTAGTCGTGGCCGAAGCGGAGTCCGGCCCGGTCGTAGGCGCAGTTGAGGAGCACGGTGTCCTCGCGTACCGCCGGCCCGGCGAGGCGGGGGTCGAGACGGCGGGCGACCGTGGTGGGGCAGGGCTGGTAGCGCACCTTCTCGCGGAGGGAGGCGGGCAGCAGTTCCCTGACCCGGGCGACGGAGCCGTGGTTGCGCAGCCCGAAGAACGCGGACCGCTCGACCAGGGCCCGCAGGGAGGCCGCGAACCGCTCGCGCCGGTAGCGCTGGCCGTCGAAGACGTTGTAGCCGACGGCGAAGACCGCCAGGGGGGCGGTGATCCGGGCGAGCACGTCGTCGGGGATGTTCCACTGCCAGCCGCTGTTGCCGTTGGGCGCGGTGTCGGGGAGGAAGAGCCCGCCACCGCCGACGATCACGGCCCGCCGGGCGTTGAGGCGTTCGAGGCCGGCCTCGTCGACCAGCAGGTGCGCGTGCCGTTGGTGCCAGCGGTCGGGACCGGTGTCAGCGGTGAAGCAGCTGCGGACCGCCTCGGGCAGCACCTTGTCGCCCGCGTTCTCCTCCCCGTCCGCGAACAGGGCGACGTGGGCGAGCTGTTCACCGGGCGGGATTTCCGGGGTGCCCGGGGCGCCCGGGGTGCCCGGGGCGCCCGGGGTGCCCGGGGCGCCCGGGGAGCTGGTGCCCACCGCGGCCTTCTCCGACGTGCGGGTGTACCAGGCACGGCAGTTGGCGTCCGTCGGGTCGGACTCCAGACCGGCGAGCGCGTACCCCCGGGCGTCCTCGGTGCGGCCCAGCAGCCAGGCCAGGCGGGCGAGTTGGCCGTACGCGCGCGGGGCGAAGTCCGGGGACGCGGTCGCCAGGAGGAGGTGCGTCTCGGCCTCCTCGTACCGCGACAGCGCCATCAGGCACACCCCGAGCGTCTCGTGGCAGCGCGGCAGGTCGGGGCGGCCCGCGACGGCCTCCGCCAGCAGGGCGACGGCCAGGTCGTGGTGTCCGCGCCCCCGGTGGATCTCGGCGAGCTGCCGGACCAGGTCGATCGGCGGCCGGGACCCGTCGGGGAACGGGAGCGCGAGGTGCAGCAGGAGATCGGGGTGTTTCGCGCCGGGGAGGGCGAGGTAGGCGGCGCGGAACGCCTCGTCGTCCAGGTCGAAGCGCGCCCGGGCCTCATGGGCGGGCCCGGTGCGGCACTCCGGCACGCCGGCGAAGTTCAGGACGGCGACACCTTCGGGGACCGCCAGGTCGTCGCGGAGCCGCAGCGCGCGGAAGTCGTACCGGTGGTCCAGGGGTACGAGGAGGCTCTCCGGGATGTCCTGCGCGGCGGCGGCAGGTTCGGGCCGGTCGAGGTCCTGGCGCTGGATCACCAGGAGTCCGTCGTCGGGGGTGCCGTTGCGCGGGTCGGGGACGCCGTCCGGGCCAAGGCGCGGCACGGCGGCCACGCCCGTACGGAGTCGCATCAGGAGGTCGATCCCGCCGAGGACGACCAGGGCGGGGGTGAGGGCGAGGACGGTGTCGTAGCCGTCGAGGCGGAAGATGTCCTGGCGCCCGGCGGCCGTGCGCGGGATCAGCCGGGGGTGCAGCCGGTGGGCGGCGTCGAAGGCGGCGTCCGGGAGGCCGGGGTGCAGGAGGACGACGTCCTCGCAGAGCGCCGGGTTGGTCAGCGCGAGGCTGCGCAGGAGGACCTGGAGGCCGGGCAGTCGGCCCACGTCGGCGACGTACACGGCGAAGGCGATCCGGCGCTTCCCGGTGACGGCGCGGCGGTCGTCGGCGGAGGCCGGGACGGGCCCGGCCGCGGAAGCGGACACGGAGGCGGGCCCGGCCACGGAGGCGGAGACGGGGGCGGGCCCGGCCGCGGAAGCGGAGTCGTGCGTCGTCATCCGAGAGTGATCCTCACTGCGGTGTCGTCCGTTCTCCCGGCCCGCGCCCCGATCCACTCCCGCTCGCGCGGAGGCAGGGCCGCCGGCCCTTCGAACCCGATGAGGTCCACCCGGGCGGGGGTGCCCAGGAAGTCGAGGAGCCGCAGCACGGTGTACTCGGTGCTCGCGGGCCCCGCCGCGTCCACCGCCTCCGCGAGCAGCGCGGGATCGTGCAGCGGGCGGCGCAGGGTCGCGTCGCCGATGCGGTCCTGGGCACCGGGGACGAGCCTGCTGCGCAGGGCGAGCCGCCAGTGCGGGAGCGGGTCGCCGAAGACCAGCCGGGCGGTGGCCCTGCGGTCCCACCGGGGGCCCTTCCAGGGCGTGTTGCCGCGCAGGGAGACGGCGTGCAGATCGGTTCGGGCGGCGGGGGCGGCATGGCGTACGGCGTCGCAGCGCACGACGAGGTCGTACCCCTCGATGAGGGCCGCCAGGGCGCTGCCGGGCCGCTGCTCCTGCTCGGCGGTGTGCGGGGTGTCAGCGACCAGGCACACCGTCCGGCCCGCGAGGAACCGGCGCAGACCCGGTACGCCGATGGGTTCGGCCCCGCCGAGCAGCGGATCGGCCATCAGGTCGCGGCCCGAGAGCCGGCGGTGCTCGGCGTAGAGGGCGGCGAGCCGGCGTACGGCCGGGTCGGCGGCGCCGCGTTCGGTGGTGCGGAGCCGGACGAGCTCGGTGAAGGCGACGCGGGCCTCGGCGACGGGGAGCCGGCGGGAGAGGCGAACAGCCCCGTCCGTGCCTCCGTCCCTGCCCGCGGCGCCGGCCCCGGCCAGCTCCAGCGCCTCGTCGATGCGGTCCCCCGCCGCGCGGAGGGTGGTGATCCGGCGTTCGACGTCACGGGAGGCGGCGGTGTTCCGCTGGAGCGCGAGATGGCGTTCGTACGCGGTGATCGCCTCCTCGCTCCGGCCGAGCGCGTCCAAGGCGTTGCCGCGCAGCCGCCAGGCCCCCTTGGAGCGGGCGCGCAGGGCGGTCGCCTCGTCGGCCAGGGCCAGGGCGAGGCGCGCCCCGGCGTCGCCGCCGCTGTCCAGGGCCTGCTGCCCGGTCCGCAGCAGGGCGTCGAAGGCGTCGGCGCCCGGGGTGGAACACGCGGTGGTCAGGGCGCCGATCGACGCGATGAGCCGGGTGCGGCGGGCGTCGGTGAGCGGGCCGGACGCGGCGAGTTCGGCGAGGTGGTCGCCGCAGTGCCGCAGAGCGGCCAGCAGCGCCGGGTCCGGTCCCCCGCCGGGGCGGGCCCGGGTCGGCGTGCCCGGCCGTCCCGCTAGCGTACGCACTGACGTGAGCAGCCCGGTGAGGGTCTGGCCCATGCTCGTTCCGCCGTTCTGTGAGTCGGACGCCGGCCCCGGGGTTCGAGCCCCGGGGCCGGCCCGGGTCAGAGACCCAGGGTGCTGCGGGTGCGCCGTACGGTGCGGCGCAGCCGGACCGCCGCGCCCCGGGGGCCGCCACCGGGCAGGGTGAGGCTCTGGAGGCGGCGGCGCTTGAAGTAGTGCTGGGTGGTGGGGTCGAGGTGCTCCCGCAGCCAGGTCTCGGCCTCGGGGCGCAGCCCGGGGTTGAGCTTGGCCTGCATGCAGTAGCCGACGGTCCGCAGCAGCGGGGCGAGGGTGTCCGGCGCGGTGCGCGGCAGGCGGGGGACGCCGTCGGAGCCCTGTGCTTCCGCGCCACCCGGGCCGTCCGGGCCGCCCGGGGCGTCCAGGTCGGGGACCAGGTGGTCGGTGATCGTCAGCGGGATGCGGTTGCTGTTCTCGTACGGGGTGATCCGGTCGAGGACGAGCCGGGTGCCGACGCGGGCGACGGGGATGCCGTAGTACGCGGCGGCGGTGAACATCGCGGTGGAGAAGCAGCCGACGACGAGGGTGGGCGCGCACCGCTCGTACAGGGTCTCGGCGAGCAGCGGGCTGTCCAGCGTGGTGAGCCGTACGCCGAGTTCGGCGGCGGCCTCGTCCAGGGCGCGGGAGTAGCGGGCCGGGGCGGTGGGGTGCGGCTTGAAGAGGATGGAGGTGTGCCCGGCGCGGGCGGCTCCGCGCAGCATCCGGATGTGCAGCTCCTCTTCCTCCTCCGGGGTGAGGATGGTGAGGGCGGCGAGGTACTGGCCCAGCAGCATCGCGGTGGGGGCGGCGGCCTCGGCGGCGGCGAGCCCCTTGTCGCCCTCGGCGGCGGCGGCGATCTCGGAGAGGACGGCGCGGAAGGCGTCGTCGGGGACGAGTTCGGGCTCGACACCGGCCTCGGCGAGGAGGAGCGGGCGCACTCCGGTGACCAGGTCGAGGTGGAGGACGCGCCGGATGCGGCAGGCGATGGACTGGGGCATCCGGTTGCGGGTGGGACCGTAGCTCATCAGGCCGTCGGCGTAGACGTGGACGGCGCTCTCGGAGAAGATCGCGGCGAGCGCGCGGGCCGGGTTGACCTGGATGGACTCGACGGCGAGGTCGACGGGGGCGTCGGGGGCGATGTCCCAGGCGAGGCGGAAGGCCCGCTGCCACAGGACGGTCTCCTCGGAGCGGGGGCCCCAGCCGCTGGGGTGGTGCGGGCTGATGGCCTCGTTCCAGTCGACGACGGCGTCGAAGCGGGCGGCGAGGGATCCGTAACCGCGCATCTCCTCCAGGCGCAGGGCGGTCTCGGGCACGGCCGCGTTGTTGGAGACCAGCAGGATGCGGTGGCTGTCGGTGGCCCGGCCGAACTGTCCGGCGTCGAGCGCGGCGGCGAGGGTGGCCGCGCCGTACAGGGTGGAGACCTGGAAGATCTGGGTGCGCGGGGACGTGCGTACGGGGGTGGCTGCGGGGGTGGCGGTCATCGGTCAGGCGGCCTTCTGCTTGGTGCGCAGACGGCTGAGCAGCGTGCCGCGCTTGTCGTCGATCTGCGTCAGGGTGCGGTCGAGCACGTCCTGCGGCATCCGGCCCAGCGCGGCGCTCGACTCGGCGCGCAGCTTCCGGGCGGTGGCGGGCTCGTAGTCGTCGGCCTTCTCGTTGTGGAAGGCGATCATCGCGCAGTAGGTACGGACGGCCTTCGGCAGCAGGGCGTCCGCGTCCCGGTCGGCACGCAGCTGGTCGAGCAGCGTGTCGTAGGAGGCGAAGAAGTCGAGCTGCCGGGCGTCCTTGATCTGGGTCAGGGAGGTGGTGACCCCGCGCCGGTAGAAGATGCCGTAGAGACCGAGCGCCGCGTAGGTGCGGGCGCGCAGATGGAGCTGCCAGATCCACAGCCGGTCCTCGGCGGTGCGCAGTTCGGTGGCGAAGCGCTGGGCGCCGTCCGCGAAGAGCCGCCGGTGGTAGATCCCGGCCCAGACGAACGGGTAGTCGACCATGGTCTCGCGCTCGGGCACGCCGATGCCGTCGCGGGGGTCGAGCAGCGTGTCCCGGAGCGGGGCGGGGGCGCGCCGTACGACGCGGGTGGTGCCGGTGGACTGGACGTGGTCGGTGCGGGCGAAGTCGCAGTCGAGGTCCTCGGCGGCGCGCACCAGCCGGGCCAGATGGCCGGGGGCGTACCAGTCGTCGCCGTCGAGGAAGGTGAGGTAGTCGCCCTCGGCGGCGTCGATGCCGCTGTTGCGGGCGGCCGCGATGCCGACGTTCGTACCGTGTCTGATCACCCGGGCGCGCGGCAGCCGCTCGGCCCAGTGGTCGACGATGTCCTGCGTGCCGTCGGTCGACGCGTCATCGACCAGCAGGAACTCGATGTCCGGGTCCGCGTTGCGGGCCAGACTGCCCAGCGTGGTCGGGGCGTAGGCCGCGACATTGTGGAGCGGTACGACAACGGACAGTTTCGGCACGCGCGCCCTCACCTTCGATCATGGTCCCGACAACGTAGTGAGAGCGCGGAAGGATCGGGTGACACCCGCCACGACAGCGGGTGAACTCTGCGCGACCGCCGGATGGCCGGGCGCGCGCGCCGGAGAACGACCCGCGAGGCTTGACCTCAACTCCACTTGAGGTTCTACGTTCCGGGGCATGGACTTCTCACACGACGACGCGGGGCTCGCCCTCCAGCCGATCGGCTACTGGAGCTGGGCCGCGCACGAGGCGACGGTCACCCACATCAGGTCGGCACTGGCCGAGGACGGACTCACACAGCCGCCCTGGTGGGTGCTCAACCAACTGGACGGGGCGGACGAGGAGGGACGGGGCCGGGGCGAGGTGGTCACCCTGCTCAGCGGCTACCTCGACACTGGGGCCGACGGCATGGAGGAGGCCGTCGACGGCCTCCTCCGGCAGGGGCTGGTCACGGAGGACTCCGGGTCCCGGCTGCGGCTGACGCCCGAGGGGCGGGCGCTGCGCGAGAAGGCGTACGCCCGGGTCGCCCGGGCGAGGGCGGAGATCCACGAGGGCATCGACGACACGGAGTTCGTCGCCGCGCTCAAGGTGTTGCAGCGGATGATCCACAACGTCGGGGGGAAGGCCTGGCACCACTGAGACCTTGCACCACGGACGCCTGGCACCACGGACGCCTGCACCGCGGGGGACGGCCGGGCCGGCCGTCCCCCGGGCTACACGCTGCTGAGCGAGAGCTTGGCGGCGAACCCGAGGAACAGGACGCCGGCCGCCGAAGTGGCCCCCGCCGACAGCCGCTTGCGGCGGCGGAAGGCGGCGGCCAGCCGGGTGCCGCCGAAGATCAGCACCGAGAGATAGGCGAAGCTGGCGAGCTGGAGCAGGGTGCCCAGCACCAGGAACGACAGGGCCGGGTAGGCGTAGCCGGGGTCGACGAACTGGACGAAGAAGGAGATCAGGAACAGGATCGCCTTCGGGTTGATCAGGCTGACCACGAGCGCCCGGCGGTAGGGCCGCTCCACGGGCCCCGCCGCGGCCCCGGAAGCCTCCGCCGCCCCCTCCGCCCCGACCGTCTCGACGAGTTCGGCGGTACGCCGGTGCCGCTCGCGCCACAGGGCGACGGCGGCCCGGAGCATCCCGATGGCCATCCAGGTCAGATAGGCCGCGCCCGCGTACTTGACGATCGCGAAGAGCAGGGGCGTGGTCGTCAGCAGGGACGCGGCGCCCAGGGCCGCGAGCGTCATCAGGACGGCGTCCCCGGTCCAGACGCCCGCGGCGGCCTGGTACCCGGTGCGTACGCCGCGCCGGGCGGCCACGGAGAGCACGTAGAGCGAGTTCGGACCCGGCAGAAGGACGATCAGCGCCAGGCCGGCGAGATAGGTCGGAAGATCGGTGACACCCAGCATGGACGGAGTGTCGCACGCCGGTACGGGTCGCCGTCCAGGCGGTTTCACCAGGCGGTAGGGACCGTCGGGTGCCGTACGGCAGGGGCCCGGTCCCGACCGCCCGGACCCGGCCGTGATCCACCGGCGTCACCCCGGGGGTCTGGACGCGCGGCCCCCGTCCGGCGGAGGATTCGCTGACCGGGCCGGACGGGAATCCACACAGCATCCGTACAGGAGGCACCGGGCCGACAGGCGACGCAGGGGGACCGAACATGGTGAACACGGAGACGGGCACGGAGACGGGCACCGGCACGGGCATGGAGACGGGCACGGGCGGCGGGTGGGACGGCCGGGGCGTCCGGGGCGGCCGGAGCGGGCGAGGCTCGCGCGGGGCGAGGGGCCCGCACGTGACGAGGAACACGCCCGGCGCGCGTACGTCCGAGGCGATACCGGACCGTCGCGTCGCCGCCGTGTCCCTCGTCGCGCTGGCCGCCCTCGCGACGGGGTGCGGGCCGGGTACGGCCGCAGGGGCGCAGGACGCGCCCACGCCGGCGCGGGCCACGCAGGCCGCCGCGCCCTCCCCCACGCGCTCCGCTCCCGCGACCGAGGACGCGAAGCCGCGTACCCCGTCACCGGCCGGCCCGTCGGCGTCCACCGCCGCGCCGAGCCCGAGCCCGACCCCCGACCCGGTCCCGACGGCCGCCCGCCCGGCCCCGGAACCGAGCACCGCACCGCCACCGCGCGTCCTGATGCGGACCGGGTCCGAGAGCGACCGGGTGCGCGAACTCCAGGCCCGGCTCCGCCAGATCGGCCACTTCGGGCGCACCCCCACCGGCTACTACGGCTCCGTCACCGCCGACGCCGTACGGTCCTTCCAGGCCAAACGGAGCCTGCCGGTCACCGGCTCCACCGACGAGGTGACCTGGCGGCGGCTGCTGGCGATGACCCGGGTGCCAACGGCCGCCGAACTGCGTCCGCCGACCGAGCGGCCGGTGGCCGCACCGGACGAACGGTGCCTGAAGGGCCGGGTCCTGTGCATCAGCAAGAAGAGCCGGACCCTGGCGTGGATGATCGACGGCAGGGTGGTCTCGGCGATGGACGTGCGATTCGGCTCCGAGTACACGCCCACCCGCGAGGGGGCGTTCGAGGTGTTCTGGAAGTCCCGGGACCATGTGTCGACCCTCTACGACACCCCGATGCCGTACGCCCTGTTCTTCAGCGGCGGTCAGGCGGTGCACTACTCCGCGGACTTCGCGGCCAACGGCTACGGCGGGGCCTCGCACGGCTGCGTCAATGTGCGGGACAAGAAGAAGGTCGCTGCGCTGTTCGACCAGGTGAGAAACGGCGACAAGGTCGTCGTGTACTGGTGACCGGCACCGGTGACCGGGCGATGTGACGAGGAGAGGGCGCGGGCGGGACCGGGGGAACGTGTCCCGCCCGCGCCGATGCGCTGAGCCGAAGGTACGGGGGGAACCCCGGCTCGTCGCGCGGCCGATGACCAGTCGGCTCACTCTGTACTGCGCCCGGCCTTCCAAAAACGTCACACCTGGTCGCGCGGACTGCCTGCTGGAACCCGAAACCGCAGGTCAGCGGGTCAGTACGGTGGCCGCACCGCTGCTCTGCGAGAGGGGCGGAATCTCGGCGTCCGCCCCCGTGCCGGCCTCCGTCCCCGGAGTCTCGGCGGCGCGCGGTACGGGGTGGAAGGAGACGGGCGGCAGTGAGCCGCCGTCACCCGGCCCGCTCTGACCGCCGTCGTCGTCGCCGTCGCCGTCACCACCGGAGCCGCCGTTCCCGCCACCGGAGCCGCCGTCCCCGCCGCCGCTGCCGCCGTTCCCGTCGAGGAGGCGGTCGCAGAAGCGTTCCAGGTTCTTCTCGCCCTTGGCGAACTCGATCAGCTGGCGACGGCTGCGGTCGTCCAGCGTGCCCGCGCGGAAGGCCTTGCAGGCCCTGACGGACTTCTCGTGCCAGTTGCCCGAGTCCGTGTCGCCGCCGGAGCCGCCGGGCCGGTCGTCCCGCCCGGTGCCGCCCCCGGTGGTCTCCTCCCGGCCGTCGCCGCCAGGACGGTCCGGGGTGTCCGGGCGGCCGGTGCCGGACTCCCGGCCGGGGTCGACGGTCCGCGCGCCGTCGGACTCCTCGGGTCCGCTGGATTCGCGGACCGTGGGCGAGGAGGTGGCCTCCGGCTCGGCGGGCGAGGACGGGTCCACCGGGGCCGACGGGTCGTCGACGGAGTCGTTGGAGATCAGCGGGCCCGGGGTCACGGCGGCCGATACGGAGCTGGCCGGCGTGGGCAATCCCTGCCCGCCGAAGGTTCCGGTGAACACGCCCGTACCGGCGGCGACCGCGACCCCGCCGAGCGCACAGCCCGCGAGCGAGGCCACCAGACCGAAGCGGACCGGCCGGCTCCAGCGCGGGCGGCGGGCCGGAGCGGCGGGGGCGGAGCCGAGCCGGACGGTGTGCAGCTGGCCGGGGCGGCCGGGGACGGCGGCGCGGCCGGCGAGCCGGTCCGCACCGCTGCCGTGGCCGGCCTGCCGGAACGCGGCGAGGACGGCGTCCTCACCGGGGAGTTCGCCTGCCGGGGCCCGCAGCCCCGCGCGCGCCACGCCGAGCGCTTCGGCGAGCCGGAAGGCCTCGGCACGGGCCTCGTCGCCGACGGGCACGACCGGTTCGCCGCGGAGAAGCTTCTCCGCGGCGTCCTTGTCAAGCCACTCGTAGTGCTCGTCGGCCATCACATGTCCTTCTGCGTCCACGGTCGCGAATGCGTCACACCGGGAGTGACCACGGCAGGTGCCGCCGGACCGCCTCGGCCGGGCCGCTGGGAGGGCACGGCCCCGAGCCCGGCGCCGCCCGCGTCCTTCCCGCCGTCCTGGGCGGGGGGCCGGTCCGCGGTGCCGTCCGGGGCGAACCCTCCGTCGCCGTCCGCCAGGGGCGCCGGGAGCTGCCCGTCGGCGCCGAGGAGTTCGGCCAGTCGCTTGAGGCCGCGGTGGGCGGCGGTGCGCACGGCTCCGGGCCGCTTGCCCAGGGTCTGCGCCGCGCTCTTCGCGTCGAGCCCGACGACCACCCGCAGGACGACGGCCTCGGCCTGGTCCCGCGGCAGCTGGGCGATGAGGGACATGGTGCGGTCGGTGTCCAGGGCCTCGATCGCGTCGCTCGCGGTGTCGGACTCGGCCGCGCGCGTGGTCAGCTCGGTCTCGTCGCCGCCGATCGCGGGGCGGCGGCTGCGCATCCGCAGATGGTCGAGAGAACGGTTGCGCGCGATCCTGGCGGCCCAGCCCCGGAACCGGTCGGCGTCACCGCTGAACCGGTCGAGGTCGCGCGCTATCTGCAGCCACGCCTCGGACGCCACGTCCTCGGCGTCCGGCTCCCCGACCAGCGTCCGTATGTAGCTCAACAACCGCGGGTGCACTGTGCGGTACACAGCACGGAAGGCGTCCTCGTCCCCGTCCTGAGCCGCGAGCACCGCGGCAGTCAGCTCCGCGTCGTCCCCCAGCACTCCCTCAACCCGCCCTGCCGTTCTGAATCGCAGCTGGTCAACTGCTGCGCAACCCTGCGCGAATGAGCACGCTACGTGCTCGGTGGGGGCCACGTCCATGACTTGTACAACTCGCAACAATTCGGCGGCCGCGCTTCCGGTGTGACAGAAAACGCAGTCATGGCGCTGAGATGAGTACGGGGTCGTGCTGCGACCCCGTGGAAGACGGCCGGGGCCTCTCCTGTGGGGGGTGGCGGCCCCGGTCGTCGCTCCCACCTTCGCCCCTCCGGCCTGCAGTTCTGTGGGCCGCCCACCCCTTCCGCGACCAACGGCGTGACCGACCCGCCGGTGCACGCGGTTCGCCCCGACCCGAGAGACCGCCCGGCGCGGGGCAGGCCCGGCGTGCCGCAGCCGCGGTTTCTCCGCGGGCGGGGCCCTGAGTTCGTCGGTCGGCGGTGTCAGCGGGCGTCGGTGGACGGGTCCTCGCCCTCCGCCGGTCCGATCCGGTCGGCGTCCTTCGACAGGGACCACGCGATCGCGAAGGTGAGGGCCGCCACGAGGGCATAGGAGAGGGACGCCGCCCAGGCGCTCATCGTGCTGTCCGAGCCCTTGGTGGGGAACCAGAACTCGGCCGTCGGGCCGTCGGCGACGAACGCCACGAGCGCCGCGACGGCGAGCCCCGCGAACCCGAGCGCGGGAACGCTGCAGACCAGCATCCATTTCCATCGTCGCTTCACGACACCCCCCTGTAGGTAGGGCTGCATGGTACGGGGCCCGGGCTGCCGCCCGGGACCGGTCCCCTCCCCGGCCACCCGCCCGCCCGGCGAACCCGGATGGGCCAGGTGGCCCATCCGGCCCTGTCGGGCCGCTCGGGAACGCTCACCGCGCGCTAACGTTCCGCCAGTTTGGCCCATAGTTCCACGAGGAGACTTGAGGACCGCATATGACAGTGCAGCCACGCGAGCAGTGGGCCACCCGGGCCGGCTTCCTGCTCGCCGCGATCGGCTCGGCCGTCGGACTCGGCAATATCTGGCGGTTCCCCGCGATCGCCTACGACAACGGCGGCGGAGCCTTTCTGCTGCCGTATCTCATCGCACTCCTGACAGCGGGCATCCCGCTCCTGATCATGGAGTACATCATCGGGCGGAAGTACCGGCTCTCGCCCCCGGCCGCGTTGCGCAGGATGGCCCGCCCCGCGGAGGCCATCGGATGGTGGCAGGTGGCGATCTCCTTCGTGATCGCCACGTACTACGCCGTCATCATCGCGTGGGCCGTCCGCTACGTGGGATTCTCCGTCGGACAGCAATGGGGTGACGATCCGGAGGCGTTCCTCTTCGGCGACTTCCTGCGGGCCCCCGACACCCCGGGGTTCCTGGACGGCTTCGTGCCGGGGGTGTTCTGGCCCCTCGTCGTCGTGTGGGTGGTCGTGCTGGGCGTCCTGGCCTTCGGGATCAGGCGGGGCATCGAGCGCGCCAACAAGGTCTTCATCCCGCTGCTCTTCGTCCTGTTCGCCGCGCTGGTGATCCGTGCGCTCACGCTGGACGGGGCGGCGACCGGACTCGACGCGCTCTTCACTCCCGACTGGTCGGAACTCGGCAACGGCAGCGTCTGGGTCGCCGCCTACGGACAGATCTTCTTCTCGCTGTCCATCGGTTTCGGCATCATGGTCACGTACGCGTCCTACCTGGGCCGCCGCGCCGACCTGACGGGCTCCGCGATGGTGGCGGGCTTCGCCAACAGCTCGTTCGAGATCCTGGCCGGCATCGGGGTCTTCGCCACTCTCGGCTATCTGGCGACCGCCTCGGGCGTCGGCGTCGACGAGGTCGTCGGCGCGGGCATCGGCCTGGCGTTCGTGGCCTTCCCCGCGGTGATCTCGGAGATGCCGTTCGGCGGCTTCTTCGGCATCCTGTTCTTCAGCTCGCTGGTGATCGCGGGACTTTCCTCGTTGATCTCCATCGTGCAGGTCGTCGTCTCCGCGGTGCAGGACCGGACCGGAATGCGCCGCAGGACCGCGGTCCTCGGTGTCGGTGGTCTGGTCGCGCTGGTGTCGCTCGTGCTGTTCCCCACCGAGTCCGGCATCTACCTGCTGGACGCGTCCGACCACTTCATCAACCAGTACGGCATCGCGCTCGCGGCCCTGGTCGGCCTGATCGTGATCGTCTGGGTGCTGCGGCAGCTTCCCAGCCTCCAGGCGAACGCCGACGCCACCTCCGCGGTGCGGCTCGGCCACTGGTGGCGCATCTGCCTCGGCGTGATCACGCCGGTGGTCCTGGGCTGGATGATGGTCGACAGCCTGCGCACCGAGTTCCAGGAGAACTACGAGGGCTACTCCACCGGGTTCCTGCTCTCGGCGGGCTGGAGCGTCGCCATCGGAGCGCTCCTGGTCGGGGTGATCCTCTCGTTCATGCCGTGGCCGGCCGGTGGCGAGGACATCGACCTGGACATGGAGTCGCCCGCGGACCGGAAGGAGCGCTGATGTCCACCAGCGCCATCATCATGATGATCATCGCCATTCTCATCGTCTGGGGTGGACTCATCACGGCCATCCTCCGGCTGCGGAGCCATCCTCAGCCGGAGGAGGACCTGCCGCCGGGCGCCCACCGGGCGGAGTGATCCGGCGCCGTGCCGGCCGGTGGACGGGCCGGCACGGCGCCCCCCTCGCGGGCGAGGCGAGGCGAGGCGGGGTGCCGGGCGGCGGGGCGGGCCGGCACGGCCGTCGGCCCCGTCGCGCCGGCCCGTCGACCCCGTCGCGCCGGCCCGTGGGGGCCGGCCCCGCGCCCCACATGATCCGGACACGCGGGCTTCGGCCCCGGGCCGTGTCCTGACCCCGGTGACGGGGGCCGACCCGGAATACTGAGCGTCATGGTCGGCCAACTCCGCGACAGGGTCCTGCCGACCCGTCAGCGCCGCGGTATCGAAGAACTCCAGCAGGACCTGGACCTCTCGTCGGGCGACAGCCAGGCGAAGCGTTCGGCCTTCTGGACCATGCTCACCCTCTCGTCCGTCATCGCGGCGGGCGGCATCCTGACGGACTCCACCGCGACCGTCATCGGCGCGATGATCATCGCGCCGCTCTCCACCCCGATCATGGGGATCGCCCTCGGCGCCGTGCAGCGCCGACGCACCAGCGCCCTGTCCTACGTGGTGCTCGGGTGCCTGCTGGTGATCCTGGTGGGCGTCGTGGCGTCGGTGGCCGTACCCCGCTCGTACGACCTGCTGACCAACGACCAGATCTCCGGCCGTACGTCGCCGGGCCTCCTCGACCTGGTCTCCGCGGTGGCCACCGGTTTCGCCGGGGCTGTGGCTCTCGCCCGCAAGGACGTCGCCGCCGTGCTGCCCGGAGTGGCCATCGCCATCTCCCTCGTCCCGCCCCTCGTGGTCACCGGTGTCTGCGCGGGCGAGGCGCAGTGGTGGCTTGCCTCGGGAGCCCTGGTCCTCTTCCTGTCCAACCTCGTGGCGCTCGTCTTCGCGGGCATGGTCGTGTTCGCCTCGCTCGGCTACACCGGGGCGGCCGGAGCACGCACCGGGCGAGCGGGGCGTCGCGCCTATCTCATGCTCGGGCTGCTCTTCCTGGCCGTCCTGCTGCCCCTGGCGGCGAACACGGTGACGACCGTGCTGCTCAACGCCTGGACGGTCCGGACGAAGGAAGCCGCGGAGGACTGGCTGAAGCAGAGCCCGGGGTCGACGGTCACCAGCGTCGACGCCCGGTCCAGGACCCTGTACGTCCATGTGCGGGGCCCGGAGGAGCTGCCTCCGATCGAGGGGCTGCTCCGCGACCTCGCGGGCCGGATCCCCGACGGCGTTCCCATCGTGGTCGACACCACACGGGGCCGGCAGATCGCCGCCGGCAAGGTCGGCGACCAGGAGCCCTGAACACTCCCGAGGGCCGACGCGGATGACGCGCAGCGGACGGATCGGCCCGAGCCGGGGGCACGGGCCGGTCGACGGTCGGCGCAGACTGCCCGGAGGCACGGGCCGGTAGGCGGTCGGCGGTCGACGGTCGGTGCAGACTGCCCGGGCGCTCAGGGCCGGGTGGGCGAGGAGGGCCCGGGGACCTCCGGAACGGACGGCCGGGAGGAGGGTGCCAGGTTCGCCATCTCGGCTCTCAGCGCGGCGACTTCCACGGTCAGGGCCTCAAGGAGCGCTGTCTGCCTCATCTCCTCGGCGTTGTCCCGTTCGAAGCGGGAGATGAACCACGCGGCGATGTTCGCCGTCACGACACCGAGCAGAGCGATGCCGGACAGCATCAGCCCCACGGCGAGCAGCCGGCCGAGCCCGGTGGTCGGTGCGAGGTCCCCGTACCCCACGGTCGTCATGGTGGTGAAGGACCACCACACCGCGTCCCCGATCGTCCGGATGTTGCCGTCCGGCGCTTCCCGTTCCACCTGGAGCACCGCGAGTGACCCGAACATCATGAGGCCCATGACGGAACCGGCGACGTAGACGGTCAGGGTGATCTGCGGCGCGTTGCGGGCCCTTCGTCCCAGCAACACCAGCGTGGAGACCAGCCGCAGCAGCCGGAGGGGCTGGACGAGCGGCAGGATGACCGCCAGCAGGTCCAGCGGATGGCCGCGGACGAAGGCCCACTTCTGCCGCGTGAGCAGCAGCCGCGTCACGTAGTCGCCGGCGAAGGCCGCCCACACCGCCCACTCGACCGCCCGGCAGACTGTGTGGACCCAGGTGGATGCGTCCGGGGCCAGGACGGGCACCGCGAAGGCGACGGCGAAGCACGCGGCGAGGAGCAGCAGCGGGGTCCGCGTGCGCCGCTCCCATTCGTCCACCTTGATTCGATCCTTCATACGAGCATCGCAGGAGCCGGCGAGGAGGCGTCGCGTCGGCGCCCGGGCCGGGGCCCGGGCGCCGTACGGGCGTGCGTGCCGGACGTCACACGGCAGACGGCAGTTCGACGACAGGGCCTAGGAGTGCTCGGTCAGCCCCCTGAGCGCTGTGTTCAGCTCCAAGACGTTCACCCGCGGCTCCCCCAGGAAACCGAGCAGCCGGCCGGTGGTGTGGTCGGCGACGAGGGCCCTGACCTTCCGCACGTCGAGGCCGTTCCTGTCCGCGACCCGGTGGACCTGGAGCTTCGCGTACGCCGGAGAGATGTGCGGGTCCAGGCCGGAGCCGGAGGACGTGACGGCGTCGGGCGGGACGTCGGCGGGGTTCACCTCGTACGTCGCGGTCGTGTTGTCCTTGACCACGGCTGCCCTGGCGTCCTTCACCCACCGGATCAGCTCCTCGTTGTCGCCGGAGCGGTTGGTGGCGCCGGAGAGGAGCAGGGCGTACTGGGTGTTGACGCTGTTGGTGCCGAGGCCGTTGGACGGGCGGGGCTGGAACCACCTCAGGTCGGCGGCGGGGGCTTCCTCCCCGTCCTTCGGCGGGAGGTCGTACCGCTGGCCGATGAGCGAGGAGCCCACGACCCGGCCGTGCGGGTCCTTGATCTCGGAGCCGTTGGCCCGGTCGTGGAAGAGGGCCTGGGCGGCGCCGGTGACGGCCAGGGGGTAGGCGACCCCGCAGACCAGCGTGAGGACGAGCAGGGCTCGCAGGCCCGCGCCGAGTACGCGCGCGGTACTGCCGACGGTGTTGTTGGTCATGGCGGATCAGCCGATTCCGGGGATGAGGGTCAGGATCAGGTCGATGAGCTTGATACCGATGAACGGGGCGACGAGGCCGCCGAGTCCGTACAGGCCGAGGTTGCGGCGCAGCATCCGGTCGGCGCTCACGGGGCGGTAGCGCACGCCCTTGAGGGCGAGCGGTACCAGCGCGACGATGATCAGCGCGTTGAAGATGACGGCCGAGAGGATCGCGGACTCGGGCGAGGTCAGGCCCATGATGTTCAGCTTGTCCAGCGACGGGTACGCCACGGCGAACATGGCGGGGATGATCGCGAAGTACTTCGCGACGTCGTTGGCGATGGAGAAGGTGGTGAGGGCTCCCCGGGTGATGAGGAGCTGCTTGCCGATCTCGACGATCTCGATGAGTTTGGTGGGGTTGGAGTCGAGGTCCACCATGTTCCCGGCCTCCTTGGCGGCCGAGGTTCCGGTGTTCATCGCGACGCCGACGTCGGCCTGGGCCAGGGCGGGGGCGTCGTTGGTGCCGTCGCCCGTCATCGCGACGAGCTGGCCGGCGGCCTGTTCCCGCTTGATGAGGGCCATCTTGTCCTCGGGCGTCGCCTCGGCCAGGAAGTCGTCGACCCCCGCTTCCTCGGCGATCGCCTTGGCGGTCAGCGGGTTGTCGCCCGTGATCATGACCGTGCGGATGCCCATCCGGCGCAGTTCACCGAACCGTTCCCGCATGCCCTCCTTCACCACGTCCTTGAGGTGGATCAACCCAAGGACGCGGGCCCCGTCCGCGTCCTGGACGGCCACCAGCAGCGGTGTACCGCCGGCCCGGGCGATCTCGTCCGTGAGCGCCGCCGCGTCCTCGGGGACCCGGCCGCCCCGCTCCTTCACCCAGGCGAGGACCGAACCGGTCGCCCCCTTGCGGACCTTGCGGCCGCCCAGGTCGACGCCCGACATCCGGGTCTGCGCGGTGAACTCCACCCACGCGGCGCCCGTCAGCTCGCCCTGGTCCCGTTCCCGCAGCCCGTACGTCTTCTTCGCGAGCACCACGATCGACCGGCCCTCCGGGGTCTCGTCGGCGAGCGAGGAGAGCTGGGCGGCGTCGGCCAGGTCCGCTTCCGTCACGCCCGCGACCGGGACGAACGCGGCCGCCTGGCGGTTGCCGAGGGTGATCGTGCCGGTCTTGTCGAGGAGCAGGGTGGAGACATCGCCCGCCGCCTCGACCGCGCGGCCGGACATGGCCAGGACGTTGCGCTGGACGAGCCGGTCCATCCCGGCGATACCGATCGCGGACAGCAGCGCCCCGATCGTGGTGGGGATCAGGCAGACCAGCAGGGCGGCGAGCACGATCAGCGAGGTCTGGTCGTCGGCGCCCGCGTGGATCGCGAACGGCTTCAGGGTGACCACGGCCAGCAGAAAGACGATCGTGAGGGACGCCAGCAGGATGGTCAGGGCGATCTCGTTGGGCGTCTTCTGCCGGGCGGCGCCCTCGACCAGGCCGATCATCCGGTCGATGAAGGTCTCGCCCGGCCTGGTGGTGATCCTGATGACGACGCGGTCGGACAGCACTTTCGTACCGCCGGTGACGGCCGAGCGGTCGCCGCCGGACTCCCGGATGACCGGAGCCGATTCGCCGGTGATCGCGGACTCGTCGACCGAGGCGACGCCTTCGACCACGTCCCCGTCGCCGGGGACGATGTCACCGGCCTCGCAGACCACCAGGTCGCCGATGCGCAGATCCGTTCCGGCGACCCGTTCCTCCTTGCCGCCGGCGAGGCGGCGGGCGACGGTGTCGGTCCTGGCCCTGCGCAACGTGTCGGCCTGCGCCTTGCCCCGGCCCTCGGCGACCGCCTCAGCGAGGTTGGCGAAGACCGTGGTCAGCCAGAGCCAGCCGGTGATCGCCCAGCCGAACCAGTCGGCCGGGTCGCTGAGCGCGAGCACGGTGGTGACCACCGAGCCGGCCAGCACGACGAACATCACCGGTGACTGCACCATCACGCGCGGGTCGAGCTTGCGCAGCGCGTCCGGGAACGACTTCAGGAGCTGCTTCGGGTCGAAGAGTCCGCTGCCGATCCGGTCGGCCCTCCCGTGCCCGCCGGCCGGCGGGAGGTCTCCGTGCGGAGCGCGCGTGGGGGTGGGGGTGATGGTGCTCATGAGGCGAGCCCTTCGGCGAGCGGGCCCAGCGCCAGGGCCGGGAAGTAGGTGAGTCCGGTGATGATGAGGATGGTGCCGACGAGCAGCCCCGCGTAGAGGGGCTTGTCGGTGCGCAGCGTGCCCGCGGTCTCGGGCACCGGTCGCTGCTCGGCGAGCGAGCCCGCCAGGGCGAGGACGAACACCATCGGCAGGAACCGGCCGAGCAGTATCGCGATGCCGATGGTCGTGTTGAACCACGGGGTGTCGGCGTCGAGCCCGGCGAAGGCGGAGCCGTTGTTGTTCGCGCCGGAGGTGTAGGCGTACAGGATCTCGGAGAAGCCGTGCGCGCCGGAGTTCGTCATCGAGTCGGCGGGGGCCGGCAGGGCCACGGCGACCGCGGTGAAGCCGAGCACAAGCGCCGGGGTGACGAGGATGTAGCAGGCGGCGAGCTTGATCTGGCGGGTGCCGATCTTCTTGCCGAGGTACTCCGGGGTGCGTCCGACCATCAGCCCGGCGATGAACACCGCGATGACCGCCATGATCAGCATGCCGTAGAGGCCGGAGCCGACGCCGCCGGGAGCGATCTCGCCGAGCTGCATGCCGAGCAGGGTGATGCCGCCGCCGAAGCCGGTGTACGAGGAGTGGAAGGAGTTCACCGCGCCGGTCGAGGTCAGCGTCGTGGCGACCGCGAAGATCGACGAGCCGGCGATCCCGAAGCGGGTCTCCTTGCCCTCCATGGCCCCGCCCGCGATCTCGAACGCCGGGCCCCGGTGGGCGAACTCGGTCCACATCATCAGGGCGGTGAAGCCGATCCAGATGACGGCCATCGCGCCGAGGATCGCGTACCCCTGCCGCAGCGATCCGGCCATCCGGCCGAAGGTCCGCGTCAGCGCGAACGGGATCAGCAGGATGAGGAAGATCTCGAAGAGGTTGGAGAGGGGGTTCGGGTTCTCGAAGGGGTGGGCGGAGTTGGCGTTGAAGTAGCCGCCGCCGTTGGTACCCAGCTCCTTGATGGCCTCCTGGGAGGCGACCGCGCCGCCGTTCCACTCCTGTGTGCCGCCCGTGAACTGGCCGACCTGGTGGATGCCCGAGAAGTTCTGGATCGCGCCGCAGGCGACCAGGACGAGCGCGCCGATCACCGAGATCGGGAGCAGGACGCGGACGGTGCCGCGGACGAGGTCGGCCCAGAAGTTGCCGAGTTCACCGGTACGGGAGCGGGCGAAACCCCGTACGAGCGCCACCGCCACGGCCATGCCGACCGCCGCGGACAGGAAGTTCTGCACCGCGAGGCCGCCGGTCTGTACGACGTGGCCCATGGCCTGTTCGCCGGAGTACGACTGCCAGTTGGTGTTGGCGACGAAGGAAGCGGCGGTGTTGAACGCCTGGTCCGGGTCGATCGAGGAAAAGCCGAGCGAGCCGGGCATTGAACCTTGTATCCGTTGCAGCAGATACAGAAAGAGCACGCTCGCCGCCGAAAAGGCGAGAACTCCGCGCAGATAGGAGGGCCAGCGCATTTCGGCGGCTGGATTGACGCCGATGGCTCGGTAGATCCACTTCTCCGGCCTGGAGTGCTTATCGGAGGAGTAGACCTTCGCCATGTGGTCGCCCAACGGCCGGCAGGCCAGGGCGAGGGCGGCTATCAGGGCTGTGAGCTGGAGAAGTCCAGCAGCCTGGGGACTCATCTCGGTGCTCAGAACCTCTCCGGGTAAAGGAGGGCCAGCACGAGATATCCGAGCAGGCAGACGGCGACGACGAGGCCGATGGCATTCTCGGCGGTCATACTCTGGTCACCGCCCGGGCAATGAGAGCCACCAGCGCGAATATCGCGATCGTGGTGGCGACGAAGGCCAGGTCGGCCATCGTGAACTCCTGAGGATGCGAGGAAGTGGATCAGCCGTTCGGCCGATACGAGCAAACCTCGAATTCACCCCGGGGCGAGCCGCCTTGACGGGGTCCATATGAAGGCGATGCCGCCTTTGACGGCCGCCTGACGCCCTCTTGACGCGCGCCTGACGCCGTGGGACGTGCGGGCGGGCCGGGCGCGGTGACCGGGGGTTTTCGGACTTTCGCAGGTGATTTCCCGACGGTGCACGGTGTGCCGCGCCCCTCCCCTCCTAAGCTCTACACATCTGTAGACCTACTGGGAAAAGGGGAACGCACGTGGCTTCGATCGACCTGGACAAGGTGCTCGACAAGGCGTGGGCCGACAAGAGCGTGCCCGAGGTGCTGGCGGCGCCGGTGTCCGCGCTCAAGGGCGTCTCGGACCGTCAGGCCGGCCTGCTCAAGGAGGCGTTCGGCGTGGTGACGGTCGCGGACCTCGCCGCGCTGAAGTACGTCGGGTGGGCGCAGGCCCTGGCGGCGCTGGACTCGGCGAAGTAACACCCGGTCGATGCCTGCGGCGTACGGGTGTCGCGGACGGGCTCGTCCGTGACACCCGTACCGCTCACGGAGAGGGGTCTCAGCCCCGGCCCCGGCTCCCGGCTCCCGGCCCTCAGCCCCGTCCGCGCGCCCGCCGCGACATCACCGCGCGCAGCACCCGGCGGCCCTCCGTGGACAGGTCCAGCGCTTCGCGGAGGCCGGCGCCGCTGCCCGCCGTGCCGGTGGTCTCCGCCAGGATCTCCAGGATCCGGACCTGCCGCTGAAGCTCCCCCGCCACCAGCGGGCCCACGGCGGCGGGTTCACCGCTGCGGGCCGCCTTGAGCAGGCCCTCCTCGTCCGGCGGCACCTCCCCTCCCGGGGCGTCGAACCGGCCGTGGACCCGGAGCGCGACCAGTGAGCAGGCGTCGGCCCACTCCCGCAGCGGTACGGCGGCGAAGTCGGAGGGGGCCGCGCCGAGCACGGCCCGTACGAGCTCGGCCGGGCCGTCGGGGACCGACGCCTGGTCCACCGCCGTCCGCGCCGCCGCGAGCCGGATGGCCCAATCCTGTCCGTTCCCGCAGCTCGCCCAGAGCGGGCGCAAGGGCTCCGCGTCCGGCCCCGCGAGCGGCGGCAGGCAGCGTTCCAAGCAGGCCACGGCACCGGCGGCCAGCGCGCGTTCGTCGGCGCGTTCGATCAGTTCCAGCAGACTCATCGACGTCTCCCTCGGTCTACCGGATACTGCGCCGAATGGCTGAAAATCGTCACTTTGGCGCGGGTGTCACCGGTGTGCCCCCCGGGGCCGGAGCCGACGCCGGGACGTCGAGCGCCCTTCCGTGCAGGGCCCGCTCGACCTGCATCCCGGTCACGGCGCGGACGTAGAGGATGGCGAGGACGGCGGCGACGATGTCCACCGCGTCGGAGGCGGCCACCAGGCCCCCGGCCCGCACGAGCCCCTCCGGACCCTCGGCCTGCTCCCACAGGCGCTCGGCGACCCGGGTGAAGAGGAGGCTCACGACCCACGCGCCCCACCAGAGGTTGAGCGGGGTCCGGGGAACCGTGCGCCAGCCCCCGTCCGGGCGGGTCTGCGCGCTGGCCTCCCACACGCCGCTCGCGACGCGGTAGGGGAACCAGAAGTTGGCCACGGGGACGAACCAGCCGCCCACCGCCCAGCCCGGGCCCATGCGCTGCACGGAGGGATCGAAGACCTCGGCGTTCCGGCGGGTCCGGTGGAACCAGATGATGAAGACGACGCCGGTGGCCAGCAGCATCACGCCCTGGGAGAGGGCCGCGATGCCGTACAGCGTCTCGGCCGTGTCGCCGTCCCGGCCGTAGATGTCCATGGAGCCGTCCGTCACCAGCCCCTGCCAGAGGGCCCGCAGACGCAGTCCGGTGCCGATGGCGAACAGGTCGGTGGCGATCACCAGGCCGAGCAGCGCCGTCACCGCCCGGGCGAGACCGACGGGCGAACGCGGCCAGGTGGCGACCCCCCAGCCCCCGGGCCCGGCGACCGGGGCCGTCAGGCCGTCCGGCAGCGGGGGCCGGGTGCCCGAGCAGAAGGTGCACAGGCCGTCGTCGGTGACGGCCGTTCTGATACGGCAACGGGTACAGAGCACGAAGAAGTCCCCCCGGGACGCGATGTGGGTGCACGGCCCCGCCTCCCTCCCCAGGAGCGCGCGGCCGGCGCTGCGCAGGCCGGCGGCTGCCGGGCTGTCCGTCCCGCATCTTCGCAGGTGGGGGCGGGGGGACAGCCTTTTCAGCGGCGGCCCGTGCTCGCGCTCGCGCTCAGCCCGCGCTGCCGGTCCGCTCCGCCAGCTCCTGGAACCGCGCCCAGCTGAGCGCGGGCTTCCGCGGGTCCCAGACCTTCTGCGCGGTCGCCACCAGCGGCATCCTGATGCCCTCCGCCACCTGCTGCGTCGTCTGCGCGTTCGGCAGGTCGCCCCAGACGGCGAACCGGCCGCCGAGGATCTGCGGGGAATAGCGCTCGGCCACGGGTTCGGTGCCGCGCAGGACCAGCGGGGTCCACTGCTCGTAGATCCGCTCGCCGGTCGGGTAGACGAACTCGTTGGGCTCGCCGAGCACGTAGTAGAGGAACTCGTCGTTGAGGTTCAGCATCTTGTAGCCCTCGGCGAGGTACTCCTGCGGCGGGCGGGCGCCGATCTCCTTGCCCGTCCAGTACTCGATCTCGATGTTCTCGTCGGCCTTGACCTTCGTGCCGCGGAACAGCCCGTCGTTCCAGGCCTTCGCGGTCCGGCCCTTGGGGACGACGACGTCCGCGCGGTCGTTCAGCCAGCTGGTGGCCAGGTCCTCGATGGTGGCGTCGGCGCCGTGCCGCTCCTCGGCGGCCCGCTGGAGCTGGGGGTAGGAGGCGGCGGGGTTCCGGACGGTCAGCGCCTGGTACTCGTCCGCGCCGAGGTGCCAGAAGCGGCCCGGGAACAGCTCGGTGTACTCCTCCAGGAGTTCGTCGATGAGCTTGGCCGCGGCCGGCTTGGAGATGTCGATGGAGCCCTTCGACTCGACGCCCGCGGTGTTGCGCAGCTGGAGGGCGGGGTGGGCGGCCAGCACCGCGCCGAGGTGTCCGGGCGAGTCGATCTCGGGGACGACCTCGATGTGCCGGCTGTTGGCAAGGCCGACGATGCGGCGGACCTCGTCCTGGGTGAGGGCCTCGTCGGAGACCACCTCGGGGTGGGACTTCGACTCGATGCGGAAGGCCTGGTCGTCGGAGAAGTGCAGGCCGAGCTGGTTGAGCTTGAGGTCGCCCATCTCGCGTATGCGGTCCTCTATCCACTCCGCGCTGTAGTGCTTGCGCGCGATGTCGAGGTTGAGCCCGCGCTGCGGCCGGTCCGGCCGGTCGTTGACGACGCCCTCGGGAAACGTGCCGTCCGCCTTGAGCGACTGCTTGAGCGTACGGGTGCCGTAGAAGACGCCCGACTCGTCGGGGCCGGTGATCTTCACCTTCCGGTCGCGCACGGTGAGCGTGTAGGACTCGGCGGGGCCCGCGTCCTTGGCGCCGAGCGCCAGCTCGACGTCGCCCGCCCTCGCCGGCCCGGCGCCCCGGTAGCGGATCTTCAGCTCCTTGGCGAGGAGCTCCGCCTCGTCGGCGAGCACCTGGCTGCCCTTGGCGATGACGACGGTACTGTCCTTGCCCGGCCGCCAGCCGGGCCCCCGGGCCGCGGTGTGCTCGCGCACCGCGGGGATCACGCTCGGCGCGCTGGACATCGGGTAGCTGCGGGAGGGCGACGGGGCGGCCTCGGCGGAGGTTCCGGAGGGCGACGCCGTGTCACCGGACGGTCCGCTGCCGGATCCGTCCGGCCAGACGACGACGGTGAGGACGACGGCGGCTGCGGCCGTGACAGCCGCGCCGGTGACAAGGGCACCACGCGTGGGCGACATCGGGCGGATTCCTCCGTTGAGGGGTCAAGGGCGAGTGAAACGAGTGAATAGGGTGCAAGGCTGACATTTCTGCCGCGACCTCGCCCATCGAGGACGGCGGGCGGCCGGACGGAACCCCCGGCCGACGCAGGTCAGGCGTCCATCACACGTTCCGAAACCCTCCCGTTCGGGTGATTCTTCTGCGGCCCGTCGGACGGTCGCCGACCGGTCTCGTTAGCGTTGCGGCACATTCGTCTCCCTCTTCACTCCCACCCCGCGCAACCTCCTTGCGCTCCCGCCTGTCTTTCAGGACGGAAGACCTTCGCGTACCCCTGCGGGCCCTTCGCGGGGTCACAGGGCCCCACCGGGTCACAGCTGTCATTGATACGAGGAGTCCACGCTGTCCAGGTCCAGCGAGTCCCCCGCCGGCCTGCCGAAGCGATCCGCGCCCCCGGCCGACCGGTCGGCCGTGCCCGTGCAGCCGCGCCACCCGGTCCCGGCCGACGCCCCGGCCGACGCCCTGGGGGCGCCGCCCGCCGACGGAGCGCCGGTCGATCATGCCGCCGGCCTGGCCCATTTCAACAGCCTCCCCTTCGCCGCCGCCGAGGCGGCCTTCCTGGAGTGCTGCGGCAGTCTGCGCTGGGCCCACCGGATGGCCGCCCACCGCCCCTACCCCGATCTGGGCGCTCTACTGGCCGCGTCCGACGAGGCGGGTTACGACCTCGCCGCCGGCGACATCGCCGAGGCCCTGGCCGCCGAGCCCGCCCCCTGCCTGCACCACGACGCGCCCCGCGCCGCCCATCTGGCGCTGCGGGCCGCGCACGCGGCGTACGAGAGCAGGTTCGGCCACACCTTCGTGATCTGCCTGGACGCCCACGGGCCCTCCCAGCACGTGGACCAGGTGCTGGCCGGGATCCGGGTCCGGATGGAGCACGACGTGGACGAGGAGCGGGCGGTGACCGCCGAGGAGCTGCGCCGACTCGCCCGGCGCCGGATCGTCGAGCTGATGACCGCGGACCGTGGGCGGAACGAGCCGCTCTAGCCCGTACGTGCCTGTTTGATTGCCACTTTGATCACACCAGAGCCCCCCGCGCGAACGAACCGACAAAGCGTCGCTACGATGGCCGGGGCCGGTGGACCGTACCCGGCCGGGTCAGACCGACAGTCAAGCCGGCCGACCCCAATCCCCGCTCCCGGAGGGTTCTTCCGTGCCGGCTGGAACGCTGTACCGCGGCCGGGAAGGCATGTGGTCCTGGGTGGCTCATCGAGTCACCGGTGTCCTCATTTTCTTCTTCCTGTTCGTACATGTCCTGGACACCGCACTCGTCCGCGTCTCCCCCGAGGCCTACGACGACGTCGTGGCCACGTACAAGACGCCGATCGTCGCGCTCCTCGAATACGGCCTGGTGGCCGCGATTCTCTTCCACGCGCTGAACGGTCTCCGGATCATCGCCGTGGACTTCTGGGCCAAGGGCCCACGCCTCCAGAAGCAGATGCTCTGGACCGTGCTGGGCATCTGGATCGTGCTGATGGTCGGGGCCCTGTACCCCGTCCTCGGTCACGCCGTACGCGACGTCTTCGGGAGCTGAGGCCCATGTCCAGCGAGACTTCTTCCGCAGCCGCGATCGGCGATGTCGAGGGCGTGAGCCTCTACGACGCCGACAACCCGGCCCCGGTGATCGAGCCCCCGCGCAAGCGCACGAGCAAGACACCCAAGGCCTCGCGCGGCAACTTCGAGATGTACGCCTGGCTCTTCATGCGCCTGTCGGGCATCCTCCTGACCGTCCTCGTCATCGGTCACCTGCTGATCCAGCTGGTGCTCGACGGCGGCGTCTCCAAGATCGGCTTCGCCTTCGTGGCGGGCCGCTGGGCCTCGCCGTTCTGGCAGGCCTGGGACCTGATCATGCTGTGGCTCGCCATGCTCCACGGCGGCAACGGCCTGCGCACGGTCATCAACGACTACGCCGAACGGGACAACACCCGCTTCTGGCTGAAGATGCTCCTGTACACCGCCACGGTGTTCACCGTCCTGCTGGGCACGCTGGTGATCTTCACCTTCGACCCGAACATTCGCTAGGCGCCGGGACAGAGGGACCAGAGGAAACCATGCAGATCCACAAGTACGACACCGTCATCGTCGGCGCCGGCGGCGCCGGCATGCGCGCGGCCATCGAGGCCACCAAGCGCAGCCGTACCGCCGTGCTCACGAAGCTCTACCCCACCCGCTCCCACACGGGCGCGGCGCAGGGCGGCATGGCCGCCGCGCTCGCCAACGTGGAGGAGGACAACTGGGAGTGGCACACCTTCGACACGATCAAGGGCGGCGACTACCTGGTCGACCAGGACGCCGCCGAGATCCTGGCGAAGGAGGCCATCGACGCCGTCCTCGACCTGGAGAAGATGGGCCTGCCGTTCGGCCGCACGCCCGAGGGCAAGATCGACCAGCGCCGCTTCGGTGGTCACACCCGCAGCCATGGTGAGGCCCCGGTCCGTCGCGCCTGTTACTCGGGCGACCGCACCGGCCACATGATCCTGCAGACGCTGTACCAGAACTGCGTCAAGGAGGGCGTGGAGTTCTTCAACGAGTTCTACGTCCTGGACCAGCTGATCACCGAGGTCGACGGGGTCAAGAAGTCCGCCGGCGTCGTCGCGTACGAGCTGGCGACCGGCGAGATCCACGTCTTCCAGGCGAAGTCGGTCGTCTACGCGTCCGGCGGCACCGGCAAGTTCTTCAAGGTGACGTCCAACGCCCACACCCTGACCGGTGACGGCCAGGCCGCCTGCTACCGGCGCGGGCTGCCGCTGGAGGACATGGAGTTCTTCCAGTTCCACCCGACGGGCATCTGGCGCATGGGCATCCTGCTGACGGAGGGCGCCCGTGGTGAGGGCGGCATCCTCCGCAACAAGGACGGCGAGCGCTTCATGGAGAAGTACGCGCCCGTCATGAAGGACCTCGCGTCCCGTGACGTCGTCTCCCGCTCCATCTACACGGAGATCCGTGAGGGCCGCGGCTGCGGTCCCGCCGGCGACCACGTCTACCTGGACCTCACCCACCTGCCGCCGGAGCAGCTGGACGCCAAGCTCCCGGACATCACCGAGTTCGCGCGGACGTACCTCGGCATCGAGCCCTACACGGACCCGATCCCGATCCAGCCGACCGCGCACTACGCCATGGGCGGCATCCCGACCAACGTCGAGGGCGAGGTGCTGGCCGACAACACCACCGTGGTCCCGGGCCTGTACGCCGCCGGCGAGGTCGCCTGTGTCTCGGTGCACGGCGCCAACCGCCTCGGCACCAACTCGCTGCTCGACATCAACGTCTTCGGACGGCGTTCGGGCATCGCCGCCGCCGAGTACTCCGTGAAGAACGACTTCGTCGAGCTTCCCGAGAACCCGGCCCAGCTGGTCCAGGACCAGGTCGAGCGGCTGCGCAACTCGACGGGCACCGAGCGGGTCGCCGAGCTGCGCACGGAGCTGCAGGAGTGCATGGACGCCAACGTGATGGTGTTCCGCACCGAGCAGACCATCAAGACGGCGGTCGCCAAGATCGCCGAGCTGCGCGAGCGGTACCTCAACGTGTCGATCCAGGACAAGGGCAAGCGGTTCAACACCGACCTGCTGGAGGCCATCGAGCTGGGCAACCTGCTCGACCTGGCCGAGGTCATGGCGGTCTCCGCGCTCGCCCGCAAGGAGTCCCGCGGCGGTCACTACCGCGAGGACTACCCCAACCGCGACGACGTCAACTTCATGCGCCACACCATGGCGTACCGCGAGGTGGCCGCCGACGGCGCCGAGTCGATCCGGCTCGACTACAAGCCGGTCGTGACGACCCGCTACCAGCCGATGGAGCGTAAGTACTGATGGCTACCCCCACCCTGGACAAGACCGGCAACGCCGAGGCCGGCTTCGCCGACTCGCCGTTCATCACGGCCACGTTCCGGATCCGCCGCTTCAACCCCGAGGTGTCGGACGAGGTCCAGTGGCAGGACTTCCAGATCGAGATCGACCCGAAGGAGCGCGTCCTCGACGCCCTTCACAAGATCAAGTGGGAGCTCGACGGAACCCTGACGTTCCGCCGTTCCTGCGCGCACGGCATCTGTGGTTCCGACGCGATGCGGATCAACGGCAAGAACAGGCTCGCCTGCAAGACGCTGATCAAGGACATCAACCCGGACAAGCCGATCATGGTCGAGGCCATCAAGGGCCTCACGGTCCTCAAGGACCTCGTGGTCGACATGGACCCGTTCTTCCAGGCGTACCACGACGTCATGCCCTTCCTCATCACCAAGGGGAACGAGCCGACCCGCGAGCGTCTGCAGTCCCCCGAGGACCGCGAGCGGTTCGACGACACCACCAAGTGCATCCTGTGCGCCGCGTGCACGTCCTCGTGCCCGGTGTTCTGGAACGACGGCCAGTACTTCGGCCCGGCGGCGATCGTCAACGCGCACCGCTTCATCTTCGACTCGCGCGACGAGGCCGGAGAGCAGCGCCTGGAGATCCTCAACGACCGTGACGGTGTGTGGCGTTGCCGCACCACGTTCAACTGCACGGACGCCTGCCCGCGTGGCATCGAGGTCACCAAGGCGATCCAGGAGGTGAAGCGCGCGCTCATCACGCGTCGCTTCTGACCTTCCCGTAACTCCTGTTACGCCGACGAGCCCCGCCCCCGCAGCCTCACCGCTGCCGGAGGCGGGGCTTGTTGCTGCACCGGGCCCGCGCGGGCGGTACGGTTCAGCGGAGCTGAAGACCGAGAAGGAACGGGGATCGTCGTGAGCGAGCCGAATCCGTACGCGGACGACGCGTACAAGTGGGGCCCGCCCCAGCAGCCGGGCCACCAGCCCACCGTCGCGGACGGCCAGGCGTACGGCTATCCGAACCCGGGCGGCGCTCCGGCGTACGGCTATCCGCAGCCGCTGCCGGAGTCCGCGACCCAGCCGGGGCCCGGTTACGGCTACCCCCAGCACGGTCAGCCGACGATGCCCGGCCAGTACCTCCCGGTGCCGCAGGGCGTGCCGGGCCAGGGCGGTGGTGTGCCGGTGCTGTCGATCGGCGACATCACCGTGATGAACGACGCGATCGTCACCCCGTCCGGGTCGATGCCGCTCAAGGGCGCGGTCTGGACGGCCACGGACATGTCGCGCACGGAGGAGAAGATCCCGCCGCACGCGATCGTGCTGGCGATCATCTTCGCGCTGTTCTGCCTGATCGGTCTGCTGTTCCTGCTGATGAAGGAGAAGCGGACCACCGGTTTCGTGCAGGTCACGGTGACCAGCGGCGGCCGGCACCACTCCACGATGATCCCGGCGATGGGCCCGCACACCTTCCCGGCGATCATGGGCCAGCTCAACCAGGCCCGCTCCATGAGCATCTGAGACCCGGGTCCCGCTGATGGCACGTTTCACGCACACGGTCACCGTCACCGCTCTGGGCCGGAGCTGGTTCGAGGAGGCCGCCGGTGTTCTGGTGGACCTCCTGGACGCTTCCCGGGAGGGCCCGGGCGGATCGGTCGTGCTGGCGGACGGGCGGACGGTGGACGGCCTGCGGCTGCTGAAGGGACGTCATCTGCGGCCGGGGGCACGGTACGGGGAGGCCCCGCCACCGAAGGCCGAGGAGTCCGCCGGGGAGGCCCCGGTGGAGCCCGCGCAGGCCGCCGGGGAGGGCCCCGTGGAGCATGCGGGTGCAGGGGCGAGTGACTCCCCCGGTGCGCCCCAGGCCGTCGTCCTGCGCACCTGGCGGCCGTCGCACTCCGTCGAGGTGGAGAGCCTCGTCGAGGAGGACGGCGTGTCCCTGAAGGTGGGGCTGCGGCTGAGCGAGCCCCGTCGGCCCCGCGCGGTGGAGCTCTCCCTGGCGGGGCACAAACCCGGGGGCGGCTCGCTGTACCGCTTCTCGGGGCGCGGCAAGGCCGACCTGGCCGCCTGGTGGGCGGCGGTGGACCGGCTTCCCGCCGCACCCCCGGCCGCCCGGGCCCCGGTCTCCGGACGGGCGGTGCACCGGCTGGCCAGGGCCCGTCTCACCCTCACCCCGCGCCCGGCCGAGGACGGCTCCTGGCGGATCACCGTCGGGCTGAGCGTGCGCGGGCGGTGGCTGCTGCGGCCGGTGGGCGCGGTGGTCCTGTTCTTCGCCCGGGGGGCGATGGAGCGGGGCCTGCGGGAGGCGGCGGAGACCGCGGCCGGGGAGTGGAACGCGGCGCTCGCGGAGCTGACGCCGTTGCACGGCGAGGCGTTGCGCGCGGAGATCGCGGACGCGTTGACGGATCCGGACGGGGCCGCCGCCCTCTGACCCACCCCCGCAGACCCCTTCTTGAACATGTTCAAGAAGGGGTCTACAGTCATGCCCGAGAGCAGTTTTGAACGTGTTCAAGGGAGGGTGGGGCATGGACCTCACTGTGCTCGCGTACGTCATCTACCTACTGATCAGCGTGGCGCTCACCGTCTGGGTCGCCCGCACGCTCAGCCGCAACGGGCGGATCTTCCTCGCCGACGTCCTGCACGGGAACGAGAAGCTCGCCGACGCCGTGAACCACCTGCTGGTGGTCGGCTTCTATCTGGTGAACCTCGGTTTCGTCACGCTGTACCTGAAGAACGCCGACGGGGTGGCCGACGCCCGCGAGCTCTTCGAGGCCCTCTCGGTGAAGGTCGGCGTCGTCCTGCTGGTGCTCGGCGTGATGCACCTGGGCAATGTGTGGGTGCTCAGCCGGATCCGCCGCCGCAGCGCCCTGGAGCGCGAGCAGACCCCGCCGGTCCCGCCGCAGGGCTGGACCCCGCCCGCGGCCCAGGGCCCGTGGACCGCCCCCGCGGCTGGCCGGTGAGCCCGGTGGCCGAGGCGGCGCCCGCCGGTCCCTCGGGCCAGGCGCCCGGGACAGCGCCCGCAGCGTCACCGGGGCAGGCGCCCGCGCCCGCCGGGGCGCCCTGGCCCGGCCCCGTACGGCGGCTCACCGTGCTCTACGACGCCCAGTGCCCGCTCTGCGTCCATCTGCGGGGCTGGCTCCAGCGGCAGCGGCAGCTCGTACCGCTCGATCCCGTACCGGCCGGATCGGCCGAGGCGCGGCGGCGGTTCCCGGAGCTGGACCATGCGGCGACGCTCCGGGAGATCACCGTGGTCGGCGACCTGGGCCAGGTCTACCGGGAGACCGCCGCCTGGATCGTCTGCCTGTGGGCGCTGGCCAGGTACCGCTCCCGCGCCCACTGGCTGACCACCCCGGCCGGGCGGCCCTTCGCCCGGGGCACCGTGCTGGCCGCCGCCCGCTACCGCTCGCTGGCCGTGCCGCCCTGCGCGCCCGGGGCGCGTGAGTGCGCCGCCCCGCCCGGCGGCGCGTGGGCTCCCCGATAACCTTGGACCCGTGGTGAAGGAAGAGAAGAACGTGCAGGAGAAGAGGCCGGCCAAGGCCGCGAAGAGCGAGCAGACCCGCACGCTGATTCTCGAAACGGCGCTCCGCCTCTTCGCCGAGCGCGGCTACGACCGGACGACCATGCGGGCCATCGCCCAGGAGGCGGGCGTCTCGGTCGGGAACGCCTACTACTACTTCTCCTCCAAGGAGCATCTGGTCCAGGGCTTCTACGACCGGATCGCCGGCGAACACGCGACGGCGGTCCGGCCCGTGCTGGAGGGCGACGGGGACCTGACCGTCCGCATCAGGGGCGTCCTGCTCGGCTGGCTGGACGTGGCGGAGCCGTACCACCGCTTCGCCGCCCAGTTCTTCAAGAACGCCGCCGATCCGGACAGCCCGCTCTCCCCGTTCTCCGAGGACTCGGCCGCCGCCCGCGACGCGGCGATCTCCATCCACGAGCGCTGCATCGCCGGGGCGGACGTCAAGAGCGATCCGGAACTGACTCCGCTGCTGCCGCAGTTGATGTGGCTGATGCAGATGGGGCTGGTGCTCTTCTGGGTGTACGACCGCAGCGAGGGCGCCGAGCGCAGCCGCCGGCTGGTCGAGCGCACCGCGCCGATCGCCGCCCGGGCCATCGCGCTCTCCCGGTTCCGGGTGCTGCGCCCGCTGGTACGGCAGATCCACGGGCTGCTGGTGGAGTTCCTGCCGGGAGACGGCACGGGTACGGCGACGGCCGGGGCGGGGCCCCGGCCGTCTCACTGACATCGGCCTGACGTCGGACCGACACGGCGCCCCCGGCCGTCGGCCGGGGGCGGGCCCGTCAGATCCAGGCCAGCTCCCACAGGCGCCAGGTGCCGGTGCCGTCGGAGAGGTACTGGGAGCCGGCGACCTCGGACTTGGCGACGACGTAGTCCTTCTTCTGCCACAGCGGCAGCAGCGGGACGTCCTCGCCGACGAGCGCCTGCATCTCCTTGAAGTCGTTCGAGGTGCGGCTGCGGTCGCTGAACTGCTGCGTGGCGGCGATCAGCTGGTCCATCTTCTTGCTGGAGTAGCCGCTGTGCAGGACGTTCCCGGTGCCGACGAGCGGCTGGCTGAAGGTGTCAGGGTCCGGGAAGTCGGGGAACCAGCCGACGGTGTACATGTCGTACTTACCGGCCGCGTACTCCTTCTGGTACTTCGTCCACTCCACGGCCCGCACCGAGACCTTGAAGAGCCCGTCCTTCTCCAGCTGGCGGCGCAGCTCGGCGGTCTCCTTGGTGTACATGTCGCCCTCGCGGTAGGCGAAGTCGATGGCGACCGGCGTCTGCGCCCCGGCCTGCTCCAGCAACTGCTTGGCGCGCGCCGGGTCGGAGGAGGGGTAGGCGTCGAAGAACGGGGTGCTGTGCCCGATGTAGCCGGTGGGGATCAGGGAGTACAGCGGGTCGACCGTGCCCTGGTAGACCTTCCGGACCAGCGGGCCCCGGTCGAGGAGCGCGGCGACGGCCTGGCGGACCTTCTTCTCCCCGAAGGGCGAGTCCGGCCGGGAGTTGAAGATGATGTTGCGGATCTCGGCGCTGGCCGCCTCGGTCACCCGCACGTCCGGGTCGTTGACGTTGAGGTTGGCGAGCGTCTCGGACGGCAACTGGCGGTGGGCGATGTCCACCTCGTCGTTGTCCCAGGACGTCTGCAGTTCCTCGGAGGTCTTGAAGTAGCGGATGTTGACCGCTTCGCCGGTCTTCTTGAGCGCGCCCCTGTACTTCAGGTTGGGGACCAGCTCGGCGCGGTTCCCGGACTCGTACGACTTGAGGACGTACGGGCCGGAGCCGTCGACCTGGTTGCCCGCACGGAGCTTGTCCCCGGGGTACTTGGTGGAGTCGACGATCGCCGCGGCGCCCGTGGCGATCTTCTGCGGGAAGGTCGCGTCCCGGCCGGACAGGTTGAACGTGATCGTGCGGCCCTCGGTCGTCACGGTCTCGAGGGTCGGGAAGAGACCCGCGGGACCGACCTCGGACTTGATCCGGAAGATCCGGTCGAAGGAGTACTTGACGTCCTCGGCGGTGATCTTGCGACCGTTGGAGAAGGTCAGGTCGTCACGGAGCTTGCACTGGTACGTCTGGAGCTTCTGCCCGACGAACCCGCAGCTCTCGGCGGCGTCCGGCTCCGGTGTGACGGCGTTGGGCTTGAAGGTCATCAGCGACTGGTAGATGTTGCTGTAGATCGCCCAGGAGCCCGCGTCGTAGGCGCCGGCCGGGTCGAGCGAGGTGACGACGTCCGACGTCCCGACCGTGATCGCGTCGCCCTTCGCCTCCCCCGAGGGGAGCAGTTGCCAGGCACCGACGCCCGCTATGACCAATACCGCGAGAATCGCGAGAATCCGTACCCGGACCGACCGCATTGCCGTGCTCTCCCTTACCAGCCCCACCACGGCGGTCGCGTTTGTGACGCGTACGTCGCCGCATGTTCGCGCTTACCCAATCACACGATTTTCACATCTGGAAGAGTAAATGGGGCACTCACAGCCTTTTGTTGGACACGTACGGGAGAGCCTGTCCGAAAAGGCTGTTTCGCGTCTCCCATCTGCGGGTTTTCGTAGCTGACGGTGACGCTTCGGTGTGGATTTCATGATGGTCGGCCGGAGCGTTTCGGGCCGTCGCACCCGCAACGCGCCTACGCCTGACGGGAGGCCAGCTCCACGACCGTGATGTCGGACGGGGCACCGACCCGGACGGGCGGGCCCCAGGCGCCCGCGCCGCGCGAGACGAAGAGCTGGGTGTCGCCGTAGCGTTCGAGACCGGCGACGGTGGGGTTGGCGAGCTCGGCGAGGAGGTTCCCGGGCCAGAGCTGACCGCCGTGGGTGTGGCCGGAGAGTTGCAGGTCCACGCCGTGCTCGACGGCGTCGTGGATGACGACGGGCTGGTGCGCCATCAGGACGGCGGCGCGGCCCCGGTCCCGGTCGCCCAGCGCGCGGCCGAAGTCGGGCCCCTGGCCCTCGGTCTCGCCCGCGATGTCGTTGACCCCGGCGAGGTCGAAGCCCCCGATCTCGACCCGGGCGTTCTCCAGCGGGACGAGACCGAGTTCGCGGACGTGATCGACCCACTGCTGGGCGCCGGAGAAGTACTCGTGATTGCCGGTGACGAAGTAGCTGCCGTGCCGGGCGCGCAGGGCGGCCAGCGGTTCGGCGGCGGAGCCGAGGTCCGCGACGGACCCGTCGACGAGGTCGCCGACGACGGCGACCAGGTCGGGCGAGGTCGCGTTGATCGTGTCGACGATCCGGCGGGTGTGGGCGCGGCCGAGGATCGGGCCGATGTGGATGTCGCTGACCACGGCGATCCGGAAGCCGTGGGCGGCGCGGGGCAGTCTGGCCAGCGGGACGGTGATCCGCTTGACGCTCGGCCCGCGCAGCACGCCGTACGTGCCGTACCCGACGGTGGCGAGCCCGGCGGCGGCCGCCGCGCCGCCGACGACCCGGGAGACGAAGAGGCGGCGGGAGGGGTGGGGGGCGAGTGCCCGGACGGGCGCGGGAGCCGGGGTGGTGCCGGCCGGGGCGGAGGCGATGGCTGCGCGTTCCTCCGCTGGTTCCGATTCCGGTTCCGCAACGGGGCCGGGAGCGTCGGATGCCGTACGCGCTACCGCTTCCGAGGGGGCCGACGCCCCGGTGGATCCTGAGGTCACCAGTTCTTCGGTACGGGGACGGGTCTCGTCCGGGACCGGGGCGAGGGTCCCGGAAGCGATCTCTTCGCGGGTTCCGGGAGTCGTTCCGCTTTCTGTCCCGCCCGGCCCGGAGCCACGCGCGTCACCCGCCCCGGCCCGCGCCGCGTCCCGCCGGGCGAGGACCCGCAGCAGAACCGGACGTACGACCTCGCCCACGAGCAGCGCCAGCGTCAGATAGAGCAGGCAGGCCAGCCACAGAAAGCCCGGCCAGGCCAGCACCTGCTGGAGCCAGAAGGGAGCACCCACCCGGCCGGACGTCATGGCGCCGACGCTCAGCAGGGGCAGCACGAAGGCCGCGACGGTGCCCGCCCGGCGCAGTCGGCTGCCGGGCGCCGTCGTGTCACCGACGAAGCGCCGCCACACATACCGGTGCACGGCGCCGAGCAGCGCCAGCACCACGAGCGCCACCAGGGCGAAGACCACTGCAGCCATCCGAGCTTCCCCTTGTTCCCGTCGTCACGCGCGCGTGTCGCGCAAAGCCCGGACTCCGCGCAACCCGATCACGCCGACCGCCGTCCCCAGAAGAAAGGACGTGATGGCGAGCAGCAGGTGCACCCAGAAGTAGCCGGTCGGTTCGCCCGCGTCGTCGAAGGCGAGGCCGCTGCCGTCCTGCCACAGGTTCTTGACGAAAGTGATCCAGATGAACCAGCTCCACACCCCGAACGCGAGCAGGAACCAGGACACGCGGCGGCTGAGCTTCATGGTTCCAGTATCGCCGCCGTCGCCCGGGCCCCTCCCCCGGGGTGGCGTCCGAACGGGGCCGTCCTGGCGTTCCCTGCGGCGGGTCAGCCGGTCCGGGTCCTCATCCGCATCGTGGCCCTGTACGTTTCCGACCGTGCCTGTTCTGAAAAAGATCGCCCTCACGGTCACATCCGCCGCCCTGCTGTCCGGTTTCGCCCTCAGTCCGGCCGCGGCGGCCGACAAGGACAAGGACGACGCCAAGCAGCCCAAGCCGCCGGGCGTCATGTCGAGCCTCGGCGGGGAGCGGCTCAGTGTGCCCGGCAGCCAGGTCAATCCGGGCCCCGGGGTGCCGGTGCTGCCCAAGGGGCTGACCGCCCGGTCGTGGATCGTCGCGGACGCGGAGAACGGAGACGTCCTGGCGGCGCACAACTCGCACTGGCGGCTGCCGCCCGCCTCCACCCTGAAGATGCTCTTCGCGGACACGGTGCTGCCCGCGCTCCAGCCCACCCAGACCCACAAGGTGACGGAGAGCGAGCTGGCCGGGGTCGGCGAGGGGAGCAGCCTCGTCGGGATCAAGGAGGACCACACCTACACGGTCCACGACCTGTGGCTCGGGGTGTTCCTGCGGTCGGGCAACGACGCGGTGCACGTGCTCTCCGAGATGTACGGCGGTGTCCCGCAGACGGTGGCCGCGATGCAGAAGCACGCGGAGGAGCTCCAGGCCCTGGACACCGTGGTGGTCTCGCCGGACGGGTACGACGCGCCGCGCCAGGTCTCCAGCGCCTACGACCTGACGCTGATCGCCCGGAGCGGGATGCAGAAGAAGGACTTCCGCGAGTACGCGGCGACCGCGTCGGCCGACTTCCCCGGCGAGAAGAAGAAGGGGAAGAAGCGCGAGTCCTTCGAGATCCAGAACACCAACCGGCTGATCACCGGGGACATCGGCGTGGAACCGTACAAGGGCATCGCGGGCGTCAAGAACGGCTACACCACCCACGCGGGCAACACCTTCACCGGCATCGCCGAGCGCAACGGCAAGGTCCTGCTGGTCACGGTCATGAACCCGTCGGCGGAGGAGAGCCACGCCGTCTACAAGGAGGCCGCCAAGCTGCTCGACTGGGGCTTCGCCGCGAGCGGCAAGGTGACCCCGGTCGGCGAGCTGGTGCCGCCGAAGTCCGTGGACACCGGCACCGGCACGTCGACCGGCGGCAAGGGAGCGGCACCCGCCGCCGGTGCGGACCAGGGCACGGGCGGCCAGGCGGAGGCCGCACACGCGTCGGCGGCCTCGAAGGGCTCCAGCGGCGTCGGCATCGCCCTGGCGATCATCGGCGGCCTGCTGGTGGCCGTGGCCGCCGCGGTGTTCCTGGTCAACCGCCGCTGGCCGCTGGCGGGTCTGGGCGGCCGCACCGCGCCGAAGCCGAAGGAGGCGGGCGCGGCGGCGGACGCGGCGGAGACCGCCGAGCCGGCCGCCGCCGTCGGCGAGAGCGCCGGGAAGCCCGCGGGCAAGGCCGAGACGGGGTGAGGCCGGCGGCAGGCCCTGGGCGGGGTGGAGCCGCCGGCGCCCCTTGAGCGCGGGTGGAGTCGCCTACGCCCCTCAGGCCCTGGCGTCGAACTGCCGTCGCACGGCAGACGGCAGTTCGACGCCAGGGTCTAAGGGCTGCCCCGTAATCCCTGGCGGGCGTGCGACGACAGCTACGGCACCTCGCCGCGTTGTCGGAACGCCCGAATACATCCAGTATGCGGACGTCCCTCCGCCTTGCGATGCACCGCATCTGACGCCGCACGCTGATCCACCAGGGATTACGGGACAGCCCTTAGGCGCGGGTGGAGCCGCCGGGTGCCTCGGCCCCGGCGGCTCCGGCGTCGGTGTCCCCTCCGGAGTCCGCCGCCCGCTCCGAGGGCCGGTCCGCCGCCTTCTCCTCACCCACGCCCTCTTCCTCCTTGCTCCCGGTCGCCGTCCAGGCGGCGCAGAACAGCAGCAGCTTCGCGGTGAAGTTGATCCACAGGAGCAGCGCGATCGGCACGCCGAACGCGCCGTACATGCTCTTGCCCGCGACCTCCCGCATATAGCTGCCGAGCAGCAGCTTGAGCAGTTCGAAGCCGACCGCCCCGAGCAGCGCCGCGACCATCAGCCGCCGCCGGGGCGGCTCCACGCCGGGCAGCAGGGTCAGCAGATAGAGCAGCAGCAGGAAGTCGGCGACGACCGCGACCGCCAGTGCGGCCACCCGCAGCAGCACCCCGCCGGCCCCGCCCTCGGGGATGCCGATCAGGTCGGCGGTCCGGCCGACCGCCACCGAGCCGATGCTGGAGACCGCCACGGTGGCGAGCACCGCGCCGCCGAGGCCGACCAGCAGCACCGCGTCCTTCACCTTGGCGACGACGGGGTTGGCCTCCTGGACGTCGTCCAGTTCCCAGACCGCGCGCAGGCACTCGCGCATCGAGCCGATCCAGCCGATCCCGGTGAACAGCAGCAGCGCACCGGCCACCAGGCCGACCGTGCCCGCGTTGGCGACGAGTCCATCGATGCCGAGCTGGTCGGAGATGCCGGGCACCTGGTCGGCGAGCTTGTCCTTGATGGTGTCGAGCTGCTTGTCGCTCAGCAGGGCGGCGGCGATCGCCGCGCCGACCGCGATCAGCGGGAAGAGCGCCAGAAAGCTGATGAAGGTGATCGCCGCCGCCAGCCTGGCCCAGTGGACCCGGTCCAGCCGCTCGTAGGAACGCCAGGCGTGCGTCTCCATCAGCCGGGCGGCCAGGGGCCCGATCACCGGGAGTTTCTTGAGCCAGTCCATGACCTCACGCGTACCCTCCTGGGCCCGGAACACCAGCGGCCCGCCCCGGACTCTCCCGGACCCGCCCGGCGGATCTCCGTCACCATGCGCTGACACTCACTCCATCACCCGTTCCGGTGAGCGAATTCACCAATGCCGCAAAGCGGATTTCTGGGGCGATACGGTCACCCTCATGTCCGTCGACACGGTGTCCTTGACCGGCTGGGGCCGCACCTCCCCGACGACCGCCGTGCGGTTCCGCCCCCGTGATCACGAAGAGGCGGCCGCCGTCGTCCGGGGGCGCGGGCCCCGGGGCGTCGTCGCGCGCGGGCTGGGGCGGTCGCCCGGGGACGCGGCGCAGAACGCGGGCGGCTCGGTGCTCGACCTGTCGGGCCTGGCCCGGATCGGCGGGGTGGACGCCGCCGCCGGCGTGGTGCGCTGCGACGCGGGGGTGAGCCTGGAGCGGTTGCTGCGGGTCCTGCTGCCGCTGGGCTGGCTGCCGCCGGTCCTGCCGGGGACCGGCAGGGTGACGGTCGGCGGGGCGATCGCCTCCGATCTGCCCGGGCTCGACCACCGGCGGGCGGGTTCGTTCGCCCGGCACGTGAGCGCCCTGGAGCTGCTCACCGCCGACGGCGAGGTGCGTACGGTGCTGCCGGGCACCGCCCTCTTCGACGCGACCGCCGGGGGCCTCGGGCTGACCGGGGCGATCCTGGGCGCCACGCTGCGCCTCCGGCGCGTCACGACCGGGCTGATGTCGGTCTCCACCGAGCGCGCCGGAGACCTGGACGATCTGCTGGCCCGTTTCACCGCGGGCGGCGACCGGCTGCCGTACGCCTCCGCCTGGGTCGACCTGATGGCCCGGGGCCGTGCGACCGGGCGCGGGATCCTCACCCGGGGGGAGCACGCGACCCCGGACATGCGCCCGGCGCACGCCGGGCGCACTCGGCTGGCGAAGCGCGCCGGAGGAGCGCCGGGGAAGCCCCTTCTCCCCGGTCTCCCGCCGCTGCCGGGCGGGCTGCTCGGCCCGGCGGCCGCGGCGGCCGCCCTGTGCAACGAGGTCCGCTACCGCACCTCGCCCCATGCGCGGACCGGTGAGCTGCGCCCGGTCCCCGCCTTCTTCCACGCGTCGGACGCCCTCCCCGACGTACGCCCGCTCTACGGCCGGGGCGGTCTGGTGCGCTACCGGTTCACCGTCGGGTACGGCCAGGAGGAGACCCTGCACCGGGTGGTGCGCCGGATCGCGGCGCGCCGCAGCCCGTCCGTGCGGGCCGTCCTCCAGCGGTTCGGGGCGGGGGCTCCCGGCCCGCTGTCGTTCGCCGCGCCCGGCTGGTCCCTGGAGCTGGATCTGCCCGCTGCCCTGCCGGGTCTGGCCCGCTTCCTGGACGGCATCGACGAGGAGGTGGCCGCCGCCGGAGGCCGGGTCTGCCTGGCGGAGGACTCCCGGATGCGACCGGAGACGGCAGCCGCGATGTACCCCCGGCTGGCGGAGTTCCGGGAGCTGCGGGCGCGTCTCGACCCGGCGGGAGCGTTCCGCTCGGACCTGTCGCGCCGGCTCGGACTCTGACCCGGCCCTTCCGCCCGTACTCCCCGAAAACCACAGGAGCTTTCCGTGAAGGATGCCTTCGGCGCCCCGCAGTCCCTGCTCGTCCTCGGCGGCACATCGGAGATCGCCCTGGCCACCGCTCGCCGGCTGATCGCCCTGCGCACCCGCCGGGTCTGGCTGGCCGGGCGCCCCTCCCCCGCCCTGGACGCGGCCGCCGCCGAGCTGCGCGGGCGCGGGGCCGACGTCCGTACCGTCGACTTCGACGCGCTGGACTCCGCCTCCCACGAGGTCGCCCTCGGCAAGGTCTTCGCGGAGGGCGACATCGACGTGGTGCTGATGGCGTTCGGGGTCCTCGGCGATCAGGCGCGGGACGAGGAGGAGCCGATGGCCGCCGTCCGGGTCGCCCAGACCAACTACACGGGGGCGGTCTCCGCCGGGCTCGTGTGCGCCGGTGCACTCCAGGCGCAGGGGCACGGTTCGCTGGTGGTGCTGTCCTCGGTGGCCGGGGAGCGCGCCCGGCGCGCGGACTTCATCTACGGCTCCAGCAAGGCGGGGCTGGACGCGTTCGCCCAGGGGCTCGGCGACGCGCTCCAGGGGACCGGGGTGCAGGTGATGGTGGTCCGGCCGGGGTTCGTGCGGACCCGGGCCACGGCGGGGCTGCCGGAGCAGCCGCTCGCGACCGGACCCGAGGAGGTCGCGGAGGCGATCGTCACGGGGCTGCGGCGCCGCTCGGAGACCGTGTGGGTGCCCGGCTCGCTGCGGGTGGTGATGGCGGCGCTGCGGCATGTGCCGCGCCCGCTGTTCCGGCGGCTGCCGGTCTAGGTCCTGTCGTCAAACTGCCGTCGTCGCCCGGAGGGCTGCCGTGCGACGCCCGGCACCGGCACGCACGGCCGCTCCACGGGCGCGCCGCCGCCTCCGCCCGGGCGTACGGCCCCGGGGCCGCTCAGGGTCGCAGCGAAGGGGCCGAGGACGACGCCTCGATGGTGTAGCCGCCCTGGGCGGGGACGGCGGGCGCGCCGCCGCCTCCGCCGAACGGGAAGTCGCGCAGCTTGCGCCAGACGGCGTCCGGGCCCTGCTCGTACAGCGCGAAGGAACCGCAGGTCCAGGCGGCCTCGTAGTCGGCGAGCTCCTGGTAGGCCCGGTCCATGGCCTCCTCGGCAATGCCGTGGGCCACGGTGACGTGCGGGTGGTACGGGAACTGGAGCTCGCGGACCAGCGGCCCGGAGGCGTCCCGGACACGCTTCTGGAGCCAGGAGCAGGCCGAGGCGCCCGCGACGACCTGGACGAAGACGACCGGCGACAGCGGGCGGAACGTGCCGGTGCCGGAGAGCCGCATCGGGAAGGGGCGGCCGGCCGTGGCGATCGTGTCGAGATGGGCCTCGATCGCGGGCAGGTCCGCCGCGTCCGCCTCCGTCGGCGGCAGCAGGGTGACGTGGGTGGGAATGCCGTAGGCGGCAGGGTCCCCGAAGCTCGCGCGGCGTTCCTGGAGCAGGCTGCCGTAGGGCTCCGGGACCGCGATCGAAACGCCGAGCGTTACGGTCCCCACGTCGTTCTCCTCCGTCGTCGATGGTCGGTTTTCGGTCATGCCGCGCGGGCCGGGTGTCCGGCCCGCGCGTTCCGCCGCCAGTGTGACCCCTGCGGCCATGATCTCGCCAGGGTCCTTGGACTCAGTGCTTCGCGGGCAGGAAGCCCATCCGGTCGTACGTCTGTGCCAGCGTCTCCGCGGCGACCGCCCTGGCCTTCTCCGCTCCCTTGGCCAGGATGGAGTCCAGCGTCTCCGGGTCGTCCAGATATTCCTGGGTGCGGGCCCGGAAGGGAGTGACGAATTCCACCATGGCTTCGGCCAGGTCGGTCTTCAGCGCGCCGTAGCCCTTGCCCTCGTAACTGCGTTCCAGATCGTCCACGGGGCTGCCCGAGAGGGTGGAGAGGATCGTGAGCAGGTTGCTGACGCCCGGCTTCTTCTCCTCGTCGAAGCGGATCACCGTGTCGGTGTCGGTGACCGCGCTCTTCACCTTCTTGGCGGTGACCTTCGGGTCGTCCAGCAGGTTGATGAGGCCCTTCGGCGTGGACGCCGACTTGCTCATCTTGACCGCCGGGTCCTGGAGGTCGAAGATCTTCGCCGTCTCCTTGAGGATGTACGGCGCGGGGACGGTGAACGTCTGCCCGTACCGGCCGTTGAACCGCTCGGCGAGGTCGCGGGTCAGCTCGATGTGCTGGCGCTGGTCCTCGCCCACCGGGACCTGGTTCGCCTGGTAGAGCAGGATGTCGGCGACCTGGAGCACCGGGTAGGTGAAGAGGCCGACGGTGGCCCGGTCGGCGCCCTGCTTGGCGGACTTGTCCTTGAACTGCGTCATCCGGGAGGCCTCGCCGAAGCCGGTGAGGCAGTTCATCACCCAGCCGAGCTGGGCGTGCTCGGGCACATGGCTCTGGACGAAGAGCGTGCAGCGCTCCGGGTCCAGGCCGGCCGCCAGCAGCTGCGCCACCGCGAGGCGGGTGTTGGCCCGCAGCTCGGCGGGGTCCTGCGGGACCGTGATCGCGTGCAGGTCCACGACCATGTAGAAGGCGTCGTGGCTCTCCTGCAGCGCCACCCACTGGCGCACCGCGCCCAGGTAGTTGCCGAGGTGGAACGAGCCCGCGGTGGGCTGGATCCCGGAGAGCACGCGCGGACGGGCGGCCGCACCGGTGCGGCCCGTCTGCGGCTGGTCGGTGGTGAGCGAAGGGCGATCAGAGGCCATGGCCCCATTGTCTCAGGTGCCCGGGGCGTCTCCGGCAGCCGGTGCGGGGCGGGAAGGGCGCGTCACCGCACGGTCCCGGAGCACGGGAGCGCACGGCTGAGACGAACCCCACATTCCGGTGCGCCCGGCGTACGACGGCGGGCGCGCCGCCGGATCAAGGTTTCCCGGCGCGAGGACCGGCCGACGATACAAAGTGGGCACCACCCGCCGCCCAGCCGCACGACGAACGGAGATCCCGTGTCGACCACGGAAACCGCCATCGCCTCCGCCGAGGCGCACAGCGCGCACAACTACCACCCGCTGCCGGTCGTCGTGGCCTCCGCCGAGGGCGCCTGGATGACCGATGTCGAGGGCCGCCGCTACCTCGACATGCTCGCCGGATACTCGGCGCTCAATTTCGGCCATGGCAACCGTCGCCTGATCGACGCGGCCAAGGCTCAGCTGGACCGCGTCACGCTGACGTCCCGGGCCTTCTACCACGACCGGTTCGCCGACTTCTGTACGGAGCTGGCGGCGCTGTGCGGCATGGAGTCGGTGCTGCCGATGAACACCGGGGCGGAGGCCGTGGAGACCGCGGTGAAGACCGCCCGCAAGTGGGGCTACCGGGTCAAGGGCGTACCGGACGGCATGGCCAAGATCATCGTGGCCTCGGACAACTTCCACGGCCGTACGACGACGATCGTCAGCTTCTCCACCGACCCGGAGGCGCGGGCCGACTTCGGCCCGTACACCCCCGGCTTCGAGATCGTGCCGTACGGGGATCTCACCGCGATGCGGGAGGCGATGACCGAGAACACCGTGGCGGTGCTGATCGAGCCGGTCCAGGGCGAGGCGGGGGTGCTGGTGCCGCCGGCCGGTTATCTCCCCGGCGTGCGGGAGCTGACCCGCGAGCGGAACGTGCTGTTCGTCGCGGACGAGATCCAGTCGGGCCTGGGCCGGACCGGGAAGACGTTCGCGCTGGACCACGAGGGTGTGGTGCCGGACATGTACGTGCTGGGAAAGGCTCTGGGCGGCGGGGTGGTGCCGGTCTCCGCGGTGGTCTCGTCGGCGGATGTGCTCGGGGTGTTCCGGCCCGGCGAGCACGGCTCCACGTTCGGCGGGAACCCGCTGGCGTGCGCGGTGGCGCTGGAGGTGGTCGCGATGCTGCGGACCGGCGAGTACCAGCAGCGGGCGGCCGAGCTGGGCGAGCATCTGCACCGGGAGCTGGGCCTGTTGACGGGCGGCGGCGCGGTGGAGGCGGTGCGCGGCCGGGGGCTGTGGGCGGGCGTGGACATCGCTCCGGCGCTGGGCACCGGCCGGGAGATCTCCGAGAAGCTGATGGAGGAGGGGGTGCTGGTCAAGGACACCCACGGCTCGACGATCCGGATCGCCCCGCCGCTGGTGATCTCCAAGGAGGACCTGGACTGGGGCCTGGACCGGCTGCGGGCGGTGCTGAGCGCCCGGTAGGACGCGGATTCCGCGGAAGGACTCAGAGGATGACGTGGGGCAGGAAGCGGGCGTACTCGTCCGTGACCGGCCCCGCCGACTCCCGGATGCCGAGCCCCGCCGCCTCGTCCTCGACCGTCCACGCGCCGAGCACCACCCGGTTGCCGTCGATCTCGGGCAGCGGGGCCAGCTCCTGGTAGCAGCACGGCTCGTCGCGCGGGACGGACGGGGAGCCGGGGGCGTGCAGGTCGACCCCGGCGCCCTCGCGGCCGAGCAGCGGCTTGGACACATACCCCGCCCCGCCGGGTCCGGCCAGCTCGCGCGGACCGTCGAGATAGGCGGGCAGCAGGTTCGGGTGGCCGGGGTACAGCTCCCAGAGGACCGCCAGCAGCGCCTTGTTGGAGAGCAGCATCTTCCAGGCGGGCTCGATCCAGCAGGTGGTTCCGGAGCCGCCGCCGTTGTCGAGGGTGTCCAGGACCTGCGGGCCGAAGCGGTCCGTGGCCAGCCACTCCCAGGGATAGAGCTTGAAGCAGCTGCGGATGAAGCGCAGCCGGTCGTCGACGAACCGGCCCGACAGCCGGTCCCAGCCGATCTCCTCGACGGAGAGCGCGTGCGTCTCCAGACCGGCCTGGTCGGCGGTCTCGCGCAGATACGCGACCGTCATCAGGTCCTCGCCCGCCTCGTCACCGTCGGAGTGGACGAAGTGCAGCGGGCCCGGCGGCAACAGGGGCGCCTGCCGCTTCCAGGCGTCGACGAGCCGCTCGTGCAGGGAGTTCCACTGGTCGGCACCGGGGAACCGGTCCTCCATCCAGAACCACTGCGCGCTGGCCGCCTCCACCAGCGAGGTCGGGGTGTCGGCGTTGTACTCCAGCATCTTCGCCGGCCCGCTCCCGTCGTACCGCAGGTCGAACCGCCCGTACACGGAGGGCAGTTCGGCGCGGCGGTGCCAGGACTCGGCGACCAGTCCGGCCAGCCGGGGGTCGGTGATGCCGAGGTCGGCGAACCGGTTCTGCTCGACGATGTGCGCGGCGGCGGCCAGGCTCATCCTGTGCAGTTCCTCGACGACCTCCTCCAGCGCCTCGACCTCTGGCAGCGAGAAGACGTAGTAGGCGCTCTCGTCCCAGTACGGGCGCAGCGAGTCGTCCGGGTAGCGGGTGAGCGGGTAGACGACGCCCTGCGACTCCACGGTCTCCTGCCAGCCGGGGCGCGGCTCGATCGTGCGGCGCTCCATCGCGGCTCAGCCCCCGCCGGACTTCGAGCAGCCGAAGCCGCCGCGGTCGACCGCGGACTTGTCGAAGCTGCCGCCCTGCACCTTGCCGTCGTAGCTGCTGGTGCTGCCGCCGTAGTAGTACGAACCCCGGCCGCCGCCGGAACCGCCCGAGCCGCCGCTGCCGCCCCGGCACTCGTAACTGGGCAGGGGCTCGCGGGTCGTGCGGTCGGCGCAGCGCTTGTCCGGCTCCGAGCCGCAGGACGTGATCGTCAGGGCGAGCAGCCCCATGCCGCCGAGCACGACCGTGCTCGACCTCAGCCTTCGTCCGGCCATGTTCGGTTCTCCCCCGTGATACGTGTTCCGGTCCCGGCCGCATCTTGGCAACCGGACCTCTTGTCAGACTAGTTCGACGGGTGGCCGATTCGAAACCCGCGTACGGGCGCGGCCCTACGGCAGCACCCGGCACAGGGCGTCCAGCGCGCCCGCCCAGGCGCTCTCGGAGGGCGAGCCGTAGCCGATCACCAGGGCGTCGCGGGTGGCCGGGGCGTCCGGGTGGCGGTAGCGGGACAGGCCCTCCAGCGCCAGGCCCTGGAAGGCCGCCGCCTGGACCACGGAGCGCTCGGCGCCCGCGGGGAGTTCGAGGACCGCGTGCAGCCCGGCCGCGATCCCGCTGACCTCGATGCCGGGCGCACGGTCGGCGAGCGCGGCGACGAGCTGGTCGCGGCGGCGGCGGTAGCGCAGCCGCATGGAGCGCACATGCCGGTCGTACGCGCCCGAGGCGATGAACTCCGCGAGGGTCAGCTGGTCGGGCGAGCCGGAGACCCGGTCGGCCATGCCCTTCGCCGCCACCACCTCGCCGACCAGGTGCCGGGGCAGCACCATCCAGCCCAGCCGGAGCCCCGGGGCCAGCGACTTGCTGGCGGTGCCGAGATAGACCACCCGTTCCGGATCGAGGCCCTGGAGCGCCCCCACCGGCTGCCGGTCGTACCGGAACTCCCCGTCGTAGTCGTCCTCCAGGATCAGCCCGCCGGTGGAGCGGGCCCAGTCGACGGCGGCGGCCCGCCGGTCCGGGTGCAGCGGTACACCGGTGGGGAACTGGTGCGCCGGGGTCAGCAGGACCGCCCCCGCGCCGCGCAGCGCGGCCAGGTCGCCGGTCCGGGAACCGTGCTCGTCCAGCGGCAGGCACGGGATGCGCAGCCTGGCGTCGGTGAGGAGGTCGGTGTGGAGGTCGAGGCCGTACGACTCGACGGCGACCTCCCGGACCCGGCGGCGGTGCAGCACCCGGCCCAGCAGTGCGAGGCCGTGGGCGAAGCCGGCGCAGATCACGATGCGCTCCGGGTCGGCGTACACCCCCCGGGCCCGGGCGAGGTACTCGGCCAGCACGGTGCGCAGTTCGGCGCGGCCCTGGGGGTCGCCGTAGCCGAAGACCTCGTCGGGCGCGGCGGTGAGCGCCTTGCGGGCGGCCTTGAGCCAGGCCGTGCGCGGGAAGCCGGACAGGTCGGGTGTGCCGGGCTTGAGGTCGTACCCGGCACCGGACGGGGCCGGCCGGGCGGGGGCGGCCGCCGGGTCCGGGCGGCGCGGTGCGGACCGCTGGGCGACCCGGGTCCCCGAGCCCTGGCGGGCGGTGAGCCAGCCCTCGGCGACCAGTTCGGCGTAGGCGTCGGCGACCGTGTTGCGGGCGACGCCCAGGTCGGCGGCGAGCGCCCGGGAGGACGGCAGCCGGGTGCCGGGGGCGAGGCGGCCGGTGCGCACGGCCTCCCGCAGCGCCTCCATCAGACCGCTGCGCAGGCCCTGGCCGACCGGCTCCAGATGCAGGTCCGCGCCGAAAGTGGCCCAGGAATCCATCATGCCAATGGACCATACCGGCGGGCCATCCAGACCGTAACGTCGTCTCCATGACCACCACGCACGCACACCACCACGCCCCCGCCGAGCTCGCCCCCGAGGAGCCGCGGCGGATCTCCGTCTCCGAGCTGCTCCCCGACGTCTACAAGGCGATGGTCCGGCTCGACATCGCCGCCCGCCAGGGGCTGGACCCCGTCCTGGTCGAGCTGGTGAAGATCCGCGCCTCGCAGCTCAACCAGTGCGCGTTCTGCCTGGACATGCACAGCAAGGACGCGCTCGCGGCGGGCGAGTCCGCCGAGCGGATCGTCCAGCTCAGCGCCTGGCGGGAGTCGCGGCACTTCTACACGGAGAAGGAGCTGGCGGCGCTCGCGCTGACCGAGGCGGTCACCGTGCTCACCGACGGGTTCGTCCCGGACGAGGTGTACGCGGAGGCCTCCGCGCACTTCGAGGAGACCGAGCTGGCCCAGCTGATCGCGGCGATCACCGTGATCAACGCCTGGAACCGGTTCGGTGTCACCGGCCGACTGGCCCCGGGCCACTACACGCCGGGCGACTTCAAGAGCTGACGACGCGCGAGCGCCCCCGGCAGCGGCTGCTGCCGGGGGCGTTCGACGTGCTGCGGGTGCGGGTGGTGCCGGGGCTCAGATGAGGCCGAGCTCGCGGACCGCGTCGCGCTCCTCGGTGAGCTCCTTGACCGACGCGTCGATGCGCGCACGGGAGAACTCGTTGATGTCCAGGCCCTGGACGATCTCGTAGGTGCCGTTCTCCGTGGTGACCGGGAAGGACGAGATGATGCCCTCGGGGACGCCGTAGGAGCCGTCCGACGGGATGCCCATCGAGGTCCAGTCGCCCTCGGCGGTGCCGTTGACCCAGGTGTGGACGTGGTCGATGGCGGCGTTGGCGGCCGAGGCGGCGGAGGAGGCGCCACGGGCCTCGATGATCGCGGCGCCGCGCTTGGCGACGGTCGGGATGAAGGTGTCGGCCAGCCACACCTCGTCGTTGACGACCTCGGCGGCGTTCTTGCCGGCGATCTCCGCGTGGAAGATGTCGGGGTACTGGGTGGCCGAGTGGTTGCCCCAGATCGTCAGCTTCTTGATGTCGGAGACGGCGGCGCCGGTCTTGGCGGCCAGCTGCGAGATCGCGCGGTTGTGGTCCAGGCGGGTCATCGCGGTGAAGCGCTCGGCCGGTACGTCCGGGGCGGCGGCCTGCGCGATGAGCGCGTTCGTGTTGGCCGGGTTGCCGACGACGAGGACCTTGATGTCGTCCGCGGCGTGGTCGTTGATGGCCTTGCCCTGCGGCTTGAAAATGCCGCCGTTGGCGGCGAGCAGGTCACCGCGCTCCATGCCCTTGGTGCGCGGGCGGGCGCCGACGAGCAGGGCGACGTTCGCACCGGCGAAGCCGACGTTCGGGTCGTCGGTGATCTCGATGCCGCGCAGCAGCGGGAAGGCGCAGTCGTCGAGCTCCATGGCGGTGCCCTCGGCGGCCTTGAGGCCCTGCGGGATCTCCAGGAGGCGCAGGTTGACCGGCACGTCCGGGCCGAGCAGGTGGCCGGAGGCGATGCGGAAGAGCAGCGCGTAGCCGATCTGGCCGGCTGCGCCGGTCACGGTGACATTCACGGGAGTGCGGGTCATGGCGGTCTCCGTTAGACAGCTGGCGGTGGGGGCCCCGGCCCCCAGGGCCTGTCGTCGAACTGCCGTCTGCCGGGCGACGACGGCAGTTTGACGACAGGCCCTGGGGCCGGGCCCTGGTGCTGGACACCTCTTCCGCCCGGCCCGGCCTGACGACCAATCTTGACGTGAAGAGATTTCCAGCGGTCAGGCTATCGGACCCGGCCGGGCCGGACCGCCCGCCCCCCTGTGGTACCGCACACAACCGGTCACGGACCGCACGCACGGGCGACGGCGACCCGGGCCGTGTCGCTCGCCGGGGCCGGTGCCGGTGTCCCTCCGGACCCGAGTCACCCGCCGGAGCCGGGGTCGGTGCCCCTCCGGACCCGTGTCACTCGCCGGAGCTGGTGCCGCTCACCCGGAACCCGGGTCGCCCGCCGGGGCCTGGGACCGTGCCCCTCCGTGCCCGTGTCACTCGCCCGGGCCGGTGCAGCCCTTCGTGCCGGAGGTGAGCGTGGCGCAGGCCTTCGCGTCGGACGCCTTCTTCACCGCGACCATCGGGGTGTAGGCGTCGGTGTCGCCCATGACCTCGCCGTTCTGGGGACCGGCGCCCCCGGTGATCTGCACGGTGTCACCGATCGCCGCCCCGGTGAGGCGGGCCCAGGCGGCGGAGCAGACCTTGCTGTAGCGGACCTCGACCTTGCTGCCGCCGACCACGGCGCTGGCCACCGTACGGGCGAACTCGCCGCCGCAGCCCATCGCCTCGGGGTCCTGTCCGACGCAGTCCGTTCCGCTGCACTCGACGCCCACGGGCAGCTCGGGGGCCTCTGTGGTGGGGGTCGCCGTCGGGGACGGCGTGGCCTTGGCGGTGTCGTCGCCGCCCGGCGCGAGGAGCACCGCGCCGACCACGACGATCAGCGCGCCGACCGCCCCGACGGCGAGCATGAGGCCCTTCCCTCGGCCTCCGGACGCCTTGCCCGGTCCGGCGCCGCGCGCGTTCCGGCCGGAGCCGGGGCCGCCGTCGGCGGCTGCCGCGTTCGGCCCCTGCCGTCGCCCGCCCTGCTGCGGCAGGCCGTCGTACGGGCGGTCCTGGTGGTGGGCGGGGCGCGGGGCGCCGCCGCGCTGGGTGGGGACGATGAGCTGGCGCGTGTCGTCGTCGCCGGGCTCGTGGGCCCCGCCGCCGTACGGAGCCCTGCCCTGGGTGTCGCGGGGCGGGGCGTCCGTACCGGCCGGGCCCGCGGCGGCGGAAACCCGGGCGCCGGAACCGGACGCGCCGTGCCGGCCGCCGCCGGAGCCGGACGACGACCGGCCGGAGCGGCCGTTCGCCGGAGCGCCGGAGCCCGTCGCGCCGAGCTCGCCGAGCGCGGCGCGGGCCTGCGTGATGCGAATGGCCTCCATGGTCATGTCGTGGCGCATCTCGGCCCGGCTCCAGGCCCGCTCCGCCAGCTCCCACATGGTCGTGAGGTGGTGCTGCGGGGTGCCCGTCACCTCGGCGAGCGCCACGACGGCCCCGCGCGGGGCGAGCAGTCGTCCGTTGAGATACCGCTCCCAGGACGTCTTGCTGTAACCCGTCCGGTCGGCCACGGCGTTGATGTTCAGACCGCTGCGGTCGACGAGTCGGCGCAGCTGGCCGGCGAACTCCCTGATCTGCGGGTCGAGCTCTTCGGGCAGTGCCTTCCAACGAGGCATGGCGTTTCCCTTCCCCCCTCATGTCCCCCGGACGTGCTTGCTGTACCCCGCTGCGACCGGTCCTCCGGCCGGCGCGTCCCCCGGTCCGTCCACCGCCGGTCCGTTCCGGACCGTCGGGTGGACTACCCACGAGGATGCGCGAAGCCAGGGTGTCAGTTCCTGACGAGGGGGCGCACGGGAGCATTCGGGACGGGGTACGCATCTTCACGCGCCTCGAACACTGCGCCGGTCCTTGCCCGGCCACTGCTCTGCCTGCTCCGTGCCGCTCGGTGTGCCGTGACAGTCTGCCATCGTTGCGCGGCGATCACACCGTGCCGGAATGGTCACTTCCGTGCCACAGGCCACAGTGAGCGCTTGTTCCCGTCTTTCATGTCCATGACGCTGGATTCAGGACGGGGGCAAGGCCGCCCATCTCGCCGCATACCGGGGCTTCTTGCCCGGTGGGCTCCCGTTCCGCCGTGGTGTCCGTCCCCCCTCGGGGGTGGGGACGGCCACCACGGGCCGGGTCCGCCGGACACGCCTCAGCGAATCGTGAAGCGGACCGCGTCCTCGACGATCGGGACGTCGAGCCACGGCTTGGGCTGGGCGACCAGGGCGAGCAGCACGATCAGGGTGCCCATCACCCCGTACGTGACGAGGTCGGTGAAGCGGGACCGTACCGCCAGCATCCCGACCGAGGGCACCACCCAGCGCAGCACGGCACCGGCGATCAGCGCGCCGCCGATCAGGATGGTGCCGATACGGAACGCCTGGTCGAACGGGTCCAGGACCACGATCAACAGGCCGAGGCCCGCCGCACAGAGCACGGTGAGCAGCGGCCACTGCCGGGCCGGGGCGGGCGCGTCGCCGGACGCCGCCCGGCCGCCGCCCTCGGGCCGGGCGGTGTCCCGGGTGAACCGCGGGAACCGTCGCGACCGGCGGGGGCGGGCAGTCGGCGCGGGGCCGTCGGCTCCGGCGGGGCCGTCTGCCGACATGGCCTCGCTCTGCCCAGCCTCGCTCTGCCCGGCCTCGCCCTGCCCGCCGGCACCGGAGTCGCCCGTGCCGGCCCGGTCGTCGGCGGCGCCGCCAGAAGGGGCGGCCTCGTCGCGACCGGCCTGCCCGTCGGCGGTGTCGGCGGTGTCGACGGTGTCGGCGGAGGCACCCGCCTCGCGCCCGGCCTGCCCGTCGACCTCGCCCCGCCCGGCCGGGCCGGCCGAGCCGACGGGCTCACCCGGGCCGTTCGCCCCGTCGGCCTCGGCCCGGTCCGGCCCGTCCTGCCCGTCCGTCGCCCGGTCCGGCTCGTCCGTCGCCCCGCCCGCCGGGGCGGGGTCGGCCGGGCTCCTGCCAGCACCCATGGGTGTTCCCTCCGGATCCGGCCGTCAGCCCGCGGCGGCGGCGTCGGCGGCCTCGGCGGCGGCCCGCTCGGCCGCCTCGACGACGTTGACCAGCAACTGCGCCCGGGTCATCGGGCCGACGCCCCCGGGGTTCGGGGCGACCCAGGCGGCCACCTCACGGACCCCCGGGTGCACATCGCCGACGATCTTGCCGTCCGCGTCCCGGCTGACGCCGACGTCGAGCACGGCCGCGCCCGGCTTCACGTCCTCCGGCTTGATCAGGTGCTGCACGCCCGCGGCGGCGACGATGATGTCGGCCTGGCGCAGGTGGGAGGAGAGGTCCCGGGTGCCGGTGTGGCACTGGGTCACCGTGGCGTTCTCCGACTTGCGGGTCAGCAGCAGCGGGATCGACCGGCCGATGGTGACACCGCGTCCGACGACCACGACGTGCGCCCCGTTGATCTCGACCCCGTGCGCACGCAGCAGCTGGACGACGCCCTGCGGGGTGCAGGGCAGCGGGCCGGTCTCGTTGAGGACGAGGCGGCCGAGGCTCATCGGGTGCAACCCGTCGGCGTCCTTCGCCGGGTCCATCAGCTCCAGGACCCGGTTGGTGTCGATGCCCTTGGGCAGCGGCAGCTGGACGATGTAGCCGGTGCACTCCGGGTTGGCGTTCAGCTCCCGGACGACGTCCTCGATCTCCTCCTGGGTGGCGGTGTCGGGGAGTTCGCGCTGGATGGAGCCGATGCCGACCTGGGCGCAGTCACGGTGCTTGCCGTTGACGTACCACCGGCTGCCCGGGTCGTCCCCGACGAGCAGGGTTCCGAGGCCGGGAGTGATCCCCTGGGCCTTCAGGGCCGCCACACGGACGGTCAGATCGGATTTGATCGCGGCAGCGGTGGCCTTGCCATCGAGAATCTGGGCAGTCATGGGCCCATCCTCGCGGATGACCCCGCCCGCATACCAATTGCCGGTGCCACGCCCGTACGGGACATTGCACTTGCACAACGTCCCGGGCCCCGGACTGGACAAACGGGGTTCCGCTTATAACGATGAAGGCCGCGGTTGTACGGGGGGCGGGCCGCTGATCGATGTCCTTCCTCCGTGTGGCCATCTCGTCCCCACACGTCTGTTGAAGGAACACCCCTTATGAGCTTCGGCGACCCGAACAACCCGTACGGGCAGCAGCCCGGCCAGCCTCCCCAGGGCCCGCCGCAGGGACAGCCCGGTTACGGCTACCCGCAGCAGGCTCCGCAGGGCGTCCCGCAGCAGGGCTACGGCTACCCGCAGCAGCAGCCCGGCCAGCCCTACGGCGCCTACCCGCAGCAGCCGGGTTACGGCGGCCAGCAGCCCGGGTACGGCGGCGGCATGCCGGAGCTGGCCCACTGGGGCCTGCGCTTCGGCGGTCTGATCGTCGACGGGCTCGTCATGATGGTCCCGTACATCCTCGTCATCATCGGCAGCGGGGTCGGCGACTCGTTCGGCGCGATCCTCGCCGTGGTCGGCTTCCTGGGCCTCATCGCCGTGGCCATCTGGCAGCTGTACCAGGAGGGCACCACCGGTCAGACGATCGGCAAGAAGGCCGTGGGCATCCGCCTGCTGCGCGAGGCCGACGGCCGTCCGCTCGGCTTCGGCATGGCCTTCGTCCGCCGCCTGGCCCACTTCCTGGACAGCATCGCCTGCTACATCGGCTGGCTGTGGCCGCTGTGGGACCAGAAGAAGCAGACGTTCGCGGACAAGGTCTGCTCGTCCGTGGTCGTCAAGGCCAACTGACGCCTGCGCCGGACACTTCCGGCATGCCGCGAGGGCCGCACCCGATCACGGGGTGCGGCCCTCGCGGCGTGTCCGGGCGGCAGCAGGCCGGTCAGTCGCCCCGTACGCCCGGGATCTTCGCCGGCTCCGGTGTCGTGCGCTCCATCACGACGAAGCTGCCGCCCCGGTGCTTGAGCCGGTAGCGCGCCTCCGGATGCAGCTGCTCGGCGTACGCCACCGGGTCCTGGATCGGGCGGGACCAGCCGAAGTCCAGGTTGATGGCGACGATGTCGGGGGCGGTGCCGGGGGCCCCGCCGACCCAGTAGACGGTGCGGTCGGAGGTGAGGTGGGCCATGAGCGTGATGTCCGTCTCGACCCGCGCCCCGGCCGGGATGGCGTCCAGCGCGGCCCGGGCCGCCTGGGTGCGGGCGTCGTCGGTGCGGTAGGTCTCCGGGCGCAGCAGATCGCGCAGCGGCAGGTGCTGGGTCATCGCGACGGCGATCGCCGCGGCGACGGGCACGGCGACCTTCGCGTACGAGGCGAGCCAGGGGCGGCGCGACGCGCGGCTGCGGCGGACACCGTCGGCCAGCGCGAGGAAGAGCACCGGCATGAGGATCGCGCTGTAGTGCCAGACCATGCCCCAGTGGTTGCTGTCCTGCGAGAGCAGCCGCCAGCCGAGCGTCGGAACGATCAGCAGCGTCAGCGGTGAACGCAGCGCCATGAACGCGGTGATGCCGATCAGGAAGACCAGCATCTCGATCTTGACCGAGGAGTTGAGGGCGCCGAGGACGGAGTCCAGCATCGAGACGTCCTGCTCGCCGTTCTTGTCGATCTTCGTCCAGTAGTCGTAGCGGCCGGCGCTGCTGGCCGCAGGGATGAGGACGACGAGGGTGACGACGAAGGCGGCGACCCCGAAGGCGGCGAGCAGCGCGCCCTGGAGGCGGCGGCCGTACACGAAGAGCAGGAAGCCGACGACGGCGACGGTCGCGCCGAGGTCCTCCTTGACCAGGACCAGCGGGAGCGACCAGAGCAGGGCGGCGGTGTACCGCTTCAGGAGCAGGGCCCGGCAGACGAGGGCCAGCAGCGGTACGGCGAACGCGATCTCGTGGAAGTCGGCCTTCACCGCTTCCTGGATGCCCCAGGAGAGTCCGTACGCGACGGTGACGCAGAGCCCGGAGCGCCCGCCGAGAATCTGCTGGGTGGTACGGCCGACGATGACCGCTCCCAGGGCGAACAGCGCGGCCTGGGCGAACAGCAGGGACTCGGCGGACGGCCAGATCCAGTACAGCGGGGCGAGCAGCGCCACGATCGGGGAGAAGTGGTCGCCGAGGATCAGATAGCCGGGGCCCTTGATGTCGACGATCGGCGCGTCGAACCCGGCGTACGCCCGGACCTCCTGCTCGAAGATCCCCAGGTCCCAGGAGGGCGAGCCGAAACGGGCGTACTGGAAGTAGGCGTAGAGGAAATAGAGCGCGCACAGCAGGGCGCCGGCGATGAGGTACGGGCGCAGGGGTACGCGGCCGGCGGAGGCGTCCGGGCCCGGGGAGCCGGCCGCCGGGCGGGTGCCCGGGGCGGCGTCGGGCCCCGGGCCCTGGGCGGGCAGGCGCCCCGGCCCGGACCGGTCCGTTCCACTCTTGTTCAGCTCAAGCACGGTGACTGTCCCTGCTGGGGATTGCTACGGCCGTGTCATTAGAACAGAGCGGCGAGCGGATTCCGTACGACGGACACGACGGCGGCCGCACCCCCGGGAAGGGGTGCGGCCGCCGGGGGACGCCGGGGCGATCGTGCGGGAAGCCCGGTCGGGGGAACCAGGGGCGATCAGTGGAAGAAGTGGCGCGTGCCCGTGAAGTACATGGTCACGCCCGCCTTCTTCGCGGCCTCGACGACCAGCTCGTCGCGGACGGATCCGCCGGGCTGGACGACGGCCTTGATACCGGCGGCCGTGAGGATCTCCAGGCCGTCGGGGAAGGGGAAGAACGCGTCGGAGGCGGCGTAGGAACCGGCGGCCCGCTCCGCGCCCGCCCGCTCGACGGCGAGCTTCGCGGAGTCGACCCGGTTGACCTGGCCCATGCCGACGCCGACCGAAGCGCCGTCCTTGGCGAGCAGGATGGCGTTGGACTTGACCGCGCGGCTCGCCTTCCAGGCGAAGGCCAGCTCCCGCAGCTCGGCCTCGGACAGCGCCTCACCGGTGGCGAGCGTCCAGTTGGCCGGGTCGTCGCCGTCGGCCTGGAGGCGGTCGGCGACCTGGAGCAGGGCGCCGCCGTCGATCGGCTTGACCTCGAACGCGGCAGTGGGGGCTTCGGGGGCGCGCAGCACGCGGATGTTCTTCTTGCGGGCAAGCACCTCGACGGCGCCGTCCTCGAAGGCCGGGGCGACGATGACCTCGGTGAAGATCTCCGCGACCTGCTCGGCCAGCTCGACCGTCACCGGGCGGTTGACGGCGATGACGCCGCCGAACGCGGAGAGCGGGTCGCAGGCGTGCGCCTTGCGGTGCGCCTCGGCGACGTCGGCGCCGATCGCGATCCCGCACGGGTTGGCGTGCTTGATGATCGCGACGCAGGGCTCGGCGTGGTCGTAGGCGGCGCGGCGGGCGGCGTCGGTGTCCGTGTAGTTGTTGTAGGACATCTCCTTGCCGTGCAGCTGCTCGGCCTCGGCGAGGCCGCCGTCGCCGGAGGTGTAGAGCGCGGCGGGCTGGTGCGGGTTCTCGCCGTAGCGCAGGACGTTCTTGCGCGTGTAGGTGTCACCGAGGAACTCGGGCAGGCCCGAGTCGTCGGCGGCGGCGTAGTCGTCCGCGAACCAGGAGGCGACGGCCACGTCGTAGGCGGCGGTGTGCTGGAACGCCTCGGCGGCCAGCCGCTTGCGGGCCGTGAGGTCGAAGCCGCCCGCCTTCACGGCCGCGAGGACGTCCGCGTACCGCTCGGGGCTCGTGACGACGGCCACGGAGGGGTGGTTCTTGGCGGCGGCGCGGACCATCGAGGGGCCGCCGATGTCGATCTGCTCGACGCACTCGTCGTCGGAGGCGCCCGAGGCGACCGTCGCCTTGAACGGGTAGAGGTTCACCACGACCAGGTCGAACGGCTCCACGCCCAGCTCGGCGAGCTGCTCGCGGTGGGCGTCCAGCCGGAGGTCGGCGAGGATGCCCGCGTGGACGCGGGGGTGCAGCGTCTTGACACGGCCGTCCAGGCACTCGGGGAAGCCGGTGAGCTCCTCGACCTTGGTGACCGGGACCCCGGCGGCGGCGATCTTCCCGGCGGTCGAGCCGGTGGAGACGAGTTCGACCCCCGCCTCGTGCAGACCGCGGGCGAGGTCTTCGAGCCCCGTCTTGTCGTAGACACTGACCAGGGCGCGGCGGATGGGCTTATTCACCGACATGACCGAGATGAACCTTTCGTCCCTCAATGCGACAGCCGTCACGGGCGATCCGCCCCACGGCCTCGACGAGCAGCGAGCGCTCGACTTCCTTGATGCGTTCGTGGAGGGCGGCTTCGCCCTCCGGGGTGTCCTCCTCGGTCACCTCGACCACGCCCTGCGCGATGATCGGACCGGTGTCGACACCGTCGTCGACGAAGTGGACGGTGCAGCCCGTGACCTTGACGCCGTACGCGAGTGCGTCCCGCACTCCGTGGGCGCCGGGGAAGCTGGGCAGCAGGGCGGGGTGGGTGTTGACGGTCCGGCCGCCGAAGGCGGCGAGGAACGCCGGGCCGACGATCTTCATGAAACCGGCGGAGACGACGAGGTCGGGACGGTGCGCGGCGACCTGTGCGGCGAGCGCCTCGTCCCACTCGGCGCGGGTCGCGTGATCCTTGACCCGGCACACGAACGTGGGGATTCCGGCCCGCTCCGCCCGCTCCGCGCCCCCGGTCCCGAAGCGGTCGGCGCCGACCGCGACGATCCGCGCCCCGTACCCCTCGGGGTCGTCGCCGATGGCGTCCAGGAGCGCCTGGAGATTCGTACCGGATCCGGAGACCAGCACGACCAGCCGGGCAGGAGGGGCGGGGGTGGGCGGGGAGGCCACGTCGGGGCCCTTTCTCACGTGATGACCGCGTGGTGACGCAGGTGCGGCATGCTCTTTGTAGGGTCGTACGAAGCAATAGCCTCGCCCGATACGGGGAACCCTACGAACGGGCCGACCGTCAGCAACGATACCGGCACACCCGACGGCCCCCACGGGACGGGGGCGTGACCGGGAGGTAGCGTCAGGGGGCAGTGAGCCGTCCACCGGGCGGACCAAACCGCCCTGCGGGCGGACGAACCGTCCCCGCGGGCGGAAGAGAACCGTCCTCACGGGCGAACGAAACCGTCCTCGCGGGCGGAAGAGAGCCGTCCTCGTGGGCGGAGGAACCGTCCTCGCGGGCGGACATGACGAGATGGGGAAGACGTTCACCACATGCCGGACCGACGCCGTCGCACCGCCTTCCGCTTCCCCCTCCCGGAGCGGTCCGCTCTGCTGATGCGGGAACGCCAGTCCTCGTCGCCGGACTCCGGTTCCGCCGGGAAGCCGCAGGAGGAGAACCCCTTCGCCGCCCCGCCCGCGGACCGGCCGGACCAGCCGTGGCAGCCGCGCCGCCCCTCCGTCGCCCCGGACCGGGGGTCGGACGAGCAGGATGACGACGGCTCCGGCTCCGGCTCCGGCGGTGACCGCCCGGCCTGGGGCAGCCAGTGGAGCGACCAGCAGCCCGGCCGGGGCAGCGGCGGTTTCGGTGGCCGTCCCGGCGGGAACGGCGCGGGCGGCCCGGGGGGCAAGGGCGGGAACGACCGCGGCCCGGGCGGGCTGCGCTGGGACCCCACGGACCCCGCACAACGGCGCGCCCGTTACGCGGCCCTGGGCGGTATGTGGGCCTTCTTCTTCGCCCTCTTCGACTTCCCCGAGATCGCCCTGCTGCTGGGCGCGCTCGCGACGTACTGGGCGATCAGCGCGCTCCGTACGCCCCTGAAGAACGCGTCCGCCACGGACCGCTCGGCGACGGACGGCGGCTCGGCGGCCACGGCCGCGCCCGCCAACCCCGCCAACCCCGCCTCGCCCGCCGCCCCGTCGAACGTCAGCAGCAGGCATCACACGACGACGGCGGTCGGCGGCCTGGTGACCGCGCTGCTGGCGCTGCTCATCGTGGTGACGTCGTACACCGTGCAGCTGGTCTACCGCGACTACTACACGTGCGTGAACGACGCCCTGACCAAGTCCGCCTCGGTGGCCTGCAACGACAAGCTGCCGAAGCCGCTGGAGCCGTTCTTCGGCGTCAAGGAGTAGGGGCCGGACCGCCCGGATCCGCCGCCGGGCGGTCCGGGCCGGGGCCGGTGCCGTCAGGGGTGCGACCGGCACCGTCGGCCGTGCGATCGGCGGGGAATTCGGCCATGAGTCCGCCGGAGCCCTGCTTCAGGGAGGCCCAGCGGGCCTCCCTGCTGTCCTTCCCGTGCCAGGGACCGTCCTTCCCGTGCCAGAAGCCGTCCTTCCCGTGCCAGGAGCCGTCCTTCCCGTGCCACGGGTCGGTCGGCAGGAAGTCGTACGGCTCGAAGCCGGATGCCGCCTCCGGCGCCGAGCCGGGCGCCGGTACGGAGGAGGCGGCCGGTGACGCGGGACCGCCCGGCCCCGCCTCGCCGGCCTCGCCCGCCGCGCCGCGCCGCCCGCGCCAGGGCGCCCACCACCGGCACGGACGCCCGGGAACACCGCCTTCCTCGTCCTCACCCTCTTCGCCTTTGCCCTCTTCCCCTCCTCTCCCGGCCTCGGTCCCGGCCGTCGGGGCATCGTCCGCTTCCGGAACGTCCCGGCGCCAGGCCCAGCCCGGGGTACGCAGTCGCCACAGGCGCAGCAGCAGGGCCGCCGGTACGCCGATGACGGCCGTCCACACCAGTGCGGCCGGGCCGGTCAGCCACCACACCGGGCCGAACGCGCTCAGCGCCCCGGTCCCGATCGGCCCGCCGGCCACCGCCGTGAGCAGCGCCGTTCCCCCGCCGCACCCGAGCGCGGCGAGCAGGGTCACCAGCACCGTCTCGCGCGGGCTCCAGGCCCGGGCGGCGGGCGCGTCGACGGGCGCGGCCCTGCGCACGACGAACCAGGCGACCGCCAGTGCCGCCGCCACCGGCACCGCGAGGGCCGCCCAGTTCGGCAGGGCGCCCGGCCCCTGGTCCGGCACCGCCGCGAGCAGGGGGAAGCGGGGCAGCGCGGGGGTTCCGTCGAGGCCCAGCGGGGTGGCGGTGGCCCCCGTACCGAGCGAGAAGCCGGGCCCCAGCCCGTACGCCGCTCCCCACAGTGCGGCGTTCGGTGCGAGCGCGGCGGCCAGCAGGAGCACGGCGACGCGCCCCGACCAGTCGCCCGCGAGCCCGAGGAACGCGTCCTGGGCCGCCGCCGCGTTCCGGCCGAGCGCCACCGCGACCAGCAGCGCACCGCCCCCGAGCAGCACCGTCACCCCAGCCGCCGCCGACCGGAACGCCGCCTCGGCCCGGTGCCGGAAGAGGGTCCGCGCGACGGCCTCCTGGACCGCCAGGGGCGACCAGGACGGCGCGGGCCCGAGCGGGCGCCCGGCCGCCGTCCACACCCCGGCGGCCGCCGCGCCGGCCACCAGCAGCGCCACCGGGAACGCCAGCGTGTCCGGGTCCGCGTAGAAGGGGCCGCCCCGCGCATAGGCCGCCGCCCCCGCGACGACCAGCAGATATCCGGCGGTCACCGCACAGAACGCGCCCGCCCGCGAGGGCCCGGCCGACCTCTCCCGCGCCCCCTCCCGTCCCCCTCCACGAGCCCCTTCCGGCGGTTCCGCCCGTGCCCCCTCCCGCGGCTCCTCCCGCACCTCCGCCACGTCCCGCGCCGCGCGGTGCGCCAGCCAGACCGGGCCCAGCACGAGCAGCAACGGGACCACGCCGACGGGCGCGGGGACACCGCTCAGCGTGTCGGGCCGCACGAGCCCGGCACCGTGCGCGAGCAGCCAGACCCCCGCCGCCGCGCGCAGCGCCCCGCCCGGTCCGCTGTCCGGGTACGGGGAGCTGATCCACACCACCATGACCAGCACCGTCAGCGCCCCGAGGCCGAGCCCGGCGGCGACGACGCCCTTCACCAGGGCGGAGGCCAGGGCAAGGGTGCGGTTCCGCCGCACCGTCACCTGCGGGCTGCGTTGCGTCATTTGGGTCACGCGGCCCATGCTGCCAACGACACGCGCTTATTTCGCGTAACGCGCGAAGAGCCGCTGTGTCGCTCAATATACGTTTATGTACTTTTTCACCCAGCGCGGTGCTGCCGGGGGCCGTCCATGACCCGGAGCACGACCGACGAGGCCGCCGTGCGGCCGCTGCCCTCCCCCAAGGAGCGCCGCAGACTGCGCGAGGCGAAATCGTTGAGCGAGGAGGAGGTGGCGGCGGCAGTCGGCGTCACGCGCGCCACTGTGCGCTCCTGGGAGACGGGGCGCACGAGCCCGCGCGGACGCAAGCGTGCGCTGTACGCCAAACTCATCGCCCCCGAACCGGCGGTGAAGCCCACCGTGAAGCCCACGACGAGGCACACCGAGAAGCCCACCGCGAAGCACACGGCGAAGCGCACCGAGAAGCCCACGGCGAAACACGCGGCGAAGCACACGGCGGTGACCGCGAAGGCGGCAGCAGCGGCTGGCGCGGCGGTGGCGAGTCCGGCGGCAGCGGGCCCGGCGGCAGCGGGCCCGGCCGGGCCCGAACCGACCGATCCCCCTCCCCTGCCCGAGGCCCCGCCCGCGGCACCACCCAAAGCCTCGCCTGCGGCACCGCCCGAGGCACCACCCACCGATCCGCGGCCGGCCCCGTCCGCGGAGGCGCCCGGCGAGCGGCGCGTCTCCCCCGCCGAGGCGTTCGACGAGCTGTACGCCGGCACCGCCCCCGGCCTCGTCCGGCAGACCTATCTGCTGACCGGCCGCCGCGCCCTGGCCCGCGAGTCCGTCGAGCGCGCCTTCGAACTGGCCTGGCAGCGCTGGCCCGAGGTGGCCGTCGACCGGGACCCGGGCGGCTGGGTACGCGCGGCGGCGTACGAGTACGCGATGTCGCCCTGGCACCGGCTGCGCCGCACGCACCGGCACCCCGACGCCCCGCCCACGGAACCGGGCAAGCGGGCGCTGTTCGACGCGCTGCTCGCTCTGCCCCCGGCCTACCGGCGCACGCTGCTCCTGTACGACGGGATCGGGCTGGACCTGCCGGAGACCGCGGCCGAGACGGAGGCCAGCACCCCGGCGGCGGCGGGCCGTCTGATGACCGCCCGGGCCGCCGTCGCCGAACGGCTCCCCGAGCTGGCGGACGCCGACTCGCCCGCCGAGCAGTCGGCCCTGCTGCACGAGCGGCTCGGCGGCCTCGCCCGCGCCGAGCACGTACCCGTACCGCCACCGGCCCGTGCCGTGCGCACCGGCAGCGAGAACAAGGCCCGGCTGTGGACCCGGGCCGCCGTCGCGGGCGTCGCCCTGCTCATCGCCGTCACCGGGCTGACCCTGCACACCGCGCCCACCCACTACGAGCAGCCGATCTCGCCCCCGGAACGGGTCGGAGGCGTACCGCCGCGCGGCGGTCCGCAGCAGCTTACGGCGCAGGACCTGCAACTGCAGAAGTCGCTGAGCGAGCAGTTGGCGCACGGCCCGGAACGATTGGTGCCGGAACTCCGCTGAGACCGGCGGCCGACGGCGTACGCGAACGGCGCGGGCCCGCACTCCTGATCGAGAGGGGTGCGGGCCCGCGCCGTGTACGCGTGTCCCTGCGGCCCGCGTCAGGCGCCGAGGATCTCGCGCGCCAGCTTGGCGGTCTCGGTCGGCGTCTTGCCGACCTTGACGCCGGCGGCCTCCAGGGCCTCCTTCTTCGCCTGGGCGGTGCCCGAGGAGCCGGAGACGATGGCGCCGGCGTGGCCCATGGTCTTGCCCTCCGGGGCGGTGAAGCCCGCGACGTAGCCAACGACCGGCTTGGTGACGTTCGCCTTGATGAAGTCGGCGGCACGCTCCTCGGCGTCGCCGCCGATCTCGCCGATCATCACGATGAGGTCGGTGTCGGGGTCGGCCTCGAACGCCGCGAGGGCGTCGATGTGCGTCGTACCGATGACCGGGTCGCCACCGATGCCGACGGCGGAGGAGAAGCCGATGTCACGGAGCTCGTACATCATCTGGTAGGTCAGCGTGCCGGACTTGGACACGAGACCGATGCGGCCGGGCTTGGTGATGTCGCCCGGGATGATGCCGGCGTTGGACTGGCCCGGGGTGATGAGACCGGGGCAGTTCGGGCCGATGATCCGGGTCTTGTTGCCCTTCTCGTTCGCGTACGCCCAGAAGGCGGCGGAGTCGTGAACGGCGATGCCCTCGGTGATGACGACCGCGAGCGGGATCTCGGCGTCGATCGCCTCGACGACGGCGGCCTTGGAGAAGGCCGGCGGGACGAAGAGGACGGACACGTTCGCGCCGGTCTTCTCCATCGCTTCCTTGACGGAGCCGAAGACCGGGACCTCGGTGCCGTCGAAGTCGACGGACGTACCGGCCTTGCGCGGGTTGACGCCACCGACGATGTTGGTGCCGTCACCCAGCATGAGCTTGGTGTGCTTCATGCCCGTGGCGCCGGTCATCCCCTGGACGATGACCTTGCTGTCCTTGGTGAGGAAGATAGCCATGGTGTTGGAGTCCCTCGTCCCTTACTTCGCAGCCGCGGCGAGCTCGGCGGCCTTGTCGGCCGCGCCGTCCATGGTGTCCACGCGCTGAACGAGCGGGTGGTTGGCGTCGGAGAGGATCTTGCGACCCAGCTCCGCGTTGTTGCCGTCGAGACGCACGACCAGCGGCTTCTCGACCTTCTCGCCCTTGGACTCCAGGAGCGCGAGCGCCTGCACGATGCCGTTGGCGACCTCGTCACAGGCGGTGATGCCACCGAAGACGTTGACGAAGACGGACTTGACGTCCGGGTCGCCGAGGATGATCTCCAGGCCGTTCGCCATGACCTCGGCGGAGGCGCCGCCACCGATGTCGAGGAAGTTGGCGGGCTTCACGTTGCCGTGGTTCTCACCGGCGTACGCGACGACGTCCAGGGTCGACATGACCAGGCCGGCGCCGTTACCGATGATGCCGACCTCGCCGTCCAGCTTGACGTAGTTGAGGTTCTTGGCCTTGGCGGCAGCCTCGAGCGGGTCGGCTGCGGCCTTGTCCTCCAGAGCCTCGTGCTCCGGCTGGCGGAAGTCGGCGTTCTCGTCGAGCGAGACCTTGCCGTCCAGCGCCAGGATGCGGCCGTCCTTGGTCTTCACCAGCGGGTTGACCTCGACGAGGAGGGCGTCCTCGGCGACGAAGGTCTTCCACAGGGTCACCATGGCCTCGGCGACACCCTCGGCCACGTCGGCCGGGAACTTCGCCTGGGCCACGATCTCGCGGGCCTTGACGATGTCGACGCCGGAGTTGGAGTCGACCGGGACCTTCGCGAGGGCCTCGGGGGTCTTCTCCGCGACCTCCTCGATGTCCATGCCGCCCTGCACCGAGGCCATGGCCAGGAAGGTGCGGTTGGTGCGGTCGAGAAGGTACGAGACGTAGTACTCCGCCTCGATCTCCGGCGACAGCTCGGCGATCATCACCTTGTGGACCGTGTGGCCCTTGATGTCCATACCGAGAATGTCGGTCGCCCGGGCGACCGCCTCGTCGGCGTCGGCGGCCAGCTTGACGCCACCGGCCTTGCCGCGGCCGCCGACCTTCACCTGCGCCTTGACGACCGACTTGCCGCCCAGCTTCTCGGTCGCCTCGCGGGCTGCCTCAGGCGTGTCGATGACTTCACCGGCCAGCACCGGTACACCGTGCTTGGCGAAGAGGTCCCTCGCCTGGTACTCGAACAGGTCCACGCGCGTCCGTCCCTTTTAGTGGTCTCGCGGTTCGTTCTTCTGCGTGGGCGTGCCGCGAAGGGCAACGTGACTGCGCTGTCACAAGGGAGGCATACACGGTGTCCGCGTACGCGGCATGTCCATCCGGCAGGTTATCCCCGCGCTCCGTGTGACCCTAAATCGCAGATCACACCTGAGCGGTGATAACGGTCACAGGGGGTGGCCCTTCCCGGCCCCCGGACGGGGCTCGCCAGGGGCCGGGAAGGGCTGTCGGGGCACCGGAACACCCGGCCCGGGTCCCCTGGGGCCCGGTACTCCGGTGCGGTGAATCGCCCACGGCGCGTGCGCCGTGGGCGCCCGCTCGTCCGGTTACCGCCCGGGCACCGTGTCCGTCACGAAGGACGGGGCGACGGAGGTGAGGCCCTGGACGCCGGCGGTCGCGTTGCCGACGGCGGGGCGGGCGTCCTCGCGGACCGAGTCCGCCAGACCGCCCGCGAACGGCCGGGCCTGCGCCCCGACTCCCTCGGCCAGCGGCTGCACCTGGGCGGTGCCCCCCCGGGCGAACGGCGCGACCGCGTCCCCGGTCAGCCCCTGCGCGAGCGGCTGGACCTCGGACACGACGCCCTCGGCGAACGGCACGGCCGCACCGGTGACCCCGTACGCCAGCGGCTGGACCTCGGTCGTGACGCCCTGCACGAAGGGGGCGGCGGCATCGCCGACGACACCCTGGGCGAACGGCGCGACCTCGCCGACGGCGCCCTGCGCGAGCGTGCCGACGTCACCGACCGCCTGCCCGACGACCGGGACGGCGACGCCGACCGCGTCCGCGGCGAGCGGCGGCAGCACGGAGTCGGACGTCTGCTCGACGACGGGCCCGGCCTCGGCCAGCGAACCCTGGACGGCGGCCGGCACCTGGCTCTGCGCGTAGCCGGGGATCTGCTCGATCGGCCCGAAGAGGTAGTCGATCTCGTCGACCGGCACGGCCGGGAACCGCGCGTCGGGAAGCTGAGCATCGGGGATGCCCGCGTCGGGGATGCCCGCGTCGGGGAACTGCGCGTCGGGGACCTGCGCGTCGGGGACCTGCGCGTCGGGGAGGTGACCGGCTCCGGGCACCTGCTGGTGCTGTACGTCACCGAGCTGCGGGACCTCGGGTGCCTGCGGGAACTCCGGGGTCTGCGGGAACTCCGGGGTCTGCGACGGGAGGCTGTCCCGTACGTCGGCCGCACCAGCGGCCTCGGCGGCCTCGGCGGCCTTGTTCCCGGCCTCCGTCAGCGTGTCCTTGGCGCCGCCGGAACGGTCGACGGCCTTGGTGACGGCCTTGACGTCGGTAACGGCCTTGGCGTCCTTGACCACCTTGGCGTCGGTGACGTCCTCGACGACCTCCGTCGCGTCGGCCTCCGTCGCGTCGGGGGTCTCGGCCGTCAGATCCGGGGTGGACAGCGGTACGGACACGGGCAGCTCGGCCGCGCTGGCCGCGGCGGTGCCGAGCGCCCACATACCGGTGGCGGTGGCGGCGACGGCTATGGATCGGCGCATGTTCTTGTGCATGGGGTGTGTCAGATCCTTCGAAGATGTTCGGCTGTCCGGAGGATTCGTCCGGACGCGGGCAGACCTGTTCCGCCCCCGCGCGGCAGGTCGAGGCGGGGGAACGGCCTGCCCTAGCCGGGGAATTCGAGGATCTCGCCGGATCTGTCGGTGATCGGGGCGGCGGTCGCGGGGAGCCCGGCTCCCCCGGCGAGCGCGGCGTACGGAGACCCCGGGACGGGGGTCGCGTGCAGGTCGCCGCCGCGCGGCCCCTGGGCATCGGCCACCGCCGTGCGTGCGAAGTCGCCGCAGGGGGCGAAGGGAGCCCGGTCCCGTGTGGGCGGGAGCGTCGGCGTGGGCGCGGTGAGCTGCGCGTGCCCGGCGTGCGGCGTGCCGGACCGGTCCGCCACGACCGGGACGAGGCCCGCTGTCCCGGTGCTCCGGCCATGACCACCGGCCGCGCGCTCGGCCGAGGCGCCCGCGCCGGCGTCGCCGGGCGTGCTGGGGCCCCCGGCACCACGGCCGGTGTCCGGAGCGGAAGGTGACGGAGCACCCGGCGCACCGGGTGCGTCCGGAGCACCGCCGGGCGCGGGCAGCTCCGGCAGTACGGAGAGCAGCGGGGGGAGCACGGCCGCCACCAGGGGCCGCGCCTCTCCGGTGATCCGTTCGACGGCGTCGCCCGCTCCCCCGACCACGGCATCACGGGCATCGCGCACGGGGGCGGGTGCGGAGGCGGGTGCGGGTGCGGAGACGACGGGACCGGCGGCCGCGACGGTGTCGACGGGCTCCGTGACCGGCTTCGTGGCCGGTGCCGCCGAACGTGCCGCGGAAGATGCCACGGTCGCGTTCCGTACGGGCTCGGGCTCGGGCTCGGGCTCGGGCTCGGGCTCGGGCTCGGGCTCGGGCTCGGGCTCGGGCTGCACGATTCGGTGCTGTACGGCTCGGTGCTCTGCGAATCCGTGGGGTGCGGATCCGTGCTGTGCGGATCCGTGCTGTGCGGCCTGATGGCGTACGGCTCGGTCGTCCGGCTCGACGACTGATGCGGCCACCGGCTCCACGGCCGGTTCGGCCACCGGCTTCACGGCGTGGTCGACCCTCGGCTTCTCGACCTGGCCGACACCCGTCACGGTCTCCGCCACGGAGGCGGTGAGCCGACCCGGGTCCGAACGCTCCTGCGCTTCCGCTCGGCCGCCCGCGAGAAGGCCCAGGGCCAGCAGCCCGCCGAGGAACAGCACGACCTGTACCGCGCGACGCCCCGCCGTCCCGCGCGCCGGGCGCGGATCGACGGCTGCGTGGGCAGCGGCGGTTGCGGTCACCTCGGGTGGGCTCCTGGTACGCGGGAGTGTGGCGGCGGAGGGCAGCGGAATGCACCCCTCCGCGAACGACGGTGCCGATGCTTGCACGAGCCCGTGGGGGTCACGCAAGTCCCTGGCTACGGTTGGTGCTCCTTGTCCGGTATGGGCAGTGGTCTCTTCTCGATCGCGGCAGCCATGACGTCCGGGAAGAGATCCGGCGTACAGGCGAACGCGGGTGTGCCCAGCGCTCCGAGCGCCGCCGCGTGCTCGTGGTCGTACGCCGGCGCCCCCTCGTCGGAGAGGGCGAGCAGCGTCACGAACTGCACGCCGGACGCCTTCATGGCGGCGACCCGCTTGAGCATCTCGTCGCGTATGCCGCCCTCGTAGAGATCGCTGATGAGGACGACGACGGTGTCGGCGGGGCGGGTGATCCTCGACTGGCAGTAGGCCAGCGCCCGGTTGATGTCGGTGCCGCCGCCGAGCTGGATGCCGAAGAGGACGTCGACCGGGTCGTCGAGCTGGTCCGTGAGGTCGACGACCGCCGTGTCGAAGACGACGAGCCGGGTCGAGAGGGTGCGCATGGAGGCGAGCACCGCGCCGAAGACCGAGGCGTGGACGACGGAAGCGGCCATCGACCCCGACTGGTCGACGCACAGGACGATGTCCTTCTTGGCGGACCGGGAGGAACGGCCGTAGCCGATGAGGCGCTCCGGCACGACCGTGCCCGTCGTCGTCCCTGTTGCCCCGGCCGCCCCGGTCTTCCCTGCTGCCCCTGTTGCCCCGGCCGTCGTCGCGGTGTCCGGGGCCGGGAGCGTCAGGTAGTTCTTGAGGTTGGCCCGGATGGTGCGGTCCCAGTCGATGTCCCGGTGGCGCGGCCGGCTGATCCGCGCCGAACGGTCCAGGGCACCGGTCAGGGTGGCCCTGGTACGGCTCTCCAGCCGCGCCTCCAGGTCCTCGACGACCTTGCGGACGACAGCGCGGGCGGTCTCCTTCGTCGTCTCGGGCATCGCCTTGTCGAGGGACAGCAGGGTGCCGACGAGATGGACGTCCGGCTCGACCGCCTCCAGCGTCTCCGGCTCCAGGAGCAGGGTCGCCAGGCCGAGCCGGTCGATCGCGTCGCGCTGCATGACCTGGACCACGGAACTGGGGAAGTAGGTCCGGATGTCGCCGAGCCAGCGGGCGACGGAGGGCGCCGACGCGCCGAGCCCCGCAGAACGGCCGCCGGTGCCACGGCCGTTGGGCTTCTTCCCGCCGCCCCCGCCGTACAGCGCGTTCAGCGCACGGTCCATCGCCGCGTCCTGGCCGGTGAGGGCGCGTTCCGTGCTGTCGGCGCTGTCCGCGCCGAGCACCATCCGCCAGCGCCGCAGCCGTTCGGCATCGGGCGGCGCGGGCGAGGTGTGCGGGGTGTGCGTGGCCGTGGTCGTCCGCTCCATCGTCTCCCCCATCGGGTCCGTCCTCGGGTCCGTCTGCATGGCCGTTCCGGTCGTCGTCATACGGCCGCCTCCGCGGGCTCGGGCGGACGGCCGAGCAGCAGGCGCAGCACCGGTTCGACCGCGTCGGCCCTGGCCCGGTCGAGACCGGGCCCGAAGCCCCCGGTCACCGGGAAGGCGTCGTCCCGCCGGGCGCCCTCGGGCACGGGGCCGCGCCGGACCAGCTCGCCGAGGGTGCGCCGTACGCCCGGTTCGTACGCGGAGAAGGTGCGGCGCAGCAGCGGCAGCACATCGGTGAACAGGTCGGCGGGGACACCGGTCAGCCAGGCGTCGACGAGGCCGAGGAGCCGCTCGTCGTGGATCAGGAGCATGCCGCCGCCCGACGTGCCGCCGACGAACCCCTCGATCCAGGCGGCGGCGTCGGCGGGCGGCGTTCCGGGCGAGAGCGCCAGGCCCATCAGCCGGGCCGCCTCGTCCTCCGGCAGCCGGCCCTCGTCCAGGAGCAGCCGGGTGGCCCTGCCCCTGATGATTCCGGCGACCGTGTCCCGGGCCGCCAGCTTGTGCAGGACGGCGTCCCAGCGTCCGCGGAGGCCCTGGCCGGGCTCCGCCCCGGTGTCCAGCAGGCCGATCGCCCCGTGGACGGCCTCCACCCGACCGCGCAGCGCCTCGGCGCCGTCCGGGTCGAGGCCGGTGCAGGCGGGCGGCAGACCGACGCAGATCCGCTCGGCGAGTCCGGCGGCGACCTCCGTGAGCGCCGCCGTGTCCGTGGAGCGCACGTCCCCGTACCGCAGGGAGCGGGCCAGGGCGGGCAGTGCGTCCGCGAGGTGGCCGACGTCCGCGTCGAGTGCGGCCCGGTCGGCGAGGGCCTTCATGACGACGGGCAGGGCATCGGGCAGTTCGGCCAGGAGGCAGTGCTCGGCGAGTGCGGTGACATCGGCCAGCGCGGTCGCCGCCACGGCCTGCGACGCGGCCTTCGCGGTGGCGGCGGTGAGCACGGTCGTGCCCCACACGCCGGCCTCCGCGACCCGGACGTGCAGTTCCGGTTCCCAGCTCAGCCGCCAGCTCTCCCGGAAGGTGCCGGTGCTGCCCGGCCCGGCGACCGGGTCGCCCCAGCCGACGTCGAGGAGGCGCAGCCGGTGCAGGAGGTGGCTGCGGGCGGCGTCGGTCTCCCTGCGCAGGTCGAGGTCCAGTTGGCGTTCCGATGCCTCCGGTTTGAGCCGGAGGGTGCGCTGGCTGCGGGTCAGGTCCCGTTGCAACGGGACGGCCGGGGCGGTGTCCGGGACTTCGCCGAGGCTCTCGCCGACGATCAGCCGGTCCCGGACGAGGGCGAGGGGGACGTCGGACCCCTCGCACATGACAGCCCGCACGGCATCGGTCGTCTCCCCCAGGCCCGCCAGCGGGCGGCCCCGGAGGGCGGCGAGGGTCTCGGCGAGCCGGACGGCCTCGATGACATGGGCGGTGGAGACGGGCCGGTCCTCGTCGCGCAGCAGTCCGGCGACCTTGGTCATCCAGCGCTCGATCGGCCGGTCGGCCGCCTCGAAGAGGTGCCCGTACCAGCCGGGCGAGTCGATCCCGGCCCCGTATCCGCTCTGCCGGGCGAGGCGGCGATGGGTCCACGGCACCCAGGTCAGATCCGTTTTGACCTTCGGGAGGCCCTTGAGCAGCGCGCGGTCGGCGGCGAGGGTGGTGCGCGCGGCGAGAGCGGGCACATGCCAGGCGCCGCAGACGACGGCCACGTCGTCCCCGAACTCCTTGCGCGCGGCCCGCAACTGGATCCGCATGTACGCCTCGCGCACCGCGTCACGCGGCTGCCCGCCGTCCCCGTACGCTTCGCGGAGCGCGCTCATGGCCTCGGCCAGCGCGACGAACGGCGCGAGGGCCTCGCCGGGAGTGCCCCCGGGGCGCGCGCCCTCGGAGGCTGCGTCACCGTCGTCCGCGATACCTCCGCGGCCGGTGCCGTCGACGCCCGGCGAGCCGTGGTCGCCGCCCGATGAGCGGTGCTCGACGACGTCCTCCCACCAGCGCTCGGGATCGTCGTATCCGGCGGTCTCGGCGAGCACCCGGATCGGGTCGACGACCGGCGTGACCTCCTCCTGGGCGTGCTCGGCCCGCTCGGGCCCCTCCCCCGGCCCCTCGGGCGCGGGCTCCTTGAGCGCGAGGGAGTGGGCGGCGGGCAGGTCGATGAAGCGGACCGGGACGTCGTGATCGAGGGCCCAGCGGAGGGCCACCCACTCGGGCGAGAACGCGGCCATCGGCCAGAAGGAGGCCCGCCCCGGATCGTCCACGGCGTGGGCGAGCAGCGCCACGGGCGGCCGCATCCCCGGGTCGGCGGCCAGAGGCACCAGCGCGTCGCCTTCGGGCGGCCCCTCGATGAGGACGACGGCGGGACGGGCTTCCCGGAGCGCGGCGAGGACCGCGCGGGCCGACCCGGGGCCGTGGTGCCGCACCCCCAGGAGCCAGGGCCCATCGGCCGGCCCGGCGACCGGCCCGGTCGCGGTGCGGCCGGGCGTCCGGGCGCCGGCCACCACCGCGCCGCTCATGCGGACACCTCGCGTCATGCGGACACCTCGCGGCAGGCGCGGTAGAAGTCCTTCCAGCCGTCCCGCTCGCGGACCACGGTCTCCAGATACTCCTGCCAGACCACCCGGTCCGCCGCGGGGTCCCGTACGACCGCGCCGAGGATGCCGGCCGCGACATCGCCGGGGCGCAGGACGCCGTCGCCGAAGTGTGCGGCGAGTGCGAGGCCGCTCGTGACGACGGAGATCGCCTCGGCCGTGGAGAGCGTGCCGGAGGGGGACTTGAGCTTGGTGCGCCCGTCGGTGGTCACCCCGTCGCGCAGTTCGCGGAAGACCGTCACCACGCGCCGGATCTCGGTCAGCCCTTCCGGGGCGGCGGGCAGGTCGAGCGAGCGGCCGATCTGGTCGACGCGCCGGGACACGATGTCGACCTCGGCGTCCGGGGTCTCGGGCAGGGGCAGCACCACGGTGTTGAAGCGGCGGCGCAGGGCGCTGGACAGCTCGTTGACGCCGCGGTCCCGGTCGTTGGCCGTGGCGATGAGGTTGAACCCGCGGACGGCCTGGACCTCCTGCCCCAGCTCGGGGACGGGGAGCGTCTTCTCGGACAGGATCGTGATGAGCGAGTCCTGCACATCGGCGGGGATACGGGTCAGCTCCTCGACCCGGGCGGTCATGCCCTCGGACATGGCCCGCATCAGCGGACTGGGCACCAGGGCCTCGCGGCTGGGGCCGTGGGCCAGCAGTTGCGCGTAGTTCCACCCGTAGCGGACGGCTTCCTCGGGCGTGCCCGCGGTGCCCTGGACGAGCAGCGTCGAGTCACCGCTGACGGCGGCGGCGAGGTGCTCGGACACCCAGGTCTTGGCCGTGCCGGGGACGCCGAGAAGGAGCAGTGCCCGGTCGGTGGCGAGCGTGGTCACGGCCACCTCGACCAGGCGGCGCGGGCCCACGTACTTCGGCGTGATCACCGTCCCGTCCGGCAGGGTCCCGCCCTGCAGATAGGTGGCGACGGCCCACGGCGACAGCCGCCAACGGGCGGGCCTGGGACGGTCGTCGGCCGCCGCGAGCGCCTTCAGCTCGTCGGCGAACGCGTCCTCCGCGTGCGGGCGCAGAACCTGCGCGCCCGCCTCCGGCTCGACGGCTGCGGTGGTGCTGGACACGGTCATGGCTCCCCCTCCAGATCGGTCGTCCTGATCTGGTTACCACCGTGCACCATGCCACTGACAACGGGCCCTGACCGCAGGTCAGAGCCCGTTCACGAGCGCGTGGCCCCCATCCCCCCGGGAACCCGGCACCCTTGCCGGCCCGGTCTGGTCCGGCCCGATCCGGACCGGACCGGACCGGACCAGGCCGGTCAGCCCACGATCGGCGACACGGCGACACAACCGCCCGCCGCGAGCATGCCCTCGCCCTTCGCCTCCTTGATCACCTTGCCCTTGTAGGTGATGGAGCACGTGACGTCGGCGCCACCCGCCTCCAGGGCCAGCGGCGTGACGGCGGGCGGCATGATGCCGCGCAGCTTCACGGTCTTCTTCCACGGCAGGGTCGGCTTGGTGACGGTCTCCAGCTCGGGCTCCATGGCCTCGCCGCCGCCCCCGTGGTACGTGATCTCGTCGACGCTCGTGCCGGTGACCTCGTACGTGACCTCGTAGGTCTCGTCCACGGTGGTGTCGACCGCCTTGCCGACCGCCTCGTCCACGGACTCGGCCGAGCAGGCCCCGAGTCCGAGCACGAGGACGGAGACCGCGAGGGCGCGGGTGGTACGGGCGGTGCGGGTGGTGCGGTTCATCTGAGATCCCCCCTGGATCGGCCCGCGCCCGGATCCGTTCCGTACGCGGAAACCGCAGAGAAACGCAAAGGCAGGGCGAAGTCAAATCCCCCCTCAAACCGCTGCTTCGCAGGTCGGAGCAGGTCGGAGGGGGATTGTCAGTGGCGCCCCCTACCGTCGGAGACATGCAGCTATCTCACGGGGGAGAGACCTCGCCCACCGGTGCCCCGGTGGCGCGCTGGTCGGCGGAACAGGTGCTGGCACTGGCTCCTGACGCGGCTTCACGCAAGGCGGGCACCCGGCTCGGCGCGGCCGGTCCGTGGTCCGGCACGGGGTGCGACGCGACGGGTGCGATCTGGGGCCTGTGCATGGGAAGCGGAAGCACGCCCTATCGGACGATCGTCGACACCACGGGACCTGCCTACGCGTGCAGTTGCCCGAGCCGGAAGTTCCCGTGCAAGCACGCGCTCGGGCTGTTGCTGCTCCGGGCGTCCGGCGACGCCGCGTTCCGGCCCGCCGAGCCGGCCGACTGGGTCGCGGAGTGGCTCGCGGGCCGACGCGCACGCGCGGCGCAGAAGGGCGGCAGCTCCGCGGTGAGCGGTGACGGCACGCGGGGGCCCGTCGACACGGACGCCGCCAGAAGGCGGGCGGAGCGCCGCGCGGAGCGGGTCACGGGCGGCGCCCAGGAGCTGGAACGGCGCCTGGGCGACCTGCTGCGCGGCGGACTGGCCGCGACGGACCGGGCGGGGTACGGCCTGTGGGAGGAGACCGCGGCCCGCATGGTCGACGCCCAGGCCCCCGGGCTCGCCGCCCGGGTGCGGGAGCTGGGCTCGATCACGGGGTCCGGGTCCGGCTGGCCGGTCCGGCTGCTGGAGGAGTGCGGGCTGCTCCATCTCCTGGACACGGCCTGGCTCGGCCGGGACCGGCTGCCGGATCCGCTGGCCGCGACCGTGCGGACGAGAATGGGACTGCCCATGTCCGCAGAGGGCCCGCCGGTCCGTGACCACTGGCTGGTCCTCGCGCAGTACGACACCCCGGACGGCAAGATCGTCACGCGCCGGATCTGGCTGTACGGGCGGGAATCGGGCCGCACCGCCCTGCTGCTCTCGTTCGGCGCGGCGGGCCGGTCCCCGGACCGGGCACTGCCGGTGGGGGCGACGATCGACGCCGAGCTGACGCCGTATCCGGGCGGCGCACAGCTCCGGGCTGAGCTGGGCGAGCAGTTCGGGACCACGGCCACGGCCGGTCCCCCGCCGGGGATCGCCGCGGCGGCCGCACCGGCCGTGTACGGGAACGCCCTGCGGGAGGACCCCTGGCTGGACGCCTGGCCGGTGACCCTGCGCGACGTCATACCCGTGCCGTCCAAGGACGGCTGGCAAGTCGCCGACAGCCCCGCCGACGCCCACGCGGACAGCCTCGCGAACGGCCACGCCGACGCCCGCACGGCATCCGCGCTGCCGATCGCCCCGGCCGCGCTGTCCCGGCCGGGGCTGTGGAAGCTCGTCGCCCTGTCCGGCGGCGGCCCGGTCACGGTGTTCGGCGAGCTGGGCCACCGCGGCTTCGACCCGTTCGCGGCCTGGGACCCGGGCGAACGGGAGGAGGGCGGGGGCACGACGGGCGGGTCGGTCGTCCAACTGGTCTGACCCGGGCGGGTGGGCCGGCCGACGGGGCGGGGCCTACGCGCCGAACCGCACTCGTCGCCGCTCTGTCCGCTGCTCCTGTCCGACATCCGCGCGTCCCTGCCACGGGAGGGGAAAGAGATGCCTCACACGACCAGCCCCACCGCAACCACCACCACGACCACCACCGCCGACACCACCACCGCCCCGCCCGCTTCCGCATCCGTCGACGCCCTCCCCTGGGAGGAGCTGGTCACTTCGGCGCTCCTCGGGACCGATCGCCGTCCTCCGGCACCGCGCGGCGGCCCCGTACCGGTCGATGCTCCCGCGGCCCTGCTGGACGCCGCCGCCCTGCACACCGTGCGGCGGCGGGCCGGGCTGCTCCCCGCCGTACCGGAGGCCCCGCCCGAGCCCGCCGCCCCGGATCCGCGCCCGGCGCTCCCCGAGGCCGCCCGGCACCGGCTCGCCCATCTGCTGGCCGACCGCTCCGCGCCCCCGGGCGGCGGGCGGCGGGGGACCGTGCCCGACCTCACCGAGCTCATCCCGCAGTGGCTGGCCATCGCCAACCGGAGGGGCTTCCGCGCCCCGGCGGCCCTGCTGCCTCCGCTGCTGGACGCCGCCCGCGCGCGTACGGACCTGCGCCCGCAGGCGCTCGCGTTCGCCGGGCCGCGCGGCAGATGGCTGGCCGGGCTGAACCCCGACTGGAAGTTCGCCCTGCGGGGCTCCGCGAGCTGCGCGCCGCAGACCGACACCACGGACCCGGACGCGGTGGCCCGGCTGTGGGAGGAGGGGCTGTTCGCGGAACGGGTCGCGCTGCTCGACGCCGTACGGGCGCAGGATCCGCCCGCGGGGCTCGCCCTGCTCGCCTCCACGTGGTCCGCCGAACGGGCCGAGGATCGGCTGATGTTCCTGGATTCCCTGCGGTCGGGGCTGGGCGACGCCGACGAGCCGTTCCTGGAGCAGGCCCTGTCCGACCGCAGCCGCAATGTCCGCGCCACCGCCGCCGAACTGCTCTCCGCCTTGCCCGAGTCGGCGCTCGCCGGACGGATGGCGGCCCGCGCGATGTCCTGCGTGCACCCGGACCGCACGGGGGAGGTCGCCGCCATCGCCGTGGAGGCACCGCACGAGTGCGATGCGGGCATGCAGCGCGACGGTGTCATGGCGGTCCCGCCGACGGGCCGGGGCGAACGGTCCTGGTGGCTCGGGCAGTTGGTGGAAGCCACCCCGCTCGGTGTCTGGGAGGAGCGGTTCGGCGGGCGTCCGGCCGAAGAGGTCGTGACCCTGCCCGTGGCCGACGACTGGGCCGACGAGCTGCACACCGCCTGGTGCCGGGCGGCGGTCCGGCAGCAGAATCCACGGTGGGCCCGGGCCCTGCTCGGGCGCCCGTCCGCGCCGGTGGCGAGCGGCCCCGGGACCGCATCGATCGCCGAGCGCTCGAAGCTCCTCGCGATTCTGGACGCCGAGGAGCGTGCGTCCTGGGTGGCCGGGTTCATCGCGGCGCACGGCCTGTCGGAGGCGTTCCAGTTGCTCGGGGTGTGCACGGTCCCCTGGGCCGGGCCGCTCGGGCGCGCGGTGGTCGACGCACTCGACATCGCGCGGGACGGCGGGAGTTATCCGTGGAGCTTCAGCGGGGTGATGGGCCTCGCGGAGCGATGTCTCGACCCGGCCGAGGCCGACCGGCTGGAGGTCCTGACAGCCACGCAGGACGAACAGGAGGGGGCATCGCCGGGAGCGGGCGGCTACTGGTCCGAAGCCTTCCAGCGCCTGGTCTCCACCCTACGGCTGCGCGCCACGATGGAGGCTGAGCTGATGGCCTGACGGGGATGGGCTGACGAGGATGGGCTGACAGGGATGGGCTGATGGCCTGACGGCGACGGCGAGGGCGCTGACGACCGGGACGGAGACGGCCCAGGACGGAGACGGCCCAGGACGGAATCGGTCCGGGGGCGAAAACGGGCCGGGGGCGGAGACGGGCCCGTGCACGGCGGGCCCGCCCCGGGCGCAAGAGGCTCGCGCCCGGGTGCGAGGGCCCGCACTCGGGTTGCGGGGTCCGTCCCGAGCACGGGGCCCGTCCCGAGCACGGGGCCCGTCCCGGGCGCGGGGCCCGCCCCGAGCACGAGGTCCGCCCCGGACGCGAGATCCGCCCCGAGCACGGGGCCCGCCCCGGGCGCGGGGTCCGTCCCGGGCGCGGTGTTCAGGCCTGGGTGGCCTGGCGGACGTGGGCGTTGACCCACGTGACGATCTCGGTCGTCGTCGCCCCCGGGGTGAAGAGCTCCGCGACGCCCAGCTTCTTCAGCGGGGCGATGTCGTCCTCCGGGATGATCCCGCCGCCGAACACCTTGATGTCCTCCGCCTCGCGGGCCTTCAGCAGCTCGATCACCTTGGCGAACAGCGTGTTGTGCGCCCCGGAGAGGATCGAGAGGCCGATGGCGTCGGCGTCCTCCTGGATCGCCGTGTCGACGATCTGCTCGGGCGTCTGGTGGAGCCCGGTGTAGATCACCTCCATACCGGCGTCCCGCAACGCCCGCGCGATGACTTTGGCCCCGCGGTCGTGGCCGTCGAGGCCCGGCTTGGCCACCACCACACGGATCGGACCGGTCACACCCATCACTGCCTCCACCTCGTCTCCCGCGTCTGAAGGGACGGGGATGTGAACGAACGTTATCCACAGCATCCCGCACGCCACAGTTTCGCGGCAGGCGGGGAGGGGGAAATCACACGTGGGACATGTTCGCCAGGCGTCGTCCCCGGTGTCACGCGGTGTTCCGGCCGCGCGGGGCCCGGCGCCAGGGCCTGTCGTCGAACTGCCGTCGTCCGTCCGAAGGGCGGCGCCGAGGACAGGTCCCAGGGGAGCCGCTACGAGGTCGCCGTACCACCGCGCCGCCAGCCGCACGGCACGGTGGTACGGCTCCACGCCCCCGGCCACGGCCGCCCGGCCGGCCGACGGCATTCCCCGTCCCGCCACCACCAAGGGCGTACGGGGCCGGGGGCCGCCGCCTCCGTACGCCGGTGCAGGAGGCAGGCCGTGAAGCTCCCCCTCCCCCTCCCCCTCCCCCTCTCCCCACTGATCTCCCCACTGACCCACTTCACCCACTTCACCCCCTTGGCGCACCTCAGCCGCCTCACTCGCCTCCCGGCTCTCCCCGCGCTGCCGGGGCCCCGGCTGTCGTCCGCGCTGCTCGGCGCCACCGCGCTGGAGCTGTTCGTCCTCGCCGGGCGCCTGGCCGTCTACCCCTTCGGCCTCACCTCCGAGCGGGGCGGGACCGTGCCCACCGGGACCGTGCCCACCGGGACCGCACCCACGGGGACCGCACCCTCCGACACCGGGCCTCCCGGGACCGCGCCCACGACGGCCGACTCCTCCGCACCGCCCGTCGTCCTGCTGCACGGCTTCATCGACAACCGCTCCGCGTTCGTCGTCCTGCGCCGCACGCTGGCCCGGCACGGCCGCAGCCCGGAATCCCTCAACTACTCACCGCTGACCCGCGACGTCCGTACCGCCGCCGGACTGCTCGGCCGGCATGTGGAGGAGATCTGCGCGCGCACCGGGCACAGCCGGGTCGACATCGTCGGGCACAGTCTCGGCGGCCTGATCGCCCGCTACTACGTACAGCGGCTCGGCGGCGACCGGCGCGTGCGCACCCTGGTGACGCTCGGGACCCCGCACGGGGGCACCGCCGTCGCCCCCGGGGCGGGCGTTCACCCCATCGTGCGGCAGATGCGCGGCGGTTCCTCGGTGATCGAGGAGCTGCGCGGTCCAGCCCCCGGCTGCCGGACCCGGTTCGTGAGCTTCTGGAGCGAGCTGGACCAGGTGATGGTCCCCGTCGGGACGGCGTGCGTCGACCACCCCGATCTCGACGCGGTGAACGTGCGCGTCACCGGTGTCGGACACCTCGCGCTGCCCGTCCACCCCACCGTGGCCGCCGCGGTCCGTGAGGCTCTTGAGGCCCCGGGGTCCGGAGAGGACGACGCCACCGCCACCGGAGCGTCCTCCGTGGCCCGAAAATAGAACATCACTCGAACGTAGAGCCAAGGCTGCGTCTGCCGTCCACCGAAAGTCGGCCGATTGCCCGTTTCCTGCGGGCCCAAAACCTGTCGAAGATTGTCGTCCTCACATACCGCCGGGTACAGTCGCGGCCACTGCTTCCCCCTGGGGCACCCCTGACCGGGATCCAGAACAGTCCTGCTGCCGAGGCGAGAGAGACGTTGGTGAACGACCAGCACCCCCACGCCGGGCACGTCGGGTACGACGACCGAGCGACCGGCAGCTTCGACACCGACCCGCTCTTCGGCTCGCTCCCCGGCGGCCACGACACCGGCTACGACGTCGGTCACCCCGCCGCCGGATACGGCGACGCCACCTACGGCCAGGGCACCTACGGCGCCGGCTTCGCCACCACGTACGCGACCGGACAGCCCGACCACAGCGGCCAGTACGACGCCTCCGCGTGGAACACCGGTGCTCAGCAGACGCCGGCCCACGACGGCTACGCCGCTCAGGACTACGCCCAGGAACACCCCCAGCAGGCTCCGGCCACGCAGCAGTGGGACACCTCCGGGGCCTGGCAGCAGGTCGACGACCAGGACCTGACCGGCCAGTGGGCGACCACCGGCACCGGCGCGTTCCCCACCACGGACTTCCCCTCCGCCCCGTACGGCACGGACACCGCCTACGGGGCGGACGCGTACGACACCGGGGCCTACGACACCGGCGCGTACGACGCGACCGCCTACGCCACCGGCACGTACCCGGCGGCCACCGCCTTCGGAACCGGCGGCGTCCACGGGGCGGACGCCTACGAGACCGGGGCGTACGCCACGACCGCCTTCACCACCGGCGGCTACGACTCCGGGGCCTACGAGACCGGCGCGTACGGCACCGTCGCCTACGACACGGGCGCCTACGACGCGACCGCCTGGAACTCCGGCGCCACGCCCGGGGACACCGCGTACGAACCCGAACAGACGTCGCACTCGCTGTACGAACAGCAGCCGGCCGACGCGACGGCGCCCGAGGGACCGGCCGAGGCGGACCGCACGGCCGACGAGCAGGCGCCCGACGCGTCCTCCACCTCCGAGTTCGCCGCCCTCGCCCACGACTTCGCACAGGACACCGCGCCGGATGCCACGCCGGAGCCGGAACGCGAACCGGAGCAGGACGGCGGGGACGGTTTCCCCGGCCCGCACTCCGTGAACCGCACCGCGGCCCGTCCCCCCGCCCCGCGCAACCGGGCCCGCCGCCGCAACCCCGCCAAGCGTTCCGCCCTGCTGACCGTCGCGGTGCCCTCCGCCTGTGTGATGAGCGTCGCGGGCATCGCGGCCGCCTCCGTCGGCGGGATGCCCGGCGGCGAGGAGAAGCCGGAGGAGACGACCACCTCGCTGGCGGTCGCCGACCCCAGCACGGTCAAGCAGGTCGCCGCCAACGACAAGCTCAACAACCAGCTCGAACAGCTCTCCGCGGGCAGCGACGACTTCCGCGAGCGCGCGAGCCGCACCCAGGAGCGCATCGACCTGCGGGAGCGGCAGGCGGCGGAGAAGAAGAAGCGCGAGGAGGAGGCCGCACGCCGTGAGGCGCTGCGCCCCAAGTTCGTCCTGCCGGTCAAGCAGCACGGGCTCTCCGCCTACTACGGCCAGGCGGGCGTCAACTGGATGTCCGTGCACTCGGGCATCGACTTCCCCGTCTCGTACGGCACTCCGGTGATGGCCGCGACCGACGGCACCGTACGCACCCAGCTGAACAGCGCCTACGGGGTCATGGCGATCGTGACCGCCGCCGACGGCACCGAGACCTGGTACTGCCACCTCAGCAGCACCAAGATCCGCTCGGGCCCGGTGAAGGCCGGTGACGTCATCGCGTACTCCGGGAACTCGGGCAACTCCACCGGCCCCCACCTGCACTTCGAGGTCCGGCCCGGCGGTGGCGCGGCGATCGACCCGCTGGCGTGGCTGCGCGGCAAGGGGCTCAACCCGGCCTGACGGACCGGCGCGCGAGCGAGGACACGGGTGAGGGGGAGGGCTTCGAAGCCCTCCCCCTCAGTCGTTTCCTAGAGCTTCTCGACCGGCGCGTACCGCAGGAGCAGCTTCTTCGGGCGCTCGTCGCCGAAATCGACTGTCGCCTTGGCCTGGTCGCCGTGGCCCTCGACGGCCGTCACCGTGCCCAGGCCGAACTGGTCGTGCGTGACCCGGTCGCCGACGGCCAGGGCGACCGTCGGCTTGTCCGAGGAGCGCCGGGTCGCGAAGCCCGAGGGGCCGGAGCGGGAGCGGGACGAGGAGAGCGAGGACGTGATGCCGGAGGTGGGCCCGGCGGGGGCGGCCATCGGACCCTTGCGCTTCCAGTCGAGGTGCGCTTCCGGGATCTCCTCCAGGAACCGCGAGGGCGGGTTGTACGAGGGCTGGCCCCAGGCGCTGCGCATCGCGGCCCGGGTCAGATAGAGCCGCTCGCGGGCGCGGGTGATACCGACGTACGCGAGGCGGCGCTCCTCCTCCAGCTCCTTGGTCTGGCCGAGGGCCCGCATGTGCGGGAAGACGCCGTCCTCCAGGCCGGTGAGGAAGACGACGGGGAACTCCAGGCCCTTCGCCGTGTGCAGGGTCATCAGCGTGATGACGCCGGAGCCGTCCTCGTCCTCGTCGGGGATCTGGTCGGAATCGGCCACGAGCGCGACCTTCTCCAGGAACTCCGCGAGCGTGCCCGCTCCCTCCTCCTCGCCGCGCTCCTGCTCGAATTCGAGGGCGACGGCGGCGAGTTCCTGGAGGTTCTCGATACGGGTCTCGTCCTGCGGGTCGGTGGAGGCCTGGAGCTCGGCGAGATAGCCCGTGCGCTCCAGGACCGCTTCCAGGACGACGGCGGGCCCGGCGCCGGACTCGACGATCGTGCGCAGCTCCTCCATCAGCGTGTTGAAGCGCTTGACGGCGTTGGAGGAGCGGGCGGCCATGCCGTACGCCTCGTCGACGCGGCGCAGCGCCTGCGGGAAGGAGATCTTCTCGCGCATCGACAGGGCGTCGATCATGGCTTCGGCGCGGTCGCCGATGCCGCGCTTGGGGACGTTGAGGATGCGGCGGAGCGGGACGGTGTCCTCGGGGTTGGCGAGGACGCGCAGGTAGGCCAGGACGTCACGGACCTCCTTGCGCTCGTAGAAGCGCACGCCGCCGACGACCTTGTAGGGCAGGCCGACGCGGATGAAGATCTCTTCGAAGACACGGGACTGGGCGTTGGTGCGGTAGAAGACGGCGACATCGCCCGCCTTGGCGTCACCCTTGTCCGTCAGCCGGTCGATCTCGTCGGCGACGAACTGCGCCTCGTCGTGCTCGGTGTCGGCGACATAGCCGGTGATGCGGGCGCCGGAGCCGGCGTTGGTCCAGAGGTTCTTGGGGCGGCGGCTCTCGTTGCGCTCGATGACGGCGTTGGCGGCGGAGAGGATCGTCTGCGTGGAGCGGTAGTTCTGCTCCAGCAGGATCGTCGTGGCGCTGGGGTAGTCCTCCTCGAACTGGAGGATGTTGCGGATGGTCGCGCCCCGGAAGGCGTAGATCGACTGGTCCGCGTCACCGACCACGCACAGCTCGGCGGGGGCGTCGTTCTCCCCGGCCGGGCCGACCAGCTCACGGACCAGCGTGTACTGGGCGTGGTTGGTGTCCTGGTACTCGTCGACGAGGACGTGGCGGAAGCGGCGGCGGTAGTGCTCGGCGACGTCCGGGAAGGCCTGGAGGAGGTGGACCGTCGTCATGATGATGTCGTCGAAGTCCAGGGCGTTGGCCTCGCGCAGGCGGGCCTGGTAGAGCGCGTACGCCTGGGCGAGGGTCTTCTCGAAACCGTCCGCAGCCTGTCCGGCGAAGGTCTCCTCGTCGATGAGCTCGTTCTTGAGGTTGGAGACCTTGGCGGTGAAGGACTTCGGCGGGTAGCGCTTGGGGTCCAGGTCCAGATCGCGGCAGACCAGGGCCATCAGCCGCTTGGAGTCGGCGGCGTCGTAGATCGAGAACGACGAGGTGAAGCCGAGCTTCTTCGACTCCCGGCGCAGGATGCGGACGCACGCGCTGTGGAAGGTCATGACCCACATGGCGTTGGCGCGCGGGCCCACGAGCTGCTCGACGCGCTCCTTCATCTCGCCCGCGGCCTTGTTGGTGAAGGTGATCGCGAGGATCTGCCCGGGGTGCGTGCCGCGCTCGGCCAGCAGGTGGGCGATGCGGTGGGTGAGCACCCGGGTCTTGCCGGAGCCGGCCCCGGCGACGATGAGCAGCGGGGATCCGGCGTGCACGACGGCGGCGCGCTGCTCGGTGTTGAGCCCGTCGAGCAGCGCGGCGGAGTCGATCGCCGGGCGCGGGTGACCGTCCCGGTAGTACCCGTCCCGGGGCGGCGGGGGCGCGTCGTAGACGCCCTCGAAGAGGCCCTCCGGCACCGCTTCGGGCGCGTGGTCCTCGGGGGGCGGCGGGGGGCCGTCCTCCGCGGGCTGGAGGCCGGTCAGGAAGTTGTCGTCAAAGAGGCTGCTCATCGCCTCCCGAGTCTAGGCGGCCGGACTGACAACCTTCCGCCGAAGCCGGGAAGCGGTGACCCCGGACCTACGCACGGAGAGCGGACGTCCACGTTCCGTGAGAAAGCGCCCGGTCGGAGAGGGTGCCGGACCCCCGATCCGGAAAGGTCACGAAAATGTATCGGGCATATCGCTCATCGTCCTTCCCAGTGGTGCCACCGGTTGGCTAGCGTGCTCGGTCAGGTGATCCGTACCTCCCTGAGGCGAACCGCGCCTAACGGACACCTCTGCCGAATCCGGTCTGCCGCCCTGGCAGTTCGGAACCGGGGACCCACACGCAGAACCGGGGTGAATCGGTCCGTGCCCTCGCATGCGGACCGTAGGACAGCCTTCCGTTCCGTCCGAACCCGACAGCTAACCCGGTAGGCGGTCCACGGAAGGAGATGCCGGTCTTGGCATCGCATCGCAAGCCGCGCACGAAGGTGCGCACCACCACCCCCGCCGTCGGGCTGACGACGGCCGCGCTGGCCTCGGTGACGCTGCTCTCCACGCAGAGCGCCACGGCGGCGCCCGCGGAGCCGAAGCCCGCCATCGAGGACGTACAGAAGAAGGTCGACGCCCTGTACCGGCAGGCGGGCTCGGCGACCCAGGAGTACAACCGGGCCAAGTCCGCCTCCGCGTCGCAGCAGAAGAAGGTCGACGGCCTGCTCGCGGACGTGGCGAAGCGGACCGAGAGGATCAACGAGGCGCGCCGGGCGCTGGGCTCCTACGCGGCGGCCCAGTACCGCAGCGGCGGCATCGCGCCCACGGCGACGTTCTTCTTCGCGGACGACCCGCAGGGGTACTTCGACCAGAGCCGGCTGATGGACCGGGCGACGGAGCGGCAGCAGAAGGCCGTGGACGACTTCCGTACGCAGCAGGCATCGGCGGCGAAGAAGCGCGCGGAGGCCGTGAAGAGCCTGGAGACCCTGACCGAGACGCAGGCCACGCTCGCCTCCAGCAAGAAGGACGTCCAGGCCAAGCTGACCGAGGCGCGCGGGCTGCTGTCCCGGCTGACCGCCGAGGAGAAGGCGCGGCTGGCGGAGCTGGAGCGCAAGAAGGAGGCCGAGGCGAAGGAGAAGGCGACGAAGCTGGCCGCCCGCCAGGCAGCCGAGGCGGAGGCGAAGGCCGAGGCGGAGGAGAAGGCCCGCGAGGAGGCCGCGCAGGAGTCCGGCGACGGTTCGGGATCCGGATCGGGCAGCGGTACGGACACGGGGTCGGGGGCCGACTCCGGTACGGACAGCAGTTACGCCGCCAAGGCGGAGAAGGTGCTGGCCTTCGCCCGCGCCCAGATCGGGAAGCCGTACGTGTGGGGGGCGTCGGGCCCCTCCAGTTACGACTGCTCGGGGCTGACGCAGGCGGCCTGGCGGGAGGCGGGCGTGACCCTGCCGCGGACCACCTGGGACCAGGTCGAGGTCGGCACGCGGGTCGCCACGTCCGACCTTCAGCCCGGGGACCTGGTCTTCTTCTACGACGACATCAGCCACGTCGGCATCTACAAGGGCGACGGGATGATGATCCACGCCCCGAAGCCCGGTGCGAACGTGCGCGAGGAGTCGATCTACTACATGCCGATCTACGGGAGCGTACGCCCGGCGTGAGACGGGGCGGGGGCGACCGGCGACCGGTCGCCCCGGCAGGCTTCGGGTCCGGCCTCAGGTCCAGACCGTGGCGATGAAGATGTTGGCGGTCGTCAGGGCGCCGACGGCGATGAACGCGCCCTTGTCGACCTTCTCCTCGTCGCGCTTCACGTAGACCAGGGCGAGGATCACGACCAGCAGCGCCAGTTTGATGCCGATCTTGACGTTGTTGACGGTCTGGTCGTCGGCCTGATTGAGGCCGACCAGCGCCACGCCGGTGACCAGCATGGTCAGCGCGCCGTGCAGCATCGCGGGGGTGAACCGGGCGGTCCCCGCACCCATGGCCTTCATCTGCGTCAGGAAGCCGCCCAGCAGGGAGGCGATGCCGATGATGTGCAGGGCGACGAAGACATTGATGAGTACGTCCATGGCTCAGGAGCCTAGCCATGACCAAAGTTTTACCTTTCAGTGAGGCAAGCCTTCCTCGATCGCCGATGAGACGCCCCTCCCCCGCTCGCTTCGATCATCCGTGACCGGCGAAACGTCACATCAGGGCAATAGCTGTCATGGCGACTCTTTTCTCCGCGCCGGGATTAGCGTCCATCCCGGACCCGTCGCCATCCCGGCGGGCAGCCGAGAGGAAGGATGCCGCCCCCGTGGCAGCGCACCGCAGGTCAGCTCATCGAAAACCCAAGCAGCGCCCGCTCACCGGCCCTGCTGCCCGCACCGCCGCCACCCTGGCGCTCGCCGGGGCCGCCACCGCCGGCTCCGTCACCGGGGCGGGCGCGGCCCCCGCCGAACCGGCCCCCACCGCGGCCCAGGTCAGGGCGAAGGTCGACCGGCTCTACCACGACGCCGAGGTCGCCACCGAGAAGTACAACGGGGCGAAGGAGAAGGCGGACGCGGCCACCCGCACCGTCGACGCCCTGACCGACGAGGCCGCCCGCCGCACCGGCCGCCTCAACACCGCCCGGCACGCGCTCGGTTCGCTGGCCACCGCGCAGTACCGTTCCGGCACCCTCGATCCGGCCCTGCAACTGGCGCTCTCCTCCGACCCCGACGCCTATCTGGAACACGCCTCCTACCTCGACCGGGCGGGCGACCGGCAGACCGGGCTGCTGCGGAACATCAAGCGGCAGGTCTCCCGGATCGCCCAGGTCAAGGCCCGCGCCGACGAGGAGACCGAACGTCTCGCCGCCCGCCGCGCCGAACTGCGCGAGCACCGCACCGCGGTCCGCGCCAAGCTCGCCGGCGCCCGGAAGCTGCTGGACACCCTGACCGCCGCCGAACGCGCCGACTACGAGCGCTCGGCCGACGCCCGGCACGGCGGTGGCCCGGACCGTGCCGCCCGCTCCACCACCCGCAGCGGCCCTTTCTCGGCCCCCAATTCCCGCGCCGGACAGGCCATCGCCTTCGCCCACGGGGCGATCGGCAAGCCGTACGTCTGGGGCGCGACCGGCCCGAACGCCTTCGACTGCTCCGGCCTCACCCAGGCGGCCTGGAAGGCGGCGGGCGTGAGCCTGCCGCGCACCACCTACACCCAGATCAACGCCGGACAACGCATCCCGCGCTCCCGACTGGCCCCCGGAGACCTGGTGTTCTTCTACTCCGGGATCAGCCACGTCGGCCTCTACATCGGCGGCGGCCAGATGATCCACGCCCCGCGCCCGGGAGCGCCGGTGCGCATCGCGCCGATCGACCAGATGCCTTTCGCCGGGGCGACCCGGGTGGCGTAGGGCCTGTCAGCGCGCGCCGTCCCCCGGCCTCAGACCAGCCGTCGCGCCGTCGCCCAGCGGGTCAGTTCGTGCCGGTTGGAGAGCTGGAGTTTCCGCAGCACCGCCGAGACGTGCGACTCGACCGTCTTCACCGAGATGAAGAGCTGCTTGGCGATCTCCTTGTACGCGTAGCCCCGGGCGATCAGCCGCAGGACCTCGCGTTCGCGCTGGGTGAGGCGGTCCAGGTCCTCGTCGACCGGCGGGGCGTCCGTGGAGGCGAAGGCGTCGAGCACGAAGCCGGCCAGGCGGGGCGAGAAGACCGCGTCGCCCTCCTGGACCCGGAAGACGGAGTCGACGAGGTCGGTGCCGGTGATCGTCTTGGTGACGTAACCGCGCGCACCGCCGCGGATCACGCCGATGACGTCCTCCGCGGCGTCCGACACGGACAGCGCGAGGAAGCGGACCGGGTTCTCCGCGGTGCCCATCAGAGGGGCGCAGCGGCGGAGCACCTCGACGCCGCCGCCGCCCGGGAGGTGGACGTCGAGGAGGACGACCTCGGGGCGGGTCGCGGTGATGACGGTGACCGCCTGGTCGACGTCGGCGGCCTCGCCGACCACCTCGACGCCGGTCTCCTCGGTGCGGCCGATCTCGGCCTGCACCCCGGTGCGGAACATCCGGTGGTCGTCGACGAGCACGACCCGTACCCGTCGCTCCGGGCCCCCGGTGGCTTCGGTGTTCTCGGTCATTCGCTCGCCCTCTCCATCTCCAGCTCGACCTCGGTGCCCCCGCCGGGCACCGAACGCAGCCGGGCGGTCCCGCCGTTGCGCTGCATCCGGCCGATGATTGATTCTCGTACGCCCATGCGGTCGCCGGGAACCTCGTCCAGGTCGAAACCCGGACCCCGGTCCCGTACGGACACGAAGACCGTACGGCCCTCGACCTCCGCGAAGACCTGGACCGCCCCGCCCTCGCCACCGTACTTGGCGGCGTTGACCATCGCCTCGCGCGCGGCCTGCATCTGTGCGGACAGCTTCTCGTCGAGGGGGCAGTCGCCGACCACGACGACCTCCAGGGGCACGCCGTGCTTGTCCTCGACCTCGGCGGCGGCCCGTTTGACCGCCTCGGCCAGGGTCTCCGGTTCGTCGTCCTCGTCCTTGCCGGTGCCCTCGGGGTTGTAGAGCCAGTTGCGCAGCTCGCGCTCCTGGGCGCGGGCGAGGCGTCTGACCTCGCCGGCGTCGTCCGCGTTGCGCTGGATCAGGGTGAGGGTGTGCAGCACGGAGTCGTGGACATGGGCGGCGACCTCGGCCCGCTCCTGAGCGCGGATGCGCATCAGGCGCTCCTCCGAGAGGTCCTGGGTCATCCGCACGAGGTAGGGGCCGGCGAGCAGGAAGATGCCGGTCAGCACGGCGATCGCGGCGGTCAGCACATTGCCGAACTGGGCGGCGGAGCCGCGGACGACGAGGAAGACCGCGAGGCCGAGGCCGACGAGGGCGACCCCGGCGAGGCCGCGGGCCACGTGCAGCAGCCTGCGGTTGCGGCTGACCTCCATCCAGCGGGCCCGGCGGGCGTTGTCCGCCTGCCGCCAGACCAGGACGGAGCCCGCGCCGATGAGGAGGGTGGGCCAGATGTAGCGGCCGGTCTCGCCGCCCATGTCGACGTTGACGAAATACGCGACGGCCCCGATCGTCAGGGCGACCAGGGCGAAGACCTGGCCCTTGTCCGGCTTGCGGAGCCTGCGGCGGCCGTCCGCGACGGTCTCGAAGACGGAACGGGAGGGCTCGACGCCGCCCACGCCGAGCGGGACGACGATCCAGAACACCGCGTAGAGCAGGGCGCCGAGGCCGTCGGTGACGAACAGTCCGAGGAAGACGAGCCGCACCCAGGCGACCGGCAGCCCGAGGTGTCCGGCGAGCCCGCGCGCGACGCCGCCGAGCAGCCGGCCGTCGGCGCTGCGGTAGAGCTTGCGCACCGGCGGCTCCTCCGGGTCGGCGGCGAGGGAGCTGGCGGCTCGGGCGGTGGCGGCTGGCATACCCCGATCGTCACACGCGCGGACGCGGGGCGGCATCAGGGTAAGCCCCCGAAAGTCCCCTGAGGCTGTCCCCCGGGTGCCGCCTCGTGCCCGCTCCTCTCTCCTCCGCCCGGCGTGTGCGCCCCGGCGCACGGGTGGAGGCTGGAGTCAGGGCAATATCAGGGACCGTCCAGGGTCGGGGCGGGTCCCGGCGGGCGGTCCGGCCCGTCACCATGGAGGCATGACCGCTCCTTCCCACGCCGACCCCGGCGTCGCGCCCCCCGAAGCGCCGAAGCCGACGCTGCGGCGCACCCCACGGCAGAAGGTCGTCGCCGGGGTGTGCGGCGGGCTCGGCCGGTACTGCGACGTGGACCCGGTGATCTTCCGGATCGTGGTCGGTGTGCTCTCGGTGACCGGGGGCATCGGGCTGATCTTCTACGGCTTCGCCTGGCTGCTGCTGCCCGCCGACGGCGAGGACGAGAACGAGGCGCGCAAGCTGCTGTCGGGGCGGGTCGACGGGGCGTCCCTGGTGGCGCTGCTGCTGGCGCTGATCGGCTGCGGCCTCTTCCTGTCGATGCTGCACAACCGGGGCATGCTGTCGTTCGCCGCGCTGCTGACCGTGGCCGTCGTCGGCTTCGCCGTGTGGACGCAGTCCCGGCGGACGGCGGCCCCGGAGGACCCGGCGGCCCCGCCCGGCGCACCGGCCGCCCCTCCGGGCCCCTCGCACACCGGCGGGCTCGGCACGCCGCCGCCGGAGGTGAAGGCCCCGCCGACGCCGGGCGGTCCGTCGTGGTGGCGGGACCCGATCGTCAAGGACGGCACCACCGGACCGGTCGGCTCCGGCTATCTGTGGGGGCCGCCGGACACCGACGCGGACGCCGCGCGGGCCGGGGCGAAGGCCGGGCAGCCCACTCCGGACGCCCCGTTCCGGACACCGCGGCCCTCCCCCGAACCGCGTGGACCGCGTTCCATCGGCGGCTTGGTCTTCCTGACGGCGCTGGTGGCGGGCGGTCTGGGGACCGGGCTGAGCTGGGAGCACCAGCCGCTGGGCACCGCCCTCCAGATCGGTCTGGCCGCGGCTCTCGCCGTCTTCGGGCTCGGCCTGCTGGTCGCTTCGCTGCTGGGGCGGACGGGCTTCGGCACGGTCTTCATGGCGATGGTCACGGCGGGCCTGCTGGCCGGCGCGACGGTGCTGCCGAAGGAGATCGACACCTCGTGGGCCCGCCAGGAGTGGCGGCCCGCGTCGGTGGCCGCCGTCCAGCCGCGCTACGAACTGAGCACGGGCGACGCCCGGCTGGACCTGTCCGGCCTGAAGGTGCCCAAGGGCGAGACCGTGCGCACGGAGGTCGATGTGGCGGCGGGGAGGGCGGCCGTGGTCGTCCCGGCGGGCGTGACGGTGAAGGTGCGCGCCGAGGTGGGTCTCGGAGAGGTCCGCCTGGAGGAGGGGCAGCGGGTCCAGGTCCGGATCAACAACGGCGAGTCGACCGAGCGCACGCTGCCGCCGGCGAAGGGCACGGCTCCCGCCGGAACGGTCGAACTGGACGTGGAAGTCGGCATCGGACAGGTGGAGGTCACCCGTGCTGCGTCATGAATTCCGGCCCGGCAGGGCCGTGGCCGGTCTGGTGATGCTGGGCCTGGCCGCCGGTTACGCGGCGGACGCCGCCGGGGCCTGGGAGGCCACGTTGACGTTCTTCCTGCCGCTGTTCCTCGGCGGGCTGTGGCTGGCCGCGACGGTGACCTGGGTCGCCTACATGCTGCGGCGGCGGCGCGCGGCGAGGAAGGCGTCGGCGGAGAACAGCGGGGCGCCCGCGAGCACGAGCGGCAGCCACGCCATCAAGTAGGGCAGGTCGTTGCCGTAGTAGTACGGGGTGGCCTGCCAGCTCACGGTCAGCCAGAGGCTCAGCGAGATGAGGGCGCCGCCGAGCGCGGCGAGGCGGGCCCACAGGCCGACGAGGGTGCCGAGGCCGACGAGGAGTTCGCCGATCGCGATGGCGTAACCGAAGCCCTCGGGGCTCTTCAGGGCCAGGTCGACGAGGGCGGGGATCGCGGAGGAGTCGCGCACCCCGCGCATCATCTCGCCGATGGAACCGCTGCCGGCCGCGGACAGGAACGCGCTGTCGGTGAGCTTGTCGAGGCCCGCGTAGACGAAGGTGACGCCGAGGAAGATCCGCAGCGGCAGCAGGGCGTAGGTGCCCGCCTGTTCCTTCAGCGTCCTGCGCTCGCCCAGCCCGTACGAACCCCGCCCGCCGTAACCGTTCATGACCGCTGCCCCACTTCCCGATGTCCCGTCACTTCGACCATACGTACGCCTTCGACGCGCCGCTCACCAGGGTCGCGGGGCAGATCGGTGAAAGGGGAAAGGGTGCGGTGGTCAGTCGGTGACGTCGATCGGGACCCGGTCGGTCTCCACCCCGGCAGCGGTGACGACCTGGACGTCCACGGTCCCCGGCTCGACCTCGACCGGGACGGGCACGGTGAGGACGGTGTCGGTGGGGTTGGCGAAGCCCCCGGCGACCGGGACCAGCGGGACGTGGACGTGGACCGTCCCTATCCGGACGACGAGCCGGGCCAGCCGGTCGGGGGTGCCCGCGCCGGGCGGTACGAAGCCCGCGCCCCGGATCTCGATGTCGTCGCCGGTCCGGATCGCGCCGTCCAGGTCCCCGGCCTCCCGGGCCCGTACGACGGACAGCACGACGGGCCGGCCGCCCTCCGCGTACTTCCCGGCGAAGTAGGTCGCCGCCGAGACGGCCACCAGCAGTGCGAGCCCCCACGGCAGATCGGGCAACTGCTCGGGGCGGCGGGCGAGGCGGACCCCGGCGAACAGGACGGCGACGGCGCTGACCAGCACGTACTGCACGTCGGTGAACGACCCGCGCCCGGAGTCGTCGGTGAGCAGGTCGGCGGCGCGCGGCCGGTCCGCGCGCAGCTTCTGGAGCCGCCGGCCCAGCACCCGTACGGTCACGACGCGGCGCACGACGACGGCGACCGCGCAGACCAGCGCCAGCACGGCGACGACCCCGGCGGAGCGTACGAGGTCGAGCCCCTCGATCAGCGCGTCCCGCTCGTCCGGGTCGGAGGCCCCGGCCAGTTGCAGGGCGAGGACGAGGACGGCGAAGACGGCGAGCAGCACCCAGGAGGCGGCGACCGTCCGGGAGGTGGAGAGCCGGTTGTCCTCACCGATCAGCGGGGCGAGGAGGCCGCCCCGGACGCGGTGGAGGCGGGCGGCGGCGGTGAGCAGCCCGGCCGTGACGAGGGCGGCGAGCAGGGCGGCGGTGCGGGCGGTGGACCAGCCGGCCCCGATCGCGGTGACGCAGACGCCGACGAGTAGCGCCCCGGCCGCACCCCAGACGGTGAACAGGGTGTACCGCCAGACCTGGTGGAGCCAGGCGTCCCCGGCCTCCCGGGCGCGTTCGGCGACGGCGCGGGCGGACCCGGTCAGCTCGTCGGAGACCCACTGCCGGGAGGCGGATGCGGACTGGGCGACCCCGGCGGGCAGCCCGTCGCCCGCCGCGAGTTCGTCCCGCTTGGCGAGGAACGCGGCGACCGCGTGCCGGTGCCCGCGACGCGCGCCGTGCGGGCAGTCGCCGCAGGTACATCCGCCGCCGGACGTGCCGCTTGTCCTGGTTTCGTCCAACGCCACGGAGGATTACGCCCTTTCCCGCCCCGGTACAGCCAACTCACTTGCGATATCAGCGAATTGTGCCGTACGGGGCGGCCGGTCCTCGCATCGGGGCGGGCCCGGGGCGGGTGTCGTCAGAACGTTCGACTGATCCGCTGCCACAGGGGCTGGTAGTTGATCCAGGCCACCAGGTCGCTGCCCAGGTGGTCGCGGGTGGTGAGGGCGTCCCGGTGCGAGATGAGGACGGGCTTCCCGGCGGCCCGCGCCAGCAGCTGCACCTGGCAGGCGCGCTCCATCGTGAGGAACCACCAGGCCGCCGCGTCCACGGAGTCCCCCACGGTCAGCAGCCCGTGGTTGCGCAGGATCACCGCCTTGTGCGTCCCGAGCGTGGCGGCGATCCGTCGGCCCTCGTCCTCGTCCACGACGACCCCGGAGTAGTGGTCGTAGAGCGCGTGGTCCTCGTAGAAGGCGCAGGATTCCTGGGTGATCGGCTCGATCGGCTCCCCGAGCGCGGCGAGGGCCCGGCCGTGCGTGGAGTGGGTGTGCGCGACGGCCACGGTGTCCGGACGGGCCCGGTGGACCGCCGCGTGCACGGCGAACGCGGCCTGGTTGACGTGGAAGCGGCCCCGGACGACCTGGCCGTCGCCGTTGACGAGGATCAGGTCCTGCGGGGTGATGTCGGCGAAGGGCGCGCCGAACGGGTTGACCCAGAAGCAGTCCGCCAGCTCGGGGTCGCGCACGGTGATGTGCCCGGAGACCCCGTCCTCGTACCCGAGCTGCCCGAACAGCCGCAACGCGCCCGCCAGCCGTTCCCTGCGGTACGTGCGTTCCTCGGCCGGCGAGGCGTGCACGGGCGGCATCGCGAACTGGAGCTGCTCGACGGGGATCGGGGCGGGGTCGGACACGGCGATCTGCTCGGACATGGCGGCTCCTCACGTTCTCAGAGGCGTACAGGGCCGGAAGTTACCGCCGGGTGGGGCCGGTGAGAAGGGGTGGGGCCCGAGTCAGGCCCCGAGCACCAGATAGGCGAGGGTGAGGTAGGAGCGGTAGCCGCCGTAGTAGCCGGTGCGGCGGGCGTCGATCTCGGCCGTCACCTCGGCGTGCAGCGGATGGTCCGGGTTCGCCAGGGCCCAGCGCTGGCCGCGTCCGATCGGGCCCTCGGACTCGAAGAGGTCCCATTCGCGCTCGTCGGCGACGGTGACCTGGAGGGCGCGCAGCCCGACGGACTCGGCGAGCCGGATCAGCTCCAGCAGCGACCCGAAGTCCTCCGGCCCGGCCCCGATGCCCTCCAGCGCGGCCGGGGTCGGCTCCTTGACCCAGACCGCCTCGCCGAACAGCACCCGCCCGCCGGGGCGCACGGTGGCGGCCAGCGCGGTGAGGGCTTCGCGGGTGGTGCCGGGCCAGGCGTGCGAGGAGCCGATGGAGACGGCGAGGTCGTATCCGCCGTCCGGCCACTGGGCGGCGGGCGTCTCGTGGAACCGCACCCGCTCCGCGAGCCCCCGCTCCTCGGCGAGCTTCCGCCCGCGCGCCACGGCGGCCGGGTCGGTCTCGACGCCGTCCCCGGTGGCCCCGGGCGCGGACTCGACGAGCCGCATCAGCAGTTCGCCCCAGCCGGACCCGAGATCGACGATCCGGGCCCCGGGGGCGGGGTCGCAGGCGGCGATCAGCCGGGCGGCGTGCTCCTCGGAGAGCGGGGTGTTCCAGGTGAGGCGGTCGTTCCCGGCGGCGGAGATGATGGCGTGGACTTCTTCGGCGGACATGGGGGAGGAGCCTGGCACGGGCGGAGGGGCCCGTGCCAGGGAATTACCGGCGGCCCCGGTGGTAGATCTCGCTGAGGTCGACGTCGATCCGGAAGGGAACGGACAGGTTCATCTTCTGGTGGTGGATTCCGGTGGGCGTGTAGGTGTGGGTCGCCGGGTCGAGCTCGTAGACGTAGACGACGGGCAGATCGTCGTCACCCTGCTCGACCCGCCAGAAGTGCTTGACCCCGGCCTCGGCGTACTTGCGCGGTTTGACGCCCCGGTCGCGCTCCAGGGAATCGGGGGAGACGACCTCGACAGCGAGCACAACGTCCTCCGGTGCGTACCAGGTCTGGTCGGGTCCGGTGTCGGCGTCGGCCCGGTACACCAGTAGGTCCGGCTCCGGGCGGTTACTGGCGTCCAGCCTGATGGTCATCTCCCGGTCGACGTCCAGATCCGCGGGAACGTGGGCGAGAAGGGCCGATTCCAGCAGCCACATGGCTCGCGTGTGGAACTTCCGCTGCGGACTCATGAAGACGAGACTCCCGTCGATCAGCTCGGTGTGGGGCGGGAGGCCCGGAATCCGGTCGAGGTCGTCCGCCGTCCAGCCGCCCTCCGGCGGGACCGGCCACCGGTTCGGCTCCTGCTCAAGCCTGTCCTCGGGTGCGGCGCTCATAGTTACTCCCATACGCCGAAGTCTCGTCTCTTCACTCAGCGTACCCATCCGATACGACAATGCCGCCGCCCAAACGAATGAGCGACGGCATCGGCGTTGACCTGGGGCTCTCAGAGAGCGGGGAAGGTCACTCCCACTCGATCGTCCCCGGCGGCTTGCTCGTCACGTCGAGGACGACGCGGTTGACGTCGGCGACCTCGTTGGTGATGCGGGTGGAGATCTTCGCCAGCGTCTCGTACGGCAGACGCGACCAGTCGGCCGTCATCGCGTCCTCGGAGGAGACCGGGCGCAGCACGATCGGGTGGCCGTAGGTGCGGCCGTCGCCCTGGACGCCGACCGAGCGGACGTCGGCGAGGAGGACCACCGGGCACTGCCAGATGTCGCGGTCCAGACCGGCCGCCGTCAGCTCCTCGCGGGCGATGGCGTCGGCCTCGCGGAGCAGGTCCAGGCGGTCCTTGGTGACCTCGCCGACGATGCGGATGCCGAGGCCGGGGCCGGGGAACGGCTGGCGCTGGACGATCTCCTCGGGGAGGCCCAGCTCCTGGCCGACCATGCGGACCTCGTCCTTGAACAGCTGGCGCAGCGGCTCGACGAGCTGGAACTCGATGTCGTCGGGGAGGCCGCCGACGTTGTGGTGGGACTTGATGTTGGCGGTGCCGGTGCCGCCGCCGGACTCCACCACGTCCGGGTAGAGCGTGCCCTGGACGAGGAAGGCGACCTCGGGGCCCTCCTCCTGGAGGATCTCCAGCTGGGCCTGCTCGAAGACGCGGATGAACTCGCGGCCGATGATCTTCCGCTTCTGCTCCGGGTCGGAGACCCCGGCGAGGGCGTCGAGGAAGCGCTTCTCCGCGTCGACGACCTTCAGCTTCGCGCCGGTCGCGGCGACGAAGTCCTTCTCGACCTGCTCGGTCTCGCCCTTGCGCATCAGGCCGTGGTCGACGTAGACGCAGGTCAGCTGGGAGCCGATGGCCTTCTGGACCAGGGCCGCCGCCACCGCGGAGTCGACGCCGCCGGAGAGGCCGCAGATGGCGCGCTTGTCGCCGACCTGCTCGCGGATGAGGGCGACCTGCTCCTCGACCACGTTGGTGGTGGTCCAGTTCGGCTCGATGCCCGCGCCGCGGTAGAGGAAGTGCTCCAGTACCTGCTGGCCGTGGGTCGAGTGCATGACCTCCGGGTGGTACTGGACGCCGTACAGCTTCTTCTCGTCGTTCTCGAAGGCGGCGACCGGGACCACGTCGGTGGAGGCGGTGACCGTGAAGCCCTCGGGTGCGGCCGAGCAGGCGTCGCCGTGCGACATCCACACCGGCTGCTCGGTGGGCGTGCCCTCGAAGAGCGTCGAGCCCGCCTTGGTGACGTGCAGCGGGGTACGGCCGTACTCACGGGCCCCGTTGTCGTCGACCGTGCCGCCGAGCGCGGTCGCCATCAGCTGGAAGCCGTAGCACATGCCGAAGACCGGGACCCCGGCCTCGAACAGCGAGCGGTCCAGGGAGGGCGCGCCCTCCGCGTACACCGACGACGGGCCGCCGGAGAGGATGATCGCGCGGGGGTTCCTGGCCAGCATCTCGGCCACCGGCATGGTGGACGGGACGATCTCGCTGTAGACCCGGGCCTCACGGACGCGGCGGGCGATGAGCTGGGCGTACTGCGCGCCGAAGTCGACGACGAGGACCACGTCGGCCGTGGCGTCGGGGGCGGCGGGGGGTGCTGCTGGCACGGGGCGGCCTTCCGGCGGTGGTGATGAGGGTCGGTTCTTCCGATTCTACCGGCCGTGCGCGGGCCCTCCGCCGGGCCGGTGGGGCCGGGGAGGCGACCGCCGCTCGTCTCACGATCCGGGCCCCGTTTTGTCGGGGCGACGGAAGCGGGGCCATACTGTGCGCCATGCGTCAGCACACGACCTTCGTCTTTACCTATGGCATCCGGCCCGCCGGCTGCCATGGTCGTGCTGCTTGAGCTACTGACAAGCAACGTTCCAGGCGCCCCGGGCCGGCAGGCCCGGGGCGTTCTGCGTATCCGGGCCCGTTCGCCCCGGGTGGCCTCCGGCCATCAGGAGTCACCACCATGAGCAGCATCGGCATCGGCACCACGGACACCACCACCGCCACCGGCGCCCGCACCGACGAGGCCGCCGCCCTGATCGGCGGGGCCCGGGAGCGCATCGACGCCCTCGACGACCGGATCATCGGTCTCGTCCAGGAACGGATGGCCGTCTCGGCGGTGATCCAGGAGGCCCGGATCACCTCGGGCGGCCGACGGGTGAACCTCTCCCGCGAGACGGCCGTGCTCGGCCACTACAGGGACGCGCTGGGCAAGCCGGGCACCGCGCTGGCCATGACGCTCCTGGAGCTGTGCCGCGGCCGGGTCTGAGGCCCGGGAGGCGGCGCGGGGACGGAACGGTTCTCCGCCCGCGCCGCACGGGCCGTATCTGCGTTCGGGGCCCGTCTCACCCGTACGGCGCGTGACCAGGAGCGCGGTGCCTTCGTTGGTCCTGGTGTCCGTGCCAACCAGGGGCGGCATCGGTAGGAAACCACGCGTGGCTCCGCCGGGGAGTGTGACGTACTGCAGGTGCGTCGTGGGACCACGACCCGGCGTATGTGACCGGTCCGCAGGGGACAGCAGCCCGGTCACCCCATATGCGGCCGATCCCGGGGACGCCCGGGTCGGCCGCATCGGAACGCATCCGGGCGGAGGCCCGCTCCCTCCTCCGCCCCTCTCCGCTTCTCAGCTCTGGCGCGCGGCCCGTCGCCGTGCCGCCGTGAACAGCACCAGGCCCGCCGCCAGCGCCGCGGCCGCCGTGCCCGAGGCGATCAGGGCGACCGAACCCGTCGAGGCGAGGCCGCCGCCGTCGCCGGAGCCTCCGGCGGTGCCCGCCGAGGAGCCGCCGGACGTCGTGGACGCCGAGGGACCGGCGGTGCCGGACGGGCTCTTCTCCGGATCCGGGGCCGAGGTCGGCGGGGTGGACGGCTCGCCGGAGCCACCGCCGTCGCCGCCCTCCGTCGCGCCGCCGGAGTCGGAGCCGCCGCCCTCACCGTTCAGGACCAGGTAGGCCGTGTTGTTGCCGGGCTTCGGGTCGAACGGGAGCTTCGGGTTCTGCAGCCAGGTGTTGCGTACGGTGACCGCACCGCTCGCGCCGACCATGGCCTTGTCGACCCGCAGTTCGAAGGGCAGGTCGAGGCCCGCCCCGTCCCGCACGGTCATCGAGGTGTTGCAGACGTAGCGCGGCGCGGGGCTCTTCTGGTCCTCGCGGTACGAACCGTCGGCCTGCACCGCGCGGCAGCGCTCCGGCTTCGACGTGACCGAGGCGCCCTGCGGGACGGTGAAGTCGACGGTGGCGACGTCCTCGCCGGAGCGGATGTGGCCGATCCACGCCGGGCCCTCGTTGCGGAAGCCGATGTCGGCCTTGACGGTGGATCCCTCGGGCCCGGCCACGTCATCGCCGTACGCGACGAAGTCGGCCGTGTTCTCCGTACGGAAGTCGACGTCCTGCTGATTGTCGTACGGATTGAGGTCGGCGCTGCTGACTGCCGCGCCCTGCTTCACCGGGACGACCTTGAGCACGCCGCCGGTGCCCCGCTCGAAGGCGGCGCCCGCACGCTGGGCGGCGCGCTGGGCGGCGCTGTCCTCCTGGATGCGGTAGAGGAAGGTGTCGTAGTAGGCGCGCTCGGTGGCCTCCAGCGTCAGCGGGGTCGCCAGCGTGTACGTCGCGCCCGCCTCGAAGGCCCCCTCGACGGAGCAGAGCGCCGTGGTCGAGCCGAAGTCCGGCTGGCCCGGGTCGTCCACGGTGTACTCGCAGTTGGAGTAGCGCTGCGGGATGTCCAGGCCGCGCGAGTACCGCAGGGTGAGCAGGACGCCGTCGGCGTCCCGCGTGCCGCGGTTGGCGAAGGTGATCGGGGCCTGCTGCTTCTCCCCCGGGGTCAGCTCCGTCTTGAACGGCAGCCGCTTCATCACGAGGTCGGGGCCGCCGACCGTGAGCCGGGTCGTGAACGGCGTGAAGGTGGCGCCCTCCGCCTCGCCGGTCACCGTGATCGTTCCGGTGTCCCCGTTCTCGGCGCCGTCGGCGGCGGTGACGACGAGGTCGGCCGCGCCCTGGAGGCCCGGCCAGATGCCCCAGTCCTCACAGACGGCCTTCGTACCGGTGATCTCGCAGTCCGGGCTCGACTCGCCGTCGAACTTCACGTCGGCGACGCCCGCGACGCCGCTGAGGTCGAAGGTGAGGGTGTAGTAGCCGCCGAAGCCGCCGTTCTCCTCGTCCTCGGACGGGTTGTTCAGGGAGATCCCGACCGTGGACGACTTCGGCTCGCCGCTCTCCGGATAGGGGTGCAGGGCCGTGTCGGCCGGACCGCCGAGCGTGAACACCGGAGTGTCCGCGGCCTGGGCCGGGGCGGCCGCCCCGGCGAGCGAGGCCGCGGCCAGCAGGCCGGCGGCGACGAACGAGCCGGCTGCGCGGTGCAGCACGGTTCTCGGGGTGGAACGTGTCATCGGGTACCTCAGGGACTCGGCAGGAGCTGTGTGACTGCTGTGACAGTTGTCGCGGTACGGGTTGGACCGCGCAGCTCCCCGAACAGTTGTCCTCCCCAAGATCACGGATTGGGCACGGTCACGGACGACGGTGCGCGGCCACGGATGACGGTGCGGGATCGCGTATGACGGTGCCCGGTCACGTATGACGGTGCGCGATCACGGATGACGAGGCCCGGTCACGGGTTGGGTACCGGGGTGTTCCCGACGCCCTCCACATCCGTCCCGGCCTCCGTCGTCCCCTTCGGCGGCACCACCGGGATGCCCAGGAACGGCAGCTTCAGCGCGCCGAACGCCTCCTTCGGCACGGCGGGCGTGCGCGGGGCGACCGGGGCGAGCCGCTCGTAGGCCGCGTCCTGCTCCGGGCGCGGGTCCGCCTCGCCCTTGTTGGGCCACAGCGACATCGCGCGCTCGGCCTGGGCGGTGATGGTCAGCGAGGGATTGACGCCGAGGTTGGCGGAGACGGCGGAACCGTCGACGACGCTGATGCCGGGGTGGCCGTAGAGGCGGTGGTACGGGTCGATGACGCCTTCCTCGGCGCTCGCGCCGATCGGGCAGCCGCCGAGAAAGTGGGCGGTGAGCGGGGTGCCCATCAGCTCGCCGACGTTGGACCCGGCGAAGCCGTTGATCTCCTCGGCGAGCAGGGTGGCGCCGAGGGTCGCCTCCGGGATCTGCGTCGGGTTGGGGGCGCCGTGGCCCTGGCGGGCGGTGAGCAGGCCCTTCCCGACGCCACCGGGTTTGCGGTACGTCGTCAGCGAGTTGTCCAGCGACTGCATGACCAGGCCGATGATGGTCCGCTCGGACCAGCGGCGGTTGGAGAGCGAACGGGCGGCGAGGGTGGGGTGCTTGATCATGTTGGCGATCCAGCCGCGCACCCGGTGGGCCCCGTAGGGGACCTGGAGGACCGTCAGCGCCCCCATGGCGTTGGAGCCCCGGCCGTAGCGGACGGGCTCGATGTGGGTGTTGTCGTCGGGGTGGATCGACGAGGTGATCGCGACGCCCCGGGTGAAGTCGGCCTTGGCGGTGCCGTGCTTCTTGCGGTAGCGGCGGTCGCTGGTCTGGGCGCCCACCAGTCCTTCGGAGTTGGTACGGGTCAGCTCGCCGAGCTTCGCGGAGAGGCGGGGCAGCAGGCCCCGGTCCTTCATGGTGTGCAGGAGGGTCTGGGTGCCGTACGTTCCGGCGGCGACGACGACCTTGCGGGCGCGCAGTCCGGTGGGCTTCGCCCTGCGGCGGCGGGCGGTGGGGACGGTCAGGACGCGGTAGCCGCCCTCGGGGTCCTCGGTGACGGCGACGACGGAGGTCATCGGGTGGATGACGGCTCCGGCCCGCTCGGCGAGGTAGAGGTAGTTCTCGTTGAGGGTGTTCTTCGCGCCGTGGCGGCAGCCCGTCATGCACTCGCCGCACTCGGTGCAGGCCTTGCGGTCGGGGCCCGCGCCGCCGAAGTACGGGTCGGGGACCTGCCCGCCGGGCTTGGCCTTCGCGGTGCCGTCGGCGTCCTTGCCGTCGCCGAAGAAGACACCGACCGGGGTCATGTGGAAGGTGTCGCCGACACCCATGGTCTCGGCGACGGCCTTGAGGTGGATGTCGGAGGGGGTCATGGTCGGGTTGAGGCGGACCCCGAGCATCCGGCGGGCCTGGTCGTAGTACGGCTTCAGCTCGTCCTGCCAGTCGGTGATCGAGGCCCACTGGCGGTCCTCGAAGAACGGGGCGGGCGGCACGTACAGGGTGTTGGCGTAGTTGAGGGAGCCGCCGCCGACGCCGGCCCCGGCGAGCACCATGACGTTGCCGAGGAGGTGGATGCGCTGGAGGCCGAAGAGGCCGAGGGCGGGGGCCCAGAGGTAGTTCTTCAGGTCCCAGGAGGTCTTGGGGAGCGTGCCGGGGGTGAAGCGGCGGCCCGCCTCCAGGACGCCGACGCGGTAGCCCTTCTCGGTGAGCCGGAGCGCCGACACCGCGCCCCCGAAGCCCGAGCCGACGACCAGGACGTCGTAGTCGTACGCGGCGTCGTCCTCGGCCGGGACGTGGCTCACGGCCTGTTTCTGGGCAGGGCTGTCCTGGGACATGGCACTCCTCGGAACGGAATCGGTACGAAAAGGGCGGAAGCCGCCACGGCGTCGGCGTCGGTACCGGCGCCTCCGCTACGGCGTCGGTACCGGCGTCTCAGCGCAGCCGGAACGCCTTCATCACCTTGAGGCTGGTCGTCATGAACGCGGCGTACTTCTCGTCGTCCATCCCGAAGGCGGGCGCGAGCGGGATCAGCCGCTGCTGGGCGACGGTCTGGGCCTCGGTGTACTTGAGGATGCCCTCGGAGCCGTGCCGCCGGCCGAGGCCGGACTCCTTCATGCCGCCCATCGGGGACTGCACGCTGCCGTAGGCGGGGGCGTACCCCTCGTTGATGTTGACGGTGCCGGTGCGCAGCCGGGCGGCGACCTCGTGGCCGCGCCGGGAGTCGGTGGTCCAGACGCTGGAGTTGAGACCGTACGGGGTGGCGTTGGCCAGCGCGATCACCTCGTCCTCGTCGCTGAAGCGGTAGATCGCGACGACCGGCCCGAAGGTCTCCTCGGCGCAGACGGCCATGGGCGCCTCGACGCCGTCGAGGATGGTCGGCTCGTAGAACAGCGGGCCGATGTCGGGGCGGGCGACGCCGCCGGCGACGAGGGTCGCGCCCTTCTCGACGGCCTCGTCGACATGGCGCGCGACGGTCTCCAGCTGGCGTTCGCCGACGAGGGAGCCCATGTCGGCCCCGTACGCCAGGGAGTTGCCGAGCCGCATGGCCTTCGTCCGGGTGGCGAAGCGCCGCACGAAGTCGTCGGCGATGGACTCGTGGACGTACAGCCGCTCGATGGAGATGCAGAGCTGTCCGGCGGAGGAGAAGCAGGCGCGGACGGCGCCCGCCGCGGCCTTCTCGACGTCGGCGTCCTTGAGGACGAGCATGGCGTTCTTGCCGCCGAGCTCCAGGGAGACGCCGACCAGGCGGCTGGCGGCGCCGACGGCGACCTCGCGGCCGGTGCGGGTGGAGCCGGTGAAGGAGACGTAGTCGGCGCGGCTGACGACCTCGGGGCCGACGACCGGGCCCTCGCCGAGGACGACCTGGAAGACCTCGGCGGGCAGTCCGGCCTCGATCAGCAGGTCGCGGGCCCACAGGGCGGTGAGCGCGGTCTCGGTGTCGGGCTTCATCACGACGGCGTTGCCGGAGACGAACGCGGGGAGCGCGTCGCCCACGGAGAGTTCCAGCGGGTAGTTCCAGGGGGCGATCTGGCCGACGACGCCGCGCGGCTGGCGCAGTTCGGTGACCTTGGTGAGGGTCGGGACGACGCCGGTGTGGCGGCGGGGCCTGAGGTAGGAGGCGGCCCTGCGCCCGTAGTGGCGGGCGGCGACGGCGACGGCCTGCACCTCCTCGTGGGCGTGCAGCCTCGCCTTGCCGGTCTCCAGCTGGATGAGGTCGAGGACCTCCGCCTGGCGGCTCAGGACGAGGTCGTGGAAGCGCAGCAGGACGGCGGCGCGCTGCCGTACGGGGACGGCGGCCCAGACGGGCTGGGCGGCGCGGGCCCGGTCGAAGGCGGTGGCCACGTCCTCGGGGGTGGACTCGGGCAGATCGGCCAGCTTCTCCCCGGTGAAGGGGGTGTGGTTGGCCGTACGGCCCGACCCGACGACCCCGCGGGTCAGCTGGGCGACCACCTCGGGGGTGACCACGTCGGCGGCGGTGCGCACCCCGGCGGGGGCGACCGCCACGGGGTTCGTACCGAGAGGGGCGTCAGGGGCCTGCGAGTCCGTCATGGGGCCGAGAGTATGTCCAGCCGGAGCCTTTGGGTACCCGTCGGTAACAGTTTTTCACAGGACCCGCCACGCTCCTTCGGCGCCATCCTGGAACGAGCCAGTGATCGCTGGCGACATAACCGCTGATCAGTGGCGTTACGGCCGGCCGCCCGGCGGCGGTCGGCCCGCGGCACTCAGGAAGCGTGAATTTTCGGCCCTTCGGTCACCTCGGCGAGGATCGCGTCGCCGTACTGCGCCGCCTCCCCCTTCGCGGGCGCTCGCACCCGCACCCGCGCGGGCCCGCGGGGGGCGCTCCGCTTCTCGCCGGGGATCAGCAGCTGAGCCGGTTCGCCGCACGGCCGGGGGCGTTCGCCGGGCTCGCCCTCACTGCTGCGCCTTCGGGGCGCGCCAGCTGCGCACCATGATGTCGAACTTCTCCCGGCTGGCCTCCCAGCCCTCCTGCGGGGCGGTCAGGTACAGCGCGTACTCGGGACCGCCGGGACCCCCGTAGTACAGCTGGTCGATCCCGTGCCGGGGGCCCGGATGGGCCTTGGTCTCGTTCCAGGTGAACTCCCAGAGTGCGCCCGGCCGGTCGCGGAAGGTGTTCTTCTCCATCCCGATCCGCCGGTAGCCCGGCAGCCGCGTGGAGAGCTGCTCCTCCATGTTCTCCATGTGCAGATACGGATGGTCGAAGTCCGGGTCGGGGTCGACGCTGATGCGTATCCGGTGGGCCCCGTCGTCCGGGGTGTAGTCGATCTGGCCCTCGTTCACCTGGCGCTCCCAGCCCTTGGGGACGACGAGGCTGAACCCGGCCGGGTCGACGACCCGGTGCCAGCCGTCGGGTATCTCCGATGCGGGGCTGATGGGCCCCGGAGTGGTCCGGGGCGCGGTCGGCGTGCTCCCGGCGGTCGTACCGCCGCTCGCACCGGCCGGGGTGTCCGATCCCTCCCCGTACTTCATCGCGATCAGCCCGGCCGCGCCGCCGAGGACGGCCGCGGCGACGATCACGACGAGCACCGTGCGCCACCGGGATCCGGCGCGCCGGGTCACCGGGGCGGAGGCGGGGCCGGGGGCCGGGCCGGGCCGGTCCCGGCCGGTCGGGGCGGTCGCGGTGGAGGGGGCGTGGGCCGCGCCGGGCAGCCGGGCGGTGGCGCCGTCGGAGCCGGGCGGGCCGGCCGGGGCGTCGGAGCCGTTGCCGTCCCGGTAGCCGTAGCGGGACTCCTCGGGGAGCCGCTGGGTGGGCACGTGCGCCTGGGCGGCCCGGGGTTCGCGGCCCTCCATGGCGTCCAGCAGCATCTGTTCGGTCTGCGCGGCCGTGGGCCGGTCGGCCGGGTCCTTGCGGAGCAGCGCGGTGATGACGGCCCCGAGCGGACCGGCGTTGACCGGGGCGGGCGGCTCCTCGGTGACGACGGCCTGCATGGTGGAGATCGGGGACGTACGGCGGAACGGGGAGGTCCCCTCGACCGCCGTGTACAGCGTCGCGCCGAGCGACCAGAGGTCGGAGGCCGGTCCCGGGTCGCCGCCGCGTACCCGCTCGGGGGCCAGGTAGTCGATGGAGCCGACCAGTTCACCGGTCCGTGTGATGGTGGAGTCGCCCTCGATCGCGGCGATCCCGAAGTCGGTCAGGAGCACCTGACCGTCGCGGGCCAGCAGGACGTTGCCGGGCTTGACGTCCCGGTGGAGGACCCCGGCACCGTGGGCGGCGCGCAGGGCGCTCAGCACGTGCAGGCCGATCCGGGCCGCCTCGCGCGGGGCGACCTCGCCGCTCTCCTTGGCGGCGTCGGCGAGCGAGGGCCCGTCGACGTACTGCATGACGATCCAGGGGCGGTTGTCGTACTCGATCACATCGTGGACGGTGACCACGCCGGGGTGCGTGATGCGCGCCGCCGCCCGGGCCTCCTTCTGCGTCCGGGCGTGCAGGACGAGCCGGTCGGCCTCGGCGACGTACAGTCCGGCGGTCAACTCCTTGACGGCGACCGTGCGGTGCAGCACCTCGTCGTGGGCGCGCCAGACCTTGCCCATGCCGCCCCGGCCGAGGACTTCGCCCAGCCGGTAGCGCCCCGACAGCAGCAGTCCGGCTTCCGTGCCCTGTGATCGATCCACGTGATGTCCCCGCCCCGTTCCTCGAATGGCCAGATTACGGAGGCGGGGCGCGGCGGGGATACGGGGGATCGCCCACGAGACCGCACTGTGATGGTTGTTTGCACCGCACAACGCCCGCGGTGAGCCGGTGCCGATGACGTGGGGTCAGCCGGCGACCCGGTACGAGGCGATCGCCTGCTCGTAGATCTCGGTGACCTTGTCCCGGTCGTTCTCGGGGCCGATGACCTGGATGACGTGGTAGCGGCCGTCGACGATCATGGCGAGGTTACGGACGAACACCTCGCGCCCGCCGCTCTCCTGCCAGGTGAACTGCCCCTCGGCCATGGCCTGTCGGCCGACGTCGACCCGGCGCACCCCGGACGAGGAGGACCAGCTGGAGTCCCGGAACGGCTGGAGCTCGGGCTCCTTGTCGCGCTGGTAGTCGAGCGGATCGCTGCCGCCCGACTTCACGGTGTCCCGGCCGGGCACCACGAGCAGGGTGAACCCGTCGCTCCCGTAACGGATCTGACGGTCGGCGTTGGCCGGGCTGCGCTGCCAGCCCTTCGGTACGCCGACCTCGAAGCCCTCCGCGTCCTTGCGGAGCGTGTAGCCGGGGGCGAGGGCGGCCGCGGACCGGCTGGTCTGCGGCTGCTGGGAGCCGGGCTCACCGGATCCCTCCGGCGAGCCCGAGGGCCTGGGCTCGCCCGAGGCGGCGGGCGGTGCGGCGGAACCGGTGGGCGCGGGTGCTCCGTTGTCCTGGCCCCTGCCCTCATCGGCCTTCGGCATGAACATCACGGCGTACGCGATGGCCGCGGCCATCAGCAGCAGGACCAGCACGAGCAGCAGTCGGCCCAGCTTGCGCGGGGACCCCTCGTTCCGACGCGGGGGCTCCCGCAGCACCCGGGGGCCCTTGGGCGCACGCGGCACGCGGGCCGGGCGCTCCTCCTCCCAGGACTCCACGGGCCTGCGCGCGGGGCGGTCGGGCGGCAACAGCGACTCGTGGCGGTCCTGCCGCTTGCCGCCGCGCTGCTGACGCTTGCCCTGGCGGTGCTTGCCGGCCCCGGCGCCGCCGAACCGGCCCCGACGCCGCCGGACCAGCTCGCCCCGGCGGCGTACGACGGGGAGCCGGGTGGCGTCGGGCGCGGGCAGCGGCACGACGTCGGCGCCCGCCTCCGGCTCCGGAGCGGAGCGCACCAGCGAGCGCAGCCAGCCGCGCAGCTCCTCGAAGTCCGGCCGCTCGGTGGGGTCCTGGCGCAGCAGCGACTCGACGACGGGCCGCAGCGGACCGCACTCCTCCGCGAAGGCGGGCGGCTCGCCGCACACCATCTGGACCAGCTCGGCCGCGTTCTCCTCGGGGTAGGGGGCGTGGCCCTGGACGGCGCGGTAGAGCAGCGCGCCGAGCGCCCACAGGTCGGTGGAGGGGCCGATCGGCGGTGCCAGCTGCCAGTTCTCGTGGACCGGGCCCGCCTGCTCGGGGGCCCACCTCTCGGTGACGGCTCCGACGACGGCGATCCGGGCTTGGCGGGCGCGTTCAGCGGCGAGCGGGGTGGCGGGGCCGCGGTAGACGGCCGGTTCGCCGCCGGCCGCGACGGCGTCCTCCCAGGCGCGGGTGGTGTTCCGCGCGGCCGGGAGCGGCGCGGTGCGGGCCGGCTCCCTCGGGACGGAGCCCGATACGCCGGGCCGCCGGGAGTCGGCGCGCAGGGCGTCCGCGCTCGATCCGCCGGCGGGGACGGGCCGCCCGGCGCCGGGCCCGTCGTCCCAGGTCCCGGCGAGATGGACACGGCGGCCCGGCGGCCGGGGGCCCTCTTCGTCGTCCTCGTCGTCCTCGTCGTCGTAGAGGTCCTCGGCGGGGCTGCCCCACGGCGCGGTCAGCCGGGGGGCGCCGGGAGTTCCGGGGTTGCCGGGGGCGCTCGACGGCAACGCGTCATCGGCGGCTCCGGGCCCTTCCGGTGCCCCGGGAATGCCTGGGTCCGTTGCGCTTCCGGCGACTCCTGCGGTGCCCGCGGCTCCCGCGTCCGGGGCGGCCTCGCGGCCCTCCCGAGGCGGCTTCGTGAGGTCGGCCGGGGTGCGGTCGGCCTGCTGGCGGTCCTCCGTGACCCGGGCGGCGGCCCGCGCGCCCGCGCGGTAGGCGGCGATCGCCCCGGCGCGGGCGGCCCGCAGCTGGGCGGCGCTCGCGGCGCCCGGCTCGGCGGGGGGCGGTACGGCGGTGTACGGGACGGCGGGGGCGGCGGGTCGCGGGACGATCTCCTGCCCGTCGGCCCGCTGCTCCGGAACGGGGTCGGCCTCGCGGCCCGACGGCAGGCCGTACGGGTCACGCCGGTCGTACGGCTCGTGCCCGTCGTCCTCGCGTCGCGGGCTGTACCCCTGCGGCAGCGGCGGAACCGGCAGCTCCCGGCCGCCGTGGGCCTCTTGCCTGTCGTGGTCGGCGTATCCCTGGGCGTCCGCGTCCGCGTACTCCTGCACACCGTCCTCGTCGCTCCTGGCCGGCGGGAGCGCATAGCCGCCGCCGAGCTCACTCGGCGGGGTGAGCTCGGGGACCGGGATCCCGTACGTCGTCGGAGCCGGCGCCGGGTCGGCGTCGGGCAGCGGATCGGCGTCGGGCAGCGGTGCGGGAGCGTACCCGCAGAGGGCCTCCTCGGCGGCGCCAGCCGCGAGACCGGTGAGCATGACGCGGCCGTCGTCGCACACCAGGACCGTGCGCACGGTGATGTTGCGGTGGGTCCAGCCATGGGCGTGCAGCACCCGCAGGGCGGTGAGCACGTCGGAGCCGATCTCGGCGGCCCGGTAGGGGTTGAGGGGGCGCTCGGCGAGGAGCGCGGCGAGCGGCCGGGCGGCGACGAACTCGCTGACTATCCAGAGCGAATCCGCCTCGGCGAACACGTCGAAGACCTGGTCGAGGCGGGGGTGGTCGGGCACCTGGGCGGCGGCCTGCGCGGCCTCGATCGCCCGCCGGACCGCGGGGTCCGTACTGCGGCGGACCGCCCGCCCGCCGGCCCGCCCGGACACCGGGGCCCGTCCGTCGGCATCGAGCACCTCGGCGTCCACGACCTCCGGCAACGGCACCTGGCGGACCAGGACTTCCTGGCCGCTGTAGGTGTCGAACGCCCGGGTCTCGGCCAGTTCGTACCCGTCGGACGGGGGCAGCGGAAGGCGGTAGCGGTCGGCAAGCACCCGACCCGCGTAGTCGTCCACGACGCCTCCCCAGAGCGCGCTGTTCCCCCGGCCATCAGAGCCGCACGATTCCGTCAGTCACGTTCGTCCGGCGGGCAATTGACCCGCCGTCCCGGCTGCGTACGGTCTCCGGCCTCTTACGATACGTGGCAACCCGGGCCGACGGGTCGGGTCGCGCCAACCCGGCCCGCACAAACGTTTCACACCGGCCCGGATCGGGCGCACCCGGCGGCCGGTCCGTGGGCGTGCGGTCAGTCCGTGGGCGTGAAGGTGGCGAACGCCGTCTCGCGCAGCGTCCGGCACTCGTCGCCGTCCCACTCGTCCACCTTGCAGCTGATCATGATCGAGTAGCCGCGATCGGCGTCCACCTTGAAGCCGCGGTTGAGCACCTTGACCCGGACGCCGCTGTGGCTGCGCTCGAACGTCCAGTCGGCGACGGTCGGATAGCCGTTGTACTCGACCTTCTTTATGCTGCCGTGCTTGTAGCCGTCGCTGAGGACCTTGGCGCTGGCGACGGCACCGCGCCAGGCGGCCGCGGCGTCGTCCTTGGGCGAGCTGTTGAAGTCGACCTGGACCCGGGGGAAGCGGCCCTGCCCGGCGTTGTAGATGCCTCCGGAGTTGGCGCCCGCGATGGCGGTGCGCCGGAAGTTCTCGGGCATGGCCATGGTGAAGTGGAACCGGGCGTCGGTGATGTGCTTGTAGCCGGCGGGCAGGGAGTCGCCCGCGCCCGGCTTGTCCCCGCCGTCGCCCTCGTCGCCCTGGGGGTCGTCGCCCTTCGGGTCGTCGGAGCCCTCGCCGGACTCGCCCTCGGAGGCCCGGCCGTCCTCCTGGCCCTGGCCCTCCTTCCGGCCGTCGCCCTTCCCGCCGGACGAACCGCCGCCGGTGTCCTCGGCCTTGTCGCCGCTGCCGCCCGCCGAGGCTCCTGCCGACGCGGCGGTGTCGTCCTTGCCGCCCTTGTCCGCGTCGTCGCCGCCGAGGGCGATCGCGAGGACGGTGCCGAGGATGGCCAGCGCGACGACGGCCGCGATGATCGCGAGGGTGCGGCGGGGCACCACGTCGGTGATCGATGCGCGGGTGGAGGCGGCCGACGACGGCGGGCGCTGCCCGGGCACGGAGGCGTTCGCCGCCACGGCGGACTTCCCGGCTCCGGCGGGGGCCGCGACGGCTCCCCGCGCGCCCGCCGGGGCGGACCCGGCCGCCGCCGGCTTCGTGGCCGGAGCGGGGGTCCCGGGCGGGGACGGCGGCCCCGGCGGAGCGGCGGGCGAACCGGTGGCCGCGGCGACCGACGCGGCGGCGGCCCCGGCGGCCACCGCCGGGGTCTTCGCGTTGCGCACGGACCGCAGGGCTCCGCGCAGCCGGTCGCGGGCGCCTTCGCCGGACTCACCCGTTCCGGCTGTCGGCTTCGGCGGCTTCGGGGCCTTGGGCTGCTTCGGCGTGCGCTTGACCAGGAGGTCCGCGGCGGGGGCCGGCGGGATGGCCATGATCTGCGTCGAGTCGGCGGGTGCGGGCGCGGGCACGTCGGGGGCGTTGATGACGTCGTTGAGCAACGCCCGTGCCCCGGCGTCGTCGAGACGCTGTTCGGGGTCGCGGGCGAGCAGCCCGTAGATGACCTCGGTGAGCGGACCGGCGTTCTTCGGCGGGTCGAGCGGTTCGGTCATCACCGCTGTGAGCGTGGCGATGGCCGAGCCCTTGTCGTACGGCGGGCAGCCCTCGACGCTCGCGTACAGCAGTCCGCCGAGCGACCACAGGTCGGCGGGCGGGCCGGGCTTGTGACCGCGGGCCCGCTCCGGGGAGATGTAGGAGGGGGCGCCGACGAGCATGCCGGTGGAGGTGACCGAGGGGTCGCCCTCGACCTGGGCGATGCCGAAGTCGGTGAGCACGACGCGTCCGTCCTCGGCGATCAGCACGTTGGACGGCTTCACGTCGCGGTGCAGGATGCCCTCGCGGTGCGCCGAGCGCAGGACGTCGAGGATGGCGAGCCCGACCTCGGCGGCCCGCTTCGGCGTCAGCGTGCCGTCCTCGCGGATCACCTCGGCGAGCGACTTGCCCTCGATCAGCTCCATGACGATCCACGGGCGGTCGTCCTCGTCGACCACGTCGTAGACGGTCACCGCGCTGTTGTTGCGGATCCGTGCGATCGCCTTCGCCTCGCGCAGGGTGCGCGTGATCAGCCGGCGCTTCTCGTCCTCGTCGATCGCCGAGGGGAACCGCAGTTCCTTCACCGCGACCGTGCGGCCGAGCGTCTCGTCGTCGGCGCGCCAGACCGTACCCATGCCGCCCCGGCCGAGCACCTCACCGAGCCGGTAGCGCCCCGCGAGGAGGCGACCGTTCTTGTCCCGTTGGGGCTCCCGTGCCTGCTCCGCCTCCGACATGCGTCCCCTCTGCGATCAACCCGCCCTGGCAGAGCGTTCATTGTCCCTCACCCCGGGACCGGTTCTGGTGCCGGGTCCGGGTCCGCCGCACCGCGACCCGGCGAGGGAATCCCCCACAGCCTCCTACCAACCGGTCCTCCCCGTCCAGGCCGGACCGGGCCGCCGCACCGCCCCACCGGACCGGCGGGCCCCAACTGCCCCGGAGGCAACAGGCGGTGGCCGCCGTCCGGGGCTCCGCGGGGCGCCCCCTCAGATCGGCACGATGTCCGGTGCGCCGAGCCGGGCCGCGTCCGCCGTGAGGTCGTCGGGCTGCCGCTGCGACTCCCGCTCGGCCTCCACCCGCTTCTCGTAGTGCTCGACCTCCCGGTCGATCCGCCCCTCGTCCCAGCCCAGCACCGGCGCGATCAGCTCGGCGCAGAGCCGGGCGCTGCGGGTGCCCCGGTCGAACGTCTCGATGGAGATCCGGGTACGCCGGGTCAGCACGTCGTCCAGATGGCGGGCGCCCTCGTGGGAGGCGGCGTAGACGATCTCGGCGCGCAGATAGTCGTCGGCGGCGGGCAGCGGTTCGCCCAGGACGGGGTCGGCGAGGATCAGTTCCAGAATCTCCTCGGTCATTGAGCCGTACCGGTTGAGCAGATGCTCCACCCGGGCGACATGGAGTCCGGTGCGGGCCGCGATCCGGGCGCGCGCGTTCCACAGGGCCTTGTACCCCTCGGCGCCCAGCAGCGGGGTGTCCTCGGTGACGCAGGCGGCGACCCGCTGGTCGAGCCCGTGCACCGCCTCGTCCACCGCGTCCTTGGCCATGACCCGGTACGTCGTGTACTTGCCGCCCGCGACGACGACCAGGCCGGGGGCGGGGTGGGCCACCGTGTGCTCGCGGGACAGCTTGCTGGTGGCGTCCGACTCGCCGGCCAGCAGCGGCCGCAGTCCGGCGTAGACACCCTGGACGTCGTCCCTGGTCAGCGGGGTGTTCAGGACGGAGTTGACGTGCTGGAGCAGATAGTCGATATCGGCGCTGGAGGCGGCCGGGTGGGCCTTGTCCAGGTCCCAGTCGGTGTCGGTGGTGCCGATGATCCAGTGCCGGCCCCAGGGGATGACGAAGAGGACGGACTTCTCGGTGCGCAGGATGAGGCCGGTGGAGGAGTGGATGCGGTCCTTGGGGACGACCAGGTGGATGCCCTTGGAGGCCCGGACGTGGAACTGTCCGCGCTCGCCGATGAGGCCCTGGGTGTCGTCCGTCCACACGCCGGTCGCGTTGACCACCTGCTTGGCCCGCACCTCGTACTCCGTACCGCTCTCGACGTCCCGGACGAGCGCGCCGACGACCCGCTCGCCCTCGCGGAGGAAGCCGACGACCCGGGCCTGGTTGGCCACGTGGGCGCCGTAGGACGAGGCGGTGCGCACCAGCTCGGTGACGAAGCGGGCGTCGTCCATCTGGGCGTCGTAGTACTGGAGGGCGCCGACCAGGGCGTCCTTCTTCAGCGCGGGGGCGACCCGCAGGGCGTGCTTGCGGGAGAGGTGGCGGTGGACCGGCAGGCCGCGTCCGTGGCCGGAGGAGACCGACATGGCGTCGTAGAGCGCGACGCCGGAGCCGGCGTAGAGCCGCTCCCAGCCCTTGTGCTGCAAGGGGTAGAGGAAGGGCACCGGCTTCACCAGGTGCGGTGCGAGCCGTTCCAGGAGCAGCCCGCGCTCCTTGAGCGCCTCCCGGACCAGGGCGAAGTCGAGCATCTCCAGATAGCGCAGGCCGCCGTGGATCAGCTTGCTCGACCTGCTCGATGTGCCGGACGCCCAGTCGCGCGCCTCGACCAGGCCGGTCGTCAGGCCTCTGGTGGCGGCGTCCAGCGCCGTGCCCGCGCCGACCACGCCCGCCCCCACGACCAGCACGTCCAGTTCGCGCTCGGCCATGGCGGCGAGCGCGAGGGTGCGCTCGGCGGGTCCCAGTGTCGCTGTCCTCACTGCTGCCTCCCGGTGGATCGGGGTGGTCGGACACGGGAGTGCCACCCGGCCGAGGGGCCGGCCGCCCGTGTCCACCTCTCGATTCTGTCCGCGCTCCCCGAGTTCAGCCACCGCCTGTGGACAACACCCCGGCGACCGGAGCGGCACAATGCGACATATAGGTCATATTTACGCCTAGTCTGACATTGCGCTGTCCACAGCAGTTGCGATCTTCGCTCTCCGCACTTAGGGGGTCTTCCTGTATGCCCGCAGACCTCGCCGTCATCGGACTCGGTCACCTCGGCCTGCCGCTCGCCCAGGCCGCCGTGACCGCCGGAATCGACACCGTCGGCTACGACCCCGATCCCCGCCCGTACGCGGAGCTGAGAGCCGGCCGGAGCCCCGTCGAGGGCTCCCTCACCGCCTCCGAGGTCCGCCGCATGCTCTCGGGCGGCTTCCGGCCCACCACCGACGCCGCCGAGCTGGGCCGGGTCCGTACCGCCGTGATCTGCTCCCCCGCCCCGCTCGGCCCCGACCGCACCGTCGACCTCACCGCGCTCGGCGACGCCGCCCGCGCCCTGGCCTCCCGGCTGCGCCCGCACACCACCGTGCTGCTGGAGTCCGCCGTACCGCCGGGCACCACCGAGACCTTCCTGCGGCCCCTGCTCGAAGAGGGCTCCGGGCTCGTCGCCGGACGCGACTTCCACCTCGCCTGCTCCCCCGGCCGGCTCGACCCCGGCAACCGCACCCGCACCCTGGCCAACACCCCCAAGGTCATCGGCGGCCTCACCCCCGCCTGCACCGAGTCGGCCGCCGCCTTCTACGGGCGGCTCACCGACAAGGTCGTCCGGGCCCGCGGACCGCGCGAGGCGGAGATGACGAAGGTCCTGGAGACCAACTTCCGGCACGTCAACATCGCGCTGGTCAACGAGATGGCGGTGCTCTGCCACGACCTCGGCGTCGATTTCTGGGACGTCATCCGGTGCGCCGAGACCAAACCGTTCGGCTTCCAGCCCTTCCGCCCGGGACCCGGCGTCGGCGGGCACGGCGTCCCGGTCGACCCGGGCGGCCCGCCCCACGGCGGCCACTCATCCGGGCACCCGCTGCGGATGGTCTCGCTCGCGCAGGAGATCAACGACCGGATGCCCAGCTACGTCATCCAACGCTGCGCCACCCTCCTGAACGAGCACGGCAAGTCCGTCCGGGGCGCGCGCGTCCTGCTGCTCGGCGTCACCTACAAACCGGACACGGCGGACCAAGAGGCCGCGCCCGCCCGGGAGATCGCCACCCGGCTGATGGACATGGGCGCCCAGATCGGCTACCACGACCCGCACGTCCTGGACTGGCGGGTCCGCGAACGCCCCGTCCCGCGCGCGGACTCGCTGTACGAGGCGGCGGCCGCCGCCGACCTGACCGTACTGCTCCAGCAGCACCGCACCTACGACCTCCAGGGCCTCGCGGTGAAGGCACAACTGCTCCTGGACACCCGGGGGGCCACTCCGGCGGGGGCCGCGCACCGGCTCTGAGGCGCGACCGCCCACCAGGTGACGTACCGTCGAAAGATAGTCAGTGACCGAAAGCAGTGGGTGCTGCTACTCTGCGGCGTCACAGAGCGCACACACGTGCGTATTCCGCACAGCAGTGCGCAGCCGCCCCAGGGGGAGTCCCACCGTGAGCCAGCCCGTGCAGCCGCCGAACCCGCCCCAGCAGCCCTTCGGCGGTCAGCCCGTCGAAGGCAACCCCTACGCCGGTCAGCCGGGTCAGCCCGCCCCCGCCGCCCCGACCGGCAACCCGTACGGCCAGCAGCCCCCGGCCCCGACCGGCAACCCGTTCGCGGGCCAGCAGCCCGGCCAGGGCGCCCCGTTCGGCGGCGGCGCCCCCTTCGCCCCCGCTCCCCCGGCCCGCGACAACGTCCTGCTCGGCGTGGCGGTCGCGCTCGGCGCGGCGATCGTCGCGGGCATCCTGTACGGCGTGATCGCGGGCTCCATCGAGCGCGAGGTCGGCTACGCGGCGGTCGGCGTCGGCTTCCTGGTCGGCTTCGCGGCGAGCAAGGTCGGCGGCTCCAACCCGGCGGTCATCGCCGCCTCCGCCGTCTTCTCGGTCGGCGCGGTCTACCTCGGCCAGCTCGTCGGCATCTCGATGATCCTCTCCGACGTGGCGCAGATCCCGTTCTCCGAGGTCGTCGGCGACCACTTCGACACGGTGACCAAGGCCTGGTCGGCAGAGGCCGACTTCATGACGTACCTCTTCCTCGGTCTCGGCGCGGTCGCCGCCGTCGGTGGCGCGAAGAAGGCCGGCTGACACCCCGCAGGACACCAGGACGTACGGAAGGGCCCGGACCGCTGAGCGGTCCGGGCCCTTCGCGTGTGTACGGGAGGGTCAGCGGCGGTGCTGCGAGTCCGCCACCGTCACCTCGACGCGCTGGAACTCCTTGAGGTCGCTGTAGCCGGTGGTGGCCATCGCGCGACGCAGGGCGCCGAAGATGTTCATCGAGCCGTCAGGGGTGTGCGAGGGGCCCGTGAGGACCTCCTCCGTCGTCCCGACCGAGCCGAGGTCGACCAGCTTGCCGCGCGGCACGTCCTCGTGGACGGCCTCCATGCCCCAGTGGCGGCCACGGCCCGGCGCGTCGGTGGCGCGGGCCAGCGGGGAGCCCATCATCACGGCGTCGGCGCCGCAGGCGATGGCCTTCGGCAGGTCGCCGGACCAGCCGACCCCGCCGTCGGCGATGACGTGCACGTACCGGCCGCCGGACTCGTCCATGTAGTCGCGGCGGGCGCCCGCGACGTCCGCGACGGCGGTGGCCATCGGGACCTGGATGCCGAAGACGTTGCGCGTGGTGTGCGCGGCGCCGCCGCCGAAGCCGACGAGGACACCGGCCGCGCCGGTCCGCATCAGGTGCAGGGCGGCGGTGTACGTGGCGCAGCCGCCGACGATGACCGGGACGTCCAGCTCGTAGATGAACTGCTTCAGGTTCAGCGGCTCGGCCGCGCCGGAGACGTGCTCGGCGGAGACCGTCGTCCCGCGGATGACGAAGATGTCGACGCCCGCGTCGACGACCGCCTTGGAGAACTGGGCGGTGCGCTGCGGGGAGAGCGCGGCGGCGGTGACGACACCGGAGTCGCGCACCTCCTTGATGCGCTGCCCGATCAGCTCCTCCTGGATCGGCGCGGAGTAGATCTCCTGGAGCCGGCGGGTGGCGGACTCGGCCGGCATCTCGGCGATCTCGTCGAGCAGCGGCTGCGGGTCGGCGTGCCGGGTCCACAGCCCTTCCAGGTTGAGGACGCCCAGGCCGCCCATCTCGCCGATGCGGATGGCGGTCTGCGGGGAGACGACGGAGTCCATGGGAGCGGCCAGGAACGGCAGCTCGAAGCGGTAGGCGTCGATCTGCCAGGCGATCGAGACCTCCTTCGGATCCCGGGTGCGGCGGCTCGGAACGACAGCGATGTCGTCGAATGCGTAAGCCCGGCGGCCGCGCTTGCCGCGCCCGATCTCGATCTCAGTCACGATGTGTGGCCTTTCCCTCTACGTCTGCGCTGACCAGTATCCCCGACGCATGGATGAGGGGCGGTACCGGGAACTCCGGTCCGCCCCTCACCTGCGGTGATGCGTTACTTCCTGCTGTAGTTCGGTGCTTCCACCGTCATCTGGATGTCGTGCGGGTGGCTCTCCTTGAGGCCCGCCGAGGTGATCCGGACGAAGCGGCCCTTGCTCTCCATCTGGTCGACGGAAGCGGCGCCGACGTAGCCCATGGTCTGGCGCAGGCCGCCGACGAGCTGGTGGAGGACGTTGGCCAGCGGGCCCCGGTAGGGCACCTGGCCCTCGATGCCCTCGGGGACGAGCTTGTCGTCCGAGGAGACCTCGGCCTGGAAGTAGCGGTCCTTGGAGTAGGACCGGCCCTGGCCACGGGACTGCATGGCGCCCAGCGAGCCCATGCCGCGGTACGACTTGAACTGCTTGCCGTTGATGAACATCAGCTCGCCCGGCGACTCCTCGCAGCCCGCGAGCAGGCTGCCCAGCATCACGCTGTCCGCGCCCGCGGCGAGCGCCTTGCCGATGTCGCCGCTGTACTGGAGGCCGCCGTCGCCGATCACCGGGACGCCCGCGGCACGGGCGGCGAGGGCCGCCTCGTAGATCGCGGTGACCTGCGGGACGCCGATACCGGCGACCACGCGGGTCGTGCAGATCGAGCCGGGTCCGACGCCGACCTTGACGCCGTCGACACCGGCGTCGATCAGGGCCTGGGCGCCGTCGCGGGTGGCGACGTTGCCGCCGATGACGTCGACGCCGACGCTCGACTTGATCTTCGCCATCCAGGCGAGGGCGTTGCTGTTGTGGCCGTGGGAGGTGTCGACGATGAGGAAGTCGACCCCGGCGGAGGCGAGGGCCTGCGCGCGCTCCAGCGCCTCGGGGCTGGCGCCGACGGCCGCGCCGACCAGCAGGCGGCCCTCGGCGTCCTTGGCGGCGTTCGGGTACTGCTCGGCCTTCTTGAAGTCCTTGACCGTGATGAGGCCCTTGAGGATGCCCGCCTCGTCGACCAGCGGCAGCTTCTCGATCTTGTGGCGGCGCAGCAGCTCCATGGCCTCGACGCCGGAGATGCCGACCTTGCCGGTGACGAGCGGCATCGGCGTCATGACCTCGCGCACCTGGCGCGTACGGTCCGACTCGAAGGCCATGTCGCGGTTGGTGACGATGCCGAGGAGCTTGCCCGCGGCGTCGGTGACCGGCACACCGCTGATGCGGAACTTCGCGCAGAGCGCGTCCGCCTCGCCGAGCGTGGCGTCGGGGTGCACGGTGATCGGGTCGGTGACCATGCCGGACTCGGACCGCTTGACCAGGTCGACCTGGTTCACCTGGTCCTCGATGGAGAGGTTGCGGTGCAGCACGCCGACGCCGCCCTGACGGGCCATGGCGATGGCCATCCGGGCCTCGGTCACCTTGTCCATGGCGGCCGACAGCAGGGGGATGTTCACCCGGACGTTGCGCGAGATGAGGGTCGAGGTGTCGACCGCGTTGGGCAGGACCTCGGACGCGCCGGGCAACAGCAGCACGTCGTCGTAGGTCAACCCGAGCGTCGCGAATTTCTCGGGCACTCCGTCGACGTTTGCAGTCATGACACCTTCCCCAAATGGCCTTGATCGGTGCGGATGTCCATGCTAACGGCCCCGGGAGGTGTCTCATTCCACGATCAAGATCACTTGGCGGTTCTGGAGCTTCGCACGAAGCGGCCCACGGGGCGGTCGGCGGCGGAGCCCGCCGTGCCGTTACTGCTCGGCGAGCGCCCGGAGTCTGCTGAGCGCGCGGTGCTGGGCGACCCGGACCGCGCCCGGCGACATCCCGAGCATCCGTCCGGTCTCCTCGGCGGTCAGCCCGACCGCGACCCGCAGGACCAGCAGCTCGCGCTGGCTCTCCGGGAGGTTGGCGAGGAGCTTCTTGGCCCAGGCGGCGTCGCTGCTGAGCAGGGCTCGCTCCTCCGGGCCGAGGGAGTCGTCGGGCCGCTCCGGCATCTCGTCGGAGGGGACGGCGGTCGACCCCGGGTGGCGCATCGCGGCGCGCTGGAGGTCGGCGACCTTGTGTCCGGCGATGGCGAAGACGAAGGCTTCGAAGGGCCTGCCGGTGTCCTTGTAGCGCGGCAGCGCCATCAGCACCGCGACGCAGACCTCCTGCGCCAGGTCCTCCACGAAGTGGCGAGCATCACCCGGAAGACGGTTCAGCCGGGAGCGGCAGTAGCGCAGGGCGAGGGGGTGGACGTGGGCCAGCAGATCGTGGGTGGCCTGCGCGTCGCCGTCGACGGCGCGGTGCACCAGGGCACCGATCACCGTGGTCTCGTCATCGCGCATCGAACCATGGTGCCCTGATGCCACTCGGTCCGCTGCACCGCGCCCCGAGTTGTGCACCGAAGCGTTATGAGCGGGTGCGCCGGATGTCATGTCCTGCGCCCTCCCCTTCCGCTCGACCGAATCGTTCCCGAGGAACTCCACGACTCAAGGATGCGGCATCGACCGGGAAGCGTCACATGGCACCGCTGGGCGCGCACCCGGATGCGGGGTGTGCCGGGGTGCGGAGCCGGTGGCCCGCTCCGTGTCCCCGCCCGCCGGTCTGCGGACGGGGCGCGGCCCGGGCCGTGTCGTCAGCGGACCAGGCCCCAGCGGAATCCGAGGGCAACCGCGTGGGCGCGGTCCGAGGCCCCGAGCTTCTTGAACAGGCGGCGGGCGTGGGTCTTGACCGTGTCCTCGGAGAGGAACAGCTCACGGCCGATCTCGGCGTTGGACCGGCCGTGGCTCATGCCTTCGAGCACCTGGATCTCCCGCGCGGTGAGCGTGGGGGCGGCCCCCATCTCGGCGGACCGCAGCCGGCGCGGGGCGAGCCGCCACGTCGGGTCGGCCAGCGCCTGGGTGACGGTGGCCCGCAGCTCGGCGCGCGAGGCGTCCTTGTGCAGATAACCGCGGGCCCCGGCGGCGACCGCGAGCGCGACACCGTCCAGGTCCTCGGCGACGGTCAGCATGATGATCCGGGCCCCGGGGTCGGCGGAGAGCAGTCGCCGGACGGTCTCCACACCCCCCAGACCGGGCATGCGTACGTCCATCAGAATCAGATCCGAACGATCGGCGCCCCAGCGGCGAAGGACTTCCTCGCCGTTGGCCGCCGTCGTCACACGCTCGACGCCGGGCACGGTGGCCACCGCGCGACGGAGCGCTTCTCGGGCAAGCGGGGAGTCGTCGCAGACGAGGACGGATGTCATGACCGTCCTCCGCAGCTGATGCGCGTCACCTTGAGCCTCCAGGCTGATACAAGTCGTCACCTGTGCGGTTGACCCCCTCGGACATGTGCCCGAGCCGGATATCCGTCAACCGCATCCGTTCTCTTAACGACGGTCACTCGAAAGAGTTACGGGTCGCGCGACCGGGTTCGGCACTCTACGTGAGGACTCGAATACGGAGGAGAACGGCACGGGTGATTCACCCGTCAACCGAATCTTCACTCCTCGGCATGCCCTATTTGGCAGCTTTTCTTCCCTTTCGAGGGTGTCTGTGGCTAGATTCGCAATCAGTCATATTTACATCTACTAGCACCGTAGATGTACGGTCGAGACTTCGGTCACACCGATCAGAGACGGTCCGAACACAGCAGGCCGTCGATCACGGACGGTCGAGGAAGCCGCTTCCGACGCAGCACAGCTCCGAGGGGACAAGCAATGGCAGATTTCTCCCGCCTTCCCGGACCCAACGCAGACCTGTGGGACTGGCAGCTGCTCGCCGCCTGCCGAGGCGTGGACAGCTCCCTGTTCTTCCACCCGGAGGGTGAGCGCGGCGCGGCGCGGAGCGCCCGCGAGACCTCCGCGAAGGAGGTGTGCATGCGCTGCCCGGTACGGGCCGAGTGCGCGGCACACGCCCTGGCCGTACGGGAGCCCTATGGCGTGTGGGGCGGCCTGACGGAGGACGAGCGCGAGGAGCTGATGGGCCGGGCCAGAAACCGGCTGATCAGTGCGGCGCCCTCCGGGGCCCCCGCCGCCGGGCCGGGCTCCGGCGCCGGCTGACACCCGTACGCCCCGACGCAACGCAGAAACGTTTCTGTGACACCTTCGGCCACCCGGCCCGCGACCGGCCGCGGCGGGCTCCCCGGTCAGCGTCGCGGCCCGCGCGGCAACCGGGAGGGCTTCGTACGGGCGGCGCGGCCCGCGTGGCCCCGGTGGGCGCCCGTGCGGGCATCGCGGCCCGCGCGGTCTCAGCGGGCGGCCGTGCGCGCCAGTTGGTCCAGGGTGGCCGCCACCGCCGGGACCCGGGCCAGGTCCGGCAGGGTCAGCGCGACGATCTCCCGCTGGATGGCGGGCTCGACCGGCACGGCCCTGGCCCCCTTGGGGCGTACCGACTCGACGGCCAGCTCCGGCAGCACCGCCACACCGAGCCCGGCCCCGACGAGCCCCATCACCGCCGGGTAGTCGTCGGTGGCGAAGTCGATGCGGGGGGCGAAACCGGATGCCTCGCAGACCTCGACGAGCTGACGGCGGCAGCGCGGGCAGCCCGCGATCCAGGACTCCTCGGCCAGCTCGCCGATGGACACGCTCGGCGCCTCCGCCAGCCGGTGCCCCTCCGGGAGGAGGCCGATCAGCCGGTCGGTGAGCAGCGGCCGGACCACCAGGTCGTCCCATTCGCCGCCGGCCGCCCCGTAACGGAACGCCAGCGCGATGTCGCAGTCACCCTCGCGCAGCAGGTCCACCGAGCGCGGCGGCTCGGCCTCGACGAGCGAGACACGGGTGCCGGGGTGTTCGGCGCGCAGGGCGGCCAGCGCGCCCGGGACCAGGGTGGAGCTGCCGCTGGGGAAGGAGACCAGCCGGACCCGGCCGGCCCGCAGTCCGGCGATGGCGGCGACCTCCTCCTCGGCGGCGGTCAGCCCCGCGAGGATGCCGGAGGCGTGCCGCACCAGCGCCTCGCCGGCCTGGGTGAGGCGCATCTCGCGTCCGGTGCGGATCAGCAGCGTGGTGCCGGCGGAGGCCTCCAGGGCCTTCATCTGCTGGCTGACGGCGGGCTGGGTGCAGCCGAGTTCGCGGGCTGCTGCGGAGAACGAGCCGGTGGTGGACACGGCGCGCAGGACACGGAGGTGGCGAGCTTCGATCACCCCTCCATCATAAGGAACCCTTGGAGATGGGTCGAATTAATGGCGTGCCTCTTTGGGCGCGGGGCGGTTAGCGTAACCGCATGAAGCTGCTGACCGTGAACATCGGCCGCCCCCGGCCCAACGCACAGACCGACGGCCCGGGCGGGCTCTCCGGAATCGACAAGCGCCCGGTGGAGGGCCCCGTGGAGGTGCGCGACCCGGGGCCCAAGGGCGTCGGCGGCAGCGGCCTGGCCGGGGACACGGTGTGCGACCTGCGCCATCACGGCGGCAGCGACCAGGCCGTGTACGCCTTCGCCCGGGAGGATCTGGACGCCTGGGAGCGGGAGCTGGGCGGCCGGAAGCTGGCCGCCGGAATGTTCGGCGAGAACTTCACGACGCTGGGCCTCGACGTCAGCGGTGCGCGGATCGGCGAGCGCTGGCGGGTGGGGGCGGACCTGGTGCTGGAGGTGACCTCGGGCCGGATCCCGTGCCGGACCTTCGCCGAGCACCTCGGGGAGCAGGGGTGGGTGCGGCGGTTCACCCGGCAGGGCGTGACCGGCGCGTACCTGCGGGTGATCGAACCGGGCACGGTCCGCGCCGGGGACCCCGTGGAGATCGTGTACCGGCCGGACCACGAGATCACCGCCGCCCTGCAGTTCCGGGCGTCGACGACCGAACGCGCCCTGCTGCCCTCGCTGCTGGCCGCCGGGGAGGCACTGCACCCCGAGGCGCTGCGCAAGGCGCGGGAGTACGTGGCACGGCAGGGCTGAGAGCCGGGCGGGACGCCTTTCGGGGCCGGTGGGTGACACGGCGGCACCCGCGCTCCGGATTCCCGGGTCGCTGGAACTGGATCGTCCGGCGAGGCGTCCACCACCAGTGACCCGCGCCCGAGAACCGGGCTCCGCGCCGAGTGGCACGTCTTGAGGGGAAGACCATGCCCGATCCGCAGCAGCCCTGGTATACGCCGGGCCCGCCGCGGCAGCCCGTTCCCGGTAACCCGTACGCCTCCGGGGGCGACGCGCAACAGGGCTCCGGGACACCGGGGTTCGGGCCGCCGACGCCCCCGCCGCCGCCCACGCGTCGTCGCTTCGGCCGGGGGCCGGTCGTCGCCGCGGTCGTCGCGCTGGTGCTCGTCATCGTGGCGGGCGGGGTGTACGGCCTCACCGACTGGGGACGGGACGATCCCGCGAAGCCGGTGGCGAAGAAGTCGCCCGGCCCCTCCGGTTCGGCGTCCCCGTCCCGTGCGCCGGGGGCGGGCGGCCCGGAGCTGAGCCACATCCCGACGACGCGGGAGGTCGCGGCCGCGCGGAAGCCGGGCGAGTCGTCGGCGTGGATCGCGGACGACAAGGCCGACATCCCCAAGCAGATCAACAAGGTCCACGACCTGTGGATCGTCGGCGACACCGCCGTCCAGGCGCTGTACCGGAAGGTGACGGCCTATCGGCTCTCGGACGGGGCCGAAGTCTGGAGCGTGACGCTCCCCTCCTCCGTGTGCGAGACCCCGGCCAACCCGACGCCCGACGGCAAGGTCGTCGTCCTCCGTCATGAGAGGCCCGACAACGAGCGGAACAATCGCTGCAACCAGATGCAGATGATCGATCTGAAGACCGGGAAGCAGGGGTGGCAGAAGAAGCTCGACGAGCCCGGTGACGAGGACGACACGCTCATCGTCTACAGCGCCATCAGCGGCGACGTCCTCTCCGTCGCCCGGGGCCAACGGGCCGTCACCTACCGGATGGGCGACGGGAGCAAACTCCACGAGATTCCCTCGGAGAAGAAGGGTGCGTGCTTCCCCTCCGGTGTGGCGGGCGGCGCCGCCCGGCTGCTGGTGAGTTCCGACTGCATGGTCTCCATGGACCGGGGCGAGAACTACGGCCAGTTGCGTGAGTTCGATCCCCGGACCGGCAAGCTCCTGTGGCGCTACCGGACGAAGACCGGCTGGAGCTTCGGCGCTCTGATCTCCATGGACCCGGTCGTCTTCACCGTCTACAACAACGAGGACACCGTGAAGGACTGGCGGATCACGGTGCTGGACCCCAAGGGCAAGCACCGCGTCACCTTCGACGCCCGGGACAAGGGGTTCGAGCACTGCGCCGGAAGCGGGGGCGGCGATGACATCCAGCCCTGCCGGGGCGCCTCCGTCGACAAGGGCCTCGTCATGCTGGGCGGCCAGAGCCAGGTCGGTGCGTACGACGTGAGGACCGGGAAGTTCCTCTGGGGCATCAAGTCCGACGATCTCCGCATCCTGTACGCGCTGCGCGCCGAGGACGGAAAGGCGATGCGCATCTATGAGGCGGCGGGTTCGAGCACTCCCGGCCGGACCTTCCTCATGGGTCCGCGCGGCGCCGGCACGGAGACGGAGGTCGTGAAGCACCCGGCGGCGACCGCCGCGTGGGAGTACGAGATGTTCATGGCGCACACGGCCTACGTCGACGGACGCCTGGTCCTGACGCCGACGCACGTGAGCGGGGACGAGAACAAGAAGCCCGTCCGCGAGGCCCGCATGCTGTCCTTCGCCGCCTCACCCTGAACCGTCGCCCTGACCCGTACCGAGGGATCTCCCCCGGCCGGACCGTAGGGGCCGGTTCGGGGGCGGTTCAGGGCTCTGCCCCATGCCCGGGGGCCGGTCGGCTCGGAATGCTGACGAGCATGGAGAAGACCAGGGGACGACGACGGCTGAAGCGGGTTCTGATCACGCTGACGGTCGTGGTGGGGGTGCTCGCGGCGGGGATCGGCGGCTCGTTCGCGTGGCTGTGGACGAGCGCCGATCTGAGCACGGTGGGCAAGGTCCGCTTCGGCAACGAGCTGGCGGTGCCGCCGCTCGCGCCCTCGACGGTGGACAAGGACGGCACGCGCGTCTTCGATCTGCGGATGCAGGCGGGGAGCACGGAGTTCCGGGACGGGGCGGCGACGCCGACGTGGGGGTTCAACGGGGACCATCTGGGCCCGACCCTGCGGGCCGAGCGCGGCGAGCGCGGCGAGCGGGTGAAGGTACGGGTGCGCAACACCCTCGACGAGGCGTCCAGCGTGCACTGGCACGGGATGCACCTGCCCGCCAGGATGGACGGCGGACCGCACCAGATGGTCGACGCGGGCTCCACGTGGACCCCGCACTGGAAGGTCGACCAGCCGGCCTCGACGCTCTGGTACCACCCGCATCCGCACGGGGCGACGGAGAAGCACGTACAGCGGGGCCTGGCCGGGATGTTCCTGCTCGACGACGAGGACTCCGGGCGGCTCGCACTGCCGAAGACGTACGGGGTGGACGATCTGCCGGTCATGGTGCAGGACGTCACCTTCGACGGCGCGACGTTCGACCACGGCCACCGGTTCCTGGCCAACACCGGCTTCCTGGGCGAGCGGACGATGGTGAACGGCACGCTCGACCCGTACGCCGAGGTCGGCGACGAGCGCGTACGGCTGCGTCTGCTGAACGCGTCGACCGCCCGGATCTACACCTTCGGCTTCGACGACGACCGCGCCTTCGACCTCGTGGGGACGGACGGCGGGCTGCTGGCGGCGCCCGCGTCGATGAACCGGGTGCAGCTCTCGCCGGGTGAGCGGGCGGAGGTCGTCGTGACGATGCGGCCGGGCGAGCGGACGGTGCTGCGCAGCTACCCGTGGCGCGACGGGAACGGCTGGGAGCGGCGGTTCAACGGGGGCGACGACTCCTTCGACGTACTCCAGTTGCGGGCGGCGGAGCGGCTGCGCCCCTCCCCCGAGGTGCCGGGCCGGCCGGCCGCGGACCGGGGTCTTGAGCTGCCGGACGCCGACGACGCGGTGCGCAGCCGCCACTTCGAGCTGCGCAGGTCGGGGATCAACGGGCGGCCGATGGCGATGGACCGGATCGACGAGACGGTCACCCGGGGCACGACGGAGGTGTGGACGCTGCGCAACGGCGGCGACATGACGCACAACTTCCATGTGCACGATGTGCAGTTCCGGGTGCTGGACGTGGCCGGGAAGCGGCCGGAACCGGCGTTGCGGGGGCGCAAGGACACGGTGGCGGTGCCGATGGGCGCGACCGTGCGGATCGCCCTGCGGTTCGACGGCCCCTCCGATCCGGATGTCCCGTACATGTACCACTGCCATCTGCTGTCCCACGAGGACGACGGGATGATGGGCCAGTTCGTGGTGGTGGAGAAGGGACAGCGGGCGGGTGAGGTCCCGGAGCACGCGGGGCACTAACGTGCCGCGTATGACGACTGCACTGATCACAGGCGCGACGGCGGGTATCGGGGCCGCGTTCGCACGGCGGCTCGCGGCCCAGGGCCACAACCTGGTGCTGGTGGCCCGGGACACCGCGCGGCTGCGCGAGCAGGCCACGGAACTGCACGACCGGCACGGCATCGAGGCCGAGGTGCTGCGCGCCGATCTGTCCACGGACGGCGGTATCGAGGCGGTCGAGAAGCGGCTCGCGGACCGCACGCACCCGATCGATCTGCTGGTCAACAACGCCGGGTTCGGCAACAAGGGGCGCTTCCTGGAGGTGTCCATGGCCGATGAGCTGACGATGCTGAAGGTGCACTGCGAGGCGGTCCTGCGGCTGACCTCGGCGGCGGTCGCCGGGATGCGGGAACGGGGCCGGGGCGGGGTCGTCAACGTGGCGTCCGTCGCCGCGTTCGTGCCGCGCGGTACGTACGGGGCGTCGAAGGCGTGGGTCGTGCAGTTCACCCAGGGCGCGGCGCGCGATCTCGCCGGGTCGGGGGTGCGGCTGATGGCGCTGTGCCCCGGGTTCGTGCGGACGGAGTTCCACGAGCGGGCCGGGATGGGCACGGGCAACATCCCGAACTGGATGTGGCTCGACGCGGACAAGCTGGTGGCCTCGGCGCTGACGGATCTGAGCCGGGGGAAGACGGTGTCGGTCCCGGACCCGCGCTACAAGGCGCTGATGGGTCTGGTCAAGGTGGCCCCGCGCGGGCTGCTCGGCGGGGTCACCTCGCGGACGGGGCGCAAGTACGGCCCGCAGTAGGGCGGTAGGGCAGTCGCGGTACGGAGTCGCTCCGCCCCCTCCCGCGCCCGGCCGGCCTGTGGTCGCATGACCGCCCGTTGCCGAGGGTTCGATCCTTTCTGCTCCAGGGGCTGTCTCCGTGCGCGAAGGTGCTGCTGAACGTCATGACCGGCTGCTGAACCTGGTGCGCGAACGCGGCACCGTACGCGTCTGCGACTTGGCGGACCGGCTCGGCGTCGCCACCGTCACCGCCCGGCGCGACGTCGAGGCGCCGGCCTCCCGGAGGATCTGGCGCGCATGGCCTGGAAGCGACGCCCGGAACGCACCGAGGCCCGGTGCCCCCGCGACGGGGGCACCGGGCCTCGGTGGCGTACCAGCAGGTACTAGTGGGAGTGGCCGTGGCCGCCGTGACCGGCGTCGGCCTCTTCCTCGGCCGGCTTCTCGACGACCAGGGTCTCGGTCGTGAGCAGCAGCGACGCGATGGACGCGGCGTTCTCCAGGGCGGAGCGGGTGACCTTGACCGGGTCGATGACGCCGGCCTTGACCAGGTCGCCGTACTCGCCGGTGGCGGCGTTGAAGCCCTGGCCCTTGTCGAGCTCGGCGACCTTGGAGGTGATGACGTAACCCTCCAGGCCGGCGTTCTCGGCGATCCAGCGCAGCGGCTCGACGGCGGCGCGGCGGACGACCGCGACACCGGTGGCCTCGTCGCCGGTCTTGCCGAGGTTGCCCTCCAGGACCTTCACGGCGTGGACGAGGGAGGAGCCACCGCCGGAGACGATGCCCTCCTCGACCGCGGCGCGGGTGGCGGAGATGGCGTCCTCCAGGCGGTGCTTCTTCTCCTTCAGCTCCACCTCGGTGGCGGCGCCGACGCGGATGACGCACACGCCGCCGGCCAGCTTCGCGAGGCGCTCCTGGAGCTTCTCGCGGTCCCAGTCGGAGTCCGTGGTCTCGATCTCGGCCTTGATCTGGTTGACGCGGCCCTTGACGTCCTCGGCGTTGCCGCCGCCGTCGACGATGGTCGTGTCGTCCTTGGAGACGGTGACGCGGCGGGCGGTGCCGAGCACGTCCAGACCGGCCTGGTCGAGCTTGAGGCCGACCTCCTCGGCGATGACGGTCGCACCGGTGAGGGTGGCGATGTCACCGAGCATGGCCTTGCGGCGGTCGCCGAAGCCCGGGGCCTTCACCGCGACGGCGTTGAAGGTGCCGCGGATCTTGTTGACGACGAGGGTGGAGAGCGCCTCGCCCTCGACGTCCTCGGCGATGATCAGGAGCGGCTTGGAGCCACCGGCCTGGATGACCTTCTCCAGGAGCGGGAGCAGCTCCTGGATGGCGCCGATCTTGCCCTGGTGGATCAGGATGTACGGGTCGTCGAGGACGGCCTCCATACGCTCCTGGTCGGTCACCATGTACGGGGACAGGTAGCCCTTGTCGAAGGCCATGCCCTCGGTGAACTCCAGGTCCAGACCGAAGGTGTTGGACTCCTCGACGGTGATGACACCGTCCTTGCCGACCTTGTCCATCGCGTCCGCGATGAGCTCGCCGACCTGCGGGTCCTGCGCGGAGAGCGCGGCCACGGCGGCGATGTCGGCCTTGTCGTCGATCGGGCGGGCCGTGGCGAGCAGCTCCTCGGAGACGGCCTTGACGGCGGCGTCGATGCCCTTCTTCAGGGCGGCCGGGGAGGCGCCGGCGGCGACGTTGCGCAGACCCTCGCGGACGAGCGCCTGGGCCAGGACGGTCGCGGTGGTGGTGCCGTCACCCGCTACGTCGTTGGTCTTGGTCGCCACCTCCTTGACGAGCTGGGCGCCGAGGTTCTCGTACGCGTCGTCGAGCTCGACCTCGCGCGCGATGGTGACACCGTCGTTGGTGATGGTGGGGGCGCCGAACTTCTTGTCGATGACGACGTTGCGGCCCTTGGGGCCGATCGTCACCTTGACCGTGTCGGCAAGCTTGTTGACGCCGCGCTCAAGGGCGCGACGGGCGTCCTCGTCGAACTTCAGAATCTTCGCCATGGGCTGTATCCCTCTCAAAACGAACTGCGCCCCTCGCCGCCCGGCTAGTTATTTCGCTGGGGGCCAGGGGCGCAGAACACAAGCAAACGTGGGTGAATTACTTCTCGACGATCGCGAGGACGTCGCGGGCCGAGAGGACGAGGTACTCCTCGCCGTTGTACTTCACCTCGGTGCCGCCGTACTTGCTGTACAGGACGACGTCGCCGGTCTTGACGTCGAGCGGAAGCCGCTCGCCGTTCTCGAAGCGGCCCGGGCCCACGGCGAGGACGACGCCCTCCTGGGGCTTCTCCTTCGCGGTGTCCGGAATGACCAGGCCGGAAGCCGTGGTCTGCTCGGCGTCGAGCGGCTGGACCACAATGCGGTCCTCGAGCGGCTTGATCGCAACCTTGGAGCTGGTGGTCGACACGATCCGGTCTCCCCCTTCGGAGATCTCACGGGGTTTAACAGTCTGTGGGTGGCGACCGAACCGATCCGTCGTCGCGGGTGCCGGACCTGTCCCTGTCGCGCAGAGTGATGCTGGCACTCTCCAGGGGGGAGTGCCAGACCCGAGACTATGACCGCGATTAGCACTCGGTCAAGCGGAGTGCCAATTCACCACCCGCGCGCCGTCTCGATCGGGGCTCCGTCGGATCACCGTCCGGACAACGTGGGAGCGGAGCTTCGCGTTCCGTACGACGGTACGGAGATGACGCACTCCGAGAGCCGGCTGCCGGGGCGAGCGGGGGCGACAGCGACGAGTGCGCGCGCAGCGGAGGCTGAGCGCGCACTCGGGACGGGTACGGGGAAGGACGGGTCAGACGTAGTCCTCCAGCTTCGCCACCGCGTACCCCTTGTCCGTGATGGTCTTCATGACGCGGCGGATCATGTCGGGCATGGAGCCCTTCCAGTCGTCCTTGCCCCGGAAGTGGGTGAGGACGATGTCGCCGGGGTGCAGGTCCCGGTCCCACTCGCGCCATTCCATGCGGTCGGGGAAGGCCTCGGCGGACCACAGGGGTACGGCGGTGATCCCGCAGGACTTGGCGACGACGAGGGTGTCGCGGTTGTAGTTGCCGTAGGGCGGGCGGAAGAGGGTGGGGCGCTTGCCGTAGTTCTTGAGGATCTTCTCCTGCTGGCCGCAGATCTCCCGCTTCTGCTCGGCGTAGGAGAGGCCGGGCAGATAGCGGTGGTTGAGGGTGTGGTTGCTGATGGTCACCCCGCGCCGCTGCATCTCCTTGAAGTAGCCGTAGTCGTCGTTGATGACGTAGTCGCTGACGAACGCGCTGTACGGGAGGGAGAGTTCGGTCATCATCCGCAGCAGCTCGGGGTCCTTCTCCGCCCCGTCGTCCATCGTCAGGAAGACGATCTTCTCCTTGGTCGGGACGGTGGTGAAGACCGGCGGCAGCCCCTTGTCGTTGCGGACCTCGAAGCCCTTGCGGGTGGTGATGAGCGGCTTGGTCTTCGGCGGCTCGGGGGCCGCGAGCGGGGTCTTGGCCAGCCCCCACTTCTTCGCCGCGACGGCCCGTGCGGCCTGCTTCTTCCTGACCGTCTCGGCGTACGTGTCCCGGGCCCGGGCGGGCCCGGCCTGCGGGGCCGCCTCGCCCGACCGGCCCGCGGCGGGCTTCGCGGGTGCGCCGGCAGCGCCCGTGCCGCCGCCGTCCGGCTCCGCCGCGCATCCGGAGGCGACGGCGGCGGCCAGCAGGGCCGCCAGCACGACGACGCCCGATCTGTGCCAGTTTCCGGCTGATTTTTCGTTTTGTCGTACTAGCTGCATGGCGCCGCATCCTGCCAGCCGCCCACCCGGGTGCCCTTTCCGACACCCGAGCGGACCGGCGCCGTCCCCCGGGCGGCCCACAGGGACCCGGCGCGCCCGGCCTGGCCCACAATGGACCGGGTGAACGCAACGACCCCCTCCGCTTCCTCGGCCGACGACCCCGCCCGCGCCGCCTTCGCCGCGCTGCGCACCCCCGAGGGCGAACAGCTGCTGGCCGAACTGCGCGACCACGACCCGGCCGACGAGCTGGCCACCGCGACCCGGCTGCGCCGCACGCACCCGGCGGAGCTGGTGTCGGCGGCGCTCGGCCAGGCCCGGCTGCGGCAGCGGGCGGTCGCCAAGTTCGGGGCCGAGGACGCGTACCGGATGTACTTCACGCCCAACGGGGTCGAGCAGGCCACCCGCACCTCGGTCGCCGCCCACCGCTCCGCCCGGTTCGCCGGGCTCGGCGTGCGGAGCGTGGCGGACCTGTGCTGCGGCATCGGCGGCGACGCGATCGCGCTGGCCCGCGCCGGGATCTCCGTGCTCGCCGTGGACCGCGACCCGCTGACGGCCGAGGTGGCCCGCGCCAACGCCGAGGCGCTGGGGCTCGGGGAGCTGATCGAGGTGCGGTGCGCCGATGTCACGGAGATCGACACCGCTCCGTACGACGCGGTCTTCGTGGACCCGGCGCGGCGCGGCCCACGAGGAGGGGCCGCGCGCAGCGCGTCGGGCAGGGGCGGTGGCCGGGCGACGGGCGGGCGGATCTTCGATCCGGAGGCGTACTCACCGCCGCTGTCCTGGGCCACGGCCGCCGCGCTGAAGGCCCCTCGCGCGGCGCTGAAGATCGCCCCGGGCATCCCGCACGAGGCGATCGGTCCGGAGGCGGAGGCCGAGTGGATCTCGGACGGCGGGGATGTGAAGGAGGCGGTGCTCTGGTACGGGGAGGGCTTCGCGCCGGGCGCCTTCCGGGCGACGCTGCTGCCGTCCGGGGCGACCCTGAGCGCCCCGGCCCCGCTGCCGGCCCCACCGGTGGGCCCGGTCGGACGCTATCTGTACGAGCCGGACGGCGCGGTGATCCGGGCCCATCTGGTCGCGGACCTCGTGGAGCGGTGCCGCGGGCGGCTGGTGGACGAGACGATCGCGTACATCACGAGCGACGAGCCGTACTCCTCGCCGTACGTCGCCGGGTACGAGATCACCGACGAGCTGCCCTTCAGCATGAAGCGGCTGAAGGCGCTGCTGCGGGAACGCCGGGTCGGCGTGCTGACCGTCAAGAAGCGGGGGTCGGCGGTGGAACCGGAGGAGCTGCGGCGCCGGATGAAGCTGAGTGGTCCGAACGCGGCGACGGTGTTCCTGACCCGGGTCGCGGGTGCCCCGACGATGCTGATCGGCCACCCGCTGGGCTGACCGGTACGGACCCGGTCGCCGTGCCCGTACCGCTGCCGCCGCCCATCAGCACGCGCACCACCCAGCGGCGGTGGGCGAGCGCGGTCACCCCGCCGACCAGCGCCGTCAGCCAGGCGACCATGCCGACGCCCATCACCAGGGCGACCAGACCGTACGTCTCCCGCCCCGGCCGTGCGCTCGCGGGCCCGATGACGCAGAGGGCGAGGCCCGCGGCGCCCAGGACGAACGACAGCAGCAGCCAGGCCAGGCTCGTCCCGGGCATCCGCAGCCGCCGGTCGCGCTCCGGGTCGCGGTCCAGCGCGCCCCACACGTCGAGCAGCACGCGGACCTTCCGGTCCCGGGAGACGGCGACGCAGGCGAAGGCGACCGCCGGGACGAGGACCCCGAAGCCGATGACCAGGACGACGACTCCGCCGATGGCACTGAAGAAGTCGCCTTCCTGCTCGAAGACGACGAGCCCCGAGCCCACCAGGCTCCAGCCGGTCGCGGCGAGCGCCGCCCACATCCACAGCAGCCCGAGCCGCCCCGGCCCCACGTGCATCCTCACCAGCTCGCCCAGGACCACCGCCCGGTCGGCGAGCAGCGCCTCGCGGTCGGGCCAGGACCGGATCTCGACGGGCGGAGGGGGAGGCGGGAGCGGGGCACGGCGTGGCATGCGCGGAACACTACCGATCCGGCCCCGGGGTCCGGACTGCCGGTCAGGCGTCGCGCAGGGCCTGGATGTCCAGCTTGCCCATGCCGAGCATCGCCTTCATCGCCCGGCCCGCCTTCGCCGGGTCCGGGTCGGCCAGCAGACGCGGCAGCTCGTTCGGCACGATCTGCCAGGACACCCCGAACTTGTCCTTGAGCCAGCCGCACCGGCCCTCCTCGCCGCCCTCGGAGAGCGCCTCCCAGAACCGGTCCACCTCGGCCTGGTCGGCGCAGTCGACGGAGAGCGAGATCGCCTCGGTGAAGGGGAACTGCGGGCCGCCGTTGAGCGCCGTGCAGTCCTGCCCGGCGAGCCGGAACGCCACGGTGAGCACCGAGCCCTTCCGGCCGGGGGCCTCGTCGCCGTAGTACGTGATGTCCAGGATCCGGGAGTCACCGCCGAAGATCGCGACGTAGTGCTCGGCCGCCTCCTCGGCCTGACCGTCGAACCAGAGACAGGGGGTGATCTTCTGCATGACCTTCACCTCTTCGGGCCTCCACGACGTCCGGGCCGGGCGGTCCGGACGTCGTGGAAGGTAGACCGGGCCCGCCGCCCGAACTCATCGGAGACGCGACGGGGTCCCGCGCCTCACCCCACCGCTTCGAACCGCCACCGGTGCACGGCCCGGGTGATCAGGCCGGCGTCGGGCTCGGGGAGTTCGGGGAGGTCGTCCCCGTACGAGGCGTTCGGCCACCAGGTCATCACGAGCACCCGGTCCTGCGGGGCGCGCAGGAGCTCGCGGCGGGCGGGCTCGCCGGGCAGCTCGGCGGAGCGGGCGCGGGCCCACTCCAGGAGTTCGGCGCCCCGGCCCTCGGTGGCGCGGGCCTCCCACATCAGGACGATGGTCGCGTCGCCGCTCATGAGTACAGGTTGTCCTTGCTGATCTCGTGCACGTGGTCGTGGTCGTGCGCGTGCGCGTGCGCGTGGGTGTGCGCGGCTCCCGGCACGTGCGGTTCCGTCACCGGCAGCGAGGAGTCGGCCGACAGCTCCAGGTCGGAGGGGAGCCGGTTGCGGGCGACCATCTCCGCGCCGAGCGCCGCGACCATCGCCCCGTTGTCGGTGCAGAGCTTCGGGCGGGGCACCCGCAGCCGGATGCCGGCCCGCTCGCAGCGTTCCTCGGCCAGCGCCCGCAGCCGGGAGTTGGCCGCGACGCCGCCGCCGATCATCAGGTGGTCGACGCCCTCGTCCTTGCAGGCCCGCACGGCCTTTCGGGTGAGCACGTCCACCACGGCCTCCTGGAAGGACGCCGCCACATCCCGTACGGGCACCTCCTCGCCCGCCGCGCGCTTCGCCTCGATCCAGCGCGCCACGGACGTCTTCAGTCCGGAGAAGGAGAAGTCGTAGGGGGCGTCGCGGGGGCCGGTCAGACCGCGCGGGAACGCGATGGCCTTCGGGTCGCCCTCGCGGGCCAGCCGGTCGATGACGGGGCCGCCGGGGAAGCCGAGGTCCAGGACGCGGGCGATCTTGTCGAAGGCCTCGCCCGCCGCGTCGTCGATCGTCGCGCCGAGCGGGCGGACGTCGGCGGTGATGTCGGGGGCCAGGAGCAGGGAGGAGTGGCCGCCGCTGACCAGCAGGGCCATCGTCGGCTCGGGCAGCGGGCCGTGCTCCAGCTGGTCGACGCAGATGTGCGAGGCGAGGTGGTTGACCCCGTAGAGCGGCTTGCCGAGGGCGTACGCGTAGGCCTTGGCGGCCGAGACGCCGACGAGCAGGGCTCCGGCGAGCCCGGGTCCGGAGGTGACGGCGATCCCGTCGAGGTCGCGGGCGCTGACGCCCGCCTCCTTCAGGGCCCGCTCGATGGTGGGGACCATCGCCTCCAGATGGGCGCGGGAGGCGATCTCGGGGACGACGCCGCCGAAGCGGGCGTGGGTGTCGACGCTGGAGGCGACGGCGTCGGCGAGCAGGGTCGTGCCGCGCACGATGCCCACGCCGGTCTCGTCGCAGGAGGTCTCGATGCCGAGTACGAGGGGTTCGTCGGCAGCCATCATTCAGTCCCGGTCTCTGGAGCGTTGTCCGCTACGTGTTCGTGCAGGGTGAGGCGCATGACCAGGGCGTCGATGTTCCCCGGTTGGTAGTAGCCGCGCCGGAAGCCGATGGGCTCGAAGCCGAAGCGCTCGTACAGCTTCTGCGCGCGGGTGTTGTCGACCCGCACCTCCAGCAGCACGGTGGCGCACTCGAAGGCGGTCGCGGCCTTCAGCAGATCGGTGAGGAGTTCGGAGCCGAGGCCGGTGCCCCAGGCCTCGCGGCTGACCGCGATGGTCTGGACGTCGGAGAGGTCGCCGAGGGCGGCGAGCCCCGCGTAGCCGACGATACGCCCGGTGGCGGGCTCCTCGGCGACGACGTAGTGGCGGGTGGCGCCGGGGCCGCGGGCGTGGGCCAGCTCGGACCAGAACATGCCGGGCGACCAGGCGTCGTCCGGGAACAGCGCGTGTTCGAGCTCCAGCACCGGTTCGATGTCCCACCAGCGCATCTCGCGCAGGGCGGCGGTGGTGGCGGCGCTCACTTGGGGGTGACCACCTTGTAGTTCTTCGGGACCTGGGCGTCGGGCCGGCGCAGGTAGAGCGGCTGCGGCTCCCGGAGCTCCCGCCCGGCGGCGAGACGCTCGGCGGCGAGCGCGGCGAGCGCCCCGGCACTGACGTGCTCGGGGCCGCGCGCGTCCGGGAAGGACTCCGGGTAGAGCCTCGCGCCCGCGCCGACGACGGGGAGCCCCGCGACGGCCCGGGCGATGTCGGCGGGCCGGTCGACGGCGGGCTCACCCGTACGGGTGCGGGCGTTCTCGTACCGCGCCCAGTACACCTCCTTGCGGCGGGCGTCCGTCGCCACGACGAAGGGGCCTTCCAGGCCGTCCCGCCCCGCGGCGTACGCGATCCCGTCCAGGGTGCACAGGCCGTGGACCGGGACGGAGAGGGCCGAGCCGAAGGTGGCGGCGGTGACCAGGCCGACGCGCAGTCCGGTGTACGGGCCGGGGCCGACGCCGACGACCACGCCCGTCACGGCGTCGAGCTTCGTCCCGGCCTCGGCGAGGACCCGGTCGACGGCGGGGAGCAGCAGCTCCCCGTGCCTGCGGGCGTCGACCTGCCCGAAGGAGGCGATGACGGACGTACCGTCGTGCAGGGCGACGGTCACGGCGGGTGTGGCGGTATCCATGGCGAGCAAGAGCACAGCAAACAGCCTACGGCTCCGCCGACGGCGTTACGGCGCCCGTACGGCGTCCCGGCCCGCGCCCGTGCTGCTGCTACCGTCACCGGGTATCCGCGGGTACGACGTAAACGCTTGTACGACATGCGGCAGACGGCCGCCGAAAGGGGAGTTCAGGTGGCAAGGAGCAGCTCGGGAATCGTGGCCGGGCTCACCGCCGCGGCGGTCGCCGCGGTCGCCTTCCTCGCTTACCAGGCCTCGGCCAACGCCCCCGACTCGGTGGCCTCCTCGCCGGGCCCGACGACCTCCGCGACGGCCCCGGTCAAGCCCTCCGCCAAGCCGAAGCCGGTCGACCCGCTGGCGGTACCGGCGGCCTCCGGCAAGGGCGAGCGCGTGGTGTACGCGCTGAAGGACCGCCGGGTGTGGCTGGTGAACGAGGACGACAAGCCGATCCGCACCTTCTCGGTCATGCCGAGCCCCGTCAGCCCGCCGCCCGGGGTCCACCGGGTCACGTCGCGCTCGGGCACGGTCCGGGGCTCGGACGGCGTGCCGATCGAGCACGTGGTCCGTTTCGCGAACGTGGACAACGTGGCGATCGGCTTCAGCGCCGCCCAGGACGGTTCGATGGCCAGCCCGGACCCGGCGTCGAAGACCGGGGGCGTACGGATGAAGCGCGCGGACGGCAACGCGATGTGGACCTTCGCGACGGTCGGCGCGAAGGTCGTCGTCGTCCCGTAGTCGCTGAACGGGGGCCGCGCCCCAGGACGGCCGGTTTCAGGCCGCGTGGCGCCGGACGGCGCCCGGGTGGCCGCCGCCCCCGTCCCGGTCCGTCGCGTCGGACGCTTCGCGGGCGTCCGTGGTGTCGCTCGGCGGGGTGGAGACCGCGGTGGCCGCGGCGCACGAGTCCAGCAGGTCTCTCATCGACAGGACGGACGGGGCGGACGTGCGCGGCTGCGGTCGCGCTGCGCGCTCGGGCGTCGGCATGGATGCCTCCTGGGGGCTCCGGTGGAGGGCGTGGTTAGGTAAGCCTAACTACACCTCTTACCCATGTGACCATGACCACGGTCTCCCACGCAACAATTTACCGACGCCCTGTCGGGAAGGCCACCCCCGGGGCGTTACGCCAGCGCCTCCCGCAGCCCCGCCCAGCGCGCCCCGATGCCCACCAGGGTCACCTCGCGCCGTTCGTCGTCCGTGTCGCCGGTCGCGCGGTCGATGAGGACCCGCAGCCGGTCCTCCGAAAGCTCCTCGACCTTGCCGTCGCCCCACTCCACGACCACCACCGACTCCGGCAGCGACACGTCCAGGTCCAGGTCCTCCATCTCGTCGAGCCCGCCGCCCAGGCGGTACGCGTCGACGTGGACCAGGGCGGGGCCCTGGACCAGCGAGGGGTGGACGCGGGCGATGACGAAGGTGGGCGAGGTGACCGCGCCGCGCACGCCGAGCCCTTCGCCGAGGCCCCGGGTCAGGGTCGTCTTACCAGCGCCCAGCTCGCCGGTGAGCATCACCAGGTCGCCGGGGGCCAGCACCCCGGCCAGGCGGCGGCCGAGGTCCTGCATCTGTTCGGGGGAGGTGACGGTGAGCGTCACGGTGACGGCCTCGGGCAGGGCCCCGGCGGCGTCGGGAACGGTCGTCCCGGTGGGCTCGGCAGCGGTCTCAGTGGCCGGGCTGTTGTGCGGTGCTTCCATGTCCGCCAACGTTAGCGGCCGGCACCGTTCCGCTGCGTACGAGCAGATCGGCCAGCCGGTCCGTGACGGTCTCCGGGTGCTCCAGCATCACCAGGTGCCCGGCGTCCGGCACGATCACCAGCTCGGCGTCGGGCAGGGCGTCCGCGATGGCCTCGCTGTGCGAGCTGGGCGTCACCAGGTCCTTGTCCCCGGCCAGGATCAGCACGGGCACGTCCCGGAACCCGGGCAGCGCACCGCTCTTGTCGTGCTCCGTGAACGCCGGGTAGAACTCGGCGACCACGTCGATCGGGGTGGCCTCGATCAGCCGCTCCGCGAACCGGGCCACCGCCGGGTCCACGTCCTTCGAGCCGAACGAATACCGCTTGATCAGCCCGGCGAAGAGGTCCGCGGTGGCCCGCCGCCCCTTCTCCACCAGCTCCGCCTGCGAGCCGAGCGCCCTGAGCACGCCCGGCAGCACCCGGCGCACCGCGTTCACGCCCGCCACCGGCAGCCCGAAGTCGACCTCGGCGAGCTTGCCGCCGGAGGTGCCGATCAGGGCGACGGCGGCGACCCGGTCCCGGATCAGCGCCGGGTACTGGTCGGCCAGCGCCATCATCGTCATGCCGCCCATCGAGTGCCCGGCCAGCACCACCGGGCCCTCGGGGGCCGCCGCGTCGATGACCGCCTTCAGATCGCGGCCGAGCTGGTCGATGCCGACCGGCACCCCGTCCGCCTGGGACCGCCCGCGCCCGGAGCGGCCGTGGCTGCGCTGGTCCCAGTAGACGGCGCGGACGAGGCCGCGCAGGGCGGCCCGCTGGAAGTGCCAGGAGTCCTGGCCGAGGCAGTAGCCGTGGCTGAAGACGACGGTCACCGGGGCGGGGGCCTTGCGCCCGAAGAGCCGGCGGCGGCGGGTGCCGGAGGAGGCGCTCTCGTCGGCCGTCGTCGGCGCGGCCTCCACCTCGTCGACCTCGTAGTACAGCTCGGTGCCGTCGTCGGCGACCGCCCGCCCCGGGGTGCCGCGCAGCGATCCGTAGGGCCCGGTCGCGTCCAGCGCGAGGCGCGCCTTCTTGCGCATGCCGCGCCCGACGGTGAGCCGCTCGACGGCGACCCCGGCCGCCGCACCCGCGGCGAGGACCCCTATCGCGGCCCCGGCGATCCCGGCCCGCCGCCAGCCCGCCGTACCGGCCGCGCCGGCCGCGTTCGCGGTCGCGGCCACCACGGCCTCCGCGCTGCTCTCGCTCACCGCGGCACGCCTCCGGTCAGCTCGTCGGCCGTCTCGTTCACGTACACGCGGGGCACCCGGACGCCGATGCGGGTGACGATCTCGTACGCGATGGTCCCGGCGGCCTCCGCCCAGTCCTGCGCGGTCGGCTCGCCCCGGTCGCCCGGCCCGAACAGCACCGCTTCCGCGCCCGCCTCGGGCCGGTCGCCTTCGAGGTCGACGACGAACTGGTCCATGGCGACCCGGCCCGCGACCGTGCGCACCTTCCCGCCGACGAGGACGGGCCCGCTGCCGGACGCGTGGCGCGGGACGCCGTCCGCGTAGCCGACGGGGATCAGGCCGAGAGTGGTCTCGGCGGGAGTCGTGTAGTGGTGGCCGTAGCTGACGCCGTGTCCGGCCGGGGCGTCCTTCACCAGGGCGACGGCCGCGGCGAGCGTCATCACGGGGCGCAGCCCCAGCTCGGCGGACGTGCCCAGTTCGGGGGCGGGCGAGATGCCGTACATCGCGATGCCGGTCCGTACGAGGTCGAAGTGCGCCTCGGGGATCGTGAGCGTGGCCGGGGAGTTGGCCAGGTGCCGCACCTCGGGCTCCACGCCCTCCTTCTCGGCGTACGCCACCATGTCGCGGTAGACGGCGAGCTGGGCGGCGATCGAGGGGTGGCCGGGCTCGTCGGCGCAGGCGAAGTGGGACCACAGTCCGGTGACCTTCAGGCGTCCGGCCCGTTCGGCGGCCAGCGCCTCGGTGACCAGCCCGGACCAGTCGGCGGGCTGGCAGCCGCCCCGGCCGAGGCCGGTGTCGGCCTTGAGCTGGACGCGGGCGGGGCGTCCCGCCGCCCCGGCGGCGGCGACGACCTCGCGCAGCGCCCACAGGCCGCCGACCGACACGTCGATGTCGGCCTCGATCGCCTCGCGCCAGGGCCCGCCGGGCGTCCACAGCCAGCACATGATCCGGCCGTCGAGTCCGGCCGCCCGCAGCGCGAGCGCCTCGTGCGGGGTCGCGGTGCCGAGCCAGGTCGCCCCGGCCGCCCGCGCGGCCCGGGCGCAGGGCACCGCGCCGTGCCCGTACCCGTCGGACTTCACGACGGCCATGAGCTGCGCACCGGCCGCCCGCTCGCGCAGGGCGCGCACATTGGCGCGCAGCGCGGCGAGGTCGATCTCGGCACGGGCTCTCAGGGACGCTGTCTCGTTCATCGCGCCCAGTCTCTCAGAGGCCCCGGCCGCCTCCCCGGCAGCGCACGCCGGTATCCGGACTTATGTACGTTTCATCACATGCTCCAGATGGTCGACCAGCACGGGCACATGGCTGTCCTCGACGTCCTTGGCGGCGGTGATCAGGGTGACGGGCCCGCCGTCCCGCACGAGCCCCACCAGCCGCTCGACCGCCTCCGTGTGCGCCGAATCGTCCAGCTCGGTGCGGTAGCGCCCGACGAACTCCTCGTGCCGGTCCGCGCGGTCGTGGTGGTACCACGAGCGCAGCTCGTCGGAGGGCGTGATGTCCTTGAGCCACACGTCGATGGCGGCCCGCTCCTTGGAGACGCCCCGGGGCCAGAGCCGGTCGACCAGCACCCGGGTGCCGTCGGCGTCCTCGACCGGGTCGTACGCCCTGCGTACGCGTACGGCTTCACTCACGACCGGAACCGCCCTTCCTCCGCCGAGCCTTCTCGGGCCTCCACCCTCTCCCCGCCTCACCCCGCCCGCACGTCGCGCCAGGCCGCCGGGATGCCGTCGGCGACGTCCTGCGCGGAGACCGGGGCCCCGTCGGAGCCGTGCCGGGCGGCGAGTCCGTGCAGATAGGCGCCGACGGACGCGGCGTCGCGCGGGGCGAGCCCGGCCGCGAGCAGGGATCCGGTGAGACCGGAGAGGACGTCGCCGCTGCCCGCCGTGGCGAGCCAGGACGTGCCGGTCGGGTTGACCCGTACGGGGGTGTCGCGGGCCTCCGCGATGAGGGTGGTGGAGCCCTTGAGGAGCACGGTGGCGCGGTAGCGGGCGGCCAGTTCGCGCACGGCGGTGAGCCGCCCGGACTCGACCTCCTCGCGGGCCGTGCCGAGCAGCGCGGCGGCCTCCCCGGCGTGCGGGGTGAGGACGGTCGGGGCGGTCCGGGTCCGTACGGCCCCGGCGTCCAGCAGCCGCAGCCCGTCCGCGTCGACGAGCACGGGCACGTCGGCGGCCAGCACATCGGCGACGGCGGCCTCCGCGCCCCGCCCGTCGCCGAGCCCCGGCCCGACCACCCATGCCTGCACCCGCCCGGCCTTCGACGGCGGCCCGGCGTGCACCAGCGCCTCGGGGAACCGGGCGATCACCGCGTCCGCGCCCGGTCCGACGTACCGCACGGCCCCGGCCCCGCCGCGCAGCGCGCCCGCGACGGCCAGGACGGCGGCGCCCGGGTAGCGCTCGGACCCGGCGACGACGCCGACGACGCCGCGCCGGTACTTGTCGCTCTCCGCGCCCGGCACCGGCAGCAGCGCGGCCACGTCCGCGTACTGGAGCGCCTCCAGGTCCGGCGGCTCCGGCAGCTCGGGCCCGAGCCCGATGTCCACCAGCCGCAGGGCGCCCGCGTGTTCGGCGGCCGGGTCGATCAGGAGGCCCGGCTTGTACGTCCCGAAGGTGACGGTGGCGTCCGCCCGGACGGCCTCGCCGTGCACCTCCCCGGTGTCGGCCTCGACCCCGCTCGGCAGGTCGACGGAGATCACAGGCGTACGGTCCCGGGTCACCGCGTGCACCAGTTCGGTGGCGTCCTCGCGCAGCCCGCCGCGGCCACCGATCCCGGTGATGCCGTCCACGACGAGGTCGAGCACGCCGAGCCCGTCCGGCCCGTCGACGACCTGTCCCCCGGCCGCGCGGAACGCGGCGAGCCCGCCGGGGTGGGCCCGGTCGGGGGCGAGCAGCAGGGCCCGCACGCCCGCGCCCCGGCGGGCCAGGCGGGCGCCCGCGTGGAGCGCGTCGCCGCCGTTGTCGCCGCTCCCGACGAGGAGCAGGACCCGGGACCCGTACACCCGCCCGTTGCGCCGCAGCAGATCGCCGCAGGCGGCGGCGAGCCCGGCGGCGGCGCGCTGCATCAGGGCGCCCTCGGGCAGGCGTTGCATGAGGGCGGCCTCGGCGGCCCGTACGGTCTCCACGCTGTAGGCACGTCGCATGGGTCCAACCCTCCGCGATCCCGGGGCGGGACGCCAGCGCCGTGGGGCGTGGCGGGGCTCATCGGTGCGGGCGCTCACCCGTCGGCGAGGGCGACGGCCGAGGCGTCGCAACGCGGCGACGGCACCGGATCCGCGCCGCCCCGCACGCTGTGGCGGGTGCGCCCGGGCGCTCTCACCCCTCCGCGATCACCACCGCCGACGCCACCCCCGCGTCGTGGCTGAGCGAGACGTGCCAGCCGCGTACGCCGAGCTCGGCGGCGCGGGCCGCCACCGTGCCGCTGACCCGCAGCCGGGGCTGCCCGCTCTCCTCGACCCAGACCTCCGCGTCGCTCCAGAGCAGCCCGCCCGGTGCGCCGAGCGCCTTGGCCAGGGCCTCCTTCGCGGCGAACCGGGCGGCGAGCGAGGCGATCCCGCGCCGCTCGCCGCTCGGCAGCGTCAGCTCGCCGCCGACGAAGAGCCGGTCGGCCAGCTGGGGCGTACGCTCCAGCGCGGCGCCGAACCGCTCGATCTCGGCCACGTCGATGCCGACCCCAATGATCACGGCCCCCACCCTCGTTCGCTCACTCGCTCACTCCACGGTCACGGACTTCGCCAGGTTGCGCGGCTGGTCCACTTCGTTGCCGCGGGCCGTCGCGAGCTCGCAGGCGAAGACCTGGAGCGGCACCGTGGCGACCAGCGGCTGAAGCAGCGTAGGCGTTGCGGGGACGGTGATGAGGTGGTCGGCGTACGGGACGACGGCGTCGTCGCCCTCCTCGGCGACGACGATCGTGAGCGCGCCCCGGGCCCGGATCTCCTGGATGTTGGAGACGATCTTGTCGTGCAGGACGGAACGCCCGCGCGGCGAGGGGACGATGACGACGACCGGGAGGCCCTCCTCGATGAGCGCGATGGGCCCGTGCTTGAGCTCTCCCGCCGCGAACCCCTCGGCGTGCATGTAGGCGAGTTCCTTGAGCTTGAGCGCGCCTTCGAGGGCGACCGGGTAGCCGACGTGCCGGCCGACGAAGAGGACGGTGTCGTGGTGGGCGAGGGAGCGGGCCAGTTCGCGGACGGGCTCCATGGTGGTGAGGACGCTCTCGACCTCGGCGGAGATCGCGGAGAGCTGACGCACCACCGTACGGATCTCGTCGCCCCACTTCGTGCCGCGCACCTGGCCGAGGTAGAGGGCGACGAGGTAGCAGGCGACGAGCTGGGTGAGGAAGGCCTTGGTGGAGGCGACGGCGACTTCGGGTCCGGCGTGGGTGTAGAGCACGGCGTCGGATTCGCGCGGGATCGTCGAGCCGTTGGTGTTGCAGATGGCGAGCACCTTCGCGCCCTGTTCGCTGGCGTGCCGCAGGGCCATCAGGGTGTCCATGGTCTCGCCGGACTGGGAGATGGCGACGACGAGGGTGCGCTGGTCGAGGATCGGGTCGCGGTAGCGGAACTCGCTGGCCAGCTCGGTCTCGCAGGGCAGCCGGGTCCAGTGCTCGATGGCGTACTTGGCGATCATTCCGGCGTGGAACGCGGTCCCGCAGGCGACGATGACGACCTTGTCGATCTCGCGGAGTTCGACGTCCGGGATACGGACCTCGTCGAGGTGGAGCGCGCCCTCGCCGTCGACCCGGCCGAGGAGGGTGTCGGCGACGGCCTGGGGCTGGTCGGCGATCTCCTTGAGCATGAAGGAGGCGTAGCCGGCCTTCTCCGCGGCGGAGGCGTCCCAGTCGACGTGGTAGTCCCGCACGTCCGCCGGCTCCCCGTCGAACCCGGTGACGGCGACGCCCTCGGGGCTCAGCTCGACGACCTGGTCCTGGCCCAGTTCGATGGCGTCGCGGGTGTGGGCGATGAAGGCGGCGACGTCGGAGGCGAGGAACCACTCGTCCTGCCCGACGCCCACGACGAGCGGTGAGTTGCGCCGCGCGCCGACGACGACGTCCGGCTGGTCCGCGTGCACGGCGACGAGGGTGAAGGCCCCCTCCAGCCGCCGGCACACCTGCCGCATGGCGTCCGCGAGGTCCCCGCCCGCCGAGAAGGCCTCGGCCAGCAGATGCCCGACGACCTCGGTGTCCGTCTCCGACTCCAGGGTGTGCCCGCGCCCGGTCAGCTCGCGCCGCAGGGCGGCGAAGTTCTCGATGATCCCGTTGTGCACGACGGCGACCCGGCCCGCGTTGTCCAGATGCGGATGGGCGTTGACGTCGGTGGGCGCCCCGTGCGTCGCCCACCGGGTGTGCCCGATCCCGGCCCGCCCGGCGGGCAGCGGCCGGTCGCCCAGCTCCTTCTCCAGATTGACGAGCTTGCCCGCCTTCTTCGCGGCGGCGAGCCCACCGTCCGCGAGAACGGCGACACCTGCCGAGTCGTAGCCCCGGTATTCGAGGCGCTTGAGTCCCGCCACGACGACGTCCTGAGCCGACTGCGTACCGACATAACCCACGATTCCGCACATAGCGGCACCATAAGGCCGGAGGCGGCTCGCGGGAGGAATGTTGGCCACATACAATTTCTTGTACACACTCCACATGAGGCTGGACGCACGATGGGAGGGACGGACATGTCGGTGACCCAGATCGACATAGACGATGAAGCTCTGGAGCGGGCGATGGCCCTGTCCAAGGCCCGCACGAAGAAGGAGACCGTCAACATCGCCCTGCGCTTCTACGCGGAGCAGCAGGAGCGGGCGGCACGCATCGGCCGCCACTTCGACCGCGCGCGCACCTGGGACGCGGTCGAGGACGCCGAGCGGCGGCACCGGGCGGAGAAGGACGGGCAGTGATCTACCTGCTCGACACGTCCGGCCTCGTTCGGCTGCTCTCCGACCCCGCCCTCCAAGCGGCGTGGTCCGACGCGATCGAGGCCGGGACGGTCGCCTCCTGCTATCCGCAGCGGGCGGAGTTCCTTTACGGCGCGCGGAACGCGCGCGAGTACGACGAGATCGTGGAGATGTTCACCGACCTCTACCCGGACGTTTCCGTGCCGAAGAGCGCGGGGCGCTGGATCACGTCGGTCCAGCACCGCATGGCGCGTGCCGGGCAGCATCGCAGCGCCTCCGCGGTGGACCTGATCATCGCGGCCACAGCGGCCCACCACGGGCTGACGGTCCTTCATGACGACCTCGACTACCGCACGGTCGCCCGGCACGCCCCGGACCTCGGCGAGCACAGCGTCCACGACGTGGCGTGAGACTCCGGTGCGGGCCCCCGGGGGGTCCCGCACCGGAGTGGGGCCGGCCTCACCCCGTCAGGAGCAGTACTGCGCCTCCTTGCCGATCGACCGGTACATGCAGTCCGCGTTCTCGATCAGTTGCAGCACCGCGTCCCGGTTGCGGGAGGTCTCCCGTTCGATGACCTCGTCGGGCGGGTAGAAGCCGCCGCCCCAGGACGAGCTCGGATACATCTCGAAGGTGTAGCCGAAGATCCTCTGCGAGCCCCACAGCCAGTCGTCGATCGACCCGTCGGTGATGTACAGGTCGCTGGACTGCTCGGCGGTGTAGCCGTTGCTCGCCGCCATCTTCCGGCCGACGGCCGCGAACGCGTTGCGGTCGTCGGCGGTCATACCGGGGGCGGTGTCGTTGTACGTGTAGCCGAAGGGCCACAGCACCAGTTCGCTGTACGTGTGGAAGTCGATGGCCGCCGTGATCTGCTGCTTCCCGCCGACCACCCGGCTGCGCACGAAGTCCGCCACGACCTTCGTCTCGGGCGCGGACTCGGCGGACCGGCCGCGGTAGGTGTCCGAGGACGGGCTGGAGGAGGAGCCGCCGCAGCAGCCCCACTTGTAGGCCCAGTTGCGGTTGAGGTCGGTGCCGATCGCGCTGGAGCCGGAGTTGGGCTGCCGGTTCTTGCGCCAGCTGCGGTACGAGCCGGAGGCGATGTCGTACTCGCCGCCGTCCGGGTTCATGTCCGGCACGATCCACAGCTCGCGGCCGTTGACGGCCTGCGTGATCCGGGAGTCGCTCCCGTAGCCGGCCGCGAACTCGCGCAGCAGGTACAGGGACATCTCGACGGTCAGGTGCTCACGGGCGTGCTGGTGGGCGGTGAACAGCACCTCCGGTTCGGCCTCGTCGGTGCCGACGTTGTCGCTGACCTTGACCGCGATGATGTCCCGGCCCTGGTACGTCTTGCCGATGACCCGCTTGCTCATGATCGAGGGGTTCGCGGCGATGCGGGCGTCGATCGCCGCCGTCATCTCGGCGTAGTTGTGGTAGCGGGAGTCGGCGGGCGGGAAGTCCTGCACGCCGACGCCGTCCGCCCCGTGGGCGTGCGCATGCGCGTCGGGCGCGGGCAGGGCCTGAAGGACGTGACCGCGCGCCCGGAGCTTCCTGGCCTGGGCGGCGTCCGCGGTGATCACGACGCCGTGGTCGTGCACCTCGTCGATCGAGACGCCCGCGCGGGCGATGTCGGTCCGGGCGGCGGGGGTGGTGCGCCCGGCGATCTCGTACTGGAGCACCCGCTCGTCGGCGGCGACGGCCGCGTTCGGGGCGGAGGGCTCGGCGGTGGCCACGGCGGTCGCGGGGGCCGCGAGACCGAGGGCGAGCAGAACGGCTAGGGCGGCGTTGCGCCGGATCCTCGCGGGCCGGGTTCTCGGCCGGGAGGTCCGTGGGGTGACGAGTCGCATGCTGGCATCTCCTGGGTCCGTCGGGGTGGGGGGGTGGAGCTGTGCGACGGGCACAGAATGGAGCCATGTCATGAGCGGGTCAAGACAGGACTTCCGGCCATGATTCACCCGGACGGTCCGGACGCCGCGTCATCCTGCCGCCCGCACACCCCCAGGCCGCACCAGCGGCGCCGGCCGCCCGCGTCGAGGAACAGCCACCCGCAGCCCTTCCCCGGGCAGGCGCGGACGGTGAGGCGGCGGGGGTCGGCGAGCAGGTCCGCGGCGCGCTGGGCCACGGCGTGCAGCGGCAGCCTCAGTCCGGAGTCCGGGGGCGGGCTCCAGCGCCCGAGGCCGTCCTCGCCCCGGACGAAGACGGCGTGGCGCATGGCCTCCTGGACGACCTCGGCGACCCGGGCAAAGGCCTCGTCACGGCCGACGGTCCCGTCACGCTCCGCCCCCTCCACGAGGCACGCGTACAACGCCTCCCGGAACTCCCGCGCCCCCTCCAGCACCGCGCTCGCCTCCGCCGGCCGCTCCTGCGCCCTCCGCAGCAGCCGGGTGACCGTGCGGTCGTCGAGGAGGTCCAGGTGCCCGGCCCAGACCGCGAACGTGCGGTAGCCGCGCAGCCACTCCGAGCCGGGCAGCCTCGCGCCGCCCCACCCGGCGTAGGTGTTGCAGAACTCCAGGGCGGGGCCCCCGCCGGTGTTCCAGGGCAGCCACTCCCCGCGCACCCGCACGGCGTACGTGGGCGCCTCGGCCCGCCGCAGCGCCGGGTCGTCCCGGCGCACCCGGTCGTACAGGGCCCGCAGGTCACGCCCCGGCTCGGCGTCGAAGGCGGACCGCAGGGTGCCGCACACGGACCGGTAGAGGCGCAGCGCGTCGGCGGACCGCCCGCTGCGGTGCAGGGCGAGCATGCTGTCCGCGACGAGGCGTTCGCGTTCGGGGTGCTCCTCGGCCAGCGGCGGCAGTTCGGCGGCGACCCGCTCGTGCCGCCCCAGGGAGAGCAGAAGCCGGGCGTGTTCCTCCGCCGCCGACAGCCGCAGCCCGGCGAGCCGTTGGCCGATCCGGTCGCGCAGGGCGGCGTCCGCGACGTCCGCGAGCAGTTCGCCCCGCCACCACGCCAGCGCCCGGTCGTAGTGGCGCACCCGCTCCTCCTCGTCCACGGCCGTCGCGGCCTCCCGTACGCCGTCCTCGAAGGCCCGGGTGTCGATCACGTGCCCGTCGGGGCGCAGGAGATAGCCGTCGTCGCGCGTCTCGACGTGTACGCCGTCGGGCCCGAGGGCGGCTCGCAGCCTGCCGATGTACGTGTGCACGGTGGACCGGGCTCCGGCCGGAGCCTCCCCGTTCCAGAGCAGGTCGATGAGCCGCCCGGTCGGCACGGCCCGGCCCGCCTCCAGGACGAGGACCGCCAGCAGACACCGTTCCTGACGACGGAGACCGGCGAGCACCGGGCGGCCTCGGTGGAGGGCGGCGAACGGTCCGAGCAACTGGAATTCCATCGGGAAAGCATCCGGCCGCGCCCGCCCCCGGGGCCACCCCTGGAAGGCGGCTCCATGGGCCCGCGCCTCCAGCTCCACCGGATTCGGCCCGAGGGTCGGCCGGCACGCAACGGACTCCACAACTGCCGTGCACTTCCCCACGCGCAGGGGCTGGAACGAGTACCGGAGGAGGTTCATGGTGGCGGACTCGGTGAGCGTCACGGCGTCAGTTCGCGTCGACAGGCAGGGCCGACCGCGCTCGGAGGCTCCCGTGGTGAGCGTTTGGTGAGCGCCCCGGCAGATCATCGTCGGGCGGGCCGTGACCTCGGCCCGCCGGACGGACGATCGGGGAGTTCTCATGCGTAAAAGCGTTCTCGGCACGGCTGGTACGGCTCTCGGCACGGCGTGCGTGACCGTGCTGGCACTCGGACTGGCCACGGCCCCCGCGACGGCGGCCCCGCCCGCCGGCCCCACCGCCACCGCCCAGGGCCCCGGCTGGGAGCCGGCCCCCTCCGCCCCCTGGGACGTCCCGGCGGGCGAGCGGTGCGCGTTCCCGGTCAACGGTGAGCCGATCGTGGACGAGGTGGTCAGCCGCGAACTGCCCCCGCCCGCCGAGGACGTGACCCGGACCGCCTACCAGGGCGATCTCGTGATCCGGGTGACGAACAAGGAGACCGGAGCCCACTACGACGCCGACGTGAGCGGCACCGCGCTGGTCGACGTGTACGCCTCGGGGGCCCAGTTCTGGCGGGTGCTCGGCCCGGTCCTGGTCGGTGTGGGCGAGGGGAACCTGGCCCGGGGCCTGTACGTCGTCGACGGCGCGTACACGATCGCCATCAGCCCCACCGGCACCAAGACCGTGGCCGGTCCGGCGGCCAGGACGGACAGCATCTGCGCCCGGATCGACTGATGCGCGGCTCCTACTCCCCCAGCTTCCGCCGCAGCGCGGCCCGCTCGGGCTCGGTGCCCGCCAGCTCCAGCGCCTCCCGGTACGCCACCGCCGCCTCCCCCGCCCGCCCCAGCCGGGTCAGCAGATCCCCCCGGGCCACCGCGTACGGCGGGTACGCGCGCAGCCTCGGCTCCTCCGCCAACGCGTCCAGCAGCGCGAGCCCGGCCCCCGGCCCGTCCCGCATCGCGACCGCCACGGCGCGGTTCACCGCCACCACCGGGGACGGGGTGAGGGTGAGCAGCACGTCGTACAGGGCCACGATCTGCGCCCAGTCCGTGGACTCCACGTCCGCCGCCTCGTCGTGCAGAGCGGCGATGGCCGCCTGCACCCCGTAGGGCCCGGCCGGTCCGCCGGTCAGCGCCTGGACCACCAGGTCACGGCCCTCCTCGATCATCGTCCGGTCCCAGCGCTCCCGGTCCTGCTCCTCCAGGAGCACCGGCTCGCCGTCCGGCCCGGTCCGCGCGTCGCGCCGGGCGTGGACGAGGAGCAGCAGCGCGAGGAGCCCGGCGGTCTCCCGTTCGGCGGGCAGCAGGCGGCGCAGTATCCGGGCGAGGCGGACCGCCTCCTCGGCCAGGTCGAGCCGCTGGAGACGGGGACCGGAGCTGGCCGCGTACCCCTCCGTGAACACCGAGTAGACGACCTGGAGCACTCCGGGCAGCCGCTCCGGCAGTTCATCGGGCCCGGGCACCCGGAACGGGATCCGCGCCTCGCGGATCTTCCTCTTCGCCCGCACGATGCGCTGGGCCATGGTCGCCGTCGGCACGAGGAAGGCGCGGGCCACCTCCGGTGTGGTGAGACCGGCGAGGCAGCGCAGGGTGAGGGCGGTACGGTCCTCGGCGGCGAGGGCGGGGTGGGTGCAGGTGAAGAACAGCTGAAGCCGGTCGTCGGGCAGTTCAGCGATCCGGGCAGCGTCCGGCGCGGGCGCGACCGTCTCCGCCCGTTCCGCGTCGGCCCGGAGGACGGCGAGCCGGGCCGCGTACGCCTGGTCGCGCCGCAGCCGGTCAACGGCCTTGCGCCGCGCGGTCGTCAGCAGCCAGGCCCCGGGGCGGGCGGGGACGCCCTCGGCGGGCCAGTGCCGCAGGGCCGCCTCGATCGCCTCGGACGTCACCTCCTCGGCCAGGTCCAGGTCTCCGAACCTGCGGACGAGGGAGGCGAGCAACAGCCCGCGCTCCTCCCGGAACACCGCCTCGACGGCGACCCCGGCATCCCCCGCCGAGGCGTCCCCACCGACCGCCGGAAGGCCCTCCCCCGCCGAGGCGTCCGCACCGGCCGCCGGAAGGCCCTCCCCCGCCGAGGCGTCCCCGCCGACCGCCGGACGGTTCTCCCCCGCCGAGGCGTCCCCGCCCGCCACGGCTCTCAGGCCCCGAAGTCCGCGACCGGCCGGACGACGACCGCGCCGCCGTCGCGCGAGCCGGGACAGCGCGCGGCCCAGTCGAGGGCGGCGTCGAGGTCGGGCACGTCGATCACGAGGAACCCGCCCAGCAACTCCCTGGTCTCGGCGAACGGCCCGTCCGTCACGGTCCGCTCCCCCGTGGGCGAGACCCGCACGGTGGTCGCGGTCACCAGGTCGGCCAGCGACTCCCCGGACACATGGATCCCGGCGTCGCGTACGGCCTTGTCGTACGCCATCCAGTCCTCGACGGTGCACTGGGGCGCGCCGCCCTGCTCGTCGACGGCCCCGCTGTGGATCAGCAGCATGTACTTCATGATCGGCTCCTGTCGCCTGTGTGATGCCAGCCCTCAAGGCTGCTTACACCATGACGACGAACGGGACCGACCGCGATCGACACGCACGCGGGACTTCTTGGATTCACGCGCCGATCAGGCAGGACTCGTCGCCGTACGCACGCGCGTCGCGGCACCCACGGCAGCGCCCCGGCACGGACGACCGGAAGGCCCGGTCGCAGTCGTCGCAGTTCTGGAGCGGGACGGTCGGCTCGGCGGTGGGCAGGGGCGGCGGGAGCAGGGTGGCGAGCCGGTGCCGCAGCAGTTTGGCGGGATGCCGGAGGGGAACGGGCGGATCATCGGTGACCGCCGCCCGCACGGCATCCGGCCGCGCCCCGCGCTCCAGCCATGCGGCGACGCCCGGGACGAGCCCGCGCACGTCCTCCTCGGAGAGGAGGAACAGGGGTGCGGCCCGGGGGAGCCCGGCGAGCAGATCGGCCGCCGCCGCGTACAGGGCCTCGGTGGGCCGCTGCGGGACGGGCAGCGTGACGCGCGGCTTACGGGGAGCGGTGGGCGTCGGCACAAGACGGGGAGCGGGGACGGGCTCGACCGACACGGGGTCGGGCGCGGGGACGGGCGCGGGCACCGGCTCCGGTACGGCTACGCGCACGGGCTCAGCCACCGGCGCGGGCACAGGCCCAGGCCCAGGCCCAGCTGCGGGCACAGGCCCAGCCGCAGGCACGGGCACCGGCTCAGCCGCAGGCACCGGCACAGCCGCACGCGTCGGAACCGGTACAGCCGCACGCGTCGGAACCGGTACAGCCGCACGCTCCGGCACCGGCACCGGCACCGGCACGCGCTCCCGCCCCCTCCCGCGCCCCCGGGCCGCCGCCTCCGGATGGTTGTACGACTCCGTACGCGTGGCCAGCTTCCCGCCTCCGACCCGCTCCCGGGTGCGGCGCAGAAACCCGTGCTGCTCCAACTCCCGCAGCGCGGCGGCGATACGGGTCTCGCTCTCCGGGAAGATCGCGGCGAGCGCCTTCACGCCGACGCGCCGCCCGTCGGGCAGCGACTGGATGTGAGTGCCGAGGCCGATGGCCAGCAGGGACATGCCTCGATGCTGGGAGAGCCGGTTGGAGATGATCGTGTAGCCGTCGGTGAGCCGGATGTTGATGTGTACGACTCCGGCGGACGGAGGGCGCGGGGGAACGCTAACCTGCTGGGTATCCATCGGGAAGGTGCTTTCTTCCTTGGTGGTGAGGCCTTCGGTCGGGATGCCAGTCCCGGCCGGGGGCCGTCTCAATGTCTGGGGTGGTGGTCAGCGTGAGCATATGCCCGCCAACAGGTCATAAATCCAGCCCGGTTGGCACACTTCACCCATGTGAGTGATCGCGCCTCCCCCGAGCTGACCGGGGCCCGCAGAGGTCCACGAGGGGGGTTGGGTCGGGTTGTTTCTCCAGTGATCAAAGACGAGTACTCAAAAGCTTTTACGTCGTGGGTCACCACGTCGCGGATGACCGCGTCGCGGTGAACCACGACCCGGTGACCCACGTTCCCGGGACCTCCCCCGCCCACCGGATCGCGACCGTCACGATCCGGTGAGCGCCACCTCGGCCCACACCGTCTTGCGCGGGAACGGCCCGTGCTCCGTACCCCACCGCACCGACAGCGCCTCGACGAGCAACAGCCCGCGCCCACCCTCGGAGTCGGCGCCCGGGTCGCGCTTCTCCGGGAGGCGGTCACCCCGGGTGTCGACGACCTCGATCCGCAACACGTCGTCGTACACGCTCAGCATGATCCGGAAGTCGCGTCCGGGGACGTACCCGTGCAGGGCGGCGTTGGTCGCCAGCTCACCGATGACGAGGCTCGCGTCCTCCAGCGGCAGCCCCCAGGAGCGCAGTTGCTCGGTGGCGAGCAGGCGGGCGAGTCGGGCACCCCGGCGGGTGGCGGAGAGCTGGACGGCGAACTGTCCGGTGCGTGCACGCGGTTGGGTGATTTTTCGGTTCACGTCACTCAGCGTGGCCGCCCGTACCTACGCTGAGAAGCACTGACACGGGTACGGACCGTCACTGTCCCTGGCGCGTACGGGCCTGTCCCCGTACGTACGGTGCCCACCGCGCGGGCGCACGAGTGAAGGCGGGAACGGCAGATGATCGACGACACCGAAGAGGACCACGAGTTCGGCCTGGAGGACGACTCCGGCGCGGTCATCGCGGCCGTTGGCCGGCAGATCAAGCTCTGGCGCGAGGAAGCCGGATTACGCGCCGCCGAACTGGGCTCGATCATCGGGTACAGCGAGAACCTGGTCTTCAAGGTCGAGGGCGGGCGGCGCATCCCGAAGCCGGAGTTCCTGGACAAGACGGACGATGCCGTCGGGGCGAACGGCAAGATCTCGGCGATGAAGAAGGACGTGGAGGAGGCGCGGTATCCGAGGAAGGTCCGCGACCTGGCGAAGCTGGAGGCGGAGGCGATCGAACTCGGCGCGTACGCCGGGGTGGTGATCCACGGGCTGCTCCAGACCGAGGAGTACGCCCGCGCGCTGTACGCACAGCGGCGACCCGCGTACGCGGAGGGCGACATCGAGCGCCTGGTGGCCGCTCGGATGGCCCGGCAGGTGGTCTTCGACCGCCGCCCCGCTCCCCTGCTGACCTTTGTCCAGGAAGAGGCGACGCTCCGGCGGCGGACCGGAGGCAGAATGGTCCTGCGACGCCAGCTCGAACATCTGCTTGAGATGAGCCAGTTGCGGCATGTCGAGATCCAGGTCATGCCGATGGAGGCGGAGGAGCACGCGGGTCTGGGCGGCTCGCACCGCGTCCTTAAGCTCAAGGACGGAAAGACCGTCGGGCACAACGAGGTTCAGCTCATCAGCGGGCTGATCACCGATCCGAGGCAGGTGCAGATCCTGGAGATGCGCTACAACCTCATCCGATCGCAGGCCCTCACGCCCCGGCTGTCGCGGGAATTCATCGAGAAACTGCTGGGAGAGACATGAGTGCCACTGAGCTGATCTGGTTCAAGAGCAGCTACAGCACCAACGACGGCCCCGACTGCGTCGAGGTCGCCGCCGCCCCCACCACCGTCCACGTACGCGACTCCAAGCAACTCCCCACGGGCGGCCCCCACCTCGGCTTCACCCCGGCCGCCTGGGCGGACTTCGTCGCGTACGCGACGAGGGCCTGACCCGCAGGGACGCGTGACCAGCGGGGCCTGGCCCACAGCGGCCCGGCCCCGCGCTCCCGCGCTCGCGCAGCCCCGCGTACGGTCTGGGCGTGGCTACTCAGAGACCCCCTCGGCGATCGATAGACGACTTCGCGACCTGGCAACCCGTGCTGAGGCTCCTGCGGGCCGCCAAGGCGGGCAAAGCGGCCAAGGCCGGTGCAGATCCCGTCCGTGTGTCAGGTCGCATCGGACACGGCGGTTGGAGTCTGGGCCTCCCGCGCCCGGTGCCACCGCGCGGTCGGGCTGCCCAGACCGAGGACATACAGGACGAGATCGACGCGGTGGAGCGGGTGCAGACGGCGCTGGCGGAGGCCGGTGTCGACGACATCTCGTTCTCGGCGAAGATCGAACCGGCCGGGGCGACCGTACTTCGTCTGATCGGCCCCAGCCCGGCGGTGGAACCCGGAATCGGAACCGCTCATCCCGGTGCGCTCATCCTGGTCGAAGACGCTCTTCCCGAGCCCTGGCGCCGCCTCCCCGATCCGGCGCACGAAGCGAGGCCGGCCCCCGCAGCAGACCCGGAACTGCTGGAGCGGACGCTGCGGGAACGGCTGCCCGACGCCATCGGAGCGACGGAGGAGGAGATCGCCGCCGCCGAAACCCGCCTGGGCGTCCGACTGCCCGAGGAGCTCAAGGCGCTCTACCGGGTGACCCGGGCACGCTGGGAGGACTGGGGCGACGACTACGAGAGGGCGGTTGGCGTCTTCGAAGCGACGCGCTGCGAACTCGCCGCCGTGGACGAGCTGTACATCGCCGAGGCTTCGACCCGCCACTGCCGCTGGGAGCACGCTGCCATGGAGGCGGTCGTCACGCGCCCCGACGCGGCGGTTCAGGGCGTCGTCGGGTCACCCGGGTGGATCGTATTCGGCGAGAACGGCGGCGGAGACCAGCTGGCGGTCGACCTGACGCCCGCCCCGGGCGGGCACACCGGGCAGATCATCCTGATCAGCCACGAGGAGAGCGTCGGCGCCGAGTTGCTGGCCGACTCGCTCACCGACTGGGTCCTGGACCGGGAGGCGCACGAGCGTCGGCACCGCGGCGAGGAGCCACCGCTCGTGGCCCACGTCAACCACGCGAGCATCACGAGCGTGCGGGAAGCCGCCCACCCCGGTCTGGAGGTCCTCTCGATCGGGGTGTGGGACGGCGCGCCGTTCAGCCTCGCCCCGGTCGTCGGGCTGCCCCGCCTGCGCACCCTCGCCGCGTACGCCGGTACGCTCGCCGACCCGCTGGAGATCGCCGAGCTCACCGGCCTGGAATTCCTGGAACTCGGCCCGCAGGACTGGCGCGCCCTCCTGGACGCCGGCGCCGTCCCACGCAGCCTGTCGGCCGCGTCCATCAAGGCGTACGGCGACCAGGCCCCCCTGCCCGTCGTGGCCATCGCCAACGAGATCCTGGCTCTCTGGGACCGGCCCCAGATCATCCAGACCGCCCTGGAGGGAGACCTCGGGCCCCTCGCGTAGCCGGGGCGGAGCGGGGCGGTGCCGAGGATCCGCAGCCCCCGAAACTCCCCTGCGTACACCGCACGCAGGGTGCTAGCCTCCCGTTCCGGTCATCACACCGCCCGTCCCTCCGGGCCCTGACCGCCCCACCCGCTCACCCTGCCAACTCCCGGCTTTTCCGCTGCTGTTGCCCTGCCGTCACCTGCCCGTTCGTCGACACGCCGCGCGCTCCCCGCGCCCGGCCCCCCACCGGTCACGTCCGCAGCCCCTATCCGAGGACCGACGTGTCTCCGACCGACCCCGACCTGATCCGCGCGGAGTTCGACCGCTGCCGCCAGATCCCCTCTCTCGTGGACCTCCGTACCGCCGTACGCGGGAACGACTGGGACACCGTGCAGGCCTACTTCGACTTCCTGGACGACGAGGACGAACGGGCCGTGGCCGCGGACCTCGTCGCCGGCCTCAGCTCCTCCGAACGCTTCCTGGAGCACCAGGTCGCCGGCCACGGGTCGCCGCTGGCCCGCACCCTGCTCGCCGCCCGCTACATCGACGTCGGCTGGGACATCCGCAGCGGGTACACGGCGGAGCACGTGTCACGGGAACAGTTCCAGCAGTTCCACGGCTGGCTGCGGCGGGCCGAGCAACTGCTGATCGGTGTGTGCGCCGACGAACCCGCGTACGCCCTCGCCTGGTCGTACCGGCTGACGACCGCCCGGGGTCTCGAGCTCGGGGCGAGCGAGGCGCGGCGGCGGTACGACCGGCTGGCCGAGCACCACCCGCACCACATCCAGGCGCAGATCCTGCTGCTCCAGCAGTTGTGCCCCAAGTGGGGAGGGAGCTGGGAGGAGGCGTTCGGGTTCGCCCGGGCGTGCCTGGACGCGGCGCCCGCCGGGAGTCATGCGGGCCGGCTGGTGGTGCAGGCACACCTGGAACGGTGGCTGGACGACAGCGACGACCGGCCCAGCGACTACCTGCGCGCGGCGGAGGTGCGCGACGACGTCCTGGCCGCGGCCGACCGTTCCGTACGGCACCCGGACTACCGGCCGGGCTTCCACTGGGTGGGCGACCACAACGACTTCGCGGGCGGGCTGAGTCTGGGCGGTCACCACCGGGAGGCCGCCCCGTTCTTCCGCACGCTCGGGGACAAGGCCACCGAGTACCCCTGGGGCTACTGGGGCGACCGGGAAGTGCAATTCCTCAAGCACCGCAGACGCGCGATGGCGAAGGGCTGAACCGACGATGACGCAGCAGACCGACGGCCCCGCCGCCACGACGCCGGACGGCATATCCGCCACCGCGGCGCAGGACGGCATACCCGCCGCCACGACGCGGGAAGACGTGTCCCTCGCCACGACGCCCGGGAGCAGCACCACCGCCACCACCGGGTCCGGGCTCATCACGAGCACCGAGGTCGACGGCATCCCCACCCTGCTGGCGCCCACGTCCGGCGGCGGCCCGGTCACCGCGGGGCTGTACTTCCGGGTCGGTGCCGCCGACGAGACGCTGGCCACGGCCGGCCTCACCCACCTCGTGGAACACCTGGCGCTGCACCGGCACGGCGTCTCGGACCTGCACTACAACGGGTCCACCGCCGCCACCCACACCCACTTCGTGGTCTCCGGCACCGCCGAGGAGGTCGTCGCCTACCTCAACGGGGTCTGCGCCTCCCTGCGGGACCTGCCGGTCGAACGCCTCGCCACCGAGCGGGAGATCCTGCGCACCGAGCAGGCGGGCCGCAGCCGGGGCCCCAACCACCAACTGCCGCTGTGGCGTTACGGGGCACGCGGCTACGGCCTCGTCAGCTACCCGGAGTACGGCACCCTGCATCTGACGGCCGACGCGGTGCGCGACTGGGCCGCGACCTGGTTCACCCGGGACAACGCGGTCCTGTGGATGACCGGCGACACCGTGCCGGAGGGCCTGCGCCTGACCCTGCCCGCCGGACGGAGGCAGCCGCTGCCCGCGCCCACCTCGGCCCTGCCCGTCACCCCCGCCTACCTCACGGGCGGCAGCGGCGGAGTGGTCCTGGACGGCATCGTGCGGCGCACCTCGGCGGCCCGGCTCTTCGCGGAGGTGCTGAGCCGGGCGCTCTTCACGGACCTGCGGCAGCAGGGCGGTTACTCCTACACCGCCGACTGCGGCTACCACCCGCGCGACAACGACCACGCGACCATCACCGCCTACGCGGACGCGCTGCCGCAGAAGCAGGACGCGGTGGTCGGCGGCTTCATCGACGTACTGGCCCGGATGCGGGCCGGAACCATCGCCCGGGCCGAACTCGACTCGGCCCGGGCGAAGGTCGTCAAGCAGTTCGAGATCCCGGACGTCGGCGCGGCGGCGCTGCCCCTGTACGCGCTGAACGTGCTCACGGGGCACCAGAACTGCACCCCGGACGAGCACCGGGCGCTCCTGGCCGACGTCACCGTCGAGGACCTGCGCGACGTGGCCCGCGAACTGTACGACTCCGCGCTGATCCAGGTGCCGGGGCGGGGCGTGGACTGGGCGGGCTTCACCGAGGCGCCCCAGTGGTCGGGCCCGTCGTTCGGTCCCGACCCGGCGGGCACCGTGCACCGGTCCCGGGAGGCCGACGCCGTGAGCCTGGCCGTCGGACCGGAGGCCGTCACCCTGGTCACCCCGGGCGGACGGATCACCGTACGGTACGACGCGTGCGCCGCGATGCGCGTCTTCCCGGACGGGGCCCGGCACCTCATCGGTTTCGACGCGTTCGTGGTGGAGGTGGAGCCGACGCTCTACGCCAAGCTCACCCCGGACCGGATGGCGGTCATCGACGCGTCGGTCCCGGCCGCCGCCGTCGTCCCGATGCCGGAGCGCGACCCCGAGGAGATCCCGCAGCCGGCCGTGCGGCGCGGCGGGCTGAAGGGCCGGGCGCTGGGGATGCTGCGCTCGCTGCGCCCGGGACGCGGCTGAGGGATCCGGGCCGGGGCACGGCCGAAGGACGGGGCCGGGCCGGCAGCGGCCCGGCCTCCTCCTCATGAGGGTCCGCCGTTCGCCCGTGAACCTTTCCGCCCGCTGCGGACAACAGGGGTGACAGACACACCGACCGACGCCCCCTGGAGGCACAGTGACCGGACCACCTCCGGCCCGCCCGGGCATCGCGGGCGAGGGCGGAGACGACGGCAGGGACGACGCCGCCGTCATCGCCCAGTCCCTCGACGAGCCCGAACTGTTCGCCGGGCTCTACGACCGGCACGCCCCGGACATCCACCGCTACGCCGCCCGCCGCCTCGGGGAGGGCGCGGCGGACGACATCACGGCGGAGACGTTCCTCATCGCGTTCCGCACCCGGGCCCGCTACGACACGGCCCACCGGCTGGCCCGTCCCTGGCTGTACGGCATCGCGGCCAACCTGATCGGCAAGCACCGCCGTACCGAGGTCCGCGCGCTGAAGGCGCTGGCCCGGACCGGACACGACCCGGTCGCCGCGTCGTGGAGCGAGCGCTCGGACGACCGGATCGCCGTGCAGGCCCCGCTCGCGGGGGCGCTGGCCTCGCTCTCCCCCGGCGACCGGCACGTCCTCCTGCTCGTCGCCTGGGCGGACCTCGGCTACCAGGAGGTGGCCGAGGCGCTGCGGATACCGCTGGGCACGGTGAGGTCCCGGCTGAACCGGGCCCGCCGCAAGGTCCGCGCGTCCCTGAGCACCGACCCCGCGTTCACGTCGGCGCTCGACCCGGCGCTCGACGCATCGCCCGCCACGGCCGGACAGGAGCTGAGCCCGTCATGGACGAAATGACCCAGCTGCGGGAGCTGCGCGCCGACGCCCCCGCACCCGACCGCGCCACGCTGGCCCCCGCCCGCAAGCGGCTGACCGACGTCATCGAGGGCAGGAGCCGCCGCACGCTCCGGCTGCGGGCCGACTGGCGGATCGCCTCGCTCGGAGCGGTGGTGGCGATCACCGCGGCGGCGCTCTTCGTGACGCAGATCGTCGACACCTCGGACCCCCGGCAGTCGGGCCCGGCGACCGTGGCGGGCGACCTCGACCTGTCGAGCCCGGCCGCCGCCCTGGGGGAGGCCGCCGACTTCCTGGAGCGGCAGGAGGTGCCTCCGGAGCCGCGGTCGGACCAGTGGATCTACCTCCGGGAGGAGAACCCGGACCAGGAGAAGCAGTGGAAGGAGGTGCCCGCCGAGATCCGGAAGAAGATGCCGTGGTCCTACAGCCCGGACTCCTGGGTCCCGTACGACGACAAGGCCGCGGAGAACGACGAGTCCGACACGGACTACCGGACCGCCCGCGAGTCCTACCGGATCGCCGCCGGACTGCCGGAGGACCCGGAGGCGCTCCTCGCAAAACTGCGGAAGGTCTTCCCCACCGGCAGCGGACCCGACGGCCCTCGGGAGGACAAGGACACCCACAGCTTCCGCGCCCTGACCGTCCTGCTGCAGTCGTACCCGCTCCCACCGGACGCGCTGGCCCGGATCTACCGGGCGATGGCCACGGTCAAGGGCGTCGGCGTGACCGGCCACCTGGTCCGCGACGCCGGCGGCCGCCAGGTCATCGCCGTGACCCGCGCCTACGACCGGAACACCCGGACCGAGATCTTCATCGACCCGGTGGACTACAGCTACGCGGGCCAGCGCGATGTCGTCACCAGGACCCACGAGGTCGCCGGCCCCAAGGGCATCGAGCCGATCACCCACCAGCGCGGCGACATCCTGATGGACGTCGCGAGGACCAGGGCGGCCGTGGTCGACGCCAAGGGCCAGAAGCCCTGACCGTACGTCCCGCACGAAGCCCCGGGCGTGGGCCCGGTGTCCGGCACAGGGGAGCGGACACCGGGCCCACGGCCGTTCGACGGGCGAGGCCGGTCACTCCCGGGCGCGGACGGCCGGACCACCGCCGGACGCCGCTCGGCCGGTCCGGCCGGTCCGGCCGACTCCGTCTCCCTACTGGAGTTCGCTGAAGCGTTCGGTGGCCCGGGTGCGTCCGGCGACGATGATCGTGTCGTCCGCCTCCACGACGGTTTCGGGGGGGTGGCGTAGGTGAAGCCCTCACCGGGGCGCTTGATGGCGACGACGGTGATGCCGTGGCGGGTCCGGACGGCGCTGTTGGACAGGGGCAGGCCGATGATGTCGGCGGGCGGGTTGGTCTTCACCATGGCGAAGTCGTCCTCGAACTCGATGTAGTCGAGCATGCGGCCCCGCACCAGGTGGGCGACGCGTTGGCCCATGTCGTGTTCGGGGTAGACGACGTGGTGCACACCGAGCTGGGTGAGGATGCGGCCGTGGGCCTTGCTGATGGCTTTGGCCCAGACGTTCTCGATGCCGAAGGAGATCAGCAGCGAGGCCGTGAGGATGCTGGCTTCGAGGTCGGTGCCGATGGCGACGACAGCGCGGTCGAACTCGTGGACGCCCAGCTGGCGCAGGGCGTCCTCCTTGGTGGAGTCGGCCCGCACGGCATGGGTGACGGATCCGGAGACGGGGCGCACCACGTCTGTTCGCACTGGAAGACGATAAACAACCTTGACGCCGCCTTCGCCCCCAGGCCCTGCCGTTCGCCGTCCGCCGTGCCTAGGCTCTCCGGCATGGGCCCCAGTAGCAGCTTCCGTGTCCGAGTCCCTCACCGGTCCGCGTCGGCCCTCCGGCCGATCGGGTGAAGGGTATGGATCTCACCCGGGGCCTGCGGCGCACCGAGTACACCTTGTTTCTCACCGCCGTGCTTCTGGTCGCGGCCGGGGCTGCGACCGGCTCGTGGTGGCTGATCGGTTTCGGGGCGTGGGCTCTGATCGCCGGAGGCGTGATCGAGATGATCTACCGCCCGTGACCGGCCCCGCCCGAACGGCGTGCGGTGCGCTCGGAGCCGGCCTGGCGCGATGCCGAGCCCTCAGCGCCTGTCTCCTTGTTCATGTCCTGCCCGGCCGCTGCTCCTCGGTCCCCGGGACGCCGTAGCCCGGGGCCCCGCCCGGCCCCGCCCCGCCACCCACGTGACCGACCCCACCCCCCACTCCGTTGAAACTCCCGCAACAATGAAGGGTGATCACTTCGCCCGCACGGAGCCCCCAGCGCCGCACCGAGCATGCGCCGACCCCGTACGTCGACCTCTCGCGCGACGAGTGGAGCGCACTGCGGGACAAGACGCCGCTGCCGCTGACCGCCGACGAGGTGGAGCGGCTGCGAGGGCTCGGGGACGTCATCGATCTGGACGAGGTGCGGGACGTCTATCTGCCGCTCTCCCGGCTGCTCAACCTGTACGTCCAGGCCACCTCCGGGCTGCGCGGCGCGCTGAACACCTTCCTGGGGGACGCCGGGAACGGGCACGGGGCGCAGCGCGGGACCCCGTTCGTCATAGGGGTCGCGGGCAGCGTCGCCGTCGGGAAGTCCACCAGTGCGCGTATCCTCCAGGCGCTGCTGGCCCGCTGGCCCGAGCACCCGAGGGTCGAGCTGGTGACGACGGACGGGTTCCTGCTGCCGATGAAGGAGCTCAAGGCGCGCGGGCTGACCTCGCGCAAAGGGTTCCCGGAGTCGTACGACCGGCGGGCCCTGACCCGGTTCGTCGCGGACATCAAGGCGGGCAAGGACGAGGTGACGGCGCCCGTCTACTCGCACCTGATCTACGACATCGTCCCCGGCGAGCGGCTCACCGTGCGCCGCCCCGACATCCTCATCGTCGAGGGCCTCAACGTCCTGCAGCCCGCCCTGCCCGGCAGCGACGGCCGGACCAGGGTCGGGCTGGCCGACTACTTCGACTTCAGCGTGTACGTCGACGCGCGCGCCGAGGACATCGAGACCTGGTACCTGAACCGCTTCCGCAAGCTGCGCGCCACGGCGTTCCAGGACCCGTCCTCGTACTTCCGCAAGTACACCCAGGTCTCCGAGGAGGAGGCACTGGACTACGCGCGCACCATGTGGCGGACCATCAACAAGCCGAACCTCCTGGAGAACGTGGCTCCGACGCGCGGCCGTGCCACCCTGGTGCTCCGCAAGGGCCCGGACCACAAGGTCCAGAAGCTGTCCCTGCGCAAGCTCTGACCCCTCGGCCCGGAAGGGCGTGCCGCGTGCTGCACCTGCGTCTGATCGTGCCCGCCGACACCACGGACGAGGTTGTCGCCCTCCTGGGGTCCACCGTCGGCACCGCCCACCTCGTGGTCCTGCCGGGCGCCGCCCGCTCGCCCGCGGGAGACGTCGTGATGTGCGACGTGGCGCGCGAGGCCGGTGACGAGCTGATCGAGGCGCTGCGCCGGCTCGGCATCGAAAGAACCGGGGCGATCAGCGTCGAGAACCTCGACCTCACCCTCTCCTCGCACGCCGACAGAGCCGAGCGCGAGGCCCCGGGCGACAGCGCCGACGCGGTGCTGTGGGAGGAGCTGACGGAGGCGACGCACGAGGAGTCGACGTTCTCCCTCACCTACGTCTCCTTCCTGGCCCTCGCCACGATGCTCGCCGCCTGCGGCGTGATGCTCGACAACGCGGTGCTGATCGTGGGCGCGATGGCGGTCGGCCCGGAGTTCGGTCCGCTGGCCGGGATCTCCACGGCCGTCGTCCAGGGCGCTCCGCGCCTGGTCGCCCGCTCGCTGTGGGCGCTGATCGGCGGCTTCGCGCTGGCGATGGTCGTGACGGCCGGGTTCGCCTGGCTGCTGGACGCGTTCGGCCTGTTCACCCGCGACATGATCGACAGGCCCCGGCCGAACACCGGCTTCATCTGGCACCCGGACCGGATGTCGTTCGTCGTCGCGTTCCTGGCCGGCGTCGCCGGAACCCTCTCCCTCACCTCGGCGAAGTCCGGGGCCCTGATCGGCGTGGCGATCTCCGTGACGACGGTCCCGGCCGCGGCCAACGCGGCCGTCGCGTTCAGCTACGCCGACTACCAGCAGACGATCGGCTCGGGCCAGCAGCTCCTCGCCAACCTCGGCGGCATCGTCCTGGCGGGCACGCTGACGCTGCTGCTCCAGAAGGGCCTGTGGAAGCTCTGTCGTACGCGAAAGCCCCCGGCGAGCACGCCGGGGGCCTCGGTGGGAGCTTGACGGACCGCTGACCGGCCGTACGGCTCAGGGCGTCACCCCAGCGCGGACTTCACCACATCGGCCAGTCGGCCCGCGACGGCCCGCGCCTGCTCGATGTCGGCGGCCTCGACCATGACCCGCACCAGCGGCTCCGTACCCGACTGGCGCAGCAGGACGCGCCCGCTCTCGCCGAGCTCGTGCTCCGCCTCGACGACCGCCGCGGCCAGCTCGGCCGAGGTGTTCACCCGGGTCTTGTCGACGTCGGGGACGTTGATGAGGACCTGCGGCAGGCGCTGCATGACCCCGGCCAACTCGGCGAGGCTCCGCCCGGTGGCGGCGACGCGGGCGGCCAGCATCAGGCCGGTCAGCGTGCCGTCGCCGGTCGTGGCGTGGTCCAGGACGATGACGTGACCGGACTGCTCGCCGCCCAGCGCGAAGCCCTCGGCCTTCATCGACTCCAGGACGTACCGGTCGCCGACCGCCGTCTGGACGAGCCGGATGCCCTCGCGCTCCATGGCCAGCTTGAAGCCGAGGTTCGACATGACCGTGCCGACCACGGTGTCCTTGCGCAGCTGCCCGGCCTCCCGCATGGCGAGGGCCAGCACGGCGAGGATCTGGTCGCCGTCGACCTCCTCGCCCGCCGCGTCCACGGCCAGGCAGCGGTCGGCGTCCCCGTCGTGCGCGATGCCGAGGTCGGCCCCGTGCTCGACGACGGCGGCGCGCAGCAGCTCCAGGTGGGTGGAGCCGCAGCCGTCGTTGATGTTCAGGCCGTCCGGGTCGGCCCCGATGGTGACGACCTCGGCACCGGCCCGGGCGAACGCGGCGGGCGAGACCCGGGCGGCGGCGCCGTGCGCCTCGTCCAGGACGACCTTCAGACCGTCGAGCCGGTTGGGGAGGACACCGATGAGGTGGGCGACGTACCGGTCGAAGCCCTCCGCGTAGTCGGAGACCCGGCCGACGCCGGCGCCGGTCGGGCGGTTCCACGGCTCACCGGTGCGGTGCTGCTCGTAGACCGTCTCGATCCGGTCCTCCAGCTCGTCGGCGAGCTTGTGGCCGCCACGCGCGAAGAACTTGATGCCGTTGTCGGGCATCGCGTTGTGGCTGGCGGAGAGCATCACACCGAGGTCGGCGTCGAGGACCCCGGTGAGGTGGGCGACCGCGGGTGTCGGCAGCACGCCGACGCGCAGCACGTCCACCCCGGCGCTGGCCAGGCCCGCCACGACGGCGGCCTCCAGGAACTCTCCGGATGCCCGCGGATCACGTCCGACCACGGCGGTCGGGCGATGGCCCGCGAAGGTGCCTGCCTCGGCGAGTACGTGCGCCGCCGCGACCGAGAGACCGAGCGCCAGCTCGGCCGTCAGATCGGCGTTGGCGACACCCCGTACTCCATCCGTACCGAAGAGTCGTCCCACTGGTGTCCTCCGAAGTGCTCCGAAACCACAAACCACTACTGCACAGCAAACGAACTGAGAAACCAACAACGAAAGCGGCGAAAAACCACAAAAAAGGTATGCCGGACGGCATCGCTCGGGCCCGGCGCGGGCACGGGCGCAGGCTGGGCGCCGGTATGACGCAACCGGACCGATGAACGTCTCATGCCGTTATACGCCCGCGAGGGTCGATAAACGAACGCCCCGGCAGCACGGAGTGTGCCGCCGGGGCGAACGTGACAGTCGAGCAGGCGATATTTAGCGCTTGCTGTACTGCGGGGCCTTACGGGCCTTCTTGAGACCGGCCTTCTTGCGCTCGACCGCACGGTCGTCGCGGGAGAGGAAGCCGGCCTTCTTCAGCGTGGCGCGGTTGTTGTCCACGTCCGCCTCGTTCAGCGCGCGGGCCACGCCGAGGCGCAGGGCGCCGGCCTGACCGGAGACGCCGCCACCCGAGATGCGGGCGATGACGTCGTAGCGGCCGTCGAGCTCAAGCACCTTGAAGGGCTCGTTGACTTCCTGCTGGTGCACCTTGTTGGGGAAGTAGTCCTCAAGGGTGCGACCGTTGATCTTCCACTTGCCGGTGCCCGGAACGATCCGGACGCGGGCGATGGCGTTCTTGCGACGGCCCAGGCCGGCGGCGGGCTGCGGGTCACCGAAGCGGCCCGCGAGGGACTCGCTGGTGTACTCGCCCTCGACGGGAACCTCGGACTCGAAGGTGGTCACCTCGGCGAAGGTCTCCTCGCCCTCGGTGCCCTCGACGGGGTTCTCAACAGTGGTCTCGGCCACGATTCTCCTCAGATCTTTCTGTACGTCTTAGGGGGTGGCCGGAACTACTGCGCGACCTGGGTGATCTCGAACGGGACCGGCTGCTGAGCAGCGTGCGGGTGCTGGTCGCCCGCGTAGACCTTGAGCTTCGAGAGCACCTGACGGCCCAGGGTGTTCTTGGGGATCATGCCCTTGATGGCCTTCTCGACGGCCTTCTCGGGGTTCTTCGCCAGCAGCTCGTCGTAGCGCACCGAACGGAGACCGCCCGGGAAGCCCGAGTGGCGGTACGCCATCTTCTGGGTCTTCTTGTTGCCGGACAGGTGCACCTTGTCGGCGTTGATGATGATGACGAAGTCGCCCATGTCCATGTGGGGGGCGTAGATCGCCTTGTGCTTACCCCGGAGGAGGTTCGCAGCCGTGGTGGCGAGACGGCCCAGGACGATGTCCTGAGCGTCGATGATGTGCCACTGGCGAGTGACATCGCCGGGCTTGGGGCTGTACGTACGCACTTCGTAGCCTTCGCTTCTTAGTGGATGAGGTCCAGACAACACATGGCACCCCTGAAGCGATCATGCAGCTGGGGCTCACACTGCCGGGACGCTGCCCGTATGCGAGCCACTGGTAACTGCTCCAGAGAACCTACGTAAGGGCCCTGAGCGCCACGGGGGCGCGGCCGATACGCATAACAAAGAGGAAGCCTACCGTCGACCCCCCACAGGGGTCAAAACACCCCGACCCGAAGACCCGCCCCCGCCGCACCCCCTCCAGCCCCAGCGGCACCACTCGGTCCCGTCGGCGCTTGAGGCGATCCTTTCAGCCCCGCCGCACCCCTCCAGCCCCGCCGGCGTTTGAGGCGATCCTTTCAGCCCCGCCGGCGTTTGAGGCGCGGGGGCCCGGGGGCAGCGCCCCCGCAACGGCGCCGCACGGCACACCGCACCCCCACCAAGCTCACCGCACCCGCTCAACCCTCCGCTCGTCCCACACCGGCTCCGCCGTCTCCCGCACCACCCCGTCCGACCCGAACACCAGATACCGGTCGAACGACTTCGCGAACCACCGGTCGTGCGTGACGGCCATCACCGTGCCGTCGTACGACTCCAGCCCGTCCTGCAGCGCCTCCGCCGACTCCAGGTCCAGGTTGTCCGTCGGCTCGTCCAGCAGCAGCGCGGTCGTCCCCGCCAGCTCCAGCAGCAGGATCTGGAACCGCGCCTGCTGCCCGCCGGACAGCTTCTCGAACGCCTGGTCCCCCTGCCGCTCCAGCTCGTACCGCCGCAGCACCGACATCGCCCCGCCCCGGTCCTTGGCGTGCTCGGACCAGAGGATGTCCACCAGCGTCTTCCCCAGCAGCTCCGGGTGCGCATGGGTCTGCGCGAAGTGCCCGGGCACGACCCGCGCCCCGAGCTTCCACTCCCCCGTGTGCGCCACCGGCTCCCCCGCCAGCAGCCGCAGGAAGTGCGACTTGCCGGACCCGTTGGAGCCGAGGACCGCGACCCGTTCCCCGTAGAAGATCTCCAGGTCGAACGGTTTCATCAGCCCGGTCAGCTCCAGACCCTTGCAGGTCACCGCCCGCACCCCGGTCCGCCCGCCGCGCAGCCGCATCCTGATGTCCTGCTCGCGCGGCGGCTCCGGCGGCGGTCCGGCCTCCTCGAACTTCTTGAAGCGGGTCTGCATCGCGTGGTAGCGGTTCGCCATGTCCGGGCTGTTCGCCGCCTGCTGCCGCATCCGCAGGACGAGCGCCTTCAGCCGGGCATGCTCCTCCTGCCAGCGCCGCAGCAGCTCCTCGAACCGCGCGAACCGCTCCTTGCGCGCGTCGTGGTAGGTCGCGAAGCCGCCACCGTGCACCCACACATCGCTGCCCGCCGGGCTCGGCTCGACGCTGACGATCTTCTCGGCGGCCCGGGACAGCAGCTCCCGGTCGTGGGAGACGAAGAGGACCGTCTTACGGGTCTCCTTCAGCTTCTCCTCCAGCCACCGCTTTCCCGGCACGTCCAGATAGTTGTCCGGCTCGTCCAGGAGCAGCACCTCGTCGGGCCCGCGCAGCAGCGCCTCCAGCACCAGCCGCTTCTGCTCACCGCCGCTGAGCGTGCGCACCTCGCGCCACTGCGCCTTGTCGTACGGGACGCCCAGTGCGGCCATCGTGCACATGTCCCAGACGGTCTCGGCCTCGTACCCGCGCGCCTCCGCCCAGTCGCTCAGCGCCTGCGCGTACGCCATCTGCGCGGCCTCGTCATCGACGGTGAGGATCTTCTCCTCGGCCGCGTCGACCGCCTTCGCCGCCTCCCGGATCCTCGGCTGTGAGACCGACACCAGCAGGTCCCGTACGGTCCGCTCGTCCCGCACCGAGCCCACGAACTGCGGCATCACCCCGAGCCCGCCGCTCACCGACACCGTGCCGCCGTGCGGCTGGAGCTCGCCGGCGAGGAGGCGCAGCAAGGTCGTCTTGCCCGCCCCGTTCGCCCCGACGAGCGCGACGACCGCCCCGTCGGCCACCCGGAACGAGGCATCGCCGAGCAGCACCCGCCCGTCCGGAAGGTAGTACTCAAGATGGCCCGCTTCGAGATGTCCCATACCGAGCATTGTCACGGTCCACGAACTCCTGGCCCAACCGGTTTACCGCACCCCCTAAACTGCGCGCATGAGCTTTGGGCAAGGGGGGGCCTCCTGGGGGCCCGGGGGTGACGGGACACCGGACTGGGCGGCGCTGGCGGATCAGTCGGCCGCGCGGGCCCGCCGCAAGAAACTGCTGATGATCGGCGGCGGGGCCCTGGCCACCGTCGCGATCGGCGCGATCGTGACCACCGCCGTGGTCACGTCGAACGGCGGCGGCACCGGCAAGGCCGACAAGAACGCGAGCCAACTGCCCGCCCCCGCCGAGCTCCCCGAGGACACCTCCGCGCCCCAGCCCTCGTTCTCCTCGGTCGCCCCGCCGCCCCCGCCGGACCCCAAGGACTTCATATCCAGCGCCGACAAGGACAAGGCGCCGGTCACCGTCGACGGGTTCTTCCCCGGCAAGAAGCTCACCATGGGCGACCGCGTCCACCTCAAGGGGGCGACGAGCAGCTCCGCGAAGTGCGCCACCGGCACCCAGGGCGCCCTCGGCTCCGTCCTCACGAACAACGGCTGCACGCAGCTCATCCGGGCCACCTACCGCAAGGACGGGGTGGCCGTCACGGTCGGCGTCGCCGTCTTCGAGACGGAGGCCCGTGCGAAGAAGGCCGTCGACCAGGCATCCGGCGGTCTCGCCTCGCTCAGCGGCGGGGGCGTCGACACCTTCTGCCGGGGCGGCACGGTCTGCCTGCGCACATCCAACTCGTACGGCCGCTACGCCTACTTCACCATCGGCGGCTTCCTCAACGGCAAGCGGGTCACCACCGCCGACGAGAACGTCTACGCGGTCAACAAGGACCTGACGAACTTCACCTTCCGTCAGATCCACCGCCGGGGCCAGCTCCAGGCCTCGCAGGCCGTCGCCGACCCCAACGGCTGACCCGACGCCCGGGGACCGAGGGTCAGCAGCAGCCCGCCCCCGGCAACGTCCGCACGTTCCGGGCCTCCTGGGCCCGCGCCGCCAGCAAGTCGTCCGCCGGGTAGGCCACTTCCTCCAGCGTCAGCCCGTGCGGGCGCACCACGTGCACCCCGGGGTCGCGCACCTTCGCCGCCAGCACCTCGGCGGGCCAGGAGGCCGGGCGGCGCCCGTCGCCGACGAACAACGCCGCCCCGATCAGCGCCCGCACCATGTTGTGGCAGAACGCGTCCGCCTGCACGGTCGCGGTCAGGACCCCCGACTCCGGATCCCGTACCCAGCTCAGCTTCTGGAGCGTACGGATGGTCGTCGCGCCCTCGCGCTTCTTGCAGTACGCGGCGAAGTCGTGCTCTCCGACCATCAGCGCGGCCGCCTCGTTCATCGCGTCCAGGTCCAACGGCCGGTCGTGCCACAGCACATGACCACGGGTCAGCGGGTCGACCCCGCCGGGCCGGTCGCCGACACGGTAGGCGTACCGCCGCCACAGCGCGGAGAAACGGGCGTTGAACCCCGGCGGGGCGGGGGCCGCCCGCCAGATCCGCACGTCCAGCGGCAGCCGGCCCGCCAGCCGCCTCAGCAGCTTCTCCTCGTGCTCGGCCCAGACCGCCTCCGGCAGATCGACGTGGGCCACCTGGCCGCGCGCGTGCACCCCGGCGTCCGTACGGCCCGCCACCGTCAGGTCGTACGTCACCGCTGACCGGGTCACGGTCCGCAGCGCGTCCTCGATCTCCCCCTGCACCGTGCGCCGGCTGGTCTGCTTCGCCCAGCCGGAGAAGTCCTTGCCGTCGTAGGACAGGTCCAGTCGTACCCGTACGAAACCGGGCTCGGCCTGGTCACTCACCGCGTCTCCCTCTCCACACCCTGGTCAGCGAAACGGGCCCGCACCGCCCCGAAGGGTGATGCGGGCCCGTCCCGTGGTCCGTCTCAGAACGCTCAGGCGTCCTTGGACTCCGCGTCGTCGGCCGGCTTGGCGTCCTCGACGGCTTCGGCCGCGGGGGCCTCGTCCTTCTTGAGGGCGTCTTCCTTGACCGCGCGCTTTGTGGCGGCCTCGGCCTCACCGGTGGCCTGCTGGGCCACGGTCAGCGCCTCGACCAGCTCGATGACCGCCATCGGGGCGTTGTCGCCACGACGGTTGCCGATCTTGGTGATACGGGTGTAACCACCGGGGCGGTTCTCGTACCGGGGAGCGATCTCGGTGAAGAGCGTGTGGACGACGCTCTTGTCCGTGATCGTCTGGAGCACCAGGCGACGGTTGTGGATGTCGCCCTTCTTCGCCTTGGTGACGAGGCGCTCGGCGACGGGGCGCAGGCGGCGGGCCTTGGCCTCGGTCGTCGTGATGCGGCCGTGCTCGAACAGCGACTTCGCCAGGTTCGCGAGAAGCAGCTTCTCGTGAGCGGCGCTACCGCCGAAACGGGCTCCCTTGGTGGGACGCGGCATGGTGTTTCTCCTTGTGTGCTGCACCGGCCGTATCAGGTACCGGTGTCAGTTCCCGTGCGGCGGACGCCCCACGGAAGTCGTAGCTGCCGGCCGGGCTCGATTCATCAAGCCCGTCCGGCGATGGAGGACGAAGCCTCAGCCCCGGCCAGGGGCACCCGCGAAACCGGGCACCCCGGCCGGGAGGGGACTCAGTACTGCTCGGTCTCCACGAAACCGGCGTCCGCGTCGTCGTCCGCGCCGAAGGCGTCGGCGGCGGCGGTCGGGTCGAAGCCGGGAGGCGAGTCCTTCAGCGCGAGGCCCATACCGGCCAGCTTCGCCTTGACCTCGTCGATCGACTTCGCACCGAAGTTGCGGATGTCGAGCAGGTCCGCCTCGGAACGGGCCACGAGCTCACCCACGGAGTGGATGCCCTCGCGCTTGAGGCAGTTGTACGAACGGACCGTGAGCTCCAGCTCCTCGATCGGCAGAGCCAGATCGGCGGCGAGAGCGGCGTCCGTCGGGGACGGGCCCATGTCGATGCCCTCGGCGTCGATGTTGAGCTCGCGCGCCAGACCGAACAGCTCGACCAGGGTCTTACCGGCCGACGCCATGGCGTCACGGGGACGCATGGCCTGCTTGGTCTCGACGTCGACGATCAGCTTGTCGAAGTCGGTGCGCTGCTCGACACGGGTCGCCTCGACCTTGTACGTGACCTTGAGCACCGGCGAGTAGATGGAGTCGACCGGGATGCGGCCGATCTCCTGGCCGACCTGCTTGTTCTGGACGGCGGAGACGTAGCCGCGACCGCGCTCGACGGTCAGCTCCATCTCCAGCTTGCCCTTGCCGTTGAGCGTGGCGAGAACGAGGTCGGGGTTGTGCACCTCCACACCGGCCGGGGGCGCGATGTCAGCGGCGGTGACCAGACCCGGGCCCTGCTTGCGCAGGTACATCACGACCGGCTCGTCGTGCTCCGAGGAGACGACCAGCTGCTTGATGTTGAGGATGAGGTCGGTGACGTCCTCCTTGACGCCCGGCACGGTGGTGAACTCGTGCAGGACACCGTCGATCCGGATGCTGGTGACAGCGGCACCGGGGATCGAGGAGAGGAGCGTACGGCGGAGGGAGTTGCCGAGGGTGTAGCCGAAGCCCGGCTCCAGCGGCTCGATCACGAACCGGGAGCGGAACTCGTCGACGACCTCTTCGGTCAGCGACGGACGCTGAGCGATAAGCATGCGGTGATCCTTCAGTCGTGGGCACCCACTATTTGATGCCCGACAGATGTAACAAGGGTACGGGCGGTACGCCCCGTAAGAGGTGTACCGCCCGGACCCGGCGCTACTGACGCACGGCCGTCACCGGCCGTAGCGGGTCAGACGCGACGACGCTTCGGCGGACGGCAGCCGTTGTGCGGCGTCGGGGTGACGTCCTGGATCGAACCGACCTCCAGGCCGGTGGCCTGGAGCGAACGGATCGCGGTCTCACGGCCGGAGCCGGGACCCTTGACGAAGACGTCGACCTTGCGCATGCCGTGCTCCTGCGCGCGGCGGGCGGCCGACTCGGCGGCCATCTGCGCGGCGAAGGGGGTGGACTTGCGCGAGCCCTTGAAGCCGACGTGGCCGGCGGAGGCCCAGGAGATCACGTTGCCCGAGGGGTCCGTGATCGAGACGATGGTGTTGTTGAACGTGCTCTTGATGTGCGCGTGGCCATGAGCGACGTTCTTCTTTTCCTTGCGACGCACCTTCTTGGCTGCGCCCTGACGACCCTTGGGGGGCATGTCTTGACTCCAGATGGAGAGGGGAGGTGATCGGTCCTACAGCGAAGACCGCTGGTTGCTGCGTGCTCCGGGAGACCGGAGGTCCGCAGTGCGTCCGCTGAGGACTACTTCTTGCCCGGCTTCTTCTTACCGGCGATGGCGCGACGCGGGCCCTTGCGGGTACGAGCGTTCGTGCTGGTGCGCTGACCGTGGACGGGCAGGCCACGACGGTGGCGGATGCCCTGGTAGCAGCCGATCTCGACCTTGCGGCGGATGTTCGCCTGGACCTCACGGCGGAGGTCACCCTCGGTGCGGAGGTTGGCGTCCACGTGCTCGCGGATCTTGACGAGGTCTTCCTCGGCCAGGTCACGAACGCGGGTGTTCGGGTTCACGCCGGTGGCGGCGAGGATCTCCTTGGACCGGGTGCGCCCGATACCGAAGACGTAGGTGAGGGCGACCTCCACGCGCTTTTCGCGCGGGATGTCAACACCTGAAACGCGTGCCATTCAATGGCTCCAGTTGTTAGATCGGGGGTCTTCCGCAGTGCCACTCCCGACCGCCGACCGCTCCCGAAGGAGCAGTGGTACGTCCGGGTCCCCGGCCCCCGCCGGAGGTGTCGTCAGCCGTGGCTTGGACGGGTACTGCGTATGTACGTATTACGTGCGTCGCGCGAAGAACTGCGAGATGCAGGCGGTCGTGCGTCAGCCCTGGCGCTGCTTGTGGCGCAGGTTGTCGCAGATGACCATGACCCGACCGTGACGGCGGATCACCTTGCACTTGTCGCAGATCTTCTTGACGCTCGGCTTGACCTTCATGGGATGTCAGGTTCTCCGGGTCAGTGCCATCACCCGCCGAAACGGGGTGCGGGCAAGATCTACTTGTAGCGGTAGACGATCCGGCCACGCGTGAGGTCGTACGGAGAGAGCTCCACCACAACCCGGTCATCGGGGAGGATACGGATGTAGTGCATCCGCATCTTGCCGCTGATGTGCGCCAGGACCTTGTGACCGTTCTGGAGCTCCACCTTGAACATTGCGTTCGGGAGGGACTCGATCACGGTGCCCTCAATCTCGATGGCACCTTGCTTCTTGGCCACGCTTCGCCTTTCGAATCGGCTACCTTGATCGGCTCCCGCCATCCCGTGCCCGCCATGCGATTGCATGTGGACACACGGATGCACCAGAGCCGACGAGTCAGTCTACGTCAGCGGACTCCAAAAGACGAATCCGTCAAGTTTGCCCACTCCCGGTGATCCTTAGACCTGCCGGAAGGGTTGTGTCGGGGCGCCTCAGCCCAGGGGGTCGGGCGCCGCCTCGATCCCGTACTCCGCGAGCTTCGCCTTGCCGCAGTCCGGCGAGGTCAGGACCAGCGGGCCCTGCTCGGTCAGCGCGATGGAGTGCTCCCAGTGCGAGGACCAGGTGCCGTCCGTCGTGATGACCGTCCAGTCGTCGGCGAGGGTCTCCGTCCGCGCGGTGCCGAGCGAGACCATCGGCTCGATCGCCAGGCAGACGCCGGGGACCAGCTTGATGCCCTTGCCGCGCTTACGGGAGACGTAGTTCAGCAGATGCGGGTCCATGTGCATCTCGGTGCCGATGCCATGGCCGCCGAAGTCCTCGATGATCCCGTACTTCCCGGTCGCCGGGCGGGGCTGGCGGCGGATGTAGGTCTCGATGGCCCGGGAGATGTCGACCAGCCGGTTGTTCACCTTCATCGCGGCGATCCCGGCCCACATCGACTCCTCGGTCACCCGGGAGAGCTCGACCAGCTCCGGAGCGTGACCGGTGCCCACGAAGGCGGTGTAGGCCGCGTCACCGTGCCAGCCGTCCACGATCGCGCCGGCGTCGATCGAGATGATGTCGCCGTCCTTGAGGACCGTCTTCTCGTCCGGGATGCCGTGGACGACGACCTCGTTGACCGAGGTGCAGATGGTCGCGGGGAACCCGCCGTACCCGAGGAAGTTCGACTTGGCGCCGTGGTCGGCGATCACCTTGCGGGCGACCTGGTCCAGGTCGTGCGTGGTGGCTCCGGGCACGGCCGCCTCACGGGTGGCGGCGTGAATGGCAGCGACCACCAGGCCCGCCTCGCGCATCTTCGCGATCTGCTCGGGGGTCTTGATCTGCACCATTGCTCGGCGCCTCTCTGCATCGACGGTGACGGGTACGGCTCGGCATTTTCAACGATACGGGGCAAGCAGTCGGCCGCGGCGCCCAGAGGCGCCGCGGCCGGCTTGCACAGCGGGTGGTGCGGGGGACGCTCAGCCCTCGTCGGAGGGCTTCAGCGCCGCCATCGCGCGGGCGGTCACGTCCGCGACCTCGCCGAGCGCGGAGATGGTCACCACCAGGCCCTGGGCCCGGTAGTAGTCGATGATCGGCTCGGTCTGCGTGTGGTAGACCTCCAGCCGGGTACGGACCGTCTCCTCGCTGTCGTCGTGGCGCTGGTACAGCTCGCCGCCGCAGACGTCGCAGACGCCCTCGGCCTTCGGCGGGCTGTACGACAGGTGGAAGACGTGCGCGCTGTCCCTGCGGCAGACGCGGCGGCCCGCGATCCGCTTGACGACCTCTTCCTCGGGGACCTCCAGGTCGAGGACCGCGTCGAGCTTCACGCCCTCGTCCTTGAGCATCACGTCAAGGGCTTCGGCCTGGCCCACGTTCCGCGGGAAGCCGTCCAGCAGGAAGCCGTTCACGGCGTCCGGCTGGGACATGCGGTCCTTGGCCATCCCGATGGTGACTTCGTCCGGCACCAGCTGACCCGCGTCGATGTAGGCGCGGGCCTGCTTGCCAAGGTCGGTGCCCTGGCTCATGTTGGCGCGGAAGAGGTCGCCCGTGGAGATGTGCGGAATCGAGAGGTTGTGGGCAAGGTACGCAGCCTGCGTTCCCTTGCCGGCACCCGGAGGCCCGACGAGGACGATGCGCATCAGCGGAGGAACCCTTCGTAATTGCGCTGCTGGAGCTGACTCTCGATCTGCTTCACGGTTTCCAGACCCACACCCACGATGATCAGGATGCTCGTCCCGCCGAACGGGAAGTTCGCGTTCGCACCGCCGAAGCCCGCCAACGCCATCGTCGGCACAAGAGCGATCAGGGCCAGGTACAGCGAGCCTGGCCAAGTGATCCGGTTGAGCACGTAGCTCAGGTACTCGGCAGTAGGACGACCTGCGCGGATACCCGGGATGAAGCCACCATACTTCTTCATGTTGTCGGCGACCTCGTCGGGGTTGAACGAGATGGCCACATAGAAGAACGCGAAGAAGACGATCAGCAGGAAGTACGCCACCATGTAGTACGGCTCGTTCTGCTGCACGAAGTTGTCCGTGATCCAGGTCGCCCACCCCGCTTGGGAGTTGGAGAACTGGACGATCAGCGCCGGGATGTACAGCAGCGACGAGGCGAAGATGACCGGAATCACACCGGCCTGGTTCACCTTCAGCGGGATGTACGTGGACGTACCGCCGTAGGAACGGCGCCCGATCATGCGCTTCGCGTACTGCACCGGGATGCGGCGCTGGGCCTGCTCGACGAAGACGACGAGGCCGACCATGACGAAGCCGATGAGGATGACGGTGCCGAACTCGATCCAGCCGTCGGCCAGCTTGCCGCTCTCCTTGATGGCCCACAGGGCGCCGGGGAACGTGGCGGCGATCGAGATGAACATGAGGATCGACATGCCGTTGCCGATGCCGCGGTCGGTGATCAGCTCACCGAGCCACATGACGGCGGCCGTACCGGCGGTCATCGTGATGACCATGATGACCGTGGTGAAGACCGACTTGTCCGCGACGATCTGATCGCCCACGGAACAGTTCTGGAAGAGCGCGCCGCTGCGGGCTGTGGCGACGAGGCCGGTGCCCTGGAGGACGGCCAGCGCGACCGTCAGATAACGCGTGTACTGCGTGATCTTCGCCGTGCCGGACTGCCCCTCCTTCTTCAGGGCTTCCAGGCGCGGGATCACGACGGTCAGCAGCTGCAGAATGATGCTGGCCGTGATGTACGGCATGATGCCGAGCGCGAAGATGGTGATCTGCAGCAGGGCGCCACCGCTGAACATCTGCATCAGACCGAGGAGACCACCCGAGTCGGCCTGGTCGATGCACTGCTGCACCTTCGTGTAGTCGACGCCGGGGGCCGGGATGTGCGCCCCGAGCCGGTAGATCACGATGATGCCGAGCGTGAAGAGCAGCTTCTTGCGCAGGTCGGGCGTCTTGAACGCTCGGGCGAACGCGGTGAACACGGTGCCTCCTGCGACCCCCGCGCTGTGCGTCAGAGGCGACGGGTCTGGATGGGACTGGACGGGATCGGATACAAGGCAGCCCTACATCGTAAGGAGGCCACAAAAGATTAACGGCGCTACCCTACCCGGCCCGGGACTGAGCAGGAAACACGCACCGCACACCGGTGCACGGCCCGCTTCCCGGCCCGCGTCGCGAAAGACCGGCCAAGCCACACCATTTGGGACGTGAACGCCCCTCCGCTCCCCCACCGCCGGTGCGGTGGACACCCGTTCAACCTTTCCCGAGCCTTTACGGTTCCCGTATATCGCACCGAAGTGGTCTCGGACACGAAAAAAAGCCCGGCCGGCCACCTCCGAGGAGGCAGCCGGCCAGGCTCAGTTCTGTCCCGCGGCTCAGACGAGCTCGGTGACCGTACCGCCGGCGGCGGTGATCTTCTCCTTGGCGGAGCCGGAGACGGCGTCAACCGAAACCTGCAGTGCCACGGAGATCTCGCCCTGTCCGAGGACCTTGACGAGGTGGTTGTTGCGCACGGCACCCTTGGCGACCAGGTCGGCCACCGTGACCTCTCCACCCTCGGGGTAGAGCGTCGCGAGCTTGTCCAGGTTCACGACCTGGTACTCCGTGCGGAACGGGTTCTTGAAGCCCTTGAGCTTCGGGAGACGCATGTGGAGGGGCATCTGGCCACCCTCGAAGCGCTCCGGAACCTGGTAACGGGCCTTCGTACCCTTGGTACCACGGCCTGCGGTCTTACCCTTGGACGCCTCACCACGACCCACACGGGTCTTGGCGGTCTTGGCGCCCGGGGCAGGCCGGAGGTTGTGGGCCTTCAGCGGGCTGTTCTCCGCCATGTCAGTCAACCTCCTCAACCGTCACGAGGTGGCGGACGGTGTGCACCATTCCGCGGAACTCGGGGCGGTCCTCCTTGACAACCGAGTCGTTCAGGCGCTTGAGCCCGAGCGAACGCAGGGTGTCGCGGTGGTTCTGCTTGCTGCCGATGTACGACTTCGTCTGCGTGATCTTGAGGCGAGCCATTACGCACCCGCTCCCGCACGCGCACGAAGCAGAGCCGCGGGGGCGACGTCCTCGAGGGGCAGACCGCGGCGGGCCGCGATCTCCTCGGGACGCTGCAGGCCCTTCAGGGCCTCCACGGTCGCGTGCACAATGTTGATCGCGTTGGACGAGCCAAGCGACTTCGACAGGATGTCGTGAACGCCGGCGCACTCGAGCACGGCACGCACCGGGCCACCGGCGATAACACCGGTACCGGGGGAAGCCGGCTTGAGCAGGACGACGCCCGCTGCCTTCTCGCCCGTGATCGGGTGAGGGATGGTGCCCTGGATGCGCGGGACCTTGAAGAAGTTCTTCTTGGCCTCTTCGACACCCTTGGCGATGGCCGCGGGAACTTCCTTGGCCTTGCCGTATCCGACACCGACCGTGCCGTCACCGTCGCCCACCACGACCAGCGCGGTAAAGCTGAAGCGACGACCACCCTTCACAACCTTGGCGACGCGGTTGATCGCGACGACGCGCTCGACGTACGCGGTCTTCTCGGCGGCTGCGCCACCGTCGCGGCCCTTCCGGTCCCGCCGCTCGCCGCCACCGGCACCGCTTCCGCGGCGCTGGGGTCCAGCCATGGGAATTACCTCTCTCTGTTACGTCCGCTGTGCGTAGGAACCGGGGCTTAGAACTTCAGCCCGGCTTCACGGGCGGCGTCAGCCAGAGCGGCAATCCGCCCGGCGTACTGGTTACCACCGCGGTCAAACACGACGGCCTCGACGCCTGCAGCCTTGGCACGCTCGGCGACCAGGGCGCCGACCTGCTTGGCCTGGGCGCTCTTGTCGCCCTCGCCACCACGGATCGAGGTGTCCAGGGTCGACGCCGAGGCGAGCGTGTGGCCCGCGATGTCGTCGATGACCTGGGCCACGATGTGGCGGTTGGAACGCGTCACGACCAGACGGGGCCGCTCCGGCGAACCCGACAGGTGCTTGCGGACGCGGATGTGGCGCCGCTTGCGAGCAGCGCGCTTGTACGCGTCGCCCTTGGCGATCTTCACACCGTATGCCATGGCTACTTACCAGCCTTTCCGACCTTGCGGCGGATGACCTCGCCCGCGTACTTGACGCCCTTGGCCTTGTACGGGTCGGGCTTCCGCAGCTTGCGGATGTTGGCGGCCACCTCGCCGACCTTCTGCTTGTCGATGCCCTCGACGCTGAGCTTCGTGGGCGACTCGACCTTGAAGGTGATGCCTTCCGGCGCCTCGATGAGGATCGGGTGGCTGTAGCCCAGGGCGAACTCCAGGTTGGAGCCCTTCGCCTGGACGCGGTAACCGACACCGCTGATCTCGAGCGCCTTGGAGTAACCCGCGGTCACGCCGGTGATCATGTTCGCCACCAGCGTGCGGGACAGGCCGTGGAGGGCCTTGTTCTGACGCTCGTCGTTCGGGCGGGTGACGTTCAGAACGCCGTCCTCACCCTTGGAGACCTCGATCGGCGCGGCGACGGTGTGCGTGAGGGAACCCTTGGGGCCCTTCACCGCGACCGTACGGCCATCGATGGTGACGTCCACACCGGCGGGAACCTGGATGGGGAGCTTGCCGATTCGCGACATGAGCTTTCCTTCCTTTCCCGACTACCAGACGTAGGCGAGGACTTCCCCACCTACGCCCTTCTTGCCTGCCTGCTGGCCGGTCAGGAGACCGTGGGACGTGGAGATGATCGCCACGCCCAGGCCGCCGAGGACCTTCGGCAGGTTGGTGGACTTTGCGTAAACACGCAGACCCGGCTTCGAGATGCGCTTGATGCCGGCGATCGAACGCTCGCGGTTCGGGCCGAACTTCAGCTCCAGGACGAGGTTCTTGCCGACCTCGGCGTCCTCGACCTTCCAGCCGGTGATGAAGCCCTCCTGCTGGAGGATCTCCGCGATGTGCGACTTGATCTTGCTGTGCGGCATCACGACGGAGTCGTGGTACGCCGAGTTCGCGTTACGCAGACGCGTGAGCATGTCTGCGATGGGATCAGTCATGGTCATGAATTGGCCTTCGGCCTCTCTCGCCGGGGTTTCCTGTATGCGCCATCCCTCTCCCCACTCACTGGCGGGACGGGTGCGGTGCGGGGACCTACGGCGTAGTAAGTCGGTCTTGGGCGGCAGGCGCCCAACCCTTCAAGCCTACGGCATGAAAGGTGGGGCTCCTGCCGACCAGATGCTTACCGAGAGTCTCCGGGAACTTCCAACGCCCAGGGGGCGAAGGAGAGTTACCAGGAGCTCTTGGTCACGCCCGGCAGCTCGCCACGGTGAGCCATCTCACGAAGGCACACGCGGCACAGGCCGAACTTGCGGTAGACGGAGTGGGGCCGGCCGCAGCGCTGGCAGCGGGTGTACCCGCGAACGCCGAACTTCGGCTTACGGGCGGCCTTAGCGATCAGAGCCTTCTTCGCCACGGTCAGTTCTCCTTGAACGGGAAGCCGAGGTGACGAAGGAGGGCACGACCCTCGTCGTCGTTGGTCGCCGTGGTGACCACGGTGATGTCCATGCCCCGGACCCGGTCGATCTTGTCCTGGTCGATCTCGTGGAACATGACCTGCTCCGTGAGACCGAAGGTGTAGTTGCCACGGCCGTCGAACTGCTTCGGCGACAGGCCACGGAAGTCACGGATACGCGGCAGCGCGAGCGACAGCGTACGGTCCAGGAACTCCCACATCCGGTCACCGCGGAGGGTGACGTGGCAGCCGATCGGCTGACCCTCGCGCAGCTTGAACTGCGCGATGGACTTGCGGGCCTTCGTGACGGCCGGCTTCTGGCCGGTGATCGTGGTGAGGTCGCGGACGGCCCCGTCGATCAGCTTGGAGTCGCGGGCGGCGTCGCCCACACCCATGTTGACCACGATCTTGACCAGACCGGGAACCTGCATGACGTTCTCGTACGAGAACTCCTCACGCAGCTTGCCGGCGATTTCCTCGCGGTAGCGCGTCTTGAGACGCGGCGCAGTGGTGGCAGTCATCAGATGTCCTCACCGGTCCGCTTGGCAACGCGGATCTTGTTGCCCTCGTCGTCAAAGCGGTAGCCGACGCGGGTGACAACCTTGTTGCCGTCCTTCTCCACAACAAGCTGAACGTTGCTGACGTGGATCGGGGCCTCGGTGGTCACAATGCCACCCGTCTGCGAACCGCGAGCCGTCTGACCGGCCTTGGTGTGCTTCTTGACCCGGTTGACACCCTCGACGAGGACGCGGTCCTGAGCGGGGTAGGCCACGATGACCTTGCCCTGCTTGCCCTTGTCCTTACCGGTGATGACCTGGACCAGGTCGCCCTTCTTGATCTTCATGCTTACAGCACCTCCGGCGCGAGCGAGATGATCTTCATGAACTTCTTCTCGCGCAGCTCCCGGCCCACCGGGCCGAAGATGCGGGTGCCGCGGGGGTCGCCGTCGTTCTTCAGAATGACGGCGGCGTTCTCGTCGAAGCGGATGTACGAGCCATCCTGACGACGACGCTCCTTGACGGTGCGAACGATGACGGCCTTGACGACGTCACCCTTCTTCACGTTGCCACCGGGGATCGCGTCCTTGACGGTGGCGACGATGACGTCACCGATACCCGCGTAGCGGCGACCCGAGCCACCGAGAACACGAATGGTGAGAATTTCCTTCGCACCCGTGTTGTCGGCGACACGCAGTCGCGACTCCTGCTGGATCACGTCTATCTCCTGATCGTCTGCCGGTTCCCGGTGGGGAGCCACGTAAGCGACTTACGCGGCTCCCTCACCGAGCCTGGCGGAACTGACCTGAGGGAAACCCCTCAGGAATTACTTGGCCTTCTCGAGGATCTCGACGATGCGCCAGCGCTTCGAGGCGGACAGCGGACGCGTCTCCATGATGAGGACGCGGTCGCCGACGCCGGCGGAGTTCTGCTCGTCGTGGGCCTTGAGCTTGTTCGTACGGCGGATGACCTTGCCGTACAGCGCGTGCTTGACGCGGTCCTCGACAGCGACGACGACGGTCTTGTCCATCTTGTCGCTGACGACCAGACCCTCACGGGTCTTGCGGAAACCGCGCTCGGTGTTCGTCTCAGTCACAGTCTTCTCGCTCATCAGGCGCTCTCCACCGTCTCGATGCCCAGCTCGCGCTCACGCATCAGGGTGTAGATCCGGGCGATGTCCTTACGGACGGACTTGAGCCGGCCGTGGTTCTCGAGCTGGCCCGTCGCCGCCTGGAAGCGGAGGTTGAACAGCTCTTCCTTGGCTTCGCGGAGCTTGTTGAGGAGCTCCTCGTCGCCCAGCTCGCGCAGCTCGGACGCCTTGGTACCGGCCGACATCACGACTCACCTGCCTCGCGCCGAACGATCCGGCACTTCATCGGAAGCTTGTGAGCAGCGCGGGTGAGCGCCTCACGAGCAATCTTCTCGTTCGGGTAGGACAGCTCGAACATCACCCGACCGGGCTTGACGTTCGCGATCCACCACTCGGGAGAACCCTTACCGGAACCCATGCGGGTCTCGGCGGGCTTCTTCGTCAGGGGACGGTCCGGGTAGATGTTGATCCAGACCTTGCCGCCACGCTTGATGTGACGGGTCATCGCGATACGAGCGGACTCGATCTGACGGTTCGTCACGTACGCCGGGGTCAGCGCCTGGATGCCGTACTCGCCGAACGCAACCTGCGTGCCACCCTTGGACATACCGCTGCGCTTCGGGTGGTGCTGCTTGCGGTGCTTGACCCTACGGGGGATCAGCATTTCGGTCAGGCCTCCGTTCCGGTGCTCTCAGCAGCCGGAGCAGCGGCGGCGTCGGCCTTGGGGGCCTCGGCTGCCGGCGACTGCTGCGGCTTACGGCCGCGACCGCCACGCTCGCCACCACGGCCACCGCGGCCGGCCGGGCGGTCAGCGCCGCCACGAGCCGGACGGTTACCGGCGCGGGCCGCGGCGTTCTCGGCGCGAACCTCGGCGATGTTCTTGACGTCGCCCTTGTAGATCCAGACCTTCACGCCGATGCGGCCGAAGGTCGTCTTGGCCTCGAAGAAGCCGTAGTCGACGTTCGCACGGAGCGTGTGCAGGGGCACACGGCCCTCGCGGTAGAACTCCGAGCGGGACATCTCGGCGCCGCCGAGGCGGCCGCCGCACTGGATCTTGATGCCCTTGGCGCCGGCCTTCATCGAGGACTGCATGCTCTTGCGCATGGCCCGACGGAAGGAGACGCGGGAGGAGAGCTGCTCGGCGACGGCCTGGGCCACCAGCTGAGCGTCCACCTCGGGGTTCTTGACCTCGAGGATGTTCAGCTGGACCTGCTTGCCGGTCAGCTTCTCCAGCTCGCCGCGGATGCGATCGGCCTCGGCGCCGCGGCGACCGATGACGATGCCCGGGCGGGCGGTGTGGATGTCAACGCGGACGCGGTCGCGGGTGCGCTCGATCTCGACCTTCGAGATGCCGGCCCGCTCCATGCCCTTCGTCATCATGCGACGAATGGCGACGTCTTCCTTGACGTAGTCCTTGTACAGCTTGTCGGCGTACCAGCGGGACTTGAAGTCCGTGGTGATGCCGAGCCGGAACCCGTGCGGGTTTACCTTCTGGCCCATTACCGGGTTCCTTCCTTGCTGCTGACGACCACGGTGATGTGGCTGGTCCGCTTACGGATCCGGTAGGCACGGCCCTGGGCACGCGGACGGAACCGCTTCAGGGTCGGACCCTCGTCCACGTACGCCTCGCTGATGACCAGCGAAGAGGCGTCGGTGTGGTCGTAGTTGTGTGCTGCGTTGGCGATGGCGCTGTCCAGCACCTTGCCAACCGGCACGCTCGCGGCCTGCGGGGCGAAACGCAGGACCGCCTGAGCCTCCGTGGCATCCATGCCACGGATGAGGTCCACCACGCGGCGGGCCTTCATGGGCGTGACGCGGATGTACCGCGCCTGGGCCCTGGCTTCCATGGTTGTCCCTTCGGTGTAAGTCATAGTCGTTTCCACCCCGCGCTTAGCGGCGCTTCGACTTCCGGTCGTCCTTGACGTGGCCGCGGAAGGTGCGAGTCGGCGAGAACTCGCCGAGCTTGTGGCCGACCATCGACTCGGTGACGAACACCGGGACGTGGATCTTGCCGTTGTGCACCGCGATGGTGTGACCCAGCATGGCCGGGACGATCATCGAGCGACGGGACCAGGTCTTGATGACGTTCTTGGTGCCTGCCTCGTTCTGTACGTCCACCTTCTTGATGAGGTGTCCGTCGACGAAGGGCCCCTTCTTCAGACTGCGCGGCATCTAAACCCGCTCCTAGCGCTTCTTGTTCGTCTTGCGGCGGCGGACGATGTACTTGTTGCTCGCCTTCTTGGGAGCACGCGTACGACCCTCCTTCTGACCCCACGGCGAGACCGGGTGACGACCACCGGAGGTCTTGCCTTCACCACCACCGTGCGGGTGGTCAACCGGGTTCATCGCGACACCGCGGACGGTCGGGCGGACGCCCTTCCAGCGCATGCGGCCGGCCTTGCCCCAGTTGATGTTCGACTGCTCGGCGTTGCCGACCTCACCGATCGTCGCGCGGCAGCGCGCGTCGACCAGGCGGATCTCACCCGACGGCATACGAAGGTGGGCCATGGTGCCCTCCTTCGCCAGCAGCTGCACGGAGGCACCCGCGGAACGGGCGAACTTCGCGCCGCCGCCGGGCCGCAGCTCGATGGCGTGGATGGTCGTACCGACCGGGATGTTGCGCAGCGCCAGGTTGTTACCGGGCTTGATGTCGGCGGTCGGACCGTTCTCGACACGGTCACCCTGCGACAGGCCACGGGGAGCGACGATGTAACGCTTCTCGCCGTCCGCGTAGTGCAGCAGCGCGATGCGCGCGGTGCGGTTCGGGTCGTACTCGATGTGCGCGACCTTGGCCGGCACGCCGTCCTTGTCGTGACGACGGAAGTCGATCACGCGGTAGGCGCGCTTGTGGCCACCGCCCTGGTGGCGAACGGTCACACGACCGGCGTTGTTACGGCCGCCCTTGCTGTGCAGGGGGCGGACCAGCGACTTCTCCGGCGTGGACCGCGTGATCTCGACAAAGTCGGCGACGCTGGAGCCACGACGGCCCGGGGTCGTCGGCTTGTACTTGCGGATACCCATTTCTCAGTCCTCGTCCGATTCCGGACGACTCGACCTCACTTAAGAGGTCGGGCCGCCGAAGATGTCGATACGGTCGCCCTCGGCGAGGGTCACGATGGCGCGCTTCGTGTCGGCGCGCTTGCCGAAACCGGTGCGGGTGCGCTTGCGCTTGCCCTGCCGGTTGATCGTGTTGACCCCGGTGACCTTGACCGAGAAGACCGCCTCGACGGCCTGCTTGATCTGGGTCTTGTTGGAGCCGGGCGCGACGATGAACGTGTACTTGTTCTCGTCGAGCAGCGCGTAGCTCTTCTCGGAGACCACGGGCTTGACGAGAACGTCACGCGGGTCCGAGTACGTCTTGCTGGTAACGGTCGCCTCGCTCATCAGGCGTCGCTCCCTTCGGTCTCAGCGGTCTGGGGGCCAGACACGAAGGACTCGAAAGCGGCCTGGGTGAAGACCACGTCGTCAGAGACGATCACGTCGTACGTGTTGAGCTGGCCCGGCTCCAGGATGTGCACCTGGGGCAGGTTGCGCGCGGACAGCCACGCGGCCTCGTCGGCACGGTCGACGACCAGGAGCAGGTTCTGGCGCTCCGAGATCTTGCCGAGCAGCGACTTGGCGGCCTTCGTGGAGGCGGCACCCTCGACCACGCCGGTGACGACGTGGATACGGGAGTGACGGGCCCGGTCCGAGAGGGCACCGCGCAGGGCGGCGGCCTTCATCTTCTTCGGGGTCCGCTGCGAGTAGTCACGCGGCTGCGGGCCGTGGACGACGCCACCGCCGGCGAACTGCGGGGCGCGGGTCGAACCCTGACGGGCGCGGCCGGTGCCCTTCTGGCGGTAAGGCTTCTTACCACCACCGCGGACTTCACCGCGGCGCTTGGTCTTGTGCGTGCCCTGACGGGCAGCCGCCAGCTGAGCGACAACGACCTGGTGGATCAGCGGAACGCTGGTCTTCGCGTCGAAGATCTCCGCGGGGAGCTCGACGGTACCGGCCTTGTCGCCTGCCGGCGAAAGGATGTCAATGGTGCTCATTACCTCAAGCCCCCTTGGCCGCGGTACGGACCAGGACGAGGCCGCCGTTCGGACCGGGGACCGCGCCCTTGATGAGGAGCAGACCCTTCTCCGCGTCAACCGCGTGGATGGTCAGGTTCTGGGTGGTGACGCGCTCGTTACCCATGCGGCCCGCCATGCGCATGCCCTTGAAGACACGCCCAGGGGTGGCGCAGCCACCGATGGAACCGGGGGAACGGTGCTTGCGCTGGGTGCCGTGCCCGGCGCCGAGGCCCTTGAAGTTGTGACGCTTCATGACACCGGCGAAGCCCTTGCCCTTGCTCTTGCCCGTGACGTCGACCTTGACGCCGGACTCGAACACAGCGGCGGTGACCTCCTGGCCCAGCGTGTACTCGCTGGCGTCAGGGGTGCGGAGCTCGACCAGGTGGCGGCGCGGGGTGACGTCGGCCTTGGCGAAGTGACCCTTGAGGGGCTTGTTCACCTTGCGCGGGTCGATCTCGCCGAAGGCGATCTGGACCGCTTCGTAGCCGTCGCTGTCGTTGGTGCGAACCTGCGTCACGACGCACGGACCGGCCTTGACGACGGTCACCGGGACAACCCGGTTGTTCTCGTCCCAGACCTGGGTCATGCCGAGCTTCTCGCCCAGGACGCCCTTGATGTTCTTGCTCATCTCGGCCCGTCCCCTCAGAGCTTGATCTCGATGTCGACGCCGGCCGGCAGGTCGAGACGCATCAGCGAGTCAACCGTCTTCGGCGTGGGGTCGAGGATGTCGATGAGGCGCTTGTGGGTGCGCATCTCGAAGTGCTCGCGAGAGTCCTTGTACTTGTGCGGCGACTTGATGACGCAGTACACGTTCTTCTCAGTGGGCAGCGGCACCGGGCCCGCGACCGACGCACCAGTGCGGGTCACCGTCTCGACGATCTTCTTCGCCGAGGAGTCGATGACCTCGTGGTCGTAGGCCTTGAGCCGGATGCGGATCTTCTGTCCCGCCATGGCTACTAGTAGTCCTGTCTCTCTGTTTAACGCTCTGGAACCCAGGGGTTCTCTGGACTCCCCCTCCGACCCACGCGGTCGGGCGTGTCGCATCCCCTCTACGAAAATCTCCCGAAGAAGATCCCAACCAAGGGGGTGCGGGCCCGAGGACCGCGGAACCGGGGGCGGAACACCCACCGGGTGCCTGGCCGGCGCCCTGCATTGCTTCCCGGAAGATTCCCGTACGTCCGGCCCTGCAGGGCCGACGAGTACTGTGGGACTCGCTTCCGGTCCTCCCGGCGGGAGGCGCGCAGCATTGACACTCAACCGAGCAACCTGGTCAGTGTGCCATACGGGGCGCGGGCCTGGCCAATCGAGTCGGGAATCCTACCCCGAGCGGGCGCGTGATCAAACGCGGACGCGCATCCGGCCGCACCGGACCCTCCAAGGCCCCCGCGAGGGACCGAGCACTCCGTCGACGTCTTCCTGGTGCGCAACCCCACACCCTGACCGGGCAACCCGCCCGCCCCGCCGTCCGTCTACTCCCCCGCAGGCGCGGCCCGACAGCCGCTGACCTGCCCGAAGAGTCGGGAGTGACGCAGGACAGGGCGGCCGTTCGCCCGCTGCGGGGGAAGCGGGAGCGGACGGAGTGCGCGGCGTGGTGGATCGACCTGTCCTGTCCCGGATGCGGATACCCCGGCGCACCCTGCTCCTCGCGGCCGGCGCCGCCGCCACCGCCGGGTGTGCGGTGCCCGCTCCCCGGCGGCGCGGGCCGGAGGCGGACCCGGCGCCCGGGCTGGCCATAGCGAGCACCCGGCGGGCCCTGGTCCTGCAACTGCTGGCCCACCCGGACGACGACCTCTACTTCATGAACCCGGACACCCGTGAGGCCCTGGACGCCGGGACCCCGCTGGTCTGCGTGTACCTCACCGCGGGCGAGGCGGACGGCGTCAACAAGATCCCCGGCGCGCCCCGCCCGGCCCCCGACCGTGCGGCGTACTCCTCCTCCCGCCATCAGGGTCTGCGCCAGGCGTACGCCGAGCTGCTCGGGCTCGACCGGTTCACGCCCTGGCAGAAGTCGGTGGCGACTCTGCACGGCGGCCACCGGGCCGAGGTCGACGTCCTTACAGACGGCGTGCGCCGCGTCGAGCTGGTGTTCCTCAACACCGCGATGCACACCGGGCGCGGCCGCCCCGGGCTGCCCAGCCTCTGGCGGGACCGCCGACTCGTGCTGCGTACCGTCGTAGCCGACAACTCCCCTCTGGAGCGCGCCGGTTCGTATACGTACGAGTCGCTGATCGACGTCCTTACCGGACTGCTGGAGCAGTACCGGCCGACCGTCGTGCACACCCTCGACCCGGACCCGGACCTCCAGTTCAGCAGCGAGTACGAACGCCGCCGGGACAGCGAGCAGCGCGGGTACTCCGACCATGCCGACCACACGGCGGCCGGGGGCTTCGCCTGGGCCGCCCTGATCCGCTGGGTGGCCCGGGCGACCGGACGCGGGGAGCCGGTGCCCGGGTTCGTCGTCGCCGCGTTCCGGGGGTACTACAACCGGCACTGGCCCAAGAACCTGCCGCCCGCCGTGCTGGAGCGCAAGGCCGCCCACCTCGTCCCGTACGGCGGCGCCCCCGACTGGGAGTGCGGCAACCCCTCCGGCTGCGGGGACTACAACGTGGGCGGCGACCGGCCGCTCACCAACCGCAAGGGCTGGGTCCGCTCCACCCACCACCGCTACCCGGGCCCCCGCGCCCAGGTCGCCACCGGGGCGGCCGGCCGGCTCACCGCCTACGGGGTGCTCGGGCTGCGCGCCGTCCGGTGGCGTGAGGGCGCGCCCGGCAGCGGCGTCTGGGACGCGCCGGACGACCTCGGCGGCGGGCCGCTCGCCCCGGTGCTGGGCGCCGCGACGACGGCGGACGGCCGGCAGCTGCTGTTCGGGCTGCGGTTCGCGGCGCTCGGCGGGCACGGCGCCGACAACGAACGCGAGATCGTGCTCCTGGAGCAGCGCTCCCCCGACGGCCCCTTCCTCGCCTGGCGGGGCCTCGGCAACCCCGCCACGGGCCCCGACCACGGCCGCCGCATCGGAACCCCGGTCGCCGTCACCGCCCCCGACGGCCGCGTCCACCTCTTCGTACGGAACGCGGAGAAGGGGCTCAGCACCCGGGTGCGGGACGCGGTCACCGGCCGCTGGAGCGGCTGGCGGGACATGGGCGGCGGCGAGATCCAGGACGGGCTGACCGCCGTCGTGGACACGGCGGGGCGCGTCCACGTGTACGCGGCCGGGCACCACGCCGTGCACCACTGGACCCAGGACGCCCCGGGGACCGATGTCACCGCCCGTACCCAGCTCACCGGCTCCCCCGTCCCCGCGCACGCGCCCGGCGCACTCCCCGCGCCCGACGGGTCCGTGGACCTCTACTACCGGCCCGCCGCGCGGGAACAGCTCGTGGCCGTGCGCGCCGACGCCGCCCCCGCACCCCGATTCGGGGGGTACGGTCCGGTGACCACCGCCGCGTCGGCGGCCGGCCCGGTCCTGCTCGGCCGGACCGCGGAGGGCCGGATCCAGCTGCGTACCGCAGAGGGAGCCGTCGTACGGTCGCGGGGCCCGGTCGCCCTGGACGGCGCCGCGCTCCACCTGGACGCGGCGGACGGCCGGCCGGTCGTCGTGGGCCTCGGCCCGGACGCGGCGCCCTGGGCCTGGCGCCCGCGGAAGAGCCCGGCTTCCCCAACTCCCGCCCCATAACGCCGCGTTATGGCCAAACGTTAGTACCCCGCCCTCATCGCGCTCCGGCACCCTGTTGCCCACCATCCCCCACGGACACGCCCACCCAGCGTGTCGCGCGAAACGAGGCATCATGCGCATATCCCGGCTCATGCCCGCTGTCGCCGCAGCAGCGGCCTGCGTCCTCTCGCTCTTCGCACCGTCCGCGACGGCCGCACCCGCGCCGCCGCTCCAGGACGCCCCGCCGCCCACCACCCAGATCATCGGCGGCGGCTACGCCCAGAACGCGCCCTGGGCCGCCCGGCTCTTCTCGAACGGCAGAGAGACCTGTTCGGCGACGATCATCGCCCCGACCTGGATCCTCACCGCGCGGCACTGCGTCTCCGGCGGCGGCCTGTCGTTCCGCATCGGCAGCCTCGACCAGCACAGCGGCGGCGTGGTGGCCAACGGCGTCCAGACGTACAACCACAGCGCGGACATCTCCCTGGTCCGACTGGACCGCTCCGTGCAGACGACCTACTCCCGCCTCGGGCAGCCCGGCACGGTCCGTGTCGGGCAGAACGTGCAGGTCTGGGGCTGGGGCGCGACCTCGCGGTGCGGCTCGGAGGCGAACTGCCAGTCGCGCTACCTGAAGGTGGCCAACGTGACGGTCACCGGCGGCTGCGGTGACGCGTACGGCGGCTCGGCGATCTGCGCCCGCCGCGGCGACGGCATCACCGCCGGCGGGGACTCCGGCGGCCCGATGACGCTGAACGGCGTCCAGGTCGGCGTCGCCTCCACCAGCGACCGGCAGACCACGACGGCGTACACCAACGTCACCGCCTACCGCTCCTGGATCCAGTCGATCGCGGGCGTCTGACCGGACGCCCACCCGGGACGGCGGGCACCTGACCGGTCCGCCGTCCCCCTGAACCGTAGGGCCCCCGTACCTCACCGCCCGAGGTACCGGGGCCCTACAGCCAGCCCTGGTGCGTGGCGATCCGGACGGCGTCGACGAGCGTACGGGCGTGGAGCTTCCCGACCGCGGAGGAGAGCCGGTTGCGGACGGTGCCCACACTGAGGAAGAGTTCGGCGGCGATCTCCCGGGAGTGCGCCCCGCCGGCGGCCAGCCGCAGGGCCTCGGCCTCCTTGTCGGTGAGCGGGCACGGGCCGGTCCGCTCCTCCCCGCGCATCCGGTCGTCGATGACCCGGCCCCCCGCGGCGATCCGCCGGACCGCGTCGGCGATCCGCGCCGGTGCGGTGCTCTTGAGCAGGTACCCGGCGGCCCCGGCGGCCAGGGCCCGGCGCAGATGACCCGGACGGTCGAGGGCGGTGAGCATCAGCACCCGGCAGGCGGGGAGCCGTTCCGCGAGCCCCGCGGCGACCGCGATCCCGTCCGTCCCGCACAGATCGATGTCGAGCAGCACGACGTCCGGGCCCAGTCTCTCCGCCTCGGCTGAGGCGGACGGACCGTCCGCGGCCTGGCCGACCACCTCGATGCCCAGTTCGGCCGTCAGAAGCACCGTGAGTCCTGACCGCACCACGTCATGGTCGTCGACCACCAGCACCTTGATCATCCGACCGATTGTCGCAGGCCGTTCGGACCCTCCGAGTCGCTTCATCCCCCAGTACGCCCCGGCGCACCAACCGGACCGCCGCCACCGAGCCGATCAGCGCGGGCAGGAACAGCACCAGCACCCAGGGCCCCGCGAGCACCGAGGCCGCGACGGCCGCCGCGTACACGGCCACCGCCATCGCCCGGACCGCCCCGATCTCGCGCCCCGCCGCCCGCCCCGCCACCGCGTCCTCGCCCCTCGCCCGTATCCGTACCGGCGTATCCGATCACGTCAGGACGGTCGGGAGGAGTGACATCTTCACGTGGTCAGGACGCACCGCACCCCGGCACGGGCCTCATGGCCGTGCCGGGGTGCGGGGCCCCGCGGCGGGTGTGCCGGGCGGGGCCCGGTCAGACGCTCGTCGGCGGCGGAGAGCGGAGAAGGGGGGGCCCGCGCCGCTGCCGGCGTCGTCAGTCCTCCGAGGGCCGGGGTTCCCGAGATTCCCAGAGGACCGGCAGCACGAACGGGGAGAGCAGGCAGAACACCGCCGACGCCCCCAGAAGCGTGAGGCCTCCGGCGGAACGGAGGAACCCGGACAGCAGGGCTCCCGGGGACGCGTCGCCGAGCCAGCCCGCCAGCACCACCGCGAGAATCGTCGCCCCCCAGTGGAAGACGAGAGAGCGCAGCCGATCGGAGAGCCGAAGCGGTCGGACCCTCGCGTCGGCGGATATGAGGACCGGCCACACCAGGGGCGAGAGAGCGCAGTAGAGGAGGACCACGGCCATCGGGATCGGGGCCGCGCTCGCCAGGACGTCGAAGTATCCCTCGGGCTCCCCCCGCTCCCGCGCCTTCACTGTGTCGATGCCGCAGAGGAAGGCGTAGAGCGCTCCCGCCGTGCCCGCCACCGCGATGCGGTTGGCGGGCCTGTTCCCTTTCCTCAAGGGTCTTCCTTTCTGCTCCGCCTGCGCGGTGCGGGTCGCGGGTCGGGCGTCGCCGCCCGGGACACGCCGGGCCCCTCGGTGGGGCCCGGCGCGGAATGGACGGTTACCTGTGCCCGAAACCGGAGCATCTGCGCGCTGACGCCCTGCGGCCCAAGCCGTAGGCGAACCCTGTCAGGGACCCGTAGGCGGCGCCGTACCCCGCATAGGTGCCGGAGCCTCTCGGACCGTAACGATAGGCGCCGTAGGCCGCGCCTCCGAGCGTCAGCAGGGCGCCGCCCTGCATGCCGCAGCGGACTGCCTGACGTCCCCGGTTGGCCACCCGGCCCCAGCTGTACCGGGGTGCCTTGCGGTGCCTTCCGACGGAGCGGGCACGACGCATGGACTTGCCCCATTTGTAACCGCGGTAGGCGTACTTGGCAGCCTTGTACGCCTTCTTGCAGTACCGGAAGCACGCTACCGCCGCCCGGACGCCGAAGACGACGAGAGGCACCCACTTCCCGTCGAGGTCGAACTTGTTGACGGGGTCGGCGTATCCGTACTCGTAGGCGTTGGCGCTCCCCCCGTAGACAGGATCGCTGGAGAGGAAGCGGCCGGTGGCCGGGTTGTAGAGGCGGACGCCCATGAGGGTGAGACCGGTGAGCGTCTCGGCCGAGCGCTGCTTGGCCCCGAGCCAGCCGTAGCGGGCCGGTGCCTGTCCCGCGCGGCTGTTGCCGTACTCGTCGGCGTCCAGGGCCGTCGGCGCCTGGAGGGCGTCGAGCGGGAGGACGAGAGCCACGTCGCCGTGGAGCGTCGAGAACTGGAGCGCCGTGCCGCCGGACTTCCCCGTGGTCGCGCCGAGGTCCCCGGCGGCCGAATCGACATTGCGGGTCAGCTCGCCGGTAGTGGTGTCCTCCACGATCCAGCGGGGGTTGTCACCGTCACCGTCATAGTGGTTGATCTTGGACTCGGACGGCGTCCAGGTCGTTCCGCCGCCGGTCTCGACCTTCCAGGAGCGGAAGCGCAGGCTCGCGTCCAGCTCCCAGGTCTGCCGCCGGCCGTCGGCCGTCTGGCGGTGGACCAGGTCGTTGGCGTGGTAGCCGATCGTGGCGCCGGGCAGCGCCGTCGTCCGGCCGAACGCGTCGTAGCCGTAGCCGGCGTCGAGCAGCCGGTCGGCGCTGTCGTAGGTGTGACTCACCGTGGTGCCGCCGCCCGTGGGGCAGTCGGCGCCCGGAGCCGCGGTCGCGGTGGTCAGCGAGGTGCGGTTGGAGCGCTGGTCGAACGCGTAACCACGCCGGGTGCACTCCCCGTTCACGGTGTCCTCGACCCGCGTCAGCCGCCCCGCCGGGTCGTAGCCGTAGCTCTGGCTCGACCAGCCGCCATGAGTGGCGACCTGTCCGTGGGCGTTGCGGGTGATCGAGTCGGTGAAGACGGTGGTGGCGTCGCTGTCCCGCGTGTACGTGCGGTTGACCGCCGTCCCGGTGGCGTCCTCGGTGATCCGCAGGGTGTATCCGCCGGGCAGCTTCTCCGTCGCGGCCGAGCCGTCGGCGTCGTAGGAGGAGCGGAAGGTCCCCGCGACGGAGTCGGTCCTGGCGGTGGCGAGACCGCGCGGCTCGACCGCGTGGTCGTAGGTGTACGTCACCGAGGAGGGGACGGAGTCGCTCTCCTTGACCTTCCGGTCGAGCAGGTCGTACTCGGTCTTCGTGACGCCACCGTCGGCGTCGGTGTAGGAGATCTGCCGGCCCAGCAGGTCGTAGGCGGTGGTGATCGTTCCGCCGGTGGGCGAGGTGACCTTGACGATCGCCCCGGTGGCCGGGTCGTACTCGGTGGTGGTCGCCGGAACCGCCTGGCCCAGGCCGCCCGTCACCGCCTCGTGGATCTTGCGCCCGGCGGCGTCGTACGTCGTCGTGGTCGTCCGGGTGACCCCGCCGACCTCGTCCGTCACCACGGCGGGGTTGCCCCAGCGGTCGTACTCCGTCGTCGTGTTGGGCAGCTTGGCGGGCTGGGAGCCGCCACCGGCGACGTCACCGGCCGGGCCGGTCCAGCACGGCTGGTCCGCCCACTCGGGCCGGCCCTTGCACCAGCCGGTGCCCGTGGCCGACCAGTACTCGGTGATGCGGCTGGCCGCGTCGTCGCCCGTACCGCCGGGCAGCACCTGGGAGGTGACCCGGCCCTGGGCGTCGTACCCGGTGCTCGTGGTGATGCCGAGGCCGCCCGGGTCCTGGACGGTCAGGGTGGGCACGCCCTTGCCCCAGTCGTACTGGGTCGCGGTGAGGCGCTTTTCCGCCATGACTCCGTAGTAGTCGCGCACCCGGACACCGGTGACGGCCAGGGTCAGCTGGTTCTTCGCCTTTGCCGTGCCGTCGGTGGGACGGCCCTCGTCGTACTCGTTGACCGTCCAGGACCGTGCCGGTACCGAGGTGCCGGCACGCACCAGGACCGTGGAACCGTCCTTGAGGTCCTCGGTGAGGTCCACCCGGTGGATCGGGCCGAACTGCTCGGTCTTGCGCACTCCCGCCTCGTCGTGGAGGGAGACGGTCGAGAGCAGCTGCGCCCGCTCGGCCGACGGCATCGAGCTGAGCCCCAGGTCGGTGAGCACGTCCTGGTGCTCCTCGCCCGCGCCCAGCGCCAGCTCCCGGTTGCCCGCGGTCAGTTCACGGACCGTGTTGCCGAACCGGTCGTACTCGGTGGTGGTGATGTGCCCGCCCGGAGCCGCCGTGTTGACCGTCCGCCCCGAGGCGTTGAGGTAGATGACGGTGGCACGTCGGTAACCTTCGGCCGTGAGGTCCGCTCCCGCGTGGGACGAGGGGACCGCGTCGGCGGGGAACACCGCGGTGGCGTCACTGGGTACGTCCGTCTGGCCCCAGGCACGCACCTCGGCCGCGCCCATGGCGTGCGGCGCCTTGGTCCCGGTGAGCGGCACGCCGTAGACGATGCTGGTGACGGCGTTGCCCTCCACCGTGGCAGCGGTGCCCTGCTTCAGGGCCTGCCGGGAGGACTTCAGCAGCATGCCGTCGCCGGCGACCGTCCCGGCCCCGGCGTTGCCGTAGGTGAAGGTGTACGGGAGCCGGCTCTGCTGCTGCATCCAGGTGACCCGGCCGGCGTGGTAGGCGTACTGGGTCTGGGAGGACTGGCTCAGCCTCGGGTCCCACTGCTGGCGCAGGCTGCCGTTGGAGTCGTAGCGGTACGTCGCCATGGCGGTGGCCGTGGCGGCGGAGGCGCCGGGGCTGGTGGTCCAGGCGCGGATCTCGCGGACCTGGCCGGTGAAGTCGCCGAACTGGGAGTTCGTCTCCGTGCCGGTGGCCGTCGTGGTCGTCGCGTAGACGAACTCCAGGACCTTGCAGCCCTTGGTGGCGGGCGTCGTCTCGCACGCGGCCGTGGTGGCGGCCGTGGTCGGGGCGATGATCCGCTTCGGACGGGCCAGCTTCTTGCCGTCGACCGTGACGGTCTCGGAGACCACCTTGGTCGTGGAGTTCGTCAGGCCGTCGTCCAGGACGCTGGACACCTGCCAGGTGGTTGCCGCGGCGTCCGCCTTGGCGAAGGTGGTGACCGTTCCCTCGGTGTCGGAGAGCGTGAACGTGCCGCTCACGCTGCCCTTGAGGGTCAGGTCCTCGGAGCCGGGCTCCGGAACCCACGCGGTCTTCGCCGCGTTCGCGGTGAAGTGGATCGCGTCGCCCTCCTCCAGCACCACGTCGACCGCGGTGTCGGAGATCCGCCGGATATGGCTGTAGTCGGACTCGGTGGCCTCGGCGGCGGTGCCCGAGACCCACTCCTTGCCGAAGATCGCGACCTGGCCCTCCTGGTCCGCGCCCCGGTTCGGGGTGCGCGAGGCCGCCGTGCGGGACACCGACAGGTCGAAGAGCGACACGTCGGTCTCGGAGAGCGTGTAATTGCCGGTCAGCAGATTGACCGAGCCCGGCCCCACCTCGGTGGTGGCCGCACCGTCCGCGTTGCGGTCGATGACGGCGGTCAGCGGCACGGTGCTGCTGGTGGCGGAGTTCGGGCCGGTGAAGTCGGCCTTGAGCTGGATCGTGCCGTCCGGGTCGACGGTGCTGGAGGCGTTCCACACCAGCGGCGCGTTCTTGCCGTTGGTCAGGGGGACCGGCCAGGCCGTGAGCGCGCTGCCGCCGGAGGTGACGTCCCCGACGGGGATCCGCACCCAGGGGTCGGCCTCGGAGCGGCGCCAGGAGAAGGAGACGGCGTTGTACTTGCCGGCCTCGGCCTCGGCGACCAGCGGCAGCCGGCGCGCGGTCCGCTCACCCTCCGAGGGCTGGACGAAGCCGCCCGAGCCCGCGTGGAAGACGTACTCCACCGCCTCGGACTTGTTGTCCGACTTGTCGACCGACCGCACCGAGAGGGTGTGGCTGCCGTTCTTGGGCGGGGTGACGGTGATCGCCTTGTTCGCGGTGGAACCGCCGGTGGCGACCTTGGTCCAGGCCACACCGTCGAGGGACCACTCCAGCCAGTTGTGGTCGGACCCGCTCGGCGGGGTGACCGTGAAGACGCCCGGCTGCCCCTCACCCCTGACCCACTGCCCGGTGGGGTAGTCGGTGGAGACGACCTTCGTGGGCGCGGAGGGGGCCTTGGTGTCGACCGTGAAGGTCTTCCACGCCGACCAGCCGGTGTTGTAGTGCGTGCCGTCGTAGGGGCTCGTACGGAACTTGTACGTCTTGCCCTCGGCCAGCAGCCCCGCCGGGACGGTCACCGACGCGGCCTGCCCGGACGCGACGAACTTCGACACGATCGGCGAGCCCACCTGCGTGTTCGTGGCGTTGTCGAAGATCTGGAAGGTGCCGTTGACCTTGTCACCGTCGGCGTCGACGAAGGTGTCGCGCAGGGTCGGCGTCAGGGTGTTGACCATGTACAGGCCGGCGTAGGAGAAGAACGGCGGGCCGGCCTCCTGCTGGGTGCCCGTGCGCGGCCGGTAGTTGTACGTCACTGTCAGCTTCGGCGGGTTCTTCGCGGCGTTGGCGGAGTTGACCCGCTTCCACTGGGCGACCGTGGTCTCGCTCTTGGCCCGGATGCCCAGGTGGCCGCGGGCGGCCTTGGCCGCGGCCCACTCCTGGGCCAGCGTGGTCACGTTCGCGTTGATCCAGCCGTCCGGCTGCGTGGTGCAGTCGGCGTTGCCCCGCGTCTCGGTGGATTCCGCCTTCAGCGCGGTCATCGTCGGCCGGTTGGTCCACCGGCTGGCCGTCGTCGCGGCGGGCGAGGACCAGACCTGCCACGGCTGCAGGGCGCAGGTGGTGTTGGCCGAGTGGAAGTTCCACAGGCTCAGCTTGGCGCTGGAGACCAGGGCATCGGCGATCGGCGCGGTGTTCCAGGTGATGAAGGACTGGGCCGTACGCGGCGTGCCGTCGGGGTTCTTCGTGCCCGGGTTGCCGAAGTCCAGCTCGACGTCGGAGGACCAGTCACGGGTCTCGCCCTGCTGGACGTACGTGTCGAAGACGCTGGACAGGGAGGAGGTGGACGGGTCCACCGTCACCGGGTACTGCGTCTTCGGATCGGCGAGGAACTCCGCGTCCGGGGTGACGACCAGGTCGACGGAGCCCTTCTTGGACACCACCTTCATCGCCACCGGCACCCGGCGCGTGGGCTCGCCCGAGACCTTGTCGACCGTGGCGTCCCACATCACCGGCGCGGGCATCAGGGCCCGCTTCTTGTTCTTCCGGTCGGTGAACAGCACACTGCCGTCCGCCTGCTCCTTCGCCGTCAGCCCCTTGGCCTTGAGCGGCAGGGTGTACGCGTACCCCTCGGCCGGACGCTTCTTGATCTCGACGTACTGCTCGAAGCCCGTACGGGTCGATTCGACGATGACGTCGGCGCCCGGCAGCGCGTCCGCGTAGGTGGCCCGCGTCCCGTCCAGTTCGGGGGCGGGCAGTCCGCCCTTCCACTGGAGGGTGATGCGCTCGTCGCCCTCGCCGAGGGTGACCAGGTCACGTGCGGGGGCCTTGTCCGCCTCACGCAGCGAACGCGGCAGCGCACCGCCCCTGCCCGCCAGACTCAGACCGTTCGGGTGGGCCTTGGCCTCGACTCCGCCCCCGGCCGTCTCACGGAGTTCGACGTCGACGTCCGTCCAGGCGCCGTCCTCCTCGAAGCGGACCGGACCAGCAGCCAGCTCGGTGGTGAGCGAACCGTCCTTGTTCACCCACGTCGTGGAGGTCTCGGTGCGCTCGGAGAGCGCCTCCACCCGCTTGCCGTACAGCTTGGCGGCCACCTTCGCCGACAGGACGTCCGCGGCTTCGCGGGGCCCTTCGGGTACCGGCTTCTCCTCGACCGGGGCCTTCGGCGCCTGCTGGGTGAGGGCCACGGCCTGGCCGCTCTCCGTCATCAGGGCCATCTCCACCGCCAGCACCATGGCCGCGCCGAGGGCGATTCTCGGGAGAAGCCGTCTTCGCCGCTGCAGGGCCAACGATGAGCCCTCCCACTCCTGCGCGGGAGGTATGTGCTCCGACACGTTCGACAACCTTCTGTTGTAGTGGACATGAAACAGAGGCGATCAAAGCAGGGGGGACCGTGGTGCAGAAGTGAAGGTTTCACGAACCCGGACACACGAGATGCCACCGGTGGGAGGCGGGACGCGCCGGCCCGTGGGCCTGTGGCGGGGTGCACCGCAAGGTGCGGGGGTGGCCTTCGGAGCGATGGCCGTCCTGGTGGTCGGGTCCCTCTCGCTGGTCGCCCTGGACGTGGCGTCATCGCCCCTCGGCAGACGAACGGTGGTAGCCGGCCTCACCGTGCTGGTGCTGATGCCCGCGGTCATGCTGGGCCAGTACGCACCGCCGCCCTACCGGCTGCCCTACCGCTGGCGGTGGGGGCTGCTGCTCGTCCAGGCGGTGCTCACCTACCTCCCGCTGCTGCTCTTCCACTACCGGTGGCTGAGCCTGCTGGGCTTTCTGGCCGGGGCGGTCCTGCTGACCCTGCCGCCGAGCACCTCCGTACCCCTCGCCCTGGCGGTCGGGGTCAGTGGGCCGGTGCTGGCCACCGCCGGACTGATCACCACCGACCGCAGCATGCTCAGCGTGCTCCTCGGCACGGCCATCACCGCCAGCACGGTCTTCGCGGTGGCCCACCTCGCGCTGCTCACGGCCCGGCTGAGCGCCCACAGGGAGCACACGACACACCTGGCCGAGCAACGGGAGCTGGCCCGGATGCGGCAGGACCTGCATGATCTGGTCGGCTCGTCGCTGACGGCGATCGCCCTCCAGGGAGAGGCCGCGCTGCGTGACAGCGGCACGTCGGCCGCTTCGGACCGGGAACGCGCCGCACTCACCGAGATCGTCGCACTGGCCCGGCGGCTCCACGACGACGTGCGGACGATCAGCCGACCGGATGGCGGCCTGTCCCTCGCCGAGGAACTGGTCCATGTCCAAAGGGTGCTCACCGCCTCCGGCGTGGAGGTGCGGACCGCGCTGCCGCCGCGCACCGAGCTCGACCCGGCGATCACCGGCTGCCTGCGCTTCGTCCTGCGCGAGGCGGCGGGCAACGTTCTCCAGCACAGCCGGGCCACCCACTGCGAGATCGCCCTGCACACGGACGGCACGGGGGCCCGGCTGACGGTCCGCAACGACGGCGCGGGGGAGGCCGGGCCCGCCGCGCCGGAGGCCGGGCGGCCCGGTACGGGCCTGCTGGGGCTCAGGAGCCGCGTCCTCGCTCTGGACGGGGTGTTCACCGTCGCGGCCGAGGACGGGATCTTCACCCTGACGGCGGCCGTCCCGCGGGCAGAAGCCGCGGCGGCGCGTCCGTAGGGTCCGGCGGACACGGCGAAGGGCCCCGCTCCTCTTGCGAGGTGCGGGGCCCTTCTTGCAGCTCAGCGAGCTACCAGGCCGAAGGCCAAGCAGAAACTACTTGACGATCTTGGTGACCTGGCCGGCGCCGACGGTCCGGCCACCCTCACGGATGGCGAACTTCAGGCCCTCCTCCATGGCGACCGGCTGGATCAGCTGGACGCTCATGACGGTGTTGTCGCCCGGCATGACCATCTCGGTGCCCTCGGGGAGGGTCACAACGCCGGTCACGTCCGTGGTACGGAAGTAGAACTGCGGGCGGTAGTTGTTGAAGAAGGGGGTGTGACGGCCACCCTCGTCCTTCGACAGGATGTAGGACTGCGCCTCGAACTCGGTGTGCGGCGTGACCGAACCCGGCTTGATGATGACCTGGCCGCGCTCGACGTCCTCGCGCTTGATGCCACGGAGGAGCAGACCGACGTTCTCACCGGCCTGGCCCTCGTCGAGCAGCTTGCGGAACATCTCGATGCCGGTGACCGTGGTGGTGGTCTTCTCCTGCTTGATACCGACGATGTCGACGGTCTCGTTGACCTTCAGGATGCCGCGCTCGATACGACCGGTGACGACGGTGCCACGACCGGTGATCGTGAAGACGTCCTCGATCGGCATCAGGAACGGCTTGTCGACGTCACGCTCGGGCTGCGGGATGGCCTCGTCGACGGCCTTCATCAGGTTGAGGACGGACTCGCCCCACTCCTTGTCGCCCTCGAGCGCCTTGAGCGCCGAGACCTTGACGACCGGAACGTCGTCGCCCGGGAACTCGTACTCGGAGAGGAGCTCACGGACCTCGAGCTCGACGAGCTCCAGGATCTCCTCGTCGTCCACCATGTCGGCCTTGTTCAGGGCGACGACGATGTACGGAACGCCGACCTGGCGGGCCAGGAGCACGTGCTCCTTGGTCTGCGGCATCGGGCCGTCGGTGGCGGCGACCACGAGGATGGCGCCGTCCATCTGCGCGGCACCCGTGATCATGTTCTTGATGTAGTCCGCGTGACCCGGGCAGTCGACGTGCGCGTAGTGACGCGACTCCGTCTGGTACTCGACGTGCGCGATGGAGATGGTGATACCGCGCTGGCGCTCTTCGGGAGCCTTGTCGATCTGGTCGAAGGCCGAGGCCTCGTTCAGCTCCGGGTACGCGTCGTGCAGCACCTTGGTAATGGCGGCCGTGAGGGTCGTCTTACCGTGGTCGATGTGACCGATGGTGCCGATGTTGACGTGGGGCTTAGTCCGCTCGAACTTTGCCTTCGCCACTGGGGTCCTCCTGAGTGGTTCTGTACGCCTTGCTTCATCGGCGCCAGGTGATCTTTGCTGGGGTGCCGGCGCCGGGGACATCGGGCACAGTGCTCGCGCGCTGTGCCCGATGCCCACCAGGCTCCGGTGACAAGCCTAAAGCGTGAGCTCGGGAGAGTTACTCGCCCTTGGCCTTCGCGATGATCTCCTCGGCGACGTTCCGCGGAACCTCGGCGTAGGAGTCGAACTGCATCGAGTAGCTTGCGCGACCCGAGGTCTTGCTGCGGAGGTCTCCGACGTAGCCGAACATCTCCGAGAGGGGCACGAGGCCCTTCACGACGCGAGCGCCGCTGCGCTCCTCCATGGCCTGGATCTGGCCACGGCGGGAGTTGAGGTCGCCGATGACATCGCCCATGTAGTCCTCGGGCGTGGTGACCTCGACGGCCATCATCGGCTCGAGGAGCACGGGAGAGGCCTTGCGGGCACCCTCCTTGAACGCCTGCGAACCGGCGATCTTGAAGGCGAGCTCCGAGGAGTCGACCTCGTGGTAACCACCGTCGAGAAGGGTGACGCGGACGCCGACCATCTCGTAACCGGCCAGGATGCCGAACTGCATGGCTTCCTGAGCACCCGCGTCCACCGAGGGAATGTACTCACGGGGGATGCGGCCACCGGTGACCTTGTTGACGAACTCGTACGAGGCGTCGCCGCCCTCGATCGGCTCGATCGCGATCTGCACCTTCGCGAACTGGCCGGTACCACCAGTCTGCTTCTTGTGCGTGAAGTCGATCCGCTCGACGGCCTTGCGGATCGTCTCGCGGTAGGCGACCTGGGGCTTGCCGACGTTCGCCTCGACGCGGAACTCGCGCTTCATGCGGTCGACGAGCACCTCGAGGTGAAGCTCGCCCATACCACCGATGATGGTCTGGCCGGTCTCCTCGTCGGAGTGCACCTGGAAGGAGGGGTCCTCCTCCGAGAGGCGCTGGATGGCGACACCCAGCTTCTCCTGGTCACCCTTGGACTTGGGCTCGATGGCGACCTGAATGACCGGCGCCGGGAAGTCCATGGACTCCAGGATGACCGGGTTCTTGTCGTCACACAGCGTCTCACCGGTGGTGGTCTGCTTCAGGCCCATGACGGCGATGATGTCGCCCGCGCCCACCGACTGGATCTCCTCACGCTTGTTCGCGTGCATACGGTAGATCTTGCCGATGCGCTCCTTCTTGCCCTTGACGGAGTTCAGCACCGCGGTGCCGGCCTCCAGGCGACCGGAGTAGATCCGGACGAAGGTGAGCTTGCCGAGGTGCGGGTCGCTCGCGATCTTGAACGCCAGGCCGGAGAACGGCTCGTCGTCCGAGGGCTTGCGCTTGATGACGGCCTCGGGGTCCTTGACGTCGTGGCCCTCGATGGCCTCGACGTCCAGGGGGGAGGGCAGGTAGCGGACGACCGCGTCGAGCAGGGGCTGGACGCCCTTGTTCTTGAACGCGGTGCCACAGAACACCGGGGTGACGGTGACGGAGTCGGCGCCACCCTTCGACGCCAGGGTGATGCGGCGGATCGCCTCGTGCAGCTGCTCCTGGGTGGGCTCGTTGCCCTCCAGGTACAGCTCCATCATGGCGTCGTCGTTCTCGGCCACGGCCTCCAGGAGCTTGCCGCGCCACTCGGCGGCGGACTCCTTCAGGTTGTCCGGGATGTCGACGATGTTGTACATCTCGCCCTTGGCGGCCTCTTCGGGGTACACGAAGGCCTTCATCGACACGAGGTCGACGACGCCCGTGAAGTCCGCTTCGGCGCCGATGGGGAGCTGCATGACGATCGGGGTCGCGCCGAGGCGGTCCACGATCATCTCGACGCAGCGGAAGAAGTCCGCACCGGTGCGGTCGAGCTTGTTGACGAAGCAGATACGCGGCACGCCGTAGCGGTCCGCCTGACGCCAAACGGTCTCGGACTGCGGCTCGACGCCCGCGACACCGTCGAACACGGTGACGGCGCCGTCGAGGACGCGGAGCGAACGCTCCACCTCGACGGTGAAGTCGACGTGACCCGGGGTGTCGATGATGTTGATGGTGTGGTCAACATTGTTGAGCGGCCAGTGGCAGGTCGTCGCGGCGGACGTGATCGTGATGCCGCGCTCCTGCTCCTGCTCCATCCAGTCCATCGTGGCAGCGCCGTCGTGGACTTCACCGATCTTGTAGCTCACACCGGTGTAGAAGAGGATCCGCTCAGTGGTGGTCGTCTTGCCCGCGTCGATGTGGGCCATGATCCCAATGTTGCGGACCTTGGCCAGGTCAAGCGAAGTGGTGGCCATAAGGCTCAGTCTTCTCTCGGTCTCGATGGGGGTAGCGACTACCAGCGGTAGTGCGCGAAGGCCTTGTTGGACTCGGCCATCTTGTGGGTGTCCTCACGCTTCTTGACCGAAGCGCCGAGGCCGTTGGAGGCGTCGAGCAGTTCGTTCATGAGGCGCTCGGTCATGGTCTTCTCGCGGCGGGCGCGGGAGTAACCGACGAGCCAGCGCAGAGCGAGGGTGGAGGCGCGACCGGGCTTGACCTCGATCGGCACCTGGTAGGTGGCGCCACCGACACGGCGGGACTTGACCTCGAGCGAGGGCTTGACGTTCTCAAGCGCGCGCTTCAGCGTGATGACCGGGTCGTTGCCGGTCTTCTCGCGGAGGCCTTCCATGGCGCCGTACACGATCCGCTCGGCGGTGGAACGCTTGCCGTCGAGAAGGATCTTGTTGATCAGCGAGGTGACAAGAGGAGAGCTGTAGACCGGGTCGATGATGACCGGGCGCTTCGGGGCGGGGCCCTTACGAGGCATTCTTACTTCTCCTTCTTGGCGCCGTAGCGGCTGCGGGCCTGCTTGCGGTTCTTGACACCCTGGGTGTCGAGCGAACCGCGGATGATCTTGTAACGAACACCCGGCAGGTCCTTCACACGGCCACCACGCACGAGCACGATGGAGTGCTCCTGCAGGTTGTGTCCCTCACCCGGGATGTAGGCCGTGACCTCGATGCCGGAGGTCAGACGCACACGCGCGACCTTACGGAGCGCCGAGTTCGGCTTCTTCGGGGTGGTCGTGAACACACGCGTGCAGACACCGCGACGCTGGGGCGAACCCTCGAGCGCGGGCGTCTTGTTCTTCTCGACCTTGTCCTGCCGGCCCTTCCGGACCAGCTGCTGGATCGTAGGCACTACTTCTCCGGTTTCTGTGTGCCGTTCGTGAAACTAACCTGGAACATCGCCGACCCACGCGGTCGGGTGTGTCGAATACTGCGGACTCCCGCCCTGGGGCAGAAGGGGCGCAGATTGCGGTGGCCACTGACGGACTCGCGCTGCGGTTGAGGACACGCACACGAGCCCAGGCACACCCCAGGCACAAGGCTTGAGCGTACCTACCTCACGGAGCTGGGTCAAAACAAATGCTGTCCACGCCCGCGGGGCGGGACCGCCGACCACCGGCGACGGGCCGGAACGCCTGGCCGTCCGGGGTCCGGGCGATTGCCGGATCCCGGCAACCAGGCGCCGCGAAGGCAGCGTCTTTACCGCCTGACCGCCCTGTCCCACCCTGCCGGACAATGCGGTCAGCCGACCAGACCGGCCGGTCCACGCGACCGGCCCGGCCCCAGGAGGTCCCACGTGACAGCCGACCACCGTGACCCCGTAACCCCGGCACCGAGCGCACTCGACACCGACATCAGTCTGGCCGTCATCGAATACGGTGACGCCGCTTCCGCCTACGCCCCGGCCATGAGCACGCCCGGCCTGCCGCAGTCCGTCGTCGACGACTACGCGATCGTCGTGGACGTCCTGGCCCTGGCCCGCCGGGTCCCGCTGCCCGACGTGCCCCCTCTGCTGGCCGTGGGCACCCGCGCCCTGCTCCGGGTCCACCACGCCCTGCTGGGCCGGTAGAGACCGCCCAGGAGCCTGGGGCGGCACAACGCCTGAGGGCGGCCACCCCGGAACCTTCCGGGGTGGCCGCCCTCAGGCGTTCAAGCGACTCGCTTACTGGTTGTACGGACCGTAGTCGTAGTCCTCCAGCGGAACGGCCTGGCCGGAGCCCGTGCCGAACGGCGAGTAGTCGATGTCGTCGTAGCCGACGGCCGAGTACATCGCGGCCTTGGCCTCCTCGGTCGGCTCGACCCGGATGTTGCGGTAGCGGGACAGGCCCGTACCGGCCGGGATGAGCTTACCGATGATGACGTTCTCCTTGAGGCCGATCAGGGAGTCCGACTTGGCGTTGATCGCCGCGTCGGTCAGGACCCTGGTCGTCTCCTGGAAGGACGCCGCCGACAGCCACGACTCGGTGGCGAGCGAGGCCTTGGTGATACCCATCAGCTGCGGACGGCCGGAGGCGGGGTGACCGCCCTCGGTGACCACACGACGGTTCTCGGTCTCGAACTTCGACCGCTCGACCAGCTCGCCCGGCAGCAGCTCCGCGTCGCCGGACTCGATGATCGTCACGCGGCGGAGCATCTGCCGGATGATGATCTCGATGTGCTTGTCGTGGATCGACACGCCCTGCGAGTTGTAGACCTTCTGGACTTCGCCGACCAGGTGGACCTGGACCGCACGCTGGCCGAGGATGCGCAGCACGTCGTGCGGGTTGGTCGCACCGACGGTGAGCTTCTGGCCCACCTCGACCGCGTCGCCCTCGCCGACCAGGAGACGGGCACGCTTCGAGATCGGGAACGCCGTCTCGTCGCTGCCGTCGTCCGGGGTGACGACGAGCTTCTTGGTCTTCTCGGTCTCCTCGATCCGCACGCGGCCCTTGGCCTCGGAGATCGGGGCGACACCCTTCGGCGTACGGGCCTCGAAGAGCTCGACGACACGGGGCAGACCCTGGGTGATGTCGTCACCGGCCACACCACCGGTGTGGAAGGTACGCATCGTCAGCTGGGTACCGGGCTCACCGATGGACTGGGCGGCGATGATGCCGACCGCCTCACCGATGTCGACCAGCTTGCCGGTGGCGAGCGAGCGTCCGTAGCAGAAGGCACAGGTGCCGACCGCGGACTCACAGGTCAGGACCGAGCGGGTCTTGACCTCCTCGACGCCGGCGCCCACCAGGGCGTCGATCAGGACGTCACCGAGGTCGACGTTGGCAGGCGCGATGACCTTGCCGTCCACCACGACGTCCTCGGCGAGCATGCGGGCGTAGACCGAGGTCTCGACGTCGTCCGTCTTGCGGAGCACGCCGTCGGCGCCCTTGACCGCGATCTTCAGCTTCAGGCCGCGGTCGGTGCCGCAGTCCTCCTCGCGGATGATCACGTCCTGCGAGACGTCCACCAGACGACGGGTCAGGTAACCCGAGTCGGCGGTACGCAGGGCGGTGTCCGCCAGACCCTTACGGGCACCGTGCGTGGAGATGAAGTACTCCAGAACGGTGAGGCCCTCGCGGAAGGACGCCTTGATGGGACGGGGAATCGTCTCGTTCTTGGCGTTCGACACCAGACCACGCATACCCGCGATCTGACGCATCTGCATCATGTTTCCTCGGGCACCCGAGTCGACCATCATGAAGATGGGGTTCGTCTTCGGGAAGTTCGCGTTCATCGCCTCGGCGACCTCGTTGGTCGCCTTGGTCCAGATCGCGATGAGCTCCTGCGTGCGCTCGTCCTTGGTGATCAGACCGCGCTCGTACTGCTTCTGGACCTTCTCGTCCTGCTCCTCGTAGCCCTTGACGATGGCCTTCTTGGCCTCGGGCACGACGACGTCGGAGATGGCCACGGTGACGCCCGAACGGGTCGCCCAGTGGAAGCCCGCCGCCTTCAGGTTGTCGAGCGTCGCCGCCACGATGACCTTGGGGTAGCGCTCGGCCAGGTCGTTGACGATCTCGGAGAGCTGCTTCTTGCCCACCGAGTAGTCGACGAAGGGGTAGTCCTCGGGCAGCAGCTCGTTGAAGAGCGCACGGCCCAGGGTGGTCCGCAGCCGGAAGGTGTCACCGGGCTGGTACTCCGGCTCGCCCTCCTCGGCGACCGGCGGCACCCAGCCACGCGGCGGCATGGTGCCGACCGGGAAGCGGATGTCGACCTTCGCCTGGAGCGACAGCTCGCGGGCGTCGAAGGCCATGGTGGCCTCGGCCGTGGAGCCGAACGCGCGGTCCGCGCCCTTGACGTCGCGGCCCTCGTCGTCCGTGGTGAGGAAGAAGAGGCCCAGCACCATGTCCTGGGTCGGCATGGTGACGGGACGGCCGTCGGCCGGCTTCAGGATGTTGTTCGAGGACAGCATCAGGATGCGGGCCTCGGCCTGCGCCTCCGCGGAGAGCGGCAGGTGCACGGCCATCTGGTCACCGTCGAAGTCCGCGTTGAACGCGGTGCAGACGAGCGGGTGGATCTGGATGGCCTTGCCCTCGACCAGCTGCGGCTCGAAGGCCTGGATGCCGAGGCGGTGCAGGGTGGGCGCACGGTTCAGCAGCACCGGGTGCTCGGCGATGACCTCTTCGAGGACGTCGTACACGACGGTGCGGCCGCGCTCGACCATGCGCTTGGCCGACTTGATGTTCTGCGCGTGGTTCAGGTCCACCAGGCGCTTCATCACGAACGGCTTGAAGAGCTCCAGCGCCATCGCCTTCGGCAGACCGCACTGGTGCAGCTTGAGCTGCGGACCGACGACGATCACGGAACGCGCGGAGTAGTCCACACGCTTGCCGAGGAGGTTCTGACGGAAACGACCCTGCTTGCCCTTGAGCATGTCGCTCAGGGACTTCAGCGGGCGGTTGCCGGGACCGGTGACGGGGCGACCGCGGCGGCCGTTGTCGAACAGCGCGTCGACGGCCTCCTGCAGCATCCGCTTCTCGTTGTTCACGATGATCTCGGGGGCGCCGAGGTCAAGGAGACGCTTGAGGCGGTTGTTGCGGTTGATCACACGGCGGTACAGGTCGTTCAGGTCGGAGGTCGCGAAGCGGCCACCGTCCAGCTGCACCATCGGACGCAGGTCCGGTGGGATGACCGGCACGCAGTCGAGCACCATGCCCTTGGGCTTGTTGCTGGTCTGCAGGAACGCGGAGACGACCTTGAGGCGCTTGAGCGCACGGGTCTTCTTCTGGCCCTTGCCGGTACGGATGATCTCGCGGAGGCGCTCGGCCTCCTCGTCGAGGTCGAAGGACTCCAGGCGCTTCTGCAGCGCGGCGGCGCCCATGCAGCCGTCGAAGTACGTGCCGAAGCGGTCACGCAGCTCGCGGTAGAGCAGCTCGTCGCCCTCCAGGTCCTGGACCTTGAGGTTCTTGAAGCGGCTCCACACCTCGTCGAGGCGGTCGATCTCGCGCTGCGCACGGTCGCGCAGCTGCTTCATCTCACGCTCGGCGCCCTCGCGCACCTTGCGGCGCACGTCGGCCTTGGCGCCCTCGGCCTCCAGCTCGGCCAGGTCGGTCTCGAGCTTCTTGGCCCGGGCCTCCAGGTCGGCGTCGCGGCGGTTCTCGGTCTGCTGGCGCTCGACGGAGACGTGGGCCTCCAGGGACGGCAGGTCGCGGGTACGACGCTCCTCGTCCACGAACGTGATCATGTACGCGGCGAAGTAGATGACCTTTTCCAGGTCCTTCGGCGCGAGGTCCAGCAGGTAGCCCAGGCGCGAGGGAACGCCCTTGAAGTACCAGATGTGGGTGACGGGAGCGGCAAGCTCGATGTGGCCCATCCGCTCACGACGCACCTTGGCGCGCGTGACCTCGACGCCGCAGCGCTCACAGATGATGCCCTTGAAGCGGACACGCTTGTACTTGCCGCAGTAGCACTCCCAGTCCCGGGTCGGACCGAAGATCTTCTCGCAGAAGAGTCCGTCCTTTTCGGGCTTGAGCGTGCGGTAGTTGATGGTCTCCGGCTTCTTGACTTCGCCGTGCGACCAGGTCCGGATGTCGTCCGCGGTGGCAAGGCCGATCCGCAGCTCGTCGAAGAAGTTGACGTCGAGCACTTGTCGTCAATCCCTCTTTCGGGGTCTCGTCTCAATCAATGGTCTGAACGGGTCCGGGGAGGGCCGGCCGCCTCGGGGTGAGGCGGCCGGCCGGCCCGTCAGACCTCTTCGACGCTGCTCGGCTCGCGCCGGGACAGGTCGATACCGAGCTCCTCCGCCGCGCGGAAGACGTCCTCGTCCGTGTCGCGCATCTCGATGGACATGCCGTCCGAGGACAGCACCTCCACGTTGAGGCAGAGCGACTGCATTTCCTTGATGAGCACCTTGAAGGACTCGGGAATGCCGGGCTCGGGGATGTTCTCGCCCTTGACGATGGCCTCGTAGACCTTCACGCGGCCGGTCACGTCGTCGGACTTGATCGTCAGGAGCTCCTGGAGGGCGTACGCGGCGCCGTAAGCCTCAAGGGCCCACACCTCCATCTCACCGAAGCGCTGACCACCGAACTGCGCCTTACCACCCAGCGGCTGCTGCGTGATCATGGAGTACGGGCCGGTCGAACGCGCGTGGAGCTTGTCGTCGACCAGGTGGTGCAGCTTGAGGATGTACATGAACCCGACCGAGACCGGGTCCGGGAACGGCTCGCCGGAGCGGCCGTCGAACAGCTGGGCCTTGCCGGAGGGCTGGACCAGGCGGTCGCCGTCGCGGTTGGGGATCGTGGCCTCGAAGAGACCGGAGATCTCGTCCTCGCGCGCACCGTCGAAGACGGGCGTGGCGACGTTGGTGCCGGGGGCGACCTGGTCGGCGCCGATGGCCTGCAGGCGCTTGGCCCACTCGTCACCGAGGCCGGAGACGTCCCAGCCGCGGCTGGCGAGCCAGCCGAGGTGGATCTCCAGGACCTGTCCCGGGTTCATTCGGGACGGGACACCCAGCGGGTTGAGGATGATGTCGACCGGGGTGCCGTCCTCCAGGAACGGCATGTCCTCGATCGGCAGGATCTTGGAGATGACGCCCTTGTTGCCGTGACGGCCGGCGAGCTTGTCACCGTCGGTGATCTTGCGCTTCTGCGCGACGTAGACGCGGACCAGCTGGTTCACGCCCGGCGGCAGCTCGTCGCCCTCTTCGCGGTCGAAGACGCGGACGCCGATGACCTTGCCGATCTCACCGTGCGGCACCTTCAGCGAGGTGTCGCGCACCTCGCGCGCCTTCTCACCGAAGATCGCGCGGAGCAGGCGCTCCTCGGGGGTCAGCTCGGTCTCACCCTTGGGCGTGACCTTGCCGACGAGGATGTCGCCGGCGACGACCTCGGCACCGATGCGGATGATGCCGCGCTCGTCGAGGTCGGCGAGGACCTCCTCGGAGACGTTCGGGATGTCCCGGGTGATCTCCTCGGGGCCGAGCTTGGTGTCACGGGCGTCGACCTCGTGCTCCTCGATGTGGATCGAGGAGAGGACGTCGTCCTGCACGAGGCGCTGCGACAGGATGATCGCGTCCTCGTAGTTGTGACCCTCCCACGGCATGAACGCCACGAGCAGGTTCTTGCCGAGGGCCATCTCACCGTTCTCGGTGGCCGGTCCGTCGGCGAGCACCTGGTCGGCCACGATCCGGTCGCCCTCGGAGACGACGACCTTCTGGTTGACCGAGGTGCCCTGGTTGGAGCGCATGAACTTGGCGATGCGGTACGTGGTGTACGTGCCGTCGTCGTTCGTGACGGTGATGTAGTCCGCGGAGACCTCCTGGACCACACCGTCCTTCTCGGCCTTGAGGACGTCGCCGGCGTCGGTGGCGCAGCGGTACTCCATGCCGGTGCCGACGAGCGGGGCCTCCGACTTAATCAGCGGCACCGCCTGACGCATCATGTTCGCGCCCATGAGGGCACGGTTGGCGTCGTCGTGCTCCAGGAAGGGGATCATCGCGGTGGCGACGGACACCATCTGGCGCGGCGAGACGTCCATGTAGTCGACCTCGGACGCGGGGACGTAGTCGACCTCTCCCCCACGGCGGCGGACCAGGACGCGCGGCTCGGTGAAGCGCAGCTCGTCGTTGAGGGTCGCGTTCGCCTGGGCGATGACGAAGCGGTCCTCCTCGTCGGCGGTGATGTAGTCGACGTCGTCGGTGACCTGGCCGTCGACGACCTTGCGGTACGGCGTCTCGATGAAGCCGAACGCGTTGACGCGGCCGTACGAGGCGAGCGAACCGATCAGACCGATGTTCGGGCCTTCGGGGGTCTCGATCGGGCACATGCGTCCGTAGTGGGACGGGTGCACGTCTCGGACCTCGAAGCCGGCCCGCTCACGGGAGAGACCACCCGGACCAAGAGCCGACAGACGGCGCTTGTGGGTGAGACCCGACAGCGGGTTGTTCTGGTCCATGAACTGCGACAGCTGGCTGGTGCCGAAGAACTCCTTGATGGAGGCGACGACCGGCCGGATGTTGATCAGGGTCTGCGGCGTGATCGCCTCGACGTCCTGGGTCGTCATGCGCTCGCGCACGACGCGCTCCATCCGCGCCAGGCCCGTGCGGACCTGGTTCTGGATGAGCTCGCCGACGTTGCGCAGACGACGGTTGCCGAAGTGGTCGATGTCGTCGGTCTCGACGACGATCTCCCGGCCGGACTCGCCGATCGTCTCGGTCTCACCGGCGTGCAGCTTGACCAGGTACTTGATGGTCGCGATGACGTCGTCGGTGGTGAGCACCCCGGCGTCCAGCGGCTCATCGGCGCCGAGCTTCTTGTTCACCTTGTAGCGGCCGACCTTCGCGAGGTCGTAGCGCTTCGGGTTGAAGTAGAGGTTCTCGAGCAGCGTCTGAGCGGCCTCGCGGGTCGGCGGCTCGCCCGGACGCAGCTTGCGGTAGATGTCGAGCAGTGCGTCGTCCTGGCCCTGGGTGTGGTCCTTCTCCAGGGTGGCGCGCATGGACTCGTACTCGCCGAACTCCTCGAGGATCTGCTCGGTGGTCCAGCCGAGAGCCTTCAGGAGGACGGTGACGGACTGCTTGCGCTTGCGGTCGATGCGGACACCGACCATGTCGCGCTTGTCGATCTCCATCTCCAGCCAGGCACCCCGGGAGGGGATGATCTTGGCGGAGAAGATGTCCTTGTCGGACGTCTTGTCGATGGAGGAGTCGAAGTAGACACCCGGCGAGCGGACCAGCTGCGACACGACGACACGCTCGGTGCCGTTGATGACGAAGGTGCCCTTGTTGGTCATGAGCGGGAAGTCGCCCATGAAGACCGTCTGGGACTTGATCTCGCCGGTCTCGTTGTTGGTGAACTCGGCCGTGACGAAGAGCGGCGCGGCGAACGTGAAGTCGCGCTCCTTGCACTCGTCGATCGAGTTCTTCGGGGGCTCGAAGCGGTGGTCGCGGAACGTAAGCGACATCGACCCGGAGAAGTCCTCGATCGGAGAGATCTCCTCGAAGATCTCCTCGAGGCCGGACTTGGTGGGGACGTCTTGTCCACTGTCCAGAGCAGCCTCGACGCGAGCCTTCCAGGCGGCGTTGCCGAGGAGCCAGTCAAAGCTCTCGGTCTGCAGCGCGAGGAGGTTCGGAACCTCGAGGGGCTCCTTGATCTTTGCAAAAGAGATGCGCAGCGGGGCGGTGCTGGCACCGTTGTTCGTATTCGCGGTCGAGGCGTTGCGCGAGGCGGCCAAGAGGGGGTCCTTCCGAGGGCTCGGACTCACTACGCGCGTACCGGTCCCACTCTGGACACAAAGACAGGCCGTTCCGAATCGGTCGTAAACGACCAGGTCGGAGGGGGTCGGTCATCGGTGCTTCAGCGTGGGCATGCCCCTGGTGACGGGCAGGAGGCAGCTAACAGGCAGCGCAAAGGGTCAGTGTAGCCAAGTGGCACACTGATGTCCAGTCGGGGTTCTCAGAGACCCACGTTGCTCGCAACAGCTGTTCTCAACACCTATGTCTTGCCCTCGCGCGGGGTGCGCGCTTCTTTACTTCCCGCTTCACTCTCGATCCATGCCTCGGATACGGATCGAAGTGATGACGCGTCCTGAGAATTGCGCGCCGCGTCCGGTTCGTCAAGGCCCGCCGGTCCGATCGGACCCGCCAGGAGCCTTCACCGGCCACCCCCGGGAACCCCGCGGGACGCCCTGGAGGGGCCCGCGGGAGGCGCACGGCGAAGATCACCCTACTCGTCACCGGCGGAAGAGCAAGGCACCCGCCCCGGGCACGCCGAAGGGCGACCACCCGGATGGGTGATCGCCCTTGGCGCGGGCACCAGAGGTGCCCAGGGAGTCCCGAGGACTCCCGAGGTGTTACTTGACCTCGACGGAAGCGCCGGCGGCCTTGAGGGACTCGGCAGCCTTGTCGGCGGCCTCCTTGGCGACCTTCTCGAGGACCGGCTTCGGGGTGCCGTCGACGAGGTCCTTGGCCTCCTTCAGACCCAGCGAGGTCAGCTCACGCACGACCTTGATGACCTGGATCTTCTTCTCGCCGGCGCCGGTGAGGATGACGTCGAACTCGTCCTGCTCGACAGCGGCCTCGGCCGGGGCGCCGCCCGTGGCGGGGCCGGCGACGGCGACGGCCGCGGCGGCGGTGACGTCGAACTTCTCCTCGAAGGCCTTCACGAACTCGGAGAGCTCGATGAGGGTCATCTCTTCGAACTGCGCGAGCAGGTCGTCCTGGGACAGCTTCGCCATGACAGGCGTCCTTCCACTATTCGGCAGGTGCCGGATGTATATGTCGGCGGGCGTACGTGGAGCCCGCTGGACCGCTGAGCGTGATTACTCGGCGGCCTCGGCGGGAGCCGGAGTACCGGCACCGCCCTGCTCTTCCTTCTTGGCGCGAAGAGCTTCCGCGGTGCGGACGAACTTGGAGGGCAGGGCCTGGAAGACCTGCGCCGCCTGCGTCTGCTTGCCCTTGAAAGCACCGGCCAGCTTGGAGAGCAGAACCTCGCGGGACTCGAGGTCCGCGAGCTTCTTGATCTCATCGGCGGACAGCGCCTTACCGTCAAGGACACCGCCCTTGATGATGAGGTTGGGGTTGTCCTTGGCGAAGTCACGAAGACCCTTCGCCGACTCCACCGGGTCACCGGTGACGAAGGCAACCGCCGTCGGACCCGTGAACAGGTCGTCCAGCGCGTTGATCCCGGCCTCGTTGGCCGCAATCTTGGTCAGCGTGTTCTTCACCACGGCGTACTGGGCGTTCTCACCGAGCGAACGGCGCAGCTCCTTGAGCTGTGCCACGGTGAGACCCCGGTACTCGGTCAGCACGGCGGCGTTCGAGCTGCGGAACTGGTCCGTCAGCTCGGCTACCGCGGCAGCCTTGTCGGGCCTTGCCATGAGCGTCGGCCTCCTTCCGGGTGATGAGGACCGCTCAGAAGGGGCCGGGAAAGACGAAACGCCCCAGCACAAGTGCCAGGGCGCAGCTCGACCGAACAGAGTCCGGGAGCGTTCCACAGTCACCTGCGCAGGTCGTCCGATCTAGCGGAACCTTCGGTCACCGTCCCTCTGACGAGGCACAGCGACGACCAGCGGTCTTTGGCTTCTTGGTGAGAATACGCGACCGGATGCGGGAGGAGCAAATCCGTCCCTGTTCGTCCCTTGCGGGAGGTGTCAGGAGGCGCCGCCCGGGGCAACGCCCTGCTTCAGCAGCTCCTTGAAGTCCACGGTGTCCGAGGCCTCCGGCCGCTGCGAGGGGACCTCGGTGCCGTAGTCGCTGTAGAAGAGCGTCGAGTTGAACGTGCCGGTCTTCATCTCGCCGCGCTCGGTCTTCTTCACCAGCAGGTCGTTCTCGTCCACCCAGATGTCGACGGTCTGGGTGGTCACCCCGGCGAGCGCCAGCTGCTCCTTGAACGCGGCCAGCTGCTCCGCGTCCAGGTTGCTGTTCTTCGCGGTCAGCTCGGCCACGTCGACCGTGCCGGAGTAGTGCGTGGCCGAGACCCCGCGGACCTCCTCCTGGCCGACCTTCTCCACGTCGCCGGAGGCCAGGAGCGCCTTCACGCCCTCCTCGGGCGTGCTGTTCTGGATCTGGTCCTTCATGACGTCGCCGGAGGCGCCGCCCAGCTCGGCGAGGTCCTTGTAGGCATACCGGATCCAGTTCTTGCCTCCGGTGTTGGCCGCCATGCCGCCGCCCACGTTGGCGTAGTACTCGTCCTTGAAATAGCGCGCCTCGACCGATCCGTCGCCGCCGGCCTTCTTCAGGGCTTCGCCCATGGTGCCGCCGGTGTACGTGACGGTGAGCGCGCCGGAGAGACCGTCGGCCCAGCCGATGACCCCGGACTGCTTCATGGACATCGCGCTGCCCATCTCGGTGGTGCCCTCGACCTTCGCGGACTGGGCGCCGCCGGTCTTCTGCTGCACCTGCTTCAGCGCGGCCACGGGGCTCGCCTTGGCGACGGCGTCCGCCCGGCCCTTCGCGGAGCCGCCGCCGCCGTCGGAGCCACTGCAGGCCGCCATCGACGTCAGTGCCGCCACGGCGGCGAGAGCCGTACCCGTGCGTCGTGCCGTGCTCGTCCTCATGGTGTCGGTCCACCCCTCGTATCGTCCGTCGTCCCCAGCAGCCCACAGTGGCACAGGGCACTGACAGGCGTGGGGCCTTCCGGATACGAGGACGGGCCCCGCACCTCGAAAGGTTGCGGGGCCCGTTCACACCGTGCACGCGTGACCGCGGCTACCGGGTGAGCACGAGGGCTCAGACGGCGGCCGGGTCCTCCTCGACGAGGAGGTTGCGGGTGCGGTTGGCGTCCAGCGGGATGCCGGGGCCCATCGTGGTCGTCAGAGCGGCCTTCTTGATGTAGCGGCCCTTGGCGGCGGACGGCTTCAGACGGAGGACTTCCTCCAGCGCCGCTGCGTAGTTCTCCACCAGCTTGGTCTCGTCGAACGAGACCTTGCCGATGATGAAGTGCAGGTTGGAGTGCTTGTCGACGCGGAACTCGATCTTTCCGCCCTTGATGTCGTTGACAGCCTTGACGACATCGGGGGTCACGGTGCCGGTCTTCGGGTTCGGCATCAGACCACGCGGACCGAGCACGCGGCCCAGGCGGCCGACCTTGCCCATGAGGTCCGGGGTGGCGACGACGGCGTCGAAGTCCAGACGACCCTTGGCCACCTCGTCGATCAGCTCGTCGGCGCCGACGATGTCGGCTCCGGCGGCTTCCGCGGCCGCAGCACGGTCACCGGTCGCGAAGACCAGGACCCGGGCGGTCTTGCCGGTGCCGTGCGGGAGGTTCACGGTGCCGCGGACCATCTGGTCGGCCTTGCGCGGGTCAACACCCAGGCGGAAGGCGACCTCGACGGTGCCGTCGAACTTCGTGGTGGCGGTGTCCTTGGCGAGACGGACGGCCTCGAGCGGGGCGTACAGGCGCTCCCGGTCGATCTTGGCGTCCGCAGCGCGGAGGTTCTTGCTGCGCTTCACTTCTGCTCCTGTGGTTTCAGAGTGTGGAGTCGTGGTGCGGACCAGCGCTTGGTCCTACCACTGGGGGTTACGGGGCTGACTCAGCCTTCGACCGTGATGCCCATGGAACGGGCGGTGCCGGCGATGATCTTCGACGCGGCGTCGAGGTCATTGGCGTTCAGGTCGGGGAGCTTCGTCGTGGCGATCTCGCGGACCTGGGCAGCCGTCAGCTTGGCGACCTTGGTCTTGTGCGGCTCGCCGGAGCCCTTCTCCACACCCGCGGCCTTGAGGATCAGCTTGGCGGCCGGCGGAGTCTTCGTGACGAAGGTGAAGGAGCGGTCCTCGTAGACCGTGATCTCCACCGGCACGACCATGCCACGCTGCGACTCGGTCGCGGCGTTGTAGGCCTTGCAGAACTCCATGATGTTGACGCCGTGCTGACCGAGCGCGGGGCCGACCGGCGGGGCCGGGTTCGCCGCACCGGCGTTGATCTGGAGCTTGATAAGCCCCGTGACCTTCTTCTTCTTGGGAGGCATTGCTCTCTCCGGGTCCTAGTGAGAGTGTTTCGCCGCCGATCCGGTCATCCGGATGGAGGCATACCGCACAACGATAACGGGTATAGCTGTGCGACCAAAAACCCAGCAGGTCAGAGCGGCTGCGAAGCCCCTCTGACCTGCTGGGTAGGCATGTGTCCAGAAAGCGGCGGGAGGCGCCTAGTTCTTCTGGATCTGGTCGAAGCTCAGCTCGACCGGGGTCTCGCGGCCGAAGATCTCGACGAGGCCCTTGACCTTCTTCGAGTCGGCGTTGATCTCGTTGATCGTGGCCTGGAGCGTGGCGAACGGGCCGTCGGTGACGGTGACCGAGTCGCCGACCTCGAAGTCGAGCACCTGGACCTCGACCTTGCGGGCGGGAGCCGGCTTGCCCTCGGCCTCGGCGGCCTCGCGGGCGGCCTTCTCCTCGGCCTCCGGGGCGAGCATCTTGACGATCTCGTCCAGGGTCAGCGGGTACGGGTCGTAGGCGTTGCCCACGAAGCCGGTGACACCCGGCGTGTTCCGCACGACGCCCCAGGACTCGTTCGTCAGGTCCATGCGCACCAGCACGTAGCCGGGGAGCTTGTTCTGCCGGACGTTCTTGCGCTCGCCGTTCTTGATCTGGACGATTTCCTCTTCAGGCACCTCGGCCTGATAGATGAACTCCTCCACGTTCAGCGAGACGGCACGCTGCTCCAGGTTGGCCTTCACGCGCTTCTCGTAACCGGCGTACGTGTGGATGACGTACCACTCGCCGGGGAGGGTGCGGAGCTCGTCGCGCAGGGCGGCGATGGGGTCGACGGGGGCGGCCGGCTCGGCCTCCTCCTCGTCGGCGACCTCGGCGGCCTCTTCCTCGACGGCCTCGACGGCCTCGTCGACCGCCGCGTCCTCGCCCTCGACGGCCTCGGCCTGGTCCGGCTCCACGGAGTCAGCAGCCTCAACGATGTCGAGCTCGTCCGTGGCGGACTCTGAGGCGCCGGCCTCGGGCTCGACGGCGTCGTTCAGGTTCGGGTCAGACACGATGGCTGCTTCTTCCTGGATACAAAGGGTGGAACGTGCGAAAGGTGCGCCGGGTCCGACGCCTTCCGCGTGATCAGCCGAAGACGTACTTGACGACCCGGGCGAAGCCCATGTCGAGAACGGTAACAAGACCGATCATGACGACGACGAACACGATCACCACGGAGGTGTACGTCGTGAGCTGGCTACGCGTCGGCCAGACAACCTTACGGAGTTCTGCGACGATCTGGCGGTAGAACAGCGCGAGCCGACCCAGAGGGCCCTTCTTGCCGCGCTTGCCGCCCTTCCGAGTCTTCTTCTTCGACTCGGGAGCTTCATCATCGGCATCAGGCATGTCGATGGAGCCCACGGCGTCCGTCACGCTACTCACCTGATTCCGGGTCGTGGCCGTGCCGCGCCCGGTGGAGCCGCACGGCTGTGCAATGAAGTACGTACATGCGCACACATCCTGGCGAAGGAGTGTGTAGCAGGGCCGGAGGGACTTGAACCCCCAACCGCTGGTTTTGGAGACCAGTGCTCTACCAATTGAGCTACGACCCTTGGTGGTTTCCACCAACCTACCGCATCTTCCCCGGTGAACGGGTGCCGATGTCGGTGTGGCTGGTGAAGGCCAACGACAGGTGAGTGTACGTGCTCAGGGCCGCTGCGTCGAACAGACAACTACCGACCGGTCCTGTCCGGATGCTGTCCAGGTCCTGTCCGGTCCATGAAACCCCTGCGCCGACGGCTTTCGCGGTCTGCGAGCATGGGGCCATGAGCGCTGCAACTTCACCGTCCGAGCGCCGGGTTTCCGCCCGCATCGGCGCGATCTCCGAGTCCGCGACCCTCGCCGTCGACGCCAAGGCCAAGGCCCTGAAGGCCGCCGGGCGTCCGGTGATCGGCTTCGGGGCCGGCGAGCCCGACTTCCCGACGCCCGACTACATCGTCGACGCCGCGGTCGAGGCCTGCCGCAACCCGAGGTACCACCGCTACACCCCCGCGGGCGGGCTCCCCGAGCTCAAGGCCGCCATCGCGGAGAAGACCCTGCGCGATTCCGGCTACGAGGTCGACGCCAGTCAGATCCTGGTGACCAACGGCGGCAAGCAGGCCATCTATGAGGCCTTCGCCGCGATCCTCGACCCGGGCGACGAGGTCATCGTCCCGGCCCCGTACTGGACCACCTACCCCGAGTCGATCCGGCTCGCCGGCGGTGTCCCGGTCGAGGTCGTCGCCGACGAGACCACCGGCTACCGGGTCTCCGTCGAGCAGCTGGAGGCCGCGCGCACCGAGAAGACCAAGGTCGTCCTGTTCGTCTCGCCGTCCAACCCGACCGGCGCGGTCTACAGCGAGGCCGACGCCGAGGCGATCGGCCGCTGGGCCGTCGAGCACGGCCTGTGGGTCCTGACCGACGAGATCTACGAGCACCTCGTCTACGGCGACGCGACCTTCACCTCGCTCCCGGCGATCGTCCCCGAGCTGCGCGACAAGTGCATCGTCGTCAACGGCGTCGCCAAGACGTACGCGATGACCGGCTGGCGGGTGGGCTGGATCATCGGCCCCAAGGACGTCGTCAAGGCCGCGACCAACCTCCAGTCGCACGCCACCTCCAACGTCTCCAACGTCGCCCAGGTCGCCGCGCTCGCGGCCGTCTCCGGCCCGCTGGACGCCGTCGCCGAGATGCGCACCGCCTTCGACCGCCGCCGCAACCTCATCGTGCGGATGCTCAACGAGATCGACGGCGTCTTCTGCCCGGAGCCCGAGGGCGCGTTCTACGCCTACCCCGCGGTGAAGGACCTGCTGGGCAAGGAGATCCGCGGCAAGCGCCCGGCCACCACGGTCGAGCTGGCCGCCCTGATCCTGGACGAGGCGGAGGTCGCCGTGGTGCCCGGGGAGGCCTTCGGCACCCCCGGCTACCTGCGGCTTTCCTACGCGCTGGGCGACAACGACCTGATCGAGGGCGTCTCGCGGATCCAGAAGCTGCTGGGCGAGGCCAAGGCCTGAGAAGCCCGCGCCACCCGCTGACGAAGAGTGCCCCCGGCCGCCGGAACCCCCTCCGGCCGGGGGCACTTTTTTGTTCGAGCGGCCCCCGGAAGGGGAAAGCGGCTACCGCTCCGGCCCGCCCGTGCGGCAGGATCTTCCAATGGAGCGTGATGTACGTCTGTTGCCCAAGGCCCACCTGCACCTGCACTTCACCGGGTCGATGCGGCCCACCACCCTGCTCGAACTCGCCGACAAGTACGGGGTCCATCTCCCCGACGCCCTGACCGGCGGCGAGCCCCCCAAACTGCGGGCGACCGACGAGCGCGGCTGGTTCCGTTTCCAGCGGCTCTACGACATCGCCCGGTCCTGCCTGCGGTCCCCCGAGGACATCCAGCGCCTGGTGCTGGAGAGCGCCCAGGAGGACGTCGCGGACGGCTCCGGCTGGCTGGAGATCCAGGTCGACCCCACCTCGTACGCCCCGCTGCTCGGCGGGCTGATCCCGGCCATCGAGATCATCCTGGACGCCGTGGACAGCGCCTCCCGGGACACCGGCCTGGACATGCGCGTGGTGATCGCCGCCAACCGGATGAAGCACCCGCTGGACGCCCGCACGCTGGCCCGGCTCGCCGTGCGGTACGCGGACCGGGGCGTCGTCGGCTTCGGGCTCTCCAACGACGAGCGGCGCGGGATGGCCCGCGACTTCGACAGGGCCTTCGCCATCGCCCGGGACGGCGGTCTGCTGGCGGCTCCGCACGGCGGGGAGCTCTCGGGGCCCTCCAGCGTGCGCGACTGCCTCGACGACCTGGACGCCTCGCGGATCGGCCACGGCGTCCGGGCGGCCGAGGACCCCCGGCTGCTGCGCAGGCTCGCCGAGCGGCAGGTCACCTGCGAGGTGTGCCCGTCGTCCAATGTGGCGCTCGGGGTCTACGAGAAGCCCGCCGATGTCCCCCTGCGCACCCTGTTCGACGCGGGCGTGCCGATGGCGCTGGGAGCGGACGATCCGCTGCTGTTCGGTTCGCGGCTGGCCGACCAGTACGGCCTGGTCCGCCGCCACCACGGCTTCACCGACGCGGAGCTGGCCGAGCTGGCCCGCCAGTCGGTGCGCGGATCGGCGGCCCCCGTGGACGTACGGGAGAAGCTGCTGTCCGGGATCGACGACTGGCTGGCCAACTGATCTTGCCCAGCGGCGTGCGGGCGGCAGACGGCCCGGCGGGCGTGCGGCAGGGCGTGGGCGTCGCGTACTGAGCGCGTACGCCCGTCGCGTCGCCCCCACAGGCCCTACAGGCTGACGCCCACCGTCACCGGCTCGTTGACCAGCGTGACGCCGAAGGCCGCGTGCACCCCGGCGACGACCTCGCGGGCCAGGGCGAGGAGGTCCTCGGTGGTGGCCGCACCCCGGTTGGTGAGGGCGAGGGTGTGCTTGGTGGAGATCCGGGCGGGGCCGCTGCCGTACCCCTTGGTGAATCCGGCCCGGTCGATCAGCCAGGCCGCCGAGGTCTTGGTCCGGCCGTCCTCGGCGGGGAACGCCGGGGGCGTCACGTCCGGCCCGAGGCGTTCGTGGACCCGGCCGAGAAAGTCCTCGAAGGCGGCCGGTCCGAGGATCGGGTTGGTGAAGAAGGACCCCGCGGACCAGGTGTCGTGGTCCTCCGGGTCCAGCACCATGCCCTTGCCCGCGCGCAGCCGCAGGACGGTCTCGCGGGCGGCGGACAGCGGCACCCGGTCGCCCTGCTCGACGCCCATGGCCCTGGCCGTTTCGGGGTACTTGAGGGGCGCGGAAAGCCCGTTCGCATCTTCCAGCTCGAATCGGACACGCAACACCACGAACCGGTCGGGTTCGGACTTGAAGCGACTGTGGCGGTACGAGAACGCGCACTCCGTGTTCGGAATGGTCACGGTCTCCCCGGCGCGCCGGTCGTAGGCGACGACCTCCGTGATCGTGGAGGACACCTCCTGTCCGTACGCGCCGACGTTCTGGATGGGTGTCGCGCCCGCGGATCCGGGGATGCCCGCCAGGCACTCGATGCCGGCGAGGCCCGCCTCGACGGTCCGGGCGACGGCATCGGTCCACACCTCTCCGGCCGCCAGCTCCAGCGACGTGCCGGAGAGCTCGAAGCCCTCCGTGGCGATGCGCAGCGCGGTGCCGTCGAAGCCCTTGTCCCCGATGACCAGGTTGGAGCCGCCGCCGATGACCAGCAGGGGGGTACCGCTCGCATCGGCCTCGCGGACGGCGGCGATCACCTCGGCGTCGGTCGTGGCGGTCAGCAGCCGGGCGGCGGGGCCGCCGAGCCGGAAGGTGGTCAGGGGGGCGAGGGGAGCGTCGTGGAGTTCCTGCACGGGGACAAGGGTACGGTCCGTGGCGCCGCCGCTCGTGCGGGGCCACGGACCGTACGCCGGGGTCGGGCGGCTCAGGCGGCCACGGCCCGCGGCTCCTGCCCCGGCCTGCCCCGCTCCGGCTCCACCGGGCCGGGTGCGGCGGGTTCCGGGGTGGGCCGGCCGACGCCGCGGCGGCCCGGGATCAGGAGCGCGACGAGTGCGCCCAGGGCGACCGCACCGGCCCCGATCCAGAGGGCGGGCATCGTGCCGTCCGCGAACAGCCGGGGTGAACCGTAGCCGCCCTGTGCGGCGAAGACGGCGGCGAGGACGGAGACTCCGAGCGCCCCGCCGACCTCCCGCAGAGCGTTGTTGGCGCCGGAGGCGATGCCCTGTTCGGCGGGCCGGACGCTGGAGAGCACCAGGCTCGCGGCGGGCGCGAAGTACATCGCCATGCCGACGCCTCCGATGATCAGTGCGGGGAGCTGGACGGGGTAGCCGACCCCGGGTTCGACGATCAGGGCGAACAGGGCGAGCCCGACGGCCTGGAGCGCGAGCCCGGTGACCACGACCGGACGGCCCCCGAAACGGTCGGAGAGATGTCCGGCCAGGGGTGCCACGAGGATCGGCATCGCGGTCCAGGGCAGCATCCGCAGTCCGGCCTCGGTGGGCGAGTGGCCGAGGCCGTTCTGGAGGAACTGGCTGAGCAGGAAGATCGATCCGAACATCCCGAAGAACATCAGCAGGCTCGCGGCGTTGATCCCGAGGAAGGCCCGGCCGCGGAACAGCCGCATCGGCAGCATCGGGTTCTCCGCCCGCAGTCCGTGGCGCACGAACAGCCCGAGGAGCGCCGTCCCCGCGATCAGGCCGGTCAGGACGAGAGGACTGGTCCACCCGTGGCTCGCGGTGTTGACCAGTGCGTAGACGATCCCGAAGAGGCCGGCGCTGACCAGGACCGTGCCGCGGATGTCCAGGGGCGCCTTCGGGGCGTACGACTCCGTGAGCCGCAGGCGGGCCAGCGGCAGCAGCACCAGACCGATCGGCACGTTCAGCCAGAAGATCCACTGCCAGGAGATGTGCTCGGTCAGCGCGCCGCCGATCAGCGGGCCGCCGGCGACCGCCACCCCGGTCACCGCGCCGAAGACGCCGAGGGCCGCCCCCCGCCGCTCGGGCGGCACGGTGTGGCCGATCAGGGTGAGCGTCAGCGGCATCATGATCGCCGCTCCCACGCCCTGGACCGCCCGGAACGCGATGAGCTCCTCGATGCCCGGGGAGAGGGCCGCGGCGGCGGAGGCGGCCGTGAAGACGGCGAGCCCGGCCATGAACAGCCGCCGCCTGCCGTACCGGTCGCCGAGCGCGGCCCCGAGCATGAGCAGCACGGCGAAGGTCAGGGTGTACGCGTTCACCGTCCACTCCAGCTCCTCCAGGCCGCCGCCGAGGCTCTCCCGGATGGAGGGGAGGGCGGTGGTGACGACGAGGTTGTCGAGGGCCGCCATGAACGCGGCCACGCTGGTGATGACGAGGACCCAGACCGTTCCCCCGCGGTCTGCCGTGCCGTGCCGCTCGTGCATGTCTCCCCCTGCTGGCATGTCTCCCCCTGCTGATTAGTTATTGACCACTAACTTCTGCGGACAGCAAACCGGGCGTCCCGGGCTCACCGGACGAGCCCGGGACGACCGGTTCACTCGGCGGGCCTGGACGAGATGTGGAACCCCGACCAGGCGCGATGATCGGCCGGAAAGCCCAGCGAGGCGAGCGTGTTGATGAGCATCCCGTACGCCAGGAACGACGTCGTCTCGTTCTCGTCCGCGCCGAGCGCGAGGTGAACGTCGCCCCACATCCGCTCCCACGCGGCCCGCAGCGGCTCTCCGAACGCGCGATCACCCGCGGCCTCGGCCGCGGCGACGGCCGCGTACGACTGCATCTGCATCATCAGCTTCTCGCCGTCCTCGACGATCAGCCGCTGGTACGCCTCGGCCATGGCGCTCAGCGCCTCCTCCCCCTCCAGCCCCTTTGAAGCCGCCGCGAGGACCCGCCGGGTCTCCTCCAGGCAGCGCTCGGCGGCGGCGAGGAAGATGGCCTGCTTGTTCGGGAAGAGCCGGAAGAGGTACGGCTGCGAGACGCCGACCCGCCGGGCGATCACCTCGGTGGACGTCGCGTTGTACCCACCACGGGCGAACTCGGTGATCGCCGCCCGGACGACGCTCTCGCGCCGCTCTTCCGCACTCATCCTTGCCATGGAAGTAAGTTATTACTCAATAACTTTGTTGGCAAGGGCCCGGCAACCTGGACGGCAGGGGCCCGGCGCGACCGGACGGGCAACGCCCGGCGCGCACGGACAGGAGCGAGGGGCCTCCCCTGCCCGGCGTGCACGGACAGGAGCGAGGGGCGCTCCTCCTGCGGGAGGAACGCCCCTCGACTCCGACCACCGTGCCGGTGCGCCTCAGGCGAGCCGGACCACGGCCCGGGACATCCCCAGCACCTTCTTGCCGTCGCACAGGGCGACCAGGTCCACCCGGACCAGGTTCTCGTCCAGCAACGCCGCGACCTTGCCGCTGACCTCGATCAGCGCACCCTTGTCGTCGTTGGGCACGACGACCGGCTTGGTGAACCGCACTCCGTAGTCGACGACCGCACCCGGGTCGCCGGCCCAGTCCGTCACCACCCGGATCGCCTCGGCCATCGTGAACATGCCGTGCGCGATCACGTCCGGCAGCCCGACCTCGCGCGCGAACTTCTCGTTCCAGTGGATCGGGTTGAAGTCGCCCGAGGCGCCCGCGTACTGCACGAGCGTGGCCCGCGTCACCGGGAACGACTGCGCCGGCAGCTCGGTGCCGACCTCGACCGACCCGTAAGAGACCTTCGCCGTCATCACGCCTCCTCGGCGGCGCGCGCCACCAGCTTCGTGACCGCCGTGACCACCAGCTCGCCGGCCTCGTCGTGGACATCACCGCGAATGTCGAGAACGTCGTTGCCCGCCAGGGACTTGATGCTCTCGATCGTCGACGTGACCGTCAGCCGGTCCCCCGCCCGCACCGGACGCACGTAACTGAACTTCTGGTCCCCGTGGACCACGCGGCTGTAGTCCAGGCCCAGCTGCGGGTCCTGCACCACCTCCCCGGCGGCCCGATAGGTGATCGAGAAGACGAACGTGGGCGGCGCGATCACATCGGCGTGACCGAGCGCACGGGCTGCCTCCGGGTCGACGTACGCCGGGTGGGTGTCCCCCACCGCCTCGGCGAACTCGCGGATCTTCTCCCGGCCGACCTCGTACGCCGGAGTGGGCGGATAGGTCCGCCCCACGAAGGACTGGTCGAGCGCCATGAGCTCGCTACCTCCTGAGAAACCTGGTGAAACTGGTGAAAGACGAATGAGGGCACGCTCGCCGCACGGGGAGCGGCCCCGTACAGCGAACCCCATACAACGACACGAGGCCGCCCCCAGAGGGGACGGCCTCGTGTACGAGCCTGATTCAGCGCGTTTCGCGGTGCGCGGTGTGCGAGTTGCAGCGCGGGCAGTGCTTCTTCATCTCAAGACGGTCCGGGTTGTTACGCCGGTTCTTCTTGGTGATGTAGTTCCGCTCCTTGCACTCCACGCAGGCCAGCGTGATCTTCGGGCGGACGTCGGTGGCAGCCACGTGAGTGCTCCTTGGACGGACGTTGGACGGATGAACGCATAAAAGGGTAGCCGATCGAAGGACCGACCCAACAATCGGCTACCGTTAGTAGCGGTGACCGGACTTGAACCGGTGACACAGCGATTATGAGCCGCTTGCTCTACCGACTGAGCTACACCGCTTTGATGACGAGTCCCCCCGCCGAAGCGGGGTTTCCCGATCACCAGAGCCCCAATGCGGAATCGAACCGCAGACCTTCTCCTTACCATGGAGACGCTCTACCGACTGAGCTATTGGGGCGAGCGATGAAGACATTACACGGTCCCCGGCCGGTTGCCCAAATCCGTTTGTGCCGCCTCCTCCGGCCCCTCGTCCGGGGCCTCCCACACCCCCTGATCAGGCCTTGATCCAGGACGCGTCCGTACCCGGGCCGGGCCCGGCCGGCGGCCGGGGCAGGCGCACCGGTACGACTATTCCGCTCCTCCCGGAAGCCGCCTCCGCACGCCCCTAGGGTGTGGTCACTCCGTGTGATCTTGCACCCCTCCCAGGAGCGCGATGCCTGACAGCCAGCCACGGCGGCCCGACGACAACGCGCCCGACAGCGCCGACGCAGCCACCACCGCCGACACCCCCGCCCTCGTCCTCGGCGGTGCCCGCCTCGCCGACGGCCGGGCCGTGGACGTACGTCTCAGCGGCAGCCGGATCGAGGCCGTCGGCACCGCGGGCAGCCTCACCGCCCGCGGCCCCCGGATCGACCTGCGCGGCTATCTGCTGCTCCCCGCCCCGGCCGAACCTCACGCCCACAGCGACACCGCCCTCACGGCCGACAGCCTGGGCCCCGACAGTCCGGGCCCCGCGTCCCACCGCGCCGAGGACATCCAGCGCCGCGCCACGGAGGCGGCACTCCTCCAACTGGGCCACGGCGCCACCGCCCTGCGCACCCATGTCCGCGTCGGCGACGTCCAGGGCCTCGCCCCGCTCGAAGCCGTCCTCCAGGCCCGACGGGCCCTGCGCGGCCTCGCCGACGTGATGCCGGTCGCGGTTCCCCGGCTCCTCACGGGCATCGCCGGAGCGGACAGCCTCGCGATGCTGAGGGACGCGGTGAAGATGGGCGCGGCCGTCGTCGGCGGCTGCCCCGACCTCGACCCCGACCCGACGGGCTACACCGAGGCCGTCCTGGAGATCGCCGCCGAGTACGGCTGCCCCGTGGACCTGCACACCGACGCCGACGACCCCGCCCGGCTCGCCCGGCTCGCCGCGATGGCCGCGGGCCTGCGCCCCGGCGTCGCCCTCGGCCCCTGCGCCGGTCTGGCCCACCTGCCCCTGGACGCCGCGGCCCGCGCCGCCGACCGGCTCGCCGCCGCCGGGATCACCGTGGTCTGCCTGCCCCAGGGCGGCTGCGCCGGTTCCGAGCGCCGTACGACCGCCCCCGTACGCCTCCTGCGCTCCGCCGGTGTGCACGTCACCGCGGGCAGCGGCGCGCTGCGGGACACGGCCAATCCGGTCGGCCGCGGCGATCCGCTCGAAGCCGCCTACCTCCTCGCCTCGCAGACAGGGCTGCGCGCCGAGCAGGCGTACGCCCTGGTCTCCACCGGCGCCCGCGCCGCCCTCGGCCTGCCCGACGTGCGCGTCGAGGCGGGCTTCCCGGCCGAACTCCTCGCCGTACGCGGCGAACGGCTCGCCGCGGCGCTCTCCCTCGCGTACAGCCGCATCGTCATCCACCGCGGCCGGATCGTGGCCCGCACCAGCGCCGTACGCGAGTACTGCGACTCGGACGCCGACGCCGCCGCGGGTCTCGGCGGACTTCCGCGCCAGGGCCGGCCCGACCCCGGCGCCGGGCCGAGGAACTGAGCGCGACCCCGCCCCCCGGCGTACGGTCGGGGGTATGCGCATTGTCATCGCAGGTGGACACGGACAGATCGCACTGCGGCTGGAGCGGCTGCTCGCCGCACGCGGGGATGAAGCCGTAGGGATCATCCGCAACCCCCAACAGAGTCAGGACCTGACCGACGCCGGCGCCGAACCCGTCGTGCTGGACCTCGAATCGGCCACCGTGGAGCAGACCGCGGAGGTGCTGCGCGGCGCGGACGCGGCCGTCTTCGCGGCGGGCGCCGGGCCGAACAGCGGCACCGCCCGCAAGGACACCGTGGACCGCGACGCCGCCGTGCTGTTCGCCGACGCGGCCGAGGCGGCGGGCGTCCGCCGCTATCTCGTCGTCTCCTCGATGGGTGCCGACCCCGACCACCCCGGCGACGAGGTCTTCGACGTGTACCTGCGGGCCAAGGGCGCCGCCGACGCGGCCGTTCGCTCCCGCACCGCACTGGACTGGACGGTCCTGCGCCCCGGCATGCTGACCGACGACGCGGGCACCGGCCAGGTCCTCCTGGCCGCCTCCACGGGCCGCGGCCCGATCCCCCGCGACGACGTGGCGGCCACACTGCTGGAGCTGCTGGACACCCCGGCGACGGCGGGCCTGACCCTGGAGGCGATCTCCGGGAACGTGCCGGTGACGGTGGCGGTGAAGGACGTCGCGGGCAACTGAGGGCTCGCGGGTGGCTGAAGCGGGCCGCCTCGCCGGGCTTCGGACAACGAGAAAGCCCCCGACCGGAGAACCGGTCGGGGGCTTCGTTCGCGTGGCGGCGCCAGGGTTCGAACCTGGGTAGGCTGAGCCACACCGCCTCGAACGACGCCTTGGATCTCGTGGTGAGCTCCTTGGCGACGACGTAAACAATACCTGATGGCCAGGGGTGCTCCGCCACCTCATTGATCAGCGCCCGGAGGGTGCGGCGGTGGCTAGGCTTTGGCCTGTATCCCCACGCACATTCGACGCAAGGAGCCACACGTCATGGCCGACTCCAGTTTCGACATCGTCTCGAAGGTCGAGCGGCAGGAGGTCGACAACGCCCTCAACCAGGCCGCCAAGGAGATCTCCCAGCGTTACGACTTCAAGGGCACGGGCGCCTCGATCTCGTGGTCGGGCGAGAAGATCCTGATGGAGGCGAACGGCGAGGAGCGCGTCAAGGCCATCCTCGACATCTTCCAGTCCAAGCTGATCAAGCGCGGCATCTCGCTGAAGTCGCTGGACGCCGGTGAGCCGCAGCTCTCCGGCAAGGAGTACAAGATCTTCGCCACGATCGAGGAAGGCATCTCCCAGGAGAACGCCAAGAAGGTGGCGAAGACGATCCGCGACGAGGGCCCGAAGGGCGTCAAGGCCCAGGTCCAGGGTGACGAGCTGCGCGTCAGCTCGAAGAGCCGGGACGACCTCCAGGCCGTTCAGGCGCTGCTGAAGGGCAAGGACTTCGAGTTCGCGATCCAGTTCGTGAACTACCGGTAGTCACGGCAGCCGACTGCCGCACGCAACGGGGCACACCGCCGAGGCCGACCTCGACGGCGTGCCTCTTCGCGTTGGTGGCCCGTGTGGTCGTGCGGAGTCCGCGGGGCGCATGGGGCGTGTGGGGTGTGCGGGGCCTGCGGGGCGTGCGGATGCGATGTCCGAATACCGCCGGTGGTGGTGGGCGGACCGGCGCAGACTGGCCGTACGGACCGGGGAAGTGAGAAGGCATGACGACGACGGTGTACGCGCGGGTGGAGAGCCCGTTGGGCGAGTTGCTGCTGGTCGGCGAGGAGCCGGCGGTGGCGGTGGCGGACGGGCCTGATCCGGGTGGGGCCGGCGGAGCGGCCGGGGCCGACGGGCCCGGAGGTGTCCGGCTGCGTTCGTTGTCCGTGCCCGGCCAGAAGGGCGGCGCGGTCGTCCAGGACGGCTGGCGGCACGCCCCCGAGGCGTTCGCGGAGATCGCCCGGCAGCTGGAGGCGTACTTCGCGGGGCGTTCGACGCGATTCGAGGTGCCGGTGGCCGAGGGCCTGGGCACGGAGTTCCAGCGGCGGGTCTGGGCGGTGCTGGAGTCGATCCCGTACGGGAGCACGGTGTCGTACGGGGAGGTCGCGGCACAGGTCGGCGCCTCGGGCGCCGGGGTGCGGGCGGTGGGCACGGCGATCGGGCGCAATCCGCTGCTGGTCGTACGGCCGTGCCACCGGGTGATCGGGGCGGACGGGGCGCTGCGGGGCTATGCGGGCGGGCTGGAGCGGAAGAAGCTGCTGCTGGGGCTGGAGGGCGGGGCAAGGCGGTCCGAGCCGTGACGCCCACGCCGCCTTCGCCCTCCGAGGGTTCCTCCGCCGACGGTCTGTTCCGGCGGCCGCGTACGGTCGTGGCGCCGGGGGCCGTTCATGTGCCGGAGTGGCTTTCGGTGGAGCGGCGGGCGGAGTTGGTGGTGGCGTGCCGTCAGTGGGCGCGGGGGCCGGTCCCGTTCCGGCACACGGTGCTGCCGAGCGGCGGGGTGATGTCGGTGCGGACGGTGTGCCTGGGCTGGCACTGGCAGCCGTACAGGTACGCGCGTACGGCTGACGATGTGAACGGGGCCCGGGTGGCCGCGTTCCCGGACTGGCTGGGCGATCTGGGGCGGGCGGCGGTGGCGGAGGCGTACGGGGACGAGGACGCGGCACGGGCGTTCGCTCCGGACACCGCTCTGATCAACTTCTACGACGACGCCGCGCGCATGGGGATGCATCAGGACAAGGAGGAGCGGTCGGGCGCTCCTGTGGTGTCGTTGAGCATCGGGGCGAGGTGTGTGTTCCGCTTCGGGAACACGGAGGGACGCGGCCGACCGTACACGGACGTGGAGTTGGCGTCCGGGGATCTGTTCGTCTTCGGCGGGCCGTCGCGGTTCGCGTACCACGGGGTGCCGAAGGTGTACGCGGGAACGGCCGACCCGGCAGCGGGGCTGCGGGCCGGCCGGTTGAACCTGACGTTGCGGGAGACCGGGATGGCGTCGGGGGACGCGTGAGGCAGCGGGGCTCGCCCCCGGTCAGCGGCGGTCGCGGGAGTGGCCGAACAGCAGCCGGTAGGCGATCAGCAGGACCAGAGAGCCGGCGATGGCGGCGATCCAGGTCGCGGTGTCGTAGAAGTCGTTACTGATGGGGCGGTCGAGGAACTGGCTGGAGAGCCAGCCGCCGACGAAGGCCCCGGCGATGCCGATGAGGGTGGTACCGATGATGCCTCCCGGGTCGCGCCCCGGGAGGAGGATCTTGGCTATGAGTCCGGCGAGCAGGCCGAGAATGATCCAACTGATGATGCCCATGTCGCTGCACCTACCCCTTGTTTCGTCCTGATATCCAGGACGCGCCGGGCAGGTGTTCGGTTGCTCGGGAGTCCGCCGGACTCGACCGGTCAGCGGGTGGCGAAGGGCTGGTTCGTGGCGACGATCTCCTTGCCGAAGGGCATGAGGGAGACCGGGATCAGCTTGAAGTTGGCGATGCCCAGGGGGATCCCGATGATCGTGATGCACAGCGCGATGCCGGTGGTGATGTGGCCGAGGGCGAGCCACCAGCCGGCGAGGACCAGCCAGAGGACGTTGCCCACGCAGGAAGGCGAGCCCGCGTCCCGGCGGTCGACGACGGTGTGGCCGAACGGCCAGAGGGCGTAGACGCCGATCCGGAAGGCGGCCACCCCGAAGGGGATGCCGATGATGGTGATGCAGAGCAGGACGCCCGCGAGCAGGTAGCCGAGGAACATCCAGAATCCGCAGAGAATCAGCCAGATGATGTTCAGGATGGTTTTCACGGGCGATGACCTGCCATCTGTTCGAGTCGGGCGATGCGCTCCGCCATCGGAGGGTGCGTCGAGAACATTTTCGCCATCCCCTGACCGGGCCGGAAGGGGTTCGCGATCATCATGTGACTCGCGGTCTCGATCCTGGGCTCGGGCGGCAGCGGGAGCTGTTTGGTTCCGGCGTCGAGCTTACGCAGGGCGCTGGCGAGCGCCAGTGGGTCCCCGGTGAGCTGGGCCCCGGAAGCGTCGGCCTCGTACTCCCGGGAGCGGCTCACGGCGAGCTGGATGACGGAGGCGGCGAGCGGCCCCAGGATCATGATCAGGAGCATGCCGAGGAGGCCGGGCCCCTCGTCGTCGTTGGAGCGGCCCACCGGGATGAGCCAGGCGAAGTTGACCAGGAACATCACGACGGAGGCGAGGGCTCCGGCGACGGACGAGATGAGGATGTCCCGGTTGTAGACATGGCTCAGCTCGTGGCCGAGGACGCCGCGCAGTTCGCGTTCGTCGAGGATCTGGAGGATGCCCTCGGTGCAGCAGACGGCGGCGTTGCGCGGATTGCGCCCGGTGGCGAAGGCGTTGGGCGCCTGGGTCGGGGAGATGTAGAGACGCGGCATGGGCTGACGGGCGGCCGTGGAGAGCTCCCGCACGATGCGGTAGAGCTGCGGCGCCTCGAATTCGCTGACGGGGCGGGCGCGCATGGCCCGCAGGGCCAGCTTGTCGCTGTTCCAGTACGCGTACGCGTTGGTGCCGACGGCGACCAGGAGCGCGACGATGAGTCCCGTACGTCCGAAGAAGCTGCCGATGACGATGATGAGTGCGGACAGTCCCCCGAGGAGTACGGCGGTCTTGAGCCCGTTGTGCCGGCGGTGCACGGTACGCCCTCCAAGTGGTGCAGCAGGGGAACCCTTTGCATGGTGGTGCTCCACTCCCCAGTGGAGCCTCCTGTACTGGTCAACGCCAGGCGAGAGGAGCTAGTTCCCTTGTGCGTGCGGCCGGAGGGCGGAGGCTGTGCCGCGTGTTCGCGCCGGTCGGGCCCCCGGCCCCGTACGGAGTGACGCTGGGCCGTACGGGTGGCGGCGGGCCGTCCTGATGGCGCGGGGCGCCCCGGTGGGGCGGTACCGCTGGGCGGTCAGTGCTGCTGTGCCGGGAGCTTGGCGAGGGAGAGGGCCTCGGGGTCGGGCTCGACCTCGCTGGTGCAGTGGCCGCAGCGGGAGGCGACGGCGGGGATCGCGCTGAAGCAGCGCGGGCAGTCGCGGAGGGCGGCCTTGATGTCGACGGCCTCCTGCTTCGCGAAGCGGTCCTGCACCTTGGCCATGGGGACCACGACGCAGAAGTAGAGGACCGCGGCGGTGATCAGGAAGGCGATGGCGGCGCTGACGAAGAGGCCGTAGGGGAAGTCGACTCCGTCGACCGTGTAGTGGGCCTTGCTGAAGTCGCCGGTGCCGCGGGTGGCGAGGCCGATCAGCGGGGTGATGAAGGCGTTGCTGAAGCCGGTCACGACGGCGGTGAAGGCGGCGCCGACGGCCAGACCGATCGCCATCGAGATGACGTTCCCGCGCAGGATGAAGTCCTTGAACCCGTTCAGCACTGCTCTCTCCTCGTTTTCCCCGGCGTGTACACGCCGAATACGTGACGTATGCAGCCAAGACCATGCCCTGCGGCGGACGCCGTGGGCAAACCGGCCCTGCGGGTCGGGAGTGCTCAGAAGAGGTTGACGGCGGCGAAGCGCAGGACGGTCTGCGGGGCCCCGGAAAGCAGGATTCCGGCAGCGGATGTGAGGACGATCGCCGTGGTGAGCGGGGTGGGCGCGCGGAATCGGCGGGCTGGGGCGGAGGTGGGGGGAGCGGTGTCCGGCCCGGTCCTTTCCGGGGCTCCGTCCGGCGCGCGGAAGAGGATCGCGGTCCACTGAAGGTAGTAGTAGAGGGCGATGACGACGTTGACGGCCATGACGACGGCGAGCCAGCCGAGACCCGCGTCGACCGCCGCCGAGAAGACGGTGACCTTCGCGAAGAGCCCGATGATGCCGGGCGGCAGTCCGGCCAGGCAGAGCAGGAAGAACCCGAGGGCCAGCGCCGCGAGGGGCCGGGTGGCGTACAGGCCCCGGTAGTCGGAGAGCCGGTTGCCGGGGTGCGTACAAGCGACGAGGGCGGCGACCGCGAACGCGCCGAGGTTCACCACCGCGTACATGAGGGCGTACGCCACGGTGGAGCCGATCTGTTCGTCGCTGGAGTACGCGGCGGCGGCGATCGGGACCAGGAGGTAGCCGGCCTGGGCGACGGAGGACCAGGCGAGGAGGCGGACGGCGCTGCGGGCGCGGGTGGCGTTCTGGCGGAGGGCCGCGACGTTGCCGGCGGTCATGGTGATCGCGGCCAGGACGGCGAGAGCGGGCCCCCAGACGTCCGCGTGGGAGGGGAACGCGATGACGGTCACCAGAATGAGGCCCGAAAACCCTACGGCCTTCCCCACCACGGAGAGATAGGCGGCGATCGGGAGCGGCGCGCCCACGTAGGTGTCGGGGACCCAGAAGTGGAAGGGCGCGGCGGCCGTCTTGAAGGCGAAGCCGACGAGTGTGAGGGCCACTCCGGTCTTGGCGAGGGTGTCGAGGACCGGGGGCACGTCGTCGAGACGGGCCGCGATCTCGGTGAGGTGCAGGGTCCCGGTGGTCGCGTACACGAAGCTGACGCCGAGCAGCATGACGGCGGTGGCGACGACGGAGGAGAGGAAGAACTTCAGCGCCGCCTCGGAGGAGCGCCGGTCCCCGCGCTTGATGCCGACGAGCGCGAACGCGGGCAGCGAGGCGACTTCGAGGGCGACGACGAGGGTGGCGAGATCCCGGGAGGCGGGCAGCAGGGCCGCTCCCGAGGCGGAGGCCAGGAGCAGGAACCAGTACTCCCCGGCAGGCAGCCTGCGGGTGTCGTCGAGCGAGAGCAGGACGGTGAGGAACGCGCCGCCGAGGACGAGGGCCTGGATGACGACGGTGAAGTGGTCGGCGGTGTAACTGCACGCCTGGGTGCCGGTGGTGACGCAGAAGGTGGACCGGTCACCGGACCGCAGGGGGATCAGGAACGCCAGGGCGGCGGCGAGCCCGGTGAGGGTGGCGTAACCGAGGAGGCGTTTGCGGTGGGCCGGGAGGAACAGGTCGGCCACGAGGACGACCAGGGCGGCCAGCGCGGTGAGCGTGGGAGGTGCGATGGCGAGCCAGTCGACGGACTGGACGACGCTGGGGACGTCGGCCGCGAGGAGGCTTCCGGCAGCGGTGCGGGCGCCGGGGGCCGCGGTGTCCGGGGCCTGCGCGACGAGGCTTGCGGCGGTGGTGCTGAGGTCCGCGGTCACGACTTGCCTCCTGCGAGAAGCTGCTGCACGGCGGGGTCGGTGAGGCCGAGGAGGACGGCGGGCCAGAGGCCGGCGACGATGGTGAGCGCGGCGAGCGGGGTCCAGGCGGCGGCTTCGTACGGGTGGATGTCGGCGAGCTGCGGGGTGGTCGCCGTTCGGGGGCCGGCGGTTCCGGACGGCTCCGGGCCGGCGGTTCCGGACGGCTCCGGGCCGGTGGGCGGCTGCGGGCTGGTGGGCGGCTGCGGGCCGGTGGGCGGCTGCGGGCCGGTGGGCGGCTGCTGGGCCCGGTCGTCGGGCGACAGCCGGGAGCGGGGCGCGTGCTCGCCCATGCAGACGCGGCGGACGACGATGAGCATGTACGCGGCGGTGAGCAGGGTGCCGAACGCCCCGACGGCCATGAAGGTGCGGAACGCGGGGCGGCTGAGGCCTTCCGCGGGGCTGTACGCGCCGAACAGGGTGAGCATCTCGCCCCAGAATCCGGCGAGTCCGGGCAGGCCGAGCGAGGCGATGGCGGCGAACGCGAGCAGCGCGCCGAGGCGGGGGGCCCGGCCGTAGAGGGCGGCTCCGGTCGCTCCGGCGAGGGTGTCGAGGTCGGCGGTGCCGTAGCGGTCCTTGACGGCGCCGACCAGGAAGAACAGCAGGCCGGTGATGAGGCCGTGGGCGATGTTGGCGAAGAGCGCGCCGTTGACTCCGGTGGGGGTCATGGTGGCGATGCCGAGCAGGACGAAGCCCATGTGGCCGACGGACGAGTACGCGATGAGCCGCTTGAGGTCGCCCTTGGCGCCGGTACGGGCCAGGGCCAGGCAGGCGAGGGATCCGTAGACGATGCCGACGACGGCGAACGCGGCGAGGTAGGGCGCGAAGGTGCGCATACCGTCCGGGGCGATAGGGAGCAGGATCCGGACGAATCCGTACGTTCCCATCTTCAGCAGGACGCCCGCGAGGAGGACGGACCCGACGGTCGGGGCGGCGGTGTGGGCGTCGGGCAGCCAGCTGTGCAGGGGCCACATCGGGGTCTTCACGGCGAGCCCGAGACCGATCGCGAGTACGGCGATGACCTGCACGGATGTGGTGAGGCCGCGGCCGTTGTCAGTGGCGAGTGCCACCATGTCGAAGGTGCCGCTCTTCAGCCCGATGAGGAGGAGGCCGAGCAGCATGACGACCGAGCCGAGCAGCGTGTAGAGGATGAACTTCCAGGCGGCCGCCTGCCGTTGGTCGCCGCCCCAGCGAGCGATGAGGAAGTACATCGGGATGAGGACCATCTCGAAGGCGAGGAAGAAGAGCAGCAGGTCGAGGACGGCGAAGGTGGCGAGGGTGCCGGACTCCAGGACGAGGACGAGGGCGACGAACGCCTTCGGTGAGGGGCCCGCGGGCAGCTTGAAGTAGCTGTACAGCGCGCAGAGGAAGGTCAGCAGCGCGGTCAGGACCAGGAGGGGGAGCGAGATGCCGTCGATGCCGAGGTGGATGCGGACGTCGAGCGCCGGGATCCAGCTGATGTCGGTGGTCGCCTGCATTTTGGCGGGGTGGTCGTGGTCGAAGCCGGTGGCCAGGACGATCGCGGCGACGAGGACGGCGCCGGTGACGGTCACGCCGTGGCGGAGCACGGCCTGGTCGGGGTTCTTCCCCTTGAGCCCGGGCGGGGCGGGGAGCAGGGCCGCGAGGGCGCCGAGGAGCGGGGCGACGACGATGAACGCCAGAAGGAACTGCATCACGGACGGGCTGATATCGATCACGGTCACGACCCCGCGTTGACGTTGGCGAAGACGACGGCGGCGATCGCCAGGGCGAGGGACCCGGCGAGCAGGGCGCTGACGTAGGTCTGCACGTTGCCGGTCTGGGCCCGGCGGACGGCGGTGCCGAGGAGGCGGGTGACGGCGCCCGTCCCGTTGACGTAGGTGTCGACGACCTCCCGGTCCAGGAAGCGGACGAGGCGGGCGGCTGCCCGGACGGGCCGGACGAACAGCGCCGTGTACAGGGCGTCGAGGTGGAAGCCGGTGACCGCGTGGCGGTGCAGCGGACCCAGGAGGAGTCTGCCGGGGTCGGCCGGGTCGGGGGCGTCCGCGATGGTGCCGTAGACGGCGGTGTGGGACGTCATGGCCTCGGCTTCGACGAGAGCGGGTTCGGCGCCCGGATGGGCGGCCACGGCCCCGATGGGGGTGCGGGCGGCGAGGGCGGTGGTGTGCCGCCAGGCTCCGTAGGTGACGAGGCCGCCGACGAGCGTGACGCCGGTGGCGAGGACGGCGGTGGTGAGGGACGGCGTGAGGGCGTGCCCGTCGAACCAGTCGCCGAGCATGCCCGCGGTGAGACCGAAGCCGATGGTGGGGACGGCCAGGATCCACAGGACGGAGGTCATGGCGAGGGGCTGCTTGCCGTGGTCGGGGACTTCGGCCCCGCGGCCGCGGAAGGCGAGGAGCCAGAGGCGTACGGCGTAGGAGGCGGTGAGGACGGCGGCGAGGAGCCCGGCGATCAGGATCGTCCAGCCCGCGGCGGCCGGGGCGACGGCCCGGTCCCCCAGCGCGGTGTGCTCGGCGGCGACGAGGACGGCTTCCTTGGAGAAGAAGCCGGCGAACGGCGGGATGGCGGCGAGCGCGAGGAGGGCGACGGTCATCGTCCAGTAGGCGTCCGGGATACGGCGGGCGAGCCCGCTCATCCGGGACATGGCGGCGAGCGAGTTGGTGCCCGCGGCGTGGATGACGACGCCCGCGGCGAGGAAGAGGACGGCTTTGAACGCACCGTGCGAGATGAGGTGGAAGACGGCCGCGCCCCGGTCGCCGACGGCGAGGGCGCCGGACATGTAGCCGAGTTGTCCGATCGTCGAATAGGCGAGGACGCGTTTGATGTCGTCCTGGGCGAGGGCAGCGAGCCCGGACCCGATCATCGTCACGGCGGCCATCACGGCGAGGACGACGAGCGCCGCGCCGGAGGCCGCGAAGACGGGCAGCAGCCGGGCCACGAAGTAGATGCCGGCGGCGACCATCGTCGCCGCGTGGATGAGCGCGGAGACGGGGGTGGGGCCGGCCATGGCGTCGGGCAGCCAGGTGTGCAGGGGGAACTGCGCCGACTTGCCCGCGACGCCCGCGAGAAGCAGCAGGGCGATGAGGGTGGGGTGCTCCAGCCCGCCGTGGGCGACGGCGGCCAGGATCTTGGTGATCCGGAAGCTGCCGGTGTCGGCGGCGAGCGCGAACAGGCCGATCAGGAAGGGGACATCGCCGAGCTTGGTGACCAGGAAGGCCTTGAGGGAGGCGGCCCGGGCCTCGGGCGTCTCCCAGTAGTGGCCGACGAGGAAGTACGAGCAGATGCCCATGATCTCCCAGCCGACCAGGAGCACCATCAGGTCGCCGGAGTAGACGACGAGGAGCATCGCGGAGGTGAAGAGGGATACGAGGGCCGCGTAGGAGGGGTAGCGGGCGTCGTCGCGGAGGTAGGCCGTGGAGTAGAGCTGTACGCAGGTGGCGACGACGGTGACGAGGACGGCGACCAGCACGGCGAAACCGTCGAGGTGCAGCGCCAGATCGATCGGGACGGAGCCGGTGGGCGTCAGCTGGGTCGCGGCGTCGATGGCCCGGCCGCCGCCCTGGCGGACGGCGACCAGCACGGCGAGGACGGCCGCCGTGAGGGTCGGGAGGATCGCCAGCGGGCGGACGAAGCCGGGGGCGGTGCGGCCGACGGCGAGCCCGCCGAGGGCGCCGAGGAATGGAAGGAGGGGGACGAGGGCGGCGAGGGTCGTGGTGGTCACGTGGTGGCCTCTGCCTTCTTGGTCTTTCCTGTTGTGCCGTCCGTCCGGCCGGGGGCCGTCGCCGCGTCGCTGGTCCCCGCGGTGTCGGACTCCGCAGTGTCGGGGAGCGTTTCGGCCTCGTCGGTCTCGGCGGTGTCGCGGAGCCGGTCGATGTCGGAGGTGCCCCGGTTGCGGTAGACGGCCAGGACGATCGCGAGGCCGATGCCGATCTCGGCGGCGGCGATGGCGATGGTGAAGAGCGTGAGGGCCTGGCCGGAGTGGAGGGTGTCGCGGAGCCAGACGTCGAAGGCGACGAGGTTGAGGTTGACGGCGTTGAGCATGAGCTCGACGGACATCAGGACCAGGATCGCGTTGCGCCGGGCGAGGACGCCGTAGAGGCCGACGCAGAAGAGGAGAGCGGCGAGTACGGCGGGATAGGCGAGGTGCATCAGCGCTTCTCCCCCTTGCCGGGGCGGTCGGTGGTGCCCGGTGTGCCGGTCGGGGCGGGGCGGGGCGGGGTGTCCGTGCCCGCATCCGTGGCCGTTCCCGTGTCCGTGTCAGTGTCGCGTTTGCGGGAGAGGACGATCGCGCCGACGAGCGCGGCGAGCAGCAGGACGGAGAGCGCCTCGAAGGGGAGGACCCAGTTCCGGAACAGGAAGGCGCCGGTGACCCGGGTGGAGCCCTGGGCCGGTCCGTCGAGGTCGATCCAGGTCGTACGGAAGGCGTCCACGACGACCCAGACGAGGGCGGCTGCCGAGGCGAGGGCCACACCGAGGGCCACCCACCGGTTGTCCGAGTCGGCGTCCGGGGAGCGGCCGATGGGAGCCCGGGTGAGCATCAGGCCGAAGAGGAGGAGGACGACGATGGAACCGACGTAGATCAGTACCTGGACCCAGGCGATGAACTCCGCGGTGAGCAGGAGGTACTCGACGGCCAGCCCGCCGAGCGCGACGACGAGCCAGAGCGCGGCGTGCACCAGTTGTCTGGTGGTGACGGTGATGACGGCGGCGCCGAGGGTGACGAGGCCGACGAGGAGGAACGCGATCTCGACGCCGGACGGGGAGAGGAAGCCGGGATGGTCGCCCGCGGCGGAGGCGACCAGCGGCGGGGCGGTGTACAGCATCACGGGTTTCCGCCCTTCTCGCCCTTCTCGCCCTGCTCTTCCGGCTGCTCCTCCGGCTGCTGTCGCTGTTGCTCCTGCTGCTCCTTGGCGCGCTGGGCGGCGAGCTTGTCCGCGGCCTTGCGGGCTGCGGCGATCTCCTTCGGCTCCTCGGCGGCGGGGTCGAGAGCGGGCGGCTCCGGCACGGTCCACATCCACTCGCGGAGCTTGTCGCGCTCGTGGGTGAGCTCGTGGATGTCCGTCTCCGCGTACTCGAACTCGGGTGACCAGAACAGCGCGTCGAAGGGGCACACCTCGATGCAGATACCGCAGTACATGCAGAGGGAGAAATCGATGGCGAAACGGTCGAGGACGTTCCGGCTGCGCTCACGGCCGCCGGGGGCGGCGGGGGGCGACGTCTCCTTGTGGGAGTCGATGTAGATGCACCAGTCGGGGCACTCACGGGCGCAGAGCATGCAGACCGTGCAGTTCTCCTCGAACAGCCCGATGACGCCGCGGGAGCGGGGCGGGAGTTCGGGCTGGGTGTCCGGGTACTGCGCGGTGACGGTCTTCTTCGTCATCGTGCGCAGGGTGACGGCAAGGCCCTTGGCCAGGCCGGATCCGGGGATCGGGGGCATCAGTTGATCGCCACCTTCACGATGCCGGTGAGCGCGATCTGCGCGAGGGCGAGCGGGACGAGGGTGGTCCAGGCGAGCTTCTGCAACTGGTCCTCACGCAGGCGCGGGTAGCTGACGCGCAGCCAGATGACGACGAACGCGAGGAGGGCGGTCTTGAGGAGGGTCCAGAGCCAGCCGAGTCCGTCGGCGCCGAACGGGCCGTGCCAGCCGCCGAGGAAGAGGACGGTGGTCAGGGCGCACAGGATGACGATGCCCGCGTACTCGGCGAGGAGGAACAGGGCGAAGCGCAGACCGGTGTACTCGGTGTACGCGCCGAAGATGATCTCGGAGTCGGCCACCGGCATGTCGAACGGAGGCCGCTGGAGTTCGGCGAGGCCGGCCACGAAGAAGACCAGGGCGCCGACGATCTGCCAGGGCAGCCACCACCACGCGAAGGCGTCGAGGATGCCGGTGAGCGAGACCGTACCGGCCGCCATGGCCACGGAGGCGGCGGCCAGGAGCATCGGCAGCTCGTAGGAGAGGAGCTGCGCGGCGGTGCGGAGGCCGCCGAGCAGCGAGAACTTGTTGGCGGACGCCCAGCCCGCCATCAGCGAGCCGAGGACGCCGATGCCCATGACGGCGAGCACGAAGAAGATGCCCGCGTCGACGACCTGGCCGACCGCTCCGTCGCCGGGGCCGACGGGGATGACGGCGAGGACGAGGAGGTACGGGAGGAGGGCGACGGCGGGGGCGAGCTGGAAGACGCGGCGGTCGGCGGCGGCCGGGACCACGTCCTCCTTCTGCGCGAACTTCACGCCGTCCGCGACGAGCTGGGCCCAGCCGTGGAAGCCGCCTGCGTACATGGGGCCCAGGCGGCCCTGCATGTGGGCCATGACCTTGTGTTCCGTCTGGCCCACGAGGAGGGGGGCGACCAGGAACACGGCGAAGACGATGGCCAGGCGGAGGGCGACGTCGAACACGTCGTTCACTCGGGATCGCCTCCGGCGGGGTGGTCTGGGGCGGAGCTGTCTGGGGCGGGGTGGTCTGGGGCGGAGCTGTCTGGAGCGGGGTTGTCTGGGGCGGAGCTGTCTGCGGGGGGTTGTTTGTCCGGCAGAGGCACGTCCGGGGAACCGGGCTCCGGGCTCTCGGGTTCGTCGAAGGCCGGTTGGGCGTCGTGCCACGGGGCGTCCGTGCTGCGCACCCGAGGCGGACGCGACGGCGGGCCCTCGGGCGCGCCCGACGCCGAACGCCGGCTTGCCGAGCCTTCGGAGGCGGAACGGGAACGGCGCGGTCCGGATGTCGGGGGCGCGGGCGAATCGCCCGGCTCGGGACGCTGGCTTGCCGAGCCTTCGGAGGCCGACCGGGAACGGCGTGCGGGCCGAGCGGAGGTGGCTCCCGGCCCGTCCGGCTCCGGGCGCTGACTGGCCGAGCCCTCCGAAGCCGAGCGGGAACGGCGTGCCGGGGCGGGCGGGGTCTCCGCAGGATCATCGGCGGGCCGCTGCTGGCTGGCGGAGCCCTGCGACGCCGAGCGGGAACGGCGCGGGCGGGCCCCCGCGGGTGGCACCGGCGCCCCTGCGGCCCCCGTTGCCTCGGGCGCCTCAGGGGACGTGGACGCCTCCGGTGTCGCGGGGGGCTTCGGTGTCGTGGGGGCGGGGGCCGGCGCGCCGACAGCCGTGGGGGCTTCGGTTCCGGGCGGCGCGGGGGCTTCCGCACCGGGGTCCGGCGTCGCGGCACGTTGGGCCGCCGAGCCCTCGCCCGCCGTGCGGGTGCGGCGGGGCGGGCGGTCGGCCGCGGGGCGGGCGGCGCGGGCCGGGCGTGCGGCGGCCGGGGGGAGCTGGCCCTTCAGGGGGCCCCATTCGTTCGGGTCGGGAACGCCGGGCGGGAGCATCGCCCGTCGCTTGGGCCCGGTGTGGCCCTCCGCCGGCTCCCCCGGTTCCTTCGCCCCGGGCCAGGCCTTGGCGACGCGCGCGGCCAGGACGAAGTCCTTGCGCAGCGGATGACCTTCGAAGCCTTCCGGCAGGAGGAGCGGTACGAGATGGGGGTGGCCGTCGAACGCGACGCCGAACATCTCGTGCGTCTCGCGCTCGTGCCAGGCCGCGCCCGCGTACACGCCGATGGCGCTGGGCAGCACGGCCGCGTCGTGCGGCACGGTCGTACGGACCATCAGCCGCCGCACCGTACCCGTGCCCAGGGCCGCGACATGGGCGCAGACACGGAAGCCGACGCCCGGTTCGTCCACGGCGCTGAGCCAGTCGAAGTAGGTACACCCGAGTTCGTCGCGGGCGGTCCGCAGCGCGGCGAGCCAGTCGGCGGCGGGGACGTCGACGGTCAGCAGGTCGTACGCCGACTCCGCCGTGGCCTCGTCGCCGAACACGTCGGTGACCGCGTCCGGCAGCCGGTCGTAGGCCTCGGCCCCGGCTCCGGCTCCGGCCGGAGCCGGGGATTCCGCGTGCTGGTTGCGATCGCTCATCGCCGCCCCTCCTCGTCCGGTTCCGAAGCCGCTGTCGGGGCCGCTGCCGGATCCGCTGTCGGGGCCGCTGTCGGCGCGGCGACGAGGCCGCTGCGCAGGGCCTCGGTGGACGGACCGCCACCCGTCCCCCCGGAGGCGTACCGCTCGGCGAGGGATTCGCGCGCGATCTTCTCCTGCAGCTTGAGGATGCCCTGGAGCAGCGCCTCGGGCCTGGGCGGGCAGCCCGGTACGTACACATCGACGGGGATGATCTGGTCGACACCCTTGGTCACCGAGTACGAGTCCCAGTACGGGCCGCCGCAGTTGGAGCAGGCGCCGAAGGAGATGACGTACTTCGGTTCGGGCATCTGCTCGTACAGCCGCTTCACGGCCGGGGCCATCTTGTCCGTCACCGTGCCGGACACGATCATGAGGTCGGCCTGACGGGGCCCGGGGGCGAACGGGATCACGCCGAGCCGGATGAAGTCGTGGCGTGCCATGGAGGCGGCGATGAACTCGATGGCGCAGCAGGCGAGTCCGAAGTTGAAGACCCAGAGGCTGTAGCGGCGGCCCCAGTTGAGGACGACCTTCATCGGCTCCGGTGCGAGCCGGGAGAGCACGCCGAGGCGCTTGGGCTCGGGAAGGAGGACCGGATCGGCGGCGGGCGGGGACGCGGGCTGCTGCGACGTGGGGGTCGGCCGGCTCGTCAGGCCCATGCGAGGACGCCCTTCTTCCATGCGTAGAGCAGTCCCACGGCCAGGAAGCCGAGGAAGATGAACATTTCGACCAGGGTCGTAGCGCCGTATCCCGGTGCCGCGAACACCGTGGCCCACGGGAACAGGAAGATGGAGTCGACCGCGAAGATCACGTACAGGAAGGCGTAGACGTAGTAGCGCACCTGGGTGTGCGCCCAGCCCTCGCCGACCGGGTCGACGCCGCATTCGTAGGTGAGGAGCTTCTCCGGGGTGGGCACGATGGGGCGCAGCAGCCGCCCGGCCCCGAAGGCCACGGCGACGAACAGGACGCCGACCAGGGCGAGCAGGCCGATGACCGAATAGCTCTGGAAGTACTCGGAGGCGAGCGCGGTGGTTCCGTCCACCGGAACGCCGGACACCCCGGTCGTGCCCGCTGCGTCCGCCACGCCGGTCACGTCCGTAACGTCGGCCACGTCCGCCCCTCGCTCCCTCGTCGTCCGCATCCGTCCCGCGTGCCCGTTCTGTACACACGGGTTCTGTACGCACGGGAGTCTAGGGCCTGCTAAACGGAGCGTAAGCAGCCGCGTCGGACATCGGGTGGGGTTATCCCTACTTCGTCCCCACCCACGAGCCCCATGGTGTGCGTGCGTACGGCCCGGCAGGCTGTGGGTATGACCATGAGCCCTTCCCTGCCGGACCCCGACCGGTTGCCGCCCGCCCGATTCGCCCTGGACCGATGGACCTGGCGGGAGATCGCGTATCTGCTCGCCAATCTGCCGGTGGCCGTCGTCGGGTTCGTCTACACGGTTGCTGTGATCAGCGTGGGCGCCGGGCTGTCCGTCACCGTGATCGGTCTGCCGCTGCTGGTCGGCGGGCTCCAGGGGGCCCGGCTGCTGGGCGGGCTGGAGCGGCGGCGGGCGCGACGGATGCTCGGCGTGCGGGTGGAGGAGCCGAGTCCGCTGGGGCGCGGCCACCGGGGCGAGGGGTTCTTCGTCCGGCTGTGGGCGGGGCTGAAGGACCCGGTGGGCTGGCGGGCGTTGCTGTACGGCTTCATACGACTGCCGTGGGGGGTGCTGACGTTCGGGGTGACGCTGGTGAGCCTGTTCGTCCTGTGGCCGGTCCTGCCGTTCATCGCGCGGGGGCTGACGGCGGTGGACCGGGCGATGGTGCGCGGGCTGCTGTCTCCGTCGGACGAGCTGGAGCGGCGCATCGCGGAGCTGGAGTCGGACCGGGGTGTGGTGGTGGACACCGCCGCCGCCGACCTGCGCCGCATCGAACGCGACCTGCACGACGGCGCCCAGGCCCGCCTGGTCGCCCTCGCCATGGGGCTCGGCCTGGCGAAGGAGAAGCTCGCCGACGACCCCGAGGCCGCGGCCCTCATGGTCGACGAGGCCCACGGCGAAATCAAGGTCGCACTGCAGGAGCTGCGCGACCTGGCCCGCGGAATCCACCCCGCGGTCCTCACCGACCGGGGCCTGGACGCCGCACTCTCTGCCATCGCCTCCCGCTGCACGGTCCCGGTCAAGGTGTCGGTGGGGTTTCAGGGGCGTCCGGCGGAGGCGATCGAGGGGATCGCGTATTTCACCGTCTCGGAACTGCTCCAGAACATCAGCAAGCACAGCGGTGCGCGGTCGGCCTCCGTCGACGTGTGGCGTTCGGCGGACCGGCTGTTGCTCCAGGTCACGGACGACGGCGGGGGCGGGGCCCGGTTGGACGGCGGCTCGGGGCTGGCGGGGCTCGCCGAGCGGCTCGACGCGGTGGACGGGGTGCTCGTCCTGGACTCGCCCGAAGGCGGGCCGACGACCGTCACCGCCGAGCTGCCCTGGCGCGACCGGAGGTAGGGAAAACCCCCGGTCGGATACGGAGAGAGTCCTCATGGTGCGGAAGGCCGCCGGCCAGCACCCTGGAGGGAGAACGGCGGAGAACCGGTCCGTGCCGACGGGCCGTCTCCGGCTCCGGCACCCCGGTGGCGCGCACCGCGCGTACAACCCACGGGCACACTCCACAAGCGCACTCCACAAACACAGCCCACAGCACAACGCACGAGCACAGCCCACAAGCACAACCCACGAGCACAACCCACGAGCACAGCCCACTGAGAGACTGAGACAGAGACGGAACGGACGGGACTCATGGCCACGGCATACGGACCGGACACGCGGGACCGGGAGCACGAGGGTTCCGCCCCCGGCCTCGGAGGGAAGACCCGGACGAAGCACTTCCTCCCCACGCCGCTGCGTGCCCCGCTGGAGGCCCGTGCCTGGAGCGAGCTCCTGTACGCGCTGCTGAGCTTCCCGCTCAGCACGGTGATGTTCACCTTCGCGGTCACCATGACGTCGTTGAGCGCGGGCCTGATGGTCACCTTCATCGGGATACCGATCCTCGCCGTCGGCCTCGCCGTGTGCCGGGGCTTCGGGTCGCTGGAGCGGCACCGGGCGCGGGCGCTGCTGCGGGTGGAGGTGGCGGATCCGGAGCGGGTGCGGGGGAAGACCGGCGGCCCGATGTCCTGGATGGGCGCGATCCTCAAGAGCGGGGTGTCCTGGCGGCACCTGCTGTACACGCTGCTGCACTTCCCGTGGGCCGTGTTCACGTTCGTCGTCGCGATCACGTTCTGGACGTACGGTCTGGCGGGGCTGACGTACCCGCTGTGGTTCTGGCTCTTCCCGCTGTTCGCCGGGCAGGACGGCATCCAGGTGTACGGGGACCGCACCCACGCGGAGTACCTGAACACGCCCCTGGAGCTGGCGGCGACCGGAGCGGTGGGCCTGGTGCTGGTGATGGCGGCGCCCTGGGTAGTGCGGGGTCTGCTGACGGTGGACCGGCTGATGGTCACCGGCCTGCTCGGGCCGTCCCGGCTGGCCACCCGGGTCTCCGAGCTGGAGTCGGACCGGGGTGTGGTGGTGGACACCGCCGCCGCCGACCTGCGCCGCATCGAACGCGACCTGCACGACGGCGCCCAGGCCCGCCTGGTCGCCCTCGCCATGGATCTGGGGCTGGCGAAGGAGAAGCTCACCGATGACCCCGAGGCCGCGGCCCGTATGGTCGACGAGGCGCATGGCGAGGTGAAGGTGGCATTGCAGGAGCTGCGCGACCTGGCCCGGGGGATCCACCCCGCCGTCCTCACCGACCGGGGCCTGGACGCCGCACTCTCCGCCATCGCCTCCCGCTGCACCGTGCCCGTGAGCGTCGAGGTGGACCTGGACTCGCGTCCGGCGCAGGCGATCGAGGGGATCGCGTATTTCACCGTCTCGGAGTTGCTCCAGAACATCAGCAAGCACGCCCGGGCGACCCGGGCCACGGTCGATGTGTGGCGGGCGGGGGACCGGCTGATGCTCCAGGTCACGGACAACGGCCGGGGTGGGGCGACAGCGGCCGCGGGCGGCGGCCTGGCCGGGCTGGCGGAGCGGCTGGACGCCGTGGACGGGGTCCTGGTGGTCGACTCCCCGACCGGCGGCCCGACAACGATAACGGCCGAGCTCCCCTGGCGAGGCTGACCCGGACGCGCCGGCCGAACGGGGCCCGGCGGAGCCACTGGTGGGCGAGGCCGCCTCGAACGGACGTCGCCCACCCCCGTCGGCCGGGATGACCGGCGGGGCTAACGGACGGCGCCCACCCCCGTCGGCCCGGATGACGGGCGGGGCTGAGGACGGACCTCACTCTCCCCCCTCCTCGGCGGGGCGGGGCCCCTCTCCCCCTCATCCGGGCCGACGACCTCTCTCCCACCCCCATCCGGGCCGGCCCCTCTCCCCACCGGGGCCGGCCCTTCCCCCACCCAGGGACGTCCCGCCACCCCACCGGGGCCGGCCCTTCCCCCGCCCAGGGGCGCCCCGCCACCCCACCCAGGGACGCCCCGCCACCCCACCCAGGGACGCCCCGCCATCCCGACCGGGGACGCGCCGCTTCCCCGCCCAGGAAGGCTCCGCTTTCCCGCTTGCCGCACCGCCACCCCCGCCCGTTTCCTGCCCTGCCGTCCCCCGCCCCTCCCCTCCCTGGTCCGGGCGGGTTATCCACAGGCCCCCCATCCGTGTCCGGGTCCTGGGATGCTGGACCGGTCGGGGCGTGGCGCGCAGTGGTCGGGCGCGGGGCGTGCGGGGTCGCGGGGAACGCGGCATATTCGAAAAGTGGGGGACTCGCAGTCGTGGAGAACGTGGAGAACAGGGTGCGCGTGGTCATCGCCGAGGATTCGGTTCTGCTCCGGGAGGGGCTCACCCGGCTGCTCACCGATCTCGGGCACGACGTGGTCGCGGGGGTCGGGGACGCGGAGGCGCTGCTCAAGACCGTGGCGGAGCTCGACGCGGAGCAGGCGCTTCCCGATGTAGTGGTCGCCGATGTGCGGATGCCCCCGACGCACACCGACGAGGGGGTGCGCGCGGCGGTGCGGTTGCGGAAGGACTACCCGGGCATCGGGGTGCTGGTCCTCTCCCAGTACGTGGAGGAGCAGTACGCCACGGAGCTGCTGGCGGGGAGCAGCCGCGGGGTGGGGTATCTGCTGAAGGACCGGGTGGCCGAGGTCCGCGAGTTCGTGGACGCGGTCGTCCGGGTGGCGCAGGGCGGGACGGCGCTGGACCCGGAAGTGGTGGCGCAGCTGCTGGGCCGCAGCCGCAAGCAGGACGTGCTGGCCGGGCTGACGCCGCGCGAGCGGGAGGTCCTCGGTCTGATGGCCGAGGGCCGGACGAACTCCGCCATCGCCCGGCAGCTCGTGGTGAGCGACGGGGCGGTCGAGAAGCACGTCAGCAACATCTTTCTGAAGCTGGGGCTCTCGCCCAGCGACGGGGACCACCGGCGCGTCCTCGCCGTGCTGACCTATCTGAATTCCTGATCCCTCAAGCCTCCAAAAATCTGACACCATGTCAGATATGGAGCGCGAAGGAATACGCCGCGACACCCCGGAGCGCCCCGGGACGCCTCAGGGCGCCACCCGGTCGGGGTGTCCGGCGGACAGCCGACGGGCACCTCTGATCAAAGGGGGCCTAGGGCGAAAGACCCAGGGGGCAGGGATCCGCATCCCACGATCGGGGGCTGGCAAAACGTGACAAGCCTTACTAAAAGGGTGTCTCGAAACAGGGTCCACCATATGATCAGCCCCTGGAGGGCGACCTACGCGGACGTAGGGTGGTCTCTGGGATCCGCCGGCCGCCGGACGGTTCCGAACCGCCGCCCCAAGGGAGGTCCAGTTCAGTGACGAGCCAGGTCAGTAGCGCGGCAGAGAAGGCCGATGAGGCCAACGACGCCGTCCTCGGGGGCCAGCGAGCCCCCCTGTCAGGTACGACGGGAACGACGGGCGGCGACGGGAAGGAAGTCCGCCGCCTGGACCGGGTGATCATCCGCTTCGCGGGCGACTCGGGTGACGGCATGCAGCTCACGGGCGACCGGTTCACGTCGGAGACCGCTTCCTTCGGCAACGATCTCTCCACCCTGCCGAACTTCCCGGCGGAGATCCGGGCCCCTGCCGGCACGCTGCCGGGGGTCTCTTCCTTTCAGCTCCACTTTGCCGATCACGACATTCTGACTCCGGGCGACGCCCCCAACGTCCTGGTCGCGATGAATCCCGCCGCGTTGAAGGCGAACATCGCCGACGTACCGCGCGGCGCGGAAATCATTGTGAACACCGATGAGTTCACGAAGCGACCGATGGCGAAGGTGGGGTATGCGACCAGTCCGCTGGAGGACGGTTCGCTGGAGGCCTACAACGTCCATCCGGTTCCGCTGACGACGCTGACGCTGGAGGCGCTGAAGGAGTTCGGACTCCCCCGCAAGGAGGCCGAGCGGTCCAAGAACATGTTCGCGCTCGGGCTGCTGTCGTGGATGTACCACCGGCCGACGGAGGGGACGGAGGCGTTCCTGCGGGCCAAGTTCGCGAAGAAGCCGGAGATCGCCGAGGCGAATGTGGCGGCCTTCCGGGCCGGGTGGAATTTCGGCGAGACGACCGAGGACTTCGCGGTCTCCTACGAGGTCGCCCCGGCCTCGCAGGCCTTCCCCACCGGCACCTACCGCAACATCTCGGGGAACCTCGCCCTGTCCTACGGCCTGATCGCCGCCGGGCAGCTGGCGGATCTGCCGCTCTACCTGGGCTCGTATCCGATCACCCCCGCCTCGGACATCCTGCACGAGCTCTCCCGGCACAAGAACTTCGGTGTCCGGACCTTCCAGGCCGAGGACGAGATCGCCGGCATCGGGGCGGCGCTGGGAGCCGCGTTCGGCGGAGCCCTGGGTGTGACCACGACCTCGGGTCCCGGCGTGGCGCTGAAGTCGGAGACGATCGGGCTCGCGGTCTCCCTGGAGCTGCCGCTGCTGATCATCGACATCCAGCGCGGCGGTCCGTCGACCGGACTGCCGACCAAGACCGAGCAGGCCGACCTGCTCCAGGCGATGTACGGCAGGAACGGCGAGGCCCCGGTTCCGATCGTGGCCCCACGGACCCCGGCGGACTGCTTCGACGCCGCGATCGACGCGGCCCGGATCGCCCTGACGTACCGGACGCCGGTCTTCCTGCTCTCCGACGGCTATCTGGCCAACGGCTCCGAGCCCTGGCGCATCCCGGAGACGGACGCGTTGCCCGACCTCAAGACGCCGTTCGCCACCGGGCCGAACCACACCCTGGCCGACGGCACCGAGGTCTTCTGGCCCTACAAGCGCGACCCGCAGACCCTGGCCCGCCCCTGGGCGGTCCCCGGGACGGCCGGCCTGGAGCACCGCATCGGCGGGATCGAGAAGCAGGACGGCACCGGCAACATCTCCTACGACCCGGCCAACCACGACTTCATGGTCCGCACGCGCCAGGCCAAGATCGACGGCATCGAGGTTGCCGATCTCGATGTCGACGACCCGGCCGGGGCGGCGACGCTGGTGCTCGGCTGGGGGTCGACGTACGGGCCGATCACCGCCGCCGTACGCCGTCTGCGCGCCGCGGGGGCGCCCATCGCCCAGGCCCATCTGCGCCATCTCAACCCCTTCCCGAAGAATCTCGGCGAGGTACTGAAGCGCTACGACAAGGTCGTCGTGCCGGAGATGAACCTCGGGCAGCTCGCGATGCTGCTGCGGGCGAAGTATCTGGTGGACGCCCACAGCTACAACCAGGTCAACGGAATGCCGTTCAAGGCCGAGCAGCTCGCCACGGCTCTCAAGGAGGCCATCGATGCCTGACACCGACGAACTGCGGCACAACGAGCTGCTGCAGCTGGTGCCGAAGGCCGAGGCGAAGCAGTCCATGAAGGACTTCAAGTCGGACCAGGAAGTGCGCTGGTGCCCCGGCTGCGGCGACTACGCGGTTCTCGCCGCCGTCCAGGGCTTCATGCCCGAGCTGGGGCTGGCGAAGGAGAACATCGCCTTCGTCTCCGGCATCGGCTGCTCCTCCCGTTTCCCGTACTACATGAACACCTACGGGATGCACTCCATCCACGGCCGGGCCCCGTCCATCGCGACCGGGCTCGCCACCTCCCGCCGGGACCTGTCGGTGTGGGTGGTCACCGGTGACGGCGACGCGCTCTCCATCGGCGGCAACCACCTCATCCACGCCTTGCGCCGCAACGTCAACCTCAAGATCCTGCTCTTCAACAACCGGATCTACGGACTGACGAAGGGCCAGTACAGCCCCACATCCGAGCTGGGCAAGATCACCAAGTCGACGCCGATGGGCTCGCTCGACGCGCCCTTCAACCCGGTGTCGCTGGCCATCGGCGCGGAGGCGACGTTCGTGGCGCGGACGGTCGACTCCGACCGCAAGCACCTCACGAGCGTGCTGCGCGCGGCCGCCGAGCACTCGGGTACGGCACTGGTGGAGATCTACCAGAACTGCAACATCTTCAACGACGGTGCTTTCGAGGTCCTGAAGGACAAGGAGCAGGCCGCCGAGGCCGTCATCCGGCTCGAACACGGGCAGCCGATCCTCTTCGGTTCCCAGGAGCCCAAGGGCGTCGTCCGCGATCCGGCCACCGGCGATCTCCAGGTCGTGGCCGTCACGGAGGAGAACCGCTCGCAGGTCCTCGTCCACGACGCCCACGCGGAATCGCCCACGACGGCGTTCGCACTGTCCCGGCTCGCCGACGCGGACACCCTGCACCACACCCCGATCGGGGTGCTGCGCAGCGTGGAGCGGCCGGTCTACGACACGCTGATGTCGGACCAGCTGGACGCCGCCGTCGAGCGCGACGGCAAGGGTGACCTGGCCTCGCTCCTCGCGGGCAACGACACCTGGACAGTCATCGGCTGAGGCAGGCAGGACAGGCAAGCAGGACAGGCAGGACAAGCAGGACGAGCAGGACGAGCACCCAAGCGCGCCCGAGGCCCGGGCCCGATCCCCGCAGGATCGGGCCCGGGCCTCGCCGTATGCACCGCGCGGCCGAATGCATCGCGTAGCCGTGTGCACCGCGCGGCTGCCTGCACCGCGCAGCCGATGCATCGCGCGTCGCTCCCAGCACCCGAACTGACACTTTCAAAAAGTTAGCGCTTCCCCTAGGGTGGTGTACGAGCACACAGACGCATCAGCTGATCGAAATCGGAGCCCCCCATGAGCATCGTTGTCACCGGAGCCACTGGCGCACTCGGCCGCCTCGTCGTCGACGCCCTGCTGACCACGGTCCCGGCCGACGAGGTCGTCGCGGCCGTGCGCGACAAGGAGAAGGCCGCCGCACTCGCCGCCCGGGGCGTGGAGCTGCGCATCGCGGACTACAGCGCCCCCGAGACCCTCGCCGGAGCCTTCCGCTCCGGTGACCGGGTGCTGCTGATCTCCGGCAGCGAGGTGGGCCAGCGGGTGGCGCAGCACGCCGCCGTCATCGACGCGGCCAAGGCGGCGGGCGTCGCCCAGCTCGCGTACACCGGGATCCTCGGCGGACCGGACGCGGACTTCACGCTGGCCGACGAGCACAAGGCCACCGAGCGGCTGATCCTCGACTCCGGGCTGCCGTACACCTTCCTGCGCAACGGCTGGTACACGGAGAACTACACCGCCGGCCTGACCCCGGTCCTGGAGCACCGCGCGGTCGTCGCCAACGCGGGCGAGGGCCGCATCGCCTCCGCCACCCGGGCCGACTACGCCGCCGCCGCGGCCGCCGTGCTCACCGGCGACGGCCACCTGAACACCGCCTACGAGCTGAGCGGCGACACCGCCTGGTCGCTCGCCGAGTACGCCGCGCTGCTCTCCGAGCTGACCGGCGAGACGATCGCGTACCGCAACGTCCCGGCCGCCGCGCACCAGGAGATCCTCGTCGGCGCGGGGCTGCCGGAGGACTTCGCGGCGATCCTCGTCGACGTGGACGAGGCGATCGGGCGCGGACGGCTCGCGGGGACGAGCGGCGACCTCGCCCGGCTCATCGGCCGCCCGACGACGCCCCTCGCCGCGACCGTACGGGCCGCTCTTTCCGTCGCCTGAGCTGCGACGCACCTCTCACGAACCCACCCACGCGGCACTGTCATGAGTGTTTCCGTGAGACGGCTATGACACGAAGCCCTTCCGGCGCTACCGTCGTGCCGTCGGCCGGACACGGCCGGCGCGCGGGCAGGCCGGGAGGGCACACATGGAGGGCAAGAACGAGCAGCGGGCGGGCCTGCTGTACGGAATCGGCGCGTACGGGATGTGGGGCCTGGTCCCGCTGTTCTGGCCGCTGCTCGAACCGTCCGGGGCGATCGAGATCCTCGCCCACCGGATGGTCTGGTCGCTCGGCGTCGTCGCCGTCGCTCTGCTGGCCGTCCGCCGCTGGGCCTGGGTCGGCGAGCTGGTCCGCGACCGGCGCAAGCTGGGGCTGATATCGGTGGCGGCGGCGACGATCTCCGTCAACTGGGGCCTGTACATCTGGGCCGTGAACAACGGGCACGTCGTCGAGGCCTCGCTCGGCTACTTCATCAACCCGCTGGTCACCATCGCCCTGGGCGTCCTGCTGCTGGGCGAACGGCTGCGGCCCGCCCAGTGGGCCGCGGTGGCCATCAGCGTGGCCGCCGTGCTCGTCCTGGCGATCGGGTACGGCAAGCCGCCCTGGGTCTCGCTGGTGCTGGCGTTCTCCTTCGCCACGTACGGCCTGGTGAAGAAGAAGGTGAACATGGGCGGCCTGGAGTCCCTGGCCGCCGAGACCGCCGTCCTCTTCGTGCCCGCGCTCGGCTTCCTGCTCTGGCTGGGCGCCACCGGCGAGTCGACGTTCACGGCCGGGGGCGCCGGGCACGGGTTCCTGCTCGCCGCGACGGGCATCGTCACCGCCCTCCCGCTGATCTGCTTCGGCGCGGCGGCGATCCGGGTGCCGCTGTCCACGCTGGGGCTCCTCCAGTACCTGGCCCCGGTCTTCCAGTTCGGCCTGGGCGTCCTCTACTTCCACGAGGCGATGCCGCCCGAGCGGTGGGCCGGGTTCACCCTCGTCTGGCTCGCCCTGTCACTGCTGACCTGGGACGCCCTGCGTACCGCGCGGCGCAACCGGGCGCTGGCGGCGGAGCTGCTGGCGACGGCGGCCGCCGCCCCGGCGACCGCGCCCCCGGACTCCGCGGAACAAAAGATTACCTAGTTGCTTTTCTTACTCGGTTACGTTTTTCTGGTCATGGACGGCCGGAAGCGTGACCGAGGAGAGACATGCGCATGACCGACGTACTCATCGTGGGAGCGGGACCCACCGGGCTGGTGCTGGCCTGCGATCTGGCCCGGCGCGGGGCCGCCGTACGGATCGTGGACCGGTCCCCCGCGCCACCGCGCACCTCGCGTGCCAAGGGCCCCAACGCCCGGTCCCTGGAGATCCTGGACGACCTCGGGGTGGCCGAGGAGGTACTCGCCGCGGGCTCGGCCCCGCTGCCGATGCTCAAGTACCGCGACCGCCTCCCGGTCGCGGAGACCGATCCGTGGGCGGACTCCGCGCCGTCCCCGGACGCCCCCTACGATCGGGGCCGGCTGATCGCCCAGTGGCGGCTGGAGGAGATCCTCCGCGACCGGCTGGCCGGGTACGGCGTCCGCGTCGAGCTGGGCCGCGAGGTCGTGGGCCTGGCGGAGCGGGCCCACGACCAGGAAATCGACGGGCAGCAGACCGACGGGCAGGAAACCGACAGGCAGCAGGACGACGGGCGGCAGTTCGACGGGCAGCAGGTCGACGTGACGTTCGCGGAGGGCCGGACGGAACGCGCCCGGTACGTCGTCGGGTGCGACGGCGCCCACAGCTCCGTACGGAAGCTGCTCGGGATCGGGTTCGAGGGAACCACCGCCGAGGACCAGGTGATGGTCTGCGGCGATGTCGACCTCGTCGAAGGCGCCCTGGACCGTACCCGCTGGCATCAGTGGTTCGACGAGGACGGCGCGGTCATGCTCTGCCCGATCCCCGGTACGCGGACGGGCTGGTGGTTCCAGGCGGGGCCGGAGCGGGACGGGCGGGGCCGCCCGCTCGCACCCACCGCCGACGGGTTCCGGCGGCTGCTCGCCCGCCACACCGCGCTGTCCGGCCGCGCCCTGACGCGGGCCGAGCTGCTGTCGACGTACCGGGTCAACGTGCGGATGGCGGACCGGTTCCGCGCCGGGCGGGCCTTCCTCGCGGGCGACGCGGCACACGTCCACGCCGTCGCGGGCGGCCTCGGCATGAACACGGGCATCCAGGACGCGTTCAACCTCGGCTGGAAGCTGGGCCTGGTGCTCGCCGGCCACGCGGGGGCACAGCTGCTGGACACGTACGAGGAGGAACGGCTTCCGGTGGCGGCCCGGACCCTGGACCTCACCTCGGAGCGGCTGCGGGCCACCCTGGAGGCGATCCGCCGGCCCGGCGGCGGCCTGGACGCGGCGATCACCCCGGACACGACCGGCCTGGGGGTCGGGTACCGCTGGAGCTCCCTGGCCCGGGCGCACGACGAGGCCCCGCAGCCCGGGGACGGCTTGCCGGACTTCCCGCAGGCCGGGGACCGGGCCCCGGACGCCCCGTGCGTGGACGCCGCCACCGGGGCCCGCACCCGGCTCCACCGCGTCTTCGCGGGTCCCCGCACCACCGTCCTCGGCTTCGGACCGGGCAGCGCGGCGGTCCTGCGTGAAGTGGCGGCCGCGTACGGCGACGCCGGGGTACGGACCTGCCGCGTGTACGCGTCGTACGAGAGCGGGACGCGGTCCGGCCCGGGAGCGGCGGTCGTCGACGACGAGGGCCACGCGGCCGCGGCGTACGGAACGGGAGCCTTCGGCGGTACGGGCACGGGCATCGTCGTCGTCCGCCCCGACCACCACCTGGGCCTGTGCGCCCCGGCGGACGACGCCCGCTCCGTACACGCGTATCTGCGCCGGCTCCACGGTTCGGAACGGTTCTCCGGCATCGGTGGACGCCGCCCGTAAAGGCTGATTGAGTGCCCGGATGGGGACTGTCCTGGGGGCCATGAGGAACGTGCGGTGGCACGAGTTGCAGCATGCGTACGGCTCCGCGTCCCAGGTTCCCGGGGTGCTGTCGCGGATCGCCTGGGGCGACGCGCCGTCCTCGGACGAGGCGCTGAACGATCTGGAACGGTGGATCGGCACCCCGCCCGTCTTCGACTCGACGGCGGCGACGGTGCCGTTCCTCTGGGAGCTGGCGGCGACGGACACGGTCCGGGACCGGGCCGGCGTGCTGGACCTGCTGTCCACGATCCTGGCCGCCGGAAACCCCGAGCACCCGGCGTGGACGCGCGCCGCGCACGAGGAGGTGGCGGAGGGGCGCGGCACGGCCGTCCGGCTGGCCGCGGACGACAGGGCGGCCTCGCCTCATCGGACCGTACGCGCGGCGGCGACACGTCTGCTGGCCGCGATCGATGGGCACAGGTGCCCCGCCTGCCCCGCCCGCCCCACCTCTCCCCCGGACGGGGCATAGCCGGAAGGCCACCCCAGGCCAGCTCTCAGGCCAGCTCTCAGGCCACTCTCGGGTCAGTGCCCAGGTGAGCCCTCAGGTCAGTGCCCAGGCCAGTCCCGAGGTCAGTCCTCCGGCCAGTGCCCAGGTCAGTCCTCAGGTCGGCCCTCAGGTCAGTTCGGCCTCGATCCGGTCCATCACGTTCTTCCAGTGCGTACGGCGCTCCTCGCGCTCCTCGGCGCTCGCCAGACGCTCCTGGTGGAAGCGCAGCACGGTCCGGTCCTCGGAGCTGCCGGGTGTCACGGCCACCTGGACGGTGGAGGTCCCGTGGGTGAGGCGGACCCGGTCGCCGGGGCGGTAGCTGCGGATCTCGCCCTCGACGCCGTCCGCCGTACGGTACGGAGCGCCCTTCTCGGTGGGCACCGGGCCGTCGAGGCCGAGCCAGAGCGCGGCGCCCTCCGGGCCGGCGACGAAGTCCCAGACGGCGGTCAGCGGTCGGCGGATGGTCCGGGAGACGCCGATCTCCCAGCCTGCGTCCTGTGTGAGTCCGGTCGGCATGGCGGATACTCCTTCAGCTATTCGGTGCGTCGGTGCTGATCAGTCGGTGGATTCCCCGTCGGAGACGGTGAGCCGGGCGCGGTGGGCGCGGACCTTGTGGCGGTTGCCGCAGCGCTCCATCGAGCACCAGCGACGTCTGCCGGGACGGGAGGTGTCCACGAACAAGAGGCGGCAGTCGTGCGCGCCGCAGGTGCGGATGCGGTGGGCGTACGCCCCGGTGAACAGGTCGATCGCGTCGCGGGCGACGGTGGAGAGCAGCCCGGTCCCGGTGCCGCCCGGCGTCCACACCCGCTCGCCGCCCACGGTCAGCCGGGACGCCAACGACGGCCCGGCCGCCGCGTCGTTGAGAGTGGCGAGGTCGTTCGGAGCCGGGGGCTCTTCCCGTACCCAGCTCTCCGTAATCCGCCAGAGCGCGTCGCGCAACGCCCGCGCGGCCGCCACCTCCGCCGCGCTCACGACGAGCCCCTCGCCCTCACCGGAACCGGCCCCGAGCCCGCCCGGCAGCCGGCTCTCCTCCGCCCAGCGCACCAGGTCGGCCGGCTCGTGCAGCACCTCGAAGTACGACAGCGGCCCGGGTCCACCGGTCGGCAGCAGCTCCAGACACAGCGCGCCCGGATCGAACCGGAACGAACTGCCGTCCGGGTGCCGCAGCAACAGCCCCGGCGTGTTGGTTGCCTTCCCACTCATGTAACCACTATAAACGGTTTCCATGACGGAGACACCGACACAGCCACTGGCCTGGAAGCTCGTGATCGACAGCGCCGACCCGCACGCACAGGCCGGATTCTGGGCCCAGGCCCTGGGGTACGTCGTCGAGGACAACAGCCCGCTGGTCGAGCAGTTGCTCGCGGCCGGAGCCGTGCCCGAGGCCATCACGACCCGCGCCCACGGCCGCCGCGCCTGGCTCGACCTGGCGGCGGCCCGCCACCCGGACGACCCGTACGACGAGGTCAGCGGTGCGGGACAGGGGCGGCGGCTGCTGTTCCAGCGGGTGCCGGAGCCGAAGACGGTGAAGAACCGCCTCCACATCGACGTGCACTCCGCCCCGGGTCGGCGCGACGCGGAGGCCGAGCGGCTGACGGCGCTGGGCGCGCGGGCGCAGCGCACGGTCGACGAGCAGGGCGGAAGCTGGATCGTCATGACGGATCCGGAGGGCAACGAGTTCTGCCTGAACTGAACCCCCCGGGGCCGGTCGCCGGACTACCGCCACAGCCCGCGCGGCAGCAACTCCACCAGCCGGCCGCCCGGACCGGGACCGGATCGCCGTCGCCGGCGGCCCGGCCCCGGCGCGACGGCACGAGACCCCCGCTCCGACCCCGGCACCCGGCCCCGACCCCGACCCCGGAAATGGAACCCGAGGCCGGGGCCGGGGCCCGCGGTCACCCCTGCTCGCAGCTGCGGCAGACGCCGCGGCGGCGCAGGTAGTACAGATAGGTGGCGGCACCCAGCGCGGCGCCCCACACCACCCAGAGGATCGCGGGCCCCGTGATCCCCCATGAGGCGGCCTCGAAGCCGCGCACCGCCATCAGACCGCCCGGAATGAGCACCACCGCGACCAGCCCGGCCGGGACGACGGCGGTCGCCGGATGGATCGTCCGCCGCTTCTTCCACCACACCCAGCGCGGCCACACCTCGCCCCACCCGGCGACCAGCCCGTGCGTCAGCAGGCTGCCCAGGGTCGACACCACCCCCAGCGCGAGCCCGACCTCCAGCATGTTAGGCGTGTCCCGCATCTCCTTCAGGAACGCGTCCGTGATGCCGAGCGGCACGTCGAAGTACCAGGCGATGCGGGTGATGTCGTACGGGAGGGTCGACAGCACGGCCAGCCAGACCGCCCGGCGCCCCCAGACGCGCAGCCTGACAGGGTCCGTCCGCCGCCCCGATCCGTGCGGGGCCCGGCCGCAGTGGACGCACCGCCCGCTGGTGCGCCGCTGGTACGCGAGCGTCGCGGCGACCCACAGCAGCCCGCCGACGAAGACGATCATCAGGTTCCCGCGGTGCCAGTACAGGATGTCGCCCAGGTCCTGCGGCCCCGGCACCCCGGTGAAGGCGAACACGATCAGCACCGGCGAGAACGCCAGCAGGCCGAGCAGCGAGTAGTCGGGGATCAGGAGGGCCAGGGAGATGCCCGCCGCCCACCCGTAGCCGAGCAGGACTGTGCGGACCCGGCCGGTCCCGACCCGCTTCAGCATCAACAGCCCGGCGACCACACCGAGGGCACAGAACACGGCCAGCACCGGGGCGACCGCCTCGGCCCGGCTCGGCTCCAGGATCGACCCCGACGAACGGTCCTCGTGAACCCGCTCGAAGGGGTATCCGTCGCCGCCGAGGGTCCAGTACAGCGCCGCGGCCCCGTAGAGCACCGACCACACGACCGCCAGACGCACGGCCAGGTCCGGCCACCGGGACCACCACCAGCGCCGACGGCGGGACGCAGCCTGCGGGACGCCGTCACCGGCAGGCGTTTCGGTGGCTGTGTTCGGCATGACGGACTGCTCCCTCCGAGGCGCCGTTCGAATCCCGCGGGGACGGCGGCCCCCCGCCCGCCCGGAAGCGGACCGGGAACCGCCGGAACAAGGTCACCGATCAGGCACAGAATCCGATCGACGGTTACCGATCGGCGGTTACCGATCAGCGGTTACCGATCGGGGACGGACAGAATCCGATCAGCAGGTGACGAGGCCCTGGAACTTCCAGCTGGTCCCCAGGATCGGCTGGTCCCTGGAGAACTTCGCCTCCTCGCCGGGCTGGAGCTCGTAACAGCCGGGCGCCGGGTCCATCTCAAGGTTCCAGGTCGGCGTGACCCGCTGCGTGGTCGCGCAGTTGTTGGTCATCCAGACGGTCACGTACCGGAAGAAGATGACCGCCCCGGTCCCCTCGACACAACTCGGCGCGGGGGCCGCCGCTACCGCGGGGGCAGCCGGTGCGGGGGCGGCGGCCGCATGGGCCTGGCCGACGCCGAGCACGGCCGTGCCCGCCAGGGCCGCCGCGGCAATACCTGAAGCGAATTTACGCATGCCCTCATCCCATCTGTTTACGGACAATTCCTTCGCCGCCACCCTTGCCGAGGCATCCGGCCCCCTCAACGCTGGATCAGAAACTTCGAAGGCACGCCCCTCGGCCCCCTCACCCCACCCCTCTCGCTTGCCCTCAACCGCGCTTGAGGTCCTACGGTCGCCGTCAGGTCCGTAAGGCCATCCCGGCCGTCGCGTCCCGGCCATCTCGGCCGTCGCGTCCCGGCCACCACGCCACCGAGGGAGCATCCGCCATGCCCGATCAGCAGCTCAGCGACGCCGAACTCGCCGCCCAGCCCGCCGCCTACTGGACCGGGGTCGCCTACGAGGCGCTCATCGCCCACATCCGGGAGCGGCAGGCTGAGAAGGGGTACACCCAGCCCCAGTTCTGGCTGCTGCGCAACCTGTCGGCCGCCGACATCTCTCCCGACGGCGCGGGGATGACCCTCCCCGAGCTTCAGCGGGCCATGGCCTCGTACATCCGGCCCGAGGACGACCTCGCGGTCGAGGCCGAGGTGCTCGTACGGCGGGGCTGGCTGCGGCGGGACGCGGACGACCGGCTGTGGATCACGGAGGAGGGGGAAGAGGCGCGCCTCGACCTCAAGCGCAACACCCCGGCGATCCGCGCCGCGCTCCACGAGGGGATCTCCGACGCGGACTACGTCACCACCGTCAAGGTGCTGCGGCAGCTGGTGCGTAACGCGGGAGGGACCGCCGCCTGAGAGCCCTCCATATCCGGTCCACCCCTCGCGGGCAAGCGGCCGTTCGGGGCCTTCTAGGCTGGGGCCATGCCCACGCCCCCCGCATATGCGCTCGTCGCCACGGACCTGGACGGCACCCTGCTGCGCCCCGACGACACCGTCAGCTCCCGGTCCCGTGCCGCGCTCGGTCTCGCCGCCGCCTCGGGCGCCCGGCATCTGATCGTGACCGGGCGGCCCGTCCCGGGGATACGGGCGCTGCTCACGGACCTCGCGTACACCGGGCTCGTCGTCTGCGGGCAGGGCACCCAGCTCTACGACGCGGACGCCGGGCGGCTGCTGCACTCCGCCACCCTGGACCGGGAGGCCGCCGACACCGCCCTCGGCAAGATCGAGGCGGAGGTCGGGGCCGTGTTCGCCGCCGTGGACCAGGACGGCGTGGACGGGGTCACCCTGATCGAGGCCGGCTACCGGATGCCGAATCCGACGCTGCCCGCCCAACGTGTGGGTGTCCGCGAGGCGTTGTGGGAACGGCCCGTGATCAAGGTGCTGGTACGCCACCCGGAGCTGGGCGACGACGCGCTGGCCGCCGCCGCACGCGGCGCCGTGGGCGATCTGGCGACGGTGACCATGGCGGGGCCCGGCACGGTGGAGCTGGCTCCGCGCGGGGTGGACAAGGGCACGGGACTCGCGGCGGCGGCCGAGCTGCTGGGCATCGGGGCCGAGGGGACCGTCGCGTTCGGCGACATGCCCAACGACCTGCCGATGTTCGCCGGCTCGGGCCTCCGGGTGGCGATGGGCAACGCCCACCCGGAGCTGCGCGCGGCGGCCGACGAGGTGACCCTGACGAACGCGGAGGACGGGGTCGCGGTGGTCCTGGAGCGACTGTTCGGCACCGGCCCCGCCTAGACTCCGCCCAGGACTCCGGTTTGGTCTAGACCAAGACGGGTAGGCTCCGGTCGCCCGCGCGGCGACCCCACCGCCGCGCGCGGCGCTTGGCATGCACCTGCCCATCTCCCGTTCCGTAGGGCAGGCGGGCGAACCCCCGCAGACCACCGAGGAGTTGTCGTGAAGCGCATGAGGATGACGGCCGCCGTGACCCTGCTCGCCACCGGCCTCGCCGTGTCCCCGGCCGTCGCGGCGCCCACCGCCGCCGAGGGCAAGGCCCGGATCGGCGCCGACTGGGCGAAGCAGTCGGTCACCTTCACCGCCGCCCCGGGTCAGGTCAACGACCTCCACGTGGTCCCGATGGACCAGGGCGACGGGGTCCGGCGGATCGGCTTCCGGGACTCGGTTCCGCTCCAGCCCGGTGATCACTGCGCGTACTTGGAGCCGGGCGTCGCGACGTACGTCGTCTGCGAACTGCCCACCGACAGCGCCCGGCCGGACCGGATCGACGTCTTCCTCGGCGACGGCGACGACGAGATCGCCACGAGCGACCCCGGTGTCGCCACCGTCAGCGGCGGCCCCGGGGACGACACGCTGCACGCCCACACCGCGCACACCGTGCGGGGCGACGCGGGCGACGACATGGTCATGGGGCGCGTCGTCCTCAACGGCGGCGACGGCATGGACCACCTGATGGCCGTCGACGGCGACCAGGTGCTGTGGGGCGGCCGGGGCGACGACATGATCGAGGCGTACGACGGCGCTGACATCGTGTACGCGGGCCCGGGCGACGACCACGTCATGGGCGGGGAGGGCAACGACATCGTCCTCGGCGGCTCCGGCGACGACATGCTGCACGGCGAGGCGGGCGACGACGTGATCGTGGGCGGCTCGGGCAAGGACACGGTCGAAGGCGGCCCGGGCCGGAACATCACGCTCCCCTGAGAAAGTGTTGGGTAACTGATCAACTGCTGCTTGTAGTCGACGGCGGTGATCTTCGT
>NZ_BMSG01000002.1 GCF_014649035.1 Streptomyces sindenensis
CCAGCATCGCCTGCACCCTCATCTGCTACCGCAGGCTCACCAAATGAGATGACTTCTAAGGCCCAGGTCATCGACCCGGGCCTTGTCTATTGTCTGGTTCCATTCAGGCGTCGCAGGCCAGGTCCGGGCCGGGCAGTGTGCCCTCGTGCGACTCGGACGACCAACGGCGGAGCCCCCGGCAGCCCACCCCGAGCGGCGCCTCCTGCGGCCGCCCACGGAGGGCGTCCCCGTGCCACCACCTCGCCGCCCCGCGCCGCCTGTCCCACCGTGAGAACCGGGCTTCCTACGCCAACGGCCCCATGCCGCAGTTGCCCGTTCGGCCGTGCCCCGTCGAAGGTGAACGATCTTGGTAACGAAGCCTGGGAATGAAATCCTGTTCGCACGTGCGTTCAGTGAACGCAGTTTTGCACGGGGGGATTTCGCGCTGTGGCTGTGACCGTGCCCGATTGGGCCGACACCATGCCTGACCTGATCGGGATCAACTGGCCGAACGTCGACGAAGACGCGTATCGGGACATGGCCGACGCTCTCAGAGAGTTCGCCGACGACGTCGAGGACGACGGTCACCTTGCCAACCAACACGTGCAACGTCTGCTGTCCTCCGGAAGCGGCGAAGCTCTCGACGCGTTCAAGGGCCACTGGGGCAAGGTCCAGAAGAAACACGTGAAGGACCTGGCCGGCGGTGCGCGTACGATCGCCGGCGCCTTGGACAACGCGGCCACGGCGATCGAGGCTATGAAGTACGCCGCACTCGTCCACCTCGGCGTGCTGGCCGGCAAGGCCGGCATCTCCATGGCGCTGATACCGGTGACCGGCGGGCTCTCCATGCTCATCGGCGGGGCGGCCATCGCGGTCGCGCAGCAGGCCATCCGCCGGATCATCAAGGAGTGCATGGAGGAGGTCGTCGGTTACATCGTCTCCGCCCTGACCGAGCCGGCCGTCGCCGCGCTGGAGAACATGGCCGCGGACCTCGCCGTACAGGTCGGTGCCAACGCGCTCGGCCTCCAGGACGGCGTCGACATGAACCAGGTCGGCCAGTCGGGTCAGGAAGGCTTCAAGGAAGGGGTGGCGGGGGCCAAGGATTCCCTCCAGCTCGCTTCGGCCGGCGGCTCCGGTCCCGGCCCCGCGCCCGGCAAGGGCGTGCACATCGAGCACGCGGAGCACACGCGCGCCGGTATCCAGCTGAACCTGGTCAGCGTGAACGTGCACGGCAGGACCGCGGGCAAGCTCTCCAAAGCCAGGACGTCCCACGGACGCGCCCGCGGCAAGGACGACATCGCCGGCGCCCTGGACCCCGTGATCGACAAGGCCATGAAGGCGCTCGGCAAGGCCAACAAGGCCATGGGCGACCACGTCGGCAAGGCACTGCCGAAGGCGGTCAAGGAGATCTCCGACAACCAGAAGAAGATCGAGCTGGACATCAAGGAGATGATGTCCAAGGGCGTCAAGGTGCAGAAGGGCGACAAGGAAGACGGCTCACGCCCCGATACGCCCCGGAACTCGGCCCGCACCAAGGCCGATGCCTTGAAAAACGCCAAGGAGGAGCCGCGCCGTAACGCCATCTCGCTGGAGAAGAAGACCTGCGAGAACGACCCGGTGGACGTCGCCACCGGCGAGATGACCCTCCCGCAGACCGATCTGGCCCTGCCCGGGGTCCTTCCTCTGGTCCTTCGCCGGACCCATCTCTCCGGCTACCGTTACGGCCAGTGGTTCGGGCGTAGTTGGGCCTCCACGCTGGACGAGAGAATCGAGCTGGACCCGCTCGGCGGGGGCGCGGTGTGGTCCCGGGAGGACGGTTCGCTCCTCGTCTATCCGCGGCTGCCTCTGCCCGAGGACGACGACGGGGTGCTCCCCGTGGAGGGCCCCCGGCTGCCGCTCCGGCACGGAGGCTAGGGCAACAGCGAAACCACCTATCTCGTGACGGATCCGCGTTCGGGTCTGACGCGTTCCTTCCGCGGCGGCCCGTACAACGCGTCCTCCGCCTACTGGCTCCGGGAGATCGAGGACCGCAACCTCAACCGGATCGACTTCGCCCGCCTTGGGGACGGCAGTCCGACCGCCGTCGTCCACTCCGGAGGCTACCGGGTCGCCCTGAACGTCGAGGACTCCCGCGTACGGGAGCTGTCCCTGCGTACTCCGGACGGTCCCGTCACCGTCCTGCGCTACGGCTACGACCCCCTCGGCAACCTCGACGCCGTCATCAACTCGTCCGCCCTACCGCTGCGTTTCACATACGACCCGGACGACCGGATCACCTCGTGGACCGACCGTAATGACGCCACGTTCCGTTATGTGTACGACGATGCGGGCCGCGTGGTCCGGACGGTCGGCCCGGACGGCTATCTGTCGTCGACGTTCGCGTACGACGTCCATCCGGAGACGGGCGACCGCGTCACCCGGTACACGGACTCCCTCGGCGCGACCAAGGTCCACCAGTTCAACGAACGGCTCCAGGCCGTCGCGGAGATCGATGCGCTGGGCGGCGTCACCCATCGCAGCTTCGACCGGTACGACCGGCTGCTGTCCCGGACCGACTCCCTCGGGCGTACCACCACGTACACCTACGACGATCGTGGAAACCCGGTCCGGGTCGAGCACCCCGACGGCACCGTGGCCCGGGTCGAGTACAACGAACTGAACCAGCTCGCAGCCGTAACCGGCCCCTACGGCGGGACTTCGCGGCAGGAGTACGACGACCGGGGCAACCCGACGCTCTTCACCCGGCCGGACGGTACGACGACCCGCCTCAGCCACGGCCCGCAGGGCCAGCTCCTCGGAGTCGACGACTCCCTGGGCGCGCTGGACCGGCTGCGCTGTGACGCGGCCGGTCTGCCCCTGGCGGTCCGCGGGCCGCTCGGTACGGTCACCCGCTACGTCCGGGACGCGTTCGGACGCCCGGTGCGCGTCACCGACCCGCAGGGCCGCACCACCGAGCTGGAGTGGACGGTCGAGGGCAAGCTCGCCCGCCGGACGGACCCCGACGGCTCGCAGCAGTCGTGGACGTACGACGGCGAGGGCAACTGCCTTGCGCACACCGACGCTACGGGCGGCGAGACCCGCTTCGAGTACACCCACTTCGATCTGGTCTCCGCCCGCACCTCACCGGGCGGCGCACGCCAGGAGTTCACCCACGACACCGAGTTGCGCCTGACCCGGGTCACCAACCCCCAGGGACTGACCTGGGATTACACCTACGACGCGGCAGGCCGCACCACCGCGGAGACCGACTACGACGGCCGCACCCTCCGCTACTCCCACGACTCCTGCGGCCAACTCCTCTCCCGTACGAACGGACTCGGCCAGACGGTCCGCTACGAACGCGACCTCGCGGGCCGGGTCACCGCCAAGGACGCCGACGGGAGCGTCACGCGCTTCGCCTACGACATCCACGGCCGCCTTGTCTCGGCGACGGGCCCGGACAGCGAGCTGTCGTACGTACGCGACAGCTCGGGCAGGGTCCTCCGGGAGGTGTGCGACGGCCGCGAACTGGTCAACACCTACGACGAGACCGGGCGGCGCACCCGTCGTGTCACCCCGTCCGGTGCGGTCAGCTCCTGGTCCTTCCCGGCCGGTCGCACCGCTGAGCTGACCGCCTCCGGCCACCGGCTGGGCTTCCACTTCGACGAGACGGGTCGCGAGACCGGCCGCCGGATCGGTGACGCGCTGGCCGTCGACCTCGCGTATGACCCGGCGGGGCGCCTGATCGACCAGCTCGTCCGGACGACCGGTGAACGGGTTCTCCAGCGCCGCACGTACACGTACCGCCCCGACGGACATCTCGCCTCGGCCGAGGAGCTGACCGGAGGCCGCAAGCAGCTGGAGGTCTCCCGTGACGGCCGGGTCACCGGCGTCACGGCGGAGAACTGGTCGGAGCGGTACGCGTACGACGAGGCCGGGAACCAGACCAGTGCCTCCTGGCCCGGTGCGGGCGACGCCTCCGGGCCGCGTGAGTACGCCGGAACGCGCATCACGCGTGCGGGCCGTGTCCGGTACGAACACGACGCTCAGGGCCGGGTGATCCTGCGCCAGAAGACACGCCTCTCCCGCAAGCCCGAGACCTGGCGCTACGGCTGGGACGCGGAGGACCGCCTCGTCTCGGTCACCACGCCCGACGGTACGCGCTGGCGCTACCTCTACGACGCCCTGGGACGGCGCTCGGCCAAGCAGCGCCTGGCCGAGGACGGGGCGACGGCGGTCGAGGAGGTGACCTTCACCTGGGACGGCGACACTCTTTGCGAACAGACCACGACCACGACGGGCTCCCCGGATTCCGTCGCCCTCACCTGGGACCACGACGGCGTGACGCCGGTAACCCAGGTGGAACGCCGGCTCGTCGACCAGACGGAGGTCGACAGCCGCTTCTTCGCGATCATCACCGACCTCATCGGGTCGCCTCGTGAACTGGTCGACGAACAGGGCGAGGTGGCGTGGCGCACCCGTTCCGCCCTGTGGGGAGCCACGTCGTAGAACCGCGACGCCGGCGCGTACACCCCCCTGCGCTTCCCCGGCCAGTACTTCGACCCGGAATCGGGCCTCCACTACAACCGACACCGCCACTATGACCCCGAGTCGGGGCGCTACCTCTCCCCGGACCCGCTCGGTCTGACCCCGGCCCCGAACGTGGTCACCTACGTCGACGACCCCACACTGTGGATCGACCCGCTGGGGCTGGCAGGATGCCCCCACCGGAGCGGGGAGCACAAGCACAGCGTGGTGCTGGGCATCAACCAGAAGCCCGACCATGCCTCGAATTCTCTCGCAGCACATCTCCGCGCCAACGGTGATCCGGGGGCCCACACCTACAACGGGTCGGACTACGCCGGGGTCGAGGCAAGCGGGCCGATCTGGATGACGAACGTCATGGCCGCAGTGGGAGATCGCGACACCACCTTGTCCATCACGCTCGACGGAATGCCCAACAGTAGAGGCGAGTACGGCAACTGGAACACCCCGGAGACCATCGTGGACGCCTTCCAAACCGCTGTCCAAAACGGGCAGCCGTTCGGCACCGCACCCCAGAACTGGCCGAGTGACGGGTTGGGGACGGCCTGGGAGATGAGCGTCGTCGCACGCAACGTACGCATGTACGAGTCGAGCTTGATGTTCGACGATGACGAACCGATCGGCCGCCCGTGGGAGGAAATACGGTGGTATTCAGGCAATGAGGAGATCAAGGAAGTCCCGAAGCCGGACATCCCCGAGATACAACCCCCCAAGCCCCGAAAGTAATGGACTGACGAATGACAAATGATGAAGCTCTCGCGCGGGCTGCGGAGATCGTCGCGACTGAGTGGAAGGACATCCTCGACTCCGAGGACGGCCTGATCGATCCCGCCATGCCCCGGGCGGCCTACGCAAACCCTCGCCTGCGGGAACTGTTTCCGACCGTCAGCCACGGCGCCCTGTACCTCAGCCGATGCATTCGCCACCCGCGGCCGCACGACGTGGGCAGCCTGTTCCCACGCGCCGGGGGCGGGTTCATGGTCGTCCGCCAGTCCGACGGCACGGTTCTCGGGGAGCCCGAGACGGTGGAGGAGGCAGTGGCGTTGATCGCCGCGAACCTTCCAGAAGGCTGCGGCCCAGCCATCAACGGATCGGCTAACGATCTGTAACCACAGAGGCAGCCATCTTCACCGCTCCTGCCGTGAGCACTCTGAGTTGGCATGGACGAGGCTGTTTGAAAGGTGCGTGCCGCACTCGGTGAGGGACAGGATTGCGAAGCAGTCCACGGATGCGGGCACCCGTGCCCCCATCCGTGCCCAGCCGAGCGGACAACAGCGGCCGGGGCTTCCTTTTCGTCTGGACCGCTCCGGGCGTCGCGCACCATCTCCGCACCACCTTGACGGTCTCCTCCGTTAGAGGCCCCACGAGCAGGCAGGACCATCATGTCCTGACCGTCGTTCCGCAGTGCGTCGTGAACGTGCCCGCCATCCCGCGTCCGCGCTGTGGCTAACGCACGGTCCGGCCACTGCTCAGCGGTATGAAGTCCCATTGCAGTCTCTGCTCCTCATCGACTACGGGCATGTTGCCGTTGAGAGGCTGGTTGGTCTCTAGAGCCGTGGCGACCGCCTCCATGAACACGGGCAGGGACGTCCACATATCGTGCGAGCCGCGCATGATGCCTTCCGTGGCCTCTGCTTCATGGACGCGCCCCCGGTCGATCTCGGGACGGTGGTCCAGCACGAGGTAACCACCACCGAGGTCCCGCGCGAAGGGAATCAATTGCGGGTGCCCATACAGGATGCGACTGCCCCCAATCCTCATGAAATCGTACTCCGCCTCCTCTCCTCCCTCATCTGCCGTGCGCTTGTCGTAGAAGCCGGTGACAAGTCGCCAATCAGCCGCTATCCGACCTGTGCTCATCGGCCTGTAGATCCCAGGGAGCAGCGAACTCCGCTGGTCCAGGAGACCGTCGTGCCGCAGCAGCGAGATCACTAAGGGCTTGAGGAGCGGCTGGCCGATGACGCGTTCGGTCGCGGCGATGTCCTCCGGATGCGCGGGTGGCGCCAGCGCAGAGTATGTCGCCGACGCATGCTCGGACAGCCAATTCTCGATGCGCGTCCACGACTCACTGATCGATACGGTCATGGCCGGTACCCTGCCACCTGGTGCTGACAATCTCTGAGCACAGCCAGACGGCGACCGTGGCAGGGATCCATCCGACTGGGGCCGTCTCGGTGACAAGCTTCGCGCCCTGCCCACCCGCCAGTGCCGTGCCCCATCCGTGCCCTTCGGAGCGGACAACAGCGGTCAAGCACGGTGCCCAGAGGCCAGACCAACCTCGCCACCCCGGTCAAACATGCAGTTCAGAGCCACTTTGGTCAACCAAGAACCGTTGATTTCCAAGCTCAGAGAGCGAGTTCGATTCTCGTCACCCGCTCTTCCACGAACCCCCAGGTCATCGACCTGGGGGTTCGTCCTTGTCCAGCCCTTCCTCAGCGCCTTGCACCACCTCCGCACCACCTGACCCCTTTTCGCGGCACTCGCGATCGCTCTTTGTCCGTCCTCGGGATCGCCGCACATGCCCGCAGTTCTATCGTTGTGCGCGTCGGATGGGCACGCCTGGCCACATGCTGAGGTGGCGCGTCCTCGCGAGCGGGGGGAGCGGCATGGATGACAAGGCGCGGGCGCCAGTGCTGGAACTTGATGCGTACCGGAGCGAGTTGGTTCGCCACTGCTATCGCATGCTGGGGTCGTACGCAGAAGCCGAGGACGCCGCTCAGCAGACCCTCGTCCGAGCTTGGCAGAACGCCGGGCAGTTCGAGGGCAGGTCGTCCCTGCGCTCATGGGTGTACCGCATCGCCACCAACGTGTGTCTGGACGCCTTGGCCTCCGGGAGGAGGCGGGCGCTGCCGATGGACCTGTCCGGGCCTTCGGACGGCGCCGCGCCTCCAGGCGCGCCGGCGGACAGCGCGCTGTGCATCGGCCCCCTGCCTGGTGGCGATCCGGCGGCTTCCGCGATGACCGGCGAGTCGGTGCGGCTGGCGTTCGTCGCCGCGCTCCAGCACCTGCCGCCCAAGCAGCGGGCCACGTTGCTCCTGCGGGATGTCCTCGGCTTCTCGGCCCGCGAGGTCGCCGACCTGCACGGCTGCACTCTCGCCTCCGCCAACAGCGCATTGCAGCGGGCCCGCGCCACTCTGGCCGACCGCCGGGACAGGGCCGACGGACTCGGCCTCCCGGCGCCCGGTGGCACCCAGCAGGTCCTGGCCGAGCGGTACGCGACGGCGTTCTCCCGGTACGACATGGAGGAGCTGGGATTGCTGCTCCACGTCGACGCCACTCTGTCCCTGCCGCCGTACGCGAAGTGGATGCGCGGGATGGCCGATATCAAGTCGTGGCTGACCGGACCGGCCGTCGGCTGCCGCGGTTCGCGGCTCATCCCGACCGTGGCGAACGGCTCTCCCGCCTTCGGCCAGTACCGGCCCCGTACGGACGGGACCGGCTACGAGCCCTGGGCTCTCCACGTCCTCGAGTTCTCCGGCGACCGCATCGAGAGCATCACGGCATTCCGTGACACCGCGCTCCTCTTCCCTCAGTTCGGCCTGCCGGGACGCCTGAGCGGTGAAGCATGTCCCGGCGTCCCGACCTGATCACTTGGCGCTGTCCTCGGCGAGAGTGTGGGCGACGAGGGCATTCGCATGGCCGTGGCCGAGTCCGTGCTCGGACTTGAGCCAGCCGACCAGCTCCATGTGCTTGGTGAGCGGGGACGAACGAATGAGATCCTTCCACTCGGCGATCGGACGGCCGTACTTCTTCTCGATGGACGGGAAGTAGCTGGCAGGGCCCTTCACCGCGTTGTCGGTCATGGATGCTCCGTTTCGGATCGTGATCATCTTGGTGGAATCGGTGAGAACGGCGTTTGGCTAGTGGTCGCCCGGGGCGTCGGCCAGGCGTGCCATCACCGCGCTCAGCCACAACAGACCGAGGCCGGCACTGGCGGTAAACGCAAGAACCGAGGCCGCAGAGGCCGCGAATCCGGCGACGACGGCCACAGGCATGACACGCGATGCCACGGCCCAGCTGCGAAGACCCCGGGCGGCGAGCGGGCGAGCCAGAAGGACGAGTGCCGCACACAGAGCGAGGTAGCCGATCATTCCGGCAGCCATGTGGACCGCACCGTGCCCGCTCATCACCGTCGCGTCCGGGGAGCCTGCGGGGAAGCCCGCACCGGCGTCGGCCGGGAAGGCGGCCGCTGCCCAGAAGGAGAGGCCGAACACGCCGACCAAGGCCGGTGCCCATACGTCGGCGGGGCCTCTGTGCAGAGTCCGTCGCAGCCCGGCCGCACCGACGACCAGCAGCGCTCCGGTGAACACGAAACTCAGCGTCTGAACCCAGCCGGCCCCACCCAGAGCGAGTTGGCTGATCGCGTTTCGAGTGAAGTCAAAACCGTCGCGCGTGAGGCCCTGGGCAAGTCCGGCCGCGAGGAACAGTGGACCTGCCACGACACCACCGGCCGTGAGCCACCGACCCGTGGATCGCTGGATGGTGGCTACCGCATGGATGGGGCCAGGTGTGGTGAACGTGCCGGTCATGGCGTGCCTTCCTCGTTGCGACGGTGTCATCCGTATGACCGACGACGAGCGGCAAGATGATCGCCCTCCAGTGTGTGCCCTAGCTCACACAGTGGACGGTTGAGCTCCCTCAGGGGCAAGTCCGCCACCCCGCGCATACTCCAGCATGCTGGACTCATGTCCTCCACGACTCGCATCACCGTCACCCTCCCCAGCGACCAGGTGGCGGAGCTCCGCAAGCTCACGGACAACGTCTCCGGCTACGTGACGGAAGCCGTAGCCCGCCAGATCCGGCACCAGCTCCTGGGGGACGACCTCCGGCGGCACGAGGAAGAGCACGGCCCCCTCAGCGACGAGGAGATCGCCGAGGCGCACGCGAAGGTCTCCGGCTCCGTCGGCGCCACGGGCGCGGACGCCGCTTGAGCGAGTCGCGCCGAATCCGTCGGCCTGGGCTCGGAAGGGCTCTCGGCCTGGATCGTCGCGCCGCCCACCCTCGTACCCCATCCGTGCCCAGCAGTGCGGACAACAGCGGTCCGGTGCAGCCTCCAGAGACCATGGATGCCCCAGCTTCCTCGCAGAAACACGCAGGTCAGAGCCCTTCCCGACACTCAAGCACCGCTGTTTCCCGAGCTCGGAGCGCGCGTTCGATTCTCGTCACCCGCTCCACCGCACAACCCTCAGAGCAGAGGCCCGAGGGTTCTTTGCTGTCCAGGCCCATTCCAGGCCGCCTACGAGTCACGTGCCACAACTCGCCTGTCGCTACGTCCATTTGGCTATGTTTTGAGTCCTGCCCTCGGAAGCGACCATCCCGGGTTTCGCACGGATCACATCAGGGCGTACGTGAGATGAGACCCGCGAGGAGCCGACCACCTGGACCGGCGCAGAGGCGGACGCCCGCACCCAGGATGACGGGCGCGATGTGGAGTTGGAGTTCGTCCAGCAGGCCTGCGGCATTGAACTGCCGGACGGTGTCCGCGCCCCCGGAGATCTGCACGTCCTTGCCCCCCGCCGCTTCGCGGGCCCGGGCCAGCGCACTGGTGATTCCGTCGGCCACGAAGGTGAAGGTCTTTCCGCCCTGCCGCGCCCAGGGCTCCCGCGGTATAGGGGAGAGGACAAAGACGGGGCCCGGAAGGGCGGCGGATCGGGCCAGCCAACCTCCCCTTCGGCAAACATCTGCCGCCCCATGGCGTAGGCGCCCGTGCGGAAGAAGTTCTCCTGGACGATGGCGTCGTCCTGATTGGTCTTCCCTCCGGCGATGCTCTGGCGCTCCCGCCGGCTCTCGACCTCGAAGACTCATGCGTGCATGCGCGTTCCACCATCACCGAGCGGGTTGCCCGGGCAGGAATGGGGGCCGGCGATGTAGCCGTCCAGGGACGTTCCCAGGCTGGCGAAGACCTTGCTCATGCCTGCGCCCCGGCGGTGAAGAAGCTGATCAGGGCAGGGGCGAGGGCCTCCGGGGCGATGCTGTGCTCCTGGCCGGGGAAGACGTGCAGGGTGAAGTTGTCGGCGAGCGCGGCGAGTTCCCGTGCGCCGGTGAGCATGTGCGGTGCGCCCGAGTCGCCACTACCGACGAAGACCGGCACCGTCACGGACTGCCAGCGGTCGGCGGGCAACGGGCGGCCGGACATGGTGTCGCCCACGACCTGGCCGTCGTACGGAAGAGTGCGGGCGGTGGCCTCCATGCCGGACCAGAAGGGAGACTGTCGCATTCCCGCGACGGCCTCGTCGGGGAGGCCCACGGCCGCGGTCATGAAGTAGGCAGCCGCGTCGCCGTACGCCTCCCGGGCCACCAGTTCCTTCAGATGGTCGACGTAGTCCGTGGGGAGCGGGGGGCGGCTGGAGTCGGTGATGAACGGCGGCTCGTACAGGGCAAGCCGGGTGACGGCGCTGCCCCGGGCCGTGGCCTCAAGCGCCAGAACGGCGCCGGACGACATGCCGAAGACCATGGCCTCGCCACCGGCATGCTCAATGAGGGCGTCCAGGTCTTCGACCTCGCGCTGGACGTCGTATGCCGCGCTGTCGCCGCTGTCACCGCGGCCCCGGCGGTCGTACGTGATCACGCTGAAGCGCTCGGCCAGCAGGCCCGCAAGGCCGGCGGAGTCGCCGCGCGTCATGAAGGCACCGCCCACGACCACCACAGTGGGGCCCGCGCCCTGCTGTTCGTACGCGATGGCCGTGCCGTCGGCGGAGAACACCTTGTCCATTCGGAAAACACACTCCCACTCGTGCGTCATGCGCGGAGCGCGCAGGGCAGAAGGCTCGCACGCTTCGGAACTAGACCGTACAGTACTCGTTGCGGTACTGGTCAGTCCAGTACCGTTCTTCCGGGGGCGGACGAAGAGAGAAGGAGTCGGCCATGGACAGCCGTTCAGAGCGCAAGCACCAGGCGATCCTGGAGGCCGCGACCACCGTGTTCCTGGACAAGGGGTACGAGCGCACGAGCATGGACGACATCGCGAAGCTGGCCGCGGTGTCCAAGCAGACCGTCTACAAGCACTTTTCGGACAAGGAGAAGCTGTTCGCCGAGATCGTCCTGGCCACCACCGACCGCATCGACGGCACGATCGACCTGGTGGCCGACGTTCCCGCCGACGCCGATGGCCTGGAGGAGAACCTGACCAAGCTCGCCCGCCAGTTCCTGACGGCCCTCACCCAGCCTCAGGTGATCCAGCTGCGACGCCTGATCATCGCCAACGCCGACAGGTTCCCTCAGTTGGGCGCCGCCTGGTACGAGCAGGGTTTCGAGCGCGTACTGGCCACCCTGACGGCCACCTTCGAGCGCCTCACCGCGCAAGGTCTGCTCAAGACCGACGATCCCATGCTGGCCGCCCACCACTTCTCCGGTCTGCTGCTGTGGATCCCGGTGAACCGGGCCATGTTCCACGGCAGCCCTCAGCACTCCGAGGCCGACCTCGACCGGTACGCCGCCGGCGGCATCCGCGCCTTCCTCGCCGCCTATCGCTGACCGAAGGAACCCGCCCCGGCGGCCCGGAGCAGGCTGCCGACCAGCCGCACCACAGCCTGCGGGGTGCGGCCGGGCACAGAGCCGGGCCGCACCCGTCGCGTCACCTCCTCCGTGCGCCTCGGGCGGGAGCAGGAAGCGGCGGCACCATCCGGTGAGCGATGCCGAACGACCCGCCGCCGGATACCGGCTCCTTCGGCGCGAACTGACGGCGGCCTCCTTGGCCTTGCGCCACTTCCGGCCGAAGGCGGTGCCTCGGTGGGGAGCACCCCGCTCCCCACGAAGACGAGACCCTCGGGCCCGTCCTGTGCCGACCACTCCAGGAGCAGGTCTCCGGTGACGGCCGGGTCACCGGTGTCACGGCGGAAGACCGGTCGGAGCGGTACGCGTACGACGAGGCGGGAACCAGACCAGTGCCTCCTGGCCCGGTGCGGGCGGACGCCTCCGGGCCGCGCGAGTACGCCGGAACGCGCATCACCCGCGCCGGTCGTGTCCGGTACGAGCACGACGCCAAGGCCGGTTGATTCTGCGCCAGAGGCCCCGCCTCTCCCGCGCGAGCCCGAGACCTGGCGCTACGGCGGGGACGGGGAGGGCCGCCTCGTCTCGGTCACCACACCGGACGGTACGCGCTGGCGTCACCCTCTACGACGTCCTGGGACGGCGCTCAGTTCACATCCGATGCACCGCCAACCCTCTCGACCCCTCCGTGCCCAGCAGAGCGGACAACAGCGGGCAGCTACAGCCTCCAGAGTCCATGGCGAACCGTGCTTCCTCGCAGGAAAACACAGGTCGGAGACCTGGCGCTGCCGCGTTGTCCGGCGTTGCGCGGAGCTGCAGCCTCGGCCATTCCGGCAACGAAGACGGTTCAATCCTGCCGGTCGACGGCATGGTGTGCTTTCGGGGGCTCGGGGAGCATGAGGAGCAGCGCGGGGGACCGGCGTGGAGGCGAGACACCGGCTGGCCAGGAGCGCAGTGCGGCCCTCCGGCCTCGTCCCGGACCGCACGTCGTGCCGCACCGACCGCGGGAGGGATCGTGCGATACAGCAGGAAGCACAGGGCGAGGCGGGATCCGGAACTCGCGGCCGAGGTGACGGCCTTCGGTGAACTGCTGGCCGGGTACTCCTTCCAACCTGGGACTGCTGGAACACCGCCGGAGGCAGTGGCGGACTGGGCACGGGCCCTGGACGCGTACGAGGCGGCTGGCCGGGCCCTGCGCCGCGACGGCCGCGAGGACGTCCTCCGGCATCTGGACCACGGCATGTACGCCATGGGCTGCCTGGAGTCCCGCCTGACGGGTGGGCCGCTGCCCATGCGGCTGCCGCTCTGCTTCTTCGACCCTCGGCACGGGCCGTCGACCGCCGAAGTGCCGTGGACGCCCCCGGATGGCACGACGCGCCGGGTCCCGGTGTGCGCGGCGGACAAGGTACGCCTGCGCGAGGGCTCGCTTCCGATCGCCAGCGGCCACCCCGCACGGCGCCAGACCGCCCCGGCACCGTCGCTCGCGCTGCGTGACCGTGCCGACTGGGGCAAGCTGGCCGTGCCGGGAGCCATCGCCGCGTTCCTGGGGTACGCCCTCGCGCTGTTCGCCGTCGGTGAGGCGGGGTGGGGCATCGTGTCCCTCGCTGCGGGCCACGTCCCGCTGGGCCTCGCATTGTTGTCGGGCATGGCGCTCTTCTCGTCGGCGTCCACTCTGTGGGCGTTGATCCACCGGGGTCACCTGACCGAAGCGGCCTTCGACCGCTCGGAGAAGACCTCGTCGGAGCACAAGCACGTCCACGTCGTCACCGACGTCTCCGGGCGGCGGTACGAGCACGTACGAAAGGTGAGCGGTCCCACCGTGAAGCCCCTGCCGTACCGGCGCGTCTGGTACGTCCCGGGACGCAAGGACGGGGGCGAGGTGCTGGGTGCCTGGGCCGTTCTGGGGCTGCCCGCCGCCGTTCTGGTCGCGCTGCCGATTTTCACCGTGAGCGCTGCCGCCACCCTGTACCTGATCCCGGGGCGGTTGTTCATCGCTCTTCTCCGGTGACGACCACGACAGCCTTGAGCTGCACTAGGAACCGGCCATGTCCGATCGGCCCGACACCGCTGCGGCGGCCGGTGACGACGGCTGTCTCAGGTGGCGGTCCCGCCGGCTCTCCTTTCCTGCAGGTCAGAGCCGAAGCGGTCCGATGGGGCGCCGCTGATTCCCAAGCTCAGAGCGCGAGTTCGATCCTCGTCACCCGTCCCACGGCTGAGGCCCAGGTGCGGGCCTGCCGGAGCGGTCAGGAAGCGACCAGCGCCCGGCGGGCCTGTGGGCCTGTGGGTCTGTGGGCCTGTGGGCCTGTGGGCACCGACCGTGACAGGGGGCTACGGTCGCTGCCTCAACCGGTCGACGATCCCCCACTCGACCACATGCGACAGCTGGGTGTATGTCTCCTTCCCCGAGGCCGAGGTCCGCTCGTCGCGGAAGCCCAGGAATTCGTACGACACCGGGTCGAAGATCAGGTACTTGCTCTTGTGGGACCCGCGCCCGGTATGGGCGATTCCCACGCCGGTCCGCCCTGCGGAGTCCTGCACTCCAGGGATCGTCTTGACGCCGGGCACATGGGCCAGCGCCTCGTATGCCGCGGGGCGCAGGCCCTGGGGCAGTACCGGGTTCTTCAGGAGCTCGCCGAGCAGCCAGTAGGCCTCGTACCGATGGGGTTCGTCGAGATCGCCGATCGACCGGCCGTCGGGCCGGGAGCCGGCGGAGAGGATGGCCAGGACGAGCCTTTCAGGGTCTTGGGGCAGCTTCTTCAGCTCGCTCCACTTCCGGGGTGGCCACACCCCGTTGCCCTTTCCTGCGGGCTCCTCCCACATCTCGCGGCCCAGTTCCATGGACAGGGAGGGCTTGGAGACACCCACCGAGCCCCACATCTCGTCGGTGTAGGTCCGCACCCTTCCGGTCTTCTGCTCCGTCTCCTTGATGATCCGCTTTGAGTAGATGAACTGGTCGTCGCGCGGTGCCACCGGCTCCCTCTCCTGCTCTCGCTCCCACGCCGCCGCCCCGTTCAGCACCGTGACGGCGGCGTACTCCAACCGCGGGGTTCTCGCGCCCGGTGCACCGCCCTCGCCGGAGCCGTCCGTGCCGATCACCACGGCCGTCCCCGTGACCGCCGTGGCGACCGCTGCGGCTGCCACGAAGCTCAGTGCATGGCGGCGGCTGAGACCGGTGCCGGTGCGCTCGTCCGCGTGGGCCATCGCGTTGAGCAGCCGGTGCCGGGCCAGAGCCTTGGCCGGGCCGTTGAGCGGAGTCGCGCCCGCGTCCCACTCCCTCACGAGTTCGAGTTCGTCATTCATGGTCGGATACCTCTCGCAGTGCCGTCGGGTTTGATCCGCCCAATGCTTCGCGCAGCTTGCCGCGAGCCCGGTGCAGCCGTGATCTGACCGTGCCCACGGGGACTCCGAGGGCCTGGGCGGTCTCCTCGTAGCTGAGATCGCCCCAGGCGACCAGCAGCAGCACGTCCCGGTGGCGAGCGGGCAGTGCGGCAAGCGCCGCAGCCAGCTCGCGGCGCACGGCCCGCGCCATCACCCGGTCCGCGGCACGGTCGGCCAGCGGCTCGTCGTGGTCGGTGAGGGCCGGGACCCGGGCCATGGCCTTGAACCGGCGGGCCTCGGCCCGCCGGTGCCGGCCGATCAGGTTCGTCGCTATGCCGAACAGCCAGGGCTGGGCGTCGGTGCCAGTGCCGCGGGCCGGGTCGTAGCGATGGCGCTGCTGGAATGCGGTGGTGAAGGTCTCCGCCACGACGTCGTCGGCGACCTCGTTACCGAGGCGTCGGGCCGTGTAGCGGTGCACGGCGTCGGAGTGCCGGTCGAAGAGCGCGGCAAACGCCTCGGGCTCATCCCGGGACCGCGCGATCACTGAGGCGTCGCTCTCTGCATCGGCACGCGCGGTGCCGATGCAGACACCTGGTCCGATGGCCATCGGGGCTCCTCTCGTCCCGGGGACGATGCTCGATTACCGGGCTTTCACCGGTTCTTCGCCCCTCGCGCCGAAGCGGTTCCCTCAGCTCCTCCGCAACACCGTGGTCTGCGGACCCCACCCATGCCGTTCGTCCTCCTCACCGACGGCCGGACGGCCACCACCTCCACCTCCACCCGTAAGCGGAACGCGGCCGTCGAGCAGCGGCAGGATCAGCACCAGCAGACCCCGGCCGCACGGCCCGCCGCCACAGCCGTGCTCCCTCGGCCCGCCGCCGGGCCGCACTGTTCCCGTGCTCCGGACTGCAACCTCGCGAAGGCCGGTACCGGTGGCCCCACCACGGGGCTTCACCGGGGTGACTGCTGGGCCTGCAAGCTCCTCGCGATGCTGCGGATCTTCCACGACATGGGCGCCGGCCAGGTGGGGGCCAACACCATCGCGAAAGTCAGCGACTCACGCACCAAGATGCCTCGCCTGAACTGAGCTCTCTCCCGCGTCAAGGCAGAGCCGGTCACCGTCAGGCAGCGACGAGGTCCTGCTCGCGGTCCGGCGCTCCGGCCCCGGGCTGCTTGTTCGGCAGTGCGAGCCGGAAGACCTTGTGCCATGCGGAGAACACCTGCTTGGGCAGCGGGCCGGTGACGTACTCCAGCTCGTACTTCTCGAACAGCGCCCGCACCTTCACCGCGACCTCGGCGTACCGGTTGCTCGGCAGGTCCGGGAACAGGTGGTGCTCGATCTGGTGCGACAGGTTGCCGGTCATGAAGTGCATGGCCTTGCTGCCGCTGATGTTCGCCGAGCCCATCATCTGGCGCAGGTACCACTGGCCGCGTGTCTCGCCCGTGATCGACCGGCGCTCGAAGACCTGGACGCCCTCGGGGAAGTGCCCGCACATGATCACCGAGTGGGTCCAGAGGTTGCGGACCAGGTTCGCGGTGAACGTGGCGGCGAGTGTGGGGAGGAAGGACGGGCCCGACAGCAGCGGGTGGACCACGTAGTCCTTGAGCACCTGCTTGCGGATCTTGCGGCCCACGGCCCTGGCCCGCGCACGGAACTCGGGGTTCTTGCGGCGGCGCTTGGTGAGGTTCTTGCCGAGCTCCAGGTCGTACGCCGCGATGCCGTACTCGAAGAAGCAGGCGTTGAGGAAGTTCCACAGCGGCTGGCCGAGGTGGAAGGGGTGCCACTTCTGGTCCTCGTCGACGCGCATGATGCCGTAGCCGAGGTCGTTGTCCTTGCCGATCACGTTGGTGTACGTGTGGTGCAGCTCGTTGTGCGAGTGCTTCCACTGATCGGACGGCGAGACGTGGTCCCACTCCCAGGTGGTGGAGTGGATCTTCGGGTCGCGCATCCAGTCCCACTGGCCGTGCAGGACGTTGTGGCCGATCTCCATGTTGTCCATGATCTTCGCCACGGACAGCCCGGCGGTGCCGAGCAGCCACGCGGGCGGGAAGATCGAGAACAGCAGCACACCCCTGCTGACCAGCTCCAGCTTGCGCTGCGCCGAGATGACCCGCCGGATGTAGGCGGCGTCCTTCTCGCCGCGGTCGGCGATCACCTCGTCGCGGATGGCGTCGAGCTCGCGGCCCAGTTCCTCGATCTGCTCCGAGGTCAGGTGGGCGGTGGGGTCGATGGCGGTCAAGGTGCTCCTACCGTTCGATGTCGCAGGGGCCCGCCGCGGCGGACACACAGGTCTGAATGAGGACGCCGGGCTCGGCCTCGGTGATCTCGCCCGTGCGCAGGTCCCGGACAGCACCGGCCTTGAGCGGCGTGACGCAGCCGAAGCAGATACCCATGCGGCACCCGGAGGGCATGAGCACGCCGGCCTCCTCGCCGATGTCGAGCAACGGCGTGGCGCCGTCCGCGTCGACGGTCCTGCCGGTGGTGCTGAACGTGACCTCGCCGCCGTCGCCGGCGACGACGATGCCGGGGCGGAACCGTTCGGTGTGCAGGCGCTCCGGGACGTCGTGTTCGGTCCAGTGCTCTTCGGCGGCATCGAGCAGACCTGCGGGGCCGCAGGCCCAGGTCTCGCGCTCGGCCCAGTCGGGCACGAGCTCGCCGAGCCGGGCGATGTCGAGCGTGCCGTCCGTGTCGGTGTGCATCTCGGTGAGCCGCAGCTTCCCGCCCGCGACCAGGTCGTGCAGTTCGTCACGGAAGATCACGTCCTGCGGCCGTGGCGCGCAGTGGACCATGACGACGTCGTCCAGTTCGGTGGAGCGAAGCATGCCCATGACGGGCGTGATGCCGCTGCCGGCCGTCAGGTAGAGCACCTTGGCGGGCTTGGCCCGTGGCAGTACGAAGTCACCGGTCGGCTGGTCGAGCCGGATCAGCGTGCCCGGTTTCGCCCTGCGGACCAGGTGGTTGCTGACCTTGCCGTCCGGGATCGCCTTCACGGTGATCGTGATACGGCCGTCCCGGCGGCTGGTCGGCGAGGTGAGGGAGTAGGCACGCCACAAGCGCACTCCGTCGACGTCGACGCCGACCCTCACGTACTGGCCCGCCGTGTGGCCGCGCCAGCCCCGCCCCGGTCTGATCACGACACTCGCGGCGTCATCCGTCTCGGAGTGCACGGCCTCGATGCGCCCGCACAGGTCAGCGCCCGCACGCAGCGGGTCGACCAGGTCGAGGTAGTCCGACGGCAGCAGCGGCGTCGTGACCATCTCCAGCAGTTTCCACGCCCCGGTGCGGAGGGCTCCACTCATCATGACCCCAGCTTGCTGCGCCTCCAGGCGTAAAGTCCTGACCACAGGACGTAAATCTGGTCGACCGATTTGTTCGCAGGGAACAAAAATGAGCTATGCAGTCCGGAGGGCCAGCGAGCTGACCCTGAACGAGACGACGGTCACCGCCCTTCGGGCCGCGCTGAGGACCACCGCCGACGAAGTCGTGCAGGCGATCATCGACGAGGTGCCTCCCTACGCCCATGCCCTGTCGGGCCGCATGGGCGCCACCATCCGCAGAGCCGTCCGCACCGCCCTGGGGCACTACCTGGACCTCGCGAGCGGGAACGCCACGGGCGGCGACGCCGGGGACGCCGCCTACGAGCTGGGCCGCGGCGAGGTGCGCGACGGCCGTTCGATGGACGCCCTGCTCAGCGCCTACCGCGTCGGCGCCCGGGTCGCCTGGCGATGCCTGGCAGCGGGCGCCGTGCCCGCGGGGCTGCCCGCCGCCGAGGTCGCCAAGTTCGCCGAGCTGACCTTCGCGTACATCGACGAGCTCTCCGCCGCGAGCGCCGCCGGCCACGCCGACGAACTGGCCGCCCGGGGCAGAGCCCACGAGCGCCACCTGGAACACCTGGCCCGCGAGCTCCTCGCCGGCGCGAGCCCGGACGTGCTGCTGGCCTCCGCCCAACGGGCCAGGTGGCAGCCTCCTGTCTCGCTGACCGCCGTCCTGCTGCCCGCCGCCCAGGCCCGGCCCGCCTACCGGACACTCGACCCGAGCACCCTCGTCCTCGACGACCTGCCGGACGCCACCGGTGTGCTCCTCGTCCCCGATGCCGACCGCTCACGTCTCCTACGGCAGCTGACCGACCGCGCCGCCGTGGCCGGCCCGGCCCGGCCGTGGATCCACGCGTCCGCCTCGTACGCACGGGCCCTACGCGCGCGTTCCCTCTCCTCCGACATCCGCGACACCGAGGACCACCTGCCCGACCTGGTGCTCAGCGCCGACGCGGACGCGTTCGCAGACCTGCGCGCCCGAGCCCTCGCACCGTTGCGGACCCTGCCCGCCGCAACCGCACGACGGCTGGAGGAGACGTTGCGGGAGTGGCTGCTGCACCAGGGCAGGCGGGACGAGGTCGCGGCGGCGTTGTTCGTGCATCCCCAGACGGTCCGATACCGGATGTCGCAGCTGCGGGAGCTGTTTCCCGATCTCGCATCACCACACCGGGTCCTCGAACTGACGCTGGCGGTCGGCCTCCGGGACCGCTGACGCGTCACCCGTCCACCGCCGCGTCCGCGGGCGTCCGGAGATCGTGCTCAAGGCTTCGGTCATCATCTGCCGGGCGCCCCTGGACCACAGGCCGATGCGGGTTCGGTGTTCCCTCGTCGCTCATGTGCGCCCGCCGCCAGATTCCGTTCCAGTTGACCGGAGTCTCCGGAACGACCCGGTGCCGCTGCCCGCAGGGACATGGCGCCAGCACCCGCGCGCAGCCGCGGCACAGCTCCACCCAGCCGTGGCCGGTCGCGTTCGACACCGGTGGTCCCTCGTCCCCGCAGGCGGAACAGCCGGGGAGATCGGCGCCGTCCAGCATCGCGTTCTGCCGCCGGACGTACTCGGGCAGCCGCAGCGACGGGTGGTGGGACGGGGCGTCGTACCAGGCGCGATTCGGGTCCTCCCACCAGTTCCGCAGCCACCACGGCCGGGGGTTCGGCACAGCCCGCCGGCCGGCCCGCTTCTCCGCCCGGCGCTGCGCCGCGTACTCCTGCGCCCGCGCGAGCCACAGCACCCGCGCCTCGTGCAGTTCCTCCACCGCCCGCACCAGCGCGTCCGGGTCCGCCTCCAGCCGGCGGGGGATCGCGGCGCTGAGCGTGAGGTGGTGGTACGTCGCCCGCAGGCCGTACGGAGCGAAGCAGGTGAGGCAGGTCCGCAGCGCACTGTGCCGGCGGTGGAGGGGAAGGCGGGCATCGTGCACGCGTGCTCGGTGGGTCAGGAAACTCGTCATGGCGCGGGCGCCTGGTCCAGGGCCCGTGCCAGGGCGGCGGTGACAGGGGCGGCGTGGGCCGGCAGGTGCTGTTCGGCCCAGGCTCCGGCAAGGCCGAGGAAGTCCCGCACGTCCTGCTGGGCGCCCGCGACGAGCATGCGGACCTGGTCTGCCGGCAGCTCGGTCACCGGGCCGCCGTCCGTTCCGTGGGCGTCGTGGGTCAGCCGGACGATGTCGCCGACGCGTTCGGCCGTCGAGTAGGGATCGTGGCCGAAGTGGGCACAGCCGGTGCCGTCGAGCATGTCCAGCCAGTCCCGCCAGGTCTCCAGGCCGTTGCAGCAGCCCGGCTCGACGAAGACGGTGCCGGTGGTGGTGTCGGTCACCCGGAATCCACCGGCGGCGAACAGGCCGGGCATGGTGAGCAACCCGTGCAGGAAGGTGCCCACCGGGTCGGTCGGGCACGGGCCGTGCTCCTCCTCCGGCTCGAAGTCGTTGCATTCGGCGATCCGCATGACGGCTGTGCCGACCTCCGCCGGAGTCAGCTTCCCGTTCAGGACGAGGTGGCCGAATGACGTGTGCTCACCGACCGGCCAGAGCGTGAAGTCATCGGCGGCGAAAATCTCCAGAACGGGCTGCATCACCATCACATGCGGATGATGCCGAACCCGCTGATCTACCGCCACAGGCTTTCGGCCGCTGCACAGGACTCGGAGCCGGACCGCTGCCCGTGCGGTCTCGCCGTGGGCTCCGCGGGGAGGGGGCCGGAGCGGCCGCCGGCCCCCTCCCCGTGTCCCGCCCGGTCAGAGCCAGGAGTTCCAGATCCCGTACGCCGTCGATCGCGTCGCGGCTTCCGCGCCCGAGGCGTCGAGGCGTACGACGCGGTAGTAGTACAGGCCGAGCAGGTCCTCGTGCACCGACATGTCCATGTAGTACGCCGCGTCGCCCGTCGTGCCCTCCGTCAGGGTCGCGTACGAGGCGGTGGCGGGGTCCCAGCGTTCCACGCGGTAGTCCGTGAAGCGGGAGCAGTCCCCCAGGCCGGAGCTTTCGGAGCAGCCGACGTACAGATTCGGGTACTGGCCCTCGCGGACGTCGGTCTCCGTCCAGCCCGGCGGGCGGGTGTCGGGAAGGGTGACCGAGACCTCGGCGGAATGGAGGACGTCGAGGGGGTTGTCGTCGTGCAGGAGCCGGTCGTCCGAGGCTGCCACCTTGTAGACGTGGGTGGCGCCGTCGGCGACCGTCGGGCAGAGGATCTCGGTGTCGGCCAGGGAGCTGCCGGACCAGCAGTTCTCCTTCCAGACCGTCTCACCGCTCTCCGGGTCGGTGACGCCCTGCCATACGTGGTAGCGGCGTACGTCGGTGTCGGCCGGCGGCGTCCAGGTCAGCCGGACGCCGAGCGGGACCCGTTCCGCGGTGAGGTTCTCGACCGGGGCGGGGCGCTGGGTGTCCGGGGTGGTCGCCTCGGCCGGCGGGCCGGGCTGTGATGCCTTCCCGTAGCGGTCGGTCGTCACGACTCGGTATTCGTACCTCGTCTCCGACTTCCCCCGGACGTCCCAGCACGTGCCGTTGACCTGCTTGCGGGCGGACAGCGGAGCGTTGTCGTCCGCCCAGGTCCAGTACGTGTCCGGGGCGGTCAGCGGCAGGTCCACCGAGGTGAACGGCTTGCACTGGTCGACGATGTCGCTCTCGCCGGTCGCGGTGTCGGTTCGGATGATCTTGTAGGTCGGGAGGGCGCGTTCGTCGACCGTCCACGGGTCGACGCTGCTCCACGCGACTATCACGCCCTCGTCGAACCTGGTTGCCGTGGTCGTGAACGCGGGGATCGCCTCCGGCCGGTCGGCCGTCTTCAGCGTGATCTCCACCGGCGCGGCGGCGTTGCCCTGGGCGTCCACGGCGCGCACGGCGTACCGGTAGCTGTCGGCGACGGCCGCCGACTGGCGCGGCACCACGTCCGTCCGGGTGCCGGGGGTCCCCGCGGGGCGGGCGTCGATGTAACCGCCGGTCGCCGGGTCGTACTGGAGGACCTGGTACGCAGCGGCGTCGGTGACGGGCGACCACAGGAGATGCGGTACGCCCGACCGGTACTCGGCTCGGAGCTTCGTGACGGCGGCGGGCGGGGTCAGGTCGGGGGTGGTGAACGTGGTGGCCGCCGAGTACGCCGACCAGTTCCCGGCGGCGTCCCGGGCCCGGCCCCGGTAGGTGACCCTGCTGCCGTCGGCACGGTAGCCGGTGTCGCAGATCGCCCCCTTGGTGCCGGAGTAGATCGTGCTCCAGCTCTTCGTCGCGGCGTCGAGCCGCTGCATCTCGTACCGGGCGATGTCGGCCGCGTTCTTCGGGGTGGTGACCAACTGCGGTGCCGCGTACGGCTGGTCGGCCGGGCAGGAGTCCCATTCGAGGAAGGGCGCGGCGGGCGGCGTCCTGTCGATCGTGGTGACGGGCTTGTCGGGGCTGCCAACGGAGACACGGCCCGCCTTGTCGACGGCCCGGACCTCGTAGTAGTAGGCCGCGCCCGTCTTGGGCAGCGTGCTGTCGGTGTACGACCTGGCGGTGGTCGTCGCGAGCTGCTTGCTTCCGTACGGCGTGCCCTTCAGTCGCCGGTAGACCCGGTAGTTGGCCAGGTCCATCTCCTGGTTCCTGCTCCAGGTGACCTTGGCCGCGCCGGTGGAGGAGTTGTACGAGACGGCCGTGCCCGTGGGGGCGAGGGGCTTGACCTTGTCGTACGTGGCGGAGGTGCGCGGTGCGTAGGCGAACGAGACGTTCGCGGCACCCGTCCAGTTGACGTAGTCGAAGCGGAGCGTGTGCTTGCCCTTGGGGATCGTCACGTTGACCGTCTTCTTGACGGTCGTGGAGCCGTTCTTCCAGACGTCGATCTTGCGGACGCCGTCGAGGTAGACCCGCATGCCGTCCCGGGCGGAGGCCGTGAAGGTGAAGGGGCCGCCGGAGCCGAAGTCGCGCGTCACCGACCAGCGCACGCCGAAGTGGTCGGACGGTACGCCGGAGGCGGGCGCGCCCCTGCCCCAGTTCTGGTTGACCGCGGAATCGCAGTCCGTCTTCTTCGGCGTACCCGAGAACGTCGTGTTCGCGAAGAACTGCCTCGTGAAGACGGGGGAGGTGCAGCTCACCGCCGCGGAGGCGGGTACGGCGGTGGTGTAGAGCACTCCGCCGGCCGTGGCCAGAACCAGGGCGGTGGCGGTCGTGCGTCTGGCTGGGTTCATCAAGTCCTTCAGTCCTGTCCGGCGGCCGATGTCGATCATCGGGCGTCGTCGGGCAAGACCACGGAGGAGGCCGGTTGGTTGTACGAGCCACAGCCGCGGCAGCCGGGGCGAGCGCCCTCGCGGTCGTTCTCCCGGCCGATCTTTTTTGCCTGATCGCGCCTATCGGCGGGCCAGTTGGGAGAAGATTGCTCCGTGTCAGACTTCATGGAGTTCGCGTTCGAAGACGGGTCGTCGCTGGCGCTTCAGGTCTTCCCGGCAGCCACCCCCGAGGAGACCTCGGCGCCCGGCTTCGGCACCTCCGTACCCGTGGCGAGAGGATCGCGGCTGGGAGCCGTCGCCGGAACCGCGCTGCGGGGGGTGCTGTCCCCCTTGGTCCCCCTCCTTCAGCAGATCCGTGACACCGCGGCCTCCGTGCCCGATGCTCCCGACGAGATATCCGTCAGCTTCGGGGTCAGGATCGGGAACGACCTCAAGCTGGGCGTCGTCGGCGTGGCGGGCGAGGCGACACTGACCGTCACCGCGAACTGGCACCTGGGACAGCAGACCGCCACGGACCGCTGAGATGCGCGGCCGGGGCGATCGTGACGCGTCCGATCACGACGCCGCACGGCTGTCCCTGGTGTCGGTCCTGAGCTCCGGCACGGCCCGGGTCGTGGGAAGCGGCGTCTACCTGGGCCGGCGGCAGCTGCTGACCTGCGCCCATGTGGTCAACGAGGCGCTGGGCCGCACCATGTTCGCGCGGCGGGCCCCGGAGGACGCCTCGCTGCGGGTGCGCTTCCCCTGTCTGCCCGACGGGCCCGCGCTCCCCGCACGGCTCGTGGCGTGGAAAGCCGCGCACCGCGCGGGAGCCCCCGACATTCCCGTGGTGCTGGGCGAGCCTCTCTGGGGCGGCGATCTGGCCGTGCTGGAGCTGGCGGTGGAGCCCGCGGCTCCCGCTGCCGCCGCGTCCTGGCGGTACATGGACCGTGGTCAGGAGGTCCGCGCGTGGTACGGGGACGGCTCCTCGTTCACGTACGCGGACAGCAGCGTCGGCTCGGTCCAGCACGACCACGGATTCGTGGACGGTGCGCCGCGTGGCGCCGCGATCGGCCCCGGCTACAGCGGAGGCCCCCTGTGGTGCGACAAGGAACAGGCGTCGGTCGGGCTCGTGCTGGGGGTGATGTCACCGCCGGAGGGTCCCTTCCGCGGCGAGAACGTGCTGCGCCGGGCCATCGTCGCCCCGTGGCAGGCCGTCGAACGGTTCCTGGACGCCACGGAGTTCCCCGCCGGCCCGGCGCACGGCGACACCCGAAGGCCGTCCGGCGCGGTCGCCCCGGTGCTGCGGCACAAACTCCACACCGTGGTCCTGAACCTCCTGCCGGACGAGGACCAGCGGCTGCGCCACACCCACCGGGTCCTCTCGGCTCTCGGGCTGCCGGCCGGCTCCAGGGCCGACGCGTCGGTCGCCTCGCTGGTGGAGCTCGTACTGACCCAGCCCCGCGCCGCCGCCGTCCTCACCGACGAACTGCCCCGTGCCCTGCGCGAGACGGCGCTGAAGCTGCTCTCGCTGTGCCGCGGCGCTCTGGTCCCGGGCATCCTCACACCCCTGGAACTCGCCTCCCTGCTGGCCCTCCTGGAGGGGGAGCCCGGCCGGCTGCTCGAAGAGGCGGCGCGCGACGCACTGGTGAACACCACCTTCTGGGACGAGCCGCTCGAAGCGCGCCGCGGCGAACCGGACGACGCCGTGCGCCGTCTCGTGCTCGCCCTGGAGAACTACTGGGGCGACAGCGGATCCACCGACACCCCGCACCGGGTGCCCGCCCTGCTCACGGCGGTGGAGTACGTCGCCGCCCTGACGCCCACCGCGCAGCGGGACGAGCTGCGGGAGTGGGTCGCGGCGGTGGCGGCGAGGATCGGCGTGCACGAGTCGGTCCTGTTGTCCCGGCGCACCGACGCGGAGGACTGGGCCCACGTCAGAAGGGCCCGCACGACACCCGCCGAACCACGTCTGACCGTGCAGCTGACCAGGTCCCCGTCGGGCGGTCACCTCTGCACCGTCTGGTACGACCCCGGCACCGGCGAGGACGGTGTGGTGCGGCAGGTGCTGGCGGACGACGAGCCGCGCGGTCCGCAGGAGGTGGCCCGGCTCGTCCAGGACGTCCTCCTGCGGGAGGTCCCCGCCGCCGTGCGGGTACGCAGATCGCCTCTGGTCGAGTTCGTGGTCGAGCCGGAGGACCTCGACCTCCCGGTGGACCGCTGGGACGACGGCGACGCGGACGGCGGCTTCCCTTCCGTCCTCGGGGTGGAGTACGCCGTCGTCGTACGGTGCCCGGAACTGCGCACGCAGTCGCTGAAGAGGCTGAGGGCCTGGGAGGCGCGGTCCGTGGGCTTCCCCGCGGGAGCGTTCACCCGGCTCATGCCGGAGCACAGCGAGCCGGAGCACGTGTACCGGCTCCTGCACCAGGACCAGCAGACGGGTCGGCTCGCCATCGGCTGCTCTCCGGAGCACCGCCCCCGGCTCCAGGTCGTCTGCCTGGCGCAGGGCATACCCGTCGCGCTGTGGGACCGCAACGACTCACCGCGCCGGATCGACCAGCTCACCGCACTCATGCTCAACGGCCACCCCCGCAGCCTGCCCGAACGGGTCCGGGCGCACCGCGCGCGGACGCCGGGCAGCGCCGGGGAGGAAGCGGTGGCCCCCGTACTCGTGTGGGACGACGCGTCCCGCACCCCGCCCGAGCCCTACTGGAGCGACCCGTCCTGGGAGGACGCGACCTCATGACGGCAGCAGAACGCACCCCTCCGCAGGACCCCGGCAGCTGGCGGCTGTTCCGCGGCGAAGGACCACCGCGCCGGGTGGACATGCCGGCGGCGCCGCCCTGGCGGCGGTTCGGCGAGCGGCAGCCCACCGGGGCCCTCGGAGCGGGCGCCCCCGGGGACTCCCGCCCCTATCTGATCGGGCCCACCCAGCGGGACATCGTCAACGCCGCCCTGCACCTGCGCAGGCCGCTGCTGGTCACCGGCCATCCGGGCACCGGCAAGTCGTCCCTGGCCCATGCGGTGGCCCACGAGCTCTCCCTGGGGCCCGTCCTGCGGTGGCCGGTGAACAGCCGGTCCACGCTGGCCGATGCGCTGTACCACTACGACGCGGTGGGCAGGCTGCGCGAGACGAACCTCCGGCGGCAGGGGGACGGCGACGCCCCCGGCATCGGCTACTTCATCAGGCTCGGGCCGCTGGGCACCGCGCTGGTGTCGGACGGGCTCCCCCGCGTGCTGCTCGTGGACGAGCTCGACAAGGGAGACGTCGACCTGCCCAACGACCTCCTGACGGTCTTCGAGGAGGGCGAGTTCGAGATCCCCGAACTCTCCCGGCTGCCGCCCGGCGAGGACGACATCGAGGTCCACAGCGCGCGGGGCGGCGACACCGTGACCGTCCACCGGGGTGTCGTGCGCTGCCAGGAGTTCCCGGTCGTCGTCATCACGAGCAACGGCGAGAGGGAATTCCCTCCCGCCTTCCTGCGCCGCTGCCTGCGGCTGGACCTGCCGGACCCCGACGAGGAGCGGCTGCGCGCCATCGTGGCGGCCCATCTGGGCGCGGACGCGCTGCCCCAGGTCGACGATCTGGTACGGGCGTTCCTGGCCAAGCGGGCACCCGGCGAGCTGGCCACGGACCAGCTGCTGAACGCCGCGTTCCTTCGGCTGGGCGGGGTCGATCTGGACGCCGAAGGACTGCTGGAAGCGGTGCTGCACCGGCTGGGGGGTGCTCTGTAGGCATGCCCGGCCGTCTGCTCTCCCTGCTGCGGGACGTCGGCTTCGACGTCACGGCCGAGGAGCTGGCCGACTGCCTGTGGCTGGCCGAGCGGATGCCCGCCGACGCGCCTCTGGCGGTGGCCGCCGGCCTCCTGGGCGGGGACGCCCGTCCGCCCGGCACCACCGGGGGACCCGGTGCCCCGCCGGTGACGGCATGGCCCGAGACGAAGGAGAGGGCCGGCAGGGCGGAGTCGCCGGCGGCGGGAGCCCCGCGAGCCGAACTGCACGCCGCCGGGGCCGCGCCCGCGGAAGCGGCGCCGGCCGACGGGGGCGACGGAACCGGCCCCGACGAGGGCAGCACGGGGGACCGGGACCCCGACGACGGCACCATGGCGGACCAAGGCCCCGACGGCGGATCCGACGCCCCGGATCCCGGGACGGCGGCGGAGAACGAGCGGCCCGAGGAGGACCGGAGCCGCGCCCTGCCCGTACGCATCCCCCATCCGCACGCACTCGCCCTCCCGTTACGGACGGCACGCGCGCTGCGCCCCCTGAAGCAGTACCGCCCGCACCCCTCGGCCGAGCGGCTGGACGAAGCCGGGACCGCCGCGCAGATCGCCCACTCGGGCCTCCTCGACGTGGTGACGCGACCCGCCCGCGACCGCTGGCTGGACCTCACCGTGGTCGTCGACGACGGCGTCTCGATGCTGTTGTGGCAGCAGCTGTGTTCGGAGCTCAACTCGCTGCTCGCACACCTCGGCGCCTTCCGCCAGATCCGCACCTACGGACTGCGGCTGCGGCCCGGCCGGATGCCCCGGCTGAGCTCCCGTCCGTTCGTCCCCGGCGCGCCGACCGTGTCCGCCGAGGTCCTCACCGACCCGTCGGGCCGCACCATGACCCTGGTGATCTCCGACGGGGCCGGACCCGGATGGCGCACCGGTGCCATGCGAGCCGTGCTGTCGCGCTGGGCCGCCTGCGGCCCGACCGCGGTGATCCACACGCTGCCGCCCCGGATGTGGCGCGGTTCCGGACTGCCCACCCGGCGCTGGTCGGTGCAGTCACCGGGCCCGGGGGCCGCCAACGCCACCTGGCGGGTGCGTCATCCCGTCCTGCCCGAGGCGCTCGCCCCGTTCGACATGACGCCCGTCCCGGTCCTGACGCCGTCGCCCGAGGCGTTCGCCGAGTGGGCCGTGGTCACCGCGTCCGGTGGGTCCAGCAGGGTGCTCGCCCTGTGGGACGCCGACGCGGCGGAGCAACAGCGTCCGCCCGGGGCCGGAGCCTCCTCGCACACGAAGGGGCGGGCTCGCCGCGTCCGGCCCGACGCACAGGTGCAGCGGTTCCGCCGCGCGGTCTCCCCCGAGGCCTACCGCCTGGCCGCACACCTGGCGGCGGTGTCACCGCTGACGATCCCGGTGATGCGGCTGGTGGTCCGCTCCCTGCCCCGCCCGGTCACCACAGCCCATCTGGCCGAGGTGTTCCTGAGCGGCATGCTCCGTCCCGCCGAGGCCGGAGACGGATCACCCGCCGCCGCGGTCCTGCCCCAGCAGCGGGTCTTCGCGTTCACCAGCCGGTCCCGGGACATCCTCCTGGACGCCGTCCCCACCACCGAAGTGCTCGCCTCCACCCGTCGGGTGTCCGAGCACATCGCCGAACTGGTGGGCCGGTCACCGGACTTCCCCGCTTGGCTGAGCCGCCCCGACGGCACGAGCCGACTGGCCGACGACACCACGGCCTTCGCCTGGCTGAGTCCCGCGCTCCAGGACCGGCTCGGGCTGAGCGGGCTCTCGGCACAGGAGTGGGCGGAACAGCCCACGCTGCCGCGGGAGATCCGGTTCAGTCCCCCGGGGAGCATCTACCCCCAGTTCCCGATGGTGGGCTACTCGCAGACGAACACCACCTGGTCGGCCACCGACGGCGTCCAGTCCCTCGGTGACTACCGGCTCACCTGGCAGGCCAGGCAACCGGGCGGGCCCTCCCTCTACGCCGGAACCGACGGCCGGCACACCGCGGTGATCCGTGCGAGCACGGCGCGCGGCGCGTCCGTGATCCGCCGGGAAGCCCTCGCCCTCGCCCGGTTCGATCACCCCTGCCTCCCCTCGCTCCTCGACGCCGACCTGGGCGGCGCCAGGAACTCCTGGGCCGCCGCCACCGGCGCGCTCACCCGGCTCGGGCAGGGCGCACCGACGCTGCGCACCCTCGCCCAGGGGCTCCGGCTCCACGAGAGCTTCGGCACGGACCTGATCCTGGTGCTCGGCCAGCGCCTCGCCTCGGCACTCGATCACAGCCACCACGCGGGAGTCGTGCACGGCCATCTGTCGGCGGACCGCGTGCTGCTCACCCTCGACGGACCGCTGCTCGTCGGCTGGCACCGCTCCCGGATCGCCGACCCGGGAGCCGCCCCCGCACCCGGCCGGACGGGGGCGGACGTGCGCGCGCTCGCCGCTCTCCTCGGACTTCTCGGGGCCCGTACGGACTGGCACCCGACGGGCGGGGCGCAGTTTGCCCCCCTGCTGACCGGGGACGACGACGCCCGGGCACAGACGGTGGGTCACGAGCTTGCCGAGGAGATCACGGACCCGTGCCTGTCCGCCGTCCTGCGCCCGTTCCTGACGCTGCCCGCGCGTGACAGGGCGATGTCGGCGGAGTCCCTGCTGGCCGCCTTCCGCGACCGCGTCCCCCGGGACGCGTTCCTGCAGCCGTTCTCCTGGTGGCTCCCCGAGAGCACCAGGGTCCTCATCGACGACGCCCGGCTCGACCTGTCCTCCCGGGCCGCGCCGGATCCACACCTCCTGCACCCGGTGCCGCTGCCGCCCGAGGCCGAAGTACCCCTCGTGCCGGGGAGGGAACTCGCCTCGGACGACGAGGACACGGACGTCCATGAGCCCGGGCGGCGCGGGCGGCAGCTCACGAAGTGGTTCCGGTTGCCGGGCCGCCCCGAGCAGCCCCCTCGCCGTGGTCTCCTCCGCCGCAGGAAGGCGGGCGCGCGGACGGTCATCCGGCCGGCCGACAGCAGGACGGGCCGCCAGGGCCGTCTCGCCCTGATCTTCGGCGGGGGAACCGGTTGCGGGCGGTCCACCGTAGCCGTGCAGCTCGCCTCCGCCGTCGCCGAGGCCGAACCCGCTCCCGGGCGTCCCCCCGTACTGATGCTGCCGTTCCATCCCGCGGCGAACGTCATCGGATACCGCATGGCGACCGACGAGGCGGCCGGGTACGGGCAGGTCTCCCCCGGCCCCCGGGTGTCGGCGACCATCTCCCCCGACGCCCTGGCCCTCACCCCCTCGGGGGGCTGGGTGACGCTCAAGGACTCCAACGGCGCGGACTTCGTGCACCAGTACGCTCCCGCCGGCCAGCCACCGCCCCCGCCCCGGCAGCACCGGGACATCCTGTCCCGCATGCGCGGGCTGGGCACCCTCGTGATCGACTACGCAGCCGGCTTCGCGCCGCCCGGGCCGTCGCTGCGCGGGACCTTCGGTGACGTCGACCGGCTCGTGGTCGCCTGCTCCGGGGACCCCGGGCAACTGGCGGACACCGCGGCGGAGCTGACCTGGCTCGACCAGCACGGCCACGCCCGGCTCGTGTCCGAGGCCGTCCTCGTCCTGTCCGACGTGACGGGAACGGCCGAAGGGCAGTCCGGTCTCACCGAAGCGGAGGGCCGACTCGGCAGCCGCGTGCGGACCATGGTGCGCATCCCGCACGACCCGGCGCTGCGCGACGGCGGGCTGGTCGACTTCTGCGATCTCATGCCGATGACGCAAGAGGCTTTCCGCACGGCCGCCCGCGCCCTCTTCCCCTGAGCCGGGGGCGGTTCCTGATCACCTCCGCCGCGGCAGCCCGCCGGTGCTCGACGGTTCAGCGTTCTCGCCGGGCTCGGGGTCGGAGTGATTCACGAACGGCAGCCTTCTTCCGGGAGCAGGCCAGGCCACGTGACACCACAGCCCGACGCCGCCCGCTACCCCTTCGACCTGTGCCGCCGTACGGCTCCCGCCTCCGACCGCCGCCGACGTGGGGCGGCCGGAACCGTTGGTTCCCCCTGTGCGTGGTGTCCTAGCGTGTGCAGTAGTGAAGGGCGACAGCTCACGTGCGGGGAGGGCTTCCAGTGGGTGACGGGGCAGCGCTGGTGGATCGGATGGCCGAGCGGCGGGCCGGGGTCGGGGATCCGGGGGCTCTGGTGGGTGAGCTGCGGCGGGCTCTCGTGCTCGTGCCGTACGACCGGGGCGGGTTGTGGACCGCGGAGTTCGGGGGAATCCGGTGGGTGTGCGCGTTCACCGATGAGGCGGCGTTGGCGCGGTTCGCCGAGGAGCGGGCGGTGGTGGAGGGGACTGCCGGGGCGGCCTCCGGAACTTGGGAGTACGCGGCGTTTCGCGGGGCCCGGCTGCTGGACGAGGTCATTCCGGCGATGGGGGTGCCGGCCGGGGTCGCGGTGAACGTGGCCGATCCGGACGGGTCGATGCTGTTCCCGCCGGTCGTGGGGATCGTGCCGGATGCCGTCGCCGTCGATGCCGATGCCGGCGTACCCGGCGGGGGGCGGGAGCTGTGAGCGGTACGGGGGCTGAAGACCTCAACGTCGATCCGGTCAGCGTTCAGAAGATCACCTCCGGGCTGCGCGGGGCCGTGGCCGAGTTGAAGGAGATCGGCGACGGCACGGGTGCGGTGCTGGGCAAGGGGCTGTCCGAGCTGTCGATGACCGGGATGGAGGCCGGGCATCACGGGCTGTCGGTGGACTTCGAGGACTTCTGCGAGCGGTGGGAGTGGGGGGTGCGTGCGCTCGTCCAGGACGCCAACGCGATCGCGGCCAAGCTCGGGCTGGCGGCGGGGATCGTGTGGGAGGAGGACCAGTACGTCCAGGGCACGCTGAAGATCGCCGTGAACGCGGGCGTGGGGAATCCGCATGCCTCGGAGGACGAGATCGTCAAGCAGGGGTGGGGCGATGTGCTCACCCCGGACTATCTGAGCCCCGACTACAGCCGCGAGTCGTTCGAGCGGACGGCGGACGAGGCCGGGCAGACCTGGAAGGACACCGGACGGGCCCTCGTCACGGAAGGGAACGGCGGGCGCCAGGCGGAGCAGCTGAACGAGCTGTTCGGCGTGGACCAGGAGGCGTTCGACCGGTCCGTGGACGACATGTTCGGGCCATCGCCCGAGGAGCGGGCCCGGCAGCAGCAGGGCGGCGGGGGGAACTAGGGCATGGGGTTCAAGGATTTCGTCAGCGACATCACGCCCGATGTCGTCGAGGACGCGGTCGAGGACGGTGTCGAGTGGGCCGGTGACCGGGTCGAGGACGCCGGGAACTGGGCCGGTGACCGGCTGGACGACGCCGGCTGGGAGTCCGGGGCGGACTGGGTCCGGGAGAAGTCCCGGTCCGTCGCGAACCGGATGGGCGCCGAGGTCGACGAGATGGACCTCGGGCAGACCGAGGACAAGACCAAGCTCATCTACGGCAGTCCGTCCACGATCCGGGCCTCCGCCACCCATCTGCGGAAGCTGCAGGGGTCGTTCGACCAGGTCGGCGGCGGGCTCAAGGGGGTCGACTCGTCCACGATCAAGGGGCAGGCCGCCGACGCCTTCCGGGACTCCGTGTCCATCGAGCCGCCCAAGTGGTTCAAGGCCGCCGACGCCTTCGAGAAGGCCGCCGGTGCGCTCGACTCCTTCGCCGGGACCGTGGAGTGGGCGCAGGGGCAGGCGCAGACCGCGATCGACAAGTGGAAGGCGGGGACCAAGGCGTCGGAGGAGGCCAGGGACGCGTACAACGCGAAGGCGGACACGTACAACAAGGCCGTCGACGCCTACAACGCCAAGCCCGCCGACGAACGCGACCCCTCCACTCTGCCGCCCAAGCCGGGTGCCTTCAAGGACCCGGGCACCGGGCGGATGGAGGAGGCGCAGGAACTGCTCGCGGAGGCGCGCAAGCAGCGCAACACGGCGGCCGAGACCGCGCGCAAGGCCGTGACCGCGGCCCGGGACGCCGCGCCGCCGAAGCCGCGCTACGCCGAGCAGGCCATGGACGGGCTCGCCGAGTACCAGGTGATCAAGACCCATATCGCGGGCGGCGTCGTCAAGGGCGCGGCGGGCATCGTGAACTTCGCGCGGAGCGTCAACCCCACCGACCCGTACAACATCACGCACCCCGCGGAGTACGCGCTCGCGCTCAACAACACCGCCGCCGGGCTCGTCCGGGTCGCCAACGACCCCTGGGGCACCGGCAAGCAGATGATCGACGGATTCATGAAGGACCCCGCCGAGGGGTTCGGCCGGCTCCTGCCGGACCTGGCCCTCACCGCCGCGACCGGCGGCGCGGGGGCGGGCGTCAAGGGCGCCCGGGTGGTGAAGGAGGCCGCCGACCTCGCCTCCGACGCCCGCAACCTGGAGCGCGCGGCACCCGACGGCACCCACAACCGGCCCGACGGTGAGCGGACGTGCAAAGGCACCGACCCGGTCGACCTCGCCTCCGGGCGCATGTATCTGCCCCAGACCGACGTGGTGCTGCCCGGGGTGCTGCCCCTGGCCTTCACCCGCCGGGTGGAGTCGGGCTACACCGCAGGCCGGTTCTTCGGACCCTCCTGGTCCTCCACCGTCGACGAACGCCTGGAGATCGACGCCAACGGCGTCATCCACGTCACCGACGACGGCCTGCTCATCACCTACCCGCACCCCGTGCCGGGGCTGGCCACCCGCCCGGAGAGCGGGACCTCGCGCACCGCCCTGAGCCGCGACGAGGCCGGCGACTACACGCTGACCGACCCCGAGACCCGCCTGACCAAGCACTTCGCCGGCCCCGACGGTACGGAGCCCGGGGAGGACGGCGAAGCCTGGCTCGTCCAGATCGCCGACAGCAACGGCAACACCATCACCATCGACCGGACGGACGACGGCTCCCCGCTGGCCCTGGTCCATTCGGCCGGTTACCACCTGTCCCTGGCCACCGCCGACGGGCGCGTCACCGCACTGACGCTGACCGGTACGGACGACGGGCCCGGCGGCCGGACGGACCGGCCTGTCATGGCCTACGGGTACACGGACGGCGATCTCACGACCGTCACCAAGCCCTCCGGCGCCACTCTCGCCTTCACGTACGACGCCCACCACCGCGTCACGGGCTGGACCGACTCCAACGGCCGCCGCTACGCCTACACCTACGACGACCAGCACCGGGTGACCTCCGAGGGCGGCGAGGCGGGCCACTTCCGCGTCACTCTCGACCACGGTCAGCCCGATCCCGCGACGGGGCACCGCACCACCACCCTCACCACCGCCGAGGGCCACACCACACGCCACCTCATCGGCCCGGGGTCCCGCATCCTCGCGACCACCGACCCGCTCGGCCACACCACCCGTTTCACCTACGACGACCGCGGCAACCGGACCGGCACCGCGGACCCGCTCGGCCGGACGACCCTCTACTCCTACGACGAGGAGGGGCGGCTCTCCGCCCTCACCCGCGCCGACGGCAGCACGATCCGCGCCGAGCGCGACACCTCGGGGCACGCGACCGGGATCACCGCACCCGGCGGTGCCCGGTGGCGGCAGGAGTTCGACGACCGGGGCAACCGGCTCTCCATCACCGACCCCGCCGGGCGGACCACCCGCTACACCTACGACGCGTACGGCCGCCCCGCCACCGTCGTCGACGCCGCGGGGGAGGTCACGACCGTACGCTGCGACCGCGCGGGCCTGCCGCTGGAGGTGACCGACCCGCTCGGTTCCACGGTCCGCTACCGGCGCGACGCCTTCGGCCGCCTCCTGGAGTCCGCCGACGCCTCGGGCGGGGTCACCCGCTTCGAGTGGAACGCCGACGGACAGCTCGCCCGCCGCACCGCGCCCGACGGCACCGCCGAGTCGTGGACCTGGGACGGCGAGGGCAACTGCCTCACCCACACCGACCCGCTGGGCCGCACCACCCGCTACGAGTACAGCCACTTCGACCTCCTCGTCGCCCGCACCGGCCCGGACGGGTGCCGCCACACGTTCGACCACGACGCGGAGCTGCGCCTGACCCGGGTGACCAATCCGCAGGGCCTGGAGTGGAGCTACGCGTACGACGCCGGGGGACGGGTGATCGGCGAGACGGACTTCGACGGGCGCGACCTCCGCTACGAGCTCGACCCCCTCGGCCAGGTGGTCCGCCGCACCACGCCTCTGGGCGAGACCGTCGACTACGAGCGCGACCACGCCGGCCGGGTGATCCGCAAGACCGCGGGCGACCGGACCACCGCCTTCACGTACGGCCCCGGCGGCCAACTGCTGCACGCCGCAGGCCCGGACGGGGAACTCCGCTACCAGTACGACCGCAGCGGCCGGGTCAAGACGGAGCTGGCCGACGGCAGGGTCACCACGTACGCCTACGACGCCCTGGGCCGCCGCACCCGCCGCGTGACCCCCTCCGGCCAGGTCGCCACGTACGCGTACGACGTGGCGGGACGGCTCGTCCGGCAGACCAGCGGCGGGCACGAGGTGGCGTTCGACCGTGACGCGGCCGGTCGCGAACTGGTGCGCCGCTTCGGCGAGATGCTCACGTTCACGACGGAGTGGGACGCGGCGGGACGCGTCGCCGGGCAGGAGACCGCGTCCGGTGGACGCAGCCTCAACCGCCGCACGTACGCCTACCGCTCCGACGGGATGCTGACCGGGATCGACGACGCGCTGTCCGGCCCCCGGCGCTTCGGCCTCGACCCGGCCGGCCGTGTCACCTCGGTGCACGCGGACGGCTGGAGCGAGACGTACGCCTACGACGAGGCGGGCAACCAGACCGCCGCTTCCTGGCCCGCGTCCATGCCCGGGCAGGAGGCGACCGGCCCGCGCGCGTACTCCGGGACGCGCATCACCCGTGCCGGGGACGTACGTTACGAGCACGACGCCGCGGGCCGCATCGTCCTGCGGCAGCGGACACGGCTGTCGCGCAAGCCCGACACCTGGCGCTACACCTGGGACGCCGAGGACCGCCTGACGGCCGTCGTCACCCCGGACGGCACCCGGTGGCGCTACCTCTACGACCCGCTCGGACGCCGTACGGAGAAGCAGCGGCTCGCTCCCGACGGCGTCACCGTCGTCGAGCGGACGGCCTTCACCTGGGACGGCAACACCCTCTGCGAACAGACCACGACCTCCACCGGTCTGCCGCACCCGGTCGTCCTCACCTGGGACCACGCCGGCTTGCGTCCGCTGGCCCAGACCGAGCGCATCGTGACGGCCGACTCCTCCCAGAAGGAAGTGGACCGGCGCTTCTTCGCCATCGTCACCGACCTCGTCGGCACGCCCACCGAACTCGTCGACGAGTCCGGTGACATCGCCTGGCGCACGCGTGCCACGCTGTGGGGCACGACCACATGGTCGCGCACCTCCACCGCCTACACCCCGCTGCGTTTCCCCGGACAGTACTTCGATCCGGAAACCGGGCTGCACTACAACTACTTCCGCCATTACGACCCGGAGACGGCCCGCTATCTGACGCCGGACCCGCTCGGGCTCCTGCCCGCCCCGAACCCCTCGACGTACGTCACCAACCCCCACACCTCGGCCGACCCGCTCGGGCTCGCGCCCGTCGACTGCCCGGACGAGACGGTGACGGTCTACCGCAAGCAGACGGATCATCCCCTGAGCCAGCGGGTCCACATCGGCGAGAACGGCGAGGTGACGATCACCGGGCACGGGAAGCTCTACCTCAATATGAGCGGCGACATGAAACACACCGTCGAATTCCGTTCGGACGGCGGACAGATCGTGTCGTACGAAATCCCGAAGTCGTATCGCGATTCCATTCACGAGAATGCGCTCCCACAGAACAAGGCCGACCACCCTGACGGTGACGCGTTCACCCGACAGGAATGGAAAGCACTTCTGAAGGAATACCCAGAGATATCCGACCCGACCAAGGGGCCGCACCTGTACGGCATTCCCGATAAACTGCTCGACGGCTTGCGGGATGCTATCGTCCCCGGTTCGGGACGCGTGGTCCAGGAAGGGTGACCCACCTCAGATGATGCACACCAGCGACAGCCTGGCCGCCGAGCTCCGGCGTGTGGGGGAGCGTCCGGACACGGATGCCGCGCCCCCGGTCCTCTCCCTCTTCGTCATCGATGTCCCAGGGGACGCCGCGGCCTACGTGGAGCGCCTGCGCTCGGTGCTCGCGCCCGCCGTACGGCTGGGCTGCACGGCGGACTTCGAGCAGGACAGCCTGCCGGTCGACGAGGTGCCGGGGTGGTTCGCCGCGGTGGGTTCCGGGGGCGAGGAGCAGGTACCGCAGTTCGCCCGGGCGGGCCGCGGGGCGTACGCGGAGCACACCGGGGGCGGGCGGCCCTGGGATCTCCAGGACTGGCTGTACCGCTTCGACCCGGACGAGGACTCCCGGGGCTGGGAGTGGTGGGACGCCACGGTGGCCGGTCCGTCCCGTGTCCATGTCTGGGTGGACAGTTGGGGGGAGTCCTTCTTCGGATGCCAGGATCTGCTCTGGGCCGCATTCACGGCCGGGGCGGTCCGCGTCGCGGGGCCGACGGTTCAGAAGGCCGCCGTGTGGTCCGCCGAGCGGACTTCCCAGCCGAATCCGTAGACCGCTGCATCTTATTTCCGTCTCATTCCGGGAGAACTCATGACCGACAGCAAGAACATCAACAATCCCGTGGGGATGGGCGGAGGCCAGCGCAAGCGGCAGTCCCGCGCCGAACGGCAGAACAACGGGCCGCACCGCAACCTCGACCGCAAGAACGCGGCCGAGCAGAAGGCCGAGCTGGTGCGCAAGATGCGGGAGAAGGCGGGCACGGGCGGGAGTGCCGGGCAGCCGGGCACGGGCGAGGGCTCGGGGCAGACGGGCGCCGCCGACGACGCCGGGCAGTCGGACACCGCCGCCGGCTGAAGGATCCGTGATCCACGCGTTCGCGTTCCGCTTCCGAGGTCCGGCGGGCGGGTGGCCCGTCACCGCTACCGGTGGACGCGTGCTCACCGGTCTCCGGCCTCGGACGCCCGGCCGCGACGCCGACCGGCTCGCGGAGGAGAGAGACCACGGTCAACGGGGAGGAACGACCGACGACGGCCTCCCCGCCGCGCCGCACGAACGCGCTCCGCTCCTCGTCCGTCGGTGACCGGCGGCCGGCCCGGTCGGACCCGTCAGCCGTGCAGCGTCGCGTTGCTGTAGACGTACAGGCCGATCACCCCGACGACGCAGATGACGATCACCCACGAGCCGAACCCGGTGTGCCGCCCCCCGCTCTTGCGGCGCGCCGTCCTTCCCGGCCGGCGGGCCCGGCCGGACCCGGGCGCCGCCCCGCCCCGCGGAACCCGCTCCGCATCGGACGCCGCATCGGACGCCGCATCGGCCAGCAGCCTTCGGCAGGCGGCGGCGAGTACGGCCGTACCGGCGGAGAGGGGCACCACGGCCTCCGAGCGCGCCGGGGCGGTGGTGCCGCCGTCCAGGATGCGCCCGGCACGTACGAGGATCTCGTCCCGGCCGCCCGCCGGGGCCAGGCTGATCCAGCGCCGTACGTGTTCGCCCCGGATGACCATCCCCCCGGACCGCTCCCGGTACACGGTGTGCTCGCGCCACAGCACGCCCGCCAATTCCGTAGCGGTGTCGCGCAGTTGTGCCCCCACGATCCCTCCCCCTCCGCCTCCCGGCGAATCGAACAAGCATCGCACTCTACTGGCGCGTGCAGATTCTGTGTTCGTCCGGGGGTGGCCGCCCGCGCCTCTGCCGCATCCGCCCGGGTCAGCCCGCGCTGTCCTCCGCGAGCGTGTGTGCCACCAGGGCGTTGGCGTGCCCGTGACCCAGACCGTGTTCGGACTTGAGCCAGCCGACCAGCTCCATGTGCTTCGTCAGCGGGGAGGTGCGGATGAGGTCCTTCCACTCGGCGACCGGGCGGCCGTACTTCTTCTCGATCGAGGGGAAGTAGCTGGCAGGGCCCTTCACGGCTTGGTCGGTCATGGTCTGTCCCGTCTCTGGAGCGGATGTGGTTCCGGTCATGTCGCACTGATGACCGGTGCCGGGCGGCGAAGTCATCGGTGTGCGGCTGTCGGTCAGGTCACAGCCCGGTCTCGTCGGCGGCCCTCGAATCCGCGCGCCCGTTCGACGCCGCTGCGGCATGCTGTCCTGGTGTACGAGAGCCATATGACCGTGTTGTGCGAGGGCGACGAACTGCGCAGGCTGGAGCGCTGGGCCGCCCTGCGCCCCGATGTGAAGTTCACGCACATCGCGCTGGCGCGGGGCCGGACCGCCTCCCAGCCGATGCTGACGCTGCGCGGGAGCCGGCCGTCCTACGCGGACGAGCTCGCCGCCGTCCGCGAGACCGGGGCGGCGCTGGCCGGGGACGGGTTCGCCGTGGCGCGCGTGAAGGTCGAGTGCGCGCCGTGGGCGGCGGAGGTGCCGCGCGAGGACGCCGAAGTCGCGGGAGAGGAACATCCGCACGGCCGACGGCACTTCGAGCACCACGTGAAGCTCCTGCTCGAAGGGAACGACGGCGATCGGGCCGCCCTCGTCGCCGTGGCCGTACGGCACGGGGCACACGTCTCGTGGAACGCGCGCCGCGTACGTGCGGACGGCCGGGAGGAACGCTTCGTCACCCAGCGCTGCCACCGCACGGGCGACCGGCGGGCGGCGCTCGCGCTGGACGCGCTGCTCGCGGAACTGGCCGCGCACGCCTACGAAGTGGTCGACGTGGAGCGGGAGTACGTGCTCCTGGACAGCGGTCCGGAGCTGGACGAAGGATGGTTGGAAGCGATATGAGCAGCGAACAGCGCCCGCCCTTTCCCGAGGTGGTGCCGGCCTCCGGCCCCGTACCCCCCTCCGCCGGGCTGGACGCACGGCGCCGCTTCCTGGACGCCGTGCCGGGGACGATGCTGCGGGTGATGGACGACGACGCCGTGCAGCGCACCGTCTTCGACCCCGCGCTCAAGCAGTTCCCGAACGCCTTCCGCACCACCGACCCCGTCTTCCCCTCCCCGGCGACCACCCGGGCCTGGCAGCGGGCCCGGGCCGCGGCGCTCGACGCCGTACGGGACGGCGTGGCCGCGTCCCCGTGGGCCGAGGCGCTGGTGGTGCGCGGGAGTGCGCTCATGGCCCTGTGGTTCGGCGAGGAGGCGCGCGAGCCCGGTGACCTGGACTTCGTGGTCGCCCCCGCCTCGTGGCGGATGGAGGAGGAGCGGACCCCGGAGCTGCTGGCCGGTGTCGCGGCGGCGGCCGAGGCGCGGGCGGCGCGCGGAGCCCACGGGGTGCGGATCCGCGCCGCCGGGGCCGTGTGCGAGGACATCTGGACGTACGAGCGGGTGCCCGGCCGCCGCATGATGCTGCCCTGGGAGGCTCCCGGCACCCCGGGCGGGTGGGTGCAGCTGGACTTCGTGTTCGGCGAGCAGTTGCCCGAGCCGCCCGAGCGGGTCGTCCTGCCGTCCGGCGCGGTGCTGTACGGGGCCACCCCCGCGCTGTCCCTGGCGTGGAAGGTGATGTGGCTGATCAACGACACGTACGCCCAGGGCAAGGACCTCTACGACGCCACCCTGCTCGCGGAGCGGCACCCGCTCCCGTTCGCCCTGCTCCAGGAGGTGTTCCGGCTGAGCGGGGAGTGGCCGGAGACCGGGCGGACGTGGGTGGGGCGCGAGGATCTGGACGAGGCGCTGGGCTACGTCGAGTGGCATCACTTCGCCGGGGAGTACCCGGCCTTCGAGGGGCGTGAGGAGGAGTTCGCCGGGCGGTTGCGGGCGGCGCTGGCCCCGACGTTCGCCGGCGAACCCGAGTGAGCCGACCCGGACCACACACCGGAGGGCCACTCCGTTCTTTGCCCATTCTTTACCGTCGCCGCGGCCGATGCCGGGATGTCCACGCCGCCCGGGCGTGTTGGCCCCGGGTGGACACCCCGGCTACGGACAGGACATCGACGTGACAGACACGACGACGGCGGACACGGCGACAGACGCGACGACAGCGGACACGGCCGGCACGGCAGACTCCGCCGGCGCCGCCGACCGCGCCGCGAGCGCCCTCTCCCGGCCGTTCTCGGTGCGCGGGCTCACCACCCGGAACCGGATCGCGATGGCCCCCATGACCCGGCAGTTCTCCCCGGACGGCGTTCCGGGGCAGGACGTGGCGGACTACTACACCCGCCGCGCGGCCGCCGACGTCGGGCTGATCATCACCGAGGGCACCTACGTCGATCACGAGTCCGCCGGCACCAGCGACCGGGTTCCCCGCTTCCACGGCGAGGCCGCGCTCGCGGGCTGGGGACACGTGGCGGACTCCGTGCACCGGGCGGGCGGCGCGATCATCCCGCAGCTGTGGCACGTGGGCATCACCCGCACCGAAGGCGCCGGGCCCGTCCCGGACGCCGAGCCGGTCGGGCCCTCGGGGATCTCCCTGAGCGGCGAGCCCAAGGGGCGCGCCATGACGCAGAAGGACCTCGACGACGTCATCGCCGCCTTCGCCGACGCGGCTGCCGCCGCCGAGCGCCTCGGCTTCGACGGCGCCGAACTGCACGGCGCCCACGGCTACTTGATCGACCAGTTCCTGTGGTCCGGCAGCAACCGGCGGACCGACGCCTACGGCGGGGACCTGGTCGCCCGCACCCGGTTCGCGGCCGAGATCGTGGCCGCCTGCCGCGCCGCCGTGTCCGACGCCTTCCCCCTCTTCTTCCGGATGTCCCAGTGGAAGGCGGACGCGTACGAGGCGAAGCTCGCCGAGACCCCGCAGGAGCTGGACGCCCTGCTCACACCGCTGGCCGAGGCCGGTGTCGACGTCTTCCACGCCTCCACCCGCCGCTACTGGCTGCCGGAGTTCCAGGACTCCGACCTGAACCTGGCCGGCTGGGTGAAGAAGATCAGCGGCCGGCCGACCCTCACGGTCGGGTCCGTCGGCCTGGACGGCGACTTCTTCAGTGCCTTCCAGGGCAACGACTCCGGTGTCACCGGCATCGGGCAGCTGCTGGACCGGATGGAGCGCGACGAGTTCGACATGGTCGCCGTCGGACGGGCGCTGATCGCCGATCCCGAGTGGGCGGCGAAGACCCTGCACGGGCGCACCGAGGACATCACGCCGTTCGCCGCGGAGATGCTGAACACCCTGCGCTGACCCGCGCCCCCTCCCGCTGCCCCGCACCCTGTTCGCCACTGCCCCACGCCCTGTTTGCTGCTGCCCTACGCCCTGTTCGCCGCTGCTCTACGCTCTGTTCGCCGCCGCCGGAAGCTCGGTCCGGAGCGCGGCGATCAGGGCGCGGCTCGCCTCGTGGGCGGCGGCGCTGCCCTCGGCGGGGGTGGTGCCGGCCCGCTGGTGCAGTACGACCCCGAGGACCAGCCGGTCGGCCCCGGCGACCTTCTGCCGCGTGGCCCAGACGAGGTTGCCGCCCGCCGGGGTGGACGAGCCGGTCTTCAGGCCGATGACCCCGTCGTGGCCGAGCAGCTTGTTGGTGTTGCGGAAGGTCACCCCGACCCCCGGGGCCGTGACGGAGGCGGTCGCCACGATCTGCCGGAGGGCCGGGTCCTTCATCGCGGCGCGGGCCAGAGCCAGTTGATCGGCCGCCGTGCTCCGCGTACTCGCCTCCATACCGCTCACCCCGGTGTACGTCGTGGCGCGCATGCCGAGCCCGGCGGCGGCCCGGTTCATCTTCGCGACGAACGCCTTCTCGTCGCCCGCGTCCCAACGGGCCAGCAGCCGGGCCACGTTGTTGCCCGACGGCACCATCATCAGTTCCAGCAGCCGGCGTTGGGTGTACTCCCGCCCGGCGAGCACGGGCGCGGTCGTCTCGACGGAGGAGTACGACTCGTCGGCCGCCCGCTGATCGGCGACCACGGTCGCGCCCGGGGCGTCGGCGCTCATCGGATGGCCCTTGAGGATCACGTAGGCCGTCATGACCTTGGTGACGCTGGCGATCGGAACCGGCTTCTGCTCGCCCCGGGTGCCGAGGCTGCCGATCCCCTCCACCGCCACGCTCGCCTGCCCCTCGCGCGGCCACGGCAGTTGCAGTGACCGGGCGAGCGGCGCCACTCCCTCCCCCGGGCCGCCGTCGCCGCCCGGCCCGCTGGGGGACCGGCCGCTGCCGCCGGCCGCGTACCACCCTGCCGTGCCGGCGGCGAGCACCACGGCGGCCGTCAGCGGTACGAGGACCGAGCGGCGGCAGCCGCGAAGGAGGCGCCGGATCCGGAAGCGGACGCCCCTTCCGGTGGGAGGCACGCCCGTTCCGGTGGGCGGCACGCCCGTGCCGGTGGGCGGGGGGACTGCGGGGGCTGCGGGCATGGGTTCCTCCAGGTGACACCGGTGCGGTTTCCCGTACCGGTGTCACCTTCGAGGAGTCGCGCTTCCGGCCCCGTACGGCACCGTTTCGACGGCCGCGAGAGTGCGTTTCGGTTCCGTATCAGGCGGGGCGCGGGGCCAGATCGAGGGTCGCGACCGCTCCCCCGTCCGGGGCGTTCGCGAAGGTCAGCCGGGCTCCGAGCACCTCGGACTGGCCCTGGGCGACGGTCAGGCCGAGACCGTGCCCCCGGCCGCGTTCGCTCGCCCCGGTCCGGAACCGCTGGGGGCCGCGCTCCAGCAGGTCGGGCGGGAAGCCGGGACCGTGGTCGCGCACGGTGATCCGCGCCCCGGTCACGGTCACCTCGACGGGGGCCGCACCGTGCCGGTGGGCGTTGGTGACGAGGTTGACCACGATCCGCTCCACCCGGCGCGGGTCGGTCTCCACCAACCCGCCGCCGTCCACCCCGCCGACGCGGGTGTCCGTGCCCGTACGCCGCACCACGTCCGCGACCAGTTCACCCAGCGGAACCGGGTCGAGGCGGGCCCGCTCGGCGCCCGCGTCCAGGCGGGAGATCTCCAACAGGTCCTCGACCAGGGCGTTCAGGGCCCGCAGCCGGTCCCGTACGAGACCGGCCGCCTCGTCGTCCTCGGGCAGCAGCCCGGCGGCGGTGACCAGGCCCATCAGCGGGGTGCGCAGTTCGTGCGCGACGTCGGCGGTGAAGCGTCGCTCGTTCTCCAGCTTGCGCTGGAGGGCGGCGGCCATGTCGTCGACGGCCGACGCCATCTCGGTGATCTCGTCGCGGGCCCGCCCGGCCGTACCGATCCGGGCGTCCAGGTCGCCGTCGGCGATGCGGCGCGCGGTACGGGCCCCGTGGCGCAGCCGCCGGTTGATCGGTTCCGTGGCCAGAGCGGCGAGGGGGACGACGAACAGGAGGGCGGCGAGGACGGACTTCACGATGGAGCGGTCCAGGAGCTGGAGGCTGCGGACCTCGGTGCTCATGTCGTCCCGGACGACGAGGAACCGGTCGTCGGCGACGGCCACGGCGCCCCACATCCAGAACCAGTTGGGGGGATCGGCGTCGTACCAGGTGGCGTAGGCACCGGTGTCCGGCGGTCCGGTCTCCGTCCCCGTCCCCGCCTCCGTCCCCGTCTCCGTCCCCGTCCCCGTCCCCGTCGCCGTCCCCGTCCCCGTCGCCTTGAAGGTCGCGAGGTCGCGCGCCAGCGGTTTCGGCAGTTCGGCCCTGCTCCGTACGTCGATGTCGGCCGGAGCCTTCCCCGTACGGTCGTACTCCCGCTCGGCGGCGATCAGCCGGGTCAGCGTCCGGTCGGTACCGACGCGCAGGCCGCGTTCCCGGGTCGCGTCGTGCACCAGGAAGCCGATCACGGCGGCGACCGCGCAGCACGCGGCGGCGGCGAGTGCGGCGATCTTCCAGCGCAGGGCGCGGGGGTTGAGGTGGTTCACGGCGATCGGCGGCCGCTCAGCCGCGGACGAGCTTGTAGCCGAAGCCGCGGACGGTCTCGATCCGCCCGCTGCCGATCTTCTTGCGCAGCCGCAGCACGCACAGGTCCACGACCCGGGTGTCGCCCTCCCAGCCGTAGTCCCACACGTCGCGCAGCAGCCGGCGGCGGTCGAGGACCGAGCCGGGCGCGGCGGCGAACTCCAGCAGCAGCCGCAGTTCGGTGGGGGTCAGCGACACGGTCGCGCCGGCCCGGCGGACCTCCATGCCGAGGGTGTCGACGGTCAGGTCGCCGAAGGTGAGGAGGTGGTCGGGGGCCCGGTCCCGGCCGGTCTTCCCGGCTGCGGGGCCGTCCGGGCCGAAGGTGGCGCGGCGCAGCAGGGCCCGGATGCGGGCGACCATGACGGCGGTGTCGACCGGCTTGACCACATAGTCGTCGGCTCCCGCCTCCAGGCCCGCGACCACGTCGAGGGCGTCGCCGCGCGCGGACATCATCAGGACCGGGACGGGGCTCTCCTCGCGGATCCGGTGGCAGAGCCCGATGCCGTCCAGCTCGGGCAGCATCACGTCCAGGATCAGCAGATCGTGCGCGCCCGCGCGGAAGGCCTCCAGGCCGCCGAGCCCGTCGGCGGCGACATCGACCCGGTAGCCGTAGCGCTCCAGGGCCAGTTGGACGGCGCGGCGGATGGTGGCGTCGTCCTCGACGACGAGCACGCCGACGGGGGCGGGGCCGGGGCCGGGGGCCGGTCCTCGTGCTTCGGACACGCTGCCTACCTGGGCTTTCGAGGTCATCGGTCGCTCGCATCGTAGTCGGGGGGAGGGCCGAGGGCCTGGTCACCGGCTCACCGGGCCACCGGCCCACCGGGCCACCGGGCCACCGGGCCACCGACTCACCGGCTCACCGGCTCAGCCGGGCCGCAACCGGGAGGTGGTCGCTGCCGGTGGCGGGCAGGGTCCAGGCCGCGCGCGGGGTCATCCCCCGCACCAGCACGTCGTCGATGCGGACCGCCGGGAACGCCGCGGGCCAGGTGAACCCGAGGCCGGCGCCCGCCTCCGCCTGAGCGGACCGCAGCCGCGAGGTCACCGGGGCCAGCGCGCGGTCCCGGTACGCCCCGTTGAAGTCGCCCAGCACCACGACCCGGGGCGCGGTCTCCGACCGGAGCGCGGCGGCCAGCTCGCGGGCCGCGTCATTGCGCCGGCCCGTCGTGAAACCGGCCGTCGAGACCCGTACCGACGCCAGATGGACCGCGTACACGGCGACGGGCGGCCCCTCCGGGGCCCGCACCGTGGCCCGCATCGCACGGGTCCACGGCATGATCGGGACCGCCTTCACGTCCGCCAGCGGGTGCCTGCTCCAGATGCCGACCCCGCCGATCACCGCGTGGTGCGGGTAGGCGGCGGCCAGCTCGCGGGAGTAGACGGCGGCCGACGCGTCGGACAGCTCCTCCAGGGCCAGTACGTCCGCCCCGGCCGCGGCGAGCACGCGCGCGGTCCCGGCCGGATCGGCGTTCCCCTCGTCCACGTTGTGGCTGACCACCGTCAGGTCACCGCCACCGGCACGCTTGTCGGTGAGGGCGCCGCCGAAGAGCGTGACCCACACGACGGCGGGCGCGAGGACCGCGACGGCGGCGAGCCGGGACCGGAGTACGGCGGCGAGCACGAGCAGCGACGGCACACCGAGGCCCGTCCAGGGCAGCAGCGTCTGGAAGAGGCTGCCCGCGTTGACGCCCGCGTTCGGGATCGATGCGTGGAGCGCCATCGCCGCCGCCCAGACGACCGCCGCCCCGGCGAGGACCCGGCAGGCGACGCGCCGACGGGCGGCGCGCCCGGTGGGAGAGGTCCCGGGGGGTGAGGTCCCGGTGGGAGAGGTCCCGGGGGGAGAGATCCCTGCGGGAGAGATCCCTGCGGGAGGGGCCCCTGCGGGATCGGAGCCGGTGGAATCCGACGCGGCCGGTTCGTTCCCGACGGGAGCGGGGGTCCCGCGCCCGCCACCGACGGGAGCGGGCGTCCCGTCCGTGGCGGGCGCTGCGGATTCCGTTGGGCTCAGCACGGCACAGGTCTCCTGACGGTCGCGTACACCGGGGATCGGGTACGCCGACAGCCTCCGGGAACGCCGCTTCCGGCCGGTCAGGGGCGTGCTTCGAGCACCGCGCGGCTCTGTTTCAGGTGCGTATCGGTGCAGTGCGGCGACGAAGCGCGCTCACCGGCCTCACCGAGACCGGTACGCCCGCGGTGCGGGTCTCCCGGCCCGCCGCATCAGCGGGGCTCGGTGAGCGGGCCGTACGCATCGGGGCGGCGGGTGGTCAGGAACGGGAACAGCTCCAGCCAGTCGCGCCGGGCATCGAGGTCGAGGTCGGCGACCAGGACGGCGGGCTCGTCGCGGGGGGCCTGGGCCAGGACGCGGCCGTACGGGTCCACGATGAACGAGCTGCCGTAGAAGGTGAGGCCGTTCTCGGCGCCGATGCGGTTCGGGACGACCATGAAGGTGGCGTTGGCGATGGCGTTGCCGGTGATCACCTTCTGCCAGAGCGGCTGGGAGTCGAAGCCGGGGAAGCCGGGCTCGGAGCCGATGGCGGTCGGGTAGACGAGGACGTCGGCACCGGCCAGGGAGTAGGCGCGGGCCAGCTCGGGGAACCACTGGTCCCAGCAGGTCGGCAGGCCGAAGCGGGCCTCGTCGACCTCGACCAGCGGGAAGGCGTCGTCGCCCGCCGGGCCGGCCCGGAACCAGTCGTCCTCGTAATAGCCCTCGGTGACCGGGATGTGGGTCTTGCGGGTGCGCTGGGCGAGGGTGCCGTCGGGGGCCACAAGGATCGCGGTGTTGTAGCCGAGGCCGTCGTCCTCGCCGCCGGGCGCCGGGGCCTTCTCGTACAGCGAGGCGTGGACGTACACCCCGTGCTCCCGGGCCGCCTCGGCGGCGAACGTGAAGGTGGGGCCCGTCAGCAGCTCTTCCGGGGCGGCCGGCTCGGGGTGGTCGGCGCGGCGGACGACCGCGAAGTACGGCGAGAGCGTCAGCTCCTGGAGGCAGACCACCCGGGCCCCCTCCGCCGCGGCGAGCCGGATGCCCTCCAGCAGGGCGGCGCGGTGCTCGGCGGGGTCGCGGTGCCAGCGCTGCTGTACGGCAGCGACGCGCAGGGGGGCGCGCTCGGCGGGACGGGTCCGAGTGGGGGAGGCGGGCGGGTTGTACGCGGTGATCAGACGCATGACCAGTTCCAGGGGCGAAGGGGGCGAAGGGGGCGGAGGAGGAGCGGGAGACGGGGGCGGCGGGAACAGGAGCGGGGAATCCCTTGCCGGAACGTTCCGGCAGCGGATCGAATCTAACTCTGCCGGAACGTTCCGGCAACCCTCCGGACCGTACGGTCGCCGACGCCTAGACTTCACCCCGTGACCTCCCGCACCGTGACCCTGCTCGACGTGGCCCGCGCCGCCGGAGTCTCCAAGAGCACCGTGTCGGACGCGCTCCAGGGCTCGGGACGGGTCGCGACGGAGACCCGGGACCGGGTCCGCGCGGTGGCGGCGGAGCTCGGCTACCGCCCCAACAGCGCCGCCCGGCGGCTGCGGCGCGCCAGCACCGGGGCCGTCGGCCTGCATCTGCCGGCCACCGCGACCCGGCTGGACTACTACATGAACCTCGCCTTCGGGGCGGTGGAGCGCGCCCAGGAGGACGGGCTCGACATGGTGCTGCTCGCGCCGTCGGGGGCGGCGGGCGGGCGGATCGCCTCGCGCGTCGACGGGCTGCTGGTGATCGACCCCGAGGCGGGCGACAGCGCGGTGCCCGGGCTGCTCGACGCGGGCGTTCCGGTGGTGACCGGCGAGCGCTACCTCGGCCCGGCCGCCGGCCCCAGCGCGGCCGTGGTCTGCGACAACGCCGCCTCGCTGACCGCCCTCCTCGACCACGTCACCGACCGCGGCGCCCGCCGTCCCGCCGTCCTCGCCCCGTCCGGCTCCTCCGCCTGGGCGACCGCCCTGCGCGCGACGGCCCGGTCCTGGGGGCTGGCCCACGGGGTGGAGGTGGCGGTGCGCACCGTGCCGTTCGCGGCGACCCCGGCGGAGGCCGAGGAGACCACCCGGGCCCTGCTCGCCGCGGCCCCCGCGGTCGACGCCGTGATCTGCGCCCCCGACGGCTCGGCCCCGGGCGTCCTGCGCGCGGCGGCCGCCCTCGGCCGGGAGGTGGGCCGCGTCGGCGACGGGGCCGGCCAGGAAGTCGGCCTCGACGCCGGTCGCCAAGCCGGGCGGCCCGGCGGGAGCGGTACGCCCGGCACCGGCCTGCTCGTCGCGTCCTGCGTCGACGGCCCCGCCCCGCGCAACGCCGAACCCCCCGTCACCGCCGTCGACCTGCGCCCCGCCGCGTACGGCCGCGCCTGCGCCGAGCTGCTCTGCGACATCCTCGCGGACCGCGCCGCCCCCGACACCGTCCGGCGCCACGCGTGGTCCCTGGAGACGCGCGCCTCCACCGGCCCCGCCTGAGCAACACACCACGCCCCCCACCCCCACCCCGCCCGGCGAGGTCCGGTAGGGGAACAACACCCCCCAGGGCGGGGGCGGAACCCGTCTCCGGGCGGGGGTGCGTCGCGGATCGGATCCCTAGCGTTCATGGGGTCAAGATCCATTCGGAACGGCACGGCCGCACAGCCGCGTGCCGCTTCCTCGCGTGAAAGGTGTGAGCCTCATGGCGAACCCCAACGTCGGCATCCTCGAAGAGATCGACGACCAGAACCTCGACGCCGTCAGCGCCGCCGGTCAGGGCTGGGGAACCATCGTGTCCTCCCTCAGCTGCTACGGCGCCAGCTACGTCCTGGGGAACAACGGGAACTTCTGCACGGCCACCGCCGAGTGCCAGAACAACTGCAAGTGACCGTATGACGCCGGGACCCACCTCCCGGCGTCACCTCCCCCTCCCCTCCCGAGGGGCAGCCCTCCGAGGGGCCCTCCGAGAGGCAGCCCTCCGAGGGGCGCTCCCCTCCCTCCCCGCCCCGTCCTGGATCCGGTGTTCATGAACAGTCACGACGTCTCCCCCGGCACCGCCGAAGCACTGCGGACGTATCTGCCGGAGCTCACCGACCCCGAGCTGATCGCGCACGTCGAGGAACGGCTGCGGGCGGCGGCAACGGACGAGGGCGAGCAGAACCACGAACTGCCCGACGCGCCCCCCGCCTACGACCCCTCCGCCGACCCCGACGGGCTCTTCCACGACTACTTCCGCCACTTCGTCGCGCCCCGGACCGGCCTCGTACGCCATGCCGCCGCGCAGTCGCCCGTGATCGCGGCGCCGCGGCGGATCGTCGACGACTTCGTCACGCACCAGACGGGACTCGTCTCCCGGCTGATGATCCGGACCCTGGTCGAGGAGCTCCACCGGCGGCGCACGGCAGGCCTGCTGGACGGCGACACCCCCGAGGAGCGGTACGCCGCCTTCCGGCGGTGGACCAACAGCCCCGAGGGCCACCGGGAGTTGACCGCGCGCTATCCGTACCTCTTCTCGACGGTGAGCCGCCAGGTCGAGGCGTCCGCGCGGTACGTCGTCGAGATCATCGAGGAACTCGGCTCCTCCGCAGCGCGGTTGGGCGCGCTCCTGCCGGACGTCGGTCCGGAACTCCCCCGCGTCGAGCGTCTCGTCCTCGGCGAGGGCGACACCCACAACGGCGGACGCTCCGTCGCGCAGGTCCTGTTCACCGACGGCGCCCGGGTGCTCTACAAGCCGCACCCCATCGGCGCGGAGGCCGGCTACAGCTCCTTCGTCTCCTGGATGAACGGCCGGATGGGCACCGATCTGCCGACCGTCGCCGTGGTCCCCACCGAGCACGGCGGGTTCGTGGAGTTCATCCCCACCGAGGAGTACGCGGGCGAGCAGAAGGACTACTTCGCCCGGATCGGCACCCTCGCGGGCATCCTCTTCCTCCTGCGGGCCACCGACATCCACTTCGAGAACATGGTGTCCTGCGCCGCCGGGCCCGTCGTCATCGACACCGAGACCCTGCTGTCGCCCCGGCTGAACCTCCCCGAGGCGTACGACGACGGCGCCGCCTCGAAGATCGGGGCGCTCACGCTCCGGGAGTCGATCATCGGGTCGGGGCTGCTGCCGCTCGTCGTGCGCTCGGGCGACGACGACGCGGGCATGGACATCGGCGCGATCGGCTACGACACCGGGCAGCGTTCCCCGTACAAGTCGCTGAGCCTGAAGAACCCGGGGCGCGACGACATGTTCGTCGGGATGGTGACCACGACGACCACGGCCGCCAACGCCAACCTCGCTGTACAGCGCGCCACCCAGCTGCCCGTCGACGACCAGCGGGACATCGTCAAGCGGGAGTTCGGCCGGGTACTGCGGTATGCGGCGGACCACCCGGACGCGGTCGTCCACGCGGTGGAGGAGTTCCTCGGCGATGTGCAGTTCCGGCACGTCAACCAGGCGACGATCTTCTACACGCAGTTGCTCCGCATGGCGACCCACCCGCACGCCATGGCGGACCCGGTCGTCCGCTCCGCCGTCCTGAACCGGGTCGTCCTGCGCACCGGAGACTCCCCCGCGATCGCCGACGCCGAGGTCCGGCAGATGGCCCGGGGCGACGTGCCGTACTTCTCGTACACCGCGAGGTCGCGCGCGCTGGGCTCGACGGACGGGACCGTACGGGCCGACGCCCTGGCCGAGCCGCCGCTGACCACCGTGCGCGAGCGGATCCACGGGCTGGACGAGACCGTCATCGAACGCGAACTGCGCCTGATCGACTTCTCGTTCGTCAACAAACTGCCCACCGACCAGGAGGAGACCGGGTTCGTCCCCGTGCGCCCGGCGGGGAAGCCCGCCGTCACCGTGGACCGGGGCCGGTTCGTCGGTGAGGCCGTACGGATCGGGGAGCGGCTGCTCGCGACCCGGGTGGCGAGCACCGAGCCCCGCCACCCGGCGACCTGGATCGCCCCGCAGGTCACCACCGACTCGCAGAGCCAGTGGAGCCCCGGCACTCTCGGCTACGACCTGTACGGCGGCAGCCCCGGCCCCGCCCTCGTCCTCGCCGCGCTCGCCCGCGAGACGGGCCGGGCCGACTTCGCGGCGGCGGCGCGCAGCGTGCTGGACCCCGTCGAGGAGCAACTGCGCGGCGGGCGGCTCGCCGAGCAGGGGGTGTCCGTGGGCGGGATGACCGGGATGGCCGGTACCGCGTACGCGCTCGTCGTGGCCCGCGGGCTGCTGGACGAGCCGGACGCCGGACGCCTCGGCGAGCTGGCGCGGGAGCTGGCCCGGTGCTCGGGGGCCGAGGCCGGCACCGACTTCCTCAGCGGCATGGCGGGCGCGCTGGCCGTCGGCCTCGCCCTGCACGAGCGCGCCACCGACCCGGCGGAGCGCGCGGTCGTCGCCGAGGCGGTCCGCACGATCGCCGCCCGGGAGACCGAGGCGCTCGGCGGCCCCGGCCTGGAGGACCCCCGGGTCACCCCGTACACCGGATACGCCCACGGGGCGATGGGCATCGCACCCGTCCTGCTGCGCTACGGCGCCGAGTTCGACGACCGGGACGTGCACGGGCTCGGACTGCGGATCCTCGGCGCGGTCCTCGACGCCCAGGAGGACGGCGACCGCGACTGGCCGCGCGTCTGGGGCGAGCCGGAACGCTCGTACGGCTGGTGCCACGGGGCCCCCGGCATACTGCTGGGCGCGCTGATGAGCAACGAGCACGCGCCCGGCGCCGTGTCCCGCCCGGTCCTGGACCGGCTCGCCGGGCTGACCCTGGCCCGCGGCTTCGGCAACAACCCCACCTACTGCCACGGCGACCTGGCCTGCGCGGAGATCGTCGGTCTCGGGCAGCGGCTCGTCCCCGGGCTCTTCGACCCGGCCGTGGACCGGACCGACGGGGGCGGCCGGGCGGGAAGCCACGGCGACGGCCTCGACGACCTGTACCCGCGGCTCTTCGACGGGGTCGTGGAGCGGTACGGGCAGCGCTCCGACACCAAGTACGCCTACACCAACAGCCTCATGGTCGGGGAGGCCGGACTCGCCTGGTCCGTCCTCCGCCACCTGGACCCGGAGGGCCACCCCTCCCTGCTGCGCTTCGCCTAGGCCACGCCCGGGACACGACGGCGCACCCACGAACCGGGCCCGCATCCTGCCGGGCCCTGCACCACCCATCCACGCAGGAAGAACAGAGAGGAACCGTCATGGGCGACATCGCCATGAACGACGCCACCGGATACGTCAGCGCCGACGAGCTCGTCGAGCTCGCGGACGCGCCGGACTCGCTGGCCGCGGGCTTCACGCCCACCATCGTCCCGGCCACCGCCGTCACCACCGTCATCGTCGGCGCCAGCGCCGCGATGCAGGGCGGCTGCCCGACGAGCGGCTGCACCAAGCGCTGCTGAACCCGCTGAGCCGGTGCGGTGCGGGCGCCCCGGAACTGGTACTTCCGGGGCGCCCGCCCCCACCCTCCCACCTTCGACGACGGCAAGAGAGTCCCCGAGTGCAACTGAGCGACGCGTTCCTCGACGACCTGGTGCGGCGCATCACCGACGAGAGGTCAGACGTCTTCGGCGCGTTCTACACGCCGTATCTGCGGGACGGCGCCCAGCGCGTCGCCGGGCTCGCCGCCGCCCTCCCGGGCCCGGACCCGACCGACGGCCCGGCCGACATCGCCGACCTCGCCGGGGTCGCCGAGTCCGCGCTCCGCTCGCTCATGGGCCTCTGCGTCGAGACCGGCGTCCGCACCCTCATCGCCTCCTTCCGCGCCCAGGACACCGGGTACGAGGCGTTCCACGCCCGCCTCGCCGGGGCCACCGGCCGCCAGGCGGTGCTCGACCGCTTCCCCGAGCTGGACCGGCTGCTGCGCCTCGCCACCGCCCGTACCGCACGGACGGTGGCCGACGTGCTGCACGCCGCCGTCGCGGACCGGGCTGAGCTGGACGCGCTCCTCGGCGGGCCCGGCCGGATCGTCTCGGTCACTCCGGGCCTCGGCGACGCCCACCGGGGCGGGCGGACCGTCTGCCTGGTGGTCCGGGACGACGGCACGCGGGCCGTGTACAAACCGCAGCAGGACAACTGCCAGCAGCTCCTGACCTCGCTGCGTACGCTCCTCGACGCGGACGGCTCGTTCTTCGGTCCGCTGCACCCCCGCACGCTCGTCCGGCCCGCGCACGTCTGGCAGGAGTTCGTGGTCCACGCCGACCTCGACGGTACGGCGGAGCACAGCGCCCGCTACTTCCGCCGTTTCGGCCGGTCCGCCGCGCTCCTGTCGATGCTGGGCGCCACCGACCTGCACCACGAGAACATCATCGCCACCCCGGACGGCCCGGTCGTCATCGACACCGAGACCCTGGTGTCGCTGCCCAACACCGCAGCGGAGCACGGCGGTTCGCTGCCTGCCGCAGCCGCCCTCAACCTCGACATCGAGCACTCGGTGCTCAACACCCTGCTCTTCCCCGCCCGTTACGCCGGATCCAAGCTGGACGTGGACATCTCCGGGATCGGCTGCGTGCGGCCCGGGGCCTCCGAGCACCTCCAGTCGTACCTGGTCGTGGACGCGGGCACGGACGACATCCGCTTCGACCGCAGCCAGGTCGTCGTCGAGCACGGCTCCAACCTGGCCACCGTGGCGGGCGAGCCGCTGGACCCGCGCCGCTGGACGGACGAACTCGTCGCCGGGTTCCGCGAGGCCCGCACCCTGCTCGCCGCCCACCGCGACGCCGTCGAAGCGGCCGTACGGGAATCCGCCGGGTGGGCCGTGCGCCAGGTCGTCCGCCCCACCTACGTCTACGCCCGGTTCCTGGAGGCCTCCACGCACCCCGTGCACCTGGGCAGCCGGCAGGACCGGGCCGAACTGCTCGGGAAGCTGCCGCGCCACTACCGGGGCACCGCCGCCGCATCGGCCGACGCGGTCCACCGGGAGGAGGTCGCCGCCCTCCTCGACCTCGATGTGCCGTTCTTCACCGTGGACTGCGACTCCGGGCTGCTGCGCGGCGACTTCGACGAGGAGATCCGCAGCGCCGCCCGGCTCACCCCCCGCGAGTCCGCGCTCGCCGCCGTACGGTCGTTCTTCGCCCGGCCCGCCGACCGCGACCCGCTCTACCTCCGCTACGCACTCGCCGGTTCCGCCGACGACGTGTGGGAGCGGCGGATGCCCGCCACCGGGCCCGCCCCGGCCGCCTCACCGGTCCACCTCGCCGACCCGGCCGGCTGGCACGCCCTGCTCCGCGACCTCGTCGTCGGCGGGGCGGACGCCCCGACCTGGCTGACGCCCCGCCTCCGGGGCGACGGGCTGCGCCTCGGCGGCATCGACGCGACGCTGTACGACGGCGGCGGGCTGCTGCTGCACCTCGCACAGAGTGCGGCCCGCAGCGGCGTGTCCCCCGTAGGCGTGGACCCGGAGCGGGTCTGCGCCTCGGCCGTGCGCTCCCGCCCGGCCGTGCTCGACGGGACGCCGCTGTCGATGTCGCCGTTCACCGGCGCGCTCTCCGACCTGGTGACCGACTGGGAGATCCGGCGGCTGACCTCGCCCGACGCCCGGTTCCGCGCGGGCGAGGAGCACGTGCGGTTCCACCCGGCCCGGGGCGCGTTCGACGTCGACAGCCTCTCCGCCGCCGACTTCGACCACCTCAACGGCTACGGCGGCTACCTCGTCCACCTCGCCGCCCACACCGAGCACGGCGCGACCGAGGTCACCGGGGCCGGGGCCGGACGGCTGCTGCGCCGCCTCGTCACGGTGGACGGCGACCCGGCCGAACACCCCGAGGGCGACGAACTCGGCCTGGCACACGGCAGGTTCGGCCGAATCACCGCCCTGTCGGCGATGGTCGCGGCGGGCCTCGACGAGGACGGCGGCGCCCGCGCCCATCTGGAGCGGTTCGCCGAGGCGTACGGCCGCCACCGCTGGCAGGACGCGGGCCTGCGCGACCGGGGGGACGGAAGCGGCAACGGCGGCTGGTGCAAGGGGTACGCGGGCGTCGCGTACGCGCACGCCGCCCTGCTGACCGCCCTCGGCGAACCGGCCGGCCGGATCGCGGAAGCCGTGGCCCCGGAGATCGCCCGCGTCCTGGAGCCCGCCGGAGCCGGGCGGAGCGCCGCGATCGCCCCCGACCTCAGCCTCTGCCACGGGCTCGCCGGCCGGATCGCGGTCCTGTGCCACCTGGCGGACCTGCTCGCCCGGCCCGACCTGCGCGACGCGGCCGCCGCGCTGCACACCGCCTTCCTCGACCGGTACGGGAACGGCGGCTGGTCCTGCGGGATCGGTACCGAGCCCCTCCTGCCCTCCTACTTCCTCGGCCTCTCCGGATGGTTCGCCGCCCAGGCGATGCTCGACCACCCCGGAACCGGCCTTCCCCGCTGCCTCGGAGGCCGCTGATGGCATGGCGTATGCGCAGAGTCCGACGGGTCCGCGAGGTCCAGCAGTTCGCCCAGGCCGAATGCGGTCTGTGCTGCATCGCGATGATCCTCTCGGCGTACGGCTCCCGCGATTCGGTGGCCGGGCTGCGCCGGGACCACGAGGTGGGCCGCGACGGCCTCACCATCAAGCAGATCGCGGCCATCCTGCGCGGCCGGGGCTTCGAGGTGCGGGCGTTCCGGGCCGGGGTGGAGCGGCTCGGTCAGCTGGAGCTGCCGCTCATCGCGTACTGGGACGACAGCCATGTCGTGGTCGTCGAGGAGATCGACGAGCACCGGGTGACCGTCGTCGACCCGGGCGGCGGGCGGCGGAGGTACTCGGCGGAGGAGTTCGCCGAGCACTACTCCGGCCTCGCGCTCGAAGCCGTACCGACGCCGGACCACCGGCCCGAGCGGCACCGGGAGCCCAGTGTCTGGCGGGAGTTCCTGCGCTCGCTGACCGGTGCCCGAAAGCCGCTGCTCCAGGCGTTCCTGATGTCCCTGGTGCTGTACTCCTTCACCATCTTCATGCCGATCGCCACCCAGTACGCGGTCAACGACTACGCGGGCTATCTGGAGAAGGCCCCGATCGCCCTGGTCCTGGTGGCGTTCCTCGCCCCGATGACGGTGTTCTTCCTGCTCTCGCTCCTCAGAACGGTGGCGCTGGCGTCCGTGATCCGGAGCCTGGGCGAGGCGATGATGGGGAAGACGTTCCGGCGGCTGCTGGAACTGCCCTACAAGTACTTCGCCAACCGCTCGCAGGGGGAGCTGTTCTACCGGCTCTCCAGCATCACGTCCGTACGGGACATGATCTCCAGTCAGCTGTCGGTGGTGCTCCTCGATCTCGGCAGCCTGATCGCGATCTTCAGCTACATGTTCTACCGCTCGTTCACCCTCGGGGCGACGGCGTTCGCGGTCTTCCTGACCATGCTGGCGGTGGCCGTGGGGACGTACCGGCCGATCCGGCGGATCACGGAGCGGGAGATCAGCGAGACGACGAAGTCCTCCTCGCTCCAGATGGAGGCGCTGTCCTCGATCGAGACGCTGAAGGTCTCCGGGATGACCGGCACCTTCTTCCGGGACTGGCAACAGGTCTACGCGGCGGGGATGGAACAGACCCGGCGGCGGATCGTCCTCCAGGGCGTGGCGACCAGCGGTTACGCGGTGTTCCAGGTGTTCGGGCCGCTGCTGGTGCTGGCGGTGGGGCTGTGGCTCGTGCTGAACGGTTCGCTGGACCTCGGTTCGGCGGTGGCGGCGCAGACCCTGACCGCGACGAGCCTCGGCATGGTGATGTCGCTGTCCGGCGCGTTCACCCAGCTGATCACGGCGAACGCGCAGGTCGCGCGGGTCGGCGACATCCTCCACCAGCCGGAGGACCCGGGGGCGTTCGGCGACCGGCCGGTCGCCGTGCGGGGCGCGGTACGGCTGCGGAACGTCGGGTTCTCCTACCCCGGCTCCCGCACCCCGGCCCTCGCCGACGTCACGTTCGACATCCGGCCCGGCGAGCGGGTCGCGATCGTGGGCAGTTCCGGCTCGGGCAAGAGCACGCTGGGCAAACTCCTCATGGGCCTGTACCCGATCCGGTCCGGTGACGTCCTCTACGACGGGGTGTCGATCGGCGAGATCGACGCCGACACGTTCTACCGGAACGCCGCGTACGTCCCGCAGGACATCGTCCTCAGCAACCGCAGCATCGCGGACAACATCCGCTTCGGGGTCCCCGACGCCACGATGGAGGCGGTCGTCGACGCCGCCCGCCAGGCGCATGTGCACGACGACATCGCGGCGATGCCGCTGGGCTACCACACCCCGGTCCGCGAGATGGGCGGCAGCCTCTCCGGCGGCCAGCGCCAGCGGATCGCGCTCGCCCGCGCGCTCGCCCGCCGCCCCCGCGTCCTCGTGCTGGACGAGGCGACGAGCGCGCTGGACACCGTCACCGAGTCCCGGATCGCCGCCGCGCTGGACCGGCTGGAGTGCACGCGGATCATCATCGCCCACCGGCTGTCGACCATCGTGAACGCCGATCTCGTGGTGGTGCTGGAGCACGGCCGGGTCGTCCAGACCGGCCGCCACGAGGAGCTCATCACCGAACCCGGCCCGTACCGGGACCTGGTCCGCTCCCAGGTCGACCTCAACACGGTCTAGAGAGAGAAGGAGGAACCGCCGCATGGCACAGGACGCGCACACGACGCAGGACCCCACGCAGAACCGGCAGGACGCGCGGCAGCAGGTGATCTCGGTCCGGGATCTCCGCAAGGAGTTCCGGGGCACGAGAGCCGTCGACGGGGTCTCCTTCGACGTACGGCCGGGCCGGGTCACCGGCTTCCTCGGCCCCAACGGCGCGGGCAAGACGACGACTCTGCGCATGATCCTCGGGCTGATCCGCCCGACCGGGGGCAGCGCACTGCTGTGGGGCAGCCCGTACGCCGGGCTCGCCGCCCCCACGCGGCGGATCGGGGTCGGCCTGGACGGCGGGGCGTTCGTCGGCCGCCGGACCGGACGGGGTCATCTGCGCTGCTACGCACCGGCCGCCGGCTGCGGTCCCGAACGGGTCGACCGGCTGCTGGCGGACGTGGGCCTGTCGGATGCGGCGGACCGGCCGGTCGCCGGGTACTCGACGGGCATGAAGCAGCGCCTCTCCCTCGCCTCGGCGCTGCTGGGCGATCCGGAGCTGCTGGTCCTGGACGAGCCGGCCAACGGCCTGGACCCCGAAGGGATGCTGTGGCTACGGGAGTTCCTGCGGGACTTCGCGGCCTCGGGCCGGACGGTGCTGCTCTCCAGCCATCTGCTCGGCGAGATGGAGCAGACGGTGGACGACGTCCTGCTGATGCATCACGGGCGGCTGCTGAGCAGCGGCCCTCTCGACGGTCTGCTGGAGCCGGGCGAACGCCTGGAGTCGGCCTTCCTGCGGCTGACACGGGCCGGGAACGGAGTACGGGCATGAGCACGGGTACGAGCACGGCCGCGGGTACGAGCACGGCCGCGGCGGCACGGACGGACCGGGGCGCGAGCCCGGCCGCAGACTCCGCACCCGGCTCCGACGCGGTCTCCACGGCCGATCTCCTGCGGTCCGAGGTGCTGAAGCTGACCACGACCCGGCTGTGGTGGATCCTGCTGCTCGCGGTCGTCGCGTGCGGCGCCGGATTCACCGCGCTGATCGTCTTCGGCGGCCTCAACGCCCCGCGCAGCCCCTTGAGTTTCGGGTCGGCGGGCGACGCCGTACCGGCGTACAACCTGCCGGTGGCGCTCGCGTACGTCTTCCCGCTGGCCATCGGTGTGATCACGGTGACGCAGGAGTACCACGCGCGCACGATCTCGGCGACGCTGCTGGCCGAGCCGCGCCGGGCCCGCGTGTACAGGGCCAAACTCGTCGTCGGGCTGGGCACGGCGTTCGTCTACGGAGCGGTGGCGGTGCTCTCCGGCGCCCTGGTGGCGGCGGCGCTGCTGGCGGGGCACGGGAAGCCGACGTACCTCACGGACGGCACGGTGCTCGGCGCGCTGGGCGGCAGCGTGCTGGTGATGACCCTGTGGGGCGCGATCGGCGTCGGCGTGGGTGCACTGGTGCGCAACCAGGTGGCGGCGATCGTCGGCATCCTGCTGGTGACGCAGTTCGTGGAGCCGACCCTGCGGATCCTCTCCTCCTCGCTCGGCAACGCGGAGCTGGGCAACCTGCTTCCCGGCGGGGCGGGCGACCTGGCGGGCGGCGGCACGATCATGACGGCCGCGGCGGAGGCGGACGGCGGTTCGCAGGGCCTCGGCTTCCTGGTCCTGTTCCTGTACGCGGTGGTGATCGGAGCGGTGGGCGCGGCGCGCTTCACCCGGTACGAGGCCTCGTGACGGGAACGCCCTGACGGGAACGCCGTGACCGGGACTTCATGACCGACGACATGCCGGGGCCGCCGCACTGGTCAGGTGCGGCGGCCCCGGCACGCGTCGTCATTCCCCCGCTCGGATCACTCCGTTCCGCCGGCCGAACGCTCCTTCTTCTGCATCGTGACATTGACACCCGCGAGCATCACCGCGAGCAGAAGCGGAATCACCACGCCGGTCGGGCTGTCCCCGAAGAGCGGCGCGATCAGCGCGAATACCAGCAGAATGACCACCGGCGCCCAGCGAAGGGCTTCCTTCTTCTTCCCCACGACGTTTCCCATGACGGTCTCCTTCATGTTGTGTGCGGCCGGTTCAGCCGGCCATCGGCATACGCGCCACGAGCTGACCGCGGTTACGGAATCCGGTCTTCTGCAGAATGTTCGACATATGGAACTTCACGGTGCTCTCCGCGATATAGAGGGCGCCGGCGATCTCACTGTTGTTCATTCCCTTCGACACCAGGGAGACCACTTCGTACTCCCGTGCCGTCAGGGCCGGATCGTGCGGCCGGCCCGGCCGGTGCACCTGTGCGGGAACGACGGTCGGCCGGACGGCCCCCGACGGTGCCGACGGCTGCCCGCGCAGCAGCGGACGGACGAGCGTGGGCGATATCCACCCGTGCCCGGCGGCGACCTCCTGCACGGCCTCCAGGAAGGCCTCGTCCAGGTCGTCCCGGTCCACGACCGCGCGGACGTCGGCTTTCCCCGCTCCGAGACGGTCGATCTCCGAGCCGTAGGTCAGCGCCACGACGGGCGTGGCGCCCCGTATCTCGTCGAGCCGGTCGATGTCGACGACCAGGACGTCGGACGGAACCCCGGACGGAAGCCCGGGCGAAACCCCCGACGAGACGCCGGACCGGTCGCCGGACGACAGGAGCCCCCCGGCCCCCTCGCACGCGACGGCCTTCCAGCCACGATGGGCGAAGAGTCGGGTGAGTCTCCGCCGCAACGACAATCTGGCGACCATCAGCCCCACGGCTATACAGTCATCTGCCATTTCTGCCCTACTTCCCCCGTACGGCCGCCGGCAGGGCGGATCCGTCACGACGGCCCCCGCACGGCGTGCGCTGGTCAAGGCGCGCAACGATCCTAGCTTTCCCAGGAAAATGACAGCAAGCAGCCATACACTTAAGGGAGCGGGGTCCGAATTATCCGGTCAATCGACGGGGGCACCCCCCGCCGGTCGGCGGGGTCCGGGATCTTCGATCTCCTCCCGGAGAAGGACCGGAAAGACGGATCACGTGCCTGTGGACACACCCTCAGAAAGTCTGCCGGGACGGAAACACGGCCTGGATCCGGAATCCGCCGCCGGGCTCGGGCCCGGCTTCGAAGGTGCCGCCGAGCAGCAGGGCCCGTTCGCGCAGACCGACGAGGCCGTGGCCGCCGGCGGGCAGGTCGAGGGGGGCGGTGGAACCGTCGTCGGCGGTGTTGCGGACGTCGACCCGCAGACCGCCGTCCAGGGGCTGGACCCGGATGTCCACCTCGGCGCCGGGGGCGTGCTTGGTCACGTTGGTGAGGGCTTCCTGGACCGTCCGGTAGGCGGCCCGCTCCACCGCCTGGGACCAGTGGCCGGGGGTGTCCGGGGCGGCGAGGGTGACGCGCAGACCGCAGTCGCGGACCAGGGCGGGCAGGTCCGTGAGCCGGGGCTGCGGGTCGAGGCCGGGCGCGGGGCCACCGGCCGCCCGCAGGACGCCCACCATGTGCTGGAGCTCCGTGAGGGTCTTCACGGAGAGCTCGCGGACGACCCCGGCGGTCGACCGTACGGTGGCCGCGTCCGGTTCGCCGACCTGGAGCGCCCCCGCCTGGAGGCTGATGAGGCTGACCTGGTGGGCGACGACGTCGTGCATCTCCCGCGCCAGCCAGGCGCGCTCGGTGGCCAGGGTCCGCTCGGCGAGGAGCCGGTGCTCGCGCTCCCGGCCCTCCGCCAGTTCCCGCTGGCGCTCGCGGCGCACCCGGGCCGTACGCCCCAGGACCAGCGCCCCGGCGGCCAGGACGCAGGAGTCCATCGCCATGATCAGGGTCTCCCGGTCGACCGCGAGCTCCGGCAGGTCCGTGACCGGGTACGGCAGGAACTGGGCCAGGGCGACCGCGACCGCCCCCACGGCTCCGACGGCCACGTTGCGGCGGCGGTCGGCGAGGCAGTAGAGCGCGATCAGCGGGGCGAAGGCCAGGTGGCCGACGTACATGCCGGGCAGGCCGACGAGCAGCACCACCTCGGGCCAGCGCCGCCGCAGCACCAGCGCGCCCGCCGCGGCGAGCGCGACCCAGAGGCCGGGTCCGGTCCCGAAGCCGTTGACGAGGAGACCGTCGCCCACGGCGATCCCGACCGGCACGGCGGCCCGGCCGACGGCCCGCGCCCGGCGGGACGTGAGGGACGTGAGGGACATACGGCAGGAGGTGAGAGACATACGGCGGACGTACGTCATGACGCCCGGCCGGCCGGACCCACCGACAGCGCCCGGCCTGCCGGACCCACCGACAACACCCCGCCGACCGGACCCGCCCACGACACCGCCTCGACCGGGCCCGCCCACCGCGCCCCGCCGATCGGTCCCGCTCACAACGCCCCGTCGATCAGGCCCGCCCGGTCCGCCAGCACCGCCGCCTGGACTCGGTTGACCCCGCCCAGCTTGGACAGCACCGAGCTGACGTGGTCCTTCACCGTGCCGTGGGAGAGCCGCAGCTCACGGGCGATCTCCCGGTTGGACAGGCCCGCGCCGACCAGGGCCAGCACCTGGCCCTCGCGGTCGGTCAGGACCCCGGTACGGTCGGCCGCACCGCCGTCCCGGCCCGCGGCGAGATAGCCCTCGATGACCGGGCCGACCGCCTCGGGCGCCAGGATCCGGCCGCCGGCGGCCAGCACGCGGACCGCGTGGACGAGCTGTTCCGGGGCCGTGTTCTTCATGAGTAAACCGACCGCCCCCGAGCGCAGCGCGTCGTCGATGTGCCGGCCCGCGTCGAAGGTGGTCAGCATCGCCACGGCGGGCGGCGCCGTCAGCGCCACCACCTGCCGCAGCACGGTCAGCCCGTCGACCTCGGGCATCCGGATGTCCAGCAGGAGGACATCGGGGCGCAGCTCCCGTACGCGATCGACGGCGTCGATCCCGTCGCAGCAGGCGACCACCTCGACGTCCGGGGCCGCCCCCAAGATCAGTTTCAGCCCGGACCGGACCAGCTGCTCGTCGTCCACGACGGCAACCCGAATCACGACGCTCCCCTCCGCCCGGCCGACCAGGACCACCGAAGGGTACGGCAGGAGCGGGGAGCGTTCCAGGGGAAGCGGAATGTTGAATTCCAGACCTTCCGGGCCCGACGACGGCCGCCCCGCCGCATCTCCGGGACCCGACGACGGCCGCCCCGCCGCGCCCCCCGGGCGGGGCCGACAGCCGTACCGGCGGCATCGGGAGCCCCTCCCTCACATCTCCGCAACGTGAACATTCTGCGTCAAGTGGCAACGGGCGTGGCGGCCTTGACATTTCGTCGAGCAGCCGATGATAAGATCATCTTACTTCCAGTGGGCTGATGGCGTATGGGGGCATTCCGGGAGGAATGAATTCCTCGGCCCCACCTTCGGAGGGGCACCTCCCGGAGCGGCGCACGGTCGTGGCGAACAAGCCCTGGCTGCGTGCCGCCTGATGGGGTGTCAAGCCGTTTCCGCCATGGCACTTGAAGTGAGTCTCATGACATTTGCACAGGGCCCTGTCGTCTGGGCGCTGGTGGTCGTAGCCCTGGTCGCCGTGGGTGCCGTTCTGCGTGCTCGCGCGATCAACGTCAAGCTGCGCAGGAACCACGCCGAGCTGCGCCAGGAGCGCGACGCCCTCCTCCACCAGCGGGACGAACTCCACGTCGTCCACAACACCCTGCTCCAGCGGCAGTCCGCCGAACTCGCGGAGGTCCGCAAGGACGCCGAGGAGGAGACCAAGGCCGTCCTCAAAGCAGCCGTCCGCACCCTCCAGGGCCTCGCCGACGAGCAGCAGGTCGTGATCGAGAAGGCCCAGCGCAAGTACGGGGACGACCCCGGGATCCTCGCCGATCTGATGGCCATGGACCACGCCAACAGCCAGTTCGGGCGGCGCGCCCAGGGCATTGCCGTGCTCTGCGGCGGCTGGCTCGGCCGGCGCGAGACCGTGGCCTCCGTCTTCGACGTGGCTCGCAGCGCCCAGGGCCGTATCCGGCACTTCGACCGGGTCCGGGTCAACGGCCAGGTGAACTTCTCCGTCGTCAGCCGCGCGGTCGAACCGGTCGCCGTGGTCCTCGCCGAGCTGCTCGCCAACGCAACGAACTACTCCGCCCCCGGCACCCCGGTCGAGATCAACATCCAGGCCGTCCCGACGGGCGTCTGCCTCATCGTCGACGACGCCGGTCTCGGCATGGGCCAGGAGGAGAAGGACCGCGCCGCGGCCCTCCTCTCCCCCCAGGCCGCGATCAGCGTCTCCAGCCTCGGTATTCCGCCGCAGTTCGGGTTCGCCGTCTCCGGGATGCTCGCCGCCCGCTACGGCTTCCGGGTCTCGGTGGACTCCGTTTCCCCCTATGGAGGCGTACGCGCGGTGGTCCTCATCCCCGACGAACTGCTCACCACCGAGGCGCCGCCCGCCGCCGCCCCGGCCGAGGCGCCCGAAGCGGCGCTCTCCCCGGCGCCGCAGGTCCGGCAGCCGGACCAGTGGCAGGCCCGGGCACAGTCCCAGCCCCAGCACCCGGCGCAGGCCCCGGCGCCGACCCCGCTCTTCCCGCCCACCCCGCAGCCGGACACCGCCACCCAGCCGCTCGCCCAGATCACCACCACCGCCGGCGGGCTGCCGAAGCGTCGTCGCAAGAGCCCGGTCTCCGCGGTGCCATCGGCGGAACCGGAGCCCGTGCGCAGCAACGAGGAGACCGCGTCGCGACTCGGCGCGTTCCAGCGCGGCACCCGTTCCGGGCGCGACACGACGACGACGGAAGGACCCGAGTTCCAGTGAACCCCGATCTGTCCTGGGTACTCAACGACCTGCTCCAGGTACCCGGCGCCCGGCACGCGATCCTGGTGTCCGCCGACGGCCTGCTGCTCGCCAACTCCAGCGAGATCGGCCGTGACGACGCGGAGACCGTCGCCGCGGCCATGAGCTCCATGCAGTCCCTCAGCCGGGCCGTCGCCCCCTTCATCGGCACCCGCGACCCGGGCAGATGGCGGCAGACGCTCCTGGAGTACGAGGACGGCTGGATCTTCCTCATCGCCGCGGGCACCGGCGCCTACCTCGCCGCCACCGCCGCCGCCGATGTGGACATGGAGGCCATGTCCTTCCGGATGCAGCAGCAGGTCACCGCGCTGGGCAAGGCGATGACCACACCGCCCCGCCGGACCGCGGACAGCGAGATATGACGGCGCCGGGCGAGGAGCAGCAGGTCAGCAGCGGGTTCGTCCGGTCCTATGTCATCACCGGCGGGCGGGGGCTGCCCGACGCGGAGGACCTCTCCCTCGTCACGCTGGTCACCCTCGCCCCCGAGAGCCAGCCGCCACCGAACCCGAGCCCCGAGGTCAAGGCGATCTGGGAGCTGTGTTCCGGCGGCTATCTCTCGGTGGCCGAGGTCGCCGGCCACCTCGGCCTGCCGGTCGGGGTGGCCCGTCTCCTGCTCCAGGATTTACACCAGCAGGGACACCTCCTGCGCCGGAAGGCGCCGCCGCCGGCCCAGCTCGTTGACAGGAAGATCCTCGAAGAGGTGTTGCATGGACTCCAAGTCCGGTTCGGCTGAGAGCATCTATGTGCCGGAAGCGGTCCAGCGCGCGGCGAAGATCCTCGTCGTCGGACACTTCGCGGTGGGCAAGACGACGCTGATCGGGACCCTGTCCGAGATCACGCCGCTGCGCACCGAGGAGCGGATGACCCAGGCCGCGGCCCAGGTCGACGATCTGCGGGGGGCGCCCGACAAGAAGACGACGACGGTCGCCCTGGACTTCGGGCGGCTCACCCTCAGCGACGAGCTGGTCCTCTACCTGTTCGGTACGCCGGGGCAGCAGCGGTTCGTGGAGCTGTGGGAGGACATGGCGCGCGGTTCGCTGGGCGCGCTGCTCCTGGTCGATCCGGCGCGGCTCGCCGACACGTTCCCCGTCATCGACCTGGTGGAGACGTACGGGCTGGAGTACGCGGTCGCCGTCAACAGCTTCGACCCGTACTCGCAGCACGCCGAGGACGAACTGCGCGAGGCGCTCGACCTGCTGCCGGACACCCCGGTCGTCTTCTGCGACGCCCGGGACCAGAAGTCCTCCGCGAACGCCCTGATCACCCTGGTCCGCCACCTCCTGACGCACGCGGCCTGACGGGCACACGGTCCGGCGCGCACACCACGACGCAGACGTAGACGTATACGAAGCCGGGGCCCTGCGGCCCCGCGATCACACCGAGGAAGCCGACATGGATCCGCAGCCGGGAGCCACCCCGTACAGCGCCCCCGCCGGGTGCCCCATGCACCAGCAGCAGACGTCGCTGTACGGACCGGAGTTCGCCGCCGACCCGCACCGCTTCTACGAGGCGGCACGCACCCACGGGCCGGCCGCGCCCATCGAGCTGGCCCCCGGGGTGGACGCCACGCTGATCGTGCAGCACGAGGCGGCGCTGCGGGTCCTCCAGAACCCGGCGCTGTTCGCCCGGGACTCGCGGCGCTGGGCCGCGCTGCGCGAGGGCGCCGTCCCCATGGACAGCCCGGTGCTGCCGATGATGATCTACCGGCCCAACTGCCTGTTCACCGACGGCGCGGAGCACCTGCGGCTGCGCAAGGCGGTCACCGAGTCGCTGGCGCGGCTCAACAGCAGCCGGCTGAGCCGGGACGTCGAGCGGATCGCCGACTACCTGATCGACCAGTTCATCGAGCGCGGCACCGCCGACCTGCTCAACGAGTACGCCAAGCTCCTGCCGCTGCTCCTGTTCAACCAGCTCTTCGGCTGCCCCGGCGACATCGGCGACCGGCTGACCCGCTCGATGTCGGCCATCTTCGACGGCGAGGACGTGCTCCGCGCCAACGCCGAGCTGACCGAGTGCCTGATGGAGCTGGTCTCGATCAAGCGCCGGCAGCCCGGCGACGACATCACCTCCTGGCTCATCCAGCACCCGGCGGGGCTGCGGGACGAGGAGCTGAAGGACCAGCTGGTGATGCTGATGGGCGCGGGTGTGGAGCCGGAACGCAATCTGATCGGCAACGCGCTGCTGCTGATGCTCGCCGGTGAGCAGCCGGGTGCGCCCGACCGGCGTGGTTCGGGGATGCTCGTCGAGGACGCGCTGGACGACGTCCTGTGGAACAACCCGCCGATCGCCAACTACGCCACGCACTACCCGGTGCGGGACATCGAGCTGAACGGGGTGGTGCTGAAGGCGGAGACCCCGGTCCTGATCAGCTTCGCCGCCGCGAACAGCGACCCGGGGCTCACCGACGCCCGCCAGACGCTCAGCAAGGGCGCCCATCTGGCCTGGGGAGCGGGCCCGCACGTGTGCCCGGCCAAGTCGCCCGCGACGCTGATCGCGCTGACCGCGATCGAGAAGATCCTCAACACCGTTCCGGACCTCTCGCTGGCCGTGCCCGCCTCGGGGGTGGCCTGGCGTCCGGGCCCGTTCCACCGGGCCCTGATCGCGCTGCCCGTAAGGTTCACGCCGACGGCCGCGCGGCGGGCGTCGGCCGGGGTGCAGCCGCCGGCGCAGACCTCGGCCCAGCTTCCCGACCCGTACCGGAACGCCTCCTCCGCGGCGCCGGTGACTCCCCGTCACGCGCCGGAGCCGGCCAAGAAGCACAAGGGCTGGTGGAGTTCGTTCCTGGACGTGTTCCGCGTATGACTCACCGCCCGACAATTCGCTGGTGAGAACGGGCATTTGTGACGATTGCATGTGACGGGGGCAACAGAGATCGATGCTTGGCGCAGATATCCGGAGGGGTAGGTTCTGGTCGGTAACCACGGGCCTAGGTCAAGGAACTCTGCGTGAGCATCACTGGTGGTACAAGCAGGACCCCGGACGGTCGGCGCGCGGTCATCGGTCTGCTCCGCAGACTCAATTCACCCGAAGGCCAGGCCGAACCGTACGGAATACTCGCGGAGCTGCGGACGATGGGTGACGTCGTCCGCGCTCCGTGGAACGGATACTTCGTCACCGGATTCGACACGTGCAGCACGGTGCTCCGGGGCCGTAACTGGCTCGCACCGGACCTCGCCTGGCAGGAGCGGCAGGACGACTCCAAGCAGTGGGACGCGATCGCGACCCGGGAGATGACCACCACCCTCGCCCGGCTCAACGCCCCCGAGCACACCTGCCAGCGCCGCTCGCTCGGCCATCTCTTCGACCGTTCCACCATCGAACGCCTCGCCCCCGACGTCGAGCGCGACGCCGACCGGCTGCTGGACGAGCTGGCGGAGAAGCTCCGCTGGGGCGAGGCCGACTTCGTCTCCACGGTCAGCGAACAGCTGCCGATCAGCACCGTCGGCTCCTGGCTGGGGATACCGCCCGAGGACTACCCGCACATCCTGGAGATCACCCACAACCAGGTGTACGCCCAGGAACTGCTGCCCACCAAGTCGCAGCTGGCCGTCTCGGCCGAGGCGACGCTGGCGCTGCGCGCGTACTTCACCGAACTGGTCGCCCGCCGCCGGGCCGAGCCCCGCCACGACGTGCTCACCGGCTGGATCCACACCTGGGACGCGATGGAGCCGGACCGGGAGAAGGCGGACGAGATCCTCTACCGGCTCACCATGTTCGTCACCATCGCCTCGCTGGAGACCACCGCGACGCTGCTCACCTCGATGACCCGCCTGCTGACCGAGCCCACCCGGTGGGCGTGGCTGCGGCAGTACCCGGAGCACATCGACGCGGCCGTGGACGAGGTGCTGCGCTACGACCCGCCGATCCACATCAACACCCGGATCGCCGCCGAGGACACCGTCCTGGCCGGCGTCCCCATCAAGAAGGACAGCATGATCCACGTCCTGTACGGAGCGGCCAACCACGATCCGCGGCGGAACCCGGGCCCGGACGGCTTCGACATCCTGCGCGGCGGCAGCCACCTCACCTTCGGCGGCGGGGTGCACTACTGCCTGGGCGCCGCGCTGGCCAAGCTGGAGGCGCGGACGCTGCTGGCACGGATGCTGGACCGCTTCCCCACCCTGCGCACCGTCGCGCCGCCGCAGTACGCCACCCGGATGGTCTTCCGCCGGATCACCTCGCTGGGCGTGGCCCTGTGAAGCTCTCGCTGCCCGACTTCCTGACCTCGAACGACCGCTCCACGACGGTACGCACCCGGCGCGAGGGCGCCGTCCTGCACGTGGAGCTGAACGCGCCCGCGAGCGGGAACGCGGTGACCGAGGCGATGCTCGACGAACTGCTGGACGTCGTCGCCGTCCCGGACCCACAGGTGCGGGTGCTGGTGCTCGGCGCGGCGGGGGACGACTTCTGCCTGGGCGGGGACCGCACCGAGTTCGGCCAGTGGCTGGAGGAGGACCCGACGGGCCGGGGCATCCGGGTCGCCGGGGAGAAGGCCCGCCGGGTCTGCGAGGCGCTCTCCGGCGGCCGGGCGGTGACGATCGCCCGGGTCCAGGGCAAGGCGGTCGGTGCGGGGTTCGCGCTGGCCCTCGCCTGCGATCTGCGGGTCGGCGCGGAGAACGCCTCCTTCCGGCTGCCGGAGCTGGCGCTCGGGCTGCCGACCGCCTGGGGCGGGCTGCTGCCCCGGCTGATCCACGAGGTGGGCGCGGCCCGGGTCCGCGAGCTGATCCTGACCGGCCGGGCCTTCGGCGCGGACGAGGCCCGCGAGCTGTCCGTGCTCCAGCGGGTGGTGCCCGAGGCGGAACTGGACGACGCGGTCGCCGCCTGGGCGAAGCCGGTGGTGCGCCGCCCGGAGGCCGCGCTGCGGGTCACCAAGGCGCTGCTGAACTCCTACGCCGCCGCCACCCGGCTGGCCGACCCCTCGTTCCTCGACGCGGAGCTGATGGCCTCGGTCGCGGCCGCCACCCGGCGCTCTCCGGCGGGCGGCGACGGGACGGGCGGGTCACACTCGTAGAAACCCGAGTGGGAGGTCTCCGGCGTGGACGTACCGGTGTGGCTGTGGATCGTGTTCGCCGTGACCGTCGTCGTCTCGCTGACGGTCGACCTCCTCGCGCACCGCAAGGCGCATGTCATCGGCTTCAAGGAGGCCGGGCTGTGGAGCGCCCTGTGGGTGGGTCTCGCACTGGTCTTCGGCGGGGTCGTCTTCCTGACGCTGGGGACGACCGCCGGAACGGAGTACACGACCGCGTGGCTGCTGGAGAAGAGCCTCTCGGTCGACAACCTCTTCGTCTTCGCGCTGATCTTCGCGTATTTCAAGGTGCCCCGGGAGTATCAGCACCGGGTGCTTTTCTACGGCGTGATCGGCGCCCTGGTGTTCCGGGCGCTCTTCCTGACCGCCGGTGTCGCGGTGGTGAACCGCTTCACGTTCGTCCTGTTCCTCTTCGCCGCGATCCTTTTCTACAGCAGCTACAAGATCCTCAGCGGCCAGGAGGAGAATTTCGACCCGGGCAAGAGCTTCGCGGTACGGCTGCTGCGGAAGATCATGCCGGTCCAGGACGACTACTCCGGCACGCATTTCATCGTCCACCAGGAGGGGCGGCGCATCGCCACGCCGCTGCTCGCGGTCGTCGCCGCGATCGAGGCGGCCGACCTCATCTTCGCGGTCGACAGCGTGCCCGCGGTGCTCGCGGTCAGCGACGACCTGTTCATCGTCTACACCAGCAACGCCTTCGCGATCCTGGGGCTGCGGGCCCTGTACTTCCTGCTGGCCGGGCTGCTGGACCGGTTCCACTACCTGAGCCACGGCCTGGCGATCATCCTCGCCTTCATCGCGGTCAAGCTCATCCTCCAGGCGTCCCACAAGATGATCAGCACCTCGATCCCGGAGATCCCGTCGCCGGTGAGCCTCGCGGTGATCGTCGTGATCCTGGCCGTGTCGGTGACCCTGAGCATGCGCCGCCCGCCGCCGGACCGGAACAGCACGGACGCCTCCGGCACCGACGCGAGCAAGTAGGGCGAAGGCAAAGCAAAGGGAAAGACTTTCCCAAATCATCCGCCGGGCCTATCGTGAGTAAATGGACAGCAAAAAGCGTGACCTTCATCAGCGGGCCGCTTTCATGTGCCCCACCTGCAAACAGCCCGTCCCCGCCGAAATCCACCGCCACAAGTCCCTGGGGATCTTCGTCCCGGTCTGGCGCGCGGGCCCCTGCGAGAACCCCGACTGCCCGGAATACACCACCGCCCGGGAGTGGCGCGCCCGGCACCGCTCACACCACTGACGCCCCCGGCCGGTCCAGCCGGGGGCCGGTCCTCCCGACGCGCGAACCGGCTCCCGGCTGACTAGCGTGGGCCCTACGGGCGGGGGCCGAAGGCAGAGCTCGGGGACTCAGGGAAGGACCGGCGCGCCATGGCTGTACAACCCGAGGGCACCCCGTGCTGGGCGGACGCCACGTTCGCCGACGTCGAGGGCGCGAAGAGCTTCTACGCGGACGTGCTCGGCTGGACGTTCGGCGACAGCCAGGCGGAGTTCGGCTACTACACGCAGGCGTACGCGAACGGCAGGGCGGCCGCCGCCGTCTCGCCGCCCATGCCGGGCGACGAGGGGAACCCCTCGTCCTGGTGCCTCTACCTCGCCTCGCAGGACACCGCCGCGACCGCCGCGAGGGTCCGCGAACACGGCGGCGAGATCCTGCTGGAGCCGATGGAGGTCGGCGCGTTCGGCACGATGGCGCTGGCCCGCGACCCCGGCGGAGCCGTGTTCGGCATCTGGCAGGGCAACACCCACGAGGGGTTCGAGACGGAGATGGGCGCACCCGGCGGGTACTGCTGGGCCGAGGTCTTCACCCGGGACGCGAAGGCGGTGGACACGTTCTACCCGGCCGTCTTCCCGTACACGGAACGGAAGATGGACGACGCGACGATGGACTTCGCCGTCTTCGAGGTCCAGGCGCAGCCGGTGCTCGGCCGGATGGCGATGGACGGCGACTTCCCGCCCGAGGTGCCCTCCTACCTCAACGTGTACTTCGCCGTCCCGGACTGCGACGCGGCGGTGGCGAGGGCGACCGAGCTCGGCGGGGCGCTGCACTACGGACCGATGGACAGCCCGTTCGGCCGGTTCGCGGTGCTCGGCGACCCGCAGGGCGCCGCGTTCTCCGTGATCGACGTGACCACCACCGAGGGCGAGATGCCGGAGATGGGTCCGGCGACCTGACCCGACCCCGGCTGTCGGCGACCGGCGGGCCGCGTACCGGAGAACGGGCGCGGCCCGTCCGTCCGGCCCGGGTATCCCGCCCCGGGCCCCGTAGCATCATCCGACAGTCCTCGCATCTGCGATGGAGCATCGTCCAGAGAGTCGCACATGCCACCACCACTGGCCTAGCGTGTCGCACATGCAGTCCTACACAATCGGCCAGGCAGCACGACTTCTCGGGGTCAGCCCCGACACCGCCCGCCGCTGGGCGGACGCCGGCCGGGTCGCGACCCACCGCGACGAGGCCGGCCGCCGTCTCATCGACGGCCGCGCGCTGGCCGCCTTCTCGATCGAGGTCGGCCAGGGCGCGGGCGGCGAGGACGAGGCCCCCTACACCTCGGCCCGCAACGCGTTCCCGGGCATCGTCACCGCGGTGAAACTCGGCGACGTCGCGGCCCAGGTCGAGATCCAGGCCGGGCCGCACCGGCTCGTCTCGCTCCTGACCCGGGAAGCGGTGGAGGAGCTGGGCCTGGAGGTCGGTATGCGGGCGACCGCCCGTGTGAAGTCGACCAACGTGCACATCGACCGCACGTGAGCCCGCCCCGTCCTCCCGTACCGCACCCGCGCGGGCGACCCGCGCCTCACGCCCACGCGCTCACGCGCCCAAGGAGCCTCGCCCTCATGTCTCTCCTGCTCATCCGCCGCCGTACGGCCGCCGCCGTCCTGACCGCCGCGCTCCTCGTGCCGCTCGCCGCCTGCGGCAACGACGCCTCCGGCACCGCGAAGGACCGGGGCCGGGGCACGGCCGGCGGCTCGGGGTCCTCGTCCACAGCCCCGCAGGCCGATCTGACCGTGCTGGCCGCGTCCTCCCTGACGGACGTCTTCAAGGAGGCGGGGGCCGCGTACGAGGCGAAGAACCCCGGCACCGAGGTGACGTTCTCCTTCGCGGGCTCCCAGGAGCTGGCCGCCCAGGTCAAGCAGGGCGCCCCCGCCGACGTCCTGGTCACCGCCGACACCAAGACGATGGACGGCCTCTCCGCCGACACCGGCAAGCCCACCGTCATCGCCGAGAACCGCCTCGTCATCGCCGTCGGCGAGGGCAACCCGGAGAAGGTCCAGAACATCGAGGACCTCGCCGACCCGAAGCTGAAGGTCGTCCTGGCCGCCCCCGAGGTACCGGTGGGCCGCTACGGCAAGCAGATCCTCGACGCGCACAAGACCGAGGTGAGGCCCGTCTCCCAGGAGCCCAACGTCCGCGCGGTCCTCAGCAAGGTCGAGCTGGGCGAGGCGGACGCCGGGCTCGTCTACAGGACCGACGCCGCGACCGCCACCGACAAGGTCGACGCGATCGAGGTCCCGGACGCGCAGAACGCCATCGCCTCCTACCCGGCCGCCACCCTGAAGGCGTCGAAGCACAGCGAGGCGGCCACCGCGTTCGTCGCCTGGCTCTCCACGCCCGAGGCGCAGAAGATCCTCCAGGGCGCGGGCTTCCAGCAGCCGTAACCGCACCCGCCCGCCCCGGCGGATGCCCGTACACCGCCGAGAACCCCGCCCGCCCCGGCGGGACCCGCACACCGCCGGGAACCCCGCCCGTCCCGGCGGGCCCGGTACACCGCCGAGAACCCCGCCCGCCCCGGCGGGACCCGTACCGTCCCACGGGCCCACCGGCACCGCCCGATCCCCCCGCCGCCGCCCGACGAGGTCACCATGAAACGACCGGCACTCCGCCGTACGCCCGGGGCCCGCGCGCCCCTGCTGCTGACGGTGCCCGCGCTGCTGGCCGTGGCGTTCCTGATGCTGCCGCTCGTCGGGATCCTGGCCCGCACCTCCTGGGGCGAGCTGGGCGACCACCTCACCGCCGGGGCAACCACCGAGGCGCTGCGGCTCTCGCTGCTCGTCTCGCTCTCGTCGCTGGGGCTCTCGCTGCTGTTCGGGGTGCCGCTGGCGTGGCTGCTGGCCCGGGTGCCGTTCCCCGGCAGGACGTTCGTTCGCTCGCTGGTGCTGCTGCCGATGGTGCTGCCGCCCACGGTCGGCGGTGTCGCCCTGCTGCTGGCGTTCGGGCGGCGCGGACTGCTCGGCCCCTGGCTGGAGGACACCTTCGGCATCACGCTGCCCTTCCACACCTCGGGGGCCGTGCTCGCGGCGACGTTCGTCGCGATGCCGTTCCTGGTCATCTCGCTGGAGGGCGCGCTCGGCGGACTCCGCCCCCGGTACGAGGAGACCGCCGCGTCCCTGGGGGCGTCCCCGATCCGGGTGTTCCTCACCGTGACGCTGCCGATGGTCGCCCCCGGGCTGATCGCCGGGGCCGCCCTGACCTGGGCGCGGGCGCTCGGCGAGTTCGGCGCGACCATCACCTTCGCCGGGAACCTCCCCGGCACCACGCAGACCCTGCCGCTCCAGGTCTATCTGCTGCTCCAGGACTCGCCGGAGGCCGCCACCTCCGTATCTCTGCTGCTCCTGGCCATCGCGATGATCGTGCTCATCGCGCTGCGGGGCCGCTGGACCGGCGCCCCGGGCGGGCACCGGGACCCCGCGAGTCGTACGGCGGCGGCCGACCCGGAGGAGCCCGCGGCCCCGGCCCCGTCCCCCGAAGCGCCTCCGGGCCTCCCGCAGGAGGCCGCCCCCGAACCCTGGCCGCTGCACGCCGACGTCACCGGCTTCACCCGCCTCACCCTGGACGCGGGTCCCGGCACCACCATCGCGGTGGTCGGCCCCAACGGCGCGGGCAAGACGACGCTTCTGCGGGCCCTCCTCGGCCTCACCCCCCGTGCCCGCGCCGAACTCCGCCTCGGCGACGACGACGTCACCAGCCTCCCCCCGCACCGCCGGGGCGTGGCCTGGGTCCCCCAGGACGGGGCCCTCTTCCCGCACCTGAGCGCCCTCACCAACACGGCGTACGGGCTCCGCGCCCACGGCGTCCCGCGCGCCGAGGCCCGCCACGAGGCCCAGGGGTGGCTGGACCGGCTCGGGGTGGGCCACCTCGCCCACCGCAAGCCCGCCCAGCTCTCCGGCGGCCAGGCCCAGCGGGTCGCCCTGGCCCGCGCGCTCGCCGCCCGCCCGCGCCTCCTGCTGCTGGACGAACCGCTCGCCGCCCTCGACCAGACCACCCGGGCCCGGGTGCGGCACACCCTGCGCGGGCACCTCGCGGAGTTCGGCGGGGTCTGTCTGATCGTCACCCACGACCCGGTCGAAGCGGTCTCGCTGGCCGACCGGGTCCTGGTGCTGGAGGACGGCCGGGCCCTCCAGGACGAGCCACCCGCCGAGGTCACCCGGCACCCGCGCTCACCCTGGGTGGCCCGGATGCTGGGCCGCAACGCCTGGCCCGGCACCGCCACCGCCGACGGGCTCGCGCTGGAGGGCGGCGGCCACCTCGTGGTCGCCGAGCCCCTCCCGGCCGGCACGGACGCCCTCGCGGTCATCGCGCCCGAAGCCGTCTCCGTACACCGGGAGCGGCCCACCGGATCGCCGCGCAACGTCTGGCCGGGCACGGTCCGCGAGATCACCTCGGGTGGCAGCCGGCTGCGGCTGCTGATCACCTCGGCCGAGGCACCCGACCTGGTCGCGGAGATCACCCCGGCAGCCGCCGCCGAGCTGGGCATCGCCGACGGAAGCGCCGTCTGGACCAGCGTGAAGGCGACGGAGGCGACGGTCGTACCGCTGTAGCCCGTCCCGGCAGTCCCGGCCCGGGAACCGGAGACACCGCCCCGGACGTACTTCCTACGACTACGGCAGAAGGAGAAACGGGGACCCATGGCACTGTTCGGCAACGCCCACACGATCAACCCGGCCACCGCCCAGCAGGACTACGCGAAGCTGCTCGGACAGGGCGAGCAGGTGCACGCCGCGTTCCTGCTGGTCCGCGACACGATCCTGTTCACGGACCGGCGGCTCATCCTCGTCGACAAGCAGGGCATCACCGGCAAGAAGACCGAGTACCACTCCGTTCCGTACCGCAGCATCACGCACTTCGCGGTCGAGACGGCCGGGACGTTCGACCTCGACGCCGAGCTGAAGATCTGGATCTCGGGCAACCAGACCCCGCTCCAGAAGACGTTCACCAAGGGCGTCGACATCTACGAGGTGCAGGCGATACTCACGCAGTTCGTCGCCCGCTAGCCAGGGCCTGACCGGGCGCGGCTCAGAGGGACGGGCGCAGCCGGGCCGCCGCCGAGTGGCCGGGGACGGTGGCGCGCAGCTTCGCGGCGCGCTCCCGCAGTTCGGGCAGCAGCGCGTAGAGCGCGTCGCCGGGGCAGCGGGTCTCGAAGCTGTCGCGGTGCCCGGAGACGACGTGCAGATGGGCCACCTGGCCCTCGTCGAAGCGGCTCTCGTCGTTCGTCGAGACCAGGTCGACGCTGCCCAGCGGATCCGTCCCGGGCCGCAGCTTCCAGGCGGCGAGCCGCACCAGCGCGTCCATCATCGGCTTCGGCACCTCGGCCCCCGGGCCGAAGTTCCCGATCGCCGCGATGCCGACCGTGTCGGCGTTGAAGCCCTTGGTGTGCGCGCCGAGCACCGAGCGGCCGACGCCGCCGGCCCGGCCCTCGTAGATGGTGCCGCAGCGGTCGACGAGGAAGTTGTAGCCGATGTCGTCCCAGCCGTCCTGCCGGATGTGGTCGCGCTGGACGGCCCGGATCAGCCCGGGGGCGTCCGCGCAGTCGTAGTCGTTGGGGTTTCCGGTGTGGTGCACGAAGACCGCCCGCGCCGCGCCCGTGTAGTGCGGCCCCTCCCGGACCAGCTCCTCGTCCGCGTGCCACTCCCGGCGGCTGACCATGGCCGGCTGCGGGAGGCCGCGCGGCGGGCGGGGCCCGGTGGCCAGCTCCGCCCCCGGCGCGCGGGACACCGGTCCGTCCCCGAACACCAGGAGGGCCAGGGGCAGGAGAAGAACACCCAGGACGAGTCGGCGGGACCACATGGACTCCACCCTGCGCCCCGGCCTCCGGGTTCGCAGAGGAGCGGGCCGTTCGGGTGACCGGCGCCGGGCCTCCGCAGCCCGGGCGCTCCACCCGGAATGCACGTTTCGCCGGGTCTTCTTACGCTGAGGTCCGGATCATCGCCCGCTCCCGGCGGGGGTGCCCGGCGGAGCGAGGAACCCATGGCCCACGACCGTGTGCGGGACGAACCGGATGCCGGCCTCAAGCCGAACGCGATCGGGTTCGTCGACGCCCTGGTCATCGGTCTGAACGCGACCTCTCCGGCGTACTCACTGGCCGCCGTCATCGGCCCGGTCGTCGCGCTGGTGGGGATCTACGCCCCGGGCGTCATGCTCGCCTCGTTCGTGCCGATGCTGCTGATCGCCTCCGCCTTCTACTACCTGAACAAGGTCGACCAGGACTGCGGTACGACGTTCTCCTGGGTGACCCGGGCGATGGGTCCGTGGGCGGGCTGGCTGGGCGGCTGGGCGATCACCATGACCGGCGTGCTGGTGGTGGGCTCGCTGGCCGATGTGGCGGTGAGCTTCACGCTGCTGGCGGTCGGTCTGGACGGCTGGGTCGAGAACGGCTTCGCGCGCCAGTTCCTCGCCGTGCTGCTGATCATCGTGATGACCGGCCTCTGCGTCATCGGCACCGAGCTCTCCGCCAAGGTGCAGAACGTCCTGATCCTCCTCCAGATCGCGTTCCTGCTGGTCTTCGTCGCGGTGGCGCTCTACCGGGTGTACGCGGGTACGACCGGCTTCGACTCGATCGAACCGTCCATCGGCTGGCTCGACCCGTTCGGCGCGGGCGGTGCCGCGCTGACCGGCGGGCTGCTGCTCGGGGTGTTCATCTACTGGGGCTGGGAGTCCGCGGTGAACCTCACCGAGGAGACCGAGGACTCGGCCAGCGCGCCCGGCAGGGCGGGCCTGTGGTCCACCGTCGTGCTCCTGGTGACCTACCTGTCGGTCGCCATCGCGGTCGTGGCCTTCGCGGGGACGGCGTTCCTGGCGGAGAACGCGGGCGAGGAGGAGTTCATCTTCGCCCGGCTCGCCGGGGACGTCCTGGGCGGCTGGGACTGGATCCTGCTGCTGGCGGTGGCCACCTCGGCGATCGCCTCCACCCAGACGACGATCATCCCGGCGTCCCGGACCGCCCTGTCCATGGCCCGCCGCCAGGCGCTGCCGCGGCACTTCGGGCACATCAGCCCCCGGTTCCGTACCCCGGACGTGAGCACGTGGTGGGTCGCGGGGATCGCCATCGCCTGGTACCTGACCGTCAACCGGATCTCCACCGACGCCCTCTTCGACTCGCTCACCGCCCTGTCCCTGCTGATCGCCTTCTACTACGCGCTCACCGGGGTGGCCTGCGCCGTCTACTACCGGCGCCACCTCACCGAGAGCCTGCGCGACTTCCTGCTCATCGGGCTCGGCCCGGTGGCCGGGGCCGGACTGCTGACCTGGCTCCTGGTGCGCTCGGTCATCGACATGTCCGACCCGGCCAACTCCTACAGCGGCACCTCCTGGTTCGGGCTCGGCCCTCCGCTCGTCATCGGCATCGCCATCGCCCTGGCCGGCGTCATCCTCATGGTGGTGTGGCGGCTGCGCGACGCGGTGTTCTGGCAGGAGCGGCCGGGGGTCGCGGACCCGGACCTGGTGCACGCCCCGACCCGGAAGGGGCCGTGAGATGTCGGTCGTCCTCGGTTACGACGAGTCCCCCGGCGCCGCCCGCGCCCTGCGCATCGCCATCGAGGTGGCGGCCGCGTACGGGGAGGAGCTGGTGATGGTCTACGGGGCCGCCGCCCCCGGACCGCGCGAGGGCGCGGAGTACCGCAGCCACTACGACGCGATCCGGCAGGCCGGGCGCACCGGTCTGGAGCACGCGCTCACGTCCGCCGAGGAGGCGGGCGTCCCCGCCTCGGTCGAGGTGCTGGACGAGAAACCCGCACAGGCCCTGCTGGACGCCGCCGAACGCCACGGGGCCCGGGTCATCGTGGTCGGCACCTGGGGCGAGAGCCCGATGCGCGGGGCCCTGCTGGGCTCGACCCCGCACAAGCTGCTGCACATGTCGACGGTCCCGGTGCTGTGCGTACCGACGGAGGAGGACCCGGAGCCGCCGGCCTAGGCTCTGACGTCAGACTGCCGTCTGCCGTGCGCCCTTCGGGCGGAGGACGCTCCGTTCGCTACCCGCCCTGGGCGAGCAGGTTCACCACGCCTCCCCGCTCTCCGCCGCCCGCCCGGGGGCGGCTTTGCCCCCGCCGCCGCTCTCCTGCCCTCGCAACAGCCGGAACGCCAGCAGCGGGAACACCAGCACCGACACCATCGCGGCGGCGACCAGAGCGGCTGCCTCCCCCGCGCCGATCGCCTTGTCGTCCAGGCCGATCGCGGTGATCGCCACCACCAGCGGCAGACACGTGGACGAGAAGAGCCCGAGCGCGGCCCGCGGGGCCCGCCCGGACAGGTCGCGCGGGGCCAGCAGATACGCCGGAACCCCGCGCACCAGCAGGAACAGCAGCAGGAAGACCGGCAGGAGCACCAGCGGCCGGCCGCCGTCCAGGAGCGCCGCGAGGTCGAAGTCGATGCCCGTGACGATGTAGAAGAACGGCACGAGGAAGCCGAAGCCCATCGCCTCGACCCGCTCCAGGATCGCGTCGCTGCGCTCGGGCACCGCCCCCTGGAGGACGAGCCGGGTCAGCATCCCCGCCGCGAACGCGCCGAGCAGGGTGTCCAGGCCGAAGACATGGGCGAGCCCCAGCATCCCGGCCAGCAGCAGCATCACGAAGCGCACGGCGAACTGGCCGCTGGAGTGCAGGGTGGCGGCGATGATCCCGGCGAACCACGGCGGCCTGGGCCGCATCGCCCAGAACACCGCGCCCGCCGTGACGACCGCGAACACGGCCAGCACCACGCTCGCCGCCCCCGGGCTGCGCCCGCTGAACAGCAGGGCCATCGCGATGATCGGCCCGAACTCCCCCACCGACCCGAAGGCCATCACCACCGACCCGAACCGCCCCTCAAGACGCCCCGAGTCCCGCAGGATCGGCAGGACGGCGCCCAGCGCGGTGCTGGTGAGCGCGGTGCCGATGACCAGGCTCTTCGACAGATCCGCCCCGCTCAGCAGCAGGGCGACGCCGAGCCCGGCGGCGAACGACAGCCCCCAGGCCCCACCGGCCCGGCGCAACGTGTCGCCGCGGACCTCGGCGAACCGGATCTCGTACCCCGCCAGGAAGATCAGCATCGAGAGCCCGAGGTCGGACAGGGTGTCGATGACCTGGTCGTGACGGGCCCAGCCGAGCACATCGGGCCCGACCAGGATCCCGAGCACGATCTCGAAGATGACGACGGGGACCGGCAGCCACCGCCCCGTCGCGTAACCGAGCAGCGGGGCGAGAACCGCCAGGGCCATGATCAGAACGAGGGTGCCCGGGTACTCCATCGCTCGTGTATAGCAAGGAACGCACCGAAATCGTCCGCTATGACACCCTTGGCGCAGCCGCTCAGTTCGGGCAATGGCTGTCCCGGGCGGGCCGCTTCCCGGTGACCAGGAACGCGCTGACGGTCCGGTCGCCGCAGGCGTTGCCGTTGCCCAGATACATCCCGTGCCCGCCCTGCCCGACGGTCACCATCCTCGCCCGGTCACCGAGCGCCGCCCGCATCCTCAGGGCCCCGGCCAGCGGAGTGGCCGGATCGCGCAGGCTCTGGACCATCAGGACGTTCGAGGGGCCCTCGTCGGTGATCCGGACGGGTTTCGGCTCCCGGTCGTACTTCCAGAAGGCGCACGGAGCGATGTTCGCGGGCAGTCCGGCTGTCAGCGGATACCGCGCGCGGTCGGCTGCGACACGGCCGGCGTACCCGGAGTCCGGCCCCGGCCAGCGCACGTCGTTGCAGATCACCGCCATCATCACCGACGCGTCCTCGTCCGGTATCGCGCCCGCGAGCCCCGGCGGCAACGCGGGTCGGCCCCGCGGGTCCTGTGCCGAACGGATCAGCCGGGCCAGCGGCGCGAACCCCGCATCGCTGTCGAGGCTGCTGTGGAGCGCCTGCCGCAGCAGGTTCCCGGTCAGCGGGACGCCGGGGACCTCCGACTCCCTCGGCTCACGGTCCAGCTCCCGGGCCAGGGCGAGGAACAGCGGCTCCACGTCCTCGGCCCGCCGGGCCAGCCGGAGCCCCTCCGCCTCCCGGGCGGGATCCGCCGCCCAGGCCGCGAAGTCGGGAAACCGGAGCGCGACCGCCGGACCCACGTTCGCCATCCAGCCGTAGCCCACCCGCGTCGGGTCCGGGTCGCCGGTGCTGTCCAGGACCAGCCGGTCGACGCGGTCCGGATGCTCCTGCGCGTACACCGCCGCGACGTAGCTGCCGTACGAATGCCCCCAGACCGACAGCTTCCGCTCGCCCAGCGCGGCGCGCAGCCGGTCGATGTCGCGGGCCTGGTTCCGCGAGCTGAAGGACCCCAGCACCGGGCCGCCGTTGCGGGCGCACGAGGCGGCGGTGCGGCGGGAGCGTTCGGTGTTCTCGGTGATCGAGCCGTCCGCCGCGGGCCAGGACCGCAGCGTCACCACGTGCCGGTCGGCCTCGGGGAGCGCGCAGTTGGCCCGGGTGGATCCGCCGACCCCGCGCGGATCGAGGCCGACCAGGTCGTAGGCGCCGTCGGTCGCCGCCCGCAGCGCCTCGCCCTTCTGCGCCACACGCCGGACCCCCGAGCCGCCGGGGCCGCCGGCGAGCACCAGCAGAGTGCCCCGCCGGGCCTCGGGCCGGTCCGTGCGCAGCTGGGTCACCGCGAGGTCGACGCCGGGCCCGCCGGGGACGCGGTAGTCCAGGGGGACGCGGAGCGTCGCGCACTGCTGCCCGGCAGGTACGGGCGTGCCCGGGACCGGCTCGCAGGGCCCCCAGGCGAGCGGAGGCACGATGGGTCCCGTCGGCCGGCCGTGTGCGACGGGGGCGCCGGCGGCGGTCAGCGTCCCGGCCACGGCGGCGGCGGAGACGGAGAGGAGTAAGGCTTTGCGGGTCCAGTTCGTCATGGACTCAGCCTGGCCGGTCGACGGCCCGCCGCCCATCCGGGAGCCCGGTGCCCGGAGGGTGGGGACACCCCCCGGCCGGCTCCCGGGGCGGGCCCCCGGGCCACACCCGTCACGCGTTCTCCCGCACAGGCGTGCCGGGCGGCGGCCGGAGCCTTCGAGGGCCGGGGCGGCCCGGCGGGCGCGCGTGACCCGATCCGGGTCCGGGCACCCGGGGCCGGTGATGCGGGACACAGTGGGTGGAGGGAACCCCACCGCGTTCTAGGGTGTCAGGATGCCTCTGCCCCTCACCTCCGAGCAGCCGCGTCCCGCCGCTGCCGGCGCCCCGGAGACCGGAAAGCCGCCTTCCGACGGCCGGGACCACTTCTTCGACAACGCGAAGTACCTGGCGATCGTGCTGGTCGCGATGGGACACGCGTGGGAGCCGCTGCCGTCGGGCCGTCTCGTGGAGACCGCGTACACCTTCGTCTACACGTTCCACATGCCCGTCTTCATCCTCATAGCGGGCTACTTCTCGCGGAACTTCGAGCTGCGGCCGGACCGGGTGTGGAAGCTGGTCACCAGCCTCCTGGCGCCCTACGTCCTCTTCGAGGTGCTCTACACGCTCTTCGAGCGGGTGGCCGACAAGCCCGACTTCCCCCTCTCGCCGCTGTCGCCCTACTGGCTGCTGTGGTTCCTGCCCGCCCTGTTCCTCTGGCGGCTGTCCACTCCCCTCTGGCAGTCCGTGCGATTCCCGGTACTGGTCTCCCTCGCCATCGCCGCCCTCGCGACGCTGTCACCGGCCGCCGACGGGTCCCTCCAGATCCAGCGCATCCTGCAGTTCCTGCCGTTCTACGTACTCGGCCTGCGGCTGCGCCCGGAACACTTCCAGCTGCTGCGCTCCACCTGGGTGCGGATCGTGTCGGTGCCGGTGTTCGCCGTCGGGCTGCTCGTGGCGTACTGGCTGGTGCCCCGGACGTCCACCGGGTGGTTCTACCGCAAGAACAGCACCGACCGGCTGGACATGGCCGAGTGGACCGGGCCGACCGTCACCGTGCTGCTGTTCGGGGCCGCGATCGTGCTGGGCGCCTGCTTCCTCGCCTGGGTGCCCAAGGGCAGGAGCTGGATGACCGCGCTCGGCACCTGCACGCTGTACGGGTATCTGCTCCACGGCTTCGTCGTACGCGGCCTGAAGTACGGCGGCTTCTACGACGACCCGTTCTTCGGCACCACGCTGGGCACGGTCACCGTCACCCTGGGCGCGATCGCCGTCATCACCCTGCTCTGCACGCCCCCGGTCCGGCGGCTGCTGCGCCCGCTGCTGGAACCGCGTATGGCGTGGGCCCGGCAGAAACCACCGGCCGCCAGGGCGTCCTGAGACGCACCGAACGGCCGGGGCGGGCGAGGGCCTCAGTGATCCACGACGACGGTCCGGCCGAGCACCGCGACGTGCTCCAGGACATCCTCCAGCGGATCGTCGATCTGGCCCGTGGAGATCAGGGCCACCTGCGGGCCGTTGTGGGAGTCGGTGTGCGTCTCGTCGGCGTGGGCGGCGGTGGCGGGCAGCATGGACGCCACCACCGTCACGCCTAACGCGGTCAGCTTCCTTTTCATGGCGCTGATTGAAGGGCTCGCCGACCCGTGGCTTCCGTGACGAAAAGTCACCCGCCGACGGCCACCGGGCCCTCAGGGGTCACGCCGCGCGGTTCTTCCGGCGCTGCGCCGCGGCCGCCCGCTCCTCGGGCGTCGGCACCCCGGGGCGGCCGCGCCGGGCCGGGGCCCCGCCGCCACGCCGGGTGCCGCGCCCCATGAAGGCGCCACCGCCACCGCCGCCCCGGCCGGAGCGCTCCTTGGGCGGGGCGGTGACGACGACCGGGACGCCGGAGGGCGCCTGCGCACCCGTGATCCGGCTGAGCTCGGCCTCGCCGGAGCGGACCTGGGTGACCTGCGGGGTGATCCCGGCGTCCGCCATCAGCCGGGTCATCTCCCGGCGCTGGTTCGGCAGCACCAGGGTGACGACGCTGCCGGACTCCCCCGCCCGGGCGGTACGGCCGCCGCGGTGCAGGTAGTCCTTGTGGTCGGTCGGCGGGTCCACGTTGACGACGAGGTCGAGGTTGTCGACGTGGATGCCGCGCGCCGCGACGTTGGTGGCGACCAGGACCGTGACGTGCCCGGTCTTGAACCGGTCCAGGGTGCGGGTGCGCTGCGGCTGGGACTTGCCGCCGTGCAGGGCCGCCGCCCGGACCCCGCTGTGCAGCAGGTGGTCGGTGAGCTTGTCCACGGCGTGCTTGGTGTCCAGGAACATGATCACGCGGCCGTCGCGGGCCGCGATCTCCGTCGTGGTGGCGTACTTGTCGGCGCCCTGGACGTACAGCACGTGGTGCTCCATCGTCGTGACCGCGCCGGCGGCCGGGTCGACGGAGTGCACGACCGGGTCCTTCAGGTACGTACGCACCAGCAGGTCGACGTTGCGGTCCAGGGTGGCCGAGAAAAGCATCCGCTGCCCGTCCGGGTTCACCTGGTCGAGCAGCTCGGTGACCTGCGGCATGAAGCCCATGTCGGCCATCTGGTCGGCCTCGTCGAGCACCGTGACGGCGACCCGGTCCAGCTTGCAGTCGCCGCGCTCGATGAGGTCCTTGAGGCGGCCCGGCGTGGCGACGACGACCTCGGCCCCGCCGCGCAGCGCGCTCGCCTGACGGCCGATGGACATGCCGCCGACCACGGTGGCGATGCGCAGCTTCAGCGACCGGGCGTACGGGGTGAGCGCGTCGGTGACCTGCTGGGCCAGCTCCCGGGTGGGGACGAGGACCAGGGCCAGGGGGCGCTTGGCGTCGGCGCGGCGGCCGGCCGTGCGGGCCAGCAGCGCGAGGCCGAAGGCGAGGGTCTTGCCGGAGCCGGTGCGGCCGCGGCCCAGGACGTCCCGGCCGGCCAGCGAGTTCGGCAGGGTGGCCGCCTGGATCGGGAAGGGCACGGTCACGCCCTCGGTGGCCAGCGCCTTCTTCAGCGGTGCGGGCATCTCCAGCTCGTCGAAGGTCTCGACGGCGGGGAGGGCCGGGGTCAGCGTCACCGGCAGGGCGAATTCGCCCTTGACGCCGGAGGCGGAACGGCGGCCGTAACCACCGGACCGGCCGGATCCGCCCGAGCCGCCGGACCGCCGGGGGCCGCCGCCGAAGCCCGCGGCCCGGCGCTCACCGCCGCCACCGCCCGAGTAGCGGGGGGCGCCGCCGGAACGCGTCCGGGAGAACCGGTCGTTCGAGCGGGGGGTGCGTTCGCGATTCATGCAGAACCTTTCCTCGATGGGCACGTATCGAGGGATTCTTTTTCGGGAAGCGACCGTGAACGGCACCCGGAATCGCAAGAACGAGCCGATGAAATGACAAAAGAAAACGGGCCCCGGGGCCCGGAAACGACAACGAGCCGGGGCCCGCACCCATGGTGCGGGCCCCAGCTGCGCCGTGCTGCCCGAGTGATCAGGCGGGGACGATGTTCTCGGCCTGCGGGCCCTTCTGGCCCTGCGTGACGTCGAAGCTCACCTTCTGGCCTTCCTGCAGCTCACGGAAGCCGCTGGAGGCGATGTTGCTGTAGTGGGCGAAGACGTCGGCGCCGCCGCCGTCCTGCTCGATGAAGCCGAAGCCCTTTTCCGAGTTGAACCACTTCACGGTGCCAGTAGCCATGTCATATCTCCTTCAAGAGGGGCAGAGCCCGCGGGTCCACACTGTGCGGACCCCACGTCGCCGCGATGATTACCCCGTCCGGAAGAACACAAGAACACCGGAAAGACAAAAGTGCGCCCGCTGACATCCGGTCGGCAGGAGCACTTGAAGTTTTTTGGGAACCACAACTGCAACTGAGATCAAGACTAGCACGATAGACCGGGAGAGGCAGTGCCTCATATCACCGGCCGTACGGGAACATAAAAAGCCTCATCGCACATTGCGCGAAATTCTGTGCTGTCGAATACAGATATTCAGCCGGAGCTGCCGCGCAGTTCCTCGTTGAGGCGCAGGGCCTCCTCGAGCTGGTCCTCCAGGATGACGATGCGGCAGGCGGCCTCGACGGGCGTGCCGGCGTCGACCAGCTCGCGGGCGCGGGCGGCGATGCGCAACTGGTAGCGGGAGTAGCGGCGATGGCCGCCCTCGGACCGCAGCGGGGTGATCAGACGGGCCTCGCCGATCGCCCGGAGGAACCCCGGCGTCGCACCGATCATCTCCGCGGCCCGCCCCATCGTGTAAGCGGGGTAATCGTCGTCGTCGAGCCGGTCGGTGGCGTGCGAGGGGGTCTTCGGGGGCATCTGCACCTCTTCCGTCACGCTCGCCCGGAGGAGCCGGGCGCCGTACGCCTGCGGGGTGCACCTCGGCCGCGTACCGCTGTTTCACGTGACTGCACAAGAAACCCTAATCGCCCCGCGAGGCCATGTCTATCGCGGCCGGAACAGATTCGGGTGGCCGCGGAGGGCAGGGCGAATCTGCCCTCACGGCCCTTCCTCGGATCACTGACCGACCGGTCAGTTGTCGTCAGGAGTACCGCGGGGCCATAATGCACGCGTAGCCCTTCACGCATCCCCCGTCGTGAAGGGCTACACCCCTGTCCGGAGCCGGTTCCGGGCGGCGCGGGGCGCAGGCTCGCCCACGGGCAAGGGACTCCCCTCGTGGTCCCCTGCCCGTGTTTTTTCGAGTTAACAGTGACGTAGAGTGTTTGCGCAAGCTCAGTTCCGACTCCGAGGTGATCGTGGAGGCCCGGATGGCCATGGACGACGGCGACGAACGCGGTCCGGAACCTGTTGGCACCCCCGGCCCGGACGAGCTGCCCCGCCTCGACTCGCTGCGGGAAAAGGTCGAGTACATGGTCGAGAAGACCTTCCCCGGCCGGAAGATCTCGGGCCGGGTCTTCGCCGAACTGGTCCGCGACCGCGGCGGCTCGCTGTCGCACAGCTACTTCTCCAACATCCTGGCCGGCAAGGTCACCCAGCCCTCCGAGGACATCCTCAAGGCCCTCGGGCTGGGGTTCGGCGTGGACTGGCGCTTCTTCAAGGAGGAGTCCGAGGTCGTCGACGACGTCGTCGCCGGGCTCCAGTTCCTGGCCAAGCGGCGCACCGGGGAGATCAGCGGAGTGGCCGGCCGGGGCCTGGACGACGACGGGCTCCCCCCGGAACTGCTGCGGTTCGCCCTGTCCCTGCTGGAGGACGCCGCCCGGGAGAAGGACGGCTCCGGGGGCGGCGGAGCGGGCGGAGCGGTGGGAGAGATTCCGCGGTGAGGCACCATCCCGCGGGCCCGGCAGCGTAGCGTCTTCGTCATGTCCCTGCGGAAACTGCGGAAAGAGTGCGAGGCCGGGCTCGCCGACCTTCCCCTCCCGGTTCCCTTCACGCTGGACGGGCTCGTCGCGAACATGGAGGCGGCCGGCGGGCGCACGATCCGGCTGCACGAGATGCCGGACCGCCTCGCCCGCGTCAACACCGCCTGCGGGCTGCGGCTGAAGGCGGGCCCCACCAGCCTCGTCCTCTACCGCCGCAGACCGACCGCGTACCAGACCCAGCACGTGATCCTGCACGAGCTGTGCCACGAGTGGTTCGACCACGGCACGACCCTCGACGCGGAGCAACTGCGCACGCTCCTCCCGGTCTTCGACACCTCGCTGATCGCCCGGATGATCTCCCCGGCCGCCGCCGAGTCCTTCGTCTCCGGCGGCGGCACCATCCAGGCCCGCGCCCAGTACGACACCCATGACGAACGCATGGCCGAATTCGGTGCCTCCCTGATCCCCCGGATGGCGCGGGACCTCACCACCGATGACATGGTGGGGCGGCTGGACAACTCCCTGTCCCGCCCGGTGGCCCACCGGCGGCGCGGTCTCTTCCCCCGACGACGGTCCGGCGATACCTGACACGTGCCACCGCGCTCCGCCCGAGGGCCCCGCCCCGCACCCCCGATTCCGCACCCCGACCCGAGGACGAACACCGCCGTGACCTCCCTCGACCTCGCCGGCTACCTCATAGCGGGCCTGATGACGGCCGTTGCCCTGTGGCGTATGCCCGCCGCCCTGTGGGGGGACGAGGAGGACCGCAGACGCCGGGCGCTGTGGGGCTGCTACGCCGGATTCGCCATCGCCCTGTGGACGAAGACCGAGGCCGTCCGCACCGGCCTCAACAACAGCGCCGTCACCGACCTCGCCGTCCTCATCAAGCACTACACCGCCACGGTGGCAATTCTGGCCATCCTCAGTTACATCGTGGCCATCTACGGCAGCTACCCCGAAGAGGGCGCGGCCCCCCGCCACGTACGGTTCGCGCGGCTCGTCCAGCGGCTGGCGGCCAAGGCCTCCGTCGCCACGCTGATCCTGCTGACCGTCCTGTTCTTCACCGTGGTCGACCGCTCCGAGCCCTCGGACCGCTTCGTCTCCGACCACGCCGGGGAGTGGGGCGCCACGCTCTACATGAGCGTCTTCTACCTCTACCTCGGGGCCGCGTCCGCCGTGTGCGCCTTCCAGTGGGCGCTGGCCACCCTCGACTCCCGCCGCCGCCATCTGCGCGTCGGGCTCGGCATGATGACGTTCGCGATGTTCATCGGCGTCGGCTACACCGTCAGCCGCACGCTCTTCCTGTGGATCAGCGTCGTCGACGAGCCCACCGAGGCGTTCGCCCTGCGCTTCGACCGGATCACCGAGGCCGCGCAACTGGTGCTGTTCGCCTTCTTCGCCCTCGGCGCCTCCGTCCCGGCGTTCGCGGCCGGGGCGCGCCGGGCCAGGCTGTGGCGGGCCCAGGTCAAACTGCACGCCCTCTGGTTCGAGCTGATGGCCGCGTTCCCGGAGCAGCCGTTCGACCCGCCCGCCTCGCTGGCCCGCGAGCTGACCCGGTTCAACGTCCCGGCCGACCTGCGGGTGGACCGCTGGGCCGCCGACATCGCGGACGCGGTGGAGAAGCTGCGCCACTACGCCCCCGAAGGGCTGCTCGCCACCGCCGAACAAACCGCCGCCGGGCCCCGGAGCCGCGAGGGCCTCGCCGACGCGTACTGGATCAGGGCCGCCCTCCTCGCGAAGGCCTCCGGCGCCCCGGCCGGCTCCGCCTCGCCGGTCGCCGCCCAGCAGGCCACGGACCAGGACGGCGAGGTGGCCCGGCTGGTCCGGGTGGCCGCCGCGTACCGCACGGTCGACGAGGACCGCGCCCGCGCGGTGCTCGCCGCCGCCACGGCCGGCCCGGCCGCACCGCCCCGGACGACGGAGAGGACCGCATGAGCACCACCGCCGACGACACCGCGGCCACGAACCCGGCCACGGCCGGCGCCACCGGCACGGCATCGGTGGCCCGGACCGTCACCGACGCCCTCCAGCCGCGCAACGTCCTGCTGGCGGGCATGCTCGGCATCGGCCTCGCGGCGGCGGGCGGCCACTGGACCGGGCTGCTCTGGGGCTTCCTCGGGGCGCTCTGCGCCGGGCTGATCCCGGCGGGGTACATCGAGTGGGAGCGCGGGCGCGGCACCTGGGGCGACCGCCATGTGGTGGACCGCACGAAGCGGGCGCCGATCTTCTTCGTGATCCTGGGCTCGATCGGCGCCGGCTCGGTGGTGATGGTGCTGGGGAACGCGCCGACCGGGATCCTCGTCGCGATGCTCGCGCTGTGGGTGATGACGGTCGGCCTGCTGGCCGTCAACACGGTGTGGAAGATCTCGGTCGACTCGGCGGTGGCCTCGGCGGCCATCTCGCTCCTCGCCGTCGTGCACTCCCCGTGGTGGACCGCCGCGTACGCGCTGACCGCGGCGGTCTGCTGGTCCCGGGTCGCCCTCGGCTACCACACCGTCGCCCAGACCCTCGCGGGCGCGGGCCTGGGGGCGGCGACGACGGTGGCGTACGTGTTCGCCTGAGGGGTTGTTCAGCGTGCGGCGTTGCCGGTGAGCACGACGGGCCCCGCGATGGTGTTCGCGGTGCAGCCCGGCCCGCCGATCCGTACGGGGCCGGTGCTGCGGCTCACCACGACGGGCCCGCCGACGCGCGAACCGCACAGGTGGACCTCCGTGGCCCGGTCGGCGTGGATCGGGCCGTCCACCGTGGAGCCGGTGACGACGAGGGCGGCCCCCGGGCGGACGACGACGGGCCCGCGCTGGGCGGCCCGTTGCAGACAGGTGACGCCGCCCGTCACGACCAGGGGACCGTTGCGCGGCCCGGTGACCGTGGTGGTGCAGGCGGGCAGCGGCAGGACGCGGGCCTTGTAGTCGAGGGCCTGGGCGAGCTTGCCCGGCTTGGGGTCGCTCAGCGGCCTGCCCAGCTTGGCGAACTCGCCGCCCGTCTCCTTCTTGCCGCCGTTCCACTCGTCGATCCGGCCGAGCCGGGCGGCGGTCTTCCCGTCGTCGACGACCGCGTCGGGGGCGAGCGCGGCCATCGACTTCGAGGCACGCTTCACCAGGTCGAGGTACGGGCCCGGGGCGGTCAGGTCGTACGCGCCCGTGTCGTGCTCGCCGCGCAGCCACGCCCCCCAGGAGAACTCCAGGAACTCCGTCGCCCCGTCCGGGACTTCGTAACCGATGTTCCGGGTGAAGTAGACGAGGCTGCGGTACGGGTCGTCACGGAAGTGCGTGATGCCGAGCCGGTCCGGAAGCTGTTCCACACCGAGCGGCCGGTTGTTCTCGTCGCGCAGCCACACCTTCTTCTCGGCGGTCATCCGCTGCCAGAAGGCGGCGGGAGACAGGGCGCTGAGGTTGTCGGTGACGCGGAGCCGGATACGCGTTCGGGGCGAGCCGTCGGGGCCCTCCAGGAAGGACGTCAGCGTGTGGTGCCCGTCGGTGAGGTACGGCTTCCCGCCGGGCCCGATCACGGCCGTCTTCATCTGCGCGATCGTCTCGGCGGTCTCCTGCCCGACCGGCACGGTGCAGGAGAAGCTCGACGGGTCGTCCAGCCGGGCGCCGGGGCCGGCCGAGGCCGCCTCCTCCTGGCCGTTGGTCTCGCACCAGTCGTCGAAGCGCTTGTTGACGTCGCCCGCCGCCTCGTCGCGGTCGCTGCCGTACCGGCCGAGCTTGTAGAAGACCTGGTCGAAGCCGAGTACCGCCTGGGTGGGGTGCAGTTCGCCGAGCGTGACGTCGATCAGGTCGCCCGGCTGCGCGCAGGTGCGGGGCAGCGGCCCGCCCCCGGCGCACGGATCGGCCGCCGCCGCTCCGGTGCCCGCCCCGGCCACGACCGTGCCCGCCGCCAGCACCCCGGCCAGCAGCAGCGCCTGCGCTCTGTTCATGAACGTCCCCTCCCGCGACATGGTCTTCCGCGGGGACCATCGCAAGGCCCGGCGACCCCCGTACGGACGTGAGGTGAACGCGGGACGGCGCCGGAGTGCCGCGCCGGGACCTCCCGTGTCGGGCGCCCCCGTTTGCGGGGGTGGCGGGCACCCGGTTACGTGGACGGGGAGGGCGCGCCCGCGAACGGACGGGCCCCACCGGCTGGAGGTGTCCCCGATGGCGAAGAACCGTTCCGCGAGGCCCGCCAAGGGCCTGCGCGGCAGCAAGGCCGGGCTCGTCCTGAGCCTGGGCAGCAGCGCGCTCGCGGTCATCAGGGCGTCCAAGCAGGTCCGCCGGGCCAAGGGCACGCACGACAAGCTCAACACCGCCGACGCGGTGGCGGGGGTGCTGCCGCTGATCACCTCGGCCGCCCTCGTCCTGCGGCAGCTGCGCGGCCGGAAGCGGGAGACCCCGGAGGCCGCCTGAGCGGGCCCCTCCTCGGCAGCCCGCCCGAAAGGCCGGAAATCACCCTGCTCCCGGCCACTGAACGGTGCCCGGCCGGGGTACGAAGGTGCCGTGCCGAACCCATTCGAGATCACCGTCGCCCGCGCCGAGGACATCGTGACGCTGGGCGCGTGGGCCCACGAGGAGGGCTGGAACCCCGGCCTGCACGACGGCGGGGTGTTCTTCGCGACCGACCCCGGCGGCTTCCTGTTCGGCCGGCTCGACGGCGAGCCGGTCACCTGCGTCTCCGTCGTCCGCCACGGCAGCGCCTACGGCTTCCTCGGCTTCTATCTGACCCGCCCCCACCTGCGCGGACAGGGATACGGGCTGCGGACCTGGCAGGCCGGCACGGCGCGCCTCGCCGGCCGCACGGTCGGCCTCGACGGGGTGCCCGCCCAGCAGGACAACTACCGCCGCTCCGGCTTCCGCACCTGCTGGAGCAACGCCCGGTACGAGGGCACGCCCCCGCCGGACGTCGCGCCGCCGCCGGGCACCACCCTGATCGACGCCCGGAGCGTGCCGTTCGACCTGCTCGCCTCCTACGACCGGCGGTACTTCCCGGCCGCCCGTGACACCTTTCTGGCCGCCTGGATCACCGCCCCCGGCCGCACCGCCCTCGCGGCGGTCCGGGACGGGGAGCTCCAGGGCCTCGGGGTGCTGCGGGCCTGCCGTGCGGCCTCCCGGATCGGCCCGCTGTACGCCGCCTCCCCGGCCGTGGCGGCGTCCCTGGTCAGCGCGCTGGCGGCGACCGCACCGGACACCGCCGTCGCCATCGACGTACCCGACGTCAACCCGGCGGCGGTACGGCTGGCCGGGGAGCTGGGCCTGACCCCGTCGTTCGACACGGCGCGCATGTACAGCGGCCCGGAACCGGCCGTCGACCGGACGGGCCTGTACGGCATCACCAGCCTGGAACTGGGCTGAAGCCGGGGCCCGGGGCAGGGGAGAGGGAAACGGCGGCCGTCACTCCGCCGGTGTCGGCCGCACCACCGGCGGCCCCTCGCGGACCCGGGACGCGAGGACGGCGATGTCGTCCTCCGCGTCCTCGCCGAACCGGTCCAGAACCTGGTCCAGCAGGTCCTCCAGGCGTCCGCCCGGCGGCATGGTCAGCGACGCGAGCCGCTGCACGGAGACGTCGATGTCCTCGCCCCGCCGCTCCACCAGACCGTCGGTGTACATGAACAGCACCGTCCCGGGCCCGCAGGGGACGGAGGCCGTCCGGTACCCGCCGAACCCGGTGCCGAGCGGCGGCCCCACCGGCACCGGCACCACCCGGGCCGCGGCGCCCGGGTCGATGAAGACCGGGGGCAGATGGCCCGCGCTGGCCACCTCGCACACCCCGCCGAATCGGTCGACGACGGCGAGCAGACAGGTCGCCGCCCGGTCCAGGCCGGACCGCTCCACCATGGTGTCGAGCTGCTCCAGGATCCGGTGCGGCGGCAGGTCCTCCTGCGCCAGCAGCCGCAGCAGCGAGCGGTACTGACTCATCGCGACGGCCGCCTCCACGCCGTGCCCCATCACGTCGCCCATCGCCTTGAGGTGCCGGCCGTCCTTCAGCGGTACGACGTCGAACCAGTCCCCGCCGACCAGGACGCCCTCGTCGGCGGGGCGGTAGCGGGTGGCGATCTCGACGTGCGGGCGCGGCCCCCAGGGCTCGGAGAGCAGGGAGCGCTGGAGTTCGCGGGCGATGCTGTGCTCGTGGTCGTAGCGGCGCGCGTGGTCGAGGTCGATGGCCGCCCGGAAGGCGAGCTCGCGGGCGACGGCCACGTCCTGGTCGCCGAAGGCGGGGGAGCCCTCCGTCCGGACCAGGCTGAGCGTGCCGAGCGGCCGGCTCCGGGCGGTGAGCGGGACGACGAGCGCATGGCGCAGTCCGAGCGACCGGGAGGCGGCGATCCGGTCGGCGGTGCGGGCGCTGCGTCCGCGCCGGTCGTTCTCCCAGTCGTCGATGACCGGCTCGTTCCGCGTCAGGCAGCGGGTCACCGCCGAGTCCGCGGCGAAGTCGATGTACTCGCCGGGGTGGCCGAACCGCTGCACCTGCGCGTCGAGTTCGCCGTGGCCCCGCAGCGCGGCCCGCCGCAGTCGTGCGACATCGGGGGCCGGACGGCGTACGGCGTGCCCCACCTCGGCCGGGAACACGTCGACCACCGCGACGTCGGCGAAGTCGGGCACCACGAAGTCGGCCAGCTCCCGGCAGGTGGTGTCCATGTCGAGCGTGGTGCCGATCCGGAGGGCGGCGGTGGAGAGCAGGGCGACATGGCCGCGGGCCTGCTTCAGCTCCTCCCGCTGCCGGGCGATGTCGGTGATCTCGACGATGATCGCCATCAGCCCGCAGCCCTCCTCCTCCGCGTCGAGCCGGTGGTAGGTGGCCCGCCAGAGCTGCTGCTCCTCCTCGGTCGGGGCCCAGGTCCGCCCGCTGACCGTCACCTCCCGGGGCGTGCCGTCGGTCAGCACGTCGCGCAGGGCGGCGGCCTGGCCGTGCAGCCCGGGCAGCACCTGGGAGAAGGTCCGCCCGATGTGGGCGGCGGCAGAGAGTCCGTTGAGCCGTTCGAGGGCGGGGTTGACGTAGGTGTAGCGGAGTTCGTGGTCGAGCACCGCGACGGCGGCGGGATGGCCGTCGAACAGGGCCGCGACCGTCTTCGGGTCGAAGAACGAGGGCATGCCGTCGTCGCACGTCTCGGCCTGCAAGAGCATGCCTCCCACCGCTCGTCGGCTCCCGGGCCTCCATCGTCGGGTGCGCCTTCCCGTACCGCATCCGCAGGACGGCGGGCGGGTCCCTCCGGGTCAGTACGCCCGGGAGCGCGTCCGGGCCCGGAACCGCCCGGGATCCGGCCCCGGACCGGGGCCCAGATCGAGGTCCAGATCGAGGGTGCCCTCGGTGGCCCCGGCGGTGGGCGGCAGGGCGAGGGCCGCACCGACCGGGCCCGGCAGACTGCCGGAACCCAGCAGCCCGATGACCAGCCCGGTGGCGAGCCGGTGCCAGGCAGGGGCCCGGCGGAGCATGGCGTGGTCGCCGCCCCGGACGGTGACCATGCACGTACGGGCTCCGGCGCGACGGGCCCGGGCGGTGAGGGACCGGGTGGCCCGGGGACTGGTCAGCCGGTCCCGGTCGCTGTGCACGAGGACGACGTCACGGCCCGCGAGCTGGGCGACCGGGTCCTCCGCCGGGCACCAGGGGGCGAGCCCGACGACGGCCCGCACGAGGGGGTGCCCGGCGGCGCGGAGGGCGGCGCGCGCCCCCATGGAGTGGCCCAGGAGCACCACCGGCAGGTCGTCGCCCGCTTCCTCCCGCAGCGCGTCGAGGGCGGTCACGGCGTCGTGGTGCGGGTCCGCGCGGTCGCCGTTCCAGCCCCGGTGGGCGTACCGCACCGGCGTCACGAGCACGTTCCCTCCGGCGGCCCGGCCGACGGCCCGGACGAAGGGGCGCATCCGGGTGCCGGGCAGATTGAGGAGCCCCGGCGGCGGAGGCTCCGTACCGGTCTCGCGCCCTCCGTGCAGCACGAGAACCGCTGCCGACGGCGATCGCTGGGCCACGCGTACCTCCAGGTCCGGGTGCGGGGCGCGGTGCGGCCCCTCTCCCCGTATTCGGCGCCGCGGCCGCTCCGGATGGGTGAAGTGCCGTCCACTGTACGGTCACGGCCACGGAACCATCCGCGCCGTCCGCGGCATCCCCCTCTACGACACCGAAGGAGCCCACCATGGCATCAGGACCTCAACTCGGCAGCTTGGCACGGACTTCAGCCTCCCCGGCGGAGCCCTGTCCGCCTCGGGCGACACCTTCGAACGCTCCGGCTACCGGCTGTCGTCCGCCCGCGGCCGGTCCGTGGTCCTGGCGTTCTATCCGGGGGACAACACCACGGTCTGCACGAAGCAGCTGTGCTCGTACTCCTCGGGCATGGAGGCCTTCGAGGGCCTGGACGCCGACGTCTGGGGAATCAGTCCACAGGGTGTGGACAGCCACGAGTCGTTCGCGCGGGCCTTCGGCCTGCGGATGCCGCTGCTGGCCGACGAGGGCCGGGAGATCGCCAAGGCGTACGGGGTCTCCGCCCCGGGCATCGGAGTGCGACGGGCGGTCTTCCTCGTCGGCCCGGACGGGGTCCTGCGCTGGAAGCACGTGGCGTTGCTCGGGGCGACCTTCCAGTCACTCGACACCCTCACGAACCGTCTGTCCGGCATCAAAGGCGCATAAAGATTGCCGGATCCCGGCAGTGACCGATCCCAGGCGTGTATGGGATCATCCAGCCAGATCGACGGAAAACACTCGGGGGAAGTCGACGAACAGGGGAGTGATCGCGTGACCTTCTTTCTCGGTCTCGGCATTGCGGGGATCGTGTTGCTCGCGCTCTCCCTGATCTTCGGCGGGGTCCTCGAAGGCCTCTTCGACGGTGTGGTGGACGGCCTCTTCGACGGGCTGCTCTCGCTCCCGGTGATCGCCGGATTCATCTCGATGCTCGGCTTCGGCGGAGCGATCGTGCTCGGCTCGACCGGCGCGGGAACGTTCGTGGCCACCGTCGTCGGCGTCGGTGCCGGCCTGGTGGCGGGCTGGCTGACCTGGAAACTCAGCAAGGCCCTGATGCGCGACCAGACGCACGCCACGCCGCGCGACTCCGACCTGGTCGGCACCTCGGGTTCCGTGGTCACGGCCATTCCGGCCGGGGGTTACGGCGAGGTGCTGCTGCGGCTGGGCGACCAGCCCGTGAAGTACGCGGCCAAGTCGGCGACGCCCGTGGCGCGCGGGACCGAGATCTGGGTGGAAGAGGCGCTGTCGACCACATCGGTCGCGGTACGCCCCGTGGAGCGCTGACCACGCTCCACAGGCAGACCCGCCCCACCCGCCCGACCGTCCGACGCGGGCTCCACCGCACCCCACCGCGATCAACTCCACAGCACGGCCCGCTCCACAACGATCTGCCGTCCCCCAAGGGAGGCAGGGGGGACAAACCTCATGAGTCCAGTAGTCATCGCCGTCATCGGCATCGTCGTACTCCTCGTTCTGCTCGGCCTCGTCGTCATCACGCGCTACAAGGTGGCCGGCCCCAGCGAGGCGTTCATCATCACCGGCCGCCGCGGCAAGAAGTCGACGGACCCGGTCACCGGACGTATCAGCATCGACAACAGCGGCCAGAAGGTCGTCGTGGGCGGCGGCGTCTTCGTCGTGCCGTTCGTCCAGCAGAAGTTCACCCTGGACCTGTCCAGCCGGCACATCCCGGTCGCCGTCCGCGGCGCGGTGACGCTGCGCGGCGTCAAGTCGAACCTCGAAGGCGTCGCGATCGTCAAGGTCGGCGGCAGCGAGGACGCGATCCGGGCCGCGGCCCAGCGCTTCCTCCAGCAGCAGGACGGCATCGTCGGCTTCACCCAGGAAGTGCTCTCCGGCGCGCTGCGCGCGATCGTCGGCCGGATGTCGGTCGAGGACATCATCCGGGACCGGGCCGCGTTCGCCGGCCAGGTCGCGGAGGAGGCCGAGGCCAGCCTCTCCGGCCAGGGCCTGATCCTGGACGCCTTCCAGATCCAGGACATCACCACCGAGGGCTCCTACCTGGAGGACCTCGGCCGCCCGGAGGCCGCCCGCGCCAAGCAGGAGGCGGACATCGCCGAGGCCATCGCGAAGCGGGCCTCGGAGCAGGCCCGGCTGAAGGCGGCCGAGGAGATCGCCATCGCCGAGCGGACGTACTACCTGAAGCAGGCCGAGATCAAGGCCGAGACGGAAGCCGCGGCCGCCAAGGCCAACGCCGCCGGTCCGCTCGCCGAAGCCGCCCGCCAGCAGGAAGTCCTCAGCGAGCAGGAGAAGGTGGCCGAGCGCCAGGCGGCCCTGACCGACCGCGAGCTGGACACGAAGGTCCGTAAGCCCGCCGACGCGGCCCGCTACCAGGCCGAGCAGGAGGCGGAGGCCCGCCGCATCGCCCTGGTCAAGGAGGCCGAGGCCGACGCGGAGCGCTCGCGCCTGACCGGTGAGGGTGAGAAGCTGCACCGTTCGGCCCTGGCCGACGCGGTCCGCATCGAGGGCGAGGCGGAGGCCGCGTCCATCGCCGCCAAGGGTTCGGCCGAGGCCGAGGCCATGCAGAAGAAGGCCGACGCGTTCGCGCAGTACGGCGACGCGGCCGTCCTCCAGATGCTGGTGGAGGTCCTCCCGAGCGTCGTGGCGAAGGCCTCGGAGCCGCTGAGCGCCATCGACAAGATGACGGTCATCTCCACGGACGGTGCGAGCCAGCTGGCCCGCACGGTCACCGACAACGTCTCGCAGGGCATGGAACTGCTCAGCTCGACGACGGGCGTGGACCTCGCGTCCCTCCTGGAGAACCTGAAGAACCGGACGACGACGGTCCCGGCCCCGGCCACCACGCCGGACGCGTCCGCGTCCGATTCCGCTTCCGCTTCTGCGGCGAACGGCGAGATCGAGATCAAGGGCTGACGCGCAGCACGAAGCGCACAACGGTGCCCGGGAGCCACAGTGTGGCCCCGGGCACACCCTTGTACGCCGGAACTCTCCACTGCCACCGTCGGCTCACGCCTCGGCGGCACCCCGCGCCTCATCCAGCGCAAGGATCTCGCCGAGGTCGTTGGCGACCATGACCTGCGCCGGCCTCCCGGCCACGGCCACCACGTCCCCCCCCCACCCCTCGACGCGCAGTATCTCCGCGTCGGAATCCCCCGGAGCCTGATCCTCGGCAACGGCCAGCGCTCGGTCCAGCTCCCGGAGGAGAACAGCCTCTTCCTCACTGCGCAGACCGGTCCCGAGATAGTGCTCGGGATGCTCGGCGTCGCAGAAGTCGTCGAACAGCGTGTGCCGCGTACGCCGTCCTCGCCCGCCCCCGTCAGCACACGTGCCGGTCCCGCTCCGGGGAGTACAGGTGGCTGTCCCGGAACTGCTCCGCGCCCAGCGTGCGGCCCACCATGATGACCGCCGTCCGGATCACCCCCGCCGCCTTCACCTGCCCGGCGATCGAGTCCAGGGTGCCGCGCAGGATGATCTCGTCCGGGCGGGACGCCATCGCCACCACCGCCGCCGGGCAGTCCGCCCCGTAGTGCGGGAGCAGTTCGCCGACCACGCGGTCCACGTACCGCGCCGCCAGGTGCAGCACGATCAGCGCGCCGCTGCGGCCCAGCGTCGCCAGGTCCTCGCCCTCCGGCATCGCCGTGGCGCGCTGGGCGACGCGGGTCAGGATCACCGTCTGGCCGACCGTCGGGACCGTCAGCTCGCGGTTCAGGGCGGCAGCGGCGGCGGCGAACGCGGGCACGCCGGGGACGACCTCGTACGGCACCCCCGCCTCGTCCAGGCGCTTCATCTGCTCGTTCACCGCGCTGAACACCGACGGGTCCCCCGAATGCAGCCGTGCCACGTCGTTGCCCTCCGCGTGCGCCCGGACCAGCTCCTCCGTGATCCGGTCGATGTCGAGGTCCGCCGTATCGATCAGACGGGCTTCCTCCGGGCACTCGGCCAGCAGCTCCACCGGGACCAGGCTGCCCGCGTACAGGCAGACCGGGCTGGCGGCGAGGATCCGGGCGCCGCGCACCGTGATCAGGTCGGCGGCGCCGGGGCCCGCGCCGATGAAGTACACGGTCATCGTCTGTCTCCCATGTGCGAACGTACGTCTGAAGATGAGGGTTTGGTCACCGACCACTGTGTCACCGGCATCGCCTGCCGCCACCCCGTGAACCCGCCGACCGGTACGGCGTGCGCGACCGACAGCCGCACCAGCTCTCCGCCGTACGCCTTGTGCCGTTCGGCCAGCAGCGCCTCCGACTCCAGCGTCACCGTGTTCGCGACCAGCCGGCCCCCCGGCCGCAGCGCCTCCCAGCACGCGTCCAGCAGGCCCGGCGCGGTCAGCCCGCCGCCGATGAACACCGCGTCGGGCGCGTCGAGTCCGGCCAGAGTCGCGGGCGCCGGGCCGGTGACGACCCGCAGGCCGGGGACGCCCAGGCGTTCCGCGTTACGGGTGATCCGCTCGGCCCGCACCGGATCCCGCTCCACGCTCACCGCCCGGCAGGACCGGTGCGCCCGCAGCCACTCGATCGCGATCGAGCCCGATCCGCCGCCCACGTCCCACAGCAACTCCCCCGGCGCGGGCGCCAGCGTGCCCAGGGTGGCGGCCCGGATATGCCGCTTGGTGAGCTGGCCGTCGTGCTCGTACGCCTCGTCCGGCAGACCGGGCACCGTGCCGAGCCGCAGTGCCCCCGCCGACGCCCGGCACTCGATCGCGACGACGTTCAGCCGGTCCCCGGGCCCGTGCGCCCAGGCCTCCGCGACGCCCTCGACGTGCTCCTCGTCCTCACCGCCCAGCTGCTCCAGCACCCGCAGCCTGCTCGGCCCGAAGCCCCGGTCCGTCAGCAGCGCCGCGACCGTGGCCGGGGTGCCGGCGTCCGCGCTCAGCACGAGCAGCCGCCGGCCCTCGTACAGCGAGGCGGCCAGGCGCGCCGCCGGGCGGCCCACCAGCGTCACGACCTCCGTGTCCTCCAGCGGCCAGCCCAGGCGCGCGCAGGCGTACGAGACCGAGGACGGGTGCGGCAGCACGCGCAGCCCCTCCGGCCCCCGCTCCTCCGCGAGCGCCCGCCCGATCCCGTAGAACATCGGGTCCCCGCTCGCCAGCACCGCGATCCGGTGCTCCCCGTGCTCGGCCAGCAGCCGGGGTACGGCCGGCCGCAGCGGGGACGGCCAGGCCACCCGCGCCCCGGCGCACTCCGGCGGCAGCAGATCCAGCTGGCGCGCCCCGCCGATCAGCACCTCCGCCCCGCACAGCGCCTCCCGCGCCGGCGCGGACAGCCCGGCCCAGCCGTCCGCGCCGATCCCCACGACGGCGACGGGGTACGGAAGCGGGGCCGGGGAGGGCGATGGGGGCACGGGCCGGGACCTCGTCAGGTGGGGAGGGGAAACGAAGGGCAACAAAACGAAGGGCAACGAGCGGAAACGAAGCGCAGCCGAACTTTACTGAACGCCCCGTTCCGCCCACCCCGCCGGGTGAACGCCACCCCGCCGGGTAAATCCGGGAAAACTTCGCGCGTGGTGTCGAGAAGCCGCCATCGGCCCCGACGTCCCCTGTGCAGGAGGAAGAACGACCACCGAGCGACCACGAACGACCACGAGCGACCAGGAGGCGACGGTCATGAAGTATCTGGTGATGGTCCAGGGCAGCCAGGCGGACTACGACGCGCAGAGCGGCAAGGGAAGCGCCGGCAGCCCGGCCTGGGACGAGAAGGCCATGCAGGAGATGTTCGCCTACATGGGCAGCATCAACGACGACCTCGCCGAGTCGGGCGAGCTGGTGACCGCGTACGGGCTCACGGAGCCCGCGCAGGGCCGGGCCGTCAGCGTCGACGCCGAAGGCCGGCCGGTGATCTCGGACGGGCCGTACAGCGAGACCAAGGAGCTGCTCGCCGGGTTCTGGATCCTCGAATGCGAGAGCCTGGAAAGGGTGACCGAGATCGCCGCCCGCGTGGCACGCTGTCCGCAGCCGGCCGGGGCGCCCGACTATCCGGTCCTCATCCGGCCGGTGGGCGGCGGGATCGACGACTGACCGAACCGAAAGGTCCAGGTGGGCCGAGCGACGGACGACATCGAGGACCTGCTGCGCCGCCACGCGCCGCAGGTCCTCGGCGCGCTGGTGCGCCGGTACGGGCACTTCGACCCGGCCGAGGACTCCGTCCAGGAGGCCCTGATCGCGGCCTCCGGGCAGTGGCCCCGGGACGGGATTCCCGACAACCCGCGCGGCTGGCTCATCCGGGTCGCCTCGCGCCGCCTCACCGACCGGCTGCGCAGCGACGAGGCCCGGCGGCGGCGCGAGGAGCGGGCGGCGGCCCTCACCCCGGCCGACGCGTTCGTCGCGCCGCCGCCCGGGGAAGACCCCTCCGGAGCGGGACCCTCCGCCCTGGGCCGGGCCCCCTCCGAGGACGACACACTCACCCTGCTCTTCCTCTGCTGCCACCCCGCGCTCTCCCCCGCCGCCCAGATCGCGCTGACCCTCCGCGCGGTCGGCGGCCTCACCACGGCGGAGATCGCCCGCGCCCACCTGGTACCCGAGGCGACGATGGCGCAGCGGATCAGCCGGGCCAAGCGGGCGGTGCGCGGTACGCAGTTCCGGCAGCCGGACGCGCAGGACCGCGACCAACGCCTCGCCGCCGTGCTCCAGGTCCTCTACCTGATCTTCAACGAGGGCTACACCGCCACCGCGGGCCCCGACCTCCACCGCACGGACCTGGCCCGCGAGGCGATCCGGCTGACCCGCGCCGTCCGCCGGCTGCTCCCCCACGAGGGGCGGGTGACCGGGCTGCTCGCGCTGATGGTCCTCACCGAGGCACGCGCCCCGGCGCGCACCGGCCCGGACGGCGAGCTGATCCCCCTCGACCAGCAGGACCGGGCCCGCTGGGACCGTACGGCCATCGCCGAAGGCACCGCCCTGACCGAGGAGGCGCTCGCCCAGGGGCCGGCCGGGGACTACCAGCTCCAGGCGGCGATCGCCGCCCTGCACGACGAGGCGGCGCGCGCCGAGGACACCGACTGGCCGCAGATCCTCGCCCTGTACGACCTCCTCGTGCGACGCACCCCCGACCCCGCCGCCGCACTGGGCCGGGCGGTCGCCGTGGCCATGGTGCACGGCCCCCGGGCGGGGCTGGCCGAGGTCGACGCGCTCGCGGAGGCGGCGGGGACAGCAGGTGCGGCAGGTACGGCCGGGCAGCGGAGTCACCGGCTCGACGCCGTACGCGGCCATCTCCTGGAACGCGCCGGGGAGCCCGACGCCGCCCGTACCGCCTACCGCGCGGCCGCCGACGCCACCCTCAGCGAACCCGAGGCCCGCTACCTGCGCCGACGCGCGGACCGGCTGGACCGCCCCGACACGTAGGGAGTTACTCCCTTCGGCCGACAGGGAAGAGGCCATCGGCGCAGCCCCGGTCGCCACCGCCCGCCGTGCTCGCGATGATCGGCAGCATGACCACGAGCGGCGACGGCAGCGACCACACCGGCGGCAGGGGCAAGGGCGGGACCCGGGGGACGGGTACGGACACCGGCAAGGCCGTCACCCTGCGCATCGCCCAGAACCCGGAGGCGGACGAGCTCCTGGGCCGCAGCCCGCTGGCCGCCCTGGTCGGCATGCTGCTGGACCAACAGGTCCCGATGGAGTGGGCGTTCACGGGTCCGTACACCCTCGCGGAGCGCATGGGCTCCGACGACCTGGACGCGGGACGGATCGCCGCCTACGACCCGGACGCCTTCACCGAGTTGTTCACCACCAAACCGGCCCTGCACCGCTATCCCGGCTCGATGGCGAAGCGGGTGCAACAGCTGTGCCAGTACCTGGTCGCGGAGTACGGCGGCGACGCGAGCGCGGTGTGGCGGAACGCCGCGACCGGCGACGACCTGCTGGAACGCCTCAAGGCCCTGCCCGGTTTCGGCGCCCAGAAGGCCCAGATCTTCCTGGCGCTCCTCGGCAAGCAGTTGGGCGTACGTCCAGCGGGCTGGCGGGAGGCCGCGGGCCCGTACGGGGAGGCCGGATCGCACCGGTCGGTCGCCGACATCACGGGCCCGGAGTCGCTGGTCGAGGTGCGTGCGTACAAACAGCAGGCCAAGGCGGCGGCCAAAGCGGCGAAGGCGGCGAAGAAACCCGGGACGTCACGGAAGAAGTAGGACATCGAGGAGAACGGGCACGGGAGCAGGCATCCGGGGCGCAAAAGTGACATGACCATGCACCGGAACCGGCCGACACCCCCACCCCACCGATCGGAATCAGCCACACCGGTTCACAGGCGTCACCTCACTCGCTAGCTTTCGCAGCACATTCGTTCAGCCGTTCACCCGTTCAGTCACCGAGCCGTTCGACGTACCGGCGGCTCGGGGCACCAGCCGTTCAGACCGGAAGGACTCCTGTGCACGCAACACGTCGCAGAGCCATGGCTGTCGTGGCCGCCACCGCCCTGGCCACACCGCTCCTCCTGGCCGCGTCCCCCCACCCCGGACGCCCCGCGCCGCACGATCCCGGGAAGGACGCGGCCAAGCTGTCGCGCGAGTTGGTGAGGAACGCGTCCGCACGCGACGCCTACAAGCACCTCCAGCAGTTCCAGGCGATAGCCGACTCCGCCGACGGCCACCGCGCCGCCGGCTCGCTCGGTCACGACGCCTCGGCCGCGTACGTCTACCGGCAGCTCCAGCGCGCCGGGTACAAGGTCTCGTACGAGAACTTCCGTTTCACCTACACGGAGACGCTGGCCGAAAAGCTCGCCGTGGTGTCGCCGACGCCCCGCGACGTGACGATCAAGGCCATGACGTACACCCCGTCGACGAAGGAAGGCGGCCTGACGGCACGGCTCGTCGCCGTACCCGTCGACGACACGACCGGCTGCGAGGCCGCCGACTACGCCGCCGCGGACTTCACCGGCGCGATCGCGCTGATCAAGCGCGGCGGCTGCTCCTTCGCCGAGAAGTCCGCGGCCGCGGCCACCGCGGGCGCGGCCGGAGCGGCCGTCTACAACAACGTCGAGGGCGCGCTGTCCGGCACGCTCGGCGAGGTCGCCCCCGGGAGGATTCCGACCGGCGGGCTCACCCAGGAGGAGGGCGAGAAGCTCGTCGCCGACCTCGCGGCCGGCGAGGTCACGGTCTCCTTCGAGATCCGCGAGCTCCAGGAGGACCGCCCCACCCGCAACGTCATCGCCGAGACGCCGGGCGGCAGCGCGGCGCGGACCGTGATGCTCGGCGCCCACCTGGACTCGGTGACCGAGGGCCCCGGCATCAACGACAACGGCTCCGGCTCCGCCGGTCTGCTGGACGTCGCCCTGAAGCTGGCGAAGTCGAAGAGCAAGCCGGCCAACAAGGTGCGGTTCGCCTGGTGGTCGGCCGAGGAGAACGGCCTGATCGGCTCGGAGAAGTACGTCGCCGCGCTCTCCGAGAAGCAGCGCGAGCAGATCAAGCTCTACCTGAACTTCGACATGATCGCCTCGCCGAACGGCGTCCAGTTCGTCTTCGACGGCGACGACTCCGACCAGGTCGGCGAGGGCCCCGGCCCGGAGGGCTCGGCCCAACTGGAGCGGGACATCAACGAGTTCCTCGACGGCAAGGGCAAGCCGCACGAGGGCACGGACTTCACCGGCCGCTCGGACTACGGTCCGTTCATCGAGGTCGGCATCCCCTCCGGCGGTACGGACACGGGTGCGGAGGGCATCAAGACGGCGGCCCAGGCCGAGGTGTTCGGCGGCGAGGCGGGGATCGCGTACGACCCCTGCTACCACTCGGCCTGCGACGACCTGGACAACATCGACATGGGTCACTTCGACACCAACATCGACGTGATCGCCAACGCCGTCGGAACGTACGCGCACGACCTGCGCTCGCTGACCCGCCCGGTCGACCCCGACACCGGCACCGGGACGCCCGGCAGCGGCGGCAGCGGCGGCGGCCTGCGCGAGGGCCACGGCCGCGTCACGGAGTGACGGCCGACTGACCACCGCACCGGCTCACGGGCTCCGGCACCGACACCGGAGCCCGTGAGCAGGGCGGGCGGAAGCAGGCAGGCGGAAGCACCCCGGGCATACCCTGCTCCCTCGCTGCCCCGGTATCCCGCCCTATCCAGCCCTATACGCACTTTGCACCGGCCCAGCGGTGAGCTTCCGTGGCTGCGCCCGGTGGCTCTTGACCGGTAGGCTTTCCGTGTGATCTTCAAGCGCATCGGAAATGGGAAGCCGTACCCCGACCACGGCCGGGAATCCACCCGCCAGTGGGCGGATGTCGCGCCGCGTCCGGTTCGCCTGGACCAGCTCGTGACCACCAAGGGCCAGCTGGACCTGGAGACCCTCCTCGCCGAGGACTCCACGTTCTACGGGGACCTGTTCGCGCACGTCGTGAAGTGGCAGGGCGACCTCTATCTGGAGGACGGTCTGCACCGGGCCGTCCGCGCCGCGCTCCAGCAGCGCCAGGTCCTGCACGCGCGCGTCCTCGACCTGGGCTGACACGCTCCGGGACCGGCGGCCCTCCGCCGCGGGCACCACACACCCCCACGGGGATCCACGCACTCCGAGGCGCCTCCCGAAACCCTGATTCGGGCTTTCGGGTGCTTTCACGCTCATCCGGGTGCCCTACGTTGATCATTTAGTACGCATCATCACCGGGTCGCACTACGCTGCCTCCATGAGCATGCTCACTCCCCCCGGCATGGGCGGAAAGTACCGCATCACGGGCGACACCTACCCCCGTATGCGCCGCCCCCGGCACCGCCGCAGGCTGGTCCTCGCGGGCATCGGAGCCGTCGTCGTCCTCGGCCTCGTCGGCTGGGGCACTCTGCAGCTCATCGAGGTGTTCACCGGCGGCGACAAGAGCGCCAGCGCGGCCGACCACAAGCGCGACTGCCCCACCGCGAAACCGTCCGCGGCCCCGGTCAAGGCGCTGCCGAAACCTGCCTCGATCAAGGTGAACGTCTACAACGCGACGACGCGCACCGGGCTGGCCAAGGCCGCCGCCGAGGAGCTGAAGAAGCGCGGTTTCACCATCGGCGAGGTGGGCAACGCGTCGAAGGAGTACGACAAGAAGGTGCCGGGCGCGGGCGTGCTGCTCGGCGCCCCGGCCGCGAAGAGCGGCAGCTTCACGGTGCTCGGCACCCAGCTGGCGGGCACGGTGCAGAAGACGGACGCCCGGAAGACGGGCGAGGTCGACCTGATCCTCGGGGCGAAGTTCAAGGCCTTCAGCACGCCGAAGGAGGCCAAGGCCGCGATGACGGCCCTGACGAAGCCGGCCCCGGCCCCCTCCCCCTCCTGCTGAAGCCCGCCGCCGGGGGAGCGCCCCGGCGCACACGGAAGCGCCCCGTCCCAACGCGTACGTACGGCCTCGCGGTCTCGTACGTACGCGCCGGAACGGGGCGCGAAGTCGTAGAAGGAAGGGGCCCGAGCCCTACTCGGCCGTCCCGTACATCCGGTCGCCCGCGTCACCGAGGCCCGGCACGATGTAGCCGTTCTCGTTGAGCCGCTCGTCGACGGAGGCGGTGACGACGGTGACCGGGGTCCCGGCCAGCTCGCGCTCCATCACCTCGACGCCCTCGGGCGCCGCGAGGAGGACGACGGCGGTGACATCGTCGGCACCGCGCTTGATCAGCTCCTGGATCGCCGCGACGAGGGTGCCGCCGGTGGCCAGCATCGGGTCGAGGACGTAGACCTGACGGCCGGAGAGGTCCTCGGGCATCCGGGTCGCGTACGTCTCCGCCTGAAGCGTCTCCTCGTTGCGGATCATGCCGAGGAAGCCCACTTCGGCGGTCGGCAGCAGCCGGACCATGCCGTCGAGCATGCCCAGACCGGCCCTCAGGATCGGCACGACCAGCGGCCGGGGGTGCGAGAGCTTCACGCCGGTCGTGGGGGTCACCGGGGTCTCGATGTCGACCTGCTCGGTACGCACATCCCTGGTGGCCTCGTAGGCGAGGAGGGTGACCAGCTCGTCGGCGAGCCGCCGGAAGGTCGGGGAGTCGGTGCGCTTGTCGCGCAGCGTGGTGAGTTTGTGCGCCACCAGCGGGTGGTCGACGACGTGGATCCGCATGCGTCAACAGTAACCGCGCCGCCCGGCACTCTGCGCTGGCATCAACCACCTGTTCGGGGGGAAGGTGGGGGCATACGGACCCAGCACTGGGGTGGTGTGTCGATGGCTGACGGGGATCTGCGGGACGACCCGGCCTCGCGCGGACCGCGCGAGGGGCGCGACGCCGAGGGCGCGACGGGCGATGCCGAGGACGCGCAGGAGAGTGACGCGGCCCGCCGCCGCCGACGCGCCCAGTTCCTCCGTGAGCTCCATGAGGCCAAGCAGCTGCGGGACCGGGTCCAGCCACGCCGGGCGCGGGCCGCCCGAATGCGCCAACAAATGCGGATGCGCACGTTCCGCTGGTGACAGACGGAACGGCGACGGGCGGATCATCAACCAAATCCCCTGGCGAAAGCCCTGGTGAGAGCCGGGCCATCTCCGAGCGAGCCCCGCGAGTACCACCGGCGCACTCCCCCACCGATCGGCACGTCAGGGTGAGGGCCGACCAGGCACTCCTGGAACTGATGGCCGACGCAACGGTCGAAGAGGTCTCGCACAGCGCTTGTTTCTGCCACGATGCCGATTGGGCGGGGCCCAGGACGGACGGATCACCGTTCGCCCTCCCGTCGGACCGATTCGCCTATGACCAGTGGGAGAGTCACGGTGTACTTCGCCGCACTGCTCGCGCGCACCGAAGACGGGTGGGAAGCGAGCGATACAGAGCTCGACGACGTGGAGACCCTGTCCGATCTGACGGACCTGGCCCGGGAGGCCTCGGTGGACGAGGACACGGTCCTGGTCTACATCGAGCAGGAGGACGCCTGGTTCGGCGTCGTCCGGGTGGACGGTGAGGAGGACCCCCGAATCTACGTATCGGACGCGTCCGCCGCCGCCCGCTCCTCCTACGGGGAGATCCTGCTCACCGACGAAATGCTCGGCCGCGAACCAGGGGCCGAGGACGAGATCGCCGCCCTGGAGGAGCTCGTCGACCTCGACGGCACGGAGGACGGCGAACCGCAGCGGACCGCCCCGGCGGCCGACGCGGACGACGACGCCGACCCGGACGCCGTTCCGGCGGGCCCGATCGGCGAGCTCGGGGTCCTGGCCGACCTCGGGATGTCCGAGAAGGAGCTGCTGACCCTGCAGACCGACGCACTTTCCGAGATCGCGGAGGCCGTGGGAGCGGCGGAGGTCCTGGAGTCGGTCCGCTGAGGGGGACCGCGGGCCGCTGAGGGGCACACGGGCCGCTGAGGTCCCGCACCCCCACCCGCCGCCCACCTCTCCCACCACCCGCCCCACCCCACCCCGTCCGCTAGGGTCCGCGAGTGACCGCACGACCGCCGGACCCCTCACCCGACCCCACCTCCGAGCCCGCCCCGGATCCCGATCCCGTACGCGATCCCTGGCAGGCCCCGATGCGCCGCGCGCTGGCCGAGGCCGCGCGGGCGGCGTCGGCCGGCGACGTGCCGGTCGGCGCCGTCGTGCTCGGCCCCGACGGCGGCGAGCTGGCGACCGGCCACAACGAACGCGAGGCCACCGGCGACCCGACCGCGCACGCCGAGATCCTGGCCCTGCGCCGGGCGGCCGAGGCGGTGGGCGAGTGGCGCCTGAACGACTGCACCCTGGTGGTCACCCTTGAGCCCTGCACGATGTGCGCGGGCGCCCTGGTCCAGTCCCGCGTCGCCCGCGTCGTCTACGGCGCCCGCGACGAGAAGGCCGGCGCGGCGGGCTCCCTCTGGGACGTGATCCGCGACCGCCGCCTGAACCACCGCCCGGAGGTCATCGCGGGCGTCCTGGAGCGGGAGTGCGCGGAGCAGCTGACGACGTTCTTCCGCTCCCTCTGACCAGGCGAGACGTGGCTCCGCAGAACCGATTTCTGTCCACGGCCCGGGATGGTCTAAGCTCTCTCTCGGTAGCGTGTCCGAGCGGCCGAAGGAGCTCGCCTCGAAAGCGAGTGTGGCGTAACCCGTCACCGTGGGTTCAAATCCCACCGCTACCGCTGGTAGACGAAGGGCCCGGCTCGATGAGCCGGGCCCTTCGCTTTGCCCTGTACTTCGGCCGACCGTATGGGCACCCTCATCTGCCGGTGCCATTCGAACTCGACAGCGACACGAGCGGGCTCGCCTGACCGGCGCGTGCCCGCGAGGAAGGTCAGGTCGGGGGAAGCGGCATCGGGGGGACAAGCCGCTTCCCCCGGTGAGAACAGGGCCTGCTGGTCGTCCGTCGCGGTCAGGGGGAAATCGCGCGGCGGCCGACCCCACAGAGAGGCCCTGTTCCGGCCTTCCGGGTCCTGCCTGGTCCCGTCGGGCTCGTTCTCCATCGTGCCGGGCGGCGAGGCTCCCGAGGCCCGGCGAAAGACCTCGATGGGCGGGTCGTAGGCCCTTAAAAGGCGCATCAGTGATCAAAAACGACCACTGGATACGGCCATTCGTGCGGATAGAATCGCCCGATCGTACGTGGGGTCGACGGGGAGGCAGGATTGTGGCCAAGGCAAAGACGATCATCATCTACATGCTGGTGGTCTTCGTGCTGTACACGATCATCATGTCTCCCGAGCGGGCCGCCGAACTGGTCCAGGTAGGGTTCGAAGGCATTTCCACCGCCGCGCAGAGCGTCGGTGACTTCATGTCAGAACTGGTGAAGTAGGAGCCGCCCGATGATCCGCCACCTGGTCCTCTTCAAGCTGAACGACGGCGTCGAGCGGGACGACCCGCGGGTCGTCGCCGGGGACCGGGCCTTCCGGGAACTGGCCGGGCAGGTCCCGGAGCTGGAGTTCTGGGAGTGCGCCTGGAACATCACCGACCGGCCGATCGCGTACGACTACGCCATCAACTCCGCCGTCGCCGACGAGGACGCCCTCAAGCGGTACATCGAGCACCCGGCCCACCAGGCCGCCGCCGGACAGTGGCGCGAGTTCGCCACTTGGGTGATCGCGGACTACCCCTTCTGATCACACCAACGGAGACCGGCCCGTCCGGTTCCGCCGACCCCTCGCCGTGCAGGCGGGGGGTTTCTTTGTCCCGTTTAAACCCGTATGCCGTCAACACGGCACTATGAGGTGCTTGCACACAGTGGACATGTCTTGTGATGCTATGACCGCTTTTGACGGATGAGTTGACCGTAGTTGACTAGTTGACCGCAAAGGGGTGGCGTCACCGTGCCGGCCAGTACAGCACCTCATGTGCCTCCCCAGGCCGTCCCGCCCGTCCAGGCCGAGGACGACATCCAGACCGAGACCCCGGACCCCTCGGCGCGGCCCGCCAGGGCTCGCGGCGCCGACACCAGGGCGCTCACACAGGTCCTCTTCGGTCAGCTCAAGAACCTGGAGCCGGGCACTCCGGAACACCGCCGGGTCCGGGCCGCCCTCATCGAGGCGAACCTCCCTCTCGTCCGGTACGCCGCCGCGCGCTTCCGCAGCCGCAACGAGCCGATGGAGGACGTCGTCCAGGTCGGCACGATCGGGCTGATCAACGCCATCGACCGGTTCGACCCGGAGCGCGGCGTCCAGTTCCCCACGTTCGCGATGCCCACCGTCGTCGGCGAGATCAAACGTTACTTTCGCGACAACGTGCGCACCGTCCACGTCCCCCGCCGACTGCACGAACTCTGGGTCCAGGTCACCGGCGCCACCGAGGACCTGACGACCGCTCACGGGCGGTCCCCGACCACCGCCGAGATCGCCGAGCGGCTGAAGATCTCCGAGGACGAGGTGCTGGCCTGCATCGAAGCCGGGCGCTCGTACCACGCGACCTCACTGGAGGCCGCCCAGGAGGGCGACGGGCTGCCCGGGCTGCTGGACCGGCTCGGTTACGAGGACCCCGCGCTCGCGGGCGTCGAACACCGCGACCTCGTCCGGCACCTCCTCGTCCAGCTTCCCGAGCGCGAACAGCGCATCCTTCTGCTGCGCTACTACAGCAACTTGACCCAGTCTCAGATCAGCGCCGAGCTGGGCGTCTCGCAGATGCATGTGTCAAGGCTCCTCGCCCGAAGTTTCGCCCGACTGAGATCCGCAAACAGGATCGAGGCGTAACCGGAACGGGTAGACCGTCCACAGAGCAGTTCTGACGGCATAAAAGGGCTACACCCCCTGTTTCCAGGGCGGATTCGTCGCTGACTTGTCGACATGTCACTACAGCGTGTTGCCGACATGTGACATTCTGCTCGAAGCGCGTTTGCCGCAGCCCCGCCTCCGGTATTCAGGTGGAGGCTGCGTTCCTCCGATGGTCGCGGCCACCGCGACCGTCCGCGACCTCAAGGGGGTGGCATGTCCGAAGAACAGGGCAGCTCGAAGGTGCTCACGCTCACGAAGAGCGTGCCGGCACCCGCCGTGCTCACCAGCTCGCCGGAAGCCATCGACACCCGCACACTGTCCCGCTCCCTGTTCCTGCGGCTCGCCGCGCTCGGCCCCGCCTCGGGACCCGACGGAACGGACAGTCCGGAGCGGACCTATGTGCGGGACACACTGATCGAACTGAACCTCCCGCTGGTGCGGTACGCCGCGGCGCGGTTCCGCAGCCGCAACGAGCCGATGGAGGACATCGTCCAGGTCGGCACGATCGGCCTGATCAAGGCGATCGACCGGTTCGACTGCGAACGCGGCGTCGAGTTCCCGACGTTCGCCATGCCCACCGTCGTCGGCGAGATCAAGCGCTTCTTCCGCGACACCTCCTGGTCCGTGCGGGTCCCCCGCCGCCTCCAGGAGCTGCGGCTCGCCCTGACCAAGACCAGCGACGAGCTCGCCCAGAAGCTCGACCGCTCGCCGACCGTCCCGGAGCTGGCCCGTGCGCTCGGGGTCTCCGAGGAGGACGTGGTCGACGGCCTCGCCGTCGGCAACGCCTACACCGCCTCCTCGCTGGACTCCCCCTCCCCCGAGGACGACGGTGGCGAGGGCTCCCTCGCGGACCGCCTCGGGTACGAGGACACGGCGCTGGAGGGCGTCGAGTACCGCGAGTCCCTCAAGCCGCTGCTGGCCAAACTCGCCCCGCGCGAGCGCCAGATCATCATGCTCCGCTTCTTCGCGAACATGACCCAGTCGCAGATCGGCGAGGAGGTCGGCATCTCCCAGATGCACGTCTCCCGGCTGCTGACCCGCACGCTCGCCCAGCTCAGGGAAGGGCTCATCGCCGACTGAGGAGCCGGCGGAACAGGAGGACCGGCAGCCCGAGAACGGGAAAACCGGTTCACCGGGGTTCTGATGTGACGACGCGTCAGACACACTGACGCGATGCGACGTCAGTCATGCGGCTCCATCGGCCGCCGAGGCACCGCCATCGCCGCCTCGGCGGCCGCGCTCTGCCTGGGCACCGGCCTGCTGTCCGGCTGCGGCAGCGGACCGGGTGACGGTTACACGGCCGTGGGCGCGGCCACCGGAGGCTCTGAGTCTCCCCCGGACGGCCGCCCGTCGGGCGACGTGACGCTCACGCCCCTCGACGGGAACGAGAGCGGGAACGAGAGAGGGAGCGGCGGCGCTGGGGGCAGGGGGCGCGGTGGCGGTGGTACGTCGCCGGGCCCCGGTACGCCTCCGAGCGCCGGTTCCCCGGGGGCCGGCGGGCCCGGCGGACCCCAGGACGGGTCAGGCGGGGCTTTGAGCGGGCGTCAGGCGGCCGGTTCGTCCGACGGGCCGGGGAAGGCCGCCTCGCAGCCCGCAGCGCCCTCCGCGCCCGCGAAGCCGGGCGGCGGCGGCGATCCGTCGTCTCCGGGCCCCGGCAGCCCCGGCAAGCAGCCGTCTCCGAGCCCCGGCGCACCCAGCACTCCGAAGCCTCCCCCGCCGCCCGCGAGCCCGGCCGCGCTCACGCTGAGCGCCCCGCAGCGCGCGGCGGCGGACAAGCGGTGGTGCGAGAAGGTGACCGTGGAGTTCCGCAACACCGGAGGCTCCCCGGCGCGCTCGGGGACCGTCACCTTCGCCACGCACATCATCGGCGCCCTCGGCGTCGACTGGGCGACCATCACCTCGTCCCAGCCCCTGCCCGCCCCGATCGGCGCGGGCTCCACGCGCTCGAAGACCTACACCGTCTGTGTGGAGTCCTGGCGGGTCCCGCTGGGGATGCGCGTGGAGACCCAGGACGTCTCCGCCGTGTGGGAATGACGTCGGAAGTGACGCCGGGACTCCCCGACGGTGTGCGGCGTCTCGGCGTGCTGTCGTGCGGCCGTGCCGTCGTACGGCGGCTCGTCAGCCCATTGCGAGCCAGGCCACCGCGCCGAGGACGACGACAACCGCGATCACGGCCGCGATCACCCCGGCCCTCGGCCCGGACGAGGTCGCCGCGGGCTGCTGCCGGCGCTGCGGCTCGCCCTCGTCGACGAAGGCGCGGAACATCTGCGTGCTGCCCGCCGGGTCGTGGTTGCCCTCGGGGCCCGGCTGAGGGGCGTGGGGGTTGTGTGCCATGGGGCAGGACCCTAGCGAACTCGGCCCTCCGGCCCAACCCCCGGGGGCACCCGGGCACCCCGCCCTACCTGCGGCGGCGCCCCTGAAGATCGTCCGAAAATCGCCACGGACGGCGGGGCGAGAGAGCGGCGGCGCGCGCGCTTGACCTCGACCCTACGGAGGCTTTTGCGTTCCTTTACTTCTGCAAGGCCGTTTTCGTTTGCCTGTAGCAACCAACAGCTTCTATCGTTGCCCTAAGCAACAACATCTCGTCAGCGTGCTGGGGGTTCCCGTGGCCGCACGGAGTAGTTACGAGGAACTGGCCCGACAGCTCAGCGCCGTCGGGGCCGTCAAGAGGGGGCTCGCCCGCGCGCTGCCCCCCGAGTGCCCCGCGGGATCCGCCGCCGTACTGACCCTCCTGGACCGGCACGGCGAGATGCGGATCAGCCGGCTCGCCGAGCTGCTGTCCGTGGACATGTCGGTGACCAGTCGCCACGTGGCCCATGTGGCCGATCGCGGCTGGATCGAACGGTCCGCGGACCCGGCGGACAAGCGGTCCCGCATCCTGCGGCTGACCCCCGGCGGGCACGCACAGCTCGACGAACTGACCCGGCGGACCACCGAGGTGTTCGCCCACAACCTCCAGGACTGGTCCGACGACGACGTCGGCCGGCTCATCGCGCTGCTGTCCCGGCTGCGCGACAGCTTCGCCTGTCGCGGCTCCGGTGGCTGCGTCCCCGGACGTCACACCGGCGAGTGCAGGACCGGCCTCGGCGACGAGGCTCACGCCCGTACACCTGTGTAACAGAAGCAAATACGCACGGATAAGGAACTCAATGGCTACGACCACACCCACCGGTGTGCGGGGCGGCCACGCCAAGCACGGAGGCCACGGCGGCGGCAACGCCTCCGGCGCCTCCGACGGCACGCCGATGACACACCGGCAGATCATGGAGGCACTGACCGGGCTGCTGCTCGGCATGTTCGTCGCGATCCTGTCGTCGACGGTCGTCTCCAACGCCCTGCCCGAGATCATCTCCGACCTCGGCGGCGGCCAGAGCGCCTACACCTGGGTCGTGACGGCCTCGCTGCTGGCCATGACAGCCACCACCCCGCTCTGGGGCAAGCTCGCCGACCTCTTCAGCAAGAAGCTGCTGGTCCAGATAGCCCTGGTCATCTACGTCCTGGGCTCGGTCGTCGCCGGTCTCTCCACCAGCAGCGGCATGCTCATCGCCTGCCGCGTCGTCCAGGGCATCGGCGTCGGCGGTCTCTCCGCCCTGGCGCAGATCGTCATGGCCGCGATGATCGCCCCGCGCGAGCGCGGCCGCTACAGCGGCTACCTGGGCGCGGTCTTCGCCGTCGCCACCGTCGGCGGCCCGCTGCTCGGCGGAGTCATCACCGACACCAGCTGGATGGGCTGGCGCTGGTGCTTCTACGTCGGCGTGCCCTTCGCGGTCATCGCGCTGATCGTGCTCCAGAAGACCCTGAAACTCCCCGTCGTCAAGCGCGAGGGCGTCAAGGTCGACTGGGCCGGCGCGTTCTTCATCAGCGCCGCCGTCTCCCTGCTGCTGGTCTGGGTCACCTTCGCGGGCGACAAGTACGACTGGCTGTCGTGGCAGACGTACGTCATGGTCGCGGGCTCGGTCCTGCTCGGCCTGATCTTCGTGTTCATCGAGTCGCGGGCCAAGGAACCCATCATTCCGCTGCGCCTCTTCCGTAACCGCACCATCACACTGGCCTCGATCGCCTCGCTGTTCGTCGGCATCGCGATGTTCGCGGGCACCGTCTTCTTCAGCCAGTACTTCCAGCTGGCGCGCGGCAAGTCGCCGACGATGTCCGGCGTCATGACCATCCCGATGATCGCGGGGCTCTTCCTCTCCTCGACGATCTCCGGCCAGGTCATCACCAAGACCGGGCGTTGGAAGGCGTGGCTGGTCACCGGCGGTTTCCTGGTCACGGCCGGGCTCGGGCTGCTGGGCACGATCCGCTATGACACCCCGTACTGGCACGTCGCGGTCTTCATGTTCGTCATGGGCCTCGGCATCGGCATGATGATGCAGAACCTGGTCCTCGCCACGCAGAACCAGGTCGCTCCCGAGGACCTCGGTTCCGCCAGCTCCGTCGTCACCTTCTTCCGCTCCCTCGGCGGCGCGATCGGTGTCTCGGCGCTCGGCGCGGTCCTCGGCAACCGGGTCACCCACTACGTCAAGGACGGCCTCGCCGCGCTCGGCCCCGAGGGCGCCGCGCTCGGCCACGGCGGTACCGGCGGCGGGGGCATCCCCGACCTGGACAAGCTGCCCGAGCCGCTCCGGCTGGTCATGGAGGCCGCGTACGGGCACGGCGTCGGCGACGTCTTCCTGTACGCCGCGCCGGCCGCGCTCGTCGCCTTCATCGTGACGATCTTCATCAAGGAGGTCGCCCTGAAGACCAGCGCGGCGAACGACGGCCCCACCGAGACGTCGGACCAGGGCTCGGACCAGGGTTCGGACCAGGCTCCGGCCGCCGTCGAGACGGCCGAGGTCCCCGTACCCGCCGCCGTCGGCGCGGCCGGTCCGGTCTCCGAGGGCGCGGCCGGGGTCACCTCGGTCGACATGGCGAAGACCCCTCAGGACGCCACCGACACCATCCAGGGCACCCCCGTCCACGGTGTGGTGCGCGGTGCGGAGGGCGCCCCGGTCGCCCGCGCGGCCGTCACCCTGATCTCGCTGGGCGGCCGGCAGCTCGGCCGCTCCGTGGCCCGGACCGACGGCGGCTACACCCTGGACGCCCCCGGTTCCGGCAGTTACGTCCTGATCGCCTCCGCCGACGGTTTCCAGCCGCAGGCGTCCACGGTGGTCGTCGGCGAGGAGCCGCTGGCCTTCGACATCCTGCTGTCCGGCACGAGCGGACTGGCCGGAACCGTCAGGGCCGCCGAGTCCGGCACACCCGTCGACGGGGCGATGGTCATCGTGACCGACGTCCGGGGCGACATACTGGCCACCGGCGCGTCCGGCCCGACCGGTGAGTTCGCCTTCGGCGAGCTGGTCCCGGGTTCCGTGACCGTCGCGGTCAACGCGGCCGGCTTCCGTCCGCTGGCGCTGCCGGTGGACATCGGCGCCCAGGGCGTCACCCGCGTCGAGGCCGCGCTGCGGTCCGGTGCGCTGGTCCGGGGCACCGTGCGGGCCGGGTCCGCCCGGCGTCCGCTGGCCGACGCCCGGGTCACCCTGATCGACGCGGCGGGCAACGTGGTCGCCACCGCGACGACCGGCGAGGACGGGGCGTACGCCTTCACCGACCTGGACGCGGGCGAGTACGCGGTCATCGCGACCGGCTACCCGCCGGTGGCCGGCTCCCTCACCGTCAGCGGTACGGGAGTCGACGGGCACGACATCGAGCTCGCCCACCCGGGCGAGTGACGATCCCTCACGTGCTCGCCTGCTCACGGCCCCCGCGCGCAGGAAAGGCGCGTGCGCACGTGAAAAGCGCGTGCGCACGTGAAAAGCGCGTGCGCACGTGAAAAGCGCGTGCGCACGTGAAAAGCGCGTGCGCACGTGAAGGGATCGCGAAGACCCCTGGTCGGGCGGCACTTCCAGCGGAGAGGCTGTCGCGACCGGGTGGATAAGGGCCCCGGTGGCGGGTACGGCAGGCAGGGGACGGCCGACCGTGACCGCCCCGGGGCCCGACTCATGTGACCCCCACGTTCCGTCGGGTCATCGGGCTAGGGCTTCTGGGAGAGATACGGATGGGACTTCGCGCACAGGTACGGACGCGGGACGGCTGGGCGGTCCAGCACGCCGTCGTGACGGTCACCGACATGACCGGCGCCCAGGTGCTGCGGGCCGCGGCCGACGAGGACGGGGCCGTCCGCACGGACGGCGCCCTGACGGCCGGCGCGTACACGGTGATCGTCACGGCGGTCGGGTACGCCCCCGCCGCCTCCACCGCCCTCGTCACCGCGAGCGGCCGGATCGAGGCCGGGCAGATCGTGCTGGCCCGGCAGGGCGGGGTGGAGCTGCCGCCGCCGGGCGCCTGGTCCCTGGACCCCGCGCACTCCTCGGTGGGCGCGGTCGCCCGGCACCTGGGGATCTCCAGCGTGCACGGCCGGTTCACCGACTTCGGCGGCCGGATCGAGATCGCCGAGGAGGTGGGGCGCTCCCGGGTCGACGCGGTGATCAGGGCGGCCAGCATCGACACCGGCAACGGCATGCGGGACAAGCACCTGCGCTCGCCGGACTTCCTGGACGTGGACCGGTACCCGGAGATCGCCTACAGCTCCACCGCGCTGGACCCGGCGGGCCCCGACCGCTGGACCGTGCACGGCGAACTGACCATGCACGGCGTCTCGCGCCCCGTCGACCTGGACCTGACCTACCTCGGCACCGGGCCCGACCCGTGGGGCGGGGTGCGCGCGGCCTTCCACGCCACCGCCGAACTGCGCCGCGACGACTTCGCGATGAACTACAACCAGGTCGTCCAGGCGGGCATCTCCGCGATCGGCACGACCCTGCGCGTGGAGCTGGACATCCAGGCGGTGCAGGGCGAGGCGCTGCCCATGGCGTGACCCGGGCCGCCCCGCGCCGGTCGTGGACCGGGACGCGCCGCGCTCCGGCCGGGGGCGAGGCGCGTCCCGGACGGCCGCACGGCCCGGTCGTAGGGTGGTGGGCATGGCACCGAACATCGCGACCAACACCGCCGTGGACCTGGATGAGTTGCTGGCGTTCGTACGCCCCCGGCACCGGGCGGTCCTGCTCACCACCCGGGCCGACGGCCGCCCCCAGGGCTCCCCGCTGACCTGCGGCGTGGACGACGCGGGGCGGATCGTCATGTCGACGTACCCCGAGCGCGCCAAGACCCGCAACGCGCGGCGCGACGAGCGGGTCAGCGTGATCGTGCTGTCGGACGAGTGGGACGGGCCGTGGGTGCAGGTCGACGGTGCGGCGGAGGTCATCGACGCCCCGGACTCGGTCGAGCCGCTCGTGGAGTACTTCCGGAACATCTCGGGGGAGCATCCGGACTGGGACGAGTACCGGGCGGCGATGCTGAAGCAGGGCAAGTCGATCATCCGGGTCACCCCCGAGCGCTGGGGCCCCGTCGCCACCGGCGGCTTCCCGGCTCATCTGGCCCCGGGGAGCTGATCGCGCGATGAGCGAGAGCTCCGTACAGCCTCACTCGCTTCTCGCGTGCGGGCTGCCCGTCCCGCCCCCGCCGCTGCCCGCCGCCGATGCCCTGGCCCTGGCCCGGCTGCTGGTCGCGCCCTCGCTGGACGCCGGCCTCGTACGGGAGCTGGAGCGGATCACCGGGCGGCGCGCGGAGCCCCTGAGCAACGTTCCGCCCCCGCCCGACGCTCCCCTCCTCTGCGTGGGCGACGCGCTGCCCGACGCCCTGCGGACGGACCGGCTGCTCTGGTTCCACAGCGTCAACGCGGGGACGGACCCGCTGCTCGCCGGGGGCCCCTGGCCCGCCCCGGCGCTCCTGACCCGGACCGTGGGCCGGATGGGCGAGCGGATCGCCCAGTACGTCCTGGGCTGGATGCTCGCCGAGGCCCAGTCCGTACCGGAGTTCGCCGAACGGCACGCCCGCGCGCACTGGGAGCGCCTCCCCTCGGAGCTCGTCGCCGGGCGGACCGCCCTGGTCTACGGCACCGGCCGCATCGGCGCGGCGGTGGGGCGGCTGCTCGGGGCCTGCGGGGTGCGGACCGTGGGCGTCGCCCGCACCGCGCGGTACGGGCCGGCGCCGGGCACCGACCGCGTGGTGCCGCCGGGCTTCGACCGGGTGATCGGGGCCGCCGAGGACGCCGGGGTGCTGGGTGAGGCCCGCTGGGTGATCTCCACCCTGCCGTTGACGGCCGCCACGGAGGGCTTCTTCGGGGCCGAGCGGTTCGCGGCGCTGCGCGGGGCGACGTTCGTCAACGTGGGGCGCGGCGCGACCGTGGACATGGGGGCGCTGGAGGCGGCGCTGCGGGACGGCCGGCTGCGGCGCGCGGTACTGGACGTGCTGCCCGCGGAACCGGCCGCGCCCCAGGACCCCGTGTGGAAGCTTCCCCGTACGGTCATCACCTCGCACTCCGCGGGGATCACCACCGACGAGGACATCGCCGTGGACTTCGCCGCCTGCTGGGACGACGTGACGGCGGGCCGCCGCCCCGGGCTGACGGTGGACACGGGACGCGGCTACTGAGGAGCCGGGGAGCCACTGCCCCGTCGACACGCGGCTACTGGGCCGGGGAACCCGACCGGTCGCGGACCGCCTCGATGCCCGCGATCACCAGGTCCAGCGCGAAGACGAAGTCCCGCTCGCGCATCTCCTCGACCGTCTCGCCGCCCCGGGCCGACATGATCTCGTCGGAGTAGTCGGAGATCTCCCGCAGGTGCGGCTCCGCGCGGATCGTGCCCATCGCCCGCTGGTGGTACTCGTCCTGGGTGAGCCCGGTCGCATCGCACCGCGCCTTGAAGTTGCCCTCGACGGTGCCGAATCCGTACACGAACTGGAAGACCGCCGAGAGCGCGCCCGTCTGCCGCTCCAGGGGCAGACCGGTGTCCCGGATCACGTCCTGGACGGCGTACGAGAACAGCATGGAGTTCGGGCCGATGTTGAGGAACGTCCCGGCCAGCGGCGAGATCCAGATGTGGCGGACGAGGAGTTCGCGGTAGCTGCGGGCCAGCTCCCGCAGCCGGTCCCGCCAGTCGGCGCCCTCGCCGGGCCGGTCGATCTCGGCGTACACCGAGTCGAGCGCCAGCTCCAGGAGGTCGTCCTTGGTGTCGACGTACCAGTAGAGGGACATCGCGGTGACGTCCAGCTCGGCGGCGAGGCGGCGCATCGAGAACTTGGCGAGCCCGTCGGCGTCCAGCAGCCGCACCGACGCCTCGGTGATCCGGTTGCGGTCCAGACCCGCCGGGGACTCGGTCCGGCGCGAGCGCGAGGGGGCCGTGCGGCCCAGCCACACGCTGGTCCGCACGGCGGCGCCCTTCGAGCCGCCGGGCGGGGCGGAAGCGGGAGAGGGTTTCGGCCCCGGCGCGGATTCGGGCGCGGGCACAGCCCCTGACGTCGGCTCAGACGGGGAATCGGGTTCGCAACCGGGCCCGGACACCATGGCGCACACTCCTCGTCGTGCTCGGATCGGCCACCGAGCGGTCCTGCCGAACGCCGGGCCGTGCGGGCCCGCCGGGAGACGGCGTACCGGACGCTGACGGTCCGGTACGCGCGTCGTATCCGATGCTATGCCGCCGGTCCCGTGGATTCTGCCCGGTCCCCCGCCTGCGAAGCATCGGACTCCGGCTTCTCCACCGACGCGTCCGCCGCCTCCACCCGCTCGGCCCGGCGCAGCAGCAGCGCGGCGAGCAGGCCACCCGCCAGCACCGCCACCGCACCGACGAGCTGGCTGGTCTCCAGGCCCGCCGCGAACGCGTCCTCGATCCGGGCCCGCGCGGCGGGCCCGTCGGCGGCGGCCAGGGCCGCGGGCAGCGAGGCGGCGCCGACGGCGGCCGGTACGAGCGCGGCGAACCGGGCGTTGAGGACCGCGCCGAGCACCGCGACCCCGAGCCCGTTGCCGAACTCCGCGAGCGTGCCGTTGACCGCCGCGCCCACGCCGGCCTTCTCCGGCGGGATGGCGCTCATGATGGCGTTGGCCATCGCGGGCATGGCGAGGGCGACGCCCGCACCCATCACGATCAGGCCGAACAGCATGCCGCCGTACCCGCCGTCGCCCCCGCCGAGCACCGCGATGGCGACGAGGCCGGCCGCCAGGCAGCTCATCCCCGCCCCGATGACGAGGGGAGTGCCGTACTTCCGGACCATCCGCGCGCCCAGGCCCGTGAGGTTGAGGGCGACCACGGTGAGCGCCATCGGGGCCGTCCGGAGCCCCGCCTCCAGCGGCCCGTACCCGAGGACGAACTGCAGGTGCTGGGTGAGCAGGAAGAGCGAGCCGGTCATCCCGAAGGCGACCAGGATCACGCCCGCCACCGCGCCGGTGAACTTCTGGTTCCGGAAGAAGTGCATATCGAGCATCGGGTTCGGGATGTGCAGCTCCCACAGCACGAACCCGGCCAGCACGGCGACGCCGAGGAACGCGGTCAGCAGCACCCGGCCGGAGTCCCAGCCGTGCTCGGGCCCGGAGATGATCGCGAAGACGGCGGCGGTCATACCGATCGTGGAGAGCAGGGCTCCCAGCAGGTCGGGGCGCTGCCCCTGGCCGGACTTCGACTCCGGTACGAGCCGGACGACGGCGACCAGGGCGATCAGGGCGACCGGGATGTTGATGAGGAAGATCGCGCCCCACCAGAAGTGGTCGAGGACGAACCCGCCGAACAGCGGGCCCGCCGCGAAACCGAGGGAGGAGACGGTCGACCAGATGCCGATCGCCTTGACGCGTTCGACGTCGTCGAAGATCTGGACCACGACGGCGAGCGTCGTGGTGAGCAGCAGCGCACCGCCGACGCCCATCCCGGCGCGGGCCGCGATGAGCTGGCCGGAGGACTGGGCGAGCCCGGCCACGAGCGAACCGAGGCCGAACAGGGCGAGGCCCACCATCAGCATCCTCTTCCGCCCGTAGCGGTCCGCCGCACTGCCCGCGGTGAGCAGCAGACCCGCCTGGACGAGCGAGTAGGCGTTGATCATCCACTGCACGTCGGCGGTGGACGCGTGCAGCTCCGAGGTGAGGGAGGGGATCGCGACGTTCAGGACGGTGTTGTCGAGCAGCACCGTGAGCTGGGCCAGGCAGATGACGCCGAGGATCAGCCAGCGTTGCGGATGTCCCTGGTGGGAGGTGTCGGGTCGCTCTGCGGCGGGCGCCGTCATACGGGCTCCTGGGTCTCCATGGGGCGGTGGCCCGTGGCGGTCCGGCCGGCGGCGGCGGTGCGGCCAGCGCTGGTTGTACGGTGTACGGGACCCTGTCTTGTACACCGTAAGGCAGCCCCGTACGACGTACAAGTCGATTTCCGTGGAGCCGGCCGGTCGCGCCGCCGGGACCCGACGGGTGGCCCGGCGGTACGGTTCTCGACGCTTACCTGACAAGCTTGCCGGCAAGTTTTCTGACAAAGTGCGCGATTTCCGGCCCTCGGGAGAGTCATGTCGCTGCGTCGCCATTCGTCTCGCATCCCTCAACTCCTCCTCACCGCCTCCCTCCTGGGGGCGCTCCTCGCACCGCCCGCCGCTACCGCGTCGGCCCCCCGCTCCCCCTCCGGTGAACCGGGCGGGGCCGGCGGCCGGGGCCTGCCGCTGCGGGTGGCCACGTACAACATCCACGCCGGGGCGGGCATGGACGGCGTCTTCGACCTGGACCGCCAGACGGCCGAAATCCGCTCACTGGACGCCGATGTGATCGGCCTTCAGGAGGTCGACCGGCACTGGGGCTCCCGCAGCCAGTGGCGGGATCTCGCGGGTGAACTGGCCCGGCGGCTGCGGATGTACGTCTCCTTCGCGCCGATCTACAGCCTCGACCCGGCCGAACCGGACGGGCCCCGGGCCGAGTACGGGGTGGCCGTGCTCTCGCGGCACCGGATCATGAGCGCCGAGAACCACGAGATCACCCGTCTCTCGACCCAGGACCCGAGCCCGGTGCCCGCGCCCGCCCCGGGGTTCGGCGAGGTCGTCGTACGGGTACGGGGGCTGCCGGTGCACGTGTACGTGACCCACCTCGACTACCGCCCGGACCCCGCCGTCCGCGTCGCCCAGGTCGCCGACACCCGGCGGATCATGGCCGAGGACCGGGACCCCAAGATCCTGCTCGGCGACTTCAACGCGGAACCCGCCGCCCCCGAGCTGGCCCCGCTGTGGCGGGAACTGGCGGACGCCGACCCGGGCGCGCCCACGTTCCCCGCCCGGAACCCGGTCAAGCGGATCGACTTCGTGGCGGTGTCGGAGGACAGGATCGGCGTGCGAAAGGCATGGGTGCCTCAGAGCCTCGCGTCCGATCACCGGGCAGTGGTGGCGGACCTGCTGTTACGGAGGCGGTGACGCCGGGGCGATGACTTCAGGGCGCTCCCGGAGTCTCCTTTTTCGGCTCGAATGCTTCCTTTTGCGGCTGGGGTGCGTCCTCCTCATCGAGGGTCGCCGCGAAGGACCACGCGGTACCGGACGGACGAAGGATGGTCATGACCACCACCACCCTGCACGAACTGCTGGACACCCACATCGCCGAAGGGTCGATGCCGGGCGCGGTGGCGCTGGTCGCCCGGGGCGAGCGGGTCGAGGTCGTGTCGGCCGGTACGGCCTGCCTCGCCGGGTCCGCGCCGATGCGGCGGGACTCGTTGTTCCGCCTCGCCTCGATCAGCAAACCGATCGTGGCCGCGGCCGCCATGACGCTCGTCGACGACGGCCTGATCGCCCCCGCCGACCCGGTCGCGGCCTGGCTGCCCGAGCTCGCCTCGCCCCTGGTCGTCCGGACCCCGCAGAGCCCGGTCGACGACGTGGTGTCGGCCGTCCGCCCGATCACCCTCCTGGACCTGCTGACCTTCCGGGCCGGCTACGGCTTCCCGTCCGACTTCTCGCTCCCGGCCGTCGCCCCGCTGTTCGAGGACCTGAAGCAGGGCCCGCCGCAGCCGCAGGCCGTGCTCGCCCCGGACGCCTGGATGGCCGAGCTGTCACGCCTCCCGCTGCTGCACCAGCCGGGCGACGGCTGGCTCTACAACACGTGCTCCGACATCCTCGGCGTGCTCATCGCCCGGGTCGCCGACCGGCCGCTGCCCGCGTATCTGGCGGAGCGGATCTTCGAGCCCCTCGGCATGAAGGACACCGGGTTCTGGGTGGAGCCCGCCGCGCTGGACCGGTTCACCGGCTACTACCGGGCCGGGGCGGGCGGAGGCGAAGGCGGGGACGGTGGCGAGGGTGAGGGCGGTGGCAGGAACGGTGTCGGGGGCGGGGGCGAGCCCGAGCTGATCGACGCTCCGGACGGGCAGTGGAGCAGCCCGCCTCCGTTCCCGTCCGGCGCCGGGGGCCTCGTCTCGACCGTCGACGACTGGTGGGCCTTCGGCCGGATGCTGCTCGCCGAGGGGCTGAACGACACCGGGGACCGGGTCCTGGCCGGCGAGTCCGTCCGCCAGATGATCACCGACCACCTGACCCCTCAGCAGCGCGCCGCCAGCGGGCTGTTCACGGAGGGCCAGGGCTGGGGGTTCGGCGGCGCGGTGGACGTCGAGATCACCGCCCCCTGGAACGTGCTCGGCCGCTACGGCTGGGTCGGCGGCACCGGCACCACGGCCCACGTCATCCCGGCCACGGGCACGGTCGCCGTCCTGCTCACCCAGATGGAGATGAGCGGACCGGCCGCGCCCGCGGTGATGCGGGACTTCTGGACGTACGCGGCCGGGTTCTGATCCCGGTCCCCCACCCGGCCGCGTACGCCCTGGCTCATCAACTCGTGGGCCGCGTCAGGTCGTAGAACGTGGCGCCGCCGACGGAGACCTCGGTGAAGTTCTCCGTCACCCAGGAGGAGATCCGGGAGGAGGTCCCGGAGGAACCACCGGGCCCCCCGCCCATGCCGCCGCCCGAGACGAAGTAGTGGATCCTGCCGTCCGCCACGTACTTCTTGAACCGGTCGAGCGTCGGCGACGGGTCGCTTCCGTTGAAACCGCCGATCGCCATCACCGGTTCGCCGGTGGCGAGTTGGTAGCTTGCCGCGTTCTGAGCGCCGATGGCCGCGGCGACCCAGGTGTAGTCGTCCGCGCCCTTCGCCAGGAGGGCCTCGGCCTCGGCGTCGACGGTCGCGCCGTTGAGCAGACCGCCCATGCCGCCGCCTCCGCCCCTCATGCCTTCGCCGAAGCCGGGGACGGCGCCTGGACCCGCGGCTGCTCCCGCACCCGTGCCGCCGGGTGCGGTGGGCGTGCCTCCCGGTGCACTGCCCTGCTGGTTGCCCTGGCCCTGACCCGGGAACTGGCCCTGGCCCTGCCCCGGGAACTGGCCCTGCCCCTGGCCGGGAGGCTGCTGCCGCATGCCGCCGCGCTGCCCGCCGTCACCGCCGCCGGGCCCACCGGGCCGGCCGCCGCCCCCGGGGCCGCCCGTGCCGAACCCGCCCGCCGAGGGACCGGCGGTCACGATCGAGCCCTGGTGACCGCTGTTCAGGGTGGAGACGGTGTACGCCGTCGGCCCCGCCAGCGACGCCGCGCAGCTCAGCCCCACCACGGCGACGGCCAGACCCCGGCCGCCGAACCGCCCGACGACCAGCAGCCCGATCGCGCCGACGGTCCCGCCCGCGAGCACCGCCCACCGCAGCCACGGCAGGTAGTCCGGGGTGCGGCCGAGCAGGACGTACGCCCAGAGCACCGTCGCGAGGACCGTGCCCGCGAGCACCGCGCGCGGCCACCGGGCCGACCGCTCCTCCCAGAGCACCGCCACCCCCATGGCGACCAGCGCGGCGACGTACGGGGCGAGGGCCACCGTGTAGTACTGGTGGAAGATCCCCGCCATGAAGCTGAACACCGCGGCGGTCATGACCAGCGCACCGCCCCAGGCGATGAACGCCGCCCGAGCGGAGTCCGTGCGTCCCGCCTTCCGGGTCAGCCAGAGACCGGCCACCAGCAGGACCAGCGCGGCCGGGAGCAGCCAGGCGATCTGGCCGCCGACCTCGGAGTTGAACATCCGCCCGATGCCCGTCTCGCCCCAGCCACCGCCGCCACGGCCCCCGCCGCCGCCGACGCTTCCGGTCTCCTCGCCGTTGATGCGGCCGAGCCCGTTGTAGCCGAAGGTCAGCTCCAGGAAGGAGTTGTTCTGCGAGCCGCCGACGTACGGCCGCGACGACGCCGGCATCAGCTCGACGATCGCGACCCACCAGCCACCGACGGCCACCGTCGTCAGGGCGGAGAGCGCGAGCTGGCCGATCCGCTTCCGTACGGGAACGGGGGCGCACACCGCGTACAGCACCGCCAGCGGCGGCAGGATCAGGAACGCCTGGAGAGTCTTCGCGAGGAACGCGAGTCCCACCGCCGCCCCCGCCCACAGCAGCCACTTCGTCCGCCCCTGCTCCAGTGCCCGCAGCACGCACCACACGGTGACGGTCATCAGCAACGCCAGCAGCGCGTCCGGGTTGTTGAAGCGGAACATCAGCGCGGCGACCGGCGTCAGCGCGAAGACCCCGACCGCGATCAGCCCGGCGACCGGCCCGAAGCGACGGCGTACGGCGGAGTTGAGCACAGCCGCCGTGGCAAGGGCCATCAGAACCTGAGGGGCCAGGATCGCCCAGGAGTTGAGCCCGAAGAGCCGGACGGAGAGGGCCATCGGCCAGAGGGCCGCCGGGGGCTTGTCGACAGTGATCGCGTTCGCGGAGTCCAGCGAGCCGAAGAAGAGCGCCTTCCAGCTCTGGCTGCCCGCCTGAACGGCGGCGGAGTAGAAGGAGTTGGCGTAACCGGAGGCGCTGAGGTTGTAGAAGTAGGCGAGGCCGACGGCAAGCAGCAGACCGTACAGCGCGGGGCGCGCCCAGCGGCCACCGGATGCGGGGCCGGGTGCGGGGGCAGAACCGGGTTCCGGAGGTGCTGCGATGGTGGTGATCGTGGTCATCGGACGTCCTCGGAGTCGGGGAGGGCCGGGGCCGGGGCCGGGGCGGCGGCGGGGGCGGGGGCCGGGGCCGGGGCGGGGGCTGGGGCGGGGGCGGGGAGGGTGCCGGCCGGGAAGACCCAGGCGCGCAGGAGCAGGAAGCGCAGCACGGTGGCCGCGAGGTTGGCGGTGATCAGCACGGCCAGCTCCGTGCCGTGCGAGGGCGATCCGGCGGCCGCGCCGAGCGCCGCGAGGGAACCGCTGGTCAGCGCGAGGCCGATGGCGAAGACGACCAGGCCCTGGGCCTGGTGGCGGACGGCCCCGCTCCGGCCGCGTACCCCGAAGGTGAGCCGGCGGTTGGCGGCGGTGTTGGCGACGGCGGAGACGAACAGCGCGCCGCCATTGGCGAGCTGCGGGCCGGCGCCGAGCCGGAAGAGGGAGTAGAGGGCGAGATAGAAGAGGGTGGAGAGGGCCCCCACGGCACAGAATCCGATGAGCTGGCGGGCCAGTTGGCGCTCCACCCCGGTCAGCGCCCGGTCGCGCGGATCGTCCCCGAAGGGCCGGGCCAGCCGGTCCAGCGGCAGCGCGCCGACGGCCAGCGCCCGCCCCACCCGCCACACGCCTTTCAGGTCCTCGGTGGCTGTCCGCACGATGTGGACGGTCGAGTCGGGGTCGTCGATCCAGTCGACGGGCACCTCGTGGATGCGCAGCCCGGCCCGCTCGGCGAGGACCAGCAGTTCGGTGTCGAAGAACCAGCCGCTGTCCTCCACCATAGGCAGCAGCCGCTCGGCGACCTCGCGCCGGATCGCCTTGAACCCGCACTGGGCGTCGCTGAACCCGGCGGCGAGGGACGAGCGCAGGATCAGGTTGTAGGCGCGCGAGATGAGTTCCCTCTTCGTTCCCCGCACCACCCGCGAACTCCGGGCGAGCCGCGATCCGATGGCCAGGTCGGAGTGGCCGGAGATCAGCGGGGCGACCAGCGGGAGGAGCGCGTTGAGATCGGTGGAGAGGTCGACGTCCATATAGGCGAGGACCGGGGCGTCGGAGGCCGACCACACCGTCCGCAGAGCCCGTCCGCGCCCCTTCTCCTCCAGCCGGACGTACCGCACCCCGGGCAGCTCGGCGGCGAGCGCGGCGGCGACGGCCGGGGTGGCATCCGTGCTGGCGTTGTCGGCGACGGTGATGCGGAAGGGGTACGGGAAGGTCCGCGCGAGATGGGCGTGGAGGCGGACGACGCAGGGGCGGAGGTCCTTCTCCTCGTTGTACACGGGGACGACGACGTCGAGCACGGGGACGGCGGGGGCCGCGGCGACCGGCTGCCGGGCCGGAAGGTGCTCCCGGCCGGGCAGATGGTTGTGGCGGCCCCCGCCGCACCCGCCGTCCCCGCCGTTCCTGCCCTCCCCGCCGTCCGTGCTGCTGCTGCGGCCGGTCGTTCCGGGGCCGCTCCGGAGGCTGCTGTCGGTGGTCATGGTCCGACGCTCGCCAACCGCGCTGTCACGCCGGTGTGGTGAGCCTGTCCCCGAGCTGTGAGTCCGCGCGGATCAAGTCGTCGTCCGCGGTACGCCGTCCGCCGGTACGCCGCCCATCGGTACGCCGCCCGCCGGTACACCGCCCATCGGTACGCCGCCCGCCGGTACGCCGTCCGCCGGCAGCTCGACCGTGAAGACCGTCCGGCCCGGCGCGGATTCCACCCGTACGAGGCCGCCGTGCGCGGAGACGACGGCCTGCACGATGGCGAGGCCGAGCCCGGTGGAGCCGGTCGCTCCGCCGCCGTCCGCACCCCGCGCCCGTGAAGCGTCCCCTCGGGCGAACCGTTCGAAGACGTGCGGCAGCAGCTCCGCCGGGATGCCGGGCCCGTCGTCCCGCACCTCCAGCGCGACCGGCCCCCCACCGCGTACGGGCGGCTGCACGGAGACCGTGACGGTGGTCCCCGGCGGGGTGTGGGTACGGGCATTGGCGAGCAGGTTGACCAGCACCTGCTGGAGCCGCTCGGGATCGGCGCGTACGGTCACGGGCTCGGCGGCCCCGGGCAGTTCGAGCCGCCAGTGGTGCCCCCCGCCCGGTCCGGTGTCCGGCCCCTCCACTCCTCGCCGGTCCGCCGCCCGCGCGTCGCTCACCGCGTCCACGACCAGCGGCAGCAGATCGGTGGTGCCGTACGAGAGCGGGCGTCCGGCGTCCAGCCGGGCCAGCAGCAGCAGATCCTCCACCAGGCCCGTCATCCGGTCCGCCTCCGACTCGATCCGCCCCAGCGCGTGCCGGGTGACGGGACCGGTCTTCGGGCCCGCCCCTCCGGCGCGGCGGGTCAGTTCGGCGTAGCCGCGGATCGAGGCCAGCGGGGTGCGCAGCTCATGGCTCGCGTCGGCGACGAACTGCCGCACGCGCGTCTCGCTCTCCTGCCGGGCCGCGAGCGCCGAACCGACGTGCCCCAGCATCCGGTTGAGCGCCGCGCCAACCTGCCCCACCTCGGTACGGGGATCGGCCTCGGCGTCCGGGACGCGTTCGAGGAGCGCCACCTCGCCGCTGTGCAGGGGGAGTTCGGACACCCGGGTGGCCGTCGCGGCGACCCGGCGCAACGGCCGCAGGGCCACCCCGACGAGCGCGGTGCCGGCGATCGAGGCGGCGATGAGCCCGGCGGCGGTGACACAGATCTCGACCACGATCAGGGTGGTCAGCGCCCCGCTCACCTCGGCGCTGGGGATGCCGACGAGGACGGTGCTCCCCTCGGCGGTGGTCGTGGCCTCGACCCGGTAGCCGCCGAGCCCGGGCAGATCGACGCTCCGGGCGCCGTCACCGGCCTTCGGGGCGGCCTTCTCCAGCGCGCTCCGCTGCTCCGCGGTCAGCGGCTTCGCGCTCTCCTGGGCGCGGAGTCCGCCGTCCTCGACGACCTTCGACGCGGCGACGTCCCCGCCGCCGTCGACGAGCGCCCCGAACGTGCCGAGCGGCTGCCCGCCGCCGCCGACGAAGCCGAGCGGACCCGCCTCACGCAGCGTCTCCGGCAACGGGACGGGACCGGGCGGCCGTTGGGCACGCTCGACGACGGAGTGCAGCTGATCGTCGAGCTTGCCGTACATGTAGCTGTGGAAGGCGATCGCGGTGACGGACCCGATGACGGCCGCGACGACAGCGATCAGGGACACGGCGGCCACGACCAGCCGGGTCCGCAGCGTCCAGGGCCGCCTCAGCACGCCCCCCGCCCGGCCCCTACTCACCGGGCTTGATCAGATACCCCGCGCCGCGCCGGGTGTGGATCATCGGGGTGCGCCCGGCGTCGATCTTCTTGCGGAGGTAGGAGATGTAGAGCTCGACGACGTTGGCCTGGCCGCCGAAGTCGTAGTTCCAGACCCGGTCGAGGATCTGGGCCTTGCTGAGCACCCGCCGAGGGTTGCGCATCAGGAAGCGCAGCAGCTCGAACTCGGTGGCGGTGACGTGGATCGCCTGCCCGCCCCGCCACACCTCGTGGCTGTCCTCGTCGAGCACCAGGTCCCCGACCGTCAGCCTGGACTCGCCGTGCCCGGCGGCGACGGCCGAACCCGAGCGGCGGATGAGCCCGCGCAGCCGGGCCACGACCTCCTCCAGGCTGAACGGCTTGGTGACGTAGTCGTCGCCGCCCGCGGTGAGCCCGGCGATCCGGTCCTCCACGGCGTCCCGGGCGGTCAGGAAGAGGACGGGCACGTCGGCGTACTCACGGCGCAGCCGGCCCAGCACGGCCAGCCCGTCCATGTCCGGGAGCATCACGTCCAGGACCACCGCGTCCGGGCGGAAGTCACGTGCCGCCCGGACCGCCGCGGCCCCGTCCCCGGCGCTGCGCACCTCCCACCCCTCGTAGCGCAGGGCCATCGAGAGCAGCTCGGTGAGCGGAGCCTCGTCGTCCACGACCAGGACCCGGACGGGGGTGCGGTCCGGCCTGAGCAGTTCGGTACGCCCCTGGGGCGAGGTCGTCGTCGTCATGGGCCCACTCTGTGAGGCGCCCGTGAGAGAAGCCTGACCCGTTTCTGTGAATTCCCTGAGAAATCACCACGGCATCACGGCCTAGGTCTTCGGACCGGGACCGGCCCCGAGCCGATGAGGATGGCTCGGGGCCGGTCCCGTACAGGGGGGACCTCAGCTCTTGGGCATGAGCACGGTGTCGACGATGTAGACGGTGGCGTTGGCGGTGGGGACGTTGCCGCAGACGACCTTGGAGGTGTCGTTGACGGTGTAGTTCTCGCCGGAGCCCTTGGTGGTGAGGGACGACTTCTGCAGGGTGTCGTAGGTGCCGCTCTCCAGCTGCATGGGGGAGAGCTTCTCGCCGACGACGTGGTAGGTGAGGATGTTGGTGAGCATCTCCTTGTCGGCCAGCACCTTGTCCAGGTCGGCCTTCGGGATCTTGGCGAAGGCGTCGTTGGTCGGGGCGAACACGGTGATGTTCTCGGCGTTGTTGAGGGTGTCGACGAGACCGGCCTTCTTCACCGCCGTGACCAGGGTGGACAGGGCCGGATTGTTGGAGGCGGCGGTGGCGACCGGGTCCTGGGCCATGCCGTCGAAGGAACCCGCACCGTCCTTCGGGACGGTGGCGCAGGCCGGACCGAACGGGCCGTCGGCCGGGACGGCGCCTTCCTCCGGCGCGCTCGACTTCTCCTCCGCGGGGGCGGAGGACGCGGCCTTGTCGGCGGCGGCGTCGGAGGAGCTGTCGTCTCCGCCGCAGGCGGTCAGCGTGAGGGGCAGAACAGCGGCGGCGGTGAGGGCGAGGGCGGCGCGGCGGTAGCGGAAAGCAGTCACGGCATATCTCCTGCGTGTTCGGTTGGTAGCGCTGCGTGTTGGCCGACGGGGAGGAGTCGGCACGGTGTTCCCGGTGTCCCGCAGTGCTGGCGTCAGGTCAGGTGTCACCCCGGCGCGGGGCGACTCGGTTCAGAGCGCTCGTCCGCGAAGCGGGTCGGGGGGGACGTCCGCTGTGCGGCGGATCGGTTGTGCTGCTCTGATCGTCATGTCAGCTATTCGGAGCCGCCGCGAAGACGGATTGGTCGGAGGGGGAGAAGACTTCGTCCGCCGCGCCCGACCGCCCGGTGCCTGCTCCGGTCAGCCCGTACGGGTGTCATATCGGGACCGACCAATCCGCCGCCCTCGCCGCAGCGAATACCGGATGTGAGCGGGCGTCAGGAGGAGGCCCCGCACACGACGAGGTCGCCCCGTTGGCTGCGTGGGACCTCATCTCGCTCGCCACGGTGGAAGACCCGTGGCGGGCGGGCCGTTGTGGGGCGCCACTCTCCTGGGGCGCCCCACAACAGGTCGACCGCCCCCTCAGGCGTCCGGCAGCTCGAACAACGCGGCGGCGTTCCCGTGGCAGACCGCCCGCAACCACGCCTCGCCCAGCCCGAGCCGCTCCAGCGCCTCCAGCTGATGAACGTACGGGTACGGGATGTTCGGGAAGTCCGTCCCCAGCAGGATGCGGTCCCCGAGGTCGGCGAGCCGCCCGCGTTCGGCCGCCGGGAAGGGGCTGAGCCGCTCGCTGAAGTCGGTGAACGCCATGGTCGTGTCGAGCCGGACCTCCGGATACGCCTCCGCCAGCGCCAGGAACTCCGTGTACTCCGGCATCCCCATGTGCGCGACGATCAACCGCAGCCGGGGGTGCCGGGCCAGCAGCCGCCCGACCGGCCCGGGCCCGGTGAACTTCCCCGGTGCGGGACCCGACCCGCAGTGCATGACCACCGGAATCCCGGCCTCCGCGAGCAGCCCCCACACGGCGTCCAGCAACGGATCATTGGCGTCGTAGCCGCCCACCTGAAGGTGCGACTTGAACACCCGCGCCCCCGCCTCGACGGCCTCCTTCACGTACACGTCGACGCCCTCCTCCGGGAAGAGGGTCGCGGTGTGCAGGCAGTCCGGGGTCCTGGCGGCGAAGTCGGCGGCCCAGCCGTTCAGCCAGCGGGCCATACCGGGCTTGTGCGGGTAGAGCATGGCGGTGAACCGGGTCACCCCGAACGCCCGCAGCAGATCGAGCCGGCGCTCCTCCTCGTACCGGTAGGTGATCGGCCACTCCAGCCCGGTGAGCGGCCCGGCCGCGTCGAAGTAGGCCCAGACCTTGCGCAGGACCTGCTCGGGCATGAAGTGGGTGTGCACGTCGATGATCCCGGGCAGCCCGAGCCGCTCCCGAAACCGCACCACGTCATCGCTTCCCGTCTCCATGCGCAGGCCCTTTCGCCGGTCGTCCGGAACAACCCACCCGGTCGCTGAGAACGACCCACCCGGTGGTTCAGAACAACCCACCCTGCACGCCGCCGCCGCCGATGTCGATGAGGGGGACACGTACACCGCTCCCGGACTCCGCGGTCAGATCCCACCCGGTGATCAACCGCGTGTCCAGCACGACGACGCCGCCGCCCGCCACCACGAGGTGCAGATCGGGCCCGGCCGCCGCGACGAGCCGCCCCGCGACGACACCCCCGTCGACCAGCTCCCGCACGGCCCGGACGGGCGCCGACGCGGACGCGGACACGGACACGGATGCGGATGCGGATGCGGCCTCGGCCTCGGGCGCACGGTCGAGCCCGAAAATGCCGACCTGATCGACGACTTCGAGGGGCAGCCGCTCCAGCGACTCGGGCCAGCCACGCCCTTCGAGCGCCGCCGCCGACGCGTACAGCTCGGCCACCGCCCCAGCCCGCTCCTCCGCCCCCGGCAGCCGCCCCCGCACGGCCCGCTTCTTGGCGTACGGGATCCGGTCGGGCACCCCGAGGGCCGCCCGCAGCACCTCCTCGGTCCGCCGGGCCGCCATGAGGGGCCCGCGCCCCAGCCAGCTGAAGACCACGGCCCCCTGCTCGCGCAGCCGGGCGGCCCCGCGCTCCTCCCCGGTGATGCCGACCTTGACCATGCCGGGCCCGAACCAGGCGAGATACACGCGGTACGTCCGGGGGTCGTCCGCCATCGTGTCGGCGGCCACCGAATGCGCCCGGTCCAGCCGCGCGCACTCCGCGCACCGCCCCCCGGTCGACCGCCCCGGCACCACGGCCCCCGACGGGCAGACGTTCCCCCGGGCCCCCACACAGTGCCGCTCGCCGACGGCCCGGAACCCGAGGCCGGCCCCGTACGCGAGCACGCTCACCCGCCGCCGCCCGCCCCTGCTCCACTCCAGCTCCGGCGCCTCCCGGGGCCACCGCACCCCGGCACACCGCCAGCCGCCACCGACCTCACACGTCATCCGGGGATGCTACGCGCGCCCACCGACACCCTCGATCCCACCGGTGCCGACGCCCCCGACGCCTTCGATACGCCGCCGCATCGCGACCATGCGCCGCACGAAGCGCCGGTTGAACCAGATCATCCAGCTCATGAACGCCACCCCGAAGCCGAGCGTCCACAGCCCCGCCGGCACATCGCCGGAGGTGAACCGGAGCAACGGCGCCCCCAGGACGATCACCCCGAGCAGGGGAAAGGCCCACCGCCGGCTACGCCGCAGCTTCTCCTCCCGCCGCCGGATCAGCCGGACCATGGCAGCCTGCTCGGCCGGGTCGTCGGGCAGCTCACCGTTCTTCGCGATGCGGCGCTCCAGCTCCGGCACCCGGTCGGGCTCGGTACCCACGGCCTGCGCGTCCCGCCGCCTGCGCCGCATCAGGAACCACGTCAGGAGACCGGCGTAGAAGACACCGCCGGCCAACGCCTCCGGCCACGCCGACCAGCCCCGGAACGCCAGCCGGACGGCGACCCCGATCACCAGCACCAGCAGCCCGACGGCCCACCACTGGTCGCGCCAACGCCCCTGCCCCGTATACCCCTTCGTTCCCATCGCGCCCACCTCCGGACAAAGGGGCGCCCAGCACGCCCCGTCATGGGTCGGCTACCCCGGCCTCGCCCGGCGAACAACCGGTGCCCGCTTCCGCTCCCGTCCCCGCTGCCGCTTCCGCTCCCGCTCCCGCTTCCGCTGCCGTCCCCGTTAGGATCCGGACCATGGCGCTGACCGGGAACCAGATGGACCAGTTCGAGGCTGCCATGCCCCGCCTCAAGGCCATCGCCTACCGCCTGCTCGGCTCGGCGAGCGACGCCGAGGACGCCGTACAGGACACGTTCCTGCGCTGGCAGGCCGCCGACATCGACCGCATCGAGGTCCCCGAGGCCTGGCTGACGAAGGTCCTCACCAACGTCTGCCTCAACGAGCTCACCTCGGCGCGCGCCCGCCGCGAGACGTACGTGGGCCAGTGGCTGCCCGAGCCGCTGCTCGCCGGGGACCCGATGCTCGGCCCGGCCGACACCGCCGAGCAGCGCGAATCGGTCTCGTTCGCGGTCCTCGCCCTGATGGAGCGGCTGTCCCCCAACGAGCGGGTGGTGTACGTGCTGCGGGAGGCGTTCGCGTACCCGCACGGGAAGATCGCCGAGATCCTCGACATCTCGGAGTCCGCGAGCCAGCAGCTGTTCCACCGCGCCAAGAAGCACATCGCGGCGGGCCGGACCCGTACCGAGATCGACGAGGCGGCCGCACGGCGCATCGTCGAGGAGTTCCTGACGGCGGCCACCAGCGGCCGGACCGAACCGCTGGTGCGACTGCTCACGTCGGACGCCATCGCGATCGGCGACGGCGGCGGAAAGGTCCCGGCCCGCGCGAAGGCGTTCGAGGGGGCCGTGGCCGTCGCGAAATTCATGCGGAGCCTGTTCACCCCCAACCAGGCCGCGCGCCGCCTCATCGGCGGCACCGCGGAGATCCACGCCTCCTCCGCCAACGGGCTGCCCGCCCTGGTGGTCCTGGTCGACGGCCGGGTCATCGGCGTGATCTGCCTGGAGTTCACGCCGGACGGCATCGCCGCGTTCCGCAGCCAGGTCAACCCCGACAAGCTCGAACGCGCGACGCGGCAGTGGGCGACGACGGACCACGCAGACCCCCTCTTCCGCATCCACCAGGACATGTGACCCACGGCTCAGCCATCTCCTGTCAGGAATCGACGGCCTGCCCGGTTCAAGGGGTGAAACCGCGCGAGACAGGAGTGCAGGGACATGCAGAACATGCGGCAGACCATCCAGCAGCACCGCGTCGTCGTCATCGGAGCCGGATACACCGGGGCGACGGCCGCCGGGCGCCTCGCCAGGCGGCTGCGCGGCGAGGACGTCTCCATCACCCTCGTCAACGCCGAACCGGACTTCGTCGAGCGCGTCCGGATGCACCAGCTGGCAGTGGGCCAGACCCTCCGCCCGCGCCCTTTCGACGCCATGTTCGCCGGGACGGGCGTCGAGCTGCGCCTCGGCCGGGTGACGGGGATCGACGTGGACCGCGGGACGGTGACCGTCACCGGCGCGGACGGGCCTTCGGACCTGGAGTACGACACCCTCGTCTACGCCCTCGGCAGCGCCTGGAACCCCCAGGGCGTCCCCGGCACCGCGGAGCACGCCCACGAGATCGCCGGCCGCGAAGGGGCCCTGCGGCTGCGGGACCGCCTTGCCGCCCTGGCCCCCGGCAGCCCCGTGACCGTCGTCGGCGGCGGGCTCACCGGTGTGGAGGCGGCGACGGAGCTGGCGGAGACCCGCCCCGACCTCGACGTCTCCCTGATCGCCCGGGGCGGACTGGGCGACTGGCTCTCCCCCAAGGGCGCGCGCCATCTGCGGAAGGTCTTCGGGAACCTGCGGATCACCACCCACGAACACACCACCGTCACCGCCGTGCACGCCGACCGCGTCACCACCACCGAGGGCGACATCCCGGCAGCGGTCACCATCTGGACGACGGGCTTCGCGGTCCACCCGATCGCCCGGGCCACGACCCTGGAGACCGGCGACACGGGCCAGATCGTGGTCGACGCCACGATGCGTTCGCTCTCCCACCCGGACGTGTACGCCATCGGCGACGCGGCCCTGGTGGCGGGCCCCGGCGACAAGCCGCTGCGCATGTCGTGCGCCTCGGGCGTCCCCACCGCCTGGCAGGCCGCCGACGCCATCGCGGCCCGCCTCACCGACACCAAGCTCCCGGCCATCTCGGCCCGCTACTTCAACCAGTGCATCTCACTGGGCCGAAAGGAGGGCCTGATCCAGTACGTCACCGCCGACGACCGAGCCGTCAGCGCCGCCCTGACCGGCCGCCTGGCCGCCCTCTACAAGGAGTTGGTCTGCAAGGGCGCGGCCTGGGGCGTGGCAAACCCCACGATGGGCCTGCCGACCCGCCGGCGCCGGGTGACGGCGGGGCGGGCGCGGGCGGGCGCACCGGCCGCGTGAGGTTCCGGCCCGCCCGGGCCAGAACCGACGCGCGACGCCCGGGGGGTCCCTGAGGGCGGGAAAGAAGCCCAAGCGCTGCCCGGGCGGTCGGGTTTTCGGGCGTCACCGGGTCCGGGGACGCCGAGGTCAGCCATTGATGTCGAAAACCGCATCGCCGAGTGCCCTTCGTCCGTAAGGTATCGGGCCGTGACGTCCTATGAGCGATGGTCCCTTGCCGCATCCTTCGGCACTCTGCTCGTCAGCGTCGTGGCCTTCGGCGCACTGGCGTGGCAGCTTCTCATGCTGGCTCGCAGCACGGCCCAGGATCACGACAGGCGCCGGAAGCAGGCGACCATGGAGTACCTCACGGCCATCATCGATCGCCGGAGGCAGCTCTATGAGGAGGGGATACCTGACGAACGGAACCATGCTGCCGTTTCAGCCCTGATCAGCCGTTCCCTGACGGGTGACGCCTCAGCGACGAAGCTGATCACGTCCTACCTGACGGCGTTCAACTACCTGGGTGTGGGAGCACGTACGGATGCCTTCGACCGAGCGGTGATCGATCAGGCGTGGGGCGGCTTGATCATCGCGGTACGCGCCAACTACGGCCCGTGGCTGGAGGCGCAGCGCCAGAATCACGGCGAACCACGGCTGTACGAGGATCTTCAGTGGCTGGCTGACGCCATGACGCCACGGCAGTCTCCGACACGTGCTGATGGCGTCCTGCCTCCGCAGGGTCGATCCGCGACCGCGTAGGCGGCGGCACCGGCTCAGGGCAGCCGGGGGCCACGCACCGCGTCCGCGGAGCCGTCACGTACAGGATGTGCCGGCCGCTGGGCGAGCCAGCCGGAGACGCGTGGCCCACCGGTCACCGCTTCACCGTCCATGACCGTGCGAACGTGCTGGAACCCGTGCCGTAGGTAGTAGTCCTGAAGCCGCCTGTTCGTGCTCCACGCGTCGAGCCGGAGCCACACGGCGCCAGAGCGATGCGCCTGCCCGCCGGCCCAGTCGAGCAGCCGCCCGCCCAGGCCGCGACCGGCGTGCGTCCGCGCCACCGTCAGCTTGTTCACGAACAGGGACTTCTCCCGAAGCTCCTCCTCGTTCCAGAGCCCCTCTCCCGGGTCCGGAGTCAGCGTGATGGTCGCCGCCGTGGTCGAGCCGTCGCGGACCATGAACACGGACCCGGCTTCGATCGTGTCCAACAGCCTGACGGCCGGGTACGGGCGCTGCCACTGATCCGTACCGAGAGCAGAGAGCCACACCGCTGCCTCACGCCGGAACGCCAGCAGGACGTCCAGGTCCTTCGCGGTTGCACGCTCGATGATCAACGCGATCCATCCTCCGGCGGAGCGGACACGTACCGGAAGAGACTATCGACGACCCCGCCGCTGAGACAGGGCTGTCCACGCGGTCGTGACCGCTGCGTCAGCCCCTGTCCGAGCGTGCCTTCACCACGCCGACCGTGACGGGGGCTCGACGGGGCCGACACAGTCGCCGCGCCGGGGCGGTACCGCAGTGCCCCAGCGCCTAGCAGAACTGCGGCGGGCCGATGACGGTCCGGCCGATCTGCTCGGCAAGCCAGGACGCATGCCGTTCTTCGTACCCCTTGCCGCTCCCCCGGCGAACGTGGACCAGGACGGTGTGCCCGTTGGACCACTCGTCCACCTCACGGGTCGCGGCGTTGAACAGCACGGTGACTTCGGCATGGTTGTAGTCCGCGTACAGATCATGCTCCGCGACTTCCGGCCACCCGAGACAGTTCCACCGGATCTCTGCCATGTACTTGCTGGCGACTGCCGTGAAGGTGTCCTCGATGCTCCCTACGGGTTGATCCAGCATCGAAGCCCACAGCGGCAGGTGCCTGGACAGGAAGGCGGTGTCCGTGGAGAGCTGCGGTCCGTGAACGCCTGCGTGCAGGCCGGTCGGATCGCTCGTATCCCGGACCCAGTCGTCGACGTCCTCCTTCCTGAACCAGGCGTCGGGCATCGCCCGCAGGATGAGCAGGACGTCTTCGGCCCGGGGGAGCTCAACGTCCACGTCCACCTTCGCATCGCCCTGATCACCGACGCTGAGCAACTGACGTGCCACGCGGAGGGCGAGGGCGGGATCGGGGGTGTGGAAGACGGGATACGCGACGTCAACGGACATGCGGGCACCCTGCCACAGCGCTCAGCGGTCGCAGACCCGTCAAACAAGCCGGAAGCCTTGAGCACCATCCGAGCTTGGCGTACGGATACCCGACCCGGCTGACCCGGTCGCGGCACTCCGCTGCTGTACGGGCAACGCGAGAGGCCCCCGGGATTTCTCCTGGGGGCCTCTGGCCTGCTGTGCACTCGGCAGGATTCGAACCTGCAACCTTCTGATCCGTAGCTCTAGCCGGATCGATCAGCTACGGCAATACCGGCCGCTACGAGGTCCCGAAGAGAAGGCAGCAAGCAGTGGCGGTTTCTGTGGTTGCGGTACCGCGCTGCTGTACACGAGCAGCCCACAATTCCGGCGAGACTCAGTGAACGCCCTCGGACGAGATGGCCTCCTGCGTGGGCTGCGGGATCAACGGATTCTTGGGGATGACGGGGACACCGATCGCCTCCATGACCTTGCGGGCTGCAATCCGCCCCGGAGACCTGGTAGTGGTGATCTTGTCTCCCGTAATGATGTTCCCCTCCCAGATCTGCGCGTTCCGGCGCCAATCAATCTTCGTGGCAAGGTCAAGGTATCGAGCCTTTCGCCACTCCGGGTCCAGGTTCTTCTCGATCTCGAAGGCCACGTGCCCGATGATGACAAGACCGGTCGCGGTCATGTTGATGTAGTGCTTACGGAAGTCCACCACCTGGTTGGCCGGCCCTCCGCTCGTGGGCAGTTCGGCCACTGCACGCCAAGGGTCCATGTGCTGCGTGAGGATGGCGAGCATGGCCAGGGTCCTGCTGACGAAAGCGTCCTGCTTCTCGGTGGTACCGATGGCCTGGAAGCTGCGAGCCGGGATGCTCGCCTCGCTGAGCGCGTAGTCCTGAAACAGCAGTTCCTTGACCAGCCCACGCACCTGGTTGAGCAGGAAGATGGCCGATGACAACTTCGACAGACTCTTGGACGTCTCATCGATGCGTCCCGCGAACAGGGCAGACCCATCCACGATCTTCGTCAGAACTCGGTTTAGGGGCTCACGCGTGTTGTATGCAGCGAGAAGACTTGCCGGAATCTGCTTGGTCTGTGCTGCGTCGGCAAAGTCCTGGTGGATACGGGCAACGTCCGGTTCCACGACGATGACGACAGAGATGCTGTCGCTCGGGAAAGGGGAGTCCGTGTCGATGAGGCTTTCGCTACGCTTGGCGATGGCAGCGAGCCTGTGCTGACCATCAGTCACAGAGAACTTGGTCTCGTCGCCGATGACGACGAAGCCAGCCGTCATGGCAAAGTTTCCTCGCGGGATATGGATGGCCGGGACAGCACGGACGTTCAGCGTGACCGGCGGGAGGATGTAGTTGTTCTCGTTCTCGATCAGGTACTTAGTGATGGACCTGACGTGGCTAGTGTCAATCGGGCGATTGGTGGCCGTGCGCGGGTTGCCACCCTTCACGGCCGCATCGGAAACCACATGCTTGACGAGGAATGCGTACGAGAAGGCAGTCGTCAGCATGAGGCGCCCCCCCTGCTGGAAGACGACGCAGGTGAAGACGCGGCCCCCCGACGCCGTGGCGGCCTCACTCGCGGCTGCCTGAGCAGCCGTCAGCGAATCGTGCTCCGTGAGTCCGAAGTGTGCGATGGACACGGGATCCCCCTGCGTTGAGGCAAAGTTGAGTGGACATCAGGAACGTACGACAGGTCAACGTATTACGTCAACTTATCCACGTAAAACGCTGCCTGTTGCACGTTTTTGCGTTGGGCGCCTTACTTGCTTGATCGCTTGAGATCGACTCTCGACTCCTTTTGATCGAAATGGCGCGTTCGCAACAGAACCCACCCCTCGCCCCGGCTCCCATCCCGTCCGCCTTCGACCCACACGTCGTGGAGCGGTCGTGGTTCAGGGCGTCAAGGTGGAGCGCGCCACTGTACGAACGACCTTGACGCCCTGGGCCGCGACTGCTCGGCTCTGCCTGGGTCGAAGGTGGCCGGGATGGGAGCCCCACGACGCTCACCACGCTCCGGCCGGCACTCGCGTACGGTGCCCCGTCCATCCCGGAGTCTGAGCGCCCCCGCCGGAGGCATCGTCTTGAAGCCGCGGGCTTGGTTCTCGTCTCATGCCCCTCGGGCCTATCCACTGCGGGCGCGCGTCGGCGGCGGCAGCGCCGAGCGGGCCGAAGGCAGGAGCGCGGGCGCAGCCAGAGCCGGGAAGCGCGCCCGGCGGAGCGGAGCGCAGCCGGGTGCCTTGATGAGGTAGAGAAACCTCTAACAACCGGCCCCAGCACACATCCGCTTCGGCCCGTCCGGCAACAGACGAAGCACGGCTCGCCCATCGGAGGGCGTGAGCGTTGTGCTTCTCGTGGGACATCCCTGACGTGCCACGTCTCACCCATACCCGGTATGTGTCAATGTGACGCGAACTTGTCTGATGCACAGTCGCTGCGCTCGCATCTCTGCGATCCTGAAGCCCGATCGAGAGGGGTCGCAGCGATGCAGTGGAAGATCCACGGGGAACGTCCGATCTACGAAAACAGCTGGGTGAACCTGTGGCTCACCGACGTCGAGACCCCGGACGGGAACCGCTGGGAGCACCACGTCGTCAAGCTCCGCCACCTGTCCGTGGCCGCCGTCGTAAACGAGCACTCCGAGATTCTGATGATGTGGCGGCATCGCTTCATCACCAACGCCTGGGCGTGGGAGCTGCCCATGGGCTTGGTCGAGGAGGGCGAGACGCCCGCGGAAGCGGCCGCCCGTGAGGTGCTGGAGGAGACCGGCTGGCGGACCAACACCGTCAAGCCGTTGGTCTACGCAGAGCCGGCCAACGGCATCACTGACTCCCAGCACCACATCTTCCGGGCTGACGGGGCAACGTACGAGGGTCCGCCGACCGAGAAGAACGAGTCGGACCGGATCGAGTGGATCCCTCTGGCCGACGTGCGGGGCATGATCGACCGGCGCGAGGTCGTCAGCAGCGGTTCTCTTGTCGGACTGCTTTACGTCCTCATGGACGAGGCGATCCGCTGACCTGACGGGGCAGCGCTTCCCGGAGCCGGGACTCGAACGTCACCGCAGCCGGTTCGCGGCGGAAGGGCTCCAACTGCTCGTAGAACTCCCTGAGGTGACCGGCGACTCGTCGTGAGCTGACGGCCGCTGCCGGGGCCAGGGCGTCCATGGCCGTGTGGCACGCCTCGTCGAGTTTGCCGCGCTGGAGCTGGGTTCGGGCGAGCCAGAAGGCGTGGAAGGCGCGGCCTCGGTGGTTCGATGAGTGCTCACGGTGTAGCGCGTCTGCGATGAGGGGTTCGGCGAGGGCGGCTTCGCCCAAGCGGCCGTGCGCGATGCCGGTGTCCACGATCAGCTTCGGCTCGTTGAAGTAGGCGACCCAGGCCGGGTCCGGATCACCGGTGCTGATCCGTCCGAAGTGGGTGTGGGCTTCCGAGATCGCGGTGTGGGTCGCGCCGTGGTTGCCGAGGGTGGCATGGGCGAAGGCTTCGCGCATCGCGAGCATGGCCAGCACGCGCGGTGTCGTCCCCACGGCGGATCGGGCCTGGTCCTGGGCGGCCGTGACGAGTGCGAGGGCGTCGCCGGGCTTGTCCTGGTAGGTGGCCTGGAGGCTCATGCAGGCGAGGACGTTGGCCATGAACTGGCGGTCGTCGATGGCCTTGGCCAGGCCGAGGGATTCGGTGAAATAGGCGCGTGCCTGGTTGTACTGGCGGGCGTCGAAATAGGTCCATCCAGTGAGCCGGGCCAGCTCGGCCGCGATGCTGTGCAGACCGTCCCGTAAGGGGGCCGGACGCTGCTCCTTGAGGAGGTCGACGACGTAGCGGAGCTGGCCGACGACCGCCGGCCGTAAGGTCTCTCCGCCATGCTCGTCGTCCCGGCGCCAGTAGTCCGCGATCGACGAATGCAGCGCGTCCAGCGTCGAGGCGCTGAGATCCCGCTCGGCCGCCAGGGCGAGGATGCTGTCGACGTCCGCCCCCGGTAGTCCGGCGGCCAGTGGTTCGACGGCTGTCGGCACCTCGGCCGGTTCGCGAGGCGTGACCGTCAGGCTGGGCGGCGTCTCCCAGGAGCGTCGGGCGAGGCCGAGCATGTGTCCGGGGATGCGCAGTCCGTCCGCGATCCGTTCGATCACATCCATGTGCAGCAACTGCCGCCGTCCGGCGATCACTTCGCCCACGCGGCTCGGTGTCAGGTCGCAGCGGCGCGCGATCATCGACGGATAGATGCCTGCTCGTGCCTTGACCAGCTGAAAGATGCGGTCGAAGTCTCTGGCCTGGCATGCCTCGATCATCACTGGGTCCGTGAGCAAGCTGACCGGGAGCTCCTTCGAGCGAGATGGCTCGGGCATCGGGCACGCTCCGGCATGAGGACTACGGATTGCAGCTCGTGGTCAACCGAGGGTGATGTTACCCAAGTTGGGTAATCCGCTGGGCCTTTCTGGCCGGGCCTGTGGATCGCGATGCTCCTGACCATGGCGAATGGACAGGATGACGTACGGATGACGTTGCGGGTCTCCCGTGACTCCGGGCTGACGTGGGGGTCTCTCGCGGAGGTACGCGTGGGCGAGGACTCGGTGCTCCCGGAGAACCCGGGCCGCTACCCGCCGTGCATCTGCCCCCGGTGCTCGCAGAAGGAACGGAACGCCGTCGCGTCCTTCCGGGTGGTGTCATGATGCGATGCGCGCACTGGCGCCGGGTGCCCCTCGACCTGGTGCGGGAGGCACGGGAGAAGTCGGCGGCCCCGTACGTCGACAGGGCGGTGCAGTGCCAGCTGTCCGCGCACGACGACAGCGACCACTTCGGTCTCCTGACCGATGACTGCGCGTACGGGACCGCGCTGTGGCTCCGCTGGCACGGAACGGACGAGGCGGAACTCGTCGTGCTGCCGGACTGCCCGGTGGTCGCCCCGGGGCCCGACGGTGAGGGCTGCTGTCTGTTCGCCGGCCACACCGCGCAGCACACCTGGGAAGACGCCCTGAAGGAGGTCTCGTGCACAGGCTGATCACGAGCCCGCACAAGCCCCGCCGCCCGCGCCCACGCCCGCGCCCGCGCCCGCCTCGGAACGAACAGTGCGGGGACTGTGGCGGCAGCGGCGCCAATTCGTCCGGCAAGACCTGCGGCACCTGTAACGGACTGGGCGAAATCCACTGCCACGCCGACCGCCAGGAGCCCCACGTGCTGTCCCGCTCCGTGATCCGGAAGGAGGGCGACCGATGGCCCACGCTCTGATCGCCTCCCCGTTCCTCGACGGACACCTTCTCCTCAAGCCGGGAGCACGGGCCGGCGCCCGCATCTCCGCCGACCACTACGAGGGCCTGCGCCAGGCCGCCGCCGACGGCGCGGCGCTTCCCGCCTGGGCGGTACAGACCGCCGCCGACGTGTGGGGCCTGGACCTGGATGGCCTGAGCGCGCAGGGCACGGTGCTGGTGCGCGAGCCGTCTCCGTACGGCTACTGCCGGGCGTCCTGGGAGATCAACCTCGGCTGCAACTTCGGCTGTAAGCACTGCTACCTCGGCGAGCGCCCGTTCTCCGGCCTCGGTTGGGAGGACAAGGTGCGGCTGCTGGACATCATGCGCGAGGCCGGTGTCCTCTGGCTCCAGATCACCGGCGGCGAACCCACCATGGACCCGGACTTCCAGGGCGCGTACCGGTACGCCTGGCAAGCCGGGATGATGCTCACCATCTCGACCAACGGCTCACTGCTCTGGCGGCCGGACCTCCTCAAACTCTTCCGCGACTCCCCGCCCTACCGCCTGGTCGTCAGCATGTACGGGGCGAGCGAGGAGTCCTTCGACACGCTCACCCAGCGCCGCGGGGCGTGGAAGGCGTTCCGGCGCGGCATCGACGCCGCCCGTGAGGCGGGGCTGCCGCTGCGCATCAACGTCGTGGTGACCGAGGACAACGCTTCCGAGGCCGACGAGATGGCTGCCCTCGCCGACGAGTGGAACGTCGAGAACCACGCGTACACGAACATGACGCCCACGATCTACGGCGGCGGCGAACCCCTCCTCGCCCAGTCCGTCGCCCACTTGCGGCAGCGCAAACCGTTCGCGGGCTGCAACGCGGGACACACCTTCTTCCACGCAGACCCCCACGCCAAGGTCTCGATCTGCAAGGTCGGCCGCGACGACCAGATCGACCTCATGGCCGAAGGCATCTATGGCCTCACCCGGCTCGGCACCATCGCCGACCGCCTCATGCTTCGCACCGGTGGGTGCGAAGGCTGCGCCCTGTCCGGCACCTGCCGGGTCTGCCGCCCCCTGGCCAAGCACTACCAGGAGGCCAAAGCGCCGCTGCACAGCTACTGCCAGCACGGAGACAAGGAGAACGCCTCATGATCCCGCCCGTACCGGTGACCATCCTCCCCGGCCCGCCACCCTCAGCCCGCCGATCGGCCCCGCCCGTCGCTACCGCGTCGATCACCGCCGTCCACGACCTCGACGTCATCGTGGAAAGCGCGGAGTGCTCCTGCGACGCCGGTGACGACACCCCCCCCACTGACCGACACGATCCGGTCAACTCCCTCCAGGCCCCGGCGTACTCGCGTCGGGGCCTGAACCCTGTCCGTCCCGCCGTTAGGGTGCCGCTCATGTTCTTCCGCTGGGACTGGCTCCGGTCCCAACTGACCGCACCGATCGTGCCGACCCTCGGTCCCATCCACCCCGACGCCCTGTCCGTCGGCATCTTCGAAGACATCCTGCGAGCAGCCGACACCGGAGACTTCCTGCCCTATGACAAGGACCAGCGCTGGAGCGGCGAGAAGGACGAGAAAGTCCTCCGTGAGGACGTGGTTCACCAGCCCGAGCACACCCTCATCCCCACGCTGGCCCGGCGCGGACGCGGCGCAGTCAAGGTCTTCGCCTACGGTCCCCGCGACAGCGTCATCGATGAGGCCGCCGAGCTGGCCGCCAAGCTCGCCTCCTTGCACGCCGTAGTGAGCGCCAGGGTCGTACGCCCCCTCGGCCCCGAGACCACGCACCCGCGAGGCACCCGCATCCAACTCAAGGACTTCACCACCGGCTCCTGCCCCGCCCCGAACGGCCCGGTCCGCCCCGTCACCGGTTGGCCGGCCGCCGTGCAGAACACCTTCGCCCCGTTCGCCGAGACGATGGCCGCCGACGGCCTCGCCTTCCTCCGCACCCAGATGCGGGCCGGCCAGTGCGGCCCAGTGCTCACCACCGTCATCGAAGACCGCATCGTCGGCGCGATCGGCCCCATGAAAGTACGCGCGGACGCGATCGAACGCCCCCAGCTCATGCCCCAGTACTTCGCCGTCCTCCCCGAGGCCCGAGGCCAGGGCCTGGGACGCATCCTGTGGCGGGCGGCGATGCACTGGGGGCAGGCCCACGGCGCCGCCTACCAACTTCTCCAGACCGAGGTCGACGGCTCTTCGGATCGGCTGTGCCAGTCGGAGGGGCTGGCCTCCCTCGGGTTCAGTCACATCACGCACGTCTAGCCTCAGACGGGGAAGGCCGCGACGGCCACCACAGTTGCTGTACATCGCTGCTGTCCGCCCCTGAAACGCCAGAGGCCCCGGATTTCTCCGGGGCCTCTGGCCTGCTGTGCACTCGGCAGGATTCGAACCTGCAACCTTCTGATCCGTAGTCAGATGCTCTATCCGTTAAGCTACGAGTGCTTGGCGTTCCGGGCTTTTTCTTCCCGGTCGGCGTTGCGAGAACAACATTACATGACCTGCGCCGTGACGCGAAATCCATTAGCCGCACCAGCGCTGAGCTGCGGAAACGACCTCCGATGCCCCATCCGGGCGCGGCCGCGACGCCCCCTCCGCGCATTCCCTCGCCCCGGAACGACCGAAGCCCCGCGCCAGGGGCACGGGGCTTCGGGATGGAGCGGAGGCGGAGGGATTTGAACCCTCGATGGGGGGTAAACCCCAAACCGCATTAGCAGTGCGGCGCCATAGACCGGACTAGGCGACGCCTCCTCCACACGCCTCGCGCGGACGCGAGTGGCGCGTGCAGATGATGACACAGTCGAACGTCGTGCCACCAATCGCCGACCACGTTACTAGGCCTCCGGGGGCCAGGGCAAAGCAGTTCGGCGTGGTGGCGCAACGTCCGGGCGCGGTGCGCGTTAGAGAGGGGTGGGGGCCTCGGGTCTCCGTCCGTCGTCCAGTCGTCCAGTCGTCCAGTCGTCGTCGCCCGTTCGTCGTCCGTCGGCGGGGTGCCGGGGCGGGTCCGTGATCGTCCGGGACCGTCGCCCGCGGCCGGCCCCGCCGCAGAGATCCTGGAGCTTTCGCATGCTGCGCCGTCTCGCCCTCACCGCCGTCGTCCCGCTGGCCGTCCTCGCCACCGCCGTCCCGGCGTCCACCGCCACCGCCTCCCGGCCCGCCTCGACCGGACCGGTGCCCTCCGCCGTGCCCACCTCCGGGCCGTTCGCCGCCGCCCGGCCCGCCCTCGGACCGCTGCCCATGCCCCTCCCGCTGCCCGGGTTCCTGGACGGCGGGGAGGGGACGGGGTCCGGTGAGGCCGACGAGGCGCGGACGCGGCTCACCGTGAGCGTGGAGAACACCGGGGTCCCCGGGGCCGACGGCACGTTCGAGCTGGAGTGCGGGCCCACCGGGGGCACCCACCCGGAGGGGCAGGCCGCCTGTGACCGGCTGGCGGAGGCCGGGACCACCCGGGCCGGCCGGCAGGAACTGTTCCGCGAGACCCCCGAGGGCACGATGTGCACCATGATCCACGGCGGCGACGCCTTCGCCCGCATCGTCGGCACCTGGGAGGGCCGGGCCGTGGACACCACCGCCAGCCGGCGCGACGGATGCGAGATCGCGCGCTGGAACAGCCTCGTGCCGGTGCTCCCCGACGTCCGGTAACCCGTCGGAGGGCCGCCGCTGCTCCCCGACGTCCGGTAGCCCGTAGGACGGCCGGATCCTCCTCGGGCGGTCCCGTGCGGCCCCTCGGCGGCGTAAAGACGTTCGCACCGGCGAAGGGGCACCAGGCGTTCCGGGCCCCGGGAGGAACCGCCGAGCCCCGCGTCCGCGCACGTCACAGGGTGTGCGGACGCTCACGGCGTGGGCCCGTGGCGTACACCGCGCGCACAGAACCTTGGTGAGAGCTCCCCCTCATCCGCCGCCCCAGGGGCCTCCCCTGGCCTTAGACTCCTCCAGTGACAGTCTGCGGCCCGAGGGGCAAGATGGGGCCCGCTGTCGGCAAGGTGCGGTAATCAGGGAGGAAGCGTCGTCGTGAGCAGCAGGCCATCCCGAGGCACTGCTCGCCTCGCAGCCATACTCGATGCCCTTCCTGACGGGCTTCTGCTCGTCAATTGCAATGGCACGGTCGTCAACGCCAATGCCATCGCCCTCGAAATGTTCGAGACCCCGGGCACCGCGCTGGTCGGTCGCGGACTGCTCGATCTGCTGCCGGAGTTCGACTCCAAGCTGATCCCGGGGTCGATGCGGCGGCCCGAGGCTGCGGACGAGCAGGGCAGGACCAAGCCCACGCGGATGACCGCGCGGCGCACCGACGGCCACGAGTATCCGGTCGAGGTCACCAGCGCGAGCCTGGACAGCGGACAGGCCGCGTACAAGGACATCCACTCCAGCTACACCGGCGACGAACTCCTCATGATCGTCGTGCGGGATCTCTCCGGCACCGTCGACACCGAGGCCGAGCTGGCCCGTTCGCAGCGGCAGACCGAGATGATCCTGCGGGCCGCGTCCGAAGGCGTCGTCGGTACGGACACCGACGGGCGCGTCGTCCTCGTCAACCCCGCCGCCGCGCAGATCCTCGGCTTCCGGGCCAGCGACCTCGGCGGCCAGGAGCTGCACCCGCTGATCCTGCACTCGCGGGCGGAGGGCGAGCCGTTCCCGTACGAGGACTCCCCGCTCGCCGACACCCTCAAGTCCGGGCGCAAGCACCGGGTGCGCGGGCAGGTGCTGTGGTCCAAGAGCGGCGACCGGGTGCCGGTGGACCTGACGACCGCGCCGGTCCGCGACGGGGACCAGCTCGTCGGCGCGGTGATGACGTTCACCGACCGCCGGCCCTACGAGGAGCTGTCCGCCCAGCACAAGAACGTCGTCGCCGAGCTGACCACGAGCCACTCCGCCGAGGTCACCGCGCTCAGGGAAGCGCACGCCAAGGAGCTGGAGGCGCTGAAGGAGGCGCATGCCGCCGAGCTCGCCGACCGCAGCGAGCGGTACGCCGCCGAGATCGAGGGACAGGCCGAGCTGCTGACCTCCCTGAGCGCCCAGCACGCCCAGCTCACCGCCGTTCTCGGCGGTTCGCTGCGCGGGCCCCTGGAGGAGCTGCGCGGCGAGCTGTCCGCGCTCGCCTCCGACCCGGCCGGTCAGCTGTGGCCCGAGGCCAACCAGATCCTGCACCACCTCGCCGCCGGGTACGCCCGGATGACCACGCTCGTCGACAACGTCCTGGGTTACCAGCGCCTCGACGCGGGGGCGGAGGGGCTGCGCAAGGCCCCCGCCCTGATCGAGGGGATCGTGAAGGGCGGCATCGACGGGGCGGTCGAGCTGATCGGCCCCGGGCGCGCCCAGTTCGCCGTGCACGCCCCGCCGATCGAGGCCGAGGTCGACGCGCGGCAGCTCGCGACCGCCATCGCCCATCTCGTCGCGGACGTCTGCGGTGTCGACTCGACCGGCAAGACCCGGGCCGTCCCCGGGGGCGGCTACGTCGACTCCACCGTGGTCGTGGCCGCCGCCCAACGCGGTGACGTCGTCCGCATCGAGGTGCGCGGCCCGTTCGCCGGGGGCGACCCGGTGCACGAGCCGATCGTGCGCGGCATCGTCCGGGCCCACGGCGGGGTCCTCCAGACGCACGAGATGCCGGGGATGAGCGGCAGCGCGTACGTCCTCGACGTGCCCGTCGGCGCGGCGGCCGGCACGATCGCGCCGCCGGAGCCGGACGGGAGCGGCCTGTCGCCGGAGCCCGCCGCCCCGACGTCCTCGTCGTCACCGGAAGGCGTCGGAGCTCCGGGCGTCACCAGCGGCGGCCGGCGCCGGGCGCGCAGGTCCTCCACCGACGCGTTCCTGGACAGTCCGGTCGGTACGCCAGAGAGCGCGGGCGACAGCACGGCCGAGGCCGTTCCTCCTCCTGCTGCTCCCGTCGCCGACGACCGGCCCGTGGCCGAGCCGACCGGGCGGCGGCGTGCGCGCCGTGGACCGGCCGCGGCCGAGGAGCAGCAGGTCCCCGAGCTCATCCCCGCCCAGCAGGGCGAGGGCTCCGGGCGGCGGCGCGGCCGGCCCAGCCCCGCCGAGGCGGCCCTGAACACCGTTCCCGGGAACGCGGAGAACGCGGGCAGCGCGGCGGACGCCGGGGGCGCCGTCGTGCGGCAGCAGCAGCCACCGCAACGCCAGGCCCTGGCCCTGGCCTCCGCCCCGTCCGAGGCTCCCGCCGCCCCCTCGGAGGGGTCGGTCGTCACCGCCGCCGAGAACGCCCAGGGCGGCGGCCGTCCGCAGCTCGGTCCGACGGTGCCGCCCCAGGGCGTCCCGGTGGATCCGCAGCAGCCCGTCCCGCCCACCGGGCGGCGAGCCCGTCGGGAGGACGAACCCGCCGCCCTCCCCGCCCTGGCGTCCGGCACCGGCGGCACGAGCGGGCACCCCGCACCGGCCCAGCAGCCGGGTGGCCGACGGGCCCGGCGCGCGCTGGCCGCAGCCCAGGAGCGCATGGCGGCGGACGCCGGTCCGCGTACCGCCTTCGCCCTGCCGCCCGCCGACGCGGACCGGGCGCCCGTGGCCCCCGACGCCCCGGTGGGTCCCGGCGACGACGCGAGCGCCCACCACACGCGTACCGCACCGGAGGCCGGCCACACCCCTCCGCAGGCGCACCCCGTCGCCCCGGCGCACCACCTCCAGCAGACGGACGCGACCTCCGGGCAGGGCATCCCCGGGGCGGGTCCCTCCGGGAACGGCCTCCCGCAGGATCCGCAGTCGGCAGCAGGTCAGGTCCCGGAGGCTCCCGGCTCCTGGAGCGACACCGGCCAGACCGGGCAGACCGGCCACACCGGCCAGACCGCGCACACCACCGGCGTCGCCGCCGTCACCGGTCCCGAGGCGCACCCGGCCGACGGCGACCCCGGCGTTCCCGCCCCGGACGTACGGCGGCAGCCGCTGCCCGCCGAGGAGCCGATGCCGGAGGGCACCAACCCCGACTCGACGCAGGGGAGGGCCTTCAGCGTGCGCACGCTGGGCCAGGGCGTGCCGTTCGCCCAGCACCTCGCGCATCAGCAGAACCAGCCGCACCAGAGCCTCGGCGGGGCCGGCCGGCGCCGCAAGCTCGCCGCTCCGCCGGAGGAGGGCGACCGCACCCCCGCCCGGGCCCCCGGCGGCCAGCAGGCCGCGCCGCAGCAGGACCGCAGGGCCGCGCAGCCGACGGGACCGGGGCCGACGCCCGCCCCCGCGACCACGAACACGCCCACACCCCCGCCCGGGCCGCAGCAGGCCCAGCTCTCGGCCCAGCCCCACGGTCCGGCGCACGAACCCGCCCAGCCGGGCCAGCTCGGCCAGCCGGGTCACACAGGTGGCGGCCCCGGCGCCGCCTACGGCGAGGGTCAGCTGCTCGCGCCGCCCGTCGCGGAAGGGCGCGCGTACGCCATAGGGGCGCCCGACGAGGGCGCCGAAGGTCCCGAGCCGCTGGACGGGCCCGGGGGCGCGGTCGAGGTCGCCAACCGGCCGCACCCGCACCCGGTCGACGACGAGCTGCCGCCCGAGCCGCTGGACAACCCGCGCCGGCTGCTGGTCTGGCCCGCCCCCGACGTGCCGACCCAGCAGGCGCTGAGCGACCGGGGCTACCGTCCCGTGATCGTGAACTCCCGCGAGGAGGTCGACGCCCAGATCGCCGCGTTCCCCGCCGCGCTCTTCGTCGATCCGCTGACCGGCCCCATCACCCGTACCGCCTTGCAGTCGCTGCGCCAGGCGGCCGTCGCGGCCGAGGTCCCCGTGCTGGTCACCGCCGGTCTCGGGCAGGCGACCCGGGAAGCGGCGTACGGCGCGGACCCGGCAGTCCTCCTCAAGGCGCTGGCGCCGCGCGACAGCGAACAGCATCCCTCGCGGGTGCTCCTGATCGAGGAGCACGAGGAGATCGCGGTGGCGCTGACAGAGACCCTGGAGCGACGCGGCATGCAGGTGGCGCGCGCCGCGACGGACAGCGAGGCCGTCGACCTGGCGGGCCGGATGCGGCCGAACCTCGTGGTGATGGACCTGATGCAGGTACGCCGTCGGCGCGCCGGAATCGTCGACTGGCTGCGGGCCAACGGGCAGCTGAACCGCACCCCGCTGGTCGTCTACACCTCGGCGGGCATGGACCCCGCGGAGCTGCCGCGGCTCGGATCGGGTGAGACCGTTCTCTTCCTGGCGGAACGGTCGACCAGCGTCGAGGTGCAGTCGCGGATCGTCGACCTGCTGGCGAAGATCGGCACCAACTGACCGCACGCGAAGAGCAGAGCAGGGCGGGTGCGGTACGGGATTCCGTACCGCACCCGCCCTGTTTCACGTGAAACGTACGGGCTCGAACGTCAGAGCTGGGTGACGTCCAGCTCGCCCTCCGCGTACTGCTTGCGGATCACCTTCTTGTCGAACTTGCCCACGCTCGTCTTCGGCACGGCGGGGATCACCGACCAGCGCTCCGGCAGCTGCCACTTGGCGATGCCCGACTCGGCGAGGAACGCCTTGAGCGCCTCGTAGTCGACGTCGGCCGCGCCCTCCTTGAGGACGACGGTCGCGAGCGGCCGCTCGCCCCACTTCTCGTCCGGTACGGCGACGACGGCCGCCTCCGCGACGTCCGGGTGGGCCATCAGCGCGTTCTCCAGCTCGACGCTGGAGATCCATTCACCGCCGGACTTGATGACGTCCTTGGCCCGGTCGGTGAGGGTGAGGAAGCCGTCGGCGCTGATCACGCCGACGTCGCCGGTCTTCAGCCAGCCGTCCTCGCTGAACTTGTCCTCGGGGCGCAGGTGATCGCCGTCGGACCCGCCGTAGTAGGCGGCGGCGATCCAGGGGCCCCGGACCTCCAGCTCACCGGCCGACTCGCCGTCCCACGGGAGGTGTTCACCGCCGGGGCCGACCAGCCGCGCCTCGACTCCGGCGGGGAAGCGGCCCTGGGTGACCCGGTAGGGCCACTGCTCCTCGTCGCTCAGCCCGGCGGGCGGGTGGGCCATGGTGCCCAGCGGCGAGGTCTCCGTCATGCCCCAGGCGTGGCAGAGCCGGACGCCGAGCTTGTCGTACGCCTCCATCAGCGAGGGCGGGCAGGCCGCGCCGCCGATGGTGACGTTGGCCATGGAGGTGAGGTCGCGCGGGTTGGCGGTGACCTCGGCGAGCAGGCCCTGCCAGATGGTGGGGACCGCGGCCGCGTGCGTGGGGCGCTCGCGCTCGATCATGTCGGCGAGCGGGGCGGGCTGGAGGAAGCGGTCCGGCATCAGCATGTTGACGCCGCTCATGAAGGTGGCGTGCGGCAGACCCCAGGCGTTCACATGAAATTGGGGCACGACGACGAGGGTGGTGTCCTTGTCGGTCAGTCCCATCGACTCGGTCATGTTGACCTGCATCGAGTGCAGGTAGATGGACCGGTGCGAGTAGACGACGCCCTTGGGGTCGCCCGTGGTACCGGAGGTGTAACACATGGCCGCGGCCTGGCGTTCGTCCAGCTCGGGCCAGTCGAACGTGGTGGGCCGGCCCGCGATCAGCTCCTCGTACTCGTGCACGCGGGGCGTCACCCCGGCGAGGGCGGAACGGTCGCCGGGGCCGGCCACGACGATGTGCTCGATGCTCGGCAGATGGGGCAGCAGCGGCACCAGGAGCGGCAGCAGCGAACCGTTGACGATCACCGCCTTGTCGTCCGCGTGGTTGACGATCCAGGCGAGCTGCTCGGGCGGGAGCCGGAGGTTGAGGGTGTGGAGCACGGCGCCCATGGAGGGGATGGCGAGGTAGGCCTCGACATGCTCCGCGTTGTTCCACATGAGCGTGGCGATCCGCTGGTCGCCGTCGACGCCCAGCTCGTCGCGGAGCGCGTTGGCCAGCTGGGTGGCGCGGGCGCCGATCTCGGCGAAGGTACGACGGTGCGGCTCGGGTTCGCCGGTCCAGGTCGTGACCTGCGACTTCCCGTGAATCGTCATCCCGTGGTGCAGGATGCGGGTGACAGTCAGCGGTACGTCCTGCATGGTGCTCAGCACGGCGTCCTCCCGGTGGGCGCTACGCGGCAGTAGGGTTCCGCTGATTCTGCGCACATACCACGCGGTATGTCACTACTCACGGGAGAAAATTCCTGACCGGGGCCTTGTGGGACATCCTGCCCGAGGGCCGCACGGATACCTCCGGAGGCGCTGCCGGTACCTCCGGAGGCGCTGCCGGTCGGCCGCCCCCGCGGTGCCGCGACCTGCTGCCCCCGGTGGTGATGCCGGTCAGCGGACCGGCGTCAGCTCAGGGTCCTCGCGGAGCTTGCCGAGGGCGCGGGAGACGGCGCTCTTGACCGTACCGATCGACACACCGAGGACCTCCGCCGTCTGGGCCTCGCTCAGGTCCTCGTAATAGCGCAGGACGACCATCGCACGCTGGCGGTCCGGGAGCTTGAGCACCGCGCGCCACATAGCGTCGTGCAGCGACTGCTGCTCGGCCGGATCCGGCGTCGGAAGAGTCTCGCGCTCGGGCAGCTCCTCACAGGCGAACTCGTCGACCTTGCGCTTGCGCCACTGCGAGGTGCGGGTGTTCAGCAGGGCCCGGCGGACATAGCCGTCCAGCGCCCGGTGGTCCTCGATCCGCTCCCACGCCACGTACGTCTTCGCGAGCGCGGTCTGCAGCAGGTCCTCCGCGTCGCACGGGTTCGCGGTGAGCGAGCGCGCGGTACGCAGCAGGACCGGCCCCCGGGCCCGTACGTACGAGGAGAACGACGCGTAGGGCGTGTGGGGGTGATGTCCGTCGGTGGCGGAGGCCGCCCTGGAGGCGCCCGCGCAGACTGGCGTGGTCATGTACCCAACGCTAGGAGCGGACGCCGCCGAGGGGATCGGCCCCAGGTCCCGAAGCGCTGTCCGCCTCAGGTTGTAGGGGACGTCCACCCTGAACCTCCTGAAGGTGGACGGGCCTGCGCGCCTCCGTCAGGGTCCGCCCCTGAGAGTCTCCAGGAGCCGCCGCGGGTCCCCGGGGCAACGCGCCGCCGCTCAGCCGTCCGCCCCGAGGACCAGGCCCGACGTCGGCACGCCCGTACCGGCCGTGACCAGGGACCTCGCCGCGCCCGCCACCTGGTTCACCGAGGTGCCCCGGATCTGCCGGACGGCCTCCGCGATGCCGTTCACCCCATGGAGGTACGCCTCCCCCAGCTGCCCCCCATGGGTGTTCAGGGGCAGGGCGTCCGCCGCGACGAAGTCGCCCGCCTCCCCCGGCCCACAGAAGCCGAACTCCTCCAACTGCATCAGGACGAACGGGGTGAAGTGGTCGTAGAGGATGCCCACGTCGATATCGGCCGGGGACAGCCCGGAGGTGCGCCAGAGCTGCCGGGCGACGACGGCGGTCTCCGGCAGGCCGGTCAGCCCGTCCCGGTAGAAGCTCGTCATCTGCTCCTGCGACCGGCCCGCCCCCTGCGCCGCCGCGACGACGACGGCGGGCGGCCGGGGCAGATCACGGGCCCGCTCCACACGCGTGACGACCAGGGCCTGGCCGCCGTCCGTCTCCTGGCAGCAGTCCAGCAGCCGCAGCGGCTCCACGATCCAGCGGGACGCGGCGTGGTCGGCGAGCGTGATGGGCTTCCCGTAGAAGTACGCCGCCGGGTTCCGCGCCGCGTGCCGCCGGTCGACCACGGCCACCCGACCGAAGACCTCCGGGCCGAGGCCGTAGGTGTGCAGGTAGCGCCGGGCCGCCATCGCCACCCAGGAGGCGGGGGTCAGCAGCCCGTACGGGAGGTTCCAGCCGAGCGCCGCGCCCTCGGCCGTGGGCTCCCGCCGCTGAACGCCGGAGCCGAAGCGGCGGCCGGAGCGCTCGTTGAAGGCCCGGTAGCAGACGACGACGTCCGCGACGCCGCTCGCCACGGCAAGGGCGGCCTGCTGCACGGTGGCGCAGGCCGCGCCCCCGCCGTAGTGGATCCGGGAGAAGAACGACAGCTCGCCGATCCCGGCCGCCTGGGCGACGGTGATCTCGGGACTGGTGTCCATGGTGAAGGTGACGAGCCCGTCCACGTCGGCGGGGGTGAGGCCGGCGTCGTCGAGAGCGGCGCGGACGGCCTCTACGGCCAGCTTCAGTTCGCTGCGGCCGGAGTCCTTGGAGAACTCGGTGGCTCCGATTCCGACGATCGCGGCCTTCCCACCGAGCGAATCGGCTCTGCGAATGCTCATGCTGCCTCTTCGCCTCGGTACGGGAGGGCGACGGTGACCGTGCCGGTGACATGGCGGCCGACGCGGTTGTCGCCGGTGACGTGGACGACTGCTTCGGCGTGTTCCCCGGCGCTTACGTCGGCGATGTGCCCGGTCAACCGCAGCACGTCGCCCGGGTAGTTGGGCGCGCCGAGGCGGATCGCGACCTTGCGGAGGACGGCGGTGGGGCCGAAATGGTCGGTGATGTAGCGGCCGACGAGCCCGTTGGTGGTGAGGATGTTCATGAAGATGTCGGGGGATCCCTTCGCCCGGGCCAGCTCCGCGTCGTGGTGGACGTCCTGGTAGTCCCGCGAGGCGATGGCCCCGGCGACGATCAGGGTCCGGGTCACCGGGATCTCCAGGGGCGGCAGCTCGTCGCCGACGCGGTGCGCCCGCCTCATGACACGCGCTCCCCATGTCCGTCGGCCGCCGACAGCAGGCCCGAATCCTCCAGGACTTCACGGCCGCGGCCGAGGTACGCGTCGAGTCGGCGGCCCCGGAGGAAGGGCCGGTGGACCGGATGGTCGAGGCCGGCCCCGGTACCGCCGTGCGGATGCCGGCCCGCGTGGACGCCCCGCCTGCCCGCCTCCGGGGCCCACCGTGCGGGAGTCAACGCCTGCGCCTCGTAGGCCAGTTGCTCATCGTGGCGCCAGGCCGCCTCGGGGATCCGCGCGGCCAGCCGTTGCGCGGCGGTCTGCTCCTTACTCGGGGTGAAGTCCATCTCAACCGCCTTCGTTCGCCCGGAAGACGGGCAGTTTGAGGTCGGGGTCCGCCACGAGGAACTCCAGGCGTACGGGCATGCCGACGCGGACCTTGTCGTACGGCACACCGATCACGTTGCTGACGATGCGGACACCCTCGGCCAGTTCGACCAGCGCGACGGCGTACGGCCCGCCCTCACCGTCCGGCGCGAAGGCGGGGAACGACGGGTGATGCATGACGACATGGCTGAAAACCGTGCCTTCCCCGCCTGCTTCGACCGTGTCCCACTCCGCGCTGCCGCAGGCGTTGCAGCCGGGCAGCCAGGGCAGGCGGAGGGTCGCGCAGTCGGTGCAGCGCTGGATGAGAAGGCGGCGCTCGGCGACCCCGGCCCAGAACCCGGCGTTGTCGCGATTGATCACGGGCCGGGGGCGGCGCGTCGGCTCGGGGACCTTGTTCCGTTGCGCGGGGCGGTACTTGAGGATGCGGAAGCGGTGCGTCCCGGCGAGCTCGCCGTCGGCGTGCACGTCCGTGCGGGTGGTGACGAAGTAGCCGGTGCCGAGCTTGGTCGTCTTGCGCGGGGAGACCGACTCGATGACCGTGTCGAAGGTGATCCGGTCACCGGGGCGCAGGGGCCGCAGATACTCCTGCTCGCAGTCGGTCGCGACGACGGAGGTGTACCCGGCGCCGTCGAGCAGCGCGAACATCTCGTCGTACGCGGCGGACCGCCCCGTGCTGTCCGTGTGCCCGGAGAGCCCGCCCATCGTCCACGCCTGGAGCATGGTCGGCGGGGCGACGGCGTCCGGGCCCCGGTAGGCGGGCGAGGTGTCGCCCATCGCCTCGCACCAGTGCCGGATCATCGGCTCGTTGACAAGATCCTTGCCGCGCCCGGCGGTGGCGGCACGGCCTTCGTGGGCGCGGAGCTGGGCGTACAACTCATCGCGCTCGGCCTTGGCGTCTCCCTCGACCTTCCCGGCTCTCTCGGCCTCCCCGACACCTTCGGCCTTCCCCGCTTTCCCGGCTCTCTCGGCTCTCTCGGCCTTCCCGGCGCTCTCGGCCCTCTCGGCCTCCGGCTGGGGGCTTTCGGCGCCGGGCCGCGGGGCTTCAGGCTCCGCCCAGCGGCCTTCGGAGGGCGACCGACGACCTTCGGAGAGCGACCATCGGCCTTCCGAGGGCGACCGACGACCTTCGGCCCCCGCCCCCCCGGCTTCGCCCCCCGCCCCGCTCATCGCTTGCCCCGGATCATCCCGAGCCCGGCCGTCGCGGCGATCTCGCGCTGCACCTCGCCGACACCGCCCCCGAAGGTGTTGATCCGGGCCGCGCAGTTCATCCGCTCCAGCTCACCGTCCGGCCCGAAGCAGCCGGGGGACCCGCCCCGGAGCAGGGCCGACAGGCCCCTACCGGCCCCGGGCTCGCTGTAGCCGATCGCGAAGACGAGGTCGCCGCCGAGGATGCGGGGAAGGAAGGACGCCTTCTGCCCCTCGGTGCCGTACACCATCAGGGTCGGGCCGACGGCGTTGAGCGTGACCATGGAGACGGGGGCGCCGGCCCGGTACGCCTCGTCGAAGAAGACGAACTGCTCGTCGGGGCCGCGGCCCCGCCCGCCGTACGCCCTGGGCCGGCCGCGCCCGAGCAGCCCGTCGGCGCCGATCCGCCGGGGGAGCTGCCGCGCACGCTGCTCGCTCCCCGGTGCGGCCTCGTCGCCCCCACCACACCCGCCACCCATCAACGTACGGACGTGAGACCGGAGTACGACGCGGAGTCGCTGCTGGCGTTCCGTCGGAGCGAGATGCACGGAGGGCCCTCCAGAACTGCGGACAGGTCAGACGCCGGAGCACCGCTGGCCGACGCCCCGGCAAGCAGCACCCGATCAACGTTTCTGACTGTCCGTCAGTTAGCGACCCCTGTCAAGACACGGGCAGCCCGCACGGGGGCACCGAAGTGCCGCCGCACGGGCTGCCGTTCAGTCCGCCGGGACCCACCCCCCGGGAGGTCCCGACGGCCGGTTCACCGGGGGGGCGGTCACCAGAAGAAGGGCGTGAAGTTCACCGCGACACTGTGGTCGGACTGATCGATCGGCACGAAGGCCGAGTTGCTGACCTGGGCGGACGTGTTCTGGTTCGACGCACCGGCGCCGACGGCCTGCTGCTGGGTCGTGGAGGAGTTGCCGGAGTTGTCGCCGCCGACACCGCTGCCGCCGATCGTCGCCACGGCAGCGTTCGATCCGTCGTTCGCGAAGGAGCCGTTGTCCGCCACGGCGACTCCGCCGCAGAGCGCGACGGCCAAGGGCAGAGCGGCGACGGCGGCGAAGGCGCGAGCGGTACGGATACTTGCCATGTCATGTCCTCCAGGAACGGAATTGCGGCTTCATATTCGGCTGGTTCCGGGGGAGTTGGCCGACCACCCCGGTGCTGTTCACAACGTCGCGAGACCAGAGTTGCCCAGGGCGCCCCCGGCGAATCCCTCACGATCTCCCGTTCCCTCTCACGTATGACGAAGAGCGGATAAACCTCCTGAGCCGCAGGAAAGTCCAGGTCAGCGAGGCAACCGCGGCACACCCGTACCGCGCGCGCGAAGAAGCGTTCCGCCACCCACCCGCACCGGCCGCCCCGAGCCACCCCGCACCCACCCCCCCTTCCCTTCCTCGAACACATGTACGAAACTAATCGCATGGCCACCATCGACCGGCAGACCCCCACCCTGGCCCTCGCCCACGCCCTCGCCGCCGCCGGGCGCGGCCTCCCCGTCTTTCCCCTCTCCGCCACCAAGCTCCCCGCCCTGCGCTCCCCCCACCGCGGCGAGCAGCCCCCGACGCACTGCCGGGGCGAGTGCGGACTGCCGGGACACGGGGTGCACGACGCCACCACCGACCCCGCGGCCGTCCGCGCCCTCTTCGCCGCCGCGCCCCGGGCCACCGGCTACGGCATCGCCTGCGGACACGCCCCGCACCGCCTCATCGGCATCGACCTGGACGTCGACCCGGCGTACGGCAGCGACGCGGCGGGAGCCCTGCGGCAACTGGCCCTCCAGCACCTGTTCACCATCCCGCCGACGGTCACGGTGCTCACCCCGAGCGGCGGCCGCCACCTCTGGCTGACCGGCCCCGCCGACGCGACAGTCCCCAACTCCGCCGGCCGCCTCGCCCCGGGCATCGACATCCGCGGGACCGGCGGCTATCTGGTCGGCCCCGGCTCGGTCACCGCCCACGGCCGCTACCGCCTGGGCCCCGGTACGGCCCACCTCACCCCGGCCCCGTGCCCCCGCGCCCTGCTCCGCCTCCTCACCCAGCCCCGCCGCCCGCCCACAGCCACCAGGAGCGCGGGCCCAGCCGCCACCCAGGACCGCCGGGGCGAGGGCCTGATCCAGTTCGTGCTGGCCGCCCACGAGGGCCAGCGCAACACCCGCCTGTTCTGGGCGGCCTGCCGCGCGTACGAACACGGCTTCGGCGACGCCCTGGCCGACGCGCTCACCGCAGCCGCCGTCCGCACGGGCCTGCCGGAACACGAGGCCCGCGCCGCGATCGCCTCAGCGGCCCGGCTGACGTCGGGGCGGGGCGGGGGGACGAACGGCGCGGCCTGACGCAGAGCAAGAAGGGGAGCCCGGCGGATCGAAGCCGCCGCCGGTGTACGAGGCGGAGTCCGCATCGCCGTCGGGCCGGTGTCTTCGTGTGCAGCCTTCAGGTCCTCCAACCCAGCAGGACACTCGGTCAAGCAAGGGCGCGAAGGTCCGCGTATGTCCACCGGTCAGAACTTCGTGGACCGTGGTCCACGCCTGGCCCACAAACAATGATCCACAGCGGCGCAGGGGCGGTTCAAGGTGAGACAGCACCCATGCAGAAGGGGCGCCCCGTTGTCGGGACACCCCTTCTGATCAGCACGATCGCTGACCTGCTGCGGTGGGTGTGGGATTTGAACCCACGGTGACATCGCTGCCACGACGGTTTTCAAGACCGTTCCCTTAGGCCGCTCGGGCAACCCACCCCGCGTCGTCCGCCCGGTCGCTGTGCAAGCCGATGGGGCGTCAGGCCCGCGCGGGGCCGGTTCGACGCGTGGGACAGCCTAGCCGGTCAGCTGTCGCCCTCGCGCTGGCCCAGGGTGACCTCGGCCGTGGACTCCTTGCCGTCGCGCTCGTACGTCAGGGTCACCTTCTCGCCCGGCTTGCGGGTCCAGATCTCGCCGATCAGGGTCGGGCCGCTGTCGATCACGGTGTCGTTGAACTTCGTGATCACGTCGCCCGCCTTCAGGCCCGCCTTGGCCGCCGGGCCGTTCGGGGTGACGGCCGGGGTGCCGCCCGCGCCCTCGGCGGAGATCGCCGCGCCGCCCGTCTTCTCCTCCATCGTCACCGTCGCGCCGATCACCGGGTAGACCGGCTTCCCGGTCTTGATCAGCTGCTCGGCGACGTTCTTGGCCTGGTTGATCGGGATCGCGAAGCCGAGGCCGATGGAGCCGGCCTGGGACTGGCCGAGGCCTCCGCCGGTCGACTGGATCGCCGAGTTGATGCCGATGACCGCGCCCGTCGCGTCCAGCAGCGGGCCGCCGGAGTTGCCCGGGTTGATCGAGGCGTCGGTTTGCAGGGCGCTCATGTACGAGTTCTTGTTGCTCTGGCCGTCCCCGGACGCCACCGGGCGGTTCTTCGCGCTGATGATGCCCGTGGTGACCGTGTTCGACAGGCCGAAGGGCGCGCCGATCGCGATCGTCGAGTCACCCACCGCGACGCTCTCCGAGTTGCCCAGGGGGAGAGGTGCCAGGCCCTGCGGCGGGTTCTTCAGTTTCAGGACCGCCACGTCGTAGCCCTGCGCCCGGCCGACCACCTCGGCGGCGTACTTCTTGCCGTCGGAGAACGTCGCCGACAGTTCGCCGGACTCCGCGGCGGAGGCCACCACGTGGTTGTTGGTGAGGATGTGGCCTTCCTTGTCGTACACGAAGCCGGTGCCCGTGCCGCCCTCTCCGTCGCCGCCCTGCGCGTCGATGGTGACCACGCTGGGGAGCGCCTTCGCCGCGACCCCGGCCACCGTGCCCGCCGGGCGCTTCAGGTCCCTCGGGGTGTCCGACGCCGACACCGTGGTCGAGCTGCCGGACGAGCCGTTGTCGTTGCGGTCGGCCGCCCAGAAACCGAGGGCTCCGCCGATGCCGCCCGCGACGAGCGCCGCCACGGCCACGGCCGCCACCAGGCCGCCGGCCCTGCTCCTGCCGTTCTTGCCGTCCGGGGTGTCGGAGCCGGGCGGGACGGGGGCGCCCCAGACCGGGCCGTGGCCGCCGCCGTTGCCGATACCGCCGGACGCGTGACCGGATGCGTGGCCGGACGTGTGACCCGGCGCGTGACCGGCGTCGCCGCCGGCGTACGACGGGACGGCGGGCGGGGGCGGCGGCCAGGAAGCGGCGCCCGCGGGGAGGTCGGGCTCCGCTCCGTATCCGGGGCCCGCGCCGAGGCCGCCGCCGGGGGCCACTCCGTACGGGGAGGGCTGCGGCGGCCGCGACGGCCGAGGCGGCTGGTTCGCGGGCGGGTGTGCGGCGCCCTGGCCGTACGTGGGCGTGCCCGAGGGCCCCTGGTGCGCCGGAGCGCCCTGGTGCGTGGGGTTGTGGCGCGGCGCCTCCGCGTGCGCCGGAGCGGTGACGGCCGCGGGCCCCGCGCCGGACTCGTCGGATGCGCCGTCAGCGCCCGGGGTCCGCGAAGCGCCCTCCGTTGCGCCGCCGGTGGCCGGTTCGGGAGTGTCGGCCGGCACGGGAGGTGCGGACGGAACGGACGGCACGGCCGGTACCACGCGGTCCTCGTTGCCCTCGTTCTCGGTGCTCACAGCTCTTTACTCCTCGGTTCCACTCGGCATCCAGTCGGCATTCGGCAAGAAACCCGCTGTGCACGTGTCTGCAGTCAGCTTTTCCCACAACACGTCGGGCCACTGTAAGCAGGACCTGTGCATCCGCACACCAATCTTTACATCCGACAAAACGGACCCCCAGGGTGACATGTGCTCAGCCATCCCAGCGACGGTGACACCATGGCGCGGGTGACCCACGCACGGCAGCGCAGCGCGCACACCTCCATCCAGGTCATCGCCCACCGCGGGGCCTCCGACGACGCCCCCGAGCACACCCTCGCCGCCTACCGCAAGGCGATCGAGGACGGTGCCGACGCCTTGGAATGCGATGTCCGGCTCACCGCCGACGGCCATCTCGTCTGCGTCCACGACCGACGGGTGAACCGCACCTCAAACGGGCGCGGCGCCGTGTCCGCCCTGGAGCTCGCCGACCTCGCCGCCCTCGACTTCGGCTCCTGGAAGGACCGGGAGGAGTCGCCCGACTGGGATCCGGTGCCGGGCGAGCTCACCTCCGTACTCACCCTGGAACGGCTCCTGGAGCTCTTCACCGAGGTACGGGCCACCGGGCGGGATCTGCAGCTGGCCGTCGAGACGAAGCACCCCACCCGCTGGGCCGGGCAGGTCGAGGAGCGGCTCCTGCACCTGCTGAGGCGCTTCGGGCTGGCCGAGCCGCCCGCCGACGGGCCCCCACCCCTCCGCATCATGAGCTTCTCCGCCCGCTCCCTCCACCGCGTCCAGGCGGCCGCCCCCACTCTGCCCACGGTCTACCTGATGCAGTTCGTCTCCCCCCGCATGCGTGACGGACGGCTGCCCGCCGGGGCCCGGATCGCGGGGCCCGGCATGCGGATCGTGCGCAGCCACCCCGGATACATCGAACGGCTGCACCGTGCGGGGCACCGGGTGCACGTGTGGACCGTGAACGAACCCGCCGATGTCGAGCTGTGCGCCGAACTGGGCGTCGAGGCGATCATCACCAATCGCCCGAAGCAGGTTCTGTCCCAACTCGGGCGCATTTAGGGCGGATAAGTACCCGTCAAGCCTCCGACCTCGGCCGTTACGGGGTGTGCTCCGGCGCATTCGCTGCGCGTTCGGTCGTGACGAGTGCGTCACCCGTAGCGCATTGGCCGGTTTCCGGTCCAGCCCAGTGGGGCATCCAACCCGTGGCGTGGGGCAAAGGAGGTCTCGGGGGTGGCGTTGGTGGTGGCACAAGAGGTGCCCGCGTCGTCGAGCATGGCCATTCCTCATGGTCCTGCCGGCGTGGGGCAGGCACGACACCGGATGCGTGAGCAGTTGCGCGGCAACGGGGTGTCGGACGCGGTCGTCGACGACGCTGTTCTGATCCTTTCCGAACTTCTCAGCAACGCCTGCCGACACGGCAGGCCGCTCGGCCGGCACACCGATGTCGGCGACGGGGACATCCGCGCCGCCTGGCGGGTGGACACCGGCGGCGGGCTCACCGTGGAGGTCACGGACGGCGGCGGCCCGACCCGCCCGGTTCCGGCCACCCCGTCGGTGACGGCACGCGGCGGCCGGGGCCTCAACATCATCAGCGCCCTGGCCCAGGAGTGGGGCGTACGGGACGATGCCCCCGGCGAGGTCACCGTCTGGGCCCTGGTCTCCTCGAAGAAGCCGCCCGGCCTCGCAGGCAACGGATCCGCCGCCAACGGCTCCGCGACGAACGGCTCCGACAGGAACGGCCGCGGTACGAACGGTGTGTCCGCGCACGGGGTCGGGGGGCTCACCGGGTTCGAGGGCCTGGACTTCTCCGACGTCCTCGACGACGTGAGCTGAGAGCGGGGCCCCCAGGGCCCGATCGCGTACGTGGGCGGGGCACGGCTCCCCGGGCGGCTAGGCTCGCGCCGAGTCCGCACTGTCGCAATCGGGAGAATGCCCACCATGGCCAAGAAGCGCCCTCAGTCCAAGGCCGGGAAGCAGCAGCTCAAGGACGGTGAGATTCCGGTCGTCGGGGCCCGTGAGCCCTGCCCGTGCGGATCGGGCCGTCGCTACAAGGCGTGTCACGGACGCGCCGCCGCCCAGGCCGTGACCGAGCTCGTGCATCGCCCCTTCGAGGGACTGGCGGGCGAGTGCGACTGGGTCGCGCTGCGCGAGCTGGTGCCCGCCGCCACGGTCGAGCTGACCCTCAAGGACGGGCTGCCCGAAGGGGTTCCGTCGGTGAAGCTCGCGACGGTCCTGCCGATGGCCTGGCCGGCGCTGCGCCGCGACGACGGTTCCGTCCTGCTCGCCCTGCAGAACGACACCTCCTCCGGCGACCTCAGCCGCGACCTCGCGGACACCCTCCAGCGCGCCCTGGAGGCCGAGCCCGGCTCCCCGGTCGCCGCCCGCCGCGTACCGGCCGACGGTCCGCGCCTCCAGGACCTCCTGGCCCCGGACGCCGCCTTCGAGCCGGAAGTGCACTCCGGGTTCGAGTTCTGGGTGCCGGACGCGGAGAACGCCACCGCCGAGGTGTCCGCGTCGCTGGAGCGCGCGAACGCCGCAGCGATCCCGACGACGCTGCTCTCCGGCGTCGACGCCGCGTACTGGTGCGAGACCCCGGAGAAGAACCACCTGCGCTGGGTCATGCCGCACCCCGAGGAGCAGCTCCTCGACGCGCTCGCCCGGCTGCACGCCGCGGGCACCTCCTCGCTCGGCGACGACACCCGGCTGGTCGGGTCGTTCCGGGCGCACGGTCTCGTGGTGCCCGTCTGGGACCTGCCGAGCTCGATGGGGGCCGAGGCGTGCGAGAAGCCCGCCGTCGAGTTCGCCGAGCGACTGGCCGCGGCGCTCGCGTCCGACGCCCCGCTCACCGCCGAGGAACGGCGCGCCCGGGGCGGTCTCACCAACCGTCAGGTGACCCTCAGCTGACAGTGACATCGGGACGCCGCAGACGGTGACCCGCGTCACAACTCGCCGTACTCGTAAGTAAATAGGCGTCCCTACAGGCGAGATCGAATTTGCGAACAGCAGATCTCTTGTTACGGTTCTAGAAGCCCGGTCGCTGGTGCATCCCCCGTCGCCAGCGACCGGGCGTCCTCGTTTCCGGCTGCGGCCCGCCCCGTGACACCCCCGGGCGCGCATCTCAGCCGCCGGCGGCCGGGGCCCGTTCCGATCCGGCGCGCAGCAGCAGCGGCGCCTCCTCCACCGGCCCCGCGCCCACGAACTCCGCGATCGCCGTGGCGGATCCGGGCGCGCCCGAGGAGGGGACGCCCGGCGTCTCGCAGATGCCCGGCTCGTCGTGCGCGGCCGGCGCGCAGTGCAACTCCACGGTCCGCCCGCCCGGACCCATCAGCGTGAGCACGGAACGGATTTCCTCACCGGTCGTGTTCCGGTAGTAGACGCGCGCCCACACGGTGTCCCCCCGGGCCATGACGCAGGTCTGCGCTTCGACCCCCTCCGGTGCGACGACCTCGGGCCCGCACCGGGCCGTCGCCGCACCCGACCGGTCGAACCCCGCCGCGCCCGACCGCTCCAGCCCCGCCGCGCCCGACCGATCAAACTCAGACAGGGAACCGGCTTCCGTGCTCATTTCCGATGGTGATTTCGGCAATGCCGAAGAAGAGGAGGCGGAATCATCTCCGGAGAGCGGATCAGAAACCTTTGGCCTATGACTTTCTGGCGGTCCGGCAGATGATTTCCCGGTGTCCGGACCAGCCGATACGGCATCCGGAGCAACGGCCGAGTGCGCGGAAGCAACCAGCGGAACGAGACTTCCGCACACCGCGGCTGCCGTGAGACCGATCATGCGGAGATTCATGGTGGGCCCCACCTGGCAACTGCGCGGAATTCCTGACGACGGACTGACGGCAGACCGACGAAGGACTGACGACAGGCCGACGATATCGACGGAATGCGTGCCGCCGGGGCGCCCGGCACCCGATTACCTCGGATCCCGTCCGGCTCACACCCGTTCGAGTGAGCCGGACGCCGGACCGCCCCGCCCGAAGCCCCAGGAGGTCAGTAGGCGAGCCGACTGCCCCCGCCCGGTGCCCCGGTGCTCGCCTCGACCAGGGCGTCCAGCACCGCTTCGACATCCGGAAGCCAAGGGGCCGCGGCCGCCGGAGCGCCGCCCTCCGCTCGCCCTCGCGACACCGGGGCCGCAGCGGAAGCGGACTTTCCGAGCGGCCCCCCGGGCCGCTCCCAGCGGACCTGGCCCGCGCCGGTCCGGGACGGCGGCAGAACGAGATAGCCGCCCTCGCCGTGGAACCGGAGCGAGCTGGGCACCCAGTCCTTCGCGTACAGCAGTTCGCCGAGCCGTTCCAGGGTGTACGGGGCCACCAGCAGCGACCACCGGGTGGGCGTCGCCACGACGGGGCCGAGCCGCATGCCCAGCGCGTCGAGGGCGCTCAGCGCTCTGGCGCCGGCCACGGCGGGCAGGCTCACCGCGCAGGGCGCGCGTCCGCCGGTCGCCAGCAGTACGGGGGCGGTGGGGCGGTTGGTCCACCACCAGCGCACCATGCGCTCGTCCGTGGTGGCCGCCAGCAGGCCGGGGTCGAAGGGGTGCGCGCCCGGTACGGCGCAGTCGGGTTCGGGGCAGGCGCAGCCGAGGCCGGGGCCGGCGCTCTCGCCGTTCGGGGCGGCGGGATGCGCCGTCCCCACTCCGGGAAGCACGGGCCATTGCCATACGGTGGCGCAGGTCAGGGCCGCGTCGAGCCGGGCGGTCGCCTCCTTGCGCCGGAGCCGGAGCCTGCGTCGCCTTCCGAGGATCTCGCGCATGAGCGCTCGTTCCTTTCCGTTGAACGCCGAGTCCACGTGACACCACGTGTGTGTGACACCACGTGCGTATCTCTTCGCTGTGCGTACGTGCTCATCAGTTCTGCGGTACGGGCGTGCCGTCGATACCGAGCGTGAGCCGAGCCGAGCCGAGTGGAACCGATCCGAATAGAACCGATCTGGGGTGGAGCAGAGCCGAACCGAGCCGAACTGAGCAGAGTCGAGCGGAGTCGAACCGGACAGGGCCTCACCGACCGAGCGGAGTCGTGCTGCTCCGGCGGAGTCGTGCGGGTCGAACCGAGCGGGTCGAGCCGGGCTGGCGGTCGCCGGGCGAGGGTGGCCTGCGCCTCGCCTGCCGTCCCTGGTGCGAACCCCGCCGTCCGGGGCGGGGGCGTCACGTTCACGGGTGAGGACGCCCGAACCCGCTGCCGGGTTCCCTGGGCGATCACAACCGCACCCGCGCATCACCGTTTACGTACCCAGCATGCCCGGGATGACGCTCCTCCGGCGACCTGACCCCGGAGGTACCCCTGTCGAACGGCCCCAGTCGATCGTAAATAGCGTCCGTAGGGTGCATTTTTTGGCCAAGTTAACCCACACTGGGAGAGCACGAATCGCCCGGTCCCCGAAGGGACAATGCTGGACATCGGGTTACTTGTGCGTGTACATGTGGATGCACTGATAGTGGCGCAGAATCACATGGGGGTTTGCGATGCTATTCGACGAATCGCACCGGTCGGAAAGCTGGCTGCCATGAGCGCCCCACACCTGCCGAAAGTGGCTGGAATCGATCCAGAGGTTCCGGTTTCAACGCACACTCCCGCACCCCTGACAGAGGTCCCGGGACCGCCCGGAGCCTTCCTCCAGGACCGCCTGGCGGGCTGGGTCTCGGACCTGACGACCCTGCACGAACTCACCGAGCGGCTGGCCGGGACGAGCACCCTCGAAACCGCCCTGAACGAGCTGTTGCAGGCCGGAGCCGCCCTCGTCGGAGCCCGCCGCGGACTTCTCGTTCTGGAACCGGCGAACGGCGAAGGCCCCTCCGCCACGCGCGGCCTGGGGCTCACCCACGCCGAACTCGGGCACATCGAGACCGTGCCGCGCGCGGCCACCGCGCTCGGCCGCGTCCTCGACGGACTGCCGGACACGGCCGACGGGATCACCAGCCCCGACCTGCTCGGCGAGCAGGACCTCGACCCCCGGCACCGCGAGGTCGCCACCCGGCTCGGCTACGCCGCGAGCTACGCCCTCCCCCTCGCCTCCGAGGCGAGGGGCCGGCTCGGCGCGGCGCTCTGGCTCTACGACGAACCGGCCGCGCCCGCGCAGAAGCAGCGCCATCTCGCCGGCCTCTACGCGCGCTACGCCACCGAGCACCTGGCCCGCCTGATCGAGCTGGAGCGCGCCCGGGCGGACGTCGCCGCCGTCGCCGAGGAGCTGCTGCCCAGCCGGCTCCCCCGGATCCCCGGCGTCCAGCTCGCCGCCCGGCACCGCACAGGGCCCCACGGCGGCGGCGACTGGTACGACGCGCTGCCGCTGCCCGACCGCGCCCTCGGCCTCGCCGTCGGCTCCGTGGGCGGGTCCGGGCCGAGCGCGATGGCCGCCATGGGCCGGCTCCGCGCCAGCCTGCGGGCGTACGCGGTGATGGAGGGCGAGGACCCCGTCGCCGTACTCTCCGACCTGGAACTGCTGCTGCGGCTCACCGAACCCGCGCGGACCGCGACCGCCCTGTTCGCCTACTGCGAGCCCGCCGCCCGCAAGGTCGTGCTGGCCGGGGCCGGGCACACCCCGCCGCTGATCCTCGGCGAGCGGCGCTGCGAGTACGTCGAGACGACGCTCTCCGCCCCGCTCGGGATGCTCGCCTGCTGGGAGGCGCCGAGCGTGGAGTTCAGCCCCGCACCTGGCGAAACGGTGCTGCTCTACACGGACGGGCTGCTGCGCCGCACCGGGGACGCGATGGACCGCGCCTTCGCCCGGCTGCACTCCGCCGCCGCCTCCGTACCGAAGCCCGACCGGCACGATCCGGCGGCCGTGGCCGACCACGTCCTGCGCACGGTGCTCCCCGACGGCCTCGACCGGAGCGATTCCACCGAGGACGTCGTGATCCTCGCCGCCCACTTCGACTGACCTCCGGCGGCCCCGCGAAGCTCTGCCCGGCGCGCTCTCCGGTAACAGGTCCTTCGGCCCTGGGCCCCCTTCCGTACGCCCGTACGATGGGTGATGGTCCAGTGTCGTATCAAGGAGAGACAAATCGTGTCTGAGGAGCTCATCCCGGAGACCCCGGAGCAGGAGACCGAAGAGAACGAAGCAGCGGAGGCGATCAAGCAGCGGAAGAACGGCCTCTACCCGGCCGTCTCCGACGAGCTCGCCGAGAACATGAAGTCGGGCTGGGCCGACACGGAGCTGCACGACCTCCAGCCGATCCCCCAGGCCGAGCACACCGCGAACCGCCGCGCCGCGCTCTCCGCCCGCTTCCCCGGCGAGCGCCTGGTCATCCCCGCGGGCAACCTGAGGACCCGCTCCAACGACACCGAGTACGCCTTCCGCGCCTCCACCGAGTACGCGTACCTCACCGGTGACCAGACCCAGGACGGCGTCCTCGTCCTGGAGCCGACCGGCGGCACCGGCCACGAGGCCACCCTCTACCTGCTGCCGCGCTCCAACCGGGAGAACGGCGAGTTCTGGCTCGACGGCCAGGGCGAGCTGTGGGTCGGCCGCCGCAACTCCCTCACCGAGGCCGAGCAGCTGCTGGGCATCCCCGCGAAGGACGTCCGCGAGCTGCCCGCCGCGCTGGCCGAGGCCACCGGCCCGGTCCGTAACGTGCGCGGCCACGACGCGTCCATCGAGGCCGCCCTCACCGACAAGGTGACCGCCGAGCGCGACGAGGAACTGCGCGTCTACCTCTCCGAGGCCCGCCTGGTGAAGGACGCCTTCGAGATCGCCGAGCTGCAGAAGGCCTGCGACGCCACCGCGCGCGGCTTCGAGGACGTCGTCAAGAGCCTCGACAAGGCCGAGGCGACCAGCGAGCGCTTCATCGAGGGCACGTTCTTCCTGCGCGCCCGGATCGAGGGCAACGACATCGGCTACGGCTCGATCTGCGCCGCCGGCCCGCACGCCACCACCCTGCACTGGGTCCGCAACGACGGCGCGGTCCGCGCCGGCGAGCTGCTGCTCCTGGACGCCGGGGTCGAGACCAACGACCTCTACACCGCCGACGTGACGCGGACCCTGCCGATCAACGGCACGTTCTCGCCGCTCCAGCGCAAGATCTACGACGCGGTGTACGAGGCCCAGGAGGCGGGCATCGCCGCCGTGAAGCCCGGTGCCGCCTACCGCGACTTCCACGACGCCGCGCAGCGCGTGCTCGCCGAGAAGCTCGTCGAGTGGGGTCTGCTCGGCGACCTGTCCGTGGAGAAGGTCCTGGAGCTGGGCCTCCAGCGCCGCTGGACCCTGCACGGCACCGGCCACATGCTCGGCATGGACGTCCACGACTGCGCCGCCGCACGCACCGAGACGTACGTCGACGGCACGCTGGAGCCGGGCGTCTGCCTGACGGTCGAGCCCGGTCTGTACTTCCAGGCCGACGACCTGACCGTGCCCGAGGAGTACCGGGGCATCGGCGTCCGGATCGAGGACGACATCCTCGTCACGGAGGACGGCAACCGGAACCTCTCCGACTCGCTGCCGCGTCGGGCGGACGAGGTCGAGGCCTGGATGGCACGGCTGAAGGGCTGAGCCCTTCCGTATCGCCGTAACGACCATTGCCGTACGAGACGCGCCGGGGCGCGCCGCTCACTACACCGTGAGCAGCGCGCCCTCGCGCCATTTCAGGACCTTGTCGAAGCTCACCACCGCGCCGCGGCCCGGTCGGTTGCCGAACTGGACGTGGTCGGAGAGCTGCTGGATCAGGTCGAGGCCCCGGCCGCTCTCGGCCTCGGTCTCGGCCCGGTGGGAATGCGCGGCTGGACGAAGCGCGCGGCGGGACGGAAATCCCGGCCCCGAGTCGCTGACCTCGATACGGCATTTCTCGCCGTCCAGATAGGCCGTGACCCGGTACTGCCCGGAGTCCGCGCAGGGACGTCCGGTCCCGGAACTCCCGGAACCCCCGGAATCCCCGGGCACCGTCCGGTCGCCGCCGTGCTCGACGGCGTTCGCACAGGCCTCGCTGAGCGCGACCGACAGGTCGAAGGAGATGTCCGGATCCACCCCCGCGGTTTCCATGGTGCCGAGCAGGAAACGACGGGCGAGCGGAACGCTCGCGGCTTCGCGCCGCAAATGGAGAGACCACCAGATGCTCATCTTTCAGCCTCCTGGCTGCGGCTCGACGTATCGGTACGTATTGCCGCCCTCGGCACTTCGTAAGCACGGATCGGGTGGGAGAGCCCTCGTTCGGCGGATGCGGATATTCGGCCGCTCGGTGTATGGACCGGCCGGGTCGCAGGCCACCGGAGTCCCGTCCCGGGTGACCGGGGGTACGCGGCCCGGTCACCTGAAGTGCGTCCCCCGGTCCGTACATCCCCCGCGAACAGGCGCAACAAGCACGGTTGGGGACGGAGCCTGATCTTCCGGACCTGCCGTACGGCACCCGGGGGCGCAGTGCGATGATGTCCCGGCCATGTCCACGCCTCGCGCACGCGCCGGAGCCGGTCTGCGGCTCATGAGGGCCACGGTGTTCACCGCGGTCTGCGTCGTGCTGTCCGCGGCCGGACACATGCTCGCCGCCGGTACGGCCCTCCCCGCGTGGACGTTGCTCGCCGGGTTCCTCGGCGTCCTCGCCGTCGCCACCCTCCTCGCCGGACGGGAACGCTCCCTTCCGGGCATCGTGGGCGCACTGGCCGGCGGACAGATCCTCCTCCACGTGCTCTTCGCGTGCGGCAGCCACGGCGGCGGCCCGTCCGCCACCGGGACCACGGGCGGCGACAACCCGCTCATCCGGTTCGCGTCCGGGCTCGTGTGCGGTGAAGGACCGGTCCGGCTGAACGCGGCCGAGGCCCACCGCATCGTCTCCTCGGCCGGCATCGACCCGTCGACGCTCCCGGGGGCGCACGTCCATCCCGGGGCGGGCGGCACGTCCGGTGCGGCCCAGGCCGTGGCTTCGGCGGGACCGGACGGGGTCTCGGGCATCGCCCAGGTCTGCGCCGCGGTCACCGCGATGCTGCCGAGCCTGCCGATGTTCCTGGCGCACGTCCTCGTCGCGCTCGCCACCGGCTGGCTGCTGCGCCGCGGCGAGATCGCCCTCTTCGCGCTGGCCCGGCTCTCCGCCCACAGCGCCCAGGCACTGGCGGCCGGGGCCCGGCTCCGGTCCCTGCGCGCCGCGCTCGCCCTCGTCCGCGCGCTGCGGGCCGGGGAGCGTGAGCAGCTCGTGGCCGGACCGCGCGCTCCGCGCCACGGCGACGACGTCCCCCCGCCGACCGCCGGGGATCCTCTGCAGCACCTGGTGATCAGGCGCGGGCCTCCGTTGGCCCCGTACGCCCTCGCAGCCTGACGCGACGCCTCCACCGGGCCCCGCGGGCCGCTCACGCACCTCCCTGTGCACGCGCGCGCCCCGCACGGAACCGCACCCCCGAGGCGTCGTGATGCCGCCGCGCAACCGCGCGCCGGACCACCACGTTCCGTTTCCCTGTGGAGATTCCTGCCATGAAGCTTTCCCGTATCGCCCTCGCCGGCGGCGTCGCCGCGTCCACCGTCCTGCTGATCGCCGGCCCGGCCGCCGCGCATGTCAGCGTCCAGCCGGTGGGCGAGGCCGCCAAGGGCGGATACGCCACGCTCAACTTCAAGGTCCCCAACGAGCGCGACCAGGCCTCGACGGTGAAGCTCGAAGTGAACTTCCCGGCCGACCACCCGCTCTCCTCCGTCACCCCGCAGGCCGTCCCCGGCTGGAAGATCACGATCGACAAGAGCAAGCTCGACAAGCCTCTCGAGGTGCACGGCCGCAAGATCACCGAGGCCGTCTCCAAGGTGACCTGGACGGCGGAGGACAGCGAGATCGCCCCCGGCTTCTTCCAGCAGTTCCCGGTCTCCGTCGGCGCGCTGCCCGAGGACGCCGACCAGCTCGTCTTCAAGGCGATCCAGACGTACGACAACAAGGAAGTCGTCCGCTGGATCGAGGAGCCCACCGAGGGCGGCGAGGAGCCCGACAGCCCCGCCCCGGTCCTGAAGCTGACCGCCGCCGCCGACGACCACCACGGTGGCGGCGCGGCCGACGACGCCAAGAAGGCCGACGACGCAAAGGAGGGCGACGACCACAAGGCCGCCGACACCGCCGCTTCGACCAAGGAGACCAGCGCCGCCGCGTCCTCCTCCTCCAGCGACACCACCGCCCGCACCCTGGGCATCATCGGCATCGTCATCGGTGTCGCCGGTGTCGCGTTCGGCGTACTCGCCGGACGCCGCCGTTCGGCCTGACCGGCCGGCTCCCTCACCCGCACCACGTTCAGGACATCTCTCCCATGCGCAACAGAAAAGCAGTGACGGCCGTGGCGTTCGCCGCCGCGGCCGCACTGGCCCTCTCCGCCTGCGGCACCGGTGACGACAAGGCGGGCTCCTCGGCCGTCGCCGACGTCAGCGCCCCGCCGAACGACAAGGCCGCGACCGTCCTCGACCAGCCGTTCACCAAGCCGAACCTCGTCCTCACCGACACCCACGGCAAGGAGTACGACCTCCGCGAGGCGACCAAGGGCAAGCCGACGCTCATCTACTTCGGCTACACCAACTGCCCCGACGTCTGCCCGCTGACCATGAGCAACATCTCCCTCGCCAAGCGGGAGCTGCCCAAGGCCGACCAGGACAAGCTCCAGGTCGTCTTCGTCACCACCGACCCCGAGCGCGACACCCCCGCCTCGCTCGGCAAGTGGCTCGCCGCCCAGGACCCCACCTTCACCGGCCTCACCGGCGACTTCCCGACCATCCAGGCCGGGGCACGGCAGATCGGCATCGGCATCGACGCGCCGAAGAAGGAGAAGGACGGGACCGTCGTCTCGATGCACGGCGCCCAGGTCATCGCCTTCTCCCCGAAGACGGACCAGGGGTATGTGCTCTACGGCGAGGACACCTCAGCGGAGGAGTACGCGAAGGACCTCCCCAAGCTGATCAAGGGGGAGGCTCCGTGAACCGCCGCCGCGCGGCTCTCGCCTGCGCCCTCGCCCTCACCACCGGGCTGGCGCTGGCCGGGTGCTCGTCGGACAGCGGGTCGGGCGGCGAGCCGGAGCTGAAGGTCGTCGGCGCCTTCATGCCGCAGCCGGTCAGCGACATGGCCGCCGGATTCCTCGTCGTACAGAACAGCGGCGGGACCGCGGACCGGCTCACCTCGGTGACCAGCCCGCTCTCCGACGACGTCACGATCCACGAGACGAAGAACCAGAAGATGCGCGAGGTCTCCTCGTTCGAGGTGCCCGCGAACGGCGAGCTCGATCTCGAACGCGGTGGCAGCCACATCATGTTCATGAAGCTCAAGCAGAAGCCCAAGCAGGGCGAGAAGGTCTCCGTCGAGCTGCACTTCGAGAAGGCCGACCCCATCACGGTCGACCTGCCGGTGAAGGAAACCACCCACAACCCGAAGAAGCAGTGAGGGACTGACGCCAGATGTCTGCCACCGCCCCGTACGCCGGGCCCTCCCCGATACGACGGCCGCTCGCCGCCGCCGCGCTCCTCGCCGCGCTGGTCAGCCTGGTATTCGGGCTGCTGCTGGCCGGCGCGGGCCCGGCGGCCGCGCACGCCGCCCTCACCGGGAGCGACCCGAGTGACGGGGCGGTGGTGGACACCGCGCCCAAGGAGGTCACCCTCAGCTTCTCCGAGGCGATCGCCGTGGGCGACGACTCCATCCGGGTCCTCGACCCGAGCGGCAAGCGCGCCGACACCGAGGCCGAGCCGCGCGATCTGTCGGAGGGCGGCACCGTCCGCTACGGCGTATCGCTCCACTCCGGACTGCCGGACGGCACCTACACGGTGGCCTGGCAGGCGATCTCCGCCGACAGCCACCCGATCTCCGGCGCGTTCACGTTCTCCATCGGCGCCCCGTCCGACACCACGGTCGCCCTGCCCTCCCAGGAGGCGGGCGGCGGCCCGGTCGGCGTCGTCTACGACATCGCGCGCTACGCGGCGTACGGCGGATTCGTCCTGCTCGTCGGCGGCAGCGCGTTCGTCCTGGCCTGCTGGCGGGGCGGCGCCACCGCCCTGCCGATGCAGCGGCTCGTGGTCCGCGGCTGGCTCACCCTGACCGCGGCGACCCTGGTCATGCTGCTGCTGCGCCACCCGTATACCGGCAGCGGGAAGTTCGCCGACGCCTTCGACCTCGCCGGACTCCAGTCCGTCCTGGACACCAAGCCCGGCGCCGCCCTCGTCTCCCGGCTGCTGCTGCTCGGGGCCGCCGCCCTGTTCATCGCCGTGCTGTTCGGTACGTACGCGGGGCGCGAGGACGAACGCGAGAAGAAGGACCTCACCTTCGGACTCGCCGTCGGGGGCGGGGTCGTCGCGGCGGGCATCGCCGCCACCTGGGCGATGTCCGAGCACGCCTCGACCGGCATCCAGACGAGCATCGCCATGCCGGTGGACATCCTCCACCTGCTGGCCGTCGCCGCCTGGCTCGGCGGACTCGCCTCGCTGCTGGTGGCGCTGTACCGGACGCCGGACATCGGGAGCGCGGCGGTACGACGGTTCTCGGCGGTCGCGTTCGGCAGTGTCGTGGTCCTGGCGGCGACCGGGATCTACCAGTCCTGGCGGCAGGTTGGCTCCTGGTCGGCGCTGACCGGTACGCGGTACGGGCAACTGCTCATCCTCAAGGTGGCGCTGATCGCCGTCCTGCTCGCGGTCGCCTGGTTCTCCCGGCGCTGGACGGGACGGCTGACGGACCCGGCGGTCGCTTCGCGAGAGGCTCCGGAGGAAGAGGCCGAATCCGGAACCGAGGACGCCTCGGCCGAGGACGCCTCGGCCGATGTCGACCCCGAGCGCGCCGCGCAACTGGCCCGGCAGCGGGCCGCCCTGACCGCCACGAAGAAGAAGCGGATACGGGACGCCGACCCGGAGCGTTCCGGGCTGCGCCGCTCGGTCCTGGCCGAGGCCGCCGTCGCCGTCGTCCTGCTGGCCGTCACCACCATGCTGACGTCCACCGAGCCGGGCCGTACGGAGGAGGAGGCCGCGAACGGCACCCCGTCCGCGAGCGCTCCCGCCGCGGGAGGCCCCGTCAACCTGAAGATGCCGTTCGACACCGGCGGCCAGAACGGCAAGGGCACCGTCCGCATCGACATCGAACCCGGGCGGACCGGCTCCAACGATCTGCATGTGTGGATCGACGGCAGCGACGGCGAGCCCATGGACGTCCCCGAGCTGAAGCTCGCCCTCACCCTGGAGTCGAAGGACATCGGCCCGCTGCCGGTCGTCCCGGACCGGCTGGCCGAGGGGCACTGGTCGGCGAGCGCCGTACAGATTCCGATGGCCGGGGACTGGAAGATCGACGTGACGGTACGGACGTCGGACATCGACCAGGTCACCATCGACAAGAACGCGAAGATCGGCTGAGCACGTGAGCAAGAACAGGAAGCAGGCCCCGGCCCGGACGGCCACGGCCACGGCCGTCGGCCCGGGTGGCGGCGCCGCCAGTGACCGCGACGCCGGTGGCCGTGCCGCCGGTGACGGCGCAGCACCCACCGGCGTCTCACGGCGGCGGCTGCTGGGGACGGCGGGCGCCGCGGGCGCCACCGGGCTGGTGCTGGGCGCCGGGGGCGGGGCCGCCGGGTATGCCGCCACCCGGCCCGAGGAGCCGACCGCGCTGACGACCGTCGGCGCGAGCGCGGCGATGTTTCACGGGAAACATCAACCGGGGATCACCACTCCGCTTCAGGCTCGGGGCCATCTCACCGCCTTCGACCTGGTGGCGGGCGCGGGGCGCAAGGAGGCGGCGGCGCTGCTGCGGCGCTGGTCCGCGGTGGCGAAGGAGCTGATGGCGGGCCGCCCGACGGCCGGCGCGGCCGACGGCCCCGGGCACGACACCGGCATCGCCCTGGACGCGGGTCCCTCGTCCCTGACCGTCACGTTCGGCTTCGGCCGGACGTTCTTCGGGCGCACGGGGCTGGCCGACCGGCTGCCCGCCGCGCTCGACCCGCTGCCCGCGTTCTCCGCCGACGCCCTCGACGCCAAGCGGTCCAACGGCGACCTGTGGGTGCAGATCGGCGCGGACGACGCCCTGGTCGCCTTCCACGCGCTGCGGGCGCTCCAGAAGGAGGCCGCGGGCACGGCACGGGTGCGGTGGCAGATGAACGGCTTCAACCGCAGCCCCGGCGCGACCGCCCGGCCGATGACCGCCCGCAACCTGATGGGCCAGATCGACGGCACCGGCAACCCGAAGCCGTCGGACGAGGACTTCGACCGGCGCGTCTTCGTCCCCGCGTCCCCGGGGAAGCCGCAGGAGTGGATGGAGGGCGGTTCGTACGCCGTCGTCCGCCGGATCCGGATGCTCCTGGACGACTGGGAGAAGCTTCCGGTGGAGCGCCAGGAGCGGGTCATCGGCCGGCGGAAGGCGGACGGGGCGCCGCTGAGCGGGGGGACCGAGACCACCGGGATGGACCTCGACAAGGCGGGCCCGGACGGCAGGCTCGTGATCCCCGACAACGCCCACGCGCGGATCTCCTCGCCCGAGGAGAACGGCGGGGCCGCCATGTTGCGCCGGCCGTTCTCGTACCACGACGGCATCGCGGAGGACGGCACTCCGGACGCCGGACTGCTGTTCATCTGCTGGCAGGCGGACCCGTTCCGGGGCTTCGTTCCGGTGCAGCGCAAGCTCGACCGGGGCGACGCGCTGTCGCCGTTCCTGAGGCACGAGGCGAGCGGGGTGTTCGCGGTCCCGGGCGGGGCGGCGGAGGGCGAGTACGTGGGACAGCGGCTCCTGGAGTCGTAGGCGCGCACGGTCCGGCGACGGTTCTCGACCGCATCCTGAGACAGCGCGGCGGGCCTCGCGGGGCGCATTAGGGTGACCGTATGTCAGCCACGCGCTACGCCTATCTCGGCCCCGAAGGCACCTTCACCGAGGTCGCCCTCCGTACGCTCCCGGAGGCCGCCACCCGGGAACTCGTCCCGATGCTGTCCGTCCCGGCCGCCCTGGACGCCGTGCGCAACGGGGAGGCGGCGGCAGCGCTCGTACCGATCGAGAACTCCGTCGAGGGCGGTATCACCGCGACCCTGGACGAGCTGGCCGGCGGGGAACCGCTGATGATCTACCGCGAGGTGCTGCTCTCCATCACCTTCGCGCTGCTGGTCCGGCCCGGGACCAAGCTGTCGGACATCAAGACGGTCACCGCGCACCCGGCCGCCCAGCCGCAGGTGCGCAAGTGGATGGCGGAGCACCTCCCGGGCGCCCTGTGGGAATCGGCGGCGTCCAACGCGGACGGGGCCCGGCTGGTCCAGGAGGGGCGGTACGACGCCGCGTTCGCCGGGGAGTTCGCCGCCGCCACCTACGGCCTGGAGCCGCTGGTGACGGAGATCCACGACGCGGAGAACGCCCAGACCCGGTTCGTCCTGGTGGGCCGGCCCGCCCGGCCCTCCGCACCGACCGGCGCGGACAAGACCTCCGTGGTGATCTGGCTGGCCGACGACCATCCCGGCGCCCTGCTGGAGCTGCTCCAGGAGTTCGCGGTGCGTGGCGTCAACCTGATGCTGATCCAGTCCCGCCCGACCGGCGAGGGTATCGGCAACTACTGCTTCGCCGTGGACGCGGAGGGGCACATCGCGGACCGGCGGGTCGGGGAGGCCCTGATGGGGCTGAAGCGGATCAGCCCGAAGGTCCGGTTCCTCGGCTCGTACCCGCGGGCGGGTGTCTCGCCGGACGAGGTGCGGCCGCTGCGGGCGGGCACGTCGGACGCGGCGTTCACGGAAGCCTCCGACTGGCTGGCGCGCAGCCAGGACGGCCGGATCTGACGCCAGGGCGGGGAGAAGCCGGGCCCAAGGGCTTACGGCAGCCTTCCTCACGCGCTCCGCAGCGGTGCGATCTACAGATAGTCACGCACTCCGGAGAGTTATCCACAGGGAGGGCTCTCGACCTGGGGACAAGTCGACACCTCAATGCGACATCGTCGACAAATCGATCCAGTCACCTCAGACCAGTCCACAGACGCTTGAGGCGCCACGAGTCATCGCCTGTCACCTCAATTCCCTTGATCAACTCTTTGGGGCGACGGAATCCCATCCGAATGAGCACGCGGGGCAGGTTTGAGCGGAGATCCCCAGGGGCTTCGTCCGGCTTCCGGAACAATGACCTCCGGCATCCACAGAACTTCCACACAGCCTGTGGATAACTATTCCGACATCGGCCCCCCTGTGGACAACGACGACCGGAGCGCCCCCAACTCCCGCCTCACTCAAGGCCGTACGTCAAGGAGAGCCGCACCTTCTGCCCTGTTCAGGGGAGTTAACCGCCGTTATTGACGGCCTCCCCTCCGCTCCGACGCCACGACCGCCCACGATTCCCCCACAGAAATATCAATTCCGGCAATTCGGTCATAGGGACACGCTCGGCAATATCGGTTCGAGTGCCAGAACCGCGCACCGGTAGCCTGGAGGGGTGATTGACCTTCGCCTGCTCCGTGAGGACCCCGACCGTGTTCGCGCCTCCCAGCGCGCCCGTGGAGAGGACGTCGACCTCGTCGACGCCCTGCTCTCCGCCGACGAGCTGCGCAGGTCGTCCGGCGTCCGCTTCGACGAACTCCGCAACGAACAGAAGTCGCTCGGCAAGCTGATCCCCAAGGCCACTCCCGAGGAGCGCACCGAGCTCCTCAAGAAGGCCGAGCAGCTCAAGGCCGACGTCAAGGCGGCCGACGCCGCCCAGGACGAGGCCGACGCCGACGCCAAGCGGCTGTTGCTCCAGCTCGGCAACATCGTCCACGAGGACGTGCCGGTCGGCGGCGAGGAGGACTTCGTCGTCCTGGAGACGCACGGCACCATCCGCGACTTCGGCGCCGAGGGCTTCGAGCCCAAGGACCACCTGGAGCTCGGCGAGGCGCTCGGCGCCATCGACATGGAGCGCGGGGCGAAGGTCTCCGGCTCGCGGTTCTACTACCTCACGGGCGTCGGCGCGCTCCTGGAGCTCGCCCTCGTCAACGCGGCGATCGCGCAGGCCACCGAGGCCGGCTTCACCCCGATGCTGACCCCGGCGCTGGTCCGCCCCCGCGCCATGGAGGGCACCGGCTTCCTCGGCCAGGCCGCGGAGAACGTGTACCACCTGGAGAAGGACGACTACTACCTGGTCGGCACCTCCGAGGTCCCGCTCGCCGCGTACCACATGGACGAGATCATCGACGCCGACAAGCTGCCCCTGCGGTACGCCGGGTTCTCCCCGTGCTTCCGCCGCGAGGCCGGCACGTACGGCAAGGACACCCGCGGCATCTTCCGCGTCCACCAGTTCGACAAGGTCGAGATGTTCTCGTACGTCGACCCGGCGGACGCCGAGGCCGAGCACCGCAGGCTCCTGGAGTGGGAGAAGCAGTGGCTCACCGGTCTCGAACTGCCCTTCCAGGTGATCGACGTCGCCACCGGTGACCTCGGCGCCTCGGCCTCGCGGAAGTTCGACTGTGAGGCGTGGATCCCGACTCAGGGCAAGTACCGCGAGCTGACCTCCGCCTCGAACTGCGACGGCTTCCAGGCCCGCCGCCTGTCCGTCCGGATGCGCGACGGCAAGAAGGTCCAGCCGCTGGCCACGCTGAACGGCACGCTCTGCGCCGTACCGCGCACGATCGTGGCGCTCCTGGAGAACCACCAGCTCCCCGACGGCTCGGTCCGCGTTCCCGAGGTGCTCCGTCCCTACCTGGGCGGGCGCGAGGTCCTGGAACCGGTCGCCAAGTGACCTTCCCGTACAAGCTCGTCGCGACCGACCTCGACGGCACGCTGCTGCGCGGGGACGACACGGTCTCCGAGCGCACCCGCGAGGCGCTGGCCGCCGCCACGGCGGCCGGTGCCGCGCACATCATCGTCACCGGACGCGCCGTCCCCTGGACCCGGCACATCCTGGACGACCTCGGTTACGAGGGGCTCGCCGTCTGCGGTCAGGGCTCGCAGGTCTACCACGCGGGCGAGCACAAGCTGCTGACGTCACTGACCCTGGACCGGCAGCTCGCCGGTCTCGCGCTGTCCAAGATCGAGGCGGAGGTCGGCCCGCTGCACCTGGCGGCCAGCCGCGACGGTCTTGAGGGCGAAGTCCTGGTCGGCCCCGGCTACCAGGTGCAGGAGGGCCCGCTTCCGTATCTCTTCGTGGATGACGCCACCGAGATGTGGACGGCCCCGCTCAACAAGGTCTACATACAGCACCCGGAGCTGGACGACGACGCCCTGGCCTTCGCCGCGCGGGCGGCCGTCGGCAGCCTGGTCGACGTGGTCATGGCCGGGGCCGGTGTGGTCGAGATCCTGCCGCTGGGCCTGAGCAAGGCGACCGGCCTCTCGCTGGCCGCCCGTCGGCTCGGGGTGAAGGCGGCCGACACGATCGCCTTCGGTGACATGCCGAACGACATCCCGATGTTCGGCTGGGCCCAGCACGGCGTGGCCATGGCCAACGCCCACGACGACCTGAAGGCCGTCGCCCACGAGATCACGGCGTCCAACGAGGACGACGGCATCGCGGTGGTGCTGGAGGAGCTGCTCCGCCCGGCGCCCGTACAGCCCGCACGGTAGGACGAGCCTGCGGCAGGTCTCTCCCACCCGCACCCCCGGAAAGCGCGACAGCGGCCCGGCACCGTTTCCCACGGTGCCGGGCCGCTTCACTCAGCGCTGCCCGTCACGGCGGCGCAGATCCTTCAGCTGCCCCGCGAAGGCGTCCATCCGCCCGTCGAGCCGCACGACGTCCTGCTGCACATCCGTCAGCCGCAGACTCATCGCGCCGACCACCTGATGCGTCATCTCCACCTTCCGGTCCAGGCTGTCGAGCCGCTCCGACATCCGCACCAGCACCGGCCCGAGCTCCTGCAGCGCACTGCCGACCCCGGTGAGGCAGCTCTCGATGCGCGTGACGCGCTGATCGAGGGAGGCGTACTGCGTACGGAGCGACTCCTCGGCGTCGAGGAGGTACGTGCGCACGCAGCGGGCGATGTCGCTGTCGCGAAGAAGCAGGGCGATGTTGAGGACGGTGCGGCGGGTGTAGAGGGTCAGCTGCGTGGCAGCCTGTGGATAACTTTCCCGCCCCTCCTTCTCCCATAGGTACAACATGTCCCTCTGGAAGATTCGCAGCTCAGCGCCGCGCAGCAGGATGAGGCCGTTCTCTTCGACCTCCGCCCGGTGCCGCTGCGTCACCTTCTTGACGGTCTCTGTGGATACTTCGAAGTAACGAGCCACGTCCTCTGTGCGAACGTGAATTCCGTCCGGGAGCATGACAAGGCTCTTCACCTTGTCGAGGACATCGACGCGCCCCATCTGCTCCCCGCGCAGCGCGCGCGATTCGAGCAGGGCGACTTCCGTGGGCATGGGTGTGCCTTTCGTACGAGGGAATGACGAGGACGGCCCACACCCCGGGCTTCAGGGGTGGAGGACGCTCACGGTTGCCACTCACTCGATGACCGGTCCGGTGGGCCGAGCCTCACCCGGTGCCGGCCTTCCCCGATTTCACGATCGCTACGACGCCACGGATTCCAGTTGCCTCCACGCACCCTGCCCAACGACCCGATAAACACAACGTCACGCGGACGTCTGTCCGGTCATACGACGACCCCCGCCCTTGTTCCGGGACAAGGGCGGGGGTCGTCGGGGCGCGGCACGGGGCTCAGACCGCGGGCCTCACTCCTCGCCCGCCAGCTTCAGCGCCCGCAGCTTCTGGCCCGCGTACCAGGTGGCGGCCGCCGTGACCACGACCAGCAGCACCGTGGCGAGCGGCAGGCCGACCTCCGAGGTCACCGCGCCGTCGTCCGCGACCTTCTGGGCGACCGCCAGGGACCACTGCTGGACGCTGAGCGTCCGCGCACCGGCCACCAGTCTGCCGAGCAGGGCCTCCCAGACCAGCGCGTAGACCAGGCCGAGCACGACGGCGTGCCGGCTGACCGTGCCGAGCAGCAGGAACAGGGCGCTGTAGGCGATCGACGCGATCAGCGCCGCGATCGTGTAGGCGACGGCGATCTGCTGGCCGTTGCCGTTGAGGATCAGGCCCGCGAGCAGCGTCGGCAGGGCCGAGAACACCATGGTCACCGCGATGGCCACGATCAGCTTGGTGAAGATGATCGTGGGCCGCTTCACCGGCTTGGCGAGCAGATAGACGATCGAGCCGTCGTCGATCTCGGGGCCGATCGCCCCGGTGCCCGCGATCACACCGATCAGCGGCACCATCGTGGCGATGGCGAAACCGCCGAGGACGTTCGAGGCGATCTGGTCGTCGGCCTCGGCGAACATGCGCACGGCCGCGGCGATGAGCAGCAGCAGGGCGGGCAGGACGAACAGGATGGCGGCCCGGCGCCGGCCGAGCAGGGCCCGGTAGGTGAGCCGGGCGACTGTGGGGTCGTACATGACGGTGCACAGCTCCTTTCAGGCCACTACTCAGGCCGCTACGAGATAGGAAAAGACCGATTCGAGGGACTCGTCGGACGGCGAGACGGTGAGCAGCCGGATGCCCCGCTCCCGGGCGACCCGCGGCAGCAGTTCGGTGAACCGCCCGAAGTCGACGGCCTGGATGCGCAGCGCCTTCTCGGTCAGGTCGACCTCGATGCCCGCCGTGGAGGGGTCGGCGATGAGCGCGGCCGCGAGGGCCCGGTCGTCGCTGGAGCGCACCAGATAGCGGTGCGGCCGGTCCTTCATCAGCCGGCGGATCTTGCGGAAGTCGCCGGAGGCGGCGTGCCGGCCCGCCACGATCACCTCGATGTGCGAGGCCAGTTGCTCGACTTCTTCGAGGATGTGCGAGGAGAACAGGACCGTACGCCCCTCGGCTCCCATCCGCCGCAGCAGCTCCATCAGCTGCATCCGCTGGCGCGGGTCCATTCCGTTGAACGGTTCGTCCAGGAGCAGCACCGAGGGCTCGTGGACCAGCGCGGAGGCCATCTTCACGCGCTGGCGCATGCCCTTGCTGTACGTGGCGATCTTGCGGTCCTGTGCGTACTCCATCTGAACCGTGGCGAGCGCCCTCTGCGCCTCGGCCCCGCCCAGACCCTGGAGTTCGGCGTTGGCGACGACGAATTCCCTGCCGGTGAGGAAGTCGTACATCCCTTCCCGCTCCGGGACGATGCCGATCTCCTTGTAGACGGCCTCGTTGCGCCAGATCGTCCGGCCGTCGAGCGTGACCTTCCCCGTCGAGGGGGCGAGGAATCCGCCCATCATGTTGATGAGGGTGGACTTTCCAGCGCCGTTCGGGCCGAGGAGTCCGGTGACGCCGGGGCCCACAGTCATGGAGACGTCGTTGACGGCGACCACGTTGCCGAACCAGCGCGAGGTGTGGTCGATCTCGATGGTGGTCACAGCCCGGCCCTCCGGTAGCGGCGCATCAGGACGGCGTACGAGCCGGCGACGAGCGCGAGAACAACGATCAGGTAGACCACGCCGGCACCGGCGCCCGGACCCGCCTCCCCGGGGAAGGCGGAGGGCGCGCCGAGGAACGCGGTCTGGACGCCGTCGATCAGGGTGATCGGCGAGAAGAGACCGAGCCACTGCACGGCCCCGTCCGACCCGGTTTCCCAGGCGATGGCCTGAACCGTGGAGACGGCGCCGTAGGTGATGGTCAGGAGGGCGATCACCGCGGCGACACCGAAGCCGCGCCGCGGGGTCAGGGCGGCCATCACCAGGCCGAGCCCGGCGAACAGCACGGACAGCAGCGCCACCGACACCAGCCCCTGGCCGAACCACTTGGTCTGATCGGCGAAGTCGAACTTCGCGAGCAGAGAGCCCACATAGAGGATGAGCAGCGGCACACCGGTGAGGATGAAGAGCGCCGAGGCGGTGGCGGCGAACTTCGCGACCACGTAGTCGGCCCGCTCGATCGGCCGCGAGAAGTACAGGGGGACGCTCTTGAAGCGGAGGTCCCTGGACACCGCCTGCGGGGCCTGGGCGGCGATGAAGAGGCCGATCACGGCCTGGAGGTAGATCGCGTACGAGGTGTACTCGATCACCAGTTTGGTGGCGTCCGGCGCGGCCATGGAGACCGCCACCAGGATCGCCGCGACCAGCGCCATCACGCCGAACAGCAGCATGGGCAGCACCTTGGACTTGGCGGAACGGCCCAGTCCGAAGGAGCCCCGCAGGGTCTGCGAGAACAGGGAGCGGCGGGCGTAGGCCCGGCCCAGCCGCGGTCCGTCGTAGGAGCGGTAGCCGATGTTGTGGATCCGGGAGGCGTCGCGCCCGGCCGCGGCCTTGGTCTCAGTGCTCATCGCGACCGCTTCCCTTCTGCTGGACGACCCCGGCGGTGGTGGCCGCGGCCGGGACGGCGGCTGTCCGCGCCGCGCCCTGTTCGGTACGGAAGACCTCGGCGATCTGGTGGCGGCGCTGTTCCATGCGGACCAGGCCGAGCCCGAGTCCGGCGACGCTGTCGCGGACCACGTCGTACGTCTCCTCGCCCGTCGCCTCGATCAGCAGGATGTGGCCCGCGCCCGGCAGCCCCTCCGTGTCGATGCCGTCGTGGCCGATGAGCGTGACCCCGGCGTCGGTGAGGACCTCGCGCAGCGCGCCGGTGCCGTCGGGGTGCGTTTCACTGTCGGTCACCTCGACCGCGAGGGTCGCGGTGGTCTGGGTGAAGTCGCTGGTGGCGCTGGAACGCAGCAGGGTTCCGCCGTCGATGACGACGACGTGGTCGCAGGTGCGTTCCAGCTCGCCCAGGAGGTGCGAGGTCACCAGGACGGAGATGCCGAAGTCGGTGTGGATCCGGCGGATCAGACCGAGCATCTCGTCCCGGCCGACCGGGTCGAGTCCGTTGGTCGGCTCGTCGAGCAGGACCAGCTGGGGGTCGTGGACGAGGGCCTGGGCCAGCTTGACCCGCTGCTTCATGCCGGTCGAGTAGCCGCCGATGGGGCGGTAGCGCTCCTCGTAGAGGCCGACGTGGCGCAGGGTGTCGGCCGTGCGCTCGCGGGCCGCGGTGGGCGGCAGCCCCGACATGCGCGCCATGTGCACGACGAACTCGGTCGCCGAGACGTCGGGCGGCAGGCAGTCGTGCTCGGGCATGTATCCCACCCGTTCCCGGATGGCCGCGCCGCTGGTCGCGACGTCGAGCCCGAGCACCTCGGCCCGGCCTTCGGTGGCGGGGGAAAGACCCAGCAGGATCTTGATCAGTGTGGACTTGCCTGCTCCGTTGGAACCCACCAGACCGGTCACACCCGGTCCGATGTCCAACGTGAGCCGGTCAAGCGCGGTCACCCGGGGGAACCGCATGCTCAGGGCTTCGGTAGCGATTACGGCTGTCACGGAAATGACGGTAGTGGCGCGGACCACAGGGGTCGTCAGCCCTGACGGTTGGATCCGCGTCAGACTCCAGGCGTACACGCCAGTAGGGGGACACGTCGTGGATCCACCGCGGAACCGGGGTTTTCCCCAGGCCGCGCACCCCTCTTGACGCAGCCGCCGGACATTGTCACATTCATCAGTGTCACGTTACGGGCACGTACCGCACACGGCAGGGAACGGACGGTGGCATGACCGGCTTGGCCAAGGCAGTACAGGGCACCAACTCCCCGGAGCTGCGGGGGTTCAGAGAGGTTCAGCGTCTGGCCTACGCCTGCGCGGAGGCGGTCGCCGGTCAGTTGCGCTCGGGTGTGACCGAGCGCGAGGCGGCCCGGATGCAGCGCGTGTGGCTGCGCGAGCGCGGTGTGCGCGACTGGTTCCACCTGCCGTTCGCCTGGTTCGGGGACCGTACGGCGTTCGCCGGTTTCAAGGTGCCGCTGCAGTTCTTCCCGACCGACCGGAAGCTGGAGCCGGGCATGCCGTTCATCCTCGACATGGCCCCGGTGTACAAGGGGTACACCGCCGATGTCGGGTACGCGGGATGCCTCGGCCTCAACCCGCTGCACGACAGGCTGCTGGCCGATCTGGAGGCCCACCGCGGGCTGATCCTGCGCGGGGTGCGCGAACGCCGCTCCTTGCGCGAGATCTACGAGGACGTCGAACGCCTCATGACCGCCCAGGGATACGCCAACCGGCACCGGGCCTACCCCTTCGGCGTGATCGCCCACAAGGTCGACCGTGTCACCGAACGCCGTTGGTCCCCGCAGGTGTTCGGCTTCGGGACGCAGGCCCTCAAGGGGCTCGTGAGCGACGCGCTGCGCGGCCACCGGGAGGGCTGGTCGCCGCTGTGGAGCCCCTACCGCTTCTCCGACCACCCGCCGCAGCCGGGCCTGTGGGCGGTCGAACCCCACCTCGGATTCCGGGGTACGGGCGCGAAGTTCGAGGAGATCCTGGTCGTCACCGACTCCAAGGACCCCGAGCAGAGCGCTTTCTGGCTGGACGACGATCTGCCGCATGTGCGGCGCTGGGCCGAGGAGAAGGTGGCGGCGTGAATCTGTCTCAGGCGCGTGAGCGGACCGTGCGTACGGGAGGCGTCGAGCTGTGCGTCGCCGAGCTGGGCGACGCGGGGCGGCCGACCGTGGTGCTGGTCCACGGCTATCCGGACAGCAAGGAGGTCTGGTCGGACGTCGCCGTACGGCTGGCCGAGCACTGGCACGTGGTGCTGTACGACGTGCGGGGGCACGGCAGGTCCACCGCCCCGAAGCCGCTGCGCGGCGGCTTCACCCTGGAGAAGCTGACCGACGACTTCCTCGCCGTGATCGACACGGTCAGCCCGGACCGCCCGGTGCACGTGGTCGGCCACGACTGGGGATCCGTCCAGTCCTGGGAGTTCGTCACGGTCGGCCGGACCGAGGGCCGGATCGCCTCCTTCACCTCGATGTCCGGGCCGTCCCTCGACCACTTCGGGCACTGGATCAAGCGCCGGATGACCCGCCCCACCCCGCGCAAGGTGGGTCAACTGCTCGGCCAGGGAGCCAAATCCTGGTACGTGTACATGCTCCACACCCCCGCCCTGCCGGAGCTCGCCTGGCGCGGGCCGCTCGGCAAACGCTGGCCGCGGATCCTGGAGCGGCTGGAGAAGGTGCCGGCGGGCGACTACCCCACCGCCTCCCTCCCGAACGACGCGGCGCACGGTGCCTGGCTCTACCGCGACAACGTCCGCGCCCGGCTGCGCAGGCCCCGCCCGGACGCCTACGCCCACGCACCGGTGCAGCTGATCACCCCGACCGGGGACTCCTTCCTCTCCGAGCGGCTCTACGACGGCCTGGAGGACTGGGTCCCCACGCTGGTACGCCGCTCACTGCCGGCCAAGCACTGGGTGCCCCGCACCCGGCCGGACCAGCTCGCCTCCTGGATCGACGAGTTCGTCACCGCGAACGAGTCCGCCGCGCGGGACGGCGGGCCCGTGCAGCAGACGGTGGCGCAGGGGCCCTACGCAGAGCGGTTCGGCGGTCAGCTGGTCCTGGTGACGGGCGCGGCCTCCGGGATCGGGCGGGCCACGGCGTTCGCGTTCGCCGAGGCGGGCGCCCGGATCGTGGCCGTGGACCGCGACGCGGAGGGCGCCGCCCGCACCGCCGAGATGGCGCGGCTGATCGGGGCGCCCGCGGCCTGGGGCGAGGTCGTGGACGTCGGCGACGAGGCCGAGATGGAGAAGCTCGCCGCCCGGGTCGCCGCCGAGTACGGAATCGTCGACGTCCTGGTCAACAACGCCGGGATCGGACTCTCCGGATCCTTCCTGGAGACCACGAGCGAGGAGTGGAAGAAGGTCCTGGACGTCAATCTGTGGGGAGTCATCCACGGCTGCCGGTTCTTCGGGAAGCAGATGGCGGACCGCGGCCAGGGCGGCCACATCGTCAACACCGCTTCGGCCGCGGCCTTCCTGCCCTCCCGGGTGCTGCCCGCGTACAGCACGTCGAAGGCGGCCGTGCTGATGCTCAGCGAGTGCCTGCGGGCCGAGCTGGCGGAGAAGTCGATCGGGGTGAGCGCGATATGCCCCGGCATCGTCAGCACCAACATCACCGCCACCACGCGGTTCGCCGGGGCCGACGCGGCGGAGGAGGAGCGGCTTCAGAAGCGGACGAGCCGGGCCTACGGACGGCGCAACTACCCCCCTACGAGGGTCGCCGACGCCATCCTGCGGGCAGTGGTGCGCAACCAGGCCGTCGTCCCGGTGACCCCGGAGGCGCGCGGCGCCCGGCTGCTGTCCCGGCTGAGCCCGGGGACGCTGCGCTCCGTGGCCCGGCTGAAGCCGCCGCTGTGACGGGGGCCGGGGCGGACATGGGGACAGGGGCCGTGACCGGGACGGGGACCGGGACCGGGGCCGGGGCGGACGTGGGGGCAGGGACCGGAGCCGGGGCCGGGGCCGGAGCCGGGGCCAGGGTCGCCGAGTACCGGATCGAGGACCTGGCGCACGCCAGCGGGGCCACGGTGCGCACGATCCGTGCCTATCAGGACCGGGGGCTGCTCCCGACGCCCGAGCGGCGCGGTCGGGCCAACGTGTACCGGGAGGCCCATCTGGCCCGGCTGCGGCAGATCGCGGACCTGCTCGACCGGGGCTACACCCTGGCCAGCATCAAGGAGCTGCTGGAGGCGTGGGACGCGGGGCGGGGGCTCGGCGGAGTGCTCGGGCTCGTCGCGGAGGTGCAGGGGCCGTGGACGGACGAGAAGGCGGACCGGATCACCCGAACGGAGCTGGACGCCAAGTTCGGCGGCGGGCAGGACGACGAGGCGATCGCGGAGGCCGTGGCGCTCGGCGTACTGGAGCGCGTGCCCGGCCGGGACGACGAGTTCCTCGTACCCAGCCCGCAAGAGCTGTCGGTGGCAGCCGAGTTGTACGCGGCCGGGGTCCCGCTGACAGCAATCTCCGGCCATCTGCGGGAGCTTCGCGGCCAGGTCGAGCACATCGCCTCCCGTTTCCTGGAGTTCACCACCGAGCACGTCTTCGCCCGCTATCTCGGCCATCGTCCGCCCACCGACGCCGACGCGGCCGAGGCGGCATCGCTGGTACGCCGGCTGCGGCCGCTCGCCCAGCAGACGGTCGACGCGGAACTGGCCCGCGCCATGCGGACGTTCGCCACCCGCCATCTGCATCACCACCTCGGCGCAAAGGAGACGGCGATCGCCGAGAACGCCACCCGTCCCGTCCTGCTGCCGGCCCGGACAACACGGGCCGTGCAGGAGCTGGTTGGCGCGGACCGGGTCGCGGAGTTCATCACGGCGGCCGCCGAACGCGAGGTGCAGGCACGCACCTTGGACGCGCTGGCCTCATCTCACGCAAGAGACAATAAAGTTGACGAAAGTGGTTAAATCGCCCGCCAGTTGTCCACAGAGTGGCCAAATAGCCTGTGGATAAGTTGAGTTGGCTGTGGATCAAACATCGGTACGGAGAAAGACGAAAAGAAGCCTGTAAGAAATCCGGATGCACCGATGAACCGCGCACGGGCACGCTGACGCCATGGACGAACGTCGCACCGTCAAGGTGTCCAAGTACCTCTCGAAACATCTGCGGCACCAGCCGGAGCGCATCGGCATCACCCTCGACGACCACGGCTGGGTGGGTGTCGAGACGCTGCTGAGCGCGGCGGCCTCACACGGCTTCGCCATCAGCCGCGCCGAGCTCGACCACGTGGTCGCCGTCAACGACAAACGCCGCTTCGCGGTGGACGGCGACCGCATCTGCGCCAACCAGGGCCACACCGTCGCCGTGGACCTGGACCTGCCGCCGGCCGAACCGCCCGCGTACCTCTACCACGGCACGGTCGCCCGGGTGATGGACGCGATCCGGACCGAGGGCCTGCGCCCCATGACCCGCCACCATGTGCATCTGTCGCCCGACCGGGAGACGGCCACCCGGGTCGGCGCCCGCCGCGGCCGCCCCCTCGTCCTCACCGTGAACGCGGGCGCGATGCACCGCGCGGGCCACGTCTTCCGGGTCAGCGCCAACGGTGTCTGGCTCGCCGACGCCGTACCGCCGGAGTTCCTGCTCCTGCGCGGCTGACGGCCCGGCCGGAACAGGCATCCGGAGTCCCTTTCCGCATGGGCGACCTGGGAAAACTCTCTGAATCGGAAGGCAGCACCGACGGAGCGAAGGCGTAAGCCCAGCTGTCGTGTGAACACACGGAAACGCCATCCCGACTGCCCTGGATTCATCCAGAGTGCCCGAAAGGGCGCTTCGGGCGATGACGCCTAACCTTCTTGACGTCTCATTGAATGGATGCTTAAGGTCTTGATCGTTTGGTGATTCTACTTGCAGGTAGAACCTGCGCGGGGGATGTAGTAACAGTGCTCGGAATACGTAGATCGACCGTGGTGATGCGGCCCGAAGGTTCCCGGACGGTGGTTCTTGGCCACCGATGTTCGCGGAAGCAGGCCGAAAGCTCGACAACGTGTCCGTAAAGACCACCGAGAAGGGCACTCCAGAGTTCTCGCGTCTTCTTAAGGCGCCCGTCTTCAGGCGGTTCTTCCTCAGCCGGGCCATTTCCCTCATCGGTGACGCGGTGGTGCCGACCGCGCTGGCTCTCAGCCTCGTGGCACGAGACGCCTCCGCCGTGTGGCTCGGTGCCATGATGGCTGCGGCCATCCTGCCCAAGGTCCTGCTGCTGGCCCTCGGCGGAGTGGCCGCCGACCGGCTCCCCAAGCAGCCGCTGATGATCGCTTCCTCGATCGTGTGCGGTCTCGCCCAGCTCGGCACGGCTGCCACGTTCATCGGCGGCATGTCCCTGTGGTGGGGCCTCGCCTGCCAGATCGTCTTCGGCATGTCGATGGCGATCGGCTATCCCGCGATGTTCGGGTACCTGCCGCACTGCGTCGACTCGAAGAACCTCGGAGCCGCCAACGCGTTCATCGGCGCGTGGACCGGAATGGCCTCGCTGCTCGGTCCGACGGTGGCAGCGGTCTCCGCCGCGCTCGGACCGCCCGCCCTCGCGCTCGCCGTGGACGGGGTGTCCTTCCTGGTCAGCGCCGCGCTCCTGGTGGGCCTGCCGTACGGAGGGCCCACCGGTCGGACGGAAGGCGCGGCAGCAGGGCTGCGCGAGGGGTGGCAAGCGCTGCGCGGGCTGTCCTGGCTGCTGCGGATGACGGTGGTCGACAGTCTCATCCTGCTCCTGGTCGCCGCGCCCTTCATGGTGCTCGGCCCGGGCATCGTGCAGCACCTCACCCCGAACGGGTGGGCCCTGTTGATGGTCTCCTTCGCGGCGGGCGAACTGCTCGGCAGCCTCGCGTGCGGCCGCCTACGGCTGCGTCGTCCGATCCTGACCGCCGCACTCGGGCTGCTGGCCATGGGGCTGCCGCCCTTGCTGCTGGCCGCAGGTGCCGGAGTACCGGCCCTGTGCGTCGCGCAGTTCCTCGCGGGTGCCGGCATCGCCGCGTACGGCGTGCTCGTCAACACCGCCATCCAACAGAACGTTCCGGCCGATCGTCTCTCCCGCGTGGGGGCGATCTCCTCGATCGGCTCGTTCGCCTTCCTGCCGCTCGGATACGTGCTCGCCCCGCTCATCGCGGGCGTCGTCGGCCCCGAACCGGTGCTGTGGATCGCCGCGATCTGGACGGTCGCCTCCGTCAGCGCGCTGGTCGCGGACCGTACCCTCCGCGAATTCGGCCCCCCAGTCGCCTCCGAATAATTCCGGAGCACGGCAGGGCAGTAGCCCCGAAAGATCTCTCATGCCAGTGAAAAGATACTTCAGTGTGGCCGAATGGGCCCACAGCTTACCGTCAGGAGCAGCAGCTCCAGAAATTGAGCGGACCATTCCGTGGTTGAGCGCGGAAGAAGGGCGGATCACTCGCGAGCAATACGTTCTCGGGCTTGCCGAAAGTGCACATCCCCCTGCACAGGTCAGCAATAGGTCCTCGGCAGAGTGCGCGACCTGCTACGTGATTCCGCATGACTGCCCGCATACCACCTACGCCACCTGGTCCGTGTTCTTCGGCTCCCCGCTGCGGGACCTTCTGCACCGGCTGCCGGACGCGCAGGAGACGGAGCGGCTGCGGGAAGCGATGGCTGGCCTCGCGCGGCGCGCGCCCGTCGAAGGCACGGACACGCTCGCCGTGGTCTCCCCGGGGTCGACACAGCCTGGTATCACCAGCGGTGCGGGCGGAGTCCGCGCCATGATCGAACTGGTGTCCGAGACCGAGGACCTCGCGAACGAACGGGCCCTGCCGGTCGTGGAGTTCGGCAACGTACGCGACGAGCCCGCCTGGGCCCCGCTGCACCGGATACTGCGGGAGCGCGGGTACGTGCCGGTGGTGACCGGCGCCGACGCCGTACTCGACGTCCCGGCCACCGGACTCGACGCCTACTTCGACGGCTTCCGCTCCCACCGGCGCAAGGTGCTCCGCAAGGAGCGGGCCCGGTTCCTGGCCCGGCAGCCCGACATCACGCTGCTCGGCCCGCAGGGGCTGACCCCGGACCTGGTGGACCTCCAGCTCGACCGGTACCGACGCTACGGACACGAGGCCGACGCCCGCGCCGTGCGTGACCGGTTCGAGCGCGCCGCCGCCGTGCCAGGACTACGTGTCCTGCGCGCCGACGGCGAGGACGGACCGCTGGGTTTCGTCGCCTTCTACGAGGACCTCGCACACCGACGTATCGTCCCGAGGCTCGGCGCCTTCAGCACTGAGGACCGGGGCAGCTACTTCAACCTCGCCTACTACGAGCTCATCGCTCACGCGGCGCGCGGCGGCGGCTTCCGCATCCACTACGGGGAGTCGACGTACGGCGCCAAGACCACCCGGGGCTGCCGTTTGACCCGGCTCGTGTCCTACTTCCGCGCAGCCGACCCGCTCCTGCACGACGTCCTCACCGCGGCCGGCGCCATCCGGTCGGACCTCGAGGAACGGGAAATCGCCACCGCCGAGGGCACGTTCGCCGCCTCCTGACCACCGCGGCCTCGCGCTCGTACCAGGCCATCACAGCAGGCCCGCCCCCGGGCGCCCGGCAGAGCCCCTGCCGCCGCAGCCGGGTCGGCCGCGCCTGCCTTCCCCAGAGAGAGACCACACGATGATCACATCCAGTGCCAGCACGTCTCTCGTCGGCATGGGTGTCTTCCGCGCCGCAGCCGACGTGCGCCATCTGCAGTCCGTGAGAGTCGCCGGCGAGATACATCCACTGTCACCCGTCTCCAGCGGCTTCGTCGCCATCAGGCCCCAGAGCTTCCAAGAGGACATGACCGCGGCCCTCGGAGCACTCGGCTGGGGCCGGCCCGTGGCGTTCGTCGAGGATGCCTGTGGCCTGGCCGAGTTCACCGCGGCCGCCACCGAATCGGGATACCTCCCGGCCGCGGAGGACGGCGCGGAGCCCATCGCCTTCGTCGTTCCCAGCCTGTTCCGCAGCCGCAGGGCCGCCTCGATCGCGCGGCGGCTGGACCGGCTCGGGACCACCGCACCGCCCCCGGGTCCCCCCGGCGGGCAAGGCACCGAGCGCGGACCCCAGACCGTGCAGGCCGTGGGGGTCGGGCCGTGGACGCTCGACGCGGGCGAGGACGCCCTGGGCCCACTCGCCACCGGCTCGCACGTGGTCATGACCGACTGGACGCACCACCACACCTTCAGCCGGATCCCTGGGCACGAGCGTTTCGTCCCGCACGTGCTGCCCTACCGCTACGGCGACTTCGACCAGAACATCGACCAGGTGGACGAGGCGCTGCGCGAGCTGCACGACGCCGGCCACCAGCACGTGGGTCTGCTCGTCGAAGGCAACCCCGACACGTACGACGTCCTCGACGGACTGCCGCTGACCGACCGTGAGATCCGCGTCACCCCCGGCATCCCGATCGGCCTCCTCGCTGCCGCGCAGAACGCCCGGCACTTCCAAGACGACCCCTTCGCCCGGTCCTTCGCCTACCTCTCCGGACTTCACGGCCGCCACAGCCTGCCGCCCCAGCAGTTCCTCGGGGAGCTCACCAGCTACCTGGCCGCGGGCATCACGTGCGTCCTGGTCGAAATGCACAAGGGCGACGTCGACCTGGCCCTCGAAGCCGTCCGTCTCTGCGGCAAGGAGAAGTCCGCCGTGCTGATGAGCGACTACTTCTCCAGCGAGGAAGAGACCTTCTTCCTCCACGGCACCCCGGAAGGTCTGAGGGAAGGGCTCCCAGCGGACCGAGGGGGCCTGTCCAGCCTGTTGATCGCCGATGGAGGCCTGCGATGACCCGCCCCCTGCCCGCCCTGCTGTTCGACGCCGCCGACACGCTCCTCGAACTGACCCCCGCCTTCCCCGAGCTCCTCTCCGTCTCCTGGCTCGGAGCCGAGGGAGCACCCTCGGCGCAGGACGTGCGGGAGGCGCTGTGGGCCATCGGCGCGGAGGGCCACTGGCCTGACGACGAGCCGGACGCCGACGCCCGGCTGGCCATGTGGACCGCGTTCTTCCACGACGCGCTGCGGCGCGCGGGCGGCGCCGACTCCCACGCCGCCGCGCAGCGCGCCGCCCGCTATGCCCTGGACCCTGCGCACTACCGCCTCTACCCCGACGTCCTGCCCTGCCTCGACGCCCTGCGGGCCGCCGGACACCAGGTCGCTCTGGTCTCCAACTTCGACGGATGGCTGCGTGACATCCTCGCGGCACACCAGCTCACCGAACGGTTCGACGAGGTCGTCATCAGCAGCGAGGTCGGCTTCGAGAAGCCCCGCCCGGAGATCTTCGCCCTGACCTGCCGTCGGCTCGAACGGTCGCCCGCGGAGTGCGTGTTCATCGGCGACTCACTCGTCGTCGACATCGACGGGGCGCGGGACGCCGGCATGCACCCGCTGCTCATCGACCGCTACGGACGTTTCCCCGACCACCCCGGCCCCAAGGTCAGCTCGCTCGACACCCTGATGGACCTCGTGTCCAGCCTGCCGCTCGTCACCACGGAGGACGCCCGATGACCAGTGGAACACCCCGTGAGACGGCTGTGGACACGGAGGCTGTGGCCCGCGCCATCGCCACCGAGCACGGGCTGACGCTCCATGGGCTCGCAGGTGAGGGGGTGGACTTCGTGGTGTGCCGCGTGGGGCATCCCGCTCTCGGCGAGGCGGTGCTACGCATCCCCCGGCACCGGGTGTACCTCTCGCCGTACGGGAATGTCGACAGCGCCGACCTGGTCCGGCAGGAGCACGAGATCGCCGCCCACCTCGGTCCGCTCGGTCTGCCGGTGGCGACACCGCTGCGACGGATCGAACAACCGGACGGCATCGTCGTCTCCCTCGCCGCCCATGTCGAGCACGACGACGTGCCGCTCGACGGCCGCGACGTGGGCCGCTTCCTCGCCGCGCTGCACGGCGCGACGCCCCCGTCGGTACGCCTCGCCTACCAGGCGCCCGGCGACTTCGCGACCTTCTTCATCCAGCGGCTGTCCGACCGGCACGCCAACCTGCTGCTCAAGGCCCCGGCCCTGCCGCCGCTGCCCGCCCGCCACCGAATCGAAGCCGCCCTGGAGGCCGTCCGGACCCCGCACCGCCTCCTGCACCTCGACGTCCGCCGCCAGAACCTGCTGGGCCGACAGGGCCGGCTCGCGGCAGTCGTCGACTGGTCCAACGCTCTGATCGGGCCGCCGCTCATGGAGCTCGCGAGGGTCGCCGAGTACGCCCTGCTGCCCGACAACGGGATCGACGCGGAGGCCGTCCTGGCCGGCTACGCGGAGTCGCTGCCGACCCCGGACCTGGACTCGTCGGCGGCCCTGCTGTACCGGCTGGACACCGCGGTCATGCTCGCGTTGGTCTTCCACAGCGTGGCCCCGGACGCCGAGCGCGCCCACGTCCTCACCTCACGGGCGGAGCACCTGCTCGCGCGGCTCCATGCCGCCGTGCGCCCAGCAGACACCGCCGGTTCGTCCCACGAGCAAGGAGAGCAGCGCTGATGGACATCGTCGACCGCTACGGGCTCACCGTCGCCGAGCTCACCGCCGAGGAGGCGCTGGCCTCGTCCGGCCCCTGGCGCGGGCCGGACGTCGACCTGCTGAGGGTCGTCGATCCCCACCCGCGCGACGAGGCACGCCTCACGGCCGCCGGGTTCATCGTGAAGCCCGGCTGGGTCAACTGGGTCGCGCCGCTCCGAGCCTCCGAGGCCGAGTTCCTCGGGGAACTCAGCTCCAACGAGAGGCGCAAGGTGCGACGAGGCCTGGAGCTCTCCGCCTCGGCCGGACTGCGTGTGGAGGTGCGGCCGGAGCTGGAGGAAGGCCCGTTGGAGGAGTTCCTGGGCGTGTACGAGAAGCAGGTCGCCGACATGCGCAACGGCGTGAACCTGGCCCGTGGCGAGCAGCGGTCACTCCTGGAGCAGTCCGGTTCCCACATCGGTGTCTTCGCGTACGCGGGAAGCCGCATGGTGGGTGGGTGCGTCTGCCGGGTGCGCACGGACGGTTTTCTGCTCCAGCTGCGCTATGTGGCCACCGCCGATGTCGAACAGCGCGGCTCCCTGACCCGCGCCCTGTACATGGCGGCATTCCAGGCCGGCCGGGACCTGAACTGCGCCCGCATGTCCCTGGGCAACGACACCTCTCTGTACGGGCACATCACCTCCCCCGGCCTGTACGAGTTCAAGAAGCGGCTCGGGTTCACCCCGCTGCCTTCGGAAGCCGTCGACCCCGGTCTGGGAGGCGACGAGGCCGACCGCTTCGTGTCGCTGCGCGCTCTGACCGACCCGTCGCTGCTCCTCGCCTACGGGGCCGGGCCCGGCACAGGCGACGGTGCGCGGGAGGACCGCCCCCAGGGGCTGCGCCTGCACATCCTGGCATCGCGGGACGACGTGGACCTCGCGCCGTACCGGGCAGACTTCCTCAGCGGAGTCGAGGTGACCGTGGTCCCTTGAGGTGAGGCGGCCGAGGCCGTCTCCGGGCCGCGGCGGCACGCCCCCAGGACCGCCGCCCCGCGTCACCTCGGCTGTCGGGGCTGACCGGCGACGTCGTGCGACGGGTCTGTGTGCCGCGGGTGGCCCGGCCTGCTGGAGGGCCCACCCGCGGCGGTCGGGGCCCTTGGGCATCGTCGTAGGCTCTGAGGCATGAGCCTGCGCCTGAGCACCGTGATCCTGCCCGTTCACCGCTGGCACGAGGGCGGCCGTGACCAGTGGCTGCGCGCCGAGGAGCTCGGCTTCCACGCGGCGTACACGTACGACCACCTGTCCTGGCGGGTTCCGTTCCGCGACGGGCCGTGGTTCGGCGCGGTGCCCACGCTGACCGCCGCCGCGACGGCCACCGAGCGGCTGCGCTTGGGGACGCTCGTGACGTCACCCAACTTCCGGCACCCTGTGACGCTCGCCAAGGAGCTCATCTCGCTGGACGACATCTCCGGCGGCCGGTTCACGCTGGGCATCGGCGCCGGCGGCAACGGCTTCGATGCCACGACGCTGCTCAGGGGCGACGCGGAGCCCTGGACGCCGCGCGAGCGCGCCGACAGGTTCGGAGAGTTCGTGCCGCTGCTCGACCGGCTGCTGACCGAGGACTCGGTGACGTACGAGGGGACCTTCTACTCGGCGACCGAGGCGCGCAACATCCCGGGATGCGTACAGCGCCCGAGGCTGCCCTTCGCCGTCGCGGCCACCGGCCCGCGCGGCCTGAAGCTGGCGGCCCGGCACGGGCAGGCGTGGGTGACCACAGGCGACCCCAAGCTCTTCGAGACAGGTACGCCCGAGGAGTCCGTCGAGGCGATCAGGGGGCAGGCCGAGAACCTCGCCAAGGCCTGCGCGGCGGCCGGCAGGAACGTGGCCGAGCTGGACAAGATCCTGCTGACCGGATTCACGCCGGACCGCAACCGTCCCCTGGAGTCCGTCGACGCCTTCGTGGACTTCGCGGGCCGCCACCAGGAGCTGGGCTTCACCGAGATCGTCATCCACTGGCCCATCCCCGACTCCGGCTTCGCCGCGGACCAGGCGGTGTTCGAGCGGATCGCCGCCGAGGCCGCCACCCAGCTCCGCTGAGCGACCGCATACGTGCGGACTCGGGGCATCAGCTTCCGCACCGGGTAGGCGCTGCCGCGGGGCGAAAGGCTCGACTGAGCCCACGAGGACGCCCAGACGCATACGCCGCGTCACCGTCGCCGCCGTCGGTGCCGGGGTCGGGGTCGCGCCGATCCACGGCCCGTCGCGGAAGCTCCGCCAGGACGGGTGGTCGTGTACGCGGCGGGGAAGCCGGCCGCTGTCCGAGAGGGGGCTTCGTCGACCGCTGCCGCTCCTGGTGGCGTGCAACGGAATCACGCTCAGAGTCCGCCCGGGAGAAACCCGCTCACACCTGACTGATCCGTTCCACTGATCCGTTCCACTGGTCCGTTCCACTGGTCCGTCCTGACCCGGCGTCGTCGGGGGAGGGCCGCCGTCCCTGCCGCCCCCCTGATCGGCTGCCGGACGGACGATGGCATGTCCCTTGAGGCCACCCTCATGGCTTTGGCATATGCCATAGGGATTTTCCGCAGATCAGCGCCTCCATCCACTCAAATGTGCGCCCCTTCGCACGCCCGTGCACCCTCGTGGGCGAGAATGGCCCGGTGACCTCAGTGACCGATACGCCTCTTCCCGCCGCGACCCGGCTGATCGCCACCGACCTCGACGGCACCCTGCTGCGCGACGACAAGACGCTGTCCCCGCGCACCGTCGCGGCCCTCGCGGCGGCCGAGGAGGCCGGGATCGAGGTCTTCTTCGTCACCGGCCGGCCGGCCCGCTGGATGGACGTCGTACGGAACCACGTCCAGAGCCACTCCACCGCGATCTGCGCCAACGGCGCCGTGGTCACCGATCTGCGGACGGACGGCGACCTCCTCGCCGTACGGGCGCTGGAGCGCGACGCCGCGCTCCACGTCGTGCGCACCCTGCGCGAGGCGGCCCCCGGCACCTCCTTCGCCGTCGAGATGACCACCGGCATCAACTACGAACCGGCCTACCCGCCGTTCCACCTGGACCCGGGGGCCTCGGTCGCCGTCGCCGAGAAGCTGCTGCACGAGGACGCCCCGGGCGTCGGCGCGCCCGTGCTCAAGCTGCTGGCCCACCACACCGAGCTGGCGCCGGACGCGTTCCTCGACCTGGCCCGTAGGACGGCCGGCGACCGGGCCTCCATCACCCGCTCCAGCCCGTCCGCGCTGCTGGAGGTCAGCGGACTCGGCGTCTCCAAGGCCACCACGCTCGCCGCCTGTTGTGCCGAGCGCGGCATCTCGCCCGCCGAGGTGGTCGCCTTCGGCGACATGCCCAACGACATCGAGATGCTCAGCTGGGCCGGCGCCTCCTTCGCCATGGGCAACGCCCACCCGGACGCGCTGGCCGCCGCCACGGGCCGGACCGCGACCAACGAGGAGGACGGGGTGGCCCTCGTCATCGAGCGGATCCTCGCCGCCCGCGCGGAGGGCCGCACCCAGGCCCGCCGCACCCAGGCCGGCCGCACCGAGGCCCGCTGAAACCTTTCGGCACATCGGGGAGGCGCTCCCTTCACAGCGGCGCCTCCCACACCACCGTCGTCCCGCCGCCGTCCTCCCCCATGCCCGGCTCGATCCGGCTCGCCCCGCCCAGGGACTCGGCCCGGCGGGCCAGGTTGCGCAGTCCGCTGCGGCGTCCGCCCTCCGGGACGCCCACCCCGTCGTCGGCGACCGAGAGCCGTACCGCGGCCCGGCCGTCCGCCAGCGTCACCGTCGCGTCGACGACCACATCGATCAGCGACGCCTCCGCGTGCCGGAACGCGTTGGAGAGGGCCTCGCGCAACGCGGCGACCAGGTTCTTGCCCGTCAGCTCGCCGACGAGCGAGTCCACCGGGCCCAAGAAGCGGTGCGAGGGCTTGAAGCCGAGCGGGACGGCCGCCATGTTGATCTCCCGCAGCACCCGGGTACGCAGCCCCGAGGGGGCCTCGGCCGGCTCCTGCTGGAGCGCGAAGATCGCCGTACGGATCTCCTGGATGGTCACATCCAGCTCGTCGACCGCCCGGCCGACACCGGTCCGCACCTCCGGCACCACCGATCTGCGCTGGGCGCTCTCCAGCATCATCCCGGTGGCGAACAGCCGCTGGATGACCAGGTCGTGGAGGTCGCGGGCGATCCGGTCGCGGTCCTCGTACACCGCGAGCCGCTCCCGGTCCCGCTGCGCCTCGGCCATCATCAGCGCCAGCGCCGCCTGGGAGGCGAACTGCGTGGCGAGGGTCCGCTCGGCCTCCGTGAACGGGCGCGCGCCCCGGGCGCGGGGAGTGGCCAGCGCGCCGAGCACCCGGCCGCCGCTCTGGAGCGGCAGCAGCATGCTGGGGCCGAACCGGTCGGCCAGCCGGGTCACCATCCGGCTGTCGGAGGCCGAGTCGTCGATGAACACCGCCTCGCCCGCGAGGAGTTTCGCCGCCACCGCGCTCCGGCCCGGAATGATCACCCCGAGCGAGGACGAGGGGTCGTCGGACGACACGGCGACGATCTCCAGACCGCCCTCCTCGGCGGGCAGCAGCACGATCCCGGCGGCGGCGTCCGCGAGCCGGCGGGCCTGTTCGGCGACCACGGACAGGGCCTCGTCGGCGTCCCCGCCCGACAGAAGCGCCGTCGTGACCGCCACCGACCCGTCGATCCAGTGCTCCCGCTGGCGCGCCGCCTCGTACAGCCGGGCGTTGCCGATGGCGATCCCGGCCTCCGTGGCCAGCACCCGGACCATGTGGAGGTCGTAGTCGCTGAACTCCGCGCCGCCGTGCTTCTCGGTCAGGTAGAGGTTGCCGAAGATCTCCCCCTGGACCCGGATGGGCACCCCGAGGAAGGACCGCATCCGGGGGTGGCCCGGCGGGAACCCGGCGGAGCGCGGGTCGGTGGACAGATCGGCCAGCCGGACCGGGGCGGGGTCGTGGATCAGCGCGCCGAGCAGGCCCCGGTGGCCGTCGGGCCGTCGCCCGATCTCCTCGGCCACGTCCTGCGGAACGCCGTGGGTGACGAAGTCCGAAAGCCCCTCACCCCGGTCGTCGACGACGCCGATGGCCGCGTACCGGGCGTGGGCCAGCTCGGCGGCCGTCTCGCAGATCCGGTCCAGGGTGGAGTGCAGCTCCAGCCCCGCGCCGACGGACCGCATCGCCTCCAGGAGCTGCGGCACCCGCGCGGTCAGCTCGGTGGACAGCCCCTGAAGGCTGCGGGTGGCCCGGGTGGCGGCGTCGAGGGAGTCCTTCGGGTCGGGCTCTGCCATGACCTGAGCCTAGTAAGTGCCGATAAGGGACGAAAGTCGGAAATGCGCCCGATGGCCGGAAGGCCGACACCCTCCCGCCACACCGCCTGCCCGGCCCCACGGCAGGAAGGGCGACGGCCGCCCGGCGCCCGCCTGCGTCCTCCATCGCCCTACACCGCCGCTCCCACCGTCTCGCGTTCGCGCTCCAGCATGCGGCGCAGCGGCCCGTCCCCGGTGGCCAGTTCGGCGTACGGGCCGCGCTGGACGACCCGGCCCGCGTCCAGCACCAGCACCTCGTCGACCGCCTCCAGACCGGTCAGCCGGTGAGTGATCAGAACCGTCGCACGCCCCCGGGTCGCGGCCAGCAGATCGGCGGTGAGGGCGTCGGCGGTCGGCAGGTCGAGGTGTTCGGCGGGCTCGTCCAGGACGAGAACGGGGAAGTCGGCGAGGAGCGCGCGGGCCAGGGCGAGGCGCTGGCGCTGGCCGCCGGAGAGCCGGGCGCCGTGCTCGCCGACGGCCGTGTCGAGGCCTTCCGGCAGGGCCCGCACCCAGTCCAGGAGGCGGGCCCGGGAGAGCGCGTCGCGCAGTTCGGCGTCGGTCGCCCCGGGCCGGGCCAGCCGCAGGTTCTCGCGGATCGTGCTGTCGAAGACGTGGGCGTCCTGGGCGCACAGGCCGACCGAGCGCCGGACCGTGTCCGAGTCCAGGGCGGACGCCTCGGCGCCGCCGAGCCGGTACGTCCCCGACGAGGCGTCCAGGAAGCGCAGGAGGACCTGGGCGAGCGTCGTCTTGCCCGAGCCGGAAGGTCCCACGACCGCGATGCGCCGTCCGGGCGTCAGCGTCAGGTCGAGCGAGGCCAGCGCGTCGTGCCCGGCCCCCGGGTAGCGGGCGCTCAGCGCGCGTACCTCCAGCGGGAAGGGCGAGCCGGGCTCCTCGGCCGGGGTCCGGGGCTCCTGTACGGGTACGGGGGCGTCCAGCACCTCGAACACGCGCTCCGCGCTCCGGGCGACGCGCTGGCGGTACTGCACGGCCAGCGGCAGCCCGGCGACGGCCTCGAAGGCGGCCAGCGGGGTCAGCACCACCACCGCGAGCGCGACCCCGGACAGCCGTCCGTCGTTGACGGCGGGGACGCCGACGGCCGCGGCGGCCACCACGGTGAGCCCGCAGACGAGGGCGGAAAGACCGCCGCCCAGTGCCGTCGCGGCCGCCGCCCGGGAGGCGATCCGGGTCAGGAGGGTGTCGGCCGAGCGCAGCCGCTCCTGCCGGGCGGGCAGAGCGCCCGCGACGGTCAGTTCGGCGGTGCCACCGAGCAGGTCGGTCACCCGGGTGGCCAGGGTGGCGCGGGCGGGCGCGAGCTGACGCTCCGTACGGCGGGCGCAGGCGCCGCTGACGAGCGGGACGCCGACTCCGGCGAGCAGCAGGCCGACCGCGAGGATCACGCCCGCCTCGGGAAGCAGCCAGCCGGTGAACCCGGCGGCGGCGGTCCCCACCACGACGGCGGTGGAGGCGGGCAGCAGCCAGCGCAGCCAGTAGTCCTGGAGCGCGTCCACATCCGCGACGAGGCGGGACAGCAGGTCCCCGCGCCGGGTGGTGCGCAGACCGGCGGGGGCGATGCGTTCGAGGCCCCGGTAGACGGCGACGCGCAGGTGGGCGAGGAGCTTCAGCACGGCGTCGTGCGAGACGAGCCGCTCGGCGTAGCGGAAGACGGCCCGCCCGATACCGAAGGCCCGGGTCGCGGTGACCGCCATCATCAAGTACATGACCGGCGGCTCCTCGGAGGCGCGGGAGATCAGCCAGCCGGAGACCGCCATGAGCCCCACGGCCGAGCCGACGGCCAGACTGCCCAGCAGCAGGGCCAGGGCCAGTTGTCCGCGCCGGTCCCCGGCCGACGCCCGGACCCGGGCGAGCACCCGTCCCGGGCGGGTCCCGGCCGGAACGGGGGAGCCCAGGGACTCCACGGGGCGGGCGGTCGGCAGTTCGCCGCCCGCGAGCGGCTCCGGGACGGCCGGGCTTGGAGCCGCGAGACCCGCGACGAGCTCCCCGTACCCCTCCGTCCGGGCGTCGGCGCGCGGTTCCAGCGCCACCACACGGTCGGCGACCGCCAGCAGCGCCGGGCGGTGGACGACCAGCAGCACGGTCCGCCCGGCGGCCAGCCTCCGTACGGCGTCGACGATGCCGGCCTCGCTCTCGCCGTCCAGGCTCGCGGTCGGCTCGTCCAGCAGCAGGAGCGGCCGGTCGGCGAGGAACGCCCGGGCGAGGGCGATGCGCTGGCGCTGGCCCGCGGAGAGCCCGGCGCCGTCCTCGCCGAGCACGGTCAGCATCCCGTCCGGGAGCGCGGCGACGAAGTCGTACGCGCCCGCGTCCCGCAGCGCCGCGACGACCGCCTCGTCGTCGGCGTCGGGCCGGGCGAGGCGGACGTTCTCGGCGATCGTGCCCGCGAAGAGGTGGGGGCGCTGGGGGACCCAGGCGATACGGCTCCGCCAGCGTTCGGGGTCCAGGTCCGCGAGGTCCCGCCCCCCGGCCCGAACGTGCCCCTCGTCGGGCCGGGCGAAGCCCAGGATCACGTTCAGCAGGGTGGACTTGCCGACGCCGCTCGGGCCGACCAGGGCAACGGTCTCCCCCGGCTCGACGGTGAGCGAGGCGGCGTCCAACGACGGTTCGGCGCGGCCCTCGTGGCGTACGGTCACGTCCGCCAGCTCCAGCCGCAGCACGTCCGGGGCGTCCTCGGTGCCCGAGGTGCGGGGTTCGGTCTCCAGGACCGCGAAGATCTCCTCGGCGGCCGAGAGCCCCTCGGCCGCCGCGTGGTACTGCGCCCCGACCTGGCGGATCGGCAGATAGGCCTCCGGGGCCAGGATCAGGACCACCAGGCCGGTGTAGAGGTCGAGTTCGCCGTGGACGAGCCGCATGCCGATGGTGACGGCGACGAGGGCCACCGACAGGGTCGCCAGCAGCTCCAGCGCGAAGGAGGAGAGGAAGGCGATCCGCAGGGTGCGCAGGGTGGCCCGGCGGTAGTCGGACGTGATCGTGCGGATCGACTCGGCCTGGGCCTTGGCCCGCCCGAAGACCTTCAGGGTCGGCAGCCCGGCGACGACGTCCAGGAAGTGCCCGGAGAGCCGGGACAGCAGCTGCCACTGACGGTCCATCCGGGACTGGGTGGCCCAGCCGATCAGGATCATGAACAGCGGGATGAGCGGCAGGGTGACGACGATGATCGCCGCCGAGACCCAGTCCTCCGTGACGATCCGGGCCAGCACCGCCACCGGCACGACGACCGCGAGGCCGAGCTGTGGGAGATAGCGGGCGAAGTAGTCGTCGAGCGCGTCGATCCCCCGGGTCGCCAGCGCGACCAGCGAACCGGTGCGCTGTCCGCCCAGCCAGTCCGGCCCCAGCCGCGTGGCCCGCTCCAGGAGTCGGCCGCGCAGTTCGGACTTGACGGCCGCGCTGGCGCGATGGGCGGCCAGCTCGGTGAGCCAGGCGACGACGGCCCGGCCGAGCGCGACCGCGGCGAGCAGCAGGAGAGGGGTGCGTAGTTCGGTGACCGTGAGCCCGTCCTCGAAACCGCCCACCACGATCTCGGCGATGAGCATCGCCTGGGCGATCACCAACAGGGCGCCGACCAGGCCGAGAGCCACCACGGCCGCCAGGAAGAGGCGGGTGGCCCGTGCGTGGTGGAGCAGACGCGGATCGATCGGTTTCACGTGAAACATCCCCCCGGCGGGGTCGGTGAGCTCTGCGGGATCGGGAGCTGCTGCGGGCCCGGCGAGGCCCGCAGCGGCTCACCGGAGTCAGTGCGCGTCGGCGATGTGCTGGGTGCCGATGCGCTTGCGGAAGACCCAGTAGGTCCAGCTCTGGTAGAGCAGCACGATGGGCGTGGCGATGCCCGCGCACCAGGTCATGATCTTGAGCGTGTACGGGCTGGACGAGGCGTTGGTGACCGTGAGGTTCCAGGCGTCGTTCAACGAGGACGGCATCACGTTCGGGAAGAGCGTCAGGAAGAGCATCGCGACCGCCGCCGCGATCGTCACGCCCGAGAACGCGAACGACCAGCCCTCACGTCCCTTGGCGACGGCTCCGATCGCGGCCAGCAGCGACACCACCGCCACGACCAGGGCTCCCATGCTCCAGCCGTCCCCGTTGTCGGCCTGGGTCCAGAGCAGGAAGCCCAGCGCGAGGAGCGCGGTGACGGGTCCCAGCTTCAGCGCCAGGGCGCGGGCCCGGGCCCGGATGTCGCCCGCCGTCTTGAGGCCGGCGAACACCGCTCCGTGGAAGGTGAAGAGAGTGAGCGTGACGAGGCCGCCGAGGATCGCGTACGGGTTGAGGAGGTCCCAGAAGGTGCCGACGTACTCCATGTCGGCGTCGATCTTCACGCCCCGGACGATGTTCCCGAACGCCACCCCCCACAGCACGGCGGGGATCAGGGAGGTCCAGAAGATCGCGGTCTCCCAGTTCGTCTGCCACCGCTCCTCGGGCCGCTTGGCGCGGTACTCGAAGGCGACGCCCCGCACGATCAGGCAGAACAGGATGATCAGCAGCGGCAGGTAGAAGCCGGAGAAGAGAGTGGCGTACCACTCGGGGAAGGCCGCGAAGGTCGCGCCGCCCGCGGTGAGCAGCCAGACCTCGTTGCCGTCCCAGACGGGCCCGATCGTGTTGATCAGGACCCTCTTCTCCTTGCGGTCGCGGGCCAGCAGTTTGGTGAGGACCCCGATGCCGAAGTCGAAGCCCTCCAGGAAGAAGTAGCCGGTCCAGAGGACGGCGATGAGCACGAACCAGACGTCGTGGAGTTCCATCTCTCAGCTCCTGTGTGCTCAGTACGAGAAGGCCATCGGCCGGTCGGCGTCTGCGTCGTCGTGGCCGCCGATCTTCGTGGGCGGGTTGAGGTCGTCCTCGGTGAGTTCCGGCGGCCCGGCCTTGATGTACTTCACGAGCAGCTTCACCTCGATCACGGCGAGCACCGCGTACAGCAGGGTGAAGACGATCATCGAGGTGAGGACCTCGCCCTGCGAGACACCGGGGGAGACCCCGGCACGCGTCTCCAGCACTCCGTAGACCACCCACGGCTGGCGGCCCATCTCGGTGAAGATCCAGCCCCAGGAGTTGGCGATCAGCGGGAAGAGCAGGGTCCAGAGCGCGACGAGCCAGTAGAGCTTGGTGAGCCTCGGGCTCAGCGCCTTGTTCCGGAACAGGACCAGATGCGGCACCTCGTCCTCACCGGTCCGCAGCGCCGGTGGCAGCAGGAACTTCTTCCGGGTCAGCCAGAGCCCCAGGAGGCCGAGTCCGAAGGAGGCCATCCCGAAGCCGATCATCCACCGGAAGCTCCAGAACGCGACCGGGATGTTGGGCCGGTAGTCGCCGGGCCCGTACTTCTCCTGCGACTCCTTGTTGATGTCGTTGATGCCGGGGACATAGGAGTTCGGGTCGTTGTTGGCGAGGAAGGACAGCACCCCGGGCAGCGAGATCTCCACGGAGTTGTGGCCCTCGCTGACGTCCCCGTACGCGAATATCGAGAAGGGCGCCCGCTCCTGGCCGTCCCACAGCGCCTCGGCGGCGGCCATCTTCATCGGCTGCTGCCGGAACATGACCTTGGCGAGGCTGTCGCCGCTGACGGCGGTGAGCAGTCCGGCGACCACGACGGTGATCAGCCCCAGACGGAGCGAGGTCCGCATCACCGGGATGTGCTTCTTGCGCGCCAGGTGGAACGCGGCGATACCGACCATGAAGGCCCCGCCGACCAGGAACGCCGCCGTGATGGTGTGGAAGAACTGGGTGACCGCGGTGTCCTGGGTGAGCACCCGCCAGAAGTCGGTGAGCTCGGCGCGGCCGCGCTCCTCGTTGATCCGGTAGCCCACCGGGTGCTGCATCCAGGAGTTGGCCGCCAGGATGAAGTAGGCGGAGAGGATCGTGCCGATCGAGACCATCCACATGCAGGCCAGGTGGATCTTCTTCGGCAGCTTGTCCCAGCCGAAGATCCACAGCCCGATGAAGGTGGACTCGAAGAAGAAGGCGATCAGCGCCTCGAAGGCGAGCGGAGCGCCGAAGATGTCGCCGACGAAGCGCGAGTAGTCGGACCAGTTCATCCCGAACTGGAACTCCTGGACGATGCCCGTGACGACGCCCATGGCGATGTTGATCAGGAACAGCTTGCCCCAGAACTTGGTCGCCCTGAGGTACTTCTCCTTCTCCGTCCGCACCCAGGCCGTCTGCAGGCCGGCGGTGAGCGCGGCGAGCGAGATCGTCAGAGGGACGAAGAGGAAGTGGTAGACGGTGGTGATGCCGAACTGCCATCGCGCCAGGGTCTCCGGCGCCAGAGCTAGGTCCACGTCGTCAGTCTCCTTACATCGCCGTGGTCATCCCGGCACTATGCCCCTTTGATCCCCCTGATTGCGGGAGGAAACAGGGCACGCTTGTGAACGCGTTCACATTCACAAGCAATTATGGCGCACACACTTTCGGAGCCTTCGCCGGGGGTACCCCTTTTCGGCCACCTGCCCCGTGCTATCGCCTGTTGCCGCCGGCACCCGGCCCGACAGAAAGGGGCCCCGGACCTCGTCGATCGAGGTCCGGGGCCCCACCCGGTCGTATCGGCGGCGCGCCGAGGCCCTGCCGTCAGACCGACGGCAGGGCCCAACGCCCTACAGCTCCGCGCGGAACGCCTCCGCCGCCTTGAGGAACAGGTCGTTCCCCTCGGTCTCGCCGATCGTGACCCGTACGCCCTCGCCCGCGAACGGGCGGACGACCACACCGGCCCGCTCACAGGCCCCCGCGAAGTCGAGGGTCCGCTCGCCGAGCCGCAGCCAGACGAAATTCGCGTGCGACTCCGGCACCGTCCAGCCCTGGCGCGCCAGCTCCGCGCTCACCCGGGCGCGCTCGGCGACCAGCGAGCCGACCCGGCCCAGCAGCTCGTCCTCGGCGCGGAGCGAGGCCACGGCCGCGTCCTGGGCGAGCTGGCTCACGCCGAAGGGGACGGCGGTCTTGCGCAGCGCCGCGGCCACCGGCTCGTGCGCCACGGCGAACCCGACCCGCAGCCCGGCCAGGCCGTACGCCTTGGAGAAGGTCCGCAGCACGGCCACATTGGGCCGGTCACGGTAGATCTCGATGCCGTCGGGTACGTCGGCGTCGCGGATGAACTCCTTGTACGCCTCGTCCAGCACCACCAGGACATCGCTCGGCACCCGGTCGAGGAACCGTTCCAGCTCGGCCCGGCGCACCACCGTGCCGGTGGGGTTGTTGGGGTTGCAGACGAAGATCAGCCGGGTCCGGTCGGTGATCGCCTCCGCCATCGCGTCGAGGTCGTGCACATCCCCCGCGGTCAACGGCACCTTGACCGAGGTCGCGCCGCTGACCTGGGTGATGATCGGGTACGCCTCGAAGGACCGCCAGGCGTAGATGACCTCGTCACCGGGGCCGGAGGTGGCCTGGAGCAGCTGCTGGGCCACCCCCACCGACCCCGTTCCGGTGGCGAGGTGCGCCAGGGGCACACCGAAACGCTCGGCCAGCGCGTTCATCAGGCCGGTGCACGCCATGTCCGGGTAGCGGTTGAAGTTCCCCGCGGCGGCGAGCGCCGACTCCAGCACGCCCGGCAGCGGGGGATAGGGGTTCTCGTTGGAGGACAGCTTGTACGCGACCGGTCCGCCGGCCGCCGCGGGCTTGCCCGGCACATAGGCGGGAACGCCGTCCAGCTCGGCGCGCAGCTTGGGGCTCGTCTCGCTCACCGCAGGTCCTCCTCGACCGTCCGTTCACAGCAATACTGCACACCTTATGAGGATTGGGCCCCGCTGCGAATGGCCCGAGCGGGAAATCGACCGCAGTGCCCGGGAATGGGACCTCGCCCGGGGCCGGTCCGGGGGCCGCGCCCGGGGGAGCGTTTCCGGTTCCGGCGCGCGCCGGTGGCTCGCGCCGTGGCGCGCGTCCCCCGAAGTGGTGAGTTGAGACCTCTTCGAGACATCACACATTCAGCAGGCTGCCACCCTTCAATACCTGATACATGCATGCAATAACCTTCAACTGCCTTGCATTGCAAGGGATTTGATGGGGTGTGACCTTGCAGAAACGTGCCTGTCAACGTGCGCATATGCGACCGGACCGACCACCCCTCGGAGCCCTACTATCGGCTCGCCATGACAGCAGCAGGGAAGCACCAGGTGAGCCGGACGGAGACCCCCCGGCGCAGCGGCCGGCCAGGACGGGCGGGGATCCGGGACGTGGCCGCCGCGGCCGGAGTCTCGATCACGACCGTCTCCGACGCGCTCAACGGCAAGGGCAGGCTCCCGGACGCCACCCGCCGCCATGTCCGCGAGGTCGCCGAGCGCCTGGGCTACCGCCCGTCCGCCGCGGCCCGAACCCTCCGTACGGGCAAGTCGGGGCTGATCGGCCTGACCGTGACCACGTACGGGAATGAACCTTTCACCTTCACCGAATTCGCGTACTTCGCGGAGATGGCGAGAGCCGCGACCTCCGCGGCGCTGGCCCGCGGCTACGCCCTCGTCATCCTCCCCGCCACCTCCCGGCACGACGTCTGGTCGAACGTCGCGCTCGACGGAACCGTCGTCATCGACCCCTCCGACCAGGACCCGGTCGTCACCGAACTCGTCCGCCAGGGACTGCCTGTCGTCTCCGACGGCCGCCCGGCCGGGACGCTCCCCGTCACCGCCTGGGTCGACAACGACCACCGGGCCGCCGTGCTCGACCTCCTCGACCATCTCGCCGCCGCCGGGGCCCGCCGCATCGGCCTGCTGACCGGCAACACCACCGACACGTACACCCGGCTGTCCACCACCGCCTACCTCCACTGGTGCGAGCGGGTCGGCCAGGATCCCGTCTACGAGTCCTACCCGGCCCACGACCCCTGCGCGGGGGCCGTCGCCGCCGACCGGCTGCTCGCCCGCCCGGACCGCCCCGACGCGGTCTACGGGCTCTTCGACCCCAACGGGACCGACCTCCTCGCGGCGGCCCGCCGCTACGGGCTGCGCGTCCCCGAGGACCTGCTGCTGGTCTGCTGCAGCGAGTCCACCGTGTACGCGGCCACCGAGCCGCCCATCACGACGCTCTCGCTGAAGCCCCGCCGGATCGGCACGGCCGTCGTCCAGCTCCTCATCGACGCCATCGAAGGGGTCGAGCACGACGGGCCGGTGGAGCAGGTCATACCGACGGAGCTCATCGTCCGGACCTCCTCGCAACGCCGCCCACCCCGCACCACGGTCAGCGCGCCGCGCTCCCCCAGCGGGGATTGATCATCTCTTTTCGGACCAATCGGCCGGTGAACCGTGCGTGCGCCCGGATTCACCACCCCTGGTGCGTCACACAGATCGATCCGCATTCCTATGATGGGCGCACGACACCGCGGACCACCTCTACCAGGCAGGGCCCGTCAGGTGTACGGCGGCGCGACGGTGGTGGAGGGGTCGATGACTCAGGGGGCCGGTCAGGAACCCGTGGTGCGGACGGCGACGTTGCGTGACTTCCGGGTTCCGCCGTACGCGCAGACGCCCGTGCCACCGCAGGCTCAGGGTGCGCCCCCTTCCTCGGTACCGCCGCAGGCGCCGGATCAGCACCCCCCGGCACCGGGCGCGCCCGTGCCGCCGCCCGCCGCGTCCGTCCCGCCGCACACCCCCGCGCCGCCCCGCCCGCCGCACCCCGGAAACGCCGTCGTGGGTGACGAGCAGCCGGAGGGCTACACCCCGACCGAGCGGGACCTCCCGGTCATCCGCCGCGGCGACACGGTCCAGGTCCGGACGGTCACCGAGCCGCACCCCGCGTCCGACGACGGCCGCGGCCCGCTCTTCGTCGTCGGCGACGTCCACGGCTATCTGGACGAGCTGCTGGCCGCCCTCGGCGAGCAGGGCCTCATCGACGCCGACGGGAACTGGGCCGCGGGCAACGCCCGGCTGTGGTTCCTCGGCGACTTCACCGACCGCGGCCCCGACGGCATCGGGGTCATCGACCTCGTCATGCGGCTCTCCGCCGAGGCGGCGGCGGCCGGGGGCTACTGCAAGGCCCTGATGGGCAACCACGAACTCCTGCTGATCGGCGCCAAGCGGTTCGCCGACACCCCCGTCAACTCCGGAGCGGGCACCGCCACCTTCCAGGCGGCCTGGCTGCTCAACGGCGGGCAGAAAACCGACATGGAGCGCCTCCAGGACGTCCACCTCCAGTGGATGTCCCGGCTCGACGCGGTCGTCGAGGAGGACGGGCATCTGCTGATGCACTCCGACACGACGGCCTACCTCGACTACGGGTCCACCATCGAGGACGTCAACGACACGATCACGGCCATTCTCACGCGTAACGACGCCGACGAGTGCTGGGACCTCTTCCGCAAGCTCACCAAGCGGTTCGCCTTCCGGGACGAGGGCGGCTCCCAGGCGGTGCGCGAGCTGCTGACCACGTACGGCGGACAGCGCATCGTCCATGGTCACAGCCCCATTCCCTACCTCCTGGGCGAGGTCGGAACGGAGGACGGCGAGGACGGCGCCGGGCCCGTGATCAACGGTCCCCACGTGTACGCGGACGACCTCGCCATCGCCATGGACGGCGGAGTGACCATGGCCGGAAAACTGCTGGTGGTCCAACTCCCCCTGCATGACTGACCGTCGGCGGGGAAGGCGCTTCAGGTTCAGTCCGCGCCGACCTCGCCGATCGCCGGGCCCGTCACCGGGCCCAATTCTGGAAACACCCTGTCACCCCTTGCCGTGAGCGCTCTACCATCGGCCTATCAGTGGCAGGCTCTCCTCCGTTTCCACCCGATCGCCCGGTCCAACGCGGGCAGCCGGGCACCGACGGAGCATCGGGGGATGCAGATGACAAGCGCTCCGCACCTGCTGGCCGAGGACGGACCCGAGTACGAGCGGATCCTGGGCGACGCACTGCGCCACGCTCACGAACGCCCGGACCTGGAGGGCGTCGGGGACCGGCTCAACACCGAACAGCTGCGCACCATGGCACTCGGCGCCACGGCGCTGATCACCGCCGCCGCGGCCACCGAGTACGAGCACTACACCAGGGCCCGCGGCGAACTGCGCCGGGCGGCGGCCGCCGAAGGGGCCGACGGGGTCCCGGGCCTGGACGGACCACAGAGCACCTCGGCCGGATCGGGCGCGGGCATCGGCGCGGTCATCACGGTCCTGACCCCGCTGCTGGCCGGCACCGCGGCGCTCATCTTCCTGCTCGTCGGCTATCTGCTGAAGACGGTCAGCCCGTCGCTGACGTTCGGCCGCTCCATGGTCACGGCCGGATGGTTCTTCGCCTGCGTCGCCGCCGCGGCGATCCTCGTCGCCGCCGTCGGACTGCTCGTCACCGCCCTCCGCAACGGCGCGACGTCCCTCGCCGCCGAGGAGGAGGAACAGGAGCTTCCGGAGGAGGTGGCGCGGGCCAGGGAGGCGTGGCGCCACGCCCTGCTGGAACGCGGCATCCTCCCGTTCTTCCGGGACGCCCTGGCCGACCCCACCGCGGGGCCCGCCGCCCGGACCCCGCACCGTTCGCCCAACCGCATCCCGAAGATCGGGTACAGCAGGCCGGATTTCTCGGGTCCGGACGACGGCCCGGCGGCCGGCCCCCGGCCGACCTTCACCAGCCCCGACTTCACGAGCCCGGACTTCGGCGGCCCGGAACACCGGCCGGACTGAGACCGGCGTGCCGGCCCCGGACACACCGCGGGCCGGGGCGGCAAGTGCCGCACCCGGCCCGTGGGACGCTCCGGACGGACCGGAGCGGTGGATCAGATGGCCTGCGGAGCCAGCTTCGGGTTGACGCCGTACTCGTTCGTCTCCGGCTTGCCCTCCGAGGCGAGGAAGACGATCAGGACGATGGCGCCGACCAGCGGGACGAGCGCGATCAGCAGCCACCAGCCGGAACGGCCGGTGTCGTGCAGACGGCGGACGCCGACGGCGAGCGCGGGGATGATCACCGCGACGGTGTAGATGTACGAGATGAACTCCGCGCCGATCGCACTGCCGATGATCGTGAGCACCAGGCTGATGACGAAGTTGATGAGCGTGAACATCCAGTACTCCTTGCGGCGCGCGCGTCCGCTGAAGCCTGCGTAGTTCTTGAGTACGGCCAGGTACCAGTTCATTGTGTTTCCCCTCCCCGGGCCCTTGTTCCAGGGCCGCCAACTTTCAGCCAAGCAAGCCGGAAAGTAAGCCACAGATAAGGAACGGGTCAAGCCTGGTTGACCCGTTGCCTCAACGTACATACAGCTGCCACACGACTGTGTCCATACTGTCGCTTAACAAACCAAGAAACCGTTCCAAAATCCAACAAGGTCAACCAAGTTGGGCAGAGCCTCACAAATCGCCCGGCGTTGCGCGATGTTGTTCAGTGATCACCGGAGTTCGATCCGGACCAGCGGGAGCTGGGCATGAGGCAGTACGGGGGACGGTCGCGGCGATCGTCTGGCCCGGGGGGGACCGGCACACGCCCGCGCGGCGCCCCGGGCCGGAACCCGGGGCGCCGCGCGGATCCGGGCGCTTGACGCGCCGCGGAGGGGTCAGTCCGCGATCGGCAGGTAGACCCGGTTCCCGGCGGCCGCGAACTCCTTGGACTTCTCGGCCATGCCCTCCTCGATCTCCTTCTGCGAACCACCGTGCTGACGGCGGATGTCCTGGGAGATCTTCATCGAGCAGAACTTCGGCCCGCACATCGAGCAGAAGTGCGCCGTCTTCGCCGGTTCGGCGGGCAGCGTCTCGTCGTGGAACTCCCGGGCCGTGTCCGGGTCGAGGGCCAGATTGAACTGGTCCTCCCACCGGAACTCGAACCGCGCGTCGGAGAGCGCGTCGTCCCACTCCTGCGCGCCCGGGTGCCCCTTGGCCAGGTCGGCCGCGTGGGCGGCGATCTTGTAGGTGATCACGCCCGTCTTCACGTCGTCCCGGTTCGGCAGCCCCAGGTGTTCCTTGGGCGTGACGTAACAGAGCATCGCCGTGCCCCACCAGGCGATCATCGCGGCGCCGATGCCCGAGGTGATGTGGTCGTAGGCGGGCGCGACATCCGTGGTCAGCGGGCCGAGCGTGTAGAACGGCGCCTCCTCGCAGATCTCCTGCTGGAGGTCGATGTTCTCCTTGATCTTGTGCATCGGGACATGCCCGGGGCCCTCGATCATGGTCTGTACACCGAACCGCTTGGCGATCGTGTTCAGCTCGCCCAGCGTGCGCAGCTCCGCGAACTGCGCCTCGTCGTTGGCGTCCGCGATCGAGCCGGGGCGCAGCCCGTCACCGAGCGAGTAGGTGACGTCGTACGTCGCGAGGATCTCGCAGAGTTCCTCGAAGTGCTCGTAGAGGAACGACTCCTTGTGGTGCGCCAGGCACCAGGCCGCCATGATCGAGCCGCCGCGCGAGACGATCCCGGTCTTGCGACGGGCCGTCAGCGGGACGTACGGCAGGCGCACTCCGGCGTGCACCGTCATGTAGTCCACGCCCTGTTCGGCCTGCTCGATGACGGTGTCCTTGTAGATGTCCCAGGTCAGCTCCTCGGCCCGGCCGTCGACCTTCTCCAGGGCCTGGTAGAGCGGGACGGTGCCGATCGGCACGGGGGAGTTGCGCAGCACCCACTCACGGGTGGTGTGGATGTTGCGGCCGGTGGACAGGTCCATGACCGTGTCGGCGCCCCACTGGGTCGCCCAGGTCATCTTGTCCACCTCCTCCTCGATGGAGGAGGTGACGGCCGAGTTGCCGATGTTGGCGTTGACCTTCACCAGGAACCGCTTGCCGATGATCATCGGCTCGATCTCGGGGTGGTTGACGTTGGCCGGCAGCACGGCACGGCCCGCCGCGATCTCCTCCCGTACGACCTCGGCCTCGACGTTCTCCCGGATCGCCACGTACTCCATCTCCGGGGTGATCTCCCCCCGCCGGGCGTACGCGAGCTGGGTGACGGGGCGTCCGTCGTGGCTGCGGCGCGGCTGGCGCGGGCGGCCGGGGAAGACCGCGTCGAGGTTGCGCAGTCCGCCGCGCGGCGAGGTGTGCTTGACCCCGTCGTCCTCCGGGCGGACCGGGCGGCCCGCGTACTCCTCGGTGTCGCCGCGGGCGATGATCCAGTTCTCCCGCAGTGGCGCGAGGCCCCGGCGGACATCGGTGTCGATGGCGGGATCGGTGTAGGGCCCAGACGTGTCGTACAGCGTCACGTCCTTGCCGTTGGTGAGGTGCACCTGTCGGACCGGCACCCGGAGGTCCGGGCGCGAGCCCTGGACGTACCCCTTGTGCCAGCCGATGGACTTCCCGGCCTCGTCGCCCTGGTTCTCGGCGGTCTGTTTCGAGGCAGGCGTGCGTGCGTCCGATGTGGTCATGAGACCTACTCCCTACGCCGGCATTACCCGGTAACAGGTTCGGCGGTCGGCGCAGCGTGTCCCGTACGGATGTACGGCGATCCCAGCGCCCTCTCAGCCCGGTGCTCCGAGCTCCCGCGTGTGCAAAGGTGCCTCCACGCTAGCGTCCTTTCCGGCGAGCTGACCAGAGGGGCCTCCTGTTCTTGCGATGATCGCCCCGTGACCTCCCCTCAAAGCGACCCCGCACCCCAGCCGCCCCAGGGCCACACCCACGCCCACACGCACAGCCATGGCCCGGCCGCCCCGGTCTCCCGCCATCTGCGCAAGGTCATCGCCGCCGTGCTGATCCCGTTCGCGACGGCCGTCGTCGTCGGTCTGATCGCGTTCTGGCCCGGCGGCGTGCCCGACCACGAGCGCACCGGTGTCGGATTCGACCGGCAGACCCAGGACGGCAAGGTCGTCCAGGTCGTCAAGGTCGACTGCGCGGACGTCAACGCCGCGCAGGTGCCCCCGACCGGTGACACCTCCACGCCCGCGGGGCGGGAGGCCGTCAACGAGCAGGAGGGGGAGTGCGCGAAGGCCACCATCGAGGTGACCAGCGGCGAGGACAAGGGCCGACGGTTCGTCGAGGTGGTCCAGCCGGACGCGCCCCGCCAGCTGAAGGAGGGTCAGGGCGTGGTCGTCGCGTACGCCCCCGACGCGCCGCGCGACCTCCAGTACTCGGTGACCGATGTGAACCGGAAGGTCCCGATGGCGCTGCTGGCCGGGATCTTCGCCCTGGCGGTGGTCCTGGTGGGCCGGATGCGCGGGGTGATGGCGCTGGTGGCGCTGGCCGTGTCGTTCGCCGTGCTGACGCTCTTCATCCTGCCGGCGATCCTCCAGGGCTCGAATCCGCTGGTCGTGGCGGTGATCGGGTCCAGCGCGATCATGCTGGCGGCCCTCTACATGTGCCACGGGGTGACGGCCCGTACATCGGTCGCGGTCATCGGCACGCTGATCTCGCTGCTGCTGATCGGGCTGCTGGGCTCCCTGTTCATCGGCTGGGCCAGTCTGAGCGGCAACACCGACGACAACACCGGCCTGATCCACGGTCTCTACCCGGACATCGACATGAGCGGTCTGCTGCTGGCGGGCGTCATCATCGGTTCGCTCGGCGTGCTCGACGATGTGACGGTCACCCAGACCTCCGCCGTCTGGGAACTGCACCAGGCCGACCCGGAGATGGGTTGGAAGGGGCTCTACCGGGCAGGTATCAGAATCGGGAGGGACCACATCGCCTCGGTGGTCAACACCCTCGTGCTGGCGTACGCGGGCGCGGCGCTGCCCCTGCTGCTCCTCTTCTCCATCGCCCAGAGCAGCGTGGGCACGGTGGCCAACAGCGAGCTGGTCGCCGAGGAGATCGTCCGCACGCTGGTCGGCTCGATCGGACTCGTCGCCTCGGTGCCGGTGACCACGGGGCTCGCCGCGCTGGTCGTCTCCGCGGACCGCACGGGGCCGGACGGCGCACAGGCGGCTACGGCCGCACCCGCACGGACCGGCCGGGGCCGCCGCCGTAAGACGGGGTGACGGGCCGCCGGGTACGCCGGGGAGCGGGGGCGGACCGCGGGGACGAGCGGGCGACGCACGGCAGGGTGCGCCCGGTCAGCCGGCGTTCTGCTCCTCGGCGAGGATGCGGCCGAGCGCGTCCTCCAGGTTCCCGTCGAAGTCACCCAGCGTGTGCTCCTGACCGAGCGGCACGAGCTTGTCCGTCCGGTCGAGAAACGCCACCAGCGGCGCCGTCCCCGCACGGAACAACGCGCGATCCGCCCCGACCTGAAGCCGGATGTGCACATCTCCGAGCCCCTCGGGCTCGGTCGGGCCGATGTGCACATCTCCGTCGCCGCTCGGGCTGTTGAGCCCGTCCAGCAGTAGTTCGCGTCCGAACGCCCAGGTCACAGGGGCATCGCCGGGCAGGTGGAACGTCATCCGGATGGCATACGGATCGCCGACCTCGTACCGGAGCTCCACCGGAATACGGAACGAGAGCTCCTCGGAGACGAGGAAGCTCATCATGACCTCTGCTTGAACCGACTCGCGCATCGTTCAACCCCGCAGTAGATGAAACTGGCCAGGAATGATCCCCCATGGCCCTATTGACGCCATCGTGGTGCACGCGATAGCAGATCACAAGGAGTGATTTTTCAGATACTGATAGAGAACACGAACGAACGCAAGAGGCTGGCGACTTCGCCACGTAGCTGTTCGACTGCGGGCAGCAACCGATCCTCCCGTTCCAGGGGTACGGAAATGGCCATCGCCGCAATGGTGGCACCGGCCGTGACCGGAATCGCGGCACAGACGGTCCCCAGTGCGTACTCCTGGCGTTCGATGACCGGTTCACCTCGTCGGAGGGTGCGCAACCGCTCCAGAAGCGTGGCGCGATCTCGCACTGAGTAACGAGTGAGGGGCCGAACAGGATGCCGGTCGAGGTGGTCCTCGCGGGCCCTCTCGTCGAGCTGGGCGAGCAGACACTGCCCGATGGCGTGCGCGTGGGCGGTTTCCCGGAACGAGGCCCACTCCTCCACCGCGGGGGTGTCGGGGGCGTCCGCGACCGCGATGAGGTCGATCTCGCCGTCGCAGTAGACGGCGCAGTACACCGGCGCTCCGATGACGTCCCGCCAGCGGTCGAGGGAGTCGGCGACGGAGATGGGGCGCGGGCGCCCCCTGACGCCGGGCGCCGCGGTCAGGTTCTCGGCGGCCGCGCCGAAGAGGAAGACACCGTTCTCACGGCGGAGATAGCCCTCATGGGTGAGCGTGCGCAGCAAGTGGTACGCGGTCGGAAGCGGAAGCCCCGCCTCTCGCGCCAGTTGCTTGGCGGGAGCGCCGTCCCGATGAGCGCCCACAGCCTCCAACAGCCTCAACGCCCGCTGAACCGAACCGATCAACGTCGGGACAGCGGTGCTCGATGCCGTGGTCAAAGGTCACCCCCAGGCATGGTGACGGGCCTTCGGCCCTCCCGTGGGGGCCGCCCCCACGGGCCTGCCGCGATCCCGAGGACCGGAGGGGACCGGAGATCCGGTGACCGTGACCGGCGAGGACCGATCCGGGCGCCGGCGATCGGAGGCCAACGACCGGACTGTCGTACCCAGGAGCGATCAGGCGATCGGCAAGGTGACAGAAAGTCACATTCCGGATGGCGGCAGCGGTTTGCCACTGTATCGGCCGCCTGCGGCAGACGGGTGGTTTCCTCCGGGACTTAGCTCTGCTGGGCTAATCCCGCCCGAGTCGGACGGGACAGGCCGGCCCCCGTGCCGGCCCGCGGTCCGTGGACTACCAGTCACCGCGCGAGGATGACGACGACATGAACTTACGGACGACGAAAATCAGTCCGCCGACCAGCACGACGAAGATCAGCGCCTTGAAGAGCAGGCTGATCACAAAGCCGACCACGCTGGCGATCAGACCGCCGAACACGAAGATCGCAATGACGGGCACCGCGATCCACTTCACCCACCAGGGCATTCCCGCGAATATCTCCCGCACGGCCATCGCCTCTACCTCGTCTCTGTGAGTCCCTTGCCTCGATGCTAAAGGCGCGTGGGCGTCCGGTGGGCGCGCGCAGCCCTTGAAGACCCCTGATCGAGCCCCTAGGGATCCCCGACAGGAACGCCCTCCCCCGGCAGGGTCCGGGCCGGGCGGCTCAGCCCTCCGGCGGCGAGAAGACGACCATCACCCTGAGGTCCTCGGTGATGTGGTGGAACTTGTGGGCCACGCCGGCGGGCACATAGACGACGCTCCCCCTGCCGACCTGGGTCGTCTCCGTCCCCACCGTGATCGACGCCCGCCCGCTGACGACGAAGTAGACCTCGTCCTGCTGATGGGGCTGCTGCGGATCGAGCTCTCCCGCGTCCAGGGCGTACAGACCGACCGACATGTTGCGCTCCCGCACGAACTGCAGATAGGCGCCGTCGTTGGCGGCCCGCTCCGCCTCCAGCTCGTCCAGTCTGAATGCCTTCATGGCCCGTCCCGCCCCTTGTGCCCGCGCTGTCGGCTGTGCCTGTGCTGCCGGTGTCCACCACCGACCGTGTCTGCCACGATCAGACACATGAAGAATTTCGTAGTCAAGACGATCGCCAACGCGGGTGCGCTGGCCGTTGCCATCTGGCTGATCGGCAACATCACGCTGGAGGGCGGCAGCACGGGCCGCAAGGCCCTCACTCTGATCCTGGTGGCGCTGATCTTCGGCGTGGTGAACTCCGTGGTGAAGCCGGTGGTCCAGCTCCTGACCTTCCCGTTGTTCATCCTGACGCTGGGGTTGATCACCCTGGTGGTCAACGCCCTGATGCTGTTGCTGACCTCCTGGCTGGCCGACGTGGTCGATCTCAGCTTCCACGTCGAGGGGTTCTGGACGGCGGTGCTCGGCGGGCTGATCATCTCGGTGGTGTCCTGGGCGCTCAATGTCGTCCTGCCCGACGAGAACTGATCCGGAGACCCGGGGCCCGGCACCTGGCACCTGGTACCGGGCACCTGGCACCTGGCACCTGATACCCGGCACGGCCGGATCCCAGCATTCGGGATTCCGATACGCGGCAGGAGGCTGCTCCCGGCCTCTCTGGAAGAGTGCAGGGGACACCGGTCTCCACTCGGGGAGAACAGCAAAGGAGCAGAGCATGAGCACCATGGGTGACGGAACACGTGCGGTACGCGCCGGGCTCCCGGAACCGGAGCAGTTCGAACCCCCGCTGCCCGGCCCCGTCTTCGCCGCGCACTTCCACCTCTCCGGCGAGCCGGTGGGCCCGTACACCTACGGCCGGGAGACCAACCCGACCTGGACCCACCTGGAGCGGGCCATCGGTGAACTGGAGGCTCCCGGCGAGGAGGTGGGCACGACGGTTTTCGCCTCCGGCATGGCGGCGATCACCGCGGTACTGCTCTCCCAGGTCCGCTCGGGCGACGCCGTGGTCCTGCCCGACGACGGCTACCAGGCGCTCCCCCTCGTACGGGAGCAACTGGCGGCGTACGGGGTCGAGGTCCGGACCGCGCCGACCGGCGGTGACGCCCAGCTGGCCCTGCTGACCGGGGCGAAGCTGCTGTGGCTGGAGAGCCCGTCCAACCCGGGCCTGGACGTCTGCGACATCCGGCGGCTGGTGGAGGCCGCGCACGCGGCGGGCGCCCTGGTCGCCGTCGACAACACCCTGGCCACGCCGATCGGCCAGCGTCCGCTGGAGTTGGGCGCCGACTTCTCCGTAGCCAGTGACACCAAGGGCATGACCGGCCACGGCGACATCCTGTTCGGCCATGTGACCTGCCGCGACCCCCGGCTGGCGGCGGACGTGCGGCGCTGGCGCAAGGTCGTCGGGGCGATCCCCGGACCGATGGAGGCCTGGCTCGCCCACCGTTCGCTGTCCACCCTCCACTTGCGCATCGACCGGCAGTGCACCAACGCCCTCGCCCTCGCCGAGGCACTGGCCAAGCGGGCCGAGGTGACAGGCCTGCGGTATCCGGGGCTGCCCACCGACCCGTCGTACGCCGTCGCCACCCGCCAGATGCGGCGCTTCGGGTCCGTGGTCTCCTTCGAACTGGCCGACCGGGACACCGCGGATCGGTTCCTGACCGCTCTGCGCCTGGTCGATGACGCGACGAGCTTCGGGGGCGTCCGGTCCACCGCGGAGCGCCGGGGCCGCTGGGGCGGCGACGCCGTCGCGGAGGGCTTCATCCGCTTCTCGGTCGGCGTGGAGGACCCCGAGGACCTGCTCGCCGATGTCCAACAGGCGCTGGACGCGGCGGTCCGGTAGGACAGGGCCCAGGGCCTTTCGTCCGGATCAGGCCGGAGGAGTTTCAGACGGCTCTCCGCGGGCCACTCTCTTGCCATGACCGAACGTCCTGTGGTCAAGCGCACCGCACGCGCCGTCCTGCTCGACGGCGACGATCTCATCCTGATCAAGCGCACGAAGCCGGGAGTCGATCCGTACTGGCTCACGCCCGGCGGCGGGGTTGAGCCGGAGGACGCCACCGTCGTCGACGCACTGCACCGCGAAGTCGACGAGGAACTCGGCGCCAAGATCGTCGACGTGGTGCCGTGCTTCGTCGACACCGTGGAGCACATCGCGGACGGCGGCGTGACGGGGGTGAAGGTCCAGCACTTCTTCGTCTGCCGGCTGGCGTCGATGGACGTCTCCCTGCGACACGGACCGGAGATCGACGAGCCCACCGGGGAGTACGAGATCGTCCGGGTCCCGTTCAGCCGGGTCGGGATCGCGGCCGTGCACCTCGTTCCGCTGTCCCTGCGGCACTACCTGGACGGCAACATCGAAGGCGTACGCGCGATGCACGCGCCCGACCTGGGCTGACACCCCGCGACGGGTCCACGTCCCCGTACCGGCCAGGGCTTCTGCTCCCCGGCCGGTATCCGTGGATACTCCCGCTGCGGGGACGCCCCGGGGTGGTCGGGCTCGGCATCGTGTTTCACGTGAAACCACTCAAGCGATCCGTACGCCGAGGGCGCCTCGTCGCCCATGGCGCCGTCTCCGTCAGCTGGCTCGGCCTGACCACCGGTCTGCTGGCGCTCGGCATCACCGCGTTCACCACCGGAGGCCCCGCCACTGTGGGGGCCGCCGACGTGGCCGCCGTTGGGGCCGTCGACGTCAACCTCGTGATCGCGCCGTCGGTGGCCACCGCCATCTACCTCTTCATCACCACGATCTCGATCCTCAAGCCCTGGGGGCTCCCCCGGCGGGGCAGGCGGCTGCGGTTCTCGGCCAGTTCCGCGAAATCGGTGGACGCGCGATCATCCCGTCAGACAGCCTGGCCCCATGCACAGCCCTTCACCCCGTTCCCTCGTCGACCTGCCGATCCGACGCCTGAACCGGGGAGACCTGGTCCCCTGCGCCGATCTCTGCGAGGACCGCGGCTGGCCGCGCGACGAACACCGGTGGGGCCTGCTGCTTTCGGCCGGCACCGGGTACGGGATCGACGCCCCGGATGGCAAGGGCCTGGCGGCGACCTGCCTGACCATGCCCTACGGGTCCGAATTCACCGCCGTCGGCATGATGCTCGTCGCCGGACGCTACGCACGCCAGGGGATCGCCCGCCGGCTCATGCGGCACGTGATGGAGACGGCGGGGGACACCCCGCTCGCCCTGTACGCCACCGAGCAGGGGCAGCCGCTCTACGAGAACCTCGGCTTCTCCCCCGTGGGCCGGGCCGAACGCGTCGGCGGCCGTTTCGAAACGATCGGCTCCGGCGGCTCGGGCTCGACCTCCCCCGCCTCGTCGGTCCTTCCGTCGGCGGCCTCTTCCGTGACCACCCGGCCGGCCGCGGCGGACGATCTGCAGGCGATGGTCCGGCTCGACCTCCCCGTGTTCGGCACCGACCGGACCCATCTCCTCGCCCGGCTGCCCGCCTTCGCCGACCGGCTCCAGGTCGCCGAGGACCACGGCGATCTGGTCGGCTACGCGGCGCTCTGGCCGAGCGGGCAGGCCGAGGTCGTGGGGCCGCTGATCGCCCGGGACACGGCCACCGCGCAGGCCCTGGTCGCGGCCCTGGCCGCCACGACGGACCGGCCGCTGCGGGCCGATGTCGACGCCCGGCACAAGGAACTGCTCGGCTGGCTGGTGGAGCGCGGTCTTGAGCCCCTCTCCCGGACCACGGTGATGACGTACGGCATCCCGGATCTGCCCGGTGATGCCGCCCACAGGTTCGCCCCGCTCACCGTCGCGACGGGCTGACACGGAAACAGCCGCACCGTCACGGGACGGTGCGGCTGGAGCGCGGTCGGGCGGTCGCGGTGTGGCCGATGCGCGGTACGAGCGGTCACGCCGCGCGGGCGCGGAGACGCCCGGGTTCAGTGCCGGGCGGCCGCCACGGGGGTCGGCGCGGAACTGTTCCCGGCGACGATCCGGCCCTTCCCGGTCTCCCGGCGCTCCAGGAGGCTGGAGAGCACCGCCAGGACCAGCGCCGAGGCGGCGAGCGCGGCGCCCACCCAGTTCGGGGCCGTGTAGCCGAGACCGGCCGCGATGACGAGACCGCCGAGCCAGGCGGACAGGGCGTTGCCGAGGTTGAAGGCCCCGATGTTGACGGCGGAGGCCAGCGTCGGCGCACCCGCCGCCTGGTCGAGGACCCGCTTCTGGAGCGGCGGCACGGTCGCGAAGCCCAGGGCGCCGATCAGGACGATGGTGACGGCCGCGGCGACCTTGTTGTGCGCGGTCACCGTGAACAGGCCGAGGACCACGGCGAGCGCGCCGAGCGACACGTACAGCAGCGGCATCAGACGGCGGTCGGCGAACTTGCCGCCGATCAGGTTGCCGCCCACCATGCCGAGGCCGAAGAGGACCAGCAGCCAGGTGACGGACGAGGCCGAGTAACCGGCGACCTCGGTCATCATCGGGGTGATGTAGGTGATGGCGGCGAAGACTCCGCCGAAGCCCAGGACGGTCATGGCCATCGCCAGCAGCACCTGGACATTGCGGAACGCGGCCAGCTCGTGGCGGACGCGTACGCCTTCCGCCTTGGGCTGCTCCGGTACGAGCTTGGCGACACCGAGGAGGCCCACGACGCCCAGGGCGGCGACGACGAGGAACGTGGTCCGCCAGCCCGCGGTCTGTCCGAGATACGTGCCGAGGGGAACGCCGATGACGTTGGCGACGGTGAGTCCGGTGAACATCATGGCGATGGCCCCGGCCTTCTTCTGCGGGGCGACCAGGTCGGCCGCGACCACCGAGCCGATACCGAAGAAGGCACCGTGCGCGAGCGAGGCGATCACGCGGCCGGCGAGCATGACGCCGAAGACCGGGGCGAGCGCGGACACCACGTTGCCCACGACGAACAGCCCCATGAGCAGCATCAGCATGCGTTTACGGGTGACACGGGTGCCCAGCAGCGTCATCAGCGGGGCTCCGAGAACCACACCGAGCGCGTAGCCGGTCACCAGGAAGCCCGCGGTCGGGATCGAGACCTGGAAATCACCGGCGACCTCGGGGAGCAGGCCCATGATCACGAACTCGGTCGTTCCGATCCCGAATGCCCCGATGGCGAGAGCGAGGAGCGCTAGCGGCATGGGTTTGGCCTTCCCTGAAGATTGCGTCTGCGCCTTACGAGCGTCCACAATAATTGCAGACGCTGGTTAATTGCAAACGCGGGCTATTGCGGATGTCCCCTATCCTGGAGTCACGCGGCTCCCGTACGGAGGAGAGAGACATGACGGCGACCGACCCCGCCCTGACTGCCATCGCCCAGAGCTGGTGCACGCTCTCGCTGCTTCACGGGAAGATCGAGGCCCGTATCGAGCGGGCCCTCCAGACCGGCCACGGACTCAGCGCACGCGAGTACTCCCTGCTCGACGTGTTGAGCCGGCAGCACAACGGTGTCGGCGGGCATCTCCAGATGAAGCAGGTCGCCGACGCCGTCGTCCTCAGCCAGAGCGCCACCACGCGGCTCGTCACCCGGCTCGAGGACCGTGGGCTGCTGACCCGCTATCTGTGCGACACCGACCGCCGGGGCATCTACACCGACGTCACGGAGGCCGGGCTCGCCCTGCTGGAGGCCGCCCGGCCGACGAACGACAGTGCGCTGCGGGCGGCGCTGGACGAGGCGGCGGAGAACCCGGAGCTCGCCCCTCTGGTCAGGGCGGTCGAAGAGCTGAAGGCTCCGGTCTGACCCACCCTGGATCGCCTTATGCTGCCGATCATGAGCGATCTCGAAATACGCCCCGCCACGCCGGACGACCTGCCCGCGGTGGTCGCGATGCTCGCCGACGACCCTCTGGGCGCCCAGCGCGAGTCACCGGACGACCTCACCCCGTACCAGGAGGCGTTCCGGCGGCTGGCCGACGACCCCAACCAGCACGTGGTCGTCGCTGTCCGCCGGGACCGCGTCGTCGGCACCCTTCAGCTCACCATCATCCCGGGGCTGTCCCGCCGGGGCTCGACACGCTCGATCGTCGAGGGCGTCCGCATCCACGGCGACGAACGCGGCAGCGGCCTCGGTACCCAGCTCATCCAGTGGGCGGTGGACGAATCCCGCCGCCAGAACTGCCAGTTGGTGCAGCTGACCTCGGATGTCACCCGCGAGGACGCTCACCGCTTCTACGAGCGGCTCGGCTTCACAGCGAGCCATGTGGGCTTCAAGCTGGCGCTCTGACAGACAAAGCCGGGTGGGTGTTTCACGTGGAACACCCACCCGTTCACCGGTCCTGGACTCAGCCGCCGAGCCCCCGCCAGCCTTCCGCGTCCACACCGCCGGGCACGGCTGCCCCCGCCTCGTACGGCTCACGTGTGAAGACGAACGAGCCGAGGTCGAGGTGGTCCACCGAGCCGTCGTCCTTGCGCACGACACGCAGGGTCTCCCCCGCGTAGTAGTCGTTCTGGCCCGTCCAGGTGCCGTCCGACCGGTAGGTGAAGGCCGCACCGCGCCCCTTGCCGCCGAGCGGTGTGAGCTGGAGGCCCCGGTCCCCCGTGAGGCTCAGCGTGAACGTGCTGGTGCCCCAGTGCCAGACGCCGGTCAGCGCGAGCAGTTCGTCGTCCACCTCGGGCAGCGGACGCCAGGGCTCCGGGATCCGTGGCTCGGCCTCGACGACGATGCCCAGGAGCTCCGCGGCCACCGTCGCGGCGGGCAGCCCGGAGGTGACATTGGCGAGGGCGACCGCCGCCACGCCCTCCTCCTCGCACACCCAGAGGCCGGCGACGAATCCGGGCAGCGATCCCGAGTGCCCGAAAAGCACGCGCCCCTCTCCGCCGACGAGTTGGAGCCCCAGGCCGTAACCGCTCCCGCCTTCCTCGACCGGAACGGCGGGCGTCCGCATCTCCCGCACCGAGGAAGCCACCAGGACCCGGTCGTCGCCCTCGGTCAAGAAGGCGGCGAACCGCAGCAAGTCCTCCGCGGTGGACCAGAGCTGACCGGCGGGCGCCATGATCCCGAGATCCTCGGCGGGCTCGCTCAGCATGACGTCCGCCCAGGGGTGGACAGCCCATCCGCCCGCGTGCGGTGCCACGGGGGTGTTCGTCGTACGGTGCATGCCCAGCGGTTCCAGGATCTCGCGGCGCAACGCCTCATCCCAGGAGACGCCGCGAACCGCTTCCACCAGCGAACCGAGCAGCGTGTAACCGGGGTTGGAGTAGTGATGGCGGTGCCCGGCCGGATGCATCTGCGGACGGTCGCCCAGCACATCGGCGATCTCCGGCCGCAGGCTGCCGGGCGTCCGCTCCCACCAGGGCGCCGGCGTCTCAGCTCCGAGCCCCGCACTGTGGCAGAGCAGCTGACGGACGGTCGCCCCGCCCACGCCCGTACCGGGAAGGTGCTTCTCCAGGGGGTCGTCCAGGTCGATGAGCCCCTCGTCCCGCAGCCGCAGCACCAGAACGGCCGTGAACGTCTTGGTGATCGAGCCGATCCGGTACTGCGTATCGGCGTCGGGAGCATGCCCGTCGACACACGTACGCGCCCCGCTCCACACCTTCCGCCCCTGCCGCCCCACCGCAGCCACGAGGGACGGCGCACGCCCGTCGCGCTGGGCGACGGCGATGCGGTGCAGCAGAGCGCGCCGGGTACTGGGAAGCAGGTCTTCGCCGAGAGAAGTCATGGTCCAACCCTTATCCGACCGGCCGCTCCCTGACGAACCCATTTTCCGGGAAGCCCCGGCATGGTCACAGCAAGTGGTGGTCGTCCGCTGCCAGCAGGGCGACCCGGCCACGCAGATCCTCCAGGCCGCAGACGTGTGTGTAGAGGCTCGCGCCCTTCACGCCCAGTCGCCGCGCCCCCTGCGACCTCGTCACCCGGTCGAGCCCGATGCCGTCCGCCGGCTCCGCACCCGCGACCGTCACGGCCTCCGCGTCTTCAGCGTCAGGTCTGTGCCATGTCGACGAAGCGGGAGTAGTGGCCCTGGAACGCCACGGTGATGGTGGCCGTCGGGCCGTTACGGTGCTTGCCGACGATGATGTCGGCCTCGCCCGCGCGCGGTGACTCCTTCTCGTACGCGTCCTCGCGGTGGAGCAGGATGACCATGTCGGCGTCCTGCTCGATGGAGCCGGATTCACGCAGGTCGGAGACCATCGGCTTCTTGTCCGTACGCTGCTCGGGGCCACGGTTCAGCTGCGAGAGCGCGATCACCGGGACCTCCAGCTCCTTGGCCAGCAGCTTCAGGTTTCGGGACATGTCCGAGACCTCCTGCTGACGGCTCTCGGACCGCTTCGACCCACCGGCCTGCATCAGCTGCAGATAGTCGATGATCACGAGCTTGATGTCGTTGCGCTGCTTGAGCCGTCGGCACTTCGCGCGGATCTCCATCATCGACAGGTTGGGGGAGTCGTCGATGTAGAGCGGGGCGGCCGAGACCTCGGGCATCCGGCGCGCGAGCCGCGTCCAGTCCTCGTCCGTCATCGTGCCGGACCGCATGTGGTGCAGTGCCACCCGCGCCTCGGCCGACAGCAGACGCATCGCGATCTCGTTGCGCCCCATTTCGAGGGAGAAGATGACGCTGGGCAGGTTGTTCTTGATCGACGCGGCGCGCGCGAAGTCCAGCGCGAGCGTGGACTTGCCCATCGCGGGGCGGGCCGCGATGACGATCATCTGGCCGGGATGCATGCCGTTCGTCAGGGCGTCGAGGTCCGTGAAGCCCGTCGGCACACCGGTCATCTCGCCGCTGCGCGAGCCGATGGCCTCGATCTCGTCGAGCGCGCCCTCCATGATGTCGCCGAGGGGGAGGTAGTCCTCGCTGGTGCGCTGCTCGGTGACCGCGTAGATCTCAGCCTGGGCGGAGTTGACGATCTCGTCGACGTCCCCGTCCGCCGCGTATCCCATCTGCGTGATCTTCGTGCCCGCCTCGACCAGCCGCCGCAGCACCGCCCGTTCGTGGACGATCTCCGCGTAGTACGAGGCGTTGGCCGCGGTGGGCACGGACTGCACGAGGGTGTGCAGATACGGCGCTCCGCCGACCTTGGTGATCTCTCCGCGCTTCACCAGTTCGGCGGCGACCGTGATCGGGTCGGCCGGCTCGCCCTTGGCGTAGAGGTCGAGGATCGCCGTGAAGACGGTCTCGTGGGCGGGGCGGTAGAAGTCGTGGCCCTTGATGACCTCGACGACCTCGGCGATCGCGTCCTTGGACAGCAGCATGCCGCCGAGGACCGACTGCTCGGCGTCGACATCCTGGGGCGGGACCCGCTCGAAGCTGGGGGCGCCACTGTCCCAGGCCTCGTCCGAGCCGCGGTCGTGGCGGTCCTCGCGCCCCTTGCGGTCCCCGCGACGCTGGCGGGAGACAGGCAGACGGTCCCCGGGACCGGTCTCGGTCCAGGGGTCGTCCAAAGGCTCGGGAATGCTCACCGGGCCGCCTCCTCCCGTCCGCGTCGCGGACCTAGCCGTGCCACTCTTTCTTACGGCACGGCACCGACAAACAGGTCGCCCGACTCCACTTCCGGCGCGTCTGGTTCGGAGGAATCCGGTGCCGGAACGGAGTGCGGGCGCCGCACCACGGTAGGCCCCTCCGCACCGTCAGCCAATCTGGTTATCCACAGGGCATGTGGACGACGGACCAGATGCTGTGGAGAACCCTGCCGAACCTGTGCACGGATCGGGGGACAGCACTGTGGACAAACTCATAGCGTCACCACCACAGCCACTCTGACCTGCACGTTCTCCGTCCACTGACTGTGGGGGAGAAAAACTTTCGCCCTCATTTCAAGATCACCGCAAACGGTGCGAGGCGGCTACCCCCAGCCAAGCATCAGTAAGGACCACTGGCCAGTTGCATCTCTTACCTGTGGAAGATTAGATTGGCCCCCATGACCCAGGCCCCCGCGACCCCGAAGAACGGCCGCCGACGACACGACCGCGAGATCATCGCCCTCGCCGTCCCGGCGTTCGGCGCACTCGTCGCCGAGCCCCTGTTCGTCATGGTCGACAGCGCCGTCGTCGGCCACCTCGGCACCCCGCAGCTGGCCGGCCTCGGCATCGCCGCGGCCCTCCTGATGACGGCCGTGAGCGTCTTCGTCTTCCTCGCCTACGCGACCACGGCGGCCGTCGCCCGCCGAGTGGGGGCGGGCGATCTGCCCGCCGCCATCCGTCAGGGCATGGACGGTATCTGGCTCGCCCTGCTGCTCGGAGCCGCAGTCGTCGCCCTTGCGATGCCGACGGCCCCCTGGCTCGTCGACATCTTCGGCGCCTCCGACACCGCGACTCCTTACGCCATCACCTATCTGAGAATCTCCATCCTCGGCATCCCGGCCATGCTCGTCGTGCTCGCCGCCACCGGCGTACTGCGTGGCCTCCAGGACACCCGCACCCCGCTGTACGTCGCCATCGCCGGTTTCACGGCGAACGCCGTCCTCAGCGTGACCCTCGTCCACGGCGCCGGGCTCGGCATCGCCGGGTCCGCCTGGGGAACGGTGATCGCCCAGGCGGGTATGGCCGCCGCCTACCTCGTCGTGGTGATCCGCGGCGCCCGGAAGCACGGTGCGTCCCTGCGCCCCGACGCGGCCGGGATCCGGGCCAGCGCACGGGCCGGCGTACCCCTGCTGATCCGGACCCTGTCCCTGCGAGCCGTGCTGATGATCGCCACCGCCGTCGCCGCCCGGCTCGGCGATGTCGACATCGCCGCGCACCAGATCATCCTCTCCCTCTGGAGCCTGACCGCCTTCGCCCTCGACGCCATCGCCATCGCGGGCCAGGCGATCATCGGCCGGTACCTCGGGGCGGACGACGAGAAGGGCGCGCGCGAAGCCTGTCGCCGCATGGTCGAGTGGGGTATCGGCTGCGGCATTGTGCTCGGCGTCCTTATCGTGCTCGCGCGGCCCCTGTTCATCCCGCTCTTCACGAGCGACCCCTCGGTGAAGGACACCCTGCTCCCCGCGCTCCTGGTCGTGGCGGTCTCCCAGCCGATCGCGGGCGTGGTCTTCGTCCTGGACGGCGTTCTGATGGGAGCCGGTGACGGACGCTATCTCGCCTGGGCGATGCTGGTGACGCTCGCCGTCTTCGCCCCCGTCGCACTCCTGGTGCCCTCACTCGACGGCGGGCTCACCGCGCTCTGGTGGGCGATGACCCTGATGATGGCCGTCCGTCTGATCACGCTCTGGGTGCGCACCCGGTCGGGCCGGTGGATCGTGACCGGAGCCACGCGCTGATCAACTCGATCCGCCGACTGTTCCGACGTCTTCCCCGGGGGCTGTTTCACGTGAAACAGCCCCTCGCTGAACCGCCACGTGTTTCACGTGAAACACGTGGCGTCCGGTCGCAACGCCTCCGAACACGATGCATCCAGACACAGCGAAGGGCCGCACCCACTGGGTGCGGCCCTTCAGTGGCTCTGCTGAGCTCTGCCCTTAGGCAGCAACGACCTCGACGCCGAGCTTCGCTGCGACCTCGGGGTGCAGACGGACGGACACCTGGTGTCCGCCGAGCGTCTTGATCGGCGAGCCGAGCTCGACGCGACGCTTGTCGACGTCGGGACCACCGGCAGCCTTGATCGCCGAGGCGATGTCGGCCGGGGTCACGGAGCCGAAGAGACGGCCGGCGTCGCCGGAGCGAACGGCCAGACGGACCTTCACGCCCTCGAGCTTGGCCTTGATCTCGTTGGCCTGCTCGATCGTCGCGATCTCGTGGATCTTGCGGGCGCGGCGGATCTGCGCCACGTCCTTCTCGCCGCCCTTGGTCCAGCGAATGGCGAAGCCACGCGGAACCAGGTAGTTGCGGGCGTACCCGTCCTTGACGTCGACGACGTCGCCGGCGGCACCGAGGCCGGAGACCTCGTGGGTGAGGATGATCTTCATGCTGTTGTCACCCTTCCCTTATCGCGCGGTGGACGTGTAGGGCAGCAGCGCCATCTCACGGCTGTTCTTGACTGCCGTGGCGACGTCACGCTGGTGCTGCGTGCAGTTGCCGGTGACGCGGCGGGCACGGATCTTGCCGCGGTCGGAAATGAACTTCCGCAGCATGTTCGTGTCCTTGTAGTCCACGTACTGGGTCTTGTCCTTGCAGAACGCGCAGACCTTCTTCTTAGGCTTGCGCACAGGCGGCTTCGCCATGGTGTTTCTCCTGTGTGATCAAGAAGTGGGGGTACGAGCTGCCCTAGAAGGGCGGCTCGTCCGAGTAGCCGCCGCCGGAGGAGCCGCCGGAACCGCCGGAGCTTCCGCCCCAGCCGCCTCCGCCGCCCTGCTGTCCCCCGCCCTGGCCGCCGGCCGGCGAGCCGGTCGCCCACGGGTCGTCGGCGGATGCACCGCCGCCGCCCTGCTGGCCACCGCCACCGGGACCGCCGCCCCAGTTGCCGCCGCCCTGCTGGCCGCCGCCGTATCCACCCTGGCCGCCCTGACCACCGCGACCGGTGGTCTTGGTGACCTTGGCCGTGGCGTTCTTGAGGCTGGGGCCGACTTCCTCGACGTCCAGCTCGTAGACCGTGCGCTTGACGCCCTCACGGTCCTCGTAGGACCGCTGCTTCAGCCGGCCCTGCACGACGACGCGCATGCCTCGCTGGAGCGATTCCGCGACGTTCTCCGCCGCCTGACGCCAGACCGAGCAGGTGAGGAACAGGCCTTCGCCGTCCTTCCACTCATTGGTCTGCCGGTCGAAGATGCGGGGAGTGGACGCGACACGGAACTTCGCGACCGCCGCACCGGACGGGGTGAAGCGCAGCTCGGGGTCGTCGACGAGATTGCCGACGACCGTGATGACGGTCTCGCCTGCCATGGGTGAACCTCTCGGCGGGGATTGCTTCTGGCTGCTTGCTGCTACTCGGACCCGAAAACCGCTGAGCTAGATGCTCAGTGGACTTCGGGACGGAGGACCTTGGTCCGGAGGACCGACTCGTTCAGGTTCATCTGGCGGTCGAGCTCCTTGACGACCGCAGGCTCGGCCTGCAGGTCGATGACCGAGTAGATGCCCTCGGGCTTCTTCTTGATCTCGTAGGCGAGCCGACGACGGCCCCAGGTGTCGACCTTCTCCACCTTTCCGTTGCCCTCACGGACGACGGAAAGGAAGTTCTCGATCAGCGGGGAGACTGCTCGCTCCTCGAGATCGGGGTCGAGGATGACCATCACCTCGTAGTGACGCATGTGGAACCCACCTCCTTTGGACTCAGCGGCCACGGTCGTTCCGTGGCAGGAGGGTCGTGATGCGTGATGCAACGGCGTCTCCGAGGAGCACACCCGGCATGGAGAATCCGCTCCCGAACGATCCCGTGGAGGAGGTTCGGGGAGAGGCTCGCCGTGGTGGCCTGGGCAGACACCGGTGCAGACCGTACAGAGTACCCGCAGACCGGCTTCCGGTTGAAATCGGGAGCTCAGAGGGCACAATCGAGACAGATGCGGTGTGAGAGGCGCTACACCCGCCGCAGCGGCTGAGGCGCTGGATCCACCCGCCCCACCTGTCCGGCCAGGAGGTACTCCATGGCACAGACCATCCGCCCCGCAACCGGTTCGCTTTTCGCGACGGACGGCAAGCCGCACCCGCTCCAGGACACCCTGCTCGCCGTGACCCTGGTCCTGGGCGCCCTCGCCTTCGTGACGGCGATGTTCCACCACCTCCACCTGATCAGCTCGTGGGCCGGGCTGGTCGGCATCCTGACCGGTGGATACGGGATGTACGTCTCCAGGACCACCGGCGAGCGGTTCGGCCTGATCATCGGGCTCGGCGCGTCCGCCGTCGGCTTCTTCCTCGGCATGGCCCACGGCGGTCTCTTCGGCGGCGTGATCACCTGACCGGAGCACCGGCCGGAACGCGGGCCGGTGCGGGTGCCCGGGCACTCGCACCGGCCGGCGTCGCGTCCGGTCCCCCGGGGGCCAGGCCGGGCGCCCCTCGGCCACAGTAGGCTTCGGCGCGAGAGCCGGAGCCCCTGACCGATGGGGACACACCTGCCGAGGAGCGCCCCGCATGAGCCTGACCCTGAGGACCATCAGCCGAGAGCAGCATCTGGCGTACATCCAGAGCCTGCCCTCGGCCAGTCACTGCCAGGTCCCGGCGTGGGCTGATGTGAAGACCGAATGGCGCTCGGAGAACCTGGGCTGGTTCGACCGGGACGGCCAGATCGTCGGCGCGGGCCTCGTCCTGTACCGCCAGCTGCCCAAGATCAAGCGCTACCTGGCGTACCTCCCCGAGGGCCCGGTCATCAACTGGTACGCGCCGAACCTGGACGACTGGCTCCAGCCGATGCTCGCCCACCTCAAGCAGCAGGGCGCCTTCTCCGTGAAGATGGGCCCGCCGGTGGTCATCCGCCGCTGGGACTCTGCGGCCATCAAGTCCGGCATCCAGGACCCGGACGTGAAGCGCCTGCGCGACGTCGAGGCCACGCACATCGAACCGCGCGCCTTCGAGGTCGCGGACCGGCTGCGGAAGATGGGCTGGCAGCAGGGCGAGGACGGCGGCGCCGGATTCGGTGACGTACAGCCCCGCTACGTCTTCCAGGTGCCACTGGCCAACCGCTCCCTGGAAGACGTCCTCAAGGGCTTCAACCAGCTGTGGCGCCGCAACATCAAGAAGGCCGACAAGGCCGGCGTCGAGGTCGTCCAGGGCGGCTACGAGGACCTGGCCGAGTGGCAGCGGCTGTACGAGATCACCGCCGTGCGCGACCACTTCCGGCCGCGCCCGCTCTCGTACTTCCAGCGCATGTGGACCGTCCTCAACTCCGAGGACCCCAACCGGATGCGGCTCTACTTCGCCCGGCACAACGGCGTGAACCTCTCCGCGGCCACGATGCTCGTCGTCGGCGGACACGTCTGGTACTCCTACGGCGCCTCCGACAACATCGGGCGCGAGGTCCGGCCGTCGAACGCGATGCAGTGGCGCATGCTGCGCGACAGCTACGCGATGGGCGCGACCGTCTACGACCTGCGCGGCATCAGCGACTCGCTGGACGAGACCGACCACCTCTTCGGCCTGATCCAGTTCAAGGTCGGCACCGGCGGCGAGGCCGTCGAGTACGTCGGCGAGTGGGACTTCCCGCTCAACAAGCTGCTTCACAAGGCGCTCGACATCTATATGTCGCGCCGCTGACCGACTTCAATACCCCTCACGGCACCACCCGTTCGTTCCCTGATTCACCGCAGCCACCAGAAAGGTTCCGGGCCGGCCATGGCGCTCTCCCTCTACGTCGACACCGCGCGCTGGCGGGCGCACCAGAAGTCCGTGATCGACCAGTTCCCCGGTCTCGTACCCGTCTGCAAGGGCAACGGCTACGGCTTCGGCCATGAGCGCCTCGCCGACGAGACGATCCGCTTCGGGTCCGACACCCTCGCCGTCGGGACGACCTACGAAGCGGCCCGGATCAAGGACTGGTTCAGCGGGGACCTGCTCGTCCTGACCCCGTTCCGGCGGGGCGAGGAGCCCGTACCGCTGCCGGACCGCGTCATCCGGTCCGTCTCCTCCGTCGACGGGGTGCACGCCCTGGTGGGCGCCCGGGTCGTCATCGAGTGCATGAGCTCGATGAAGCGCCACGGCGTCAAGGAGGAGGAGCTGGGGCAGCTGCACGCGGCGATCGAGGACGTACGGCTCGAAGGCTTCGCGCTGCACCTGCCGCTGGACCGCACCGACGGCTCCGACGCCGTCGAGGAGGTCATCGGCTGGATGGACCGGCTGCGCGCGGCCCGGCTGCCGCTGCACACCATGTTCGTCAGCCACCTGCGCGCCGAGGAGCTGGCCCGGCTCCAGCAGCAGTTCCCGCAGACCCGCTTCCGCGCCCGGATCGGCACCCGGCTCTGGCTCGGCGACCACGAGGCCACCGAGTACCGGGGGGCCGTCCTGGACGTCACGCCGGTCGTCAAGGGCGACCGGTTCGGCTACCGCCAGCAGAAGGCCGCGTCCGACGGCTGGCTGGTCGTCGTGGCCGGAGGCACGTCCCACGGGGTCGGCCTGGAGGCGCCCAAGGCGCTGCACGGCGTGATGCCGAGGGCCAAGGGCGTCGCCCGCGCGGGCCTGGCCACGGTCAACCGCAACCTGTCGCCGTTCGTCTGGGCGGGCAAGCAGCGGTGGTTCGCCGAGCCGCCGCACATGCAGGTGTCGATCCTGTTCGTCCCCTCGGACGCCCAGGAGCCGCGGGTCGGCGACGAGCTGGTCGCCCATCTGCGCCACACGACCACCCAGTACGACCGGCTCGTCGACCGCTGAGCCGCTGAGCCGGCCGTTCCGAGAAGCCCCCCGGCTCAGCCGTTCCGGGTGGGCGTCGCACCCCACTCCACCTGAGGCCCGTCCGTCCGAGCCGCGTGCCCGGACGGACGGGCCTCGGGTGCGAGCACGAACGCGTCCGGAGCCCCGTCGAGCACACCGCCCGACGGGTCGTCCGACCCGTCCGCGCGCACCGGGTCCTTCTCCGGCAGCAGGATGTCCCGGACGACCAGCGCGCACAGGTACAGCGTGCCCAGCAGGTGCAGGGCGATCGCGACCTGATAGCCCTCCTGCGGCAGCCCCTGGTGCGTGTCCCCGCCGCTGGTGTAGGCGAGGTAGAACCAGATCCCGAGGAAGTACAAGACCTCGCAGGTCTGCCAGATGAGGAAGTCGCGCCAGCGCGGCCGGGCCAGGACGGCCAGCGGAATCAACCACAGCACGTACTGCGGTGAGTAGACCTTGTTCGTCAGGATGAACGCGGCCACCACCAGGAACGCCAGCTGGGCGAAGCGCGGCCTGCGGGCCGCGGAGAGCGCCAGCCCGGCGATGCCCGCGCAGAAGACGACCATGAGGACGACCGAGGCGGTGTTGACCGTCTCCACGTCGATGGGCTTGCCGGTGCGCTGCGTGATGATCAGCCAGAACGAGCCGAAGTCGATCGGCCTCTCCTGACTGAAGGTGTAGAACTTCCGCCACCCCTCGGGGGCGAAGATCATCACTGGCAGGTTCACCGCCAGCCAGGCCGCGCCCGCGCCCAGCAGCGCCGTCCCGAACTCGCGCCACCGGCCCGCCCGCCAGCAGAGCACCAGGAGCGGGCCGAGCAGCAGGACGGGATAGAGCTTGGCGGCCGTGGCCAGGCCGATGAGGATCCCGAAGGCGAGCACCCGGCCCCGGGACCACATGAGCATCGCCGCGGCCGTCAGGGCGACGGCCAGCAGGTCCCAGTTGATGGTCGCGGTGAGGACGAACGCGGGCGCCAGCGCGACCAGCAGACCGTCCCAGGGGCGCCGCCGCTGCGTGCGGACGGTGCAGACGGCGATGACCACCGCGCAGATCATCAGCATGCCCGCGTTGACCATCCAGTACATCTGCTCGCGCTGCTGGATGGGGTCGCTGTCGGGCGTCAGCGTCAGCCAGGCCGCCACCTGCATGAACACCCCGGTCAGCACGGGGTACTCCAGGTACTGCATATCGCCGCTCAGCCGGTCGAAGTACGGCACGAGGCCGTCGGCGAAGCCGCGTCCCAGAAAGAGGTGCGGAATGTCGGAGTAGCAGGCGTGCGTGTACTGCGAGGTGGCGCCCCGGAACCAGGCCCATTCGTAGCAGGGGATCTTCTGCACCATGCCGAGGGCGAACATCCCGATCATGACCAGCGCGACGACACGCACGGGCGTGAGCGGACCGTCGCCCAGCCGCGCCCAGCGCCCCACGCGGCCACCGAACAGCTCGCTGCCGGCCGCCGCGACCTCGTCCTGATCGGTGGGCCGCACGACGGGCGGTTCCTCGTGCACGCTCGTGTCTTCTGCGCTGGGGCTCGGCATGCCGCACATCCTGCCGTACGGGGCTGTGTGCGGGGCAAGGACCGTCCGGGGGACACAAAAGGAGGCCGCCGGGGTCCGGGAACGTGGCGAGGGCCGCCGTACCGGTGGGTACGGCGGCCCTCGCCACGGTGCTGAGCCGGCCCATGAGGGAAGCGGCCGACGGTCCGGCTATCCGGAGTTGCCCCAGATGGAGCCGGTCCCACCCGGGTTGCCGTTGGCTCCCTGGGCTCCGCCGTCGTTGTCACCGCCGTCGGTCGTTCCTGTGTTGTCGCCACCACCGTCGGCTCCGGTGCTGTCGCCACCACCGTCCGCGCCGCCGTTATGGGCTCCGCCGTCAGCGCCCGCGTTCGCCCCACCGTCGGCCGCCTGGCAGTTCGGGTCGAAGATCCCGCAGGTCCTGGTCGGCGTCGGGGTCGGGCTCGGGGTGGTCTGGGTCGGCGTCGGAGTCGGGCTCGGCTCCTCGGAGGGCTCCTCCGAGGGCGTCGGGCTGGGGGTCGGGCTGGGGCTGACCGCGCCGCCGCCCCACACGACCTCGCCCGGGTCCTGCGGCTCGGGGAAAGAGATGACCTTCTTGCCCTTCATCGCCCCGGTCATGTAGTCGTGCCAGATGGAGGCCGGGAACGAGGCTCCGTGGATCTTCTTCTCGCCCCCCGTTCCGAACATTTTCTCGAACTCTCGCTCCTTGTTCGTCTCGTCGTCGTCGAGCCGGAACATGCTGATGGCGGTCGAGATCTGCGGGGTGTACCCGACGAACCAGGCGGACCGGTTGCCGTCCGTCGTACCGGTCTTGCCCGCGGCCTCACGCCCCTCCAGGCGGGCGGGAGTGCCTGTCCCGTTCTCCACGACGTTCTTCAGGACGTCCGTGACGTTGTCGGCGATCATCGGGCTGAAGGCACGCTTGGGCTTCTTCTTGTGCTGGAAGACGACCACGCCCCCCTGCTTCACCTCGGTCACCGAGTAGGTGTCGTTCTGCTGACCACTCGTGGCGAAGGTCGCGTAGGCCCCGGCCATGCGGATGGCGCTGGGCGACGAGGTACCGATGGAGAACGAGGGCACGGTCGAGTTCGCCATGAACTTGTCGTCCTTGAGACCGGCGGCGACGGCGACGTCCTTGACCTTGTCCGTACCGACATCCATGCCGAGCTGCACGAACGGGGAGTTGGCGGACTTCTCCATGGCCGTCCGCAGGTCGATCTCGCCGTAGTCGTAGTCGCCGTCGTTGACCTGACGCCATTCGTTGTCGTCCGGGTCCAGCCAGATCTTGCCCGTGTAGTCCCTGATCCGCAGGCGGTTGTCGCCGTTGTAGATGCTCTTCGGCGAGATCTGGGTGCGCTGGGACTGGGGCTGGTCCGCAGGACCGGAGGGGTCGCGCACGCCGTACTGCATGGCCGCAGCCAGCACGAAGGGCTTCCACGTCGAACCGACCTGGGCGCCGGTGGCGTCGGCGTTGTTCGTGAAGTGCGTGGTGGCGTCCTGGCCGCCGTACGTGGCGATGATGGCGCCGGTCTTCGCGTCCACGGACGCTCCGCCGAACTCGACGTGCGTGTCCGTGTCCGGGCGCTCCTCGGGCCGGATCTTCGCCTTGTAGACCTTCGTCACCGCTGCTTCGAGCTGCTCCACCCGCTTCCTCTGGAAGGTGGTGTGGATTTCGAAGCCGCCCAGTTCGAGCTCCTTGGCGGTGATGCCCTTGTCGTTGTTGGCGAGGAAGTAGTTCTTGGCGAGCTCCACCAGGTAGCCGGTCTGGCCGCCCAGCTTGGCGTCCTTCACCTTCGGTCGCGGCATCGGGAACTTCGTGTACTTGGCGCGCTCGGCCGCCGTCATCCGGCCGTCCTTGACCTGCTCGTCAAGGATCCACTTCCACCGAGCCTTGGCCCGCTTCGTGTTCTTCTCCGCAGTCGCGTTGTTCTTGTCGATGTCGGGAGCACCGGCGGGGTCGTAGTAGCTCGCGCCCTTGAGCAGGGTGGCCAGGAAGGCGCACTCGCTCGGGTCCAGCTCGGTGGCGTCCTTCTCGTAGTAGGTGCGGGCGGCCGCCTGCAGACCGGAGGCTCCCCGCCCGTAGTAGGAGACGTTGAGGTAGCCGGCCATCACGTCTTCCTTCTTCTCCTCGCCGGCCACCTTGAGCGTGATGAAGAGTTCCTTGAACTTTCGGGTGAACGTCTGGTCCTGGGACAGCCTGGAGTTCTTGACGTACTGCTGGGTGATGGTCGACCCGCCCTGGGTCTCACCACCCGTGGCCATGTTCCACACCGCGCGCCCGATACCCATCGGGTCGATGCCCCGGTCCGTCTCGAAACTCTTGTTCTCGGCAGAGATCACGGCGTTGCGCATCGCCTCCGGAATCTGCTCGTACTTGAGCATCTGGCGGTTCACCGCACCACCGGTCGCGACCATCTGGCTGCCGTCGGCCCAGTAGTAGACGTTGTTCTGGGCCTTGGCCGTTTCGTTGATGTTCGGCTTGGCCACCAAGGCGTACGAGATCCCCCCCACGCCCATCAGCACCCCGAGGAACCCCAGACAGAGCCCCGAGACCAGCTTCCACGAGGGCACCCAGCGACGGAACCCGTACTTGCCGTAGCGCGGGTAGTCGATCATCCGCTTCTTGCCGGGACCACCGTGGTCGCGCCCCCGGCCCCCGGGGCCGTCGCCACCGCGTCGGCGGCCGCCGCGCTGCGCCGCGCGGCGGGCCTCGGCGCGGCTGCCGTACTGGCGCTCCTCGCCGTACGCCTCGGACGGCGATTCGGAAGGTGATACGGAAGTGGCTCTGCGTGACGGAGCTGCTCGGCGTCCGGTCGACTGCTGGGCGGCTCGTCTGGCCGCGGCACGCCCGCCACCCTGTGGCTGCGGCGATTTGCGACGGTGCTCGCTCATGGAACGACTACTCCTCGGGCAGGCGAGAGCGCCTGGAAGCGGCAGTTGAGATCCGGTCCCCCCGAATTACGGACAAGCCACTGCGGAAGGCTCATCCGCAGTACATCCGGCAGTCCGCGATGACTGACGCGCGCCAGCGTCTCGCGGTTCCCGGTGGTCTGCATGCCGCACAGACTACGCACGGTCAAAACCCGCCTAGGGCCGAACTTCACCCCAAACAACGCAAGTCGAACCCTGGGAATTGCTGATGTGACGCCGCTCACGAAGGTCACCCTTGTCGAACAGGACCGACCGATCTATCGTGCTGATGTATCGAGTCGATACATCAGCACGGCATAAGGGCACCGGTGCTTTCGGTGGACCCTGCCGACCGAAGCAGCGGGAGAAGGAGGAGGCACCGGTGAGCCGACGCTCCGGCATCCTCGAGTTCGCCGTGCTCGGCCTGCTCCGCGAATCGCCGATGCACGGCTACGAGCTGCGCAAACGCCTCAACACCTCGCTGGGGATCTTCCGTGCGTTCAGTTACGGGACCCTCTACCCCTGCCTCAAGACGCTGGTTGCCAGCGGCTGGTTGATCGAGGAGCCCGCCGGGGACTCTGCGGACACCGCGCCGGTCACCGGACGCGCGTCCGCTTCCTCCTCCTCACTGACGGGACGCCGGGCGAAGATCGTCTACCGGCTGACGCCAGAAGGTAAGGAGCACTTCGAGGAGCTGCTGTCGCACACCGGTCCGGACGCCTGGGAGGACGAGCACTTCGCGGCGCGCTTCGCCTTCTTCGGCCAGACCGAACGCGATGTGCGGATGCGGGTGCTCGAAGGCCGGCGCAGCCGGCTGGAGGAGCGTCTGGAGAAGATGCGCGCCTCGCTCGCCCGCACCCGTGAACGACTCGACGACTACACACTTGAGCTGCAGCGGCACGGCATGGAGTCCGTGGAGCGCGAAGTGCGCTGGCTGAACGAGCTCATCGAGAGCGAGCGGTCGGGACGGGATCGGCGACGATCCTCGCCCGAGGGCTCTGCTCAGCAGGACACACCTGGAGAGACGGGCGGCCTGCCCCGGCACCGGGACAACACCCCGCCGGATCCGTCCGACGACACCGCCAAGTGAAGTCATCGCACTCCGCGGCGACTTCATCGGAAACACCGATTACACAGGGAGCAACCGGAATGGGTTCGGTTCGCGTAGCCATCGTAGGCGTGGGCAACTGCGCCGCCTCGCTGGTGCAGGGCGTCGAGTACTACAAGGACGCCGATCCGGCCGGCAAGGTGCCCGGCCTGATGCACGTCCAGTTCGGCGATTACCACGTCAGCGACGTAGAGTTCGTCGCCGCCTTCGACGTCGACGCGAAGAAGGTCGGCCTCGACCTCGCGGACGCCATCGGCGCCAGCGAGAACAACACCATCAAGATCGCGGACGTGCCGAACACGGGCGTGACCGTCCAGCGCGGCCACACCCACGACGGTCTCGGCAAGTACTACCGCGAGACGATCGAGGAGTCCACGGACGCCCCGGTCGACGTCGTCCAGGTCCTGAAGGACAAGCAGGTCGACGTTCTCGTCTGCTACCTGCCCGTCGGTTCCGAGGTCGCCGCGAAGTTCTACGCGCAGTGCGCCATCGACGCCAAGGTCGCCTTCGTCAACGCTCTCCCGGTCTTCATCGCCGGCACCAAGGAGTGGGCGGACAAGTTCACCGAGGCCGGTGTCCCGATCGTCGGCGACGACATCAAGTCCCAGGTGGGCGCCACCATCACGCACCGCGTGATGGCGAAGCTCTTCGAGGACCGCGGTGTCATCCTGGACCGCACCATGCAGCTGAACGTCGGCGGCAACATGGACTTCAAGAACATGCTCGAGCGTGAGCGCCTGGAGTCCAAGAAGATCTCGAAGACGCAGGCCGTCACCTCGCAGATCCGTGACCGCGAGCTCGGCGACGGCAACGTCCACATCGGCCCCTCGGACTACGTGGCCTGGCTGGACGACCGCAAGTGGGCGTACGTGCGCCTCGAGGGCCGCGCCTTCGGCGACGTTCCGCTGAACCTGGAGTACAAGCTCGAGGTGTGGGACTCCCCGAACTCGGCCGGTGTCATCATCGACGCCGTCCGTGCGGCGAAGATCGCCAAGGACCGCGGTATCGGCGGCCCCATCCTCTCCGCGAGCAGCTACTTCATGAAGTCGCCGCCCGTCCAGTACTTCGACGACGAGGCGCGCGAGAACGTCGAGAAGTTCATCAAGGGTGAGACGGAGCGCTGAATCGGCCCTCTCGGCTGACAGTTCCACCGAAGCACTGACTGCTTCACCGAAGCGTCGGCCGCTTCATCGGGAGCACTGAGCGGAGACGCTCAGTCTCTTCCTGCCGCACGTCGGGGGTCCCGGGCAATCCGCCCGCGGACCCCCGACGTGTGTGACGCTTGCTCCCATGTCTGTCGCGCGTGATCTGCGCACCCTGCTGCGCCTGCGGAACTTCCGCCGCCTGCTCACCGTGCGGCTGCTGTCCCAGTCCGCCGACGGCGTCTACCAGGTCGCCCTCGCCTCTTACGTCGTCTTCTCCCCGGAGAAGCAGACGTCGGCCGCCGCCATCGCCTCCGCCATGGCCGTGCTCCTGCTGCCCTACTCCCTGATCGGACCCTTCGCAGGGGTGCTGCTGGACCGCTGGCCCCGGCGTCAGGTCTTCCTCTACGGGAACCTCCTGCGGGCCGCCCTGGCCTGCTCCACGGCCCTGCTGATTCTCGCCTCGGTGCCCGACTGGCTCTTCTACGCCTCGGCTCTCTGCGTCACCGCCGTCAACCGCTTCGTGCTGGCGGGTCTCTCCGCCGCCCTGCCCCGGGTGGTCGACACCGATCGCCTCGTCGTGGCCAACTCCCTCTCCCCGACCGCCGGCACCCTGGCGGCCACCGCGGGAGGCGGCCTCGCCTTCGTCGTGCGGCTGGTCGCCGACGAGTCCGACGCGGCGGTCGTCCTGCTGGGGGCGATGCTCTATCTGCTCTCCGCGCTGGCCTCGCTGAGCCTCTCCCGCACGCTGCTGGGTCCGGACATCGACGGGAGCCCGATGCGGCTGCGGGCAGCTCTCGCCGTCACCGCCCGTGGGCTCGTCGCCGGGCTGCGCCATCTGGCGCAGAGGAGCCATGCGGCCAAGGCTCTGGCCGCCATGACCGTGATCCGTTTCTGCTACGGCGCGCTCACCGTCATGGTGCTCATGCTGTGCCGCTACGCCTGGTCCGCGACCGAGTCCGACGGCCTGGCCCTGCTCGGCTTGGCGGTCGCGGTGTCCGGTGCCGGATTCTTCACCGCCGCCGTTCTCACCCCCTGGGCGGTGGGCCGACTCGGCCGGTACGGCTGGATCGTGGGCTGCGCCGGGGCGGCAGCGGTCCTGGTGCCCGCCCTGGGCCTCTCCTTCGCTCCCGTCCCGATGCTGATCGCCGCGTTTGTGCTCGGCGTCGTGACACAGGGATCGAAGATCGCGACCGACACCGTCGTCCAGACTTCGGTCGACGATTCCTTCCGCGGCCGGGTCTTCTCGCTCTACGACGTGCTCTTCAACGTCGCGTTCGTGAGCGCCGCGGGGGTGGCGGCGCTGATGCTCCCACCGGACGGCAGATCGGTCACCGTCGTGGTGGTCGTGGCGGTGCTGTACGCGACGGTCGCGGTGACGATGTTCCGCTGGCGGCGTACCGATGCCCATCGGTAGCCGGCCATAGATATGCCGAGGGGCGTTGTTTCACGTGAAACAACGCCCCTCGGCACATCCAGTCGGTGATGTTTCACGTGAAACATCGCCCGGTCTGGGTCAGTCCTGCCGCGCCCACCACTCCTTGAGCGCCGCCACCGCGGCGTCCCGCTCCATGGGGCCGTGCTCCAGGCGCTGCTCCAGCAGGAAGCCGTAGGCCTTGCCGATCACCGGCCCCGGCCCGACGCCGAGGATCTGCATGATCTCGTTGCCGTCCAGATCGGGGCGGATCGAGTCCAGCTCCTCCTGCTCCTGCAACAGAGCGATGCGCTCCTCCAGTCCGTCGTAGGTACGGGAGAGTGCGTTGGCCTTCCGCTTGTTTCGGGTCGTGCAGTCCGACCGGGTCAGCTTGTGGAGCCGCTCCAGCAGCGGACCGGCGTCGCGCACGTACCGGCGCACCGCGGAGTCGGTCCACTCGCCGTCGCCGTACCCATGGAAGCGCAGGTGCAGCTCCACCAGTCTCGACACGTCCTTGACCAGCTCGTTGGAGTACTTGAGCGCGGTCATGCGCTTCTTCGTCATCTTCGCGCCCACCACCTCGTGGTGGTGGAAGGAGACGCGGCCGTCCTTCTCGAAGCGGCGGGTCCGCGGCTTGCCGATGTCATGGAGGAGCGCGGCGAGCCGCAGAACGAGGTCGGGGCCGTCCTCCTCCAGATCGATGGCCTGCTCCAGAACGGTCAGCGAGTGCTCGTAGACGTCCTTGTGGCGGTGATGCTCGTCACTCTCCAGCCGCAACGCGGGAAGCTCAGGCAGCACATGGGCGGCCAGCCCGGTGTCGACCAGGAGCCCCAGGCCCTTGCGCGGGTGCTGGGAGAGCAGGAGCTTGTTGAGCTCGTCCCGGACCCGCTCCGCGGAGACGATGTCGATCCGCGCGGCCATCTCCGTCATGGCGGTGACGACGTCGGGGGCTACCTCGAAGTCGAGCTGCGCGGCGAAACGGGCCGCACGCAGCATGCGCAGCGGGTCGTCGGAGAAGGACGCCTCGGGCGTGCCCGGAGTGCGCAGCACCCGGTCGGCGAGGTCCTTCAGCCCTCCGTACGGGTCGACGAACTCCTTCTCCGGCAGCGCGACGGCCATCGCGTTGACCGTGAAGTCGCGGCGTACGAGGTCGTCCTCGATGGAGTCGCCGTAGGAGACCTCCGGCTTGCGCGAGGTCCGGTCGTAGGCCTCGGACCGGTAGGTCGTGACCTCGATCTGGTAGCCGTCCTTCTGGGAGCCGACGGTGCCGAAGGCGATCCCGACCTCCCACACCGAGTCGGCCCAGGGGCGGACGATCTTGAGCACGTCCTCGGGGCGGGCATCGGTGGTGAAGTCCAGGTCGTTCCCGAGCCTGCCCAGCAGAGCATCGCGGACCGACCCGCCGACCAGCGCGAGGCCGAATCCGGCCTCCTGGAATCGGCGGGCGAGGTCGTCGGCGACCGGGGACACCCGCAGCAGCTCGTTCACCGCGCGGTGCTGCACCTGGCTCAGTGCACTGGCGTTCTCTTCGTTGGCGTTCGGCACAACAGAAAAGGGTACGTGCACGGGCCCGTCGTGACGTCATCGTTTACGGCGGCCCTGCGGGATAGCCGCGATCATGTGCGATGGACCCCAGCACTTCGGCCCCCCGCGTCTCGTTACCATGCGGGGACGCAGAACCGAACGATCGACAGCAGCTGACGACGACGAGGGACGGGTAGGCGCGTGGCCGAGGCGGCAGATTTCCAGGGGACTCGTCCCTCTCCTGCCCGCCGGTGGCTCCGGCGCACGGCCTCGGCGGTGCTCGGAGCGCCGCTGATGGCCGGCCTCCTGGCCGTTCCGGCCTCGGGTGCCGCCCCGGCCGCCGAGCCCGCCAAGGCCCCCACGGGCTCCCGCACGGTCGATGTGTCCCTGAACACGCTCGCCCCGAGCGTGCCCTCGGAGGACGACACCCTGACCGTCTCCGGGACAGTCACCAACAGGGGCAAGGAGACGATCAGCAGCGCCGAGGTCGATCTCCGGGTCGGGCCACAACTCACCGGGCGTGGAGAGGTCGACGACGCCGCGAAGCGCTCCGCGTACGTTCCCGGCGTCGACCCGGTCGCCGTCGGCGGCAAGTACACGGTGAAGTTCCCCAAGCTCGCCAGGGGCATCAGCCAGGACTTCACGCTCACCGTTCCCGTCGACAAGCTGGGCCTCGACGACCCGGGCGTCTACCAGCTCGGCGTCTCGGTCTCCGGCCGGACGACCACCGCCCCCTACGAGCAGGTGCTGGGCATCCAGCGCTCCTTCCTGCCCTGGCAGCCCGAGGCGAGCGACAAGAGGACGAAGCTCACCTTCCTCTGGCCGCTGATCGCGTCTCCCCACGTCACGGCGGAGACCCGCTCGGACGAACAGCAGACCCCCGTGTTCACCGACGACGATCTCGCCAAGGAGCTGGCGCCCGGCGGCCGCCTGGAACAGATGGTGGCCCTGGGCAGCAGGCTCCCCGTGACCTGGGTCATCGACCCGGACCTCCTGGCGAGCGTCGCGGCGATGGCCGGGAAGTACGAGGTCGAGTCGGGTGACACGACCGTCCCGGGCAAGAACCAGACCGTCGCCAAGCAGTGGCTCACCGCCCTGGAGAAGGTGGTCGAGGACGGCAAGGTGATCGCGCTGCCGTTCGCCGACCCGGATCTGGCCTCCATCGCCCACCGCGGCAAAGCCGTCTCCGGGACGCTCAGTCATCTGCAGAACGCCTCCACGGTGGCTGCGACCACCGTGGAGACCATCCTCCACGTGAAACCGTCCACCGACTTCGCCTGGCCCGTGAACGGCGCAGTGGACTCCTCCATCGTCGATGTGGCGACGTCGGCGGGCGCTCACAACGTGATCGCCCGCAGCGACAGCTTCCGGGAGACCGCGGCGCTTCCGTACACGCCGAGCGCGGCACGGCCGATCGGCGGCGGCACCACCGCGGTCGTCGCGGACGCCCGGCTGTCGACCCTGTTCGACGGCGACATGTCGAGGGCGGGCGCCTCCACCCTCGCGGTCCAGAAGTTCCTGGCCCAGACTCTCGCGCTGACCGAGCAGACACCGGACAACGAGCGCAGCATCGTCGTGGCCCCGCCACGGATGCCCAGCGCCGCGCAGGCCCAGACCATGGCACGCGCCCTGGAGGGGCTGTCCGGCAACCGGTGGACACAGCCCCTCGACCTGGTCGCCGCCGCCGAGGTGAAGCCCGACCCGAGGGCCACCACCAAGGTCCCCCGCGCCTCCGCGTACCCGAAGAAGCTCCGCGCCCAGGAACTGCCCACACAGGCGTTCCAGGACATCCGCACCACCCAGGGGTCCCTCGACAGCTTCGAGACGATCCTGACGCAGCCCGAGCGCGTGGTGACGCCCTTCGGCAACGCCGTCAACCGCTCGATGTCGACGTCCTGGCGCGGGCGGTCCCTGGAGGCACAGCAGTACCGGGACGCGGTCCGCGACTACCTGCAGAGCCTCACCTCCGAGGTGCAGCTCATCGAGAAGTCCGACGTCACCCTCTCCGGGCGCAGCGCGACCATCCCGGTCACCGTGCAGAACAAGCTGGTGCAGGGCGTGGACCGGCTGGTTCTCCAGCTGACCTCGGACAACCTCCGGCTCAAGTTCAACGACGACGGGACCACGGCCAAGCTGCCCGTCAGCATCGCGGGCGGGCACAGCCAGTCCGTGAAGTTCGACACGGCGACCAGCGCCAACGGCCGGGCCCAGGTGACCGCCCGGCTGTTCACGGAGAACGGCACGCCGTACGGCGAGGAGATGACCTTCACCGTGAAGGTCTCCGAGGTGACGCCCACCGTGCTGCTCGTGATCGCCGGCGGACTGCTGCTCCTGGTGCTGGCGGGCATCAGGATGTACACCCACCGCAAGCGCGCCGTGGCAAGCGACACGGCGGACGGCAACGGTGACGGACCCGAGCAGCCGAGTGACCCGGCTCCGGACACCGGACCGGAAAGCGGGGCCCCGTCGGGAACGGGTGAGAAAGTGGACCGTTGAGCGATGTCTGTCGTGGCCGGTCGGCCGGGGACGATGAGGTAGGGGTTTCGATGAACGCGCCGTACGACGGTGACCGCGGGCAGGGCGCGGGCGGAGCAGCGTCTCCGGGCGGGCCTCCGGTTCCTCCGGGCGCGGGCCAGGACGGCTCCGTGCCGCCCGACCCGTACCTCCAGCAACCCGACCCGTACCTCCAGCAGGCCTACGACGACGACCCCTACCGGGCGCAGGACCTGACCGCCCAGGACCCGGTGGGCGAGGCGCTCTACGACCGCGCCGCCCACCCACCGCCGCCTCCCGGCACCTACCAGGAGCCGGCGCCGCTCTACCAGCAGCCGCCCCCCGCCCCGTACGCCCCGGACCCACGCATCTGGGCCCAGACCCCGCCCCCCGAGCCGGCGGGGCCCTCCCGGCACCTGCCGTACGGGGACCGTCCGGCGACCACACAGTTCGTCGGCGTCGACGACCTCGTGACCCGGGCCTCGGACGACCGACAGGAGCCGGACGCCTTCGCGCATCTCTTCCGGGACCAGGAGGGGTCGGGGAAGCCTCCGGTACCGCCCCAGCCCGAACCGGCTCCGGCACCCGCGCCCGCCAAGGGCGGCGGCAAGGTCTCCGGGCTCCTCAAGTCCAGCGCGGTCATGGCCGCCGGAACCCTCGTCTCCCGGCTCACCGGATTCGTCCGGTCCCTGGTGATCACCGCCGCGCTCGGCGCCGCGATGCTCGGGGACACCTTCACCATCGCCTACACCCTGCCGACGATGATCTACATCCTCACCGTCGGCGGCGGTCTGAACTCGGTCTTCGTCCCCCAGCTCGTCCGCGCCATGAAGGACGACGAGGACGGCGGCGAGGCCTTCGCCAACCGGCTCCTGACCCTGGTGATGGTCGCACTCGGCCTGATCGTCGTCACCGCCGTTCTCGTCGCACCGGTGCTGATCCAGCTGATGTCCAGCACGATCGCCGACGACGTGGCCGCCAACAGCGTGGCCGTCACCTTCGCCCGCTACTGCCTGCCCACCATCTTCTTCATGGGCGTGCACGTGGTGATGGGTCAGATCCTCAACGCCCGCGGCAAGTTCGGCGCGATGATGTGGACCCCGGTCCTCAACAACATCGTCATGATCATCACGTTCGGGCTGTTCATCTGGGTCTACGGAACCTCCGCCGAATCGCGGATGGGCGTCGACACCATCCCGCCGGAGGGCGTCCGGCTGCTCGGCATCGGCACCCTGCTCGGACTCGTCGTGCAGTCCCTGGCGATGATCCCCTACCTGCGCGAGACGGGCTTCCGGTTCCGCCCCCGCTTCGACTGGAAGGGCCACGGCCTCGGCAAGACCGTCAAGCTGGCCAAATGGACCGTGCTCTTCGTCCTGGCCAACCAGGCGGGCGTCCTGGTCGTCACTCAGCTCGCCACAGCGGCCGGCACCGCCTCGGGCCACGACGGCACCGGGTTCCTTGCCTACTCCAACGCCCAGCTGATCTGGGGCATGCCACAGGCCATCATCACCGTCTCGGTCATGGCCGCGCTGCTGCCCCGCATCTCCCGGGCGGCCCACGACAACGACCCGGGTGCGGTCCGCGACGACATCTCGCAGGGACTGCGCAACTCGGCCGTCGCCATCGTGCCGGTGGCCTTCACCTTCCTCGCGCTCGGCCTGCCGATGGCCACCCTGCTGTACGCCTCCAGCGGCATCGAGGCCGCCCGGTCCATGGGCTTCATCCTCATGGCCTTCGCGCTCGGCCTGATCCCGTACTCCGTGCAGTACGTCGTGCTGCGCGGGTTCTACGCCTACGAGGACACGCGCACCCCCTTCTACAACACGGTCATCGTGGCCGCCGTGAACGCCGCGGCCTCCGCTCTCTGTTACGTCGTCCTGCCCGCCCGCTGGGCGGTCGTCGGCATGGCCTTCTCCTACGGTCTGGCCTACGCGGTCGGCGTCGGCGTCGCCTGGCGCCGCCTGCGCAACCGGCTGGGCGGCGACCTGGACGGCGCGCACATCGTGCGGACCTACGCCCGCCTCTGCATGGCCGCGGTGCCCGCCGCGCTCGTCGGCGGCGCCGCCGGCTTCGGGGTCCTGGAACTGGCCGGCACCGGCGCCCTGGGCTCCCTGGCCGCACTGATCTGCGGCGGCGTCCTTCTCCTCGGCATCTTCTTCGTCGCGGCGAAGAAGATGCGCATCGAGGAGGTCAACGGCCTGGTCGGCATGGTCCGTGGACGGCTCGGACGCTGAATGAGCACCCGCCCGCACAACCATCGCCGCACTCCGCGTGTCGTGCATAGCGCCGGAGTGTGGGCACAATTGGCGTGACTGTGCAGGGCTGGCTGGCATCGCGCAACGGATGGGGAGGCAGGAACGACGGTGGCGGAACGTAGCACGGCTGCCGTCGACGTGGCCGACAACAGCGGTGACAAGCCGCTGACCGCCAAGGCGGACGAGGCCACGACCGACGGGACGGCGGAAGCCGAGGACACCAAGGGCGCGAGCCCCAAGGACACCGAGAACACGGACGGTGGGCGGAAGCGTTCCGAGATCGTTCCGGCGTCACCCGATCTGCACAGCGGTCACAAACTCGCCGGGCGCTACCGCCTGGAGGAGTGCGTCACCCGACTGGACGGCTTCAGCAGCTGGCGCGCGGTCGACGAGAAGCTCCGCCGGGCCGTGGGTGTCCATCTGCTTCCCGCCGACCACCCGCGGGCCCGTTCGGTGCTGGCCGCCGCACGCTCCTCGGCCCTGCTCGGGGACCCCCGCTTCGTCCAGGTCCTGGACGCCGTCGAGGAGAACGACCTCGTCTACGTGGTCCACGAATGGCTGCCGGACGCCACCGAGCTCACCGCTCTGCTGGCCGCCGGACCGATGGAGGCCCACGACGCCTACCAGCTCGTCAGCCAGCTCTCCCAGGCGATGGCCGCCGCCCACCGCGAAGGTCTCTCCCATCTGCGCCTCACCCCCGGCGCGGTCCTGCGCAGTTCCACCGGGCAGTACCGCATCCGCGGCCTCGCCGTGAACGCCGCCCTGCGAGGCATCACCGCCGAGCGCCCTCTGCGCACGGACACCGAGGCCATCGGCGCCCTCCTGTACGCCGCCCTGACCCACCGCTGGCCGTACGGGGACGATGCCCACGGGCTCGCCGGGCTGCCCAAGGGCCTGGGCCTCATCGCCCCCGACCAGGTCCGGGCCGGAGTCCACCGCGGCCTCTCCGAGCTCGCGATGCGGGCGCTCGCCAACGACGGCGCCACCGCCTCCCGCCAGGACCCGCCCTGCACCACGCCGGACGAACTGGCCAAGGCCGTCGCGGCGATGCCGCGCATCCTTCCGCCGGAGCCCACGTTCACCGCGCCGCCGGCCTACCAGCGCACGACCTATCAGCAGGGCACGTACGGACGCCCGTCCTCCCACCCGTCCTCCGCCGCGCAGCCCGTGATGCCGGTCCCTCCGGCGCCCCTGCAGAGCCGTACCGGCCGCGTACTCAAGTGGACCGTGTCCGCTCTCCTCATCGCCGCCCTGGGCCTCGGCAGCTGGCAGCTCGCGGAAGCGCTGCTCGACCGGACCAAGGGCTCCGACGACACCGGCGTCACCGAGCCGAACGAGGACGACAAGAACAAGGACGACAAGCCCGCACCGTCCGCCGAACCCCTGGACATCGCGGGGGCCACGGAGTTCATGCCCGACGGCTCCGGAATCAAGCAGCGCGATGTGGCGAACACCGTGGACGGTGACCGGGGAACCCACTGGGTCACCCCGCAGTACAAGGGCTTCGCCAACTTCGGCAACCTCCCCCAGCGCAAGCAGGGCAGCGGCATCATCGTCGACCTCGGCAAGGTGCGGGACGTCTCCGGGGTCGATGTGTCCATGTACCGCAGCGGGCAGACGACGACCGTCTCCGCCGCGTCCCCGGACGCCACGTCGCCCTCCTCGACGGCCGACTTCGACCAGCAGATCGTCAAGCGGACGGTCGCCGGCTCGACGCTCAAGGAAACGCTCGACGAGCCCGTCCGCACGCGCTACGTCCTCATCCACATCACGGAACTCCCGTCGGACGGCGCGGGCGGATACCGCGGCGGCATCACCGACATCTCCGTCCTCGGCTGATCACGGGCCGGTACGCCTGACTTCGCGTACCGGCCCGTGATCACCGCCCCCACCAGCCCGCTACTGTGGGGCGGTCCGCCCCGACCCACCGAGCACCTGCGGCGACAAGGGTTGCGGCCGTCACGCCCGTGACGGCAGGCTTCTCCCCGTCGCACCGCTTCGCCGGGAGCGGCCCATATGTGACATCGGATCCGGTTCGGAGGGGGAGCACGGTGGATTCCGTTCCACCCGAGGCGCCGAGCGACTCGGATCTGCTCGCCCAGCATGTGGCGGGCGACCCCGACGCCTTCGGTGAACTCGTACGCCGTCACCGCGACCGGCTCTGGGCCGTGGCGCTGCGGACCCTGGGGGACCGGGAAGAAGCAGCCGACGCCGTCCAGGACGCCCTCGTCAAGGCCTTCCGCGCCGCCCACACCTTCCGCGGCCAGTCCGCCGTCACCACCTGGCTCCACCGGATCACCGTCAACGCCTGCCTCGACCGAGTACGCAAGGCCGCCTCCCGCAAGACATCCCCCGTGGACGACGCCGAACGGCTCGACCAACTCCTGGAGCCCCACGAATCCGCCGAGGCCCCCGCCGTACGGCAGGACCTCCACCGTCAGCTCCAGAAGGCCCTGGACACGCTGCCCGCCGAACAACGGGCAGCCCTGGTCCTCGTCGATATGCAGGGTTACCCCGTGGCGGAGGCCGCCGACATCCTGGAGGTTCCGACCGGCACCGTGAAGAGCCGGTGCGCCCGGGGCCGGGCAAGACTGGCCCCTCTGGTCCGCCATCTGCGCGCGGAAACCGGAGGACAGACCCCCGACGGGGAGAACGGCGCGGACGGAAGGAACCGGACGCGCGAAGCATCCGTCCCACCTGCGTCAGACTCCAGAGACACAGGAGCAAGCGATCCTGCCGCCACGAAGGGAGGAGGTGGGCGCCCGTGAAACCCACGGCCGACACGGCTCAGCACCCGGAGGTCTCCGAGATCTCCGATCTCACCGAGGGACTGCTCACCCCTTCCCGGACGGCGGAACTCCAGCAGCACCTCGCGGAGTGCGACCTCTGTGCAGAGGTCCGGAACTCCCTGGAGGAGATCCGCGGACTGCTCGGCACGATGCCCGACCCCGAGCCGATGCCCGAGGACATCGCCGCCCGCATCGACGCGGCTCTCGCGGCGGAAGCCCGCCCCGCCTCTTCCACCGAGGACGAGCCGGTCGTTGTTTCACGTGAAACAACGACCGACGAAGGTGCGACGGTCGGCAGGACGACCACCGGGGCCGCTTCCGTATGTGGCAGCACCACTGCCCCGGACCGTCCCGCGGGCCGGTCCTCAGCCGCGACAGGACCGGGCCGTCGTCCCGCCCGCCGCCGTCGACGCACCGTGGTTCTCGGCACCGCCTTCGGCGCCGCGGTCATCGGGATGAGCGTCTTCTTCCTCCAGAACCTCACTCCCTCCGACGACGCGGCCAAGTCGGTCACCGACAGCGGAGTCAGCGCCGCCGACAGCAGCGCGCCCGTCTACGCGGACGGCACACTCGAAGCCCAGGTGCGAGACCTCCTCGGCGACGAGGCGAGCCAGGAGAGCCCGGGTGCCAAGAAGGTGCCCCCGGAGGCCGACACCAAGTCGTCGAACGAAGCCCTCACGCCTGAAGCCGAGCCGTCCAGGAGCCCCATGAAGGCTCCCGCCGTCGCCGTGCCGCCCTGCGTCCAGAAGGCAACCGGCCGCACCACGCCGGCCCTCGCCCTGGAGGAGGGAACGTACCGGGGAACCGACACCTATCTCGTCGTCCTGCCGCACACGAGCGACTCCTCACGCGTGCAGGCCTACCTCGTCGCCTCCGCCTGTGTGGACACCGCCCCGGAGTCCTCGGGCCAGCTACTGCTCACACGGTCCTACAACCGCCCCTGAAGGCCGCCCACGACCGCCGCGGCGTCTTCGGGAATGCATCAGCCGTAGGATCCGTTGGGTGGGGTGTGAGTCGTTGACCGACCCCGTAGGCAGTTAGGCAGTCTGCAGAAACGAGGAAGAAACCCGTGAGCGACGTCCGTAATGTGATCATCATCGGCTCCGGACCGGCCGGGTACACCGCCGCGCTGTACACCGCCCGTGCCTCGCTGAACCCGTTGGTCTTCGAGGGCGCCGTCACGGCCGGTGGAGCGCTGATGAACACCACCGACGTGGAGAACTTCCCCGGCTTCCAGGACGGCATCATGGGCCCCGAGCTCATGGACAACATGCGTGCCCAGGCCGAGCGCTTCGGCGCCGAGCTGGTTCCCGACGACGTCGTCGCGGTCGACCTCACCGGTGACATCAAGACCGTCACCGACACCGCGGGTACGGTCCACCGTGCCAAGTCGGTCATCGTCACCACCGGTTCCCAGCACCGCAAGCTCGGACTGCCCAACGAGGACGCCCTCTCCGGACGCGGCGTCTCCTGGTGCGCCACCTGCGACGGCTTCTTCTTCAAGGACCACGACATCGCCGTGATCGGCGGCGGCGACACCGCGATGGAGGAGGCGACCTTCCTCTCCCGCTTCGCCAAGTCCGTCACGATCGTCCACCGCCGTGACACCCTGCGTGCCTCCAAGGCCATGCAGGACCGTGCCTTCGCCGACCCGAAGATCAAGTTCGCCTGGGACAGCGAGGTCGCCGAGATCAAGGGCGACCAGAAGCTCTCCGGTCTGACCCTGCGCAACACCAAGACCGGCGAGACCTCCGACCTCCCCGTGACCGGCCTCTTCATCGCCGTCGGCCACGACCCGCGCACCGAGCTCTTCAAGGGCCAGCTGGAGCTCGACGACGAGGGCTACCTGAAGGTCGAGGCGCCCTCCACGCGCACCAACCTCACCGGCGTCTTCGGCGCCGGCGACGTGGTCGACCACACCTACCGTCAGGCCATCACGGCCGCGGGCACCGGCTGCTCCGCCGCCCTGGACGCCGAGCGCTTCCTCGCGGCCCTGGCCGACGCCGAGCCCGCCGAGCCGGAGAAGACCCCGGCCGTCTGAACGTCCGCACCACACCCCACCACCACAAGAGACTAAGGAGGCCGCCGTGGCCGGCGACCTGAAGCACGTTACGGATGCCAACTTCGACGAGGTCGTTCTCAAGAGCGACAAGCCGGTTCTGGTGGACTTCTGGGCCGCCTGGTGCGGCCCGTGCCGCCAGATCGCCCCCTCGCTGGAGGCGATCGCGGCCGAGCACGGCGACCAGATCGAGATCGTCAAGCTCAACATCGACGAGAACCCGGCCACCGCCGCCAAGTACGGCGTGATGTCCATCCCCACCCTGAACGTGTACCAGGGCGGCGAGGTCGCCAAGACCATCGTCGGCGCCAAGCCCAAGGCCGCGATCCTCCGCGACCTCGAAGGCTTCATCAGCGCCTGACCGCCCAGCGGCGCCGCGGCGCGATGTTTCACGTGAAACGGGCCCACCCCTGGAAAGGGGCGGGCCCGTTTCGCATAGCAACAGGAGGCGCGGCAACTCACAGCGGCCGCAACACCGGCTCCTTCTGAACCGCTCCCAGAAGCCGGTCGAGCGCCATCTCCACGTCTTCCTTCCAGGAGAGCGTCGTCCGCAGCTCCAGCCTCAGCCGTGGGTGCACGGGATGCGGCCGCACGGTCTTGAAGCCGACGGCCAGCAGATGATCCGCAGGAAGGACGCACGTTCCCCGCTCCGACCGTGCGTCTCCGAACGCCTCGATCGCCTTGAAGCCCCGGCGCAGAACGTCCTTGGCCACCGTCTGAACCATGACACGGCCGAGCCCCTGGCCCTGGTACTCGGGAACGATCAGGCCGGTGATGAGCTGCACGGCATCGGGGGAGACCGGGTTGGTCGGGAACGCCGTCGAACGGGGCACGTACGCGGGCGGGGCGTAGAGCACAAACCCGGCCGGCACGTCGTCCACATAGACCACCCGGCCGCAGGACCCCCACTCCAGGAGAACCGCGGAAATCCAGGCTTCCTTCTCCAGCTCCGGCTTGCCCGCCTTTACCGCGGCTTCCCCACTGACCGGGTCAAGCTCCCAGAAGACGCACGAGCGGCAACGCTCGGGGAGATCCGGAAGGTTGTCCAGGGTGAGTGGTACGAGCCGACGCCCCATGACGGCGATTCCTCACTTCCTTCGCCCGCCGCACCCCGTGCGGCCGCCAGCGCGCTCCGTTCGTGGAACAGGCTGCCGACGAATCCCCCGACGGCACCCAGGCCGAGACCGACTGTGACGAGCCGACTGCGGCTCACTCTTCGCAAGGCCTCCGCCCTCCTCTGAGATCGATCACGGTGGATGGGCCGTCCCAGAACGCATCGTATCCACCCAGAGGTGATGCGGATACCGAGAGAGGGCAAAGGGCGGGCCGTGTTCCGGTATGCACCGGCACACGGCCCGCCCTTCGAGGAACCCCTGAGGCTCAGCCCTCGGCGTCCTCCTCGGACGCCTCGGCGAGTCGGCGCTCCAGCACCCGGCCCTCGCCGGGAGCGAGGCTGCCGAGAATGCGGTCCAGGTCCTCCATCGAGGCGAACTCCACGACGATCTTGCCCTTCTTCTGCCCCAGGTCGACCTTCACCCGGGTCTCGAAGCGGTCGGACAGACGTGTTGCCAGGTCGGTCAGGGCGGGGGACAGACGCCCGCCGGCCCTCGGTCCCTTGGACTTCGGGGAGCTCGTGGGCCGCGAGCCCATCAGCGTCACGATCTCCTCGACCGCCCGCACCGACAGCCCCTCGGCCACGATCCGGTGGGCCAGCCGGTCCTGCTCCTCGGAATCGTCCACGGACAGCAGGGCCCTGGCATGACCGGCGGAGAGAACCCCTGCGGCAACCCGGCGCTGCACCGGCGGGGAGAGCCGCAGGAGCCTCAGCGTGTTCGACACCTGCGGACGGGAGCGGCCGATCCGGTCGGCCAGCTGGTCATGGGTGCACTGGAAGTCCTTGAGCAGCTGGTCATACGCAGCGGCCTCCTCCAGCGGATTCAGCTGAGCCCGGTGAAGGTTCTCCAGCAGCGCGTCCAGCAGCAGCTTCTCGTCGTCCGTGGCGCGGACGATCGTGGGAATCCGCTCCAGGCCCGCTTCACGGCAAGCCCTCCACCGACGCTCACCCATGATGAGCTCATAGTTGTCCGCGCCCACTTTGCGGACGACGACCGGCTGGAGAAGGCCGACCTCCTTGATGGAGACGACCAGCTCGGCCAGCGCGTCCTCGTCGAAGACCTCACGGGGCTGACGCGGGTTCGGGGTGATCGCCCCGATCGGCAGCTCGGCGAAGTACGCACCGGACGTCCCGACACCCTGCTCGGACCGGTCCTCCGGGGCCGACGCCGGCTCCGGCACCACCGGAGAGGACGGCAGCGCGGTCACCTTCGCGGCGGCCACCCCGCGTTCCGCCGTCAGCACCGGGCCCGTGCCGGACGCCGCGCCGTTTCCGGGCGTCTGCACCTGCTTCTCCTGAGGAGCGGCGGGGATCAGCGCACCGAGCCCACGCCCCAGTCCTCTACGACGCTCACTCACTGAAGGCCCTCCGCAACGTGTTGCTGGTTGTTCTGACTGCTCGTGTGGGCGTGCTGAGCCTCGTAGTGCACGCCGACGCCCCGCAGGGCGATCTCCCGCGCGGCTTCGAGGTACGAGAGAGAGCCGCTGGATCCCGGGTCGTAGGTCAGCACGGTCTGCCCGTAGCTCGGCGCCTCCGAGATACGCACCGACCGCGGGATGCTCGTCCGCAGCACCTCTTTACCGAAGTGGGTACGCACCTCCTCGGCGACCTGGGAGGCGAGCCGCGTCCGGCCGTCGTACATCGTCAGCAGGATCGTCGAGACATGCAGCTCCGGGTTGAGATGGCCCCGCACCAGATCGACGTTGCGCAGGAGCTGTCCCAGCCCTTCCAGCGCGTAGTACTCGCACTGGATGGGAATCAGCACCTCGGCACCGGCCACCAGGGCGTTCACCGTCAGCAGTCCCAGGGAGGGCGGGCAGTCGATGAGGATGTAGTCCAGCGGCTGCTCGTACGCCTGGATCGCCCGCTGAAGGCGGCTCTCCCGTGCCACCAGCGAGACCAGCTCGATCTCCGCACCGGCGAGATCGATGGTCGCGGGGGCACAGAAGAGACCCTCGACGTCCGGCACGGGCTGGACCACCTCGGAGAGGGGGCGGCTGTCCACCAGAACGTCGTAGATCGAGGGGACATCGGCGTGGTGATCGATGCCCAGAGCCGTGGAGGCGTTGCCCTGCGGGTCGAGATCGACCACCAGAACGCGCGCCCCGTGCAGGGCGAGAGAAGCCGCAAGGTTGACCGTCGTGGTCGTCTTGCCGACCCCGCCCTTCTGGTTGGCCACGACCATGACGCGGGTGCGGTCAGGACGGGGCAGCCCTTCGCCGGCGCGGCCAAGGGCCTCGACCGCCAGCTGAGCGGCATGGCCGATGGGTGTGTCGTCCATCGGCGGCGGTGTTTCACGTGAAACACCCTCACCCACGGACTCGGTTCGGGGACCGGGGACCGGTTCGGTCATCGGTCCCGCGATGTTGGCGTCGGACCGCAAGGATTCACTCTCCTCGACTTCAGGCTCGCAATGAACAGAGCCTGCCATGCTTTCGGGGTCGTGAACCAGCGAGGCCCGCTGTTCTGTGGATGAATCCGTGCGTGTGGACAACTCGGCCACCCGTCCGGGCTTGCGGTCGCGCGGCGTGGCAGCCGCACGACCGCGGCTGATGATTCCCTGCAGCAGAGAGCGACGTTTCACGTGAAACACGATGCCCCTGCGGAGCAACTACCAGGCCACGACACTCCGCACGCCGACCGTCCGGAGCGCTCGACCGGATGGCGACGCCGCTTCGCGGCCCGTCTCAGCGACGTCGGCGGGTGCGCCCTGTGCGAGCGGCCTTGGCCCTCTTTGCGGCGAACCTCACACCGCCCGGGCTCTCGCCCACCACGACACGGACCACCGTGGAGAGCGGATCGACCACACCCTCACCGACGTGAAGCACCTCGGTCTCCACAACACCCAGCTTGCTGAGCGCGGCCCTGGCGCCGGCGATCTCCTCCTCCGCGGTGTCGCCCTTGAGCGCGAGCATCTCCCCGTACGGCTTCAGCAGGGGAACGCCCCAGCCCGCCAGCCGGTCCAGCGGCGCCACCGCACGGGCGGTCACCACCTGAACGGGCTGCAGCGTCCCGAGAACCTCTTCGGCCCGGCCGCGCACGACCGTCACATGGTCCAGGCCGAGCAGCTCGACGACCTCCTGGAGGAAGTTCGTCCGCCGGAGCAGCGGCTCCAGCAGGGTGATCTTGAGGTCGGGTCGCACCAGGGCCAGCGGGATGCCGGGCAGGCCCGCGCCCGAGCCCACATCGCAGACGGTGACGCCCTCGGGCACGACCTCGGAGAGCACCGCACAGTTCAGCAGGTGCCGCTCCCACAGCCGGGGGACCTCACGCGGGCCGATCAGACCGCGCTTGACCCCGGCATCCGCCAGAAGCTCCGCGTACCGGACAGCCTCCGGGAAGAGCTCTCCGAACACCTCCCGCGCCTCCGCAGGTGCCTGGGGGAGCTCTGCTGCCTCCGTCACGGGGACCGTCCTTCCATACCGCACTAGCGCACTGTGGGTGGCTGACTATCAGGCTGACAAAGATCGGCCCCGCCTGCGTACAGACGGGGCCGACAGTACAAGGATCCGGTCAGGCCGGGAGAACGACGACGAAGCGCTGCGGCTCCTCGCCCTCCGACTCGCTCCGCAGACCGGCCGCGGCGATCGCGTCGTGCACGACCTTGCGCTCGAACGGTGTCATCGGGTCCAGCTTCACGGGCTCGCCCGTGCTCTTGACCTCGTTCGCGGCCTTGGCACCCAGTTCCGCGAGGACCGCGCGCTTCTTGGCCCGGAAGCCGCCGATGTCCAGCATCAGACGGCTGCGGTCACCGGTCTCCCGGTGCACGGCCAGCCGCGTCAGCTCCTGGAGCGCCTCCAGGACCTCACCGTCGCGGCCCACGAGCTTCTGGAGGTCGCGTGCCGATTCGCTGATGATCGACACCGCGGCCCGGTCCGCCTCGACGTCCATGTCGATGTCGCCGTCGAGGTCGGCGATGTCGAGCAGTCCCTCAAGGTAGTCGGCCGCGATCTCGCCCTCCTGCTCCAGGCGCGTCAGGGTGTCGCTGCCCGCCTCAGCGGGGGCCGTGGAGGTGGTGCCTTCCGTCACGGATGGACTCCTTCTTACTTCTTGGACGGGTGCTTGGGCCGCTGCGGACCCTTGCGCTGTCCGGACTTGGCTTGGCGTGAGGAGCCGGAGGCGGACTTGCCCGCCGACTTCGGCTTGCTGTCCTGCGGTGCGTCCTTCTCGAGCGAGGTCTTGGAACCGGCGGCCTCGGGCTCCGTGGCCTTGGCTCCCGCCGTCGCGTGACCGGTCGTCTGACGCTTCGCCTTGGTCTGGCGCTTGGGCTGCTGGCGCCTGTGCGCCTGGCCGCCCTCGGCGTCGGCCGCGGCGGTCTCGCTCTTCGCCACCGTGCCGTCCTCCTGGGCCGCGAGACCCAGCTTGCCGAGACCGGTGATGAACTTGCGCTCGATGTCGTTGCGGTCGGAGCCCTTGGCGACGATCGCCTTGACCATCTTGCGCCGGGTACGGCCACGCACCTCGCCGTGGGAGGTCACGCTCTTGAGCACCCGCTGAAGGTAGGCGTCCTGCGCCTTGCTGCCCGGCGTCGGGTTCTGGTTGATCACGTACATCTGCTGACCCATGGTCCAGACGTTGGTGGTCAGCCAGTAGACGAGGACACCGACGGGGAAGTTGATGCCCATCACGGCGAAGATGACCGGGAAGATGTACATCAGCATCTTCTGCTGCTGCATGTACGGGGTCTTCACCGTCAGGTCGACGTTCTTCGTCATCAGCTGGCGCTGGGTGAAGAACTGCGAGGCCGACATCAGCACGATCATGATCGCGGTGACGATCCGGACGTCGGTGAGGGACGCGTCGAGCGAGGTGACCTTCTCGACGCTGTCCGTGAACTTCGCGGCCAGCGGAGCGCCGAAGATGTGCGCCTGACGCGCACTGTCCAGCAGGTCCTGGTTGATCGCGCCGATCTTCTTGCCCGAGGCGATGGACGACAGCACGTGGTACAGGGCGAAGAAGAACGGGGACTGCGCCAGGATGGGAAGGCACGAGGAGAGCGGGTTGGTGCCCGTCTCCTTGTACAGCTTCATCATCTCTTCGGACTGACGCTGCTTGTCGTTCTTGTAGCGCTCCTGGATCGCCTTCATCTTCGGCTGGAGCACCTGCATATTGCGGGTCGACTTGATCTGCTTCACGAAGAGCGGGATCAGGCAGATCCGGATCAGCACCACCAGGGACACGATCGACAGGCCCCAGGCCCATCCGGAGTCATCGCCGAAGAGCGCTCCGTAGACCTTGTGGAACTGGACGATGATCCATGAGACAGGTGTGGTGATAAAGCTGAACAGACTGGCAATCGTGTCCACTAATCAGGCTCCTTGAGCATTGGGCGAGGTCTCTGCGGCCGGGCTCGGAGGTTCGGAGACCGACCCCCCGGACGGCACTTCAGCGGCGGACTCCCCGCCCTTTTCGCCGCGCAGGGCGTTGCGCAGCAGCTCGTGCCACCGCGGACGCTTACGAGGCGGAACATGATCCACACCACCGGGTGACCACGGGTTGCACCGCAGGATGCGCCAAGCGGTCAGCGCTGTTCCCTTGATGGCGCCGTGCCTGTCGATCGACGTATATCCATAGTGGGAACACGACGGGTAATAACGGCAGACAGGCCCGAGGAGTGGACTGATCGTCCACTGGTACAGCTTGATGAGAGCAAGCAGCGGGTACTTCATCGCGCGCCCCCTCCCAGCAGCCGCTGAAGAGCGGCATCCAGGTCTCGGGCCAGCTGTGCATGGTCGGCGTCGCCCGCACCGGGCAGCGCCCGTACGACAACAAGGCTACCGGGGGGCAGCTGAGCCAGCCGGTCCCGGACCAGGTGGCGAAGCCTCCGTTTCACCGCGGTGCGGACGACGGCTCCCCCCACGGCCTTGCTGACAACGAAACCCGCACGCGGCGGGGGAACAGTCTCCCCCGTCACGTGCGGGTCCGTTTCACCGCTGCGTAGATGGACGACGAGCAGCGGACGTCCGGCTCGACGTCCTCGTCGTACCGCGGTCGCGAAGTCCTCGCGCCGCCTCAGCCGATTCTCGGTAGGCAGCACGTCATGGACCTGTTAGCGATCAGGCGGACAGGCTGCTGCGGCCCTTGCCGCGGCGGTTCGCGAGGATCGCACGGCCGGCACGGGTACGCATGCGCAGACGGAAGCCGTGGGTCTTGGCGCGACGGCGGTTGTTCGGCTGGAAGGTGCGCTTGCTCACTCGGGGGCTCCAGAAATGATTCGTGTCTTGGCGGGACATCGCCTGGCTGTCACCGTGCGCCCACGAGGAACTCGCGTAAACGCCTTAGTGCACCGCTTCACAATCACAGATCGTGATCTTTGCCCATCGGAGGCAGGCGGCAGCAGCCATCGACAACTCGACCTGGTCACGGTACGCGCGGCTACGCCATCCGGTCAAACCAGCTCCGCGCGGCCCCCCATTGTGCACAGCCTGTGGACAACAACTTGAACCGCGCGGGTCGGCCTGACTACCGTGGCTGAACTCCGGTTCTTTTCCTTCCCGACTGCCGGGCCTCACCCCACCCGACCCATCCCGTCCCGAGAACCACACATTCGTGGGACATGCGAGAGAGCGTGCCTTGTGGCTGACGTACCTGCCGATCTTGCCGCAGTGTGGCCGCGAGTGCTGGAACAACTCCTCGGGGAGGGCCAGCAGGGCATCGAGCCGAAGGACAAGCAGTGGATCGAGCGCTGCCAGCCGCTGGCACTCGTCGCCGACACCGCACTGCTGGCCGTCCCCAACGAATGGGGCAAGCGCGTCCTGGAGGGCCGGCTCGCGCCGCTCATCAGCGAGTCGCTGACCCGGGAGTGCGGCCGCCCCATCCGGATCGCGATCACCGTCGACGACTCGGCGGGCGATTCCCCCGCTCCGCCGGCGCCTCCGATGCACCCGTCGCATCAGCCGCACGGGAGCCAGCAGGACCACCGCTACCCGGCGCAGCCGCGCGACGACGCTCCTCGGGGGGACGCGTACGACGGATACGGCCACCGGCCCTCCGACGACGGCATGCCGACGGCCCGTCCGGCCTACCCCGACTACCAGCAGCAACGCCCGGAGCCTGGCGCCTGGCCGCGTACCCAGGAGGATCTCTCCTGGCAGCAGCCGCGGCACAGCGGCTACCAGGACCGCGAGCAGCCGGCCGGTGAGCCGTACCGCGAGAGTGACGCGTACCGGGAGAGCGAGCAGTACCGGGAGCAGCCCGCCGAGCAGTACCGCGAGAGCGAGCAGTACCGGGACCAGTCCGCCGAGCAGTGGCGCGAGCCGTACGGCACCGGGCGTCCGCAGCAGCCGAGCCACGACTACCGGTCGCAGCCGCCCGAGCGCCAGGGGTACGAGCAGCAGCGCCCCGACCGCCAGGACCAGCAGCAGCCGCAGCACCGCCAGACCGGTCCGGGCCACGGCCCCGGGCGCACCGGCGGCTCGGTCCCCGGTCCGATGGGCGCTCAGCCGGCCCCCGCGCCGGGCCCCGGCGAACCGCATGCCCGGCTGAATCCGAAGTACCTCTTCGACACCTTCGTCATCGGGGCGTCCAACCGGTTCGCGCACGCCGCGGCCGTCGCCGTGGCCGAGGCGCCCGCGAAGGCGTACAACCCCCTGTTCATCTACGGGGAGTCGGGGCTCGGAAAGACCCACCTGCTGCACGCGATCGGGCACTACGCGCGGAGCCTCTACCCGGGGACCCGGGTGCGGTACGTGAGCTCGGAGGAGTTCACCAACGAGTTCATCAACTCGATCCGCGACGGGAAGGGCGACACCTTCCGCAAGCGCTACCGGGATGTGGACATCCTGCTGGTCGACGACATCCAGTTCCTGGCGAGCAAGGAGTCGACGCAGGAGGAGTTCTTCCACACCTTCAATACGCTGCACAACGCGAACAAGCAGATCGTGCTCTCCTCCGACCGGCCGCCCAAGCAACTGGTGACGCTGGAGGACCGGCTGCGCAACCGCTTCGAGTGGGGTCTGACGACCGATGTCCAGCCGCCCGAGCTGGAGACCCGGATCGCGATCCTCCGCAAGAAGGCGGTGCAGGAGCAGCTCAACGCCCCGCCGGAGGTACTGGAGTTCATCGCCTCGCGGATCTCGCGCAACATCCGTGAGCTGGAGGGCGCCCTGATCCGGGTGACCGCCTTCGCCTCGCTGAACCGGCAGCCGGTGGACCTCGGACTGACCGAGATCGTCCTCAAGGACCTGATCCCGGGCGGCGAGGAGTCGGCCCCGGAGATCACGGCGCCGGCCATCATGGCGGCCACCGCGGACTACTTCGGGCTCACCGTGGACGACCTCTGCGGATCCTCGCGCAGCCGGGTGCTGGTGACGGCACGCCAGATCGCCATGTATCTCTGCCGCGAGCTGACCGACCTCTCGCTGCCGAAGATCGGCGCGCAGTTCGGCGGCCGTGACCATACGACGGTGATGCACGCGGACCGGAAGATCCGGGCACTGATGGCGGAGCGCCGTTCCATCTACAACCAGGTCACCGAGCTGACCAACCGCATCAAGAACGGCTGACCCCGGCTCCCGCCCCGCGCCCCTCCCGCAAGCCCTCTCAAGCCCTCCTGCAGGCCCTCCTGCAGGCCCTCACCCGCTCGCAACCGGCTTGCCGGCCTCTCCTGAGGCCTTCGTCCGCTGCTTCTCCCGAAGCGTTTCTCCGAGGCGTCTGCCGCGGACCTCCCACGGTCCGCGGCAGACGCTTTTCGCGTTTCCGGAGCCCGCGACGAGCGCCCCGCCGCACCCCCGCTGTTCGAATACGGGCAGCTCAGAGGCCCTTCTCCACAGATGTGCGAACAATTTTCCGTCCACAGCCTGGGGACCGGGAAGTTGTCCATATTGCGTCCACAGGGCCCGCTGCCGATACTCCATCAGGCCAGGTCACGTGGTTGGGGATTTGTGGCCAACGATGATCCACAGCCTGTGGACAGAATCTTCGTCCACAAGGGGGTGTCGATGTTGTCCACCGGCAGCCCACAGGCTGGGCAGTGTTGTCCCCAGCTTTGCCCTGCTTCTCCACACCCCTGTCCACTGTTCGGCAACGCAACACTCGCTCTCACCGCCCGGAGTGAAAGGCGTCACACCAAGGGGCTGGGTTGGGCTGTGGGGAACAGGGGTAAAGCTGGGGACAGGTCTGGGGAGAAGTGGCCCCCTCCTGTGCATCGGGTGTGCAGAACTTCCGCCCATCCACAGAAGGCCCGGGTTGTCCACGGGTGCCACCCACAGGACCGGTGGACAAAAAACAGTCGCTGACCTGCGCAAACGACGTTATCCACGGTATCCACAAGGCCTACTACTACTACCACCCAGAGTTAGCCAGGAATCCGCTTCGAAGTGGGGCCTGTGTACAACTCGACCGTCGGCCGCCGCGAACCTCTTGGCCCGACTTGACCCCGAGCAGCAACGGCTGTCGGCGCCGTACGTCAGACTGGACCCCGGAGCCTCGGCCGTCCCGGCAGCGGGCTCCGGTCCAGACGACGAAGGCCAGCAGGGCGAGCGAGCAACAGCAGGAGGCGGTTCCGGTGAAGATCCGGGTGGAGCGCGATGTACTCGCGGAGGCGGTGGCCTGGGTGGCCCGCAGCCTCCCGGCCCGTCCGCCGGCGCCCGTTCTCGCGGGCCTTCTGCTGAAGGCCGAGGACGGAGCTCTCAGCTTCTCCAGCTTCGACTACGAGGTCTCCGCGCGGGTCTCCGTCGACGCGGAGATCGACGAGGACGGCACGGTGCTCGTCTCCGGCCGGCTGCTCGCCGACATCTGCCGCGCCCTCCCCAACCGCCCGGTGGAGATCTCCACCGACGGTGTGCGGGCCACGGTCGTCTGCGGCTCCTCCCGCTTCACCCTCCACACACTGCCTGTGGAGGAGTACCCCGCGCTGCCGCAGATGCCGACCGCCACGGGCACCGTCCCCGGTGAGGTCTTCGCCTCGGCCGCCGCCCAGGTCGCCATCGCCGCCGGCCGCGACGACACGCTGCCCGTGCTCACCGGTGTGCGGATCGAGATCGAGGGCGACACGGTCACCCTCGCCTCCACCGACCGCTACCGCTTCGCGGTCCGCGAGTTCCTGTGGAAGCCGGAGAACGCCGACGCCTCCGCGGTCGCCCTGGTGCCCGCCAAGACGCTCCTGGACACCGCCAAGGCGCTCACCAGCGGTGACACGGTCACCCTGGCGCTCTCCGGCTCCGGTGCGGGCGAGGGCCTGATCGGTTTCGAGGGCGCCGGGCGCCGCACGACGACGCGGCTGCTCGAAGGCGACCTGCCGAAGTACCGCACGCTGTTCCCGACCGAGTTCAACTCCGTCGCGGTGATCGAGACGGCCCCCTTCGTCGAGGCCGTCAAGCGCGTGGCCCTGGTCGCCGAGCGCAACACCCCCGTACGGCTCAGCTTCGAGCAGGGCGTCCTCATCCTGGAGGCCGGTTCCAGCGACGACGCACAGGCTGTGGAGCGGGTCGACGCGGTGCTGGAGGGCGACGACATCTCGATCGCCTTCAACCCGACGTTCCTGCTGGACGGGCTGAGCGCGATCGACTCCCCGGTCGCCCAGCTCTCGTTCACCACCTCCACCAAGCCCGCCCTGCTCAGCGGCCGCCCGGCCGTCGACGCCGAGGCGGACGACACGTACAAGTACCTGATCATGCCGGTGCGCCTCTCCGGCTGATCCCGCGTCCCCCGCCCGATCGGGGGACGTTTCCGCGGCAGTTTCCGGCGGGCCCGCTCGGCGCGGAGCGGGCCCGCCGCGCTGTCCCCCGCCGGGCGTAGGCTCGGTCATGGGTGCAAACGCCCCGACGCTTATCGCCACGACGCTTAAGGAATCTCTGATGGAGCTCGGTCTCGTCGGCCTCGGCAAGATGGGCGGCAACATGCGCGAGCGCATCCGCCGCGCAGGCCACACCGTCATCGGTTACGACCGCAACCCGGATGTCGCCGATGTCCACAGTCTCGAAGAGCTTGTGGGCAAGCTGAAGGGCCCGCGGGTCGTCTGGGTCATGGTCCCGGCCGGTGCCGCCACCCAGTCCACGATCGACGAGCTGGCCGAGCTGCTCTCGCCCGGCGACGTCGTCGTCGACGGCGGCAACTCGCGCTGGACCGACGACGAGAAGCACGGCGCCGAGCTGGGCCAGAAGGGCATCGGGTTCGTCGACTGCGGCGTCTCCGGTGGCGTCTGGGGCCTGGAGAACGGCTACGCGCTGATGTACGGCGGGACCGACGAGAACGTGGCGAAGGTCCAGCCGATCTTCGACGCGCTCAAGCCCGAGGGCGACTTCGGATCCGTGCACGCGGGCAAGATCGGCGCCGGCCACTTCGCGAAGATGGTCCACAACGGCATCGAGTACGCCATGATGCAGGCCTACGCCGAGGGCTGGGAGCTGCTGGAGAAGGTCGACTCCGTCACGGACGTGCGCGAGGTCTTCCGCTCCTGGCAGGAGGGCACGGTCATCCGTTCCTGGCTGCTCGACCTCGCGGTCAACGCGCTGGACGACGACGAGCACCTGGACAAGCTCCGGGGCTACGCCGCCGACTCGGGCGAGGGCCGCTGGACGGTGGAGGCCGCGATCGACAACGCGGTGCCGCTGCCCGCGATCACGGCGTCGCTGTTCGCGCGGTTCGCCTCGCGTCAGGACGACTCGCCGCAGATGAAGATGATCGCCGCGCTGCGCAACCAGTTCGGCGGCCACGCGGTCGAGTCCAAGTCCGAGCACTGATCGGCCCGCCGGCCACGCGCCGGCACACAACAACCTGCGAAGCACTGTCGGGAGAGGTCGGCCACCATGCACGTCACGCACCTCTCGCTGGCCGACTTCCGCTCGTACGCCCGGGTCGAGGTCCCTCTCGACCCGGGCGTCACCGCGTTCGTGGGGCCCAACGGGCAGGGCAAGACCAATCTCGTCGAGGCCGTCGGCTATCTCGCCACCCTCGGCAGCCACCGCGTCTCCTCGGACGCCCCGCTCGTGCGGATGGGCGCGGAGCGGGCGGTGATCCGGGCGGCGGTGACCCAGGGCGAGCGCTCGCAGCTGGTCGAGCTGGAGCTGAACCCGGGTCGCGCGAACCGGGCCCGTATCAACAGGTCCTCGCAGGTCAGACCCCGTGACGTGCTCGGCATCGTACGGACCGTGCTGTTCGCCCCGGAGGATCTGGCGCTGGTCAAGGGTGATCCCGGCGAGCGGCGGCGGTTCCTGGACGAGCTGGTCACCGCGCGCTCGCCCCGGATGGCCGGGGTCCGTTCCGACTACGAACGGGTGCTCAAGCAGCGCAACACCCTGCTGAAGTCCGCGGCGATGGCGCGACGGCACGGCGGCCGCTCGATGGATCTGTCCACCCTGGACGTCTGGGACCAGCACCTGGGCCGGGTGGGCGCCGAGCTGCTCGCGCAGCGCCTCGATCTGATCGCCACGCTCCAGCCGCTGGCCGACAAGGCGTACGGGGACGTGGCGCCGGGCGGTGGTCCGGTCGCGCTGGAGTACCGCAGCTCGGTCGGCGAGGACGTGGGTGCCGAGCGCACCCGCGACGAGCTGTACGAGCAGCTGATCGCGGCGCTCGCGGGGGTCCGGAAGCAGGAGATCGAGCGGGGCGTGACCCTGGTCGGTCCGCACCGCGACGATCTGCTGCTGGGCCTGCGCGGGATGCCGGCCAAGGGGTACGCGAGTCATGGCGAGTCGTGGAGTTACGCGCTGGCGCTGCGGCTCGCCAGTTACGAGCTGCTGCGCTCCGAGGGCAACGAGCCGGTGCTGGTGCTGGACGATGTCTTCGCCGAGCTGGACGCCCGCCGCCGGGAGCGGCTGGCGGAGCTGGTGGCCCCCGGCGAGCAGGTGCTGGTGACGGCCGCGGTGGCGGAGGACGTGCCGGGGGTGCTGGCGGGGACGCGGTACGCGGTGACCGCGGGCGAGGTGGAGCGCGTATGACCGGCCGGGACGAGCGGCCGGGCGAGGCGGGCGCGGCCGGCGGTACGCCGGAGGCCGGGGGCGCGAAGCCGCCGGAGGTGTCCGGGGTCGATCTGGCCCGGGTCGCGTTGCGGGCGGCGAAGGAGCAGGCCCGGGCGCGGGGTGCGGCGGCGCAGCAGAAGAAGCAGGCCCGGCGGGGCGGCGGGCTGCGTTCGGGGGCCCGGTCGGACGGCCGGGATCCGCAGGCGCTGGGCTCCGCGATCAGCCGGCTGATCACCGAGCGGGGCTGGGAGACGCCTGCGGCGGTCGGCGGGGTGATGGGCCGGTGGCCGCAGATCGTCGGCGACGATCTGGCGAAGCACTGCGTGCCCCTGCGGTACGACGACGATCCGGCCGCCCGGGTGCTGACGGTGAGCTGTGACTCGACGGCGTGGGCGACGCAGCTGCGGTTGCTGGCCCCGCAGCTGGTGGCCCGGCTGAACACGGATCTGGGGCAGGGCACCGTACGGATGATCAAGGTGGTCGGGCCGGGGGGCCCGGAGCGCCGGTACGGACCGTTGCGGGCCCCCGGCAGCAAGGGCCCGGGCGACACCTACGGCTGAGCCCTGGAGCGTTGGCCGCAGTGGTCGTGCCGCTTGGCCGATGGCAACCCTGAGCTGCACTTTCGGCGTAAAATTGTCGTGTCCCGGGCGAGCTTGTGGGTGGGTTCGGCGGGGTTCGCGCGACGGGAAACCGGGCGGTACGGCCGGAGCGTCCCTCACCGTAGCGGTGGGTTGACAGGCCGAAGCGCTCAAAGCCCTTCAGGGCCTCTTGGAGCCCCTTCCCGAATATGGGGAGTCGTCAGCCGCTCATTCAGGGCGGCACATGCGTACTCAGGTACCGGCAAACCCCCATTCATGTCAGCGCTACCGGTAGACTGGTGAGTAATCCCGCTGCCGAGGCGGGAGTCGTCGATACAAGCCGAACGACGCAGCCGCTCCCGCCTGTCCGGAGAACGGCCTGTGCTGTGCCAGAAAGGGCGCTTCGTGGCCGATTCCGGCAACCCCAACGAGAACATTCCGTCCACAGCCGCTGAAGCGGGAGCGGTCGCCGCCACCGTCGACGCCTCGTACGACGCCAGCGCGATCACCGTGCTGGAAGGGCTGGACGCGGTCCGCAAGCGACCTGGCATGTACATCGGCTCGACCGGTGAGCGCGGCCTGCACCACCTCGTGCAGGAGGTCGTCGACAACTCCGTCGACGAGGCGATGGCGGGTCACGCGGACACCATCGACGTCACGATCCTCCCCGACGGCGGGGTGCGCGTGATCGACAACGGCCGCGGTATCCCGGTCGACATCGTGCCGTCCGAAGGGAAGCCGGCCGTCGAGGTCGTGCTGACCGTGCTGCACGCGGGCGGCAAGTTCGGCGGTGGCGGCTACGCCGTCTCCGGCGGTCTGCACGGCGTCGGCGTCTCCGTCGTCAACGCCCTGTCCACCCGGGTCGCCGTCGAGGTCAAGCGTGACGGCTACCGCTGGACCCAGGACTACAAGCTCGGCGTCCCGACCGCTCCGCTGGCCAAGCAGGAGGCCACGGACGAAACCGGTACGACGGTCACCTTCTGGGCCGACGGGGACATCTTCGAGACCACCGAGTACAGCTTCGAGACCCTCTCGCGCCGCTTCCAGGAGATGGCGTTCCTCAACAAGGGCCTCACCCTGAAGCTGACCGACGAGCGTGAGTCGGCGAAGGCGACGGCGGGTGCGGACAGCGCCGAGGCGACCGAGGTCCCCGAGGAGGAGGCGACGCGGTCCGTCACGTACCACTACGAGAACGGCATCGTCGACTTCGTCAAGTACCTCAACTCCCGCAAGGGCGACGTCATTCACCAGTCGGTGATCGACATCGAGGCCGAGGACAAGGACCGGCTCCTGTCGGTCGAGATCGCCATGCAGTGGAACACGCAGTACACCGAGGGCGTCTACTCCTTCGCCAACGCGATCCACACGCACGAGGGCGGCACGCACGAGGAGGGCTTCCGCGCCGCGCTGACCTCGCTGGTCAACCGGTACGCGCGGGACAAGAAGCTGCTGCGCGACAAGGACGACAACCTCACCGGTGAGGACGTTCGCGAGGGTCTGACCGCGATCATCTCGGTGAAGCTGGGCGAGCCGCAGTTCGAGGGCCAGACCAAGACCAAGCTGGGCAACACGGAGGCCAAGACCTTCGTGCAGAAGGTCGTCCACGAGCAGCTGACGGACTGGTTCGACCGGAATCCCAACGAGGCCGCCGACATCATCCGCAAGGGCATCGCCGCCTCGACCGCCCGGGTGGCGGCCCGCAAGGCGCGTGACCTGACGCGGCGCAAGGGGCTCCTGGAGAGCGCCTCGCTGCCGGGCAAGCTCAGCGACTGCCAGTCGAACGACCCCACCAAGTGCGAGATCTTCATCGTCGAGGGTGACTCCGCCGGTGGTTCGGCGAAGTCCGGCCGCAACCCGATGTACCAGGCGATCCTGCCCATCCGGGGCAAGATCCTGAACGTCGAGAAGGCCCGGGTCGACAAGATCCTCCAGAACACCGAGGTCCAGGCGCTGATCTCGGCGTTTGGCACCGGGGTCCACGAGGACTTCGACATCGAGAAGCTCCGCTATCACAAGATCATCCTGATGGCGGACGCCGACGTCGACGGCCAGCACATCAACACCCTGCTGCTGACCTTCCTCTTCCGCTTCATGAAGCCGCTGGTGGAGGCCGGGCACGTCTACCTCTCGCGCCCGCCGCTCTACAAGATCAAGTGGGGCCGGGACGACTTCGAGTACGCGTACTCGGACCGGGAGCGCGACGCCCTGGTGGCGCTCGGCAAGCAGAACGGCAAGCGGATCAAGGAAGACTCGATCCAGCGCTTCAAGGGTCTCGGCGAGATGAACGCCGAGGAGCTGCGCGTCACCACCATGGACGTCGACCACCGGGTCCTCGGCCAGGTCACGCTGGACGACGCGGCGCAGGCCGACGACCTGTTCTCGGTGCTCATGGGTGAGGACGTCGAGGCGCGGCGCTCGTTCATCCAGCGCAACGCCAAGGACGTCCGCTTCCTCGACATCTGAGTCGGCCGCACCAGCCACGCCGCAGCTCGAAAGGACTTTGACCAGCAATGGCCGACGAGAACACCCCTGTGACACCCGAATCCGTGACGCCCGAGGAGGAGGGCACCATCCCCGGCGTGGGGATGCGTGTCGAGCCCGTCCAGCTCGAGACGGAGATGCAGCGCTCCTATCTCGACTACGCGATGTCCGTCATCGTCTCGCGTGCGCTGCCTGACGTACGGGACGGCCTCAAGCCCGTCCACCGCCGGGTGCTGTACGCGATGTACGACGGCGGGTACCGCCCCGAGAAGGGCTTCTACAAGTGCGCCCGCGTCGTCGGCGACGTCATGGGTACGTACCACCCGCACGGTGACTCCTCCATCTACGACGCCCTGGTGCGCCTCGCCCAGCCGTGGTCGATGCGGATGCCGCTGGTGGACTCCAACGGCAACTTCGGTTCCCCGGGCAACGACCCGGCCGCCGCCATGCGGTACACCGAGTGCAAGATGATGCCGCTGTCCATGGAGATGGTCCGGGACATCGACGAGGAGACCGTCGACTTCCAGGACAACTACGACGGCCGCAACCAGGAGCCGACGGTCCTGCCGGCGCGCTTCCCGAACCTGCTGGTCAACGGCTCCGCCGGGATCGCGGTCGGCATGGCGACCAACATTCCGCCGCACAACCTCCGTGAGGTCGCCGCCGGTGCCCAGTGGTACCTGGAGAACCCGGAGGCCTCGCACGAGGAGCTGCAGGACGCGCTGATCGAGCGCATCAAGGGCCCCGACTTCCCCACCGGCGCGCTGGTCGTGGGCCGCAAGGGCATCGAGGAGGCGTACCGCACCGGCCGTGGCTCGATCACGATGCGCGCGGTCGTCGCGGTCGAGGAGATCCAGGGCCGCCAGTGCCTGGTCGTCACGGAGCTGCCGTACCAGACCAACCCCGACAACCTCGCGCAGAAGATCGCCGACCTGGTCAAGGACGGCAAGGTCGGCGGCATCGCGGACGTCCGCGACGAGACCTCCTCGCGTACGGGGCAGCGCCTGGTCGTCGTCCTCAAGCGGGACGCGGTCGCCAAGGTCGTCCTGAACAACCTCTACAAGCACACCGACCTCCAGACGAACTTCGGCGCCAACATGCTGGCGCTCGTCGACGGTGTGCCGCGGACCCTCTCCATCGACGCGTTCATCCGCCACTGGGTGACGCACCAGATCGAGGTCATCGTCCGGCGGACGAAGTTCCGGCTGCGCAAGGCCGAGGAGCGGGCGCACATCCTGCGCGGCCTCCTCAAGGCCCTGAACGCCATCGACGAGGTCATCGCCCTCATCCGCCGCTCGAACACGGTGGAGATCGCGCGCGAGGGCCTGATGGGCCTGCTGGAGATCGACGAGCTCCAGGCCAACGCGATCCTGGAGATGCAGCTGCGCCGGCTGGCCGCACTGGAGCACCAGAAGATCACCGCCGAGCACGACGAGCTCCAGGCGAAGATCAACGAGTACAACGAGATCCTGGCCTCGCCGGCCAAGCAGCGCCAGATCGTCAGCGAGGAGCTGGCGGCGATCGTCGAGAAGTTCGGCGACGACCGGCGCTCCAAGCTCGTGCCCTTCGAAGGCGACATGTCCATCGAGGACCTGATCGCCGAGGAGGACATCGTCGTCACGATCTCCCGCAGCGGTTATGTGAAGCGCACGAAGACGGACGACTACCGCTCGCAGAAGCGCGGCGGCAAGGGCGTGCGCGGGACGAAGCTCAAGGAAGACGACATCGTCGACCACTTCTTCGTCTCGACGACCCACCACTGGCTGCTGTTCTTCACGAACAAGGGCCGGGTCTACCGGGCCAAGGCGTACGAGCTCCCGGACGCCGGCCGGGACGCGCGCGGCCAGCACGTCGCCAACCTGCTGGCCTTCCAGCCGGACGAGAAGATCGCCCAGATCCTCGCGATCCGCGACTACGAGGCCGTGCCCTACCTGATCCTGGCGACGAAGGGCGGTCTGGTGAAGAAGACCGCGCTCAAGGACTACGACTCCCCGCGCTCGGGCGGTGTCATCGCGATCAACCTGCGCGAGATGCCGGACGGCGGCGACGACGAGCTGATCGGCGCCGAGCTGGTCTCGGCCGAGGACGATCTGCTGCTCATCAGCAAGAAGGCCCAGTCGATCCGGTTCACCGCGACGGACGACGCGCTGCGCCCGATGGGCCGTGCCACCTCGGGTGTGAAGGGGATGAGTTTCCGCGAGGGCGACGAACTCCTCTCGATGAATGTCGTCCGGCCCGGTACGTTCGTGTTCACCGCTACCGACGGCGGGTACGCCAAGCGCACCCCCGTCGACGAGTACCGCGTCCAGGGCCGCGGCGGCCTCGGTATCAAGGCCGCCAAGATCGTGGAGGACCGCGGATCGCTCGTCGGTGCGCTGGTGGTCGAGGAGACCGACGAGATTCTCGCCATCACGCTCGGCGGTGGTGTGATTCGTACGCGAGTCAATGAAGTCAGGGAGACGGGCCGTGACACCATGGGCGTCCAACTGATCAATCTGGGCAAGCGTGACGCCGTCGTCGGCATCGCGCGCAACGCCGAGGCCGGCCGTGAGGCGGAAGAGGTCGACGGGACCGATGACGCCGAGGGCGAGACGGCCGAGGCCCACGCCGTAACCACGGCAGAGGGCACTGTCGAGGGCACGGAGCCCTCGACCGGGGAGCACGAGGAGTAAGAGCGTGAGTGGAGCCACGGGCGCCGGTTCGGCCGCTTCCGGAGCTGGAGCGAACGGTGCCCGTGGCCCTGCCACGGACTCCCAAGGGGGCACTGTGACGGACACACGAGGGCCTCAGCCCCAGTACGAGGGTTACGCGACCGGGCCCCTGCCCGGTGAGCGTGAGCCCGCACCGGGGCCGTCGGGGCCGTACCACCCGCCCCAGGCGTACCAGGCGCCCGGCGGCGGCACCCAGGGCGGCCGGCAGCGCCCCGGACAGGGCGACGGCACGCTGGGCGGTGCGCAGGGCGTGGGCGGCGCCCAGGCGACGCGCAAGCCGCGCACGGGGGCGCGGACGACGCCCCGTACCCGCAAGGCCCGTCTGCGGGTGGCCAAGGCCGACCCGTGGTCGGTGATGAAGGTCAGCTTCCTGCTGTCGATCGCGCTGGGCATCTGCACGGTGGTGGCGTCGGCGGTGCTGTGGATGGTCATGGACGCGATGGGCGTCTTCGAGACCGTCGGCGGCACGATCAGCGAGGCCACCGGCTCGAACGAGAGCAACGGCTTCGACCTGCAGTCGTTCCTGTCGCTGCCGCGCGTGCTCATCTTCACCTCGGTCATCGCCGTGATCGACGTGGTTCTGGCCACCGCGCTGGCGACGCTGGGCGCCTTCATCTACAACCTGTCGGCGGGCTTCGTGGGCGGCGTCGAGCTCACGCTGGCCGAGGACGAGTAGGGCCGCGGGTATCGATTTTGGGACTGGCCCCGACGTGCGCTAATCTTCAGAGGTCAGCGCGGAGCAGTACAGCGCGGCGGGGCTATAGCTCAGTTGGTTAGAGCGCATCCCTGATAAGGATGAGGCCACAGGTTCAAATCCTGTTAGCCCCACCAGACTGAAGGCCCCTCACCGGAGACGGTGGGGGGCCTTTCGCGTGGGCGGGATCAGCTCCGGGTGGTGGACTGGATCCGGATGAGGTAGCCGGGTTCGGGGCCGGTGAGCTCCAGCCATCTGGCGGCCGCGAACCAGAGGCTGGTGGGCTCGTCGGCGGCGGGGATCTGGAAGACGGCGTTCACCGGGCCCTTGCTCGCCGGGTTGAGACCGAACGACGGCCGGGGCTTCCCCTGGTCGTACCAGTACTCCTCGTAGGCGGCCGTGAGCTGGACGTCGTTCGGGGTCTGGCTGTAGGCGGTGTCGCCCACGTTCAGGGTGACCGTGTCCTCGGCGGTCCATCGGGCCTCGCCCTTGCCCACGTTGAGCACCTCCATGCGGGCCACGCAGAACTGCTTCCCGTCCTCGGGCGTCGGGGGCTCTGTCGGTGCGCTCAGGGAGTCGTGCGCCAGGACCTCGGGGTCCAGCGGTTCGCCGCAGGTGACGTCCTCGACGGTGATCTCGAACTCGTCGGGCCGTGTCCCGTCCGAGGAGTCGATGGTCAGCTCGAACGGCTCCCCGACGGCGGCCCGGCCCAGGATCTCCGCGCCCGGTGGGGCCCCCGCGTCCGGGTCGGTGGTCGTCGCCGCCGCGGGTACGGCGCTGCCGGGGCTCGGCGTCGTACCAGACGAGGTGGCCGCCGCGCAGGCGGTGACCATGAGGAGCGCGGAGGCGGCTCCGAGGGCCGCGAGGGTACTGCCACGAGAGCTCATCGGAGGGTCCTTTCGGCGGGGCGCCGGGTCCTTCCATGGTCGTCCGGCCCGGGAGGGACCGCTCGTCGGCCGCCGGGCACACGAAAAGGCCCCGGCCGGTGTGAACCGGACCAGGGGCCCCGGAGTGCGGTGGGCCGCCACGATCAGGGGGGCGGGGCCGGGGAGTCGCCTTCCGGGGCTGTGTGGTGGGAGCCGCTCAGGGCGGTCGTCCGTGCTGCCTGCGCGGGGTCGAGGGACAGGTGGCGGGTGGCCGGGGAGGAGCCGTGGGCCTCGGCTCGGATGCGCTGCTTCATCGTGGGCGGCAGGGCCCGGTCACGCGGAAGGGTCCATCGGACCGAGGGAGCGATCGGGGTTGCCGCGGTGGCACCCGTGTGCTCGTGGGTCGTGGTGCCCGGCTGCGCGGCGGCGTTCGTGGCGCCGGCGGTGCTCGCCGCGGCGGTGGCGAGGCCCAGCGACGCCAGGAGGGCGAAGAGCGCGGTGATGAAGGCGGTCCAGAGGTTCTTGGGCTTGAAGGTGCTCATGGCCCCTCGCTTTCGGACGGTCCGGTTGCTGACTTCTCCGATCATGTGGATCCCGGCCGCGATTCCGGGGAGCGACGCCCGCTCTGCGCCGATCTTCGGATTAACACCACTCGTATGGTGCAACCGGGCTGGACGGGCCCCCGTGGGCGGTCGGGAAGGGCTGCCGGGAGGCCGTTCCGGACGCCGTGGAGGGGGCGTCACAGGGGTCCGGGCAGGTCACCGATCGGTATCGGCCGGTGTGTATAGTCGGCGCCATAAGGCCCTTACGCCAAGGAAAGACGAGGTCGCGCGGTGAAGAAGCTTCTCCTGGTCGCACTGGCCGCCATCGGCGGGCTCCTCGTGTACCGCCAGATCCAGGCGGATCGCGCCGAGCAGGATCTGTGGACGGAGGCGACCGACTCCGTGCCCGCAGGTTCGGGTGTGTGAGACGGCACAGTCTGTTACGGGCCCCGGTCGCTGAGCGGCCGGGGCTTCGTGCTGTCCGGGGCCGGCGCCGACGCGTCGGCCCCTTTCGCTGGTGCGGGACCGTGACGCACCACTCGTGAGTTCACTAGAGCGAATCGCTACCTTGCTGAAGCAAATGAGCTGGTGGGGTTCGGACTTCATGGCTGAGGGCGCGCCAGGTGACGGCACGTCACCGGCGTCGTGCCGCGGTGGTGTGCCCCGGGGCCGGCGATCCGGACGGCGAGGGTCCGAATGTCATCCATCGGCTCGAACGCCGCTGGCCCTGGTCCGGGAGGCCGAGGGGAAGAACAGGGACAAGAGGGGTAATGCGGCTGTGGCCGGAGACAGCGGCGGTGCGGGCGGGGCAGGATGGACCGGCATCGCGACCGCTGCCGGGGCGGGCGCCCTGGTCGTCGCGGCCGGAGGGCTCCTGCTCGTCCGCCGTCGCGGCAGCCGTGGCCGCAGTGGCCGCCGCGGCTGAGCGGTCGGGGGCGCCGGGCAGCTGGGCGGCCGAGGGGTACCGGTGGGTGAGGACGACGAGGGGAAGCGCGTGAACAGGCAGCGCAACAGGGGCCGGGTGATGGCCGCGGCACTCGCGGCGATGTGCGCGGCGGCGGTCCTGCCGGGGCAGGCCCACGCGGCGGGCCCCGGGGTGTACGCGTTCGACCCCGACGCGAAGAACGTGCAGGGCGCGGTGACCAACGTCGAGGCGTCCACGCTGGACGAGGGCGTTTCGTACCGCAGCCTGATCGAGCCCGGCGAGAAGCTCTACTACCGGGTCACGCTGGACGACGTCTCCGCCGCCTATGTCTCGGCGGTCGCGGTGCCCGGCGACAGCGGCGCGGTCGCCTACGGCGACGGCATCAGCATCAGCCTCCGGGAGACCGACAACACCCAGTGCGACACGGGGCGGGCGAGCTTCGGCTCGGGCGCGTACGCCCGTCCCATCACCGCGTACGCCTCCCGGACCGTCAAGGAGGGCGGCAGCACCTGCCAGGAGGGCGGTCCGTACGACGTTCTCGTCGAGCGGGAGAGCAAGGCGGACTCCAGCCAGGAGGCCTGGGGCCTGGAGCTGCGCTTCCTTGAGGAGCCGAAGCTCAAGAGCGGTACGTCCATGCCGACCGAGGCCCCGGAGAGCTGGCCCTCGGCCTCGGCGAAGCCGCTGACCGGGAAGCAGCAGAAGCGGTCCGGCGGGTCCGGGTTCTCCGAGGCCACCAGCCTGGAGAACGGCCGCTGGCAGGACACGGTCGCCCCGGGGCAGACCCGCTTCTACCGGGTGCCGGTGGACTGGGGCCAGCAGATCCACGCCACCGCGGGGCTCTCCAACAGCACGAGCGGCGGCACGGACTTCGTGGGCAGCGCGCTCACCCTGGCGCTGGCCAACCCCGCTCAGGGGCCGGTCTCCGACGCCACGCTCTCCTACTCCGGAGGCCCCGCGTCCGCGTCCCTGCGGCCGCTGCCGCCGGTGGCCTACCGCAACCGGTTCGACTCCTCGTCCCAGGTCAGCGCCATGCGCTTCGCGGGCTGGTACTACCTGTCGGTCTCCCTCAGCCCGAAGCTGAAGGACTCCTACGGCGCCGAGCCGATCCCGTTCGAGCTGTCGGTCCAGGTGAAGAACCAGCCCGAGGAATCCCCGTACGAGGGTGACGCCGGGGTCTTCGGCGTCACCGACCAGGACCGGGAAGTGGCCCGGAAGGGGCAGAACGCCGAGCAGGCCGCGAAGAGCGGCCCGATGACCGTGGTCGCGGCGGCCGGGATCGGCACGGGGTCGGTGCTGGTGCTCGGTCTGGGCGTCTGGACCCTGCTGGCCCGCCGCCGCGCGTCGGCCGCTCCGGCCGCCGGTCATCCGGCCGGCGGGGGCCACCAGCCTCCGCCGCAGGGCTGGTAGCCGTCAGATCTGGGTGAGGGCCCAGATCCCGACCGCGAAGCAGATCAGCGCCACCACCAGCACCGGGACCGCCACCTTCGGGGGCGGTCCCGGGCGCGTTCGCCGTACGGGCGGGTGGGGCGCCGCGTGCTGCACCGGAGGGGCCGGCACCGGCGGGTGCTGCTGGTGCTGGGCGGTGTAGGGGCGGGTGGCGGAGGGATCGTGCGGTACGCCGGAGGTCGGCGCCTGGGAGGGGTCCGGCGCGCCGGCGGCGTACGCGGGCGGCCCGTCGGCGGCGAAGGGTGCGGCCGGCGGCTGCTGGAACCCCGGCTGCGGGTAGGGCTGTTGGTGCGCGGCCGCGGGCTGCTGCGCGGCCGCGGGCTGCTGCGGGGCCACGGGCTGCTGCGCGGCCACGGGCGGGGGCGCGAGGTGGAAGCTGCCCGTCTCCGACATCGACACGGGGGGCGGGGAGGCGTCCTGCTGAGCCGCTCCGGCCACCGGACCCGGTGCGGGCGCCGAGGGCTGCTGCGGGGCGGTGACGGGCCCGTCGGGGCCGAATCCCTCGGGCAGCGGCCCGATCTGATCGAAGACCTCCACCGGCTCGTCGTCCGGGCCGGGTTCGGGCAGCATCTCGACGGCCGCGGTCAGGGCCTTGCGCGCGCCTGTCGCGGTACGGAAGCGGGCGTGCGGGTCGGGCTGGAGCAGACCGGCGAGAACCTGCCACAGCGGCTCGGGAATGCCCTCGGGGGCGCCCGGGGTGCCGTGCGTGGCGAAGTGCTCCACCAGCGCCTGGGAGTCCGGCTTCCGGCCCTGGAGGAGGTAGAGCGCGACCAGGCCGACCGCGAACAGGTCCGCGGGGAAGTCGGGTTCGGCGCCCATCATCTGCTCGGGGGCGAAGTAACCGGGCGTACCGACCACGTAGTTGGTCTCGGTCAGCCGGGGTTCGCCCTTGCGCATCGAGATGCCGAAGTCGGACAGGCGCAGATGCGGCCGGCCCGTACCGGTCGCCTCCATCAGGATGTTGGCAGGCTTGATGTCGCGGTGCACGACCCCTTCGGCGTGCACCGTGGAGAGTCCGGAGAGCAGCTGGTCCAGCAGCAGGCAGACGAAGCGCGGGGGCAACGGGCCGTAGTCGCCGATGACATGGGCGAGCGAGCCGCCGCTCACCAGGTCCATGGTGAACAGGACCTTGTCGTCGTCGGCGGCCCAGCTGGCCGGGGCCAGCACGTGCGGGTGCTCGATGCGCAGCGCCTGCTCGCGGACGAAGCGCAGCAGCGTGTGCGCGTCGCTCTGTTGGAGCACCTTGGCCGCGACGTACCTGCGGCGCCGGTGGTCCCAGGCCCGCCAGACGGCGCCGACCCCACCCCGCCCGATCGGATCGATCAGCTCGTACCGACCGGCGAAAACCTCACCCATTGCGCTGCGCCCGCTCCCCGTTCCCGTTGTCTCCGCGGCTTCGAGGGGACCAGGGGCCCCGGCTGTGTGCGAGGCCCCGGTCCGCCGTCGTGCGGCTGTGCCGTCGTGCTCCCGACCGGCTAGCTCTGGTGTCCTTCGTAGTGCGCGACCGCGTCCGCGGTGCGGCCCGCTCCGTACACCCGGAGGAACTCTGCCAGCTCCGGGTGGGTCGGGGCGAGGGCGTCGGCGGCATCGATGATGTCGCCGGCCGCCGCGACCGACCGCAGCAGCGACTGGATCTCGCGCACCACGCGGCGGACGGTGGGAGCGCCGCCGGTGGAGGTGGTCTGGCCGGTGCCGGTCAGGACGGACCCGCCCTGCGACTTTTTGATCTCCTCCATCCGGTCGGTGGCTTCGCCCGCGCTGACGCTGCCGTCCGCGACCTGGCCCGACAGCTCCTGGAGCGCCTGCACGCGCTGGACCACCGCGGGGTTCCCGATCTTGGCCCGCTGGCCGCTCATCAGCTGCGACAGCATGGGGGCGGAGAGCCCGAGAACAGCGGCCAGCCGGGCCTGGTTCAGGCCGAGATCATCGATCAGCCGACGGAAGAGCGCCCCCAACGGCTCTCCGTACCAACTGCGTTGAAGCTCTCTGGCTCTTGCCGTCGCCTCTTGTTGCGCTGCGTCCATGGCGTCTCCCCATCGCTGCGGCTTCGCTGCTGCGAACCTTGCGAGCATCTTACGGAGCGTGGTCGTTCCCGGGGAGTCCCTATCCTTTTGGAAGAACCCGGGGGGTACCCGGTACTCTGGTCCCGACGGTGACCCGGGGCCTTAGCTCAGTTGGTAGAGCGCTGCCTTTGCAAGGCAGATGTCAGGAGTTCGAATCTCCTAGGCTCCACTTGATTGAACCCCTCCAACCTGCGGAAACGTGGTTGGAGGGGTTCTTTTGCGTTCCTTCTCCGCTGCACCAGGCACACTTCATACATAAACAGTCGAGCCACAAAGGACTCAGGCATGATCACGTTGACGAAGGAAGACGGCCCGGCGGACCTGGGCGGGGTGACTCACCTGTCCATCGGGGCGTCCTGGGACCCGACCGTCGGGAGCAGCGGCGGTCTGATGGGGAAGATCCGGCAGAAGGCCGGTACGGACCTCGACCTGATCGCCATCGCGCTGCAGGGCGGCGACCCGGTGCGGCTGGCCGGACTGGACTCCCTGGACCCGCTGGGCAACGGCTCGCTGGTGCATAGCGGGGACAACCAGACCGGGCACGGTGACGGCGACGACGAGACGGTGACCGTCGAGTTCGCCAGGATTCCTTCGAACATCACGTCGATCGTCTTCATCGCGGCCGCCTACAAGAAGCGCAGCTCGTTCAGCAACGCGCGCAACATCAGCTTCAAGGTGTACGACGCGACGGGCGGCAGCTCGCAGCAGGTCGCCGACATCTGGCCGAGCATGCTCACCCAGGACAACGGCGTCGCCGTCGCCAAGGCGATCCGTGAGGGCGCGGGCTGGAAGCTTCAGGTGATCAACGAGACCGGGAAGATCAAGCAGGGTGACGAGCACGCCCTGATGCGCTTCGCCGTCAGCCGGTAGGCGTCCCCGGCGTCCCTCCGTACGCGTCGGTGGGCACACGCGAGCGCGGCCGCGGAAACCGCTCAGGCGGTCTCCGCGGCCGCGCTCTTTCCGTCGCTCTGCCGTTCTGCCGGCCTGTCAGGGCCGGTCGTCGAGGCCCGGGGTGTCCCCCTTGCCGGCCTCGGACTCGGCCTCGGCCTCGGCCTCGGCCTGCTTGGCCTCGACCTCCGGGTCGAGGCCGGCGCGCGGGCTGCCGTCGACCGAGCTGAGCGGCGAGCGCTCGTCGCCCACCTCGGTGGCGACGGGCGGCTCGACCAGCCAGTCCGGGTTGGCCTGCTTGTCCCACCAGCGCCAGGCTGCATAGGCGCCGCCCGCCAGGACGCCCAGCACCAGGAACCCCTTCGCGGCCCGGCCGGCCTTGGCCCGCCGCTGGTGCTTCCGGGCCAGCTTCTGGATTTCCTTGGCCGTCACCTGGGTACGCAGCGCCGCCAGGGCGGCCGCGCTGCGGGCGGACGCCTGCTCGGCGACCGGCATGGTCACCGCCCGGGCGTGCTCGACGCGGGGTGCGGTGTAGTCGGCGGCGCTCCGCGCGGCCTTCCGGGTGGAGACCGCGGCGCGCTGCGCGGCCTCGTCGACCCGCGGCGGCACGTGCGTACGGGCCTGCTCGATGCGCGGTGCGAGGTGGGACGCGTACTGGACACGGGCCTGCTTGGCCGCCTTCGTCACCTTGGGTGCGAGGCGTACGCGCGCCTCGTGCGCGTAGTGGGCCGCCTGCTCCTTGGCCATGTCGGCGTAGGGCGCCACCACTTCCGCGGCGTGCTGCGCGCTGTCCTTCGCCGAGTCGGTTGCGGCGCGCACGCTGTCGATGCGGGTCACGAGATCCTCCTCCTTGGTGGCGGGTAGGTACTCCGCCTGTCCGCCCAGTCCAAAATCATGCCTGTTGGGTCCATGCCCGGCACGCGGGACGGGCATCCGGGTCATGATCGTCATTTGCGGTCAAAACGGTCCATGTGAAGTGTGCCGACGACAATGCCATGGTTCGGCGGTGAACGCGCCGGTTCGCCGGGCATCCGGCCGTACGTTTCCCGGTCCGTGGGAGGATCGCCGGACGTCAGCGAAGGATTTGACGGCAGGCGAGGGAAGAAGAGGAAGGCAGATCGTGGCCGAGCAGCTTTACGCCACCTTGAAGACCAACCGGGGCGACATCGAGATCCGGCTGCTGCCGTTCCACGCGCCCAAGACGGTGAAGAACTTCGTCGAACTGGCCACGGGGCAGCGTGAGTGGGTCAACCCGGAGACCGGCGAGACCACCAGGGACCCGCTGTACGACGGCACCGTCTTCCACCGCGTGATCAGCGGTTTCATGATTCAGGGCGGCGATCCGCTGGGCAACGGCACCGGCGGCCCGGGCTACCAGTTCGCCGACGAGTTCCACCCGGAGCTGGCCTTCACCAAGCCGTATCTGCTGGCCATGGCGAACGCGGGGCCGGGCACCAACGGCTCGCAGTTCTTCCTGACTGTCTCGCCGACCGCGTGGCTGACCAACAAGCACACCATCTTCGGCGAGGTCGCCAATGACGCGGGCCGCAAGGTGGTCGACGCCATCGCGGCCACTCCGACCAATCCGCGCACCGACCGCCCGCTCCAGGACGTGGTGATCGAGTCCGTGGTCGTCGAGACCCGCTGACGTCGCGCACACCGGGCCCCGGGGGAAGCCCCGCGCACCTGGCCCCGGGGGAAGCCCCGCGCACCTGTGGGTCCCCCGCGGGGAACCAACCGCCCTGCCCGTCCGTAGTGATACATAGCGGACGAGCGGGGCGGCCCTGTCCGTGCCGCCGCCCGAGCGACCAGGGACGAGGACCGAGAGGCAGGCCAGGACCGATGGACCAGCAGCCGCCGGGAGACCGTGCCGCCGCGGGAAGCGGTGTGCCGACGCCGACCTGCTACCGCCATCCCGACCGCGAGACCGGCATCAGCTGTACGCGCTGCGAGCGGCCGGTCTGCCCCGAGTGCATGGTCAGCGCCTCGGTCGGCTTCCAGTGCCCCGACTGCGTACGCCAGGGTTCGGGCACCGGGCACCACCCGGCGGCCAGTCGGCCGCGGACGCTGGCGGGCGGCACGGTGGCCGCCGATCCGCGCCTGGTCACCAAGATCCTGCTCGGCATCAATCTGGCCGTCTTCCTCCTGGTCACCGTCCGCCCCGGGCTGGTGGGCGATCTGACGCTGCTCGGCCGGGCCTGGGACCCGAGCCCGCCGCCGGGATCGATCGAAGGCGTCGCCGAGGGCCAGTGGTACCGCCTGGTGACCTCGATGTTCCTCCACCAGGAACTGATGCACATCGGGTTCAACATGCTCGGTCTCTGGTGGCTCGGCGGACAGCTGGAGGCGGCGCTCGGCCGCTCCCGCTATCTCGCGCTCTATCTGCTGTCCGGGTTCGCCGGGAGCGCGCTGACCTATCTGATCGCCGCGCAGAACCAGCCCTCGCTGGGTGCCTCCGGCGCGGTCTACGGCCTCTTCGGCGCGACCGCCGTCCTGATGCGGCGGATGAACTACGACATGCGCCCGGTGCTCGTGCTGCTGGCGCTCAACCTGGTCTTCACCTTCACCTGGGGCGGTATCGCCTGGGAGGCGCACGTCGGCGGTCTGATCGCGGGCGTCGCCATCGCCGTCGGCATGGTCCACGCCCCGCGTGAGCGGCGTACGGCGGTGCAGGCCGGCACGTGTGCGCTCGTCCTGCTGGCGTCCCTCGGGATCATCGTCGCCCGGACGATCGCGCTCGCCTGAGCGGATTTGTCGGCGAGAGGGGGCTCTCCACCCCCAGGCTGACCGAAGTTGTCCACAGTGTGCGCGGATTCTTGTGTATGGCAAGAGGAACAGGTGTGCCCATCGTCGCTGAGCTGGGCCTTTCCGCCCGGACAACGCCGTGCAGCCCCCCTCGGCGAGGGAGGCTGCAGTCACACCGGCGTCAACTTGAGTGGAGGTTATCCACAGATCGTCTGACCTTTTCCCCCGACTGTGGATAACGCTGTGGGTAACTCAGGGCAAGGCTTGCGCGGAAGGGTGTCGACCAGATACGGAGACGGGCACGGAGCCCGTACCCGGCCCGGGGGCGACGGAGCGGAAGGGGTCCGCTACTTCCACTGGGTCGACACGGCGAAGCCGCCGGCGATGAAGCCGAAGCCGACCACGATGTTCCAGTTGCCCAGGGCGTCGACCGGCAGATCGCCTTCGGTCACGTAGAACACCACGATCCAGGCCAGCCCGATGAGGAACAGGGCCAGCATCACCGGAGCGACCCAGCTGCGGTTGGTCAGCTTGATGGCCGTTGCCTGCTTCGCCGGGGGCGGCGTGAAGTCGGCCTTCTTGCGGATACGTGACTTCGGCACGAGGGACTCTCCTGTCGATGCGCTGCGTGACCGCGCAGGGATCTGTGGCGGGCGCCGGGGGCGGGTGCCAGGGGATGCCAGGGGGAATGCTGCCTCCCCCGAGCGTCCGTTAGCGTAGTGCTTCCCTGGCGCCTGATGAGATAAGGGTACGTTGAGCAATTCTGCCGACTCCCCCGAAGGCCCGGCCCGGCGCACCTCCGTGTGGGCGGTCCGGGGGCTCACCGCTGCGGTTTTCGCCCTGGCCGGACTCATCTTCGTCACCAGCGCCAACACGGCCAAGGGCACCAATCTGCGCAGCGACTCCTCGCTCCTCAAGCTCTCCGACCTGATCAGGGAGCGCAGCGAGAAGAACGCCGAGCTGAACGACTCGGCCGCTTCCCTGCGCGCGGAGATCGATGCCCTCGCCCAGCGCGACGACGGTTCCACCCGGGCCGAGGACGCCCGGCTGAAGGCCCTGGAGAAGGCGGCCGGCACGACGAAGATCACCGGCGACTCCGTCAGCGTGACCCTCAACGACGCCCCTCCCGACGCCACCGCCAACCCCGGCTACCCCGAGCCCCAGCCCAACGACCTGGTCATCCACCAGCAGGACCTGCAGGCCGTGGTGAACGCGCTGTGGCAGGGCGGGGCGCGCGGAATCCAGGTGATGGACCAGCGGCTGATCTCCACCAGCGCGGTCCGCTGCGTCGGCAACACCCTGATCCTCCAGGGCCGCGTCTACTCCCCGCCGTACAAGGTCACCGCGGTCGGCGACCCCGGAAAGCTCAAGCAGGCGCTCAACAGGTCCACCGCGATCCAGAACTACCTGCTCTACGTGAAGGCGTACGGGCTGGGCTGGAAAGTCGACGAGGACGAGGCGGTGACTCTTCCCGGGTACTCGGGCACAGTGGATCTGCACTACGCACAGCCTGTGGAGTGAGCCCTGGCCGAGCGCCAGCTGAGCCCCGGGGAGGCCGGTCCGGTGTCGGTGCGAAGCGTCGTCAGGACCTTCAGCGAACTGTGCGTCACCGTGGGCGCGCTGATCATCCTCTTCGTCGTCTACTTCCTGTTCTGGACGGGTGTGAAGGCGGCCGACGCGGCCGAGGGTGAGATCGACACCCTCCGGCGCGAGTGGGCACGCGAACCCGTGGCGGCGGCCCCGCCGCCCCCTTCTCCTGCCTCTTCCGCTTCCGCGGAGCCCCCCGCCCCTGCCCCGTACCGCGACGGAAAGCCCTTCGCGACGATGCGCATCCCCCGCCTCGGCTCCGGCTGGGAGTGGCCCGTCCTGGAGAACACCGAGGTCAGCACCTTGCAGAAGGGGCTCGGGCACTACAGCGGAACCGCCCGCCCCGGCGACACGGGCAACTTCGCGGTGGCCGGGCACCGGCGGACGTACGGCGACCCCTTCAAGGACTTCCCGAAACTGCGCCCCGGGGACGCCGTCGTCGTCAACGACGGCACGACCTGGTTCACGTACCGCATCGCGAAGAGGCCCCACCGGACCGTGCCCACCGACACCGCCGTCGTCGCCCCGGTGCCCCGCGGCTCCGGCTTCGAGGGCGCCGGCCGCTATCTGACCCTCACCACGTGCGAACCGGAATGGGGCAGCAGCCACCGGCTGGTCGCCTGGGCCCATCTGGACGCGACGCGGCCGGTGAGCGAGGGCGAGCCGCCGGAGCTCGCCGGCTGACCCGCGCCCGGCTCATGGTTTTCCACAGGGGCCCCACGCTTTGGTCGCGGCCCTCTAGTCTGGTGCGGAGACCGAATGGAGGGGGCAGCATGTACGGCTGGATCTGGCGGCATCTGCCGGGCAACGCATGGGTGCGGAGCATCATCGCGCTCGTGCTGGTCCTGGCGGTCGTCTACGCACTGTTCCAGTACGTGTTCCCGTGGGCGGAGCCGCTGCTCCCGTTCGGTGATGTGACCGTCGACGGCGCGAGCGCCGGTGGAGCAGGAGTCGGACAGTGAGCGCACGCATCCTCGTCGTTGACAACTACGACAGCTTCGTCTTCAACCTCGTCCAGTATCTGTACCAGCTCGGAGCCGAATGCGAGGTACTGCGCAACGACGAGGTGACCCCCGCCCACGCCCAGGACGGCTTCGACGGCGTCCTGCTCTCGCCGGGCCCCGGTACGCCCGAGCAGGCGGGCGTCTGCGTCGAGATGGTGCGCCACTGCGCGGACACCGGCGTTCCGGTCTTCGGCGTCTGCCTGGGGATGCAGTCGATGGCGGTGGCGTACGGCGGTGTCGTCGACCGGGCCCCCGAGCTGCTGCACGGCAAGACCTCCCCCGTGACCCACGAGGGCAAGGGCGTCTTCGCCGGGCTGCCGTCCCCCTTCACCGCGACGCGGTACCACTCGCTCGCCGCCGAACCCGTTGAGCTGCCCCCCGAGCTGGAGGTCACCGCCCGCACGGCGGACGGCATCATCATGGGGCTGCGCCACCGCGACCGGGCGGTGGAGGGCGTGCAGTTCCACCCCGAGTCGGTGCTCACCGAACACGGTCACCTGATGCTCGCCAACTGGCTGGAGCAGTGCGGAGACCAGGGGGCCGTCGCGCGCTCGGCGGGGCTCGCGCCGGTGGTGGGCAAGGCCGTCGCGTGACCGCAGGCCGCCCCGGGCACGCCGCCGGACCGGAAGGCCCCGACGCGTACGGGGCGTACGGGACCGACGGCGCGTTCGTGGCGGCGGTGGACGGCCTCGCTGATCCGCTGAGCGATCCGCTGCCCGGCGGGCACGCGTCGCCCTGGTCCTGGTCGGAGAACATCCCGGCGGCGGACCCCCCGGCGCCGCACGCGGTGCGGTCCGCGGCGCCATCCCCGTACGAGACCGGGTACGCGGCACACCAAGGGCTTCACCAGGCGCCCCCTCAGGGGCCTCAGCAGCCCCAGGGAGTCCCGGACGAGTGGTACGACCCCGCCGGGTACCAACGCGACTGGTACGGGCCTCAGGAGCCGCCTGCGGGCATGGCCGCGGTGGCTCCGGCCGACCCGGTGGCCCCCGTGGCCCCGGCCGACCCGGTGGCTCCCGTGGCCCCGGTCGGCCCGGTGGCTCCTGTGGCTCCTCTGGCTCCGCCCGGTGAGCCGGCTCGGATTCCGGCCCCGGTCCCGGACACACCGGACCTCCGCGCCGAACCGCGTACCGAAGTCATGGCCCGCATACCGGCGGAGCCGGAGTCCGAGCCTCAGCCGGAGCCCGATCCCACGCCGTCTCCCGCCCCCGCCCCTGGCGGGCGGGCCGAGCGGCGGCGGGCGGCCAAGGGGCGCGGGCGGCGGCGCCCGGCTCCCACAGCGGAACAGGCCGCTCCGGCCGCCGCCCCGATGTCCCGGGTGGAGGCCCGGCGCGCGGCGCGGGCCGCCAAGGACAGCCCGGCGGTCATCGCCAGCCGGGCGGTCGGCGAGGTCTTCATCACGCTGGGCGTCCTGATGCTGCTGTTCGTCACCTACCAGCTGTGGTGGACCAACATCCGGGCCGACCGGATCGCCGGCAAGGAGACGAGCCGGATCCAGGACGCGTGGGCCAACGGGGACCGGAAACCAGGGGTGTTCGCGCCCGGCGAGGGCTTCGCGATCATGCACATCCCCAAGCTGGACGTCGTCGCCCCGATCGCCGAGGGCATCGACAAGGAGAAGGTCCTCGACCGGGGGATGATCGGCCACTACGGCGAGGGCAAGCTCAAGACGGCGATGCCCTCCGACAAGCAGGGCAACTTCTCCGTGGCCGGTCACCGCAACACCCACGGCGAGCCGTTCCGTTACATCAACAAGCTCAAGCCCGGCGACCCGATCGTGGTCGAGACCCGGGACGCGTACTACACGTACGAGATGGCCAGCATCCTTCCGCAGACCTCGCCGTCGAACATCTCGGTGATCGAGCCGATCCCGGTCGGTTCCGGGTTCACGAAGCCGGGCAGGTACCTCACGCTGACGACGTGTACGCCGGAGTTCACGAGTACCTACCGGCTGATCGTCTGGGGCAAGATGGTCGACGAACGGCCACGCAGCGAGGGAAAGCCCGACGCGCTCGTCGGCTGAACATCCTCACGACAGGGACGGTGCGGTGGCAGCGAGGACCGAGCACGACGAGCGGACCGACACGTCCGCGTCGCCGCCCCCGGCACGCCGCCGCGTCCGCCACCCCGTGGCAACGGCCGTCAGCGTCTTCGGCGAACTGCTCATCACCGCGGGCCTGGTGCTCGCGCTGTTCGTCGTCTACTCCCTGTGGTGGACCAACGTGCTCGCCGACCGTGAGGCCGACCGGCAGGGCGACACCGTACGCGACAAGTGGGCGGACGCCGGGCCCGGTGCCCTGGACACCAAGGACGGCATCGGCTTCCTGCACGTGCCCGCCATGAAGAACGGCGAGGTGCTGGTCAAGAAGGGCACCGACCCCAAGACCCTCAACAACGGCATCGCCGGCTACTACACCGATCCCGTCGAGTCGGCCCTCCCCTGGGACGACGAGGGCAACTTCACGCTGGCCGCGCACCGCGACGGGCACGGCGCGAAGTTCCACAACATCCACAAGCTGAAGAACGGCGATCCGGTCGTCTTCGAGACCAAGGACACCTGGTACGTCTACAAGGTCTACAAGACGCTCCCCGAGACCTCGAAGTTCAACGTCGACGTCATCCAGCCGGTCCCGGAGGAGTCGGGCGTCAAGAAGCCCGGCCGCTACATCACGCTGACGACCTGCACCCCGGTCTACACCTCGAAGTACCGGTACATCGTGTGGGGCGAGCTGGAGCGCACGGAGAAGGTCGACAAGGACCGCACGAAGCCGGTGGAACTGCTGGGCTGAGCCCTCGCCCGCAGGCCCCCGCACACCGGAAGGGCCCCGGTCACCATCGTGGTGACCGGGGCCCTCCGTCGTACGTCGCGGGGCGCGCGAGGGGCTCAGCCGCCCGGGCCTCCGAAGAGGCCGCCCCCGCCGTTCTCGATGGTCACCAGCATGACGGTGCTGCCCTTGTCCGCCTCGGTGTTCGGCCCCGGGTTACTGGTGATCACCTTGGAGTTCGGCTTGTCGACCGAACCCGGGGCGAGCTGGACCACGAAGCCGAGCCCTTCGAGCCGGCCCTTCGCGTCCTGGTATGACATGCCCGCGATGTCACCGGGGATCTGGACCTTCTCCGGCTCGGCCGGCCCCTTGGAGACCTTCAGGACGATCTGCACGTCCTTGGCCTGGTTGCTCGGGCCCGCCGGGGTCTGCTCGATCACCTCTCCGGCCGGCTTGTCCGAGTCCACGTCGGTCCGCGAGACGTTGGTGAACCCGAGCTGGTTGAGCTGGTCGACGGCGGCGTCGTACTGCCGGGCGCGCACGTCGGGCATCGGGTCGGTCGTCTGCTTGGCGATGGTGATGGTGACCTCGGACTCCTCGTCGGCCTTCTGGCCGCCCTTGGGGTTCTGCTTGATCACCGTCCCCTCGGCCGCCTCGGACTCCGCCGTGGTGACGTTGACCGAGAAGCCCTTGTTCTCCAGCACCTCGCGGGCGCCGTCCTCGGACTTCTCCAGGACGTTGGGGACCTCGACCTTCGGCGCTCCGGAGGAGACGACGACCGTGACGGTGCCGTCCTTGTCCATCATCGCGTCGGCCTTCGGGTCCTGGGAGCAGATCTGGCCCTTCTCCTGCTCCTCGCACGGCTCTTCGGCGCCCTTTTGCACAGTGACGCCGGATCTGGACGCGAGCGTCTGCGCTTCCTCGAGCGTGGAGCCCACCAGGTTCGGGGCCTTGACCTCGTCGGCACCCCCGTTGTCGGAGAAGATCACCCGGCCGATCAGGATCGCGCCGATGAGCACCAGGATGCCCGCGACGACCAACAGGATCGTCGAGGTGTTGCTCTTCTTCTGCCGGCCCCGGCGGCCCTGGCGGTCGTCGTAGCCGTAGCCGCCGTCGTCCGGGTTGACCGGCGGCAGCATCGAGGTCTGCGCGTTGTTCGGATCGGCCGGGCGCAGGGCGGTGGTGGGCTGGTCGGGGTTGTAGCCGTCGTAGCCCCCGTACCCGGCCGCGCCCATCGCCGCCGTGGCCGCGACCGGCTGGCCGTCGAGGCAGGCCTCGATGTCGGCGCGCATCTCGTCGGCGGACTGGTAGCGGTAGTCCGGGTCCTTGGTGAGCGCCTTCAGCACGATCGCGTCCATCTCGGGCGTGATCTCGGGGTCGAAGTTGCTCGGCGGCTGCGGCTCCTCGCGGACGTGCTGGTAGGCCACCGCGACGGGCGAGTCCCCGACGAACGGGGGCCGCACGGCGAGCAGCTCGTAGAGAAGGCAGCCGGTGGAGTACAGGTCGGAGCGGGCGTCGACCTGCTCACCCTTGGCCTGCTCCGGGGAGAGGTACTGGGCGGTGCCGATGACCGCGGCGGTCTGCGTCATCGTCATCCCGGAGTCGCCCATGGCGCGGGCGATGCCGAAGTCCATGACCTTGACCTGGCCGGTGCGCGTCAGCATGACGTTCGCCGGCTTGATGTCGCGGTGGACGATCTGGGCGCGGTGCGAGTACTCCAGGGCCTGGAGGATCCCGACCGTCATCTCCAGCGTGCGCTCGGGGAGCAGTCTGCGGCCGGAGTGCAGCAGTTCCCGCAGGGTCGACCCGTCGACGTACTCCATCACGATGTACGGGATGGAGACCCCGTCGACGTAGTCCTCGCCGGTGTCGTACACGGCGACGATCGCGGGGTGGTTGAGCGAGGCGGCCGACTGGGCCTCTCGGCGGAACCGGGCCTGGAACGACGGGTCACGGGCCAGATCGGCCCGGAGCGTCTTCACAGCTACGGTGCGGCCGAGCCGGGTGTCGTGGGCGAGGTAGACCTCGGCCATGCCACCACGGCCGAGCACCGAGCCCAGCTCGTACCGGCCGCCGAGGCGACGCGGCTCTTCCATAACTGTTCCAGCCCTCTCCGTCAGTCCCGACCGCACCCGTGTGTGGTCCGCGGCGGTGCGCTGTTCGCGCATACGCTACCGGGCACGGGTGACGTGATCAGCCCGCACCCGTCAGCCGATATCCGACCGGTATGCGATGTCCGGTATGACGGGCGACGGCCGTGACAGGTCTCACTTCTTGCTGTCGATGACCGCCTTCATCACATCGCGTGCGATGGGGGCGGCCAGGCCGCCACCGGAGATGTCGTCCCGGTTGGCGTTGCCGTCCTCGACCACGACGGCGACGGCGACCGGGGAGCCGTTGTCGGTCTTCGCGTACGAGATGAACCAGGCGTACGGCTTCTCGCTGTTGTTCAGACCGTGCTGGGCGGTACCGGTCTTGCCGCCCACTGTGACGCCGGGGATCTGCGCGTTGGTTCCCGTGCCGTCCTTGACGACGGTCTCCATCATCTGCTGGAGCTTCTGCGCGTTCTCCCCGGAGACCGCGCGGCCCAGCTCCTCGGGCTCGTGGGTGTAGACCGGGTCCAGGTTGGGCGCCTGGCGCTCGGCGACCATGTACGGCTGCATCAGCTTGCCGTCGTTGGCGATCGCGGACGCCACCATGGCCATCTGGAGCGGGGTGGCCCGGTTCGACGCCTGACCGATGCCGGCCATCGCGTTCTGCGGCCTGTTGTCCTCGGGGTAGATGCTCGCGTCGGCGCGGACGGGCGTGAAGACTTCCTCGTTGAAGCCGAACTTGTCCGTCTGCTCGATCATCTTCTCGTTGCCGAGGTCGTCGCTGATCTTCCCGAAGACGGTGTTGCACGACCAGCGCAGGGCCTCCCGCAGCGAGGCGTCCTTGCAGGGGATGGTGCCTTCGTTCTTGAGCTCGGTGGTGGACTGCGGCAGCGTCCAGGGCAGCGGCGACTCCGTCTTGGCGTCGATGTCGTCGTACAGCCCGTTCTCCAGGGCGGCGGCGGCGGTGACGACCTTGAAGGTGGAGCCCGGGGGGTAGGTCTCGCGCAATGCCCGGTTGAGCATCGGCTTGTCCTTGTCCTTCAGGAGCTTCTGCCGGTTGTCCGAGTCCTTCATGGAGTTTCCGGCGAAGACCGAGGGGTCGTAGGACGGGGTGCTCGCGAGGGCGAGGATGGCGCCGCTCTTGGGGTCGAGGGCGACCACCGCGCCCTTCTTGTCGCCGAGCCCGTTGAAGGCGGCATTCTGGGCGTCGCCGTTCAGCGTGGTGACGATGTTGCCGCCGCGCTTCTTCTCGCCGGTGAACATCGACAGCGTCCGGTCGAAGAACAGCTGGTCGTCGTTGCCGGTGAGGATGCCGTCTTCCAGGTTCTCCAGCTGCGAGGAGTCGAAGGCCTGGGACGAATAGCCGGTCACCGGGGCCCACAGGGGGCCGTTCTTCCAGACCCGCTTGTACTTGAAGTCGCTGTCCTCGGTCTCCGCGGAGCCGGTGATCGCCTTGCCGTCGACGATGATGTCGCCGCGTTCGTGGGCGTACCGCTCGATCTCGACGCGGCGGTTGTACTTGTGGCTGGTCAGTTCGTCGGCACGGACGTACTGGAGCCAGTTGTCCCGGATGAGGAGTGCGAGGACGAGGATCCCGCAGAAGATGGCGATCCGACGCAGCGGCTTGTTCACGGTCGGACCACCTGGGTCATTTCGGCGTCGGGCGACGGTGAGGGGGACGGAGCCGGGCGGCGGGCGGTGTCGCTGATCCTGATCAGAATGGCGATCAGCGCCCAGTTGGCGAGCACGGAGGAACCGCCCGCGGCCAGGAACGGCATCGTCATACCGGTGAGCGGGATGAGGCCCATCACACCGCCGGCGACGACGAACACCTGGATGGCGAACGACCCGGAGAGACCGATCGCGAGCAGCTTGCCGAACGGGTCACGGGCCGCCAGAGCGGTGCGTACGCCCCGCTCGACGATCAGGCCGTAGATGAGGAGCACGGCCATCATCCCGGCGAGCCCGAGCTCCTCGCCGACCGTGGCCAGGATGAAGTCGGAGTTGGCCGCGAAGCCGATCAGGTCGGAGTTGCCCTGCCCGAGCCCGGTCCCGAGCGTGCCTCCGGAGCCGAAGGCCATCAGGGACTTCGCCATCTGCTCGCTCGCGGCGACCTTGCCCCAGCCCGCGAACGGGTCGAGCCAGGCGGTCACGCGCTGCTGGACGTGCGGTTCGAACGTGGCGACGCTGACCGCGCCGACCGCCGACATCAGCAGACCGAAGACGATCCAGCTGGTGCGCTCGGTCGCCACGTAGAGCATGACGACGAACATGCCGAAGAAGAGCAGCGAGGTGCCGAGGTCGGTCTCGAAGACGAGGATCAGGATCGACATCGCCCAGATGGCGAGGATCGGGCCGAGGTCCCGTCCGCGGGGCAGGTACAGGCCCATGAAGCGGCGGCTGGCCAGGGCCAGCGCGTCCCGCTTGACCATCAGGTAACCCGAGAAGAAAACGGCGATGATGATCTTGGCGAACTCGCCGGGCTGAAGCGTTCCGAAACCCGGGATCTTGATCCAGATCTTGGCGCCGTTCACGGCGGGGAAGAACATCGGCAGGATCAGCAGGAACAGCGCCACGACCATGGAGATGTACGTGTAGCGCTGCAGGATGCGGTGGTCCTTCAGGATGGCCAGGACCGCGACCAGCGTGGCCACTCCGATGGCGGAGAACAGCAGTTGCTTCGAGGCGGCCGGGGCGAAACTGGTCAGTGCCTGGAAGCGTTCCGACTGGTCCAGGCGCCAGATCAGCGCCAGGCCCAGGCCGTTGAGCAGGGTCGCCAGCGGCAGCAGCAGCGGATCGGCGTACTTGGCGAACCTGCGCACCACGAGGTGCGCGACCCCGCCGAGCAGGGCGAGCCCCGCTCCGTAGCCGAGCATCCCGGAGGGCAGTTCGCCGTTGAGGGCGAGGCCCACGTTGGCGTAGGCGAACACCGAGATGGCGACGGCGAAGACGACGAGTACCAGCTCGGTGTTGCGGCGGCTCGGTGCGTCGATCGCGCCGATGGTGGTCGTGTTGGTGACAACGCTCATGGTGCTGAGGCCCCCTACGGCTTACTGCTTACCGCACTGCGGGACCAGCTTCTTCTCTTCCTCCGAGAGGCTGGGGCCGGGAGTGGGAGCGGTGGTCTGCTTGGTCCCCTTGGCGGGGGACGTGGCGGAAGTCCTGGTGGCGGGGGCTCCGGCGGTGCCGCCGGCCTCGCCCTCGCCCGTACGGGCCCTGGTCTCGGCCTCGGCCGCACGGCGCTGCGCGTCCTTCTTGCAGGCGGAGGCCTGGGCGGCCAGCTCGGCGATCTTCTCGCGGGCGTCCTCGATGTTGCCCTCGGCGATCGTCGACTCGACCTGCTTGCGCTGGTACGGCGGCAGGTACTTGAGCTCGATCTCGGGGTGGTTCTTCTCGACCTTCGAGAGCGAGACCCAGGCGAGGTCCTGGCTGATGCCCTGGAAGAGCGCGACGTTCTCGTCCTTCGCGCCGACGTAGTACTGCGTCTGCGTCCAGCGGTAGCCGCCGTAGAGACCGCCGCCGATCACGGCCAGCGCCAGCACGATGTAGACGGAACGCTTCAGCCATTTACGGCCGCCGCGCGGTTTGACGAAGTCGTCGTCCGTATAGGAGTCGTAGGAGCCGTCCGGCATGCCGTCGTAGCCGGTGTCGCCGCTGCCGGGCGGGCCGAAGCCGCCGGAGGGCGGGGGCACGGGGCGGCCGAGGCCCGCCGCGCGTCCGGCCGGCGTCTGCATGGCCCCGCCGTCGCCCAGCTGGGCCTGGTTCTCCGCGACCGCGCCGACGACAACCGGTGTGTCGTTGAGCTGCCCGGCCAGGGTGTCGTTGTTGTCGACGTCCAGGACGTCGGCGACGATGCAGGTGATGTTGTCGGGGCCGCCGCCGCGCAGGGCGAGCTGGATCAGCTCCTGGATGGTCTCCTGCGGGCCCTGGTAGCTGGCGAGGGTCTCCTCCATCGTCTGGTGCGAGACCACGCCGGAGAGGCCGTCCGAGCAGATCAGATAGCGGTCGCCGGCCCGGACCTCGCGGATGGAGAGGTCCGGCTCGACGTGGTCGCCGCTGCCCAGCGCCCGCATCAGCAGGGAGCGCTGCGGGTGGGTGGTGGCCTCTTCCTCGGTGATCCGGCCCTCGTCGACCAGGCGCTGCACCCAGGTGTGGTCCTGGGTGATCTGCGTCAGGACGCCGTCGCGCAGCAGATACGCGCGGGAGTCCCCGACGTGCACCAGGCCGAGGCGCTGACCGGTCCAGAGCAGGGCGGTGAGCGTGGTGCCCATGCCCTCCAGCTGGGGGTCCTCCTCGACCATGACACGCAGTTGGTCGTTGGCCTGCTGCACGGCTGAGCCGAGCGAGGTCAGGAGATCGGATCCCGGTACGTCGTCGTCGAGCGGGACGAGCGTGGAGATCACCTCGGAGCTGGCGACCTCACCGGCCGCCTGGCCGCCCATGCCGTCGGCGATGGCGAGGAGCCGGGGACCGGCGTAGCCGGAGTCCTCGTTGCCCTCCCGGATCATGCCCTTGTGCGACCCGGCGGCGAAGCGCAGCGACAGACTCATGCGCACCTCGCCCGTCGGCTCGGGGTACAGCCTGTCTCGAGCCACACTGCCCACCCTCCGGTCGGGAACCGGGCAGCGTCCACCGTCGGGACCGCCGCGGCTCGCTCGCTCCGCTCGCTCATTGTCGTACTACTTCCGCAGCTCGATGACGGTCTTGCCGATACGGATCGGCGCGCCCAGCGGAACTGGTGTCGGGGTGGTGAGCCGGGTCCGCTCCAGATACGTGCCGTTGGTGGACCCGAGATCCTCGACGATCCACTGGCCGTCACGGTCCGGGTAGATCCTGGCATGCCTGCTGGACGCGTAGTCGTCGTCCAGCACGATCGTTGAATCGTGGGCCCGGCCCAGGGTGATGGTCTGGCCCTGGAGCGCGACCGTGGTGCCCGTGAGCGTGCCTTCGGACACGACCAGCTTGGTGGGCGCACCGCGGCGCTGCCGCCCGGACTGCTGACGCTGCTGGGGCGGCGCCGCTGGTTGTTGTTGGCGGCCCTGCTGGGGGCGCGTGTCGGCGGCAGTGCGGCGTGAGCCGCGCTGCGTGACGCGCGTTCCGAACAGGTCGCTGCGGATGACCTGCACGGCCACGATGACGAACAGCCACAGAACGGCCAGGAAACCTAGCCGCATGACCGTCAGGGTCAGCTCTGACATTGCCCCCGCTTCACCCTTCGGCTTGCCGGTAAACGATGGTGGTGCTGCCCACGACGATCCGCGAGCCGTCGCGGAGCGTAGCGCGGGTGGTGTGCTGCCCGTCCACCACGATGCCGTTGGTGGACCCGAGATCCTGGATCGTCGAGGGCGTTCCGGTCCGGATCTCACAGTGCCGGCGCGATACGCCGGGGTCGTCGATCCGCACGTCGGCGTCGGTGGATCGTCCCATCACCAACGTCGGGCGGGAAATCTGATGGCGGGTGCCGTTGATCTCGATCCAGCGCCGTGTCCGGGCGTCCGGCATGGCACCGGGCGCGGCCGGCGGGCGCCGGTCGCTCGTGGGGGCCGAGGGCCGTCCGGCGCCGGGCGGCGGGGCCGCGGGCATCGGCGGAGCGGCGCTCGGGGGGTAGCCGTAGCCGCCGGGGGCCTGCGGGGCGCCGGGACGCCCGGCCGGGGGCTGGTGGTGGGCCGACGGGTCCTGCTGCGACGTACTCGACGCCAGCGTGCGGCTGCGGACCCGGTAGAGCCCGGTGTCGAGGTCGTCGGCCTTCTCCAGGTGGACCTTGATCGGGCCCATGAACGTGTAGCGCTGCTGCTTGGCGTAGTCGCGCACCAGGCCGGAGAGCTCGTCGCCCAGCTGGCCCGAGTACGGGCTGAGCCGCTCGTAGTCGGGGGTGGAGAGCTCGACGATGAAGTCGTTGGGGACGACGGTCCGCTCGCGGTTCCAGATCGTCGCGTTGTTGTCGCACTCGCGCTGGAGGGCGCCGGCGATCTCGACGGGCTGCACCTCGGACTTGAAGACCTTGGCGAAGGTGCCGTTGACCAGCCCCTCGAGGCGCTGCTCGAAACGCTTCATCACCCCCATGGGGCACCTCCTCCGTTGTCATCGTCCCTGTACTGCTTACTGATCGTATCCACGCGTCGGGAAATCGGCTGGTTCCCCTTGTCCGGCCTGTGGATGAGTGTCACCCCTCACACGGATCGTAGAGGTGGCCTCCTCACAGTGTCCCGCACCCGGGACGCACTCAGGAGGAGTGGGGGGCGATGGTTCGGGGTTCCCGCTTCCCCTCCCGGAGCCGACGAAACAACGGATGTGAATCCACCCTGTCCAGCGTGCTAATCTTCCGTTTGTCGCCAGGCGCTCGCCCCCCAAGGTGAGAGTCTGAAAACACCACTCATGCGCGAGTGGCGGAACGGCAGACGCGCTGGCTTCAGGTGCCAGTGTCCTTAGGGACGTGGGGGTTCAAATCCCCCCTCGCGCACAACGGCAGGTGCTTGCAGCTGCCGAGCTTGAATCGGGAGAACCCCCGCTTCGGAGAGATCCGGAGCGGGGGTTCTTCGTCGTTGTGTGTTCGCGACCGTCTCGTCGGTGTCGTTTCCGTGTTTTCGGTGGACGGGCGGGGTACGGACAGCGGGTGTGGGCACGGTTTCCGGACAGACCGATGGCCGGTGCAACGGCGCACTTGCATACGCTGGCCGCAGAGGTTGGATCGACGGCGGCTCGGCGGTGAAGGGCTGAGCGCACAGAACGTCCCGGAGGCAGGAAATGGCGAAGCAGGCTCGCGCGGTCCAGACGTGGCGGTCGATCGTGGACGCCGCGGCGAGTGTCTTCGACGACTACGGCTACGAGCGTGCCGCCATCTCGGAGATTCTCCGCCGTGCCAAGGTCACCAAGGGGGCCTTGTACTTCCACTTCGCCTCCAAGGAGGCGATCGCGCAGGCGATCATGGACGAGCAGACCTCCACGGTCGAGTTCGAGCAGGAGGGATCGCCGCTCCAGTCCCTGGTGGACGGCGGCCAGCAGTTCGCCTTCGCCCTGCGCCACAACGCGATGGCCCGGGCCGGCACCAGGCTCTCCATCGAGGGCGTCTTCCTCGGCGGACCGCACCCCTGGGGCGAGTGGATCGACGCGACGGCCCGGATGCTGGAGCTGGGTCAGGAGCGCGGCGAGGTGTTTCCGCAGATCGACCCGATGGTGTCGGCCAAAATCATCGTCGCCTCCTTCACCGGTATCCAGCTGGTCTCGGAGGCCGACTCCGGCCGTGCCGATCTGCGCGAGCAAGTCGCGGAGATGTGGCGGCACATCCTCCCGTCGATCGCTCACCCCGGGGTCATCGCCCACATCAAGCCCGAGGGCCGGGTGGATCTGGCGGCTCAGGCGCGGGAGAAGGCGGAGCGGGAGGAGCAGGAGGCCAGGATCGCCGCGGAGGCCAAGGAAGCCGGTTCCGATCCCGCTGCGGACACGGGCTCCCGGTCGGGCGGGGCGGGCCTGCGGGGCGGCGGATCCGGTCGCGGTACGCGGGCCGGGCAGACCGGTGACGAGGGTGACGAGGAGCCTGCGGGCGCGGGGGTGGCGGCGGCCGGAGGGGCTGCCTGATCCGCGAGGGGCGTGCCATGTCCGTGTGCGACGTCTACAGCCACGTTTATGCGGCACGTTCATGCGGCACGTTCATGCGGCACGTTCATGCGGGACCTCCACGTGCCACGTTCACGCGCCATGCGCACGGGCCATGCGCACGGGCCATGTTTCACGTGAAACGTCCGATTGATCGTGATGCGGCGGGGCCGCGGAGTTCGTAGAAGAAACTCCGCGGCCCCGCCGCATTCCGCTGTCTGCCGTTCGTTCAGGCGGCGAGGCGGGTGGCCAGGGCCTTCGCCTTCTTCCGGGCGTCTTCGAGCGCCTGGGTGCGGGAGGCCTCGGCGAGCGGGATCAGTTCGGCCATCGACGGCTGCGAGTGGGCGAGGGTCAGCTCCGGAACGATGAAGTCCACCTCGGTGGAGAACATGCCCGCGAACACCTTCTCCAAGTAATTCTGGACAAATTCGAAGCTCTCGCGAGGAGTGCCCGGAGCGTAGGAACCGCCGCGGCTGGCGACGACGGTCACCGGGGTTCCGGCGACGGGGGAGTCCGGTCCGGCGTTGTGCCCGACGATGATCACCTGGTCCAGCCATGCCTTGAGGGTGGACGGGATCGTGAAGTTGTACATCGGTGCGCCGATCAGGACGGCGTCCGCCGCGGCCAGTTCGTCGGCCAGCTCGCGGCGCAGCGGGTCGTCGGCGCCCGCGGCCGTGGAGCCGGCGTCCAGGTGGGGCAGTGGATCGGCGGCGAGGTCGCGGTGGACGACGGTGCCGTCCGGGTGCTGCTCGCGCCAGGCCTCGACGAACGCCGCGGTGATGTCGCGGGAGGCGGAGCCCTGGGGGAAGACGGCGGAGTCGAGGTGCAGGAGCGTGGCCATGGGGATCTCCACAGAGAGGGGGAAGGGGTGCGGGCGGCCGACGAGACCTCGGGGGCGTCGCTGGCTAGCCATTGCGTACGTAACTACTAATAACATAGCTACTTATTTTTAGTAAGCTCCCGACGTCGGCGCAGTACGCTGGGGGTATGGCGGATCACAACGAAGAGGCCTGTCGGCGGGTCGATGTGGGGATCAGTCGGGTCTTCGAGTTGTTCGGCAAGCGCTGGACCGGCCCGATCGTTTCGGTGCTGATGCAGCGGCCGGTGCACTTCGCCGAGCTGCGCAGGGCGATTCCCGGGATCAGCGAGCGGATGCTCTCGGACCGGCTGACCGAACTCGGCGCCGCGGGCCTGGTGATCCGCGAGGTCGACGAGGGGCCGCCGCTGCGCGTCGCGTACCGGCTCACCGAGGCAGGCGCCGCGATGGAACCCGCGCTCAAGGAGCTGGGGCAGTGGGCGGACACCTACCTGTCCCCGGAGGCCCGTGGCGGCTGCTGACACACGCTGACGAATCGGCGGTACCGTCGTGCTCGGCCACTGCTGGGCAGGGCCGCCGGCCGGGCGGGACAGCCGGGCAGCCGAAGAGCGTGTACGAGGGTGGGGGAGGCGACGCGCCATGAGCGTGACCGGGACGACGATGCCTGAACAGCGTGCCGAGGAGTCGGATCCGCGTATTCCCGTCGTGACCGGCTTCGCCCGGCGCGGGGCCGCGAGTTCACCGAAGGCGGCGGGCAAGGCGCTGCGCGACCGGGTGCCGCGGTCCTCGCACGCCTCGCTGGTCCTGCCGCCGGGACGGCCGGACGCGGTGCGGGCCGTCGAGGAGTCGAACCGGGGCCGCGTGCCGGGGCTGACACCGATACGGGTGGGCCGGATGGCGGCCACGCCCTTCGCCTTCCTGCGGGGTGCGGCCGGGCTGATGGCCCACGACCTGATGGGCACCCCGGTCACCGGTGTGGGAGCCCAGCTCTGCGGCGACGCGCACGCGGCCAACTTCGGCCTCTACGGCGATGCCCGGGGCCGCCTGGTCATCGATCTCAACGACTTCGACGAGACCGTCTTCGGGCCGTGGGAGTGGGACCTCAAGCGGCTTGCCACCTCCCTGGTGCTCGCGGGCCGGGCCGCCGGGGCCGACGAGGACACCTGCCGACGGGGCGCGTACGACGCTGTCGGCGCCTACCGGCGCACGATGCGGCTGCTGGCCCGGCTGCCCGCTCTCGACGCCTGGAACGCGATCGCGGACGAGGAGCTGGTCTCGCACACGGACGCGCGCGACCTGGTCGGCACCCTGGAACGGGTCTCGGAGAAGGCCCGTAACAACACCAGCGCCCGGTTCGCCGCCCGGTCCACCGAGGAGTGCCCCGACGGCGGCCGGCGCTTCGTCGACGCGCGGCCCGTGCTGCGCCGGGTGCCGGACGCCGAGGCCGCGGTCGTGGCCGCCGGTCTCGGCGGTTATCTCTCCACCGTCTCCGAGGACCGGCTGCCGCTGCTGGCCCGGTACACGATCCACGACGTGGCGTTCCGGGTGGTCGGCACCGGCAGCGTGGGCACCCGGTCGTACGTGGTGCTGCTGCTCGACCACCAGGGAGAGCCGCTGGTCCTCCAGGTGAAGGAGGCGCGCCCCTCGGTGCTCGCCCCCTATCTGCCCGCGGTCGGGTTCGACGTACCGGAGGTGGCGCACGAGGGTCGTCGGGTGGTGCTCGGGCAGAAGCGGATGCAGGTCGTCAGCGACATCCTGCTCGGCTGGGCGGACGTCGACGGCCGGCAGTTCCAAGTCCGCCAGTTCCGGAACCGCAAGGGCAGCGTGGACCCCGCGGCGCTCCCCGCCGACCAGGTGGACGACTACGGGCGGATGACCGGTGCGCTGCTGGCCCGGGCGCACGCCCACAGCGCAGACCCCCGTCTGCTCGCGGGCTACTGCGGCAAGAACGACGAGCTCGACGAGGCGGTGGCCGCCTTCGCCGTGACGTACGCCGACCGTACGGAAGCGGATCACGCCGAGCTGCTGCGGGGGATCAAGACCGGCAGGCTGGCCGCCGAGTTCGGTGTGTGACGGGTCCGGGTCCGGCGCGCGCGTGAAGCGGTGGGTACGGTTCGGTCCCACCGGGTGTGCCGCGCCGCCGGGCTGTGGCCATACGCTGGACGGGTGACCCACGAAGCCGCCGGGGTGCCGACCACCCGGAACGATGAAGACCGGCAGGACAACGTCCCGCAGGACAGCGACGACGTCCAGGACGTTCAGGACGCCCAGGACGTCCGGCGGGACGAGGCCGGGCAGGCCCCCGCTCCGGAGGACGCCGAGCAGCGGCCCGAGGCCCGGCTGGCCCGGGCGGTGCAGGTCGCCGAGCAGGCGTTGATCGAGTTCGAGATCGCGGTGGAGACCTTCCGGGTGGAGGTCGAGAACTTCTCCCGGCTGCACCACCAGAAGCTCGGCCCGATGTACGCGCGTCTCGACGAGCTGGACGCGCTCATCGCGGAGGCGCGGGCGGCGAAGACCGGGGACCCGGAGGACGAGCGCAAGGCGCGGGAGGCGCGGGCGGTCGTCATGCCGATGCCCGGGGTCGACGAGCTGTTCCACGACTGGATGGACACCGACGGGCTCTCCCCCGAGGCCGCGGCCATGCTCACCGAGCAGCCGGTCCGGCCGCCGAAGCGGGTCAGGCCGAGCGAGGAGGCCCGCAGGCTCTACCGGGAGCTGGCCCGCAAGGCGCACCCTGACCTCGCCCAGGACGAGGTGGAGCGGCAGCGCCGGGACGAGTTCATCGCCCGGGTGAACGCCGCCTACGGCCGCGGTGACGTCGAGCTGCTCAAGGAGCTCGTGGCGGAGTGGGAGGCCGGCCCGGTGCAGCCGCCGGCTCCGCTGAGCGAGAGCGAGGAGCTCTACGCCCGGCTGGAGTGGCTCAGCCGGCGCAAGGAGCTGCTGACGGTGCTCGCCAAGGAGCTGGAGGACGGCGCGATCGGCTCGATGCTGCGGATGGCCCCCGACGATCCGGACCAGTTGCTGGAGGACATCGCGGAGCAGCTGCTGGGCGAGGTGTCCCGGCGTGAGGCCGAGCTCGCGGAGATGGCGCAGTAGGCGGAGTGGGGGCGGTGGGCGCGGTAGGGCGTAGTGACGCAGTGGGTGCAGTGGGTGCAGTGGGTGCAGTGGGTGCACTAGGTGCAGTGGGCCGGGTGCGGGAGTCGGGTGCAGTAGCGTTCCCGGTGACTCTTCCGCGAGTGGACGACTCTTCCGCGTATGTACGAGAGAAGGCATGACCCATGAATTTCGCCCCGCTGCCCTCGGTGGACGCCGCCGCGGTGCCGTCGGACGGCTTCGTCCTGGACGTCCGTGAGAACGACGAGTGGGCGGCCGGTCACGTCGAGGGTGCGCTGCACATTCCGATGAGCGATTTCGTGGGCCGGTTCGGCGAGCTGACCGAGGCGTCCGAGGACGGCCGGCGCGTGTATGTGATGTGCCGGGTGGGCGGCCGGTCGGCCCAGGTCACCCAGTACCTGGTCCAGCAGGGCATCGACGCGGTGAACATCGACGGCGGCATGCAGGCCTGGGACGGCGCCGGCCGCCCGATGGTCACGGACAACGGGACGCCCGCCTTCGTCCTCTGAGTCCGTCCTTCGGGCCCGGCCGCGGTCGGTGTCCGCCGAGTGGGAGCCGGGCCCGGGCCGGGTCTCGGGCCCCGGGCCCCGGGCCCCGGGCCCGGTCAGGTCTGCCGGTGTCACCCGAGTGGGTGGGCGGCCAGCAGATCGCCCAGCGTCTCCTCGTGGGCCGCTGCCGGGCCGAGGGAGAGCTCGATCTGCTTCGCCCAGGCGTGGTAGCGGTGCAGCGGGTAGTCGGTGTCCGCGCCGAAGCCGCCGTGCAGATGCTGGGCGGTCTGCACGACGCGGCGCACGCCGTCGGAGGCCCAGATCTTCGCCACGGCGACATCGCCCGCGGCGGGCAGCGGGCCGCCGGCGTCGGTGGAGATCCGCCAGGCGGCCTGCCAGAGGGTCGCCTCCATCGCCCGCAGATCGATGTACCGGTCGGCGGCCTGGACGGCCACCGCCTGGAACGTAGCGACCGGGAACCCGAACTGCTCGCGCTTGCCGGTGTATTCGGCGGTCATCGCGAGCACTCGCTCGCCCAGCCCGAGCGCCAGCGCGCACGTCCCCGTGGTGAGCAGGGACCGCAGCCAGTCCCAGCAGCCCGCGGTCTCGATCAGCTCGCGCGCTTCCACGCGCACGGCGTCGAGCCGGACCTCCGCCAGGCGTTCACCGCTGGTGGAGACCTGGTCGGCCAAGGCGACCCCGTCGCGGGTCCGGGGCACGAGGGCGAGGACCGATCGGCCCTCGGCGGTGTGTGCGGGGACGGCGATCCAGTCGGCCACCTGGGCCCAGGGAACCGCGGACTGGACCCCGTCGAGCACCCAGCCGGATCCCCCGGACGGACCACCGGTCTTCATGTCGGCTTCTCCGTCGGCTTCCCCGTACGGCCGTGCGGAGACGGCCAGTTCGGCCGGATCGTGGCCGCTGCGTCCGTTGGCGCCGACGGTCAGGACCAGCTCGCCCCGGCCGGCCCGGGGCAGCAGCTCCGCCGCGAGGCCGCGCTCGCCGTACCGCTCGATGGCCATCGCCACTGCGCAGGTCTCCAGCAACGGGACCCTGGCCAGCGCCTTGGCCGACTCCCGCAGGACCAGACAGAGCGCGATCGGGTCCAGGCCCGCGCCCCCGTGGTCCGGCGACAGCGTGAGCCCGAGCAGGTCCGTGCGGGCCAGCTCGCGCCACAGCTGCCGGTCGATGTCCTCCGCCACCGCGCCCGGCGTCAGGGCGGGGCTGGGCGTGCGGTCGGGTGCGACATCCGAGAAGACGGCCCGGGCCGCCTCGGCCGCCGCCCGCTGTTCTTCGGTGAAGGTGAAGTCCACTGTCCCAGCCTCCCGTTGGCCCTGAGCTAGCTGACGGTCCGTCAAGATAGAACAGTTTCTATGGGATGGGAAGGGAATGGCGCTGTGGCTCGTCCGGGCCTCAGCGGTCGAAGTCCAGCTCCACCTCCGGGGTGAGCGGATGCGACTGGCAGGCCAGCACGAAGCCCGCCTCCGTCTCGTCCGGTTCCAGGGCGAAGTTGCGGTCCATCCGGACCTCGCCCGAGACGAGGAACGCCCGGCAGGTCCCGCAGACTCCGCCCTTGCACGCGTACGGAGCATCCGAGCGGCTTCGCAGCACCGTCTCCAGCAGGGATTCCGCGTTCTCCACGGGCCAACTGCCCGAGCGGCCGTGAAGGGTGGCCGTCAGCACGGAGTCGGACGGGGCGGCGACCTTGGCCACCGTCGCGTCGGCGGGGCCCTCGTCGACGTGGAAGATCTCCTGATGAACCCGGGAACGGTCGACGCCGAGCGCCTTCAGGGCCTTCTCCGTGCCCCGGACGAGACCCAGCGGCCCGCACAGGAACCAGCCGTCCACCGCCGCCACCGGGAGCACGGCGGGCAGCAGACCGGTGAGCCGTTCGGTGTCCAGCCGCCCGGAGGGGAGACCGGCCGACTGCTCCTCCCGGGAGAGCGCGGTGACCAGTTGGAAGCGGTCCGGATAGCGGTCCTTGAGGTCGGCCACCTCGTCGAGGAACATCGTCGAGGCCGCCGTGCGGTCGCTGCGGATCAGACAGAACCGGGCCGTCGGCTCCCGGTCGAGCAGGGTGGCCGCCATCGACAGCACCGGGGTGATGCCGCTGCCGCCGACCACCGCCGCGAACAGGCCCGGGCGCGGCTTCAGGACGAAGCGGCCCATCGGAGGCATGGCCTCCACCTGGTCCCCGACGGCCAGCTCCTTCAGGGCGTACGTGGAGAACGCTCCGCCCTCGACCATGCGGATGCCCACCCGCAGCACCGGTTCGCCGGGCTGCTCGGTGGCCGGTGCGCAGATCGAGTACGAACGGCGGACCTCCTGGCCGTCCACGGTGTAGCGCACATTCAGATGCTGGCCGGGGGTGTGGCGGAAGGTCTCGCGCAGCTCGGCCGGCACGGCGAGGGTCACGGCCACCGCGTCGTCCGTGATCCGTTCGATCGCGCTGACCCGGAGCGGATGGAACATCTACAACTCCTTGAAATGGTCGAACGGTTCACGACAGGCGGCGCAGCGGCGCAGGGCCTTGCACGCCGTGGAGGAGAACCGGCTGAGCAACTGCGTGTCCGTGGAGCCGCAGTGCGGGCAGCGCACCGAGAGCGTCAGCGGCACGGGGCCGCCGTCGGCGCTGTGCGGGCGTGGCGGCGCTATGCCGAACTCCGCCAGCTTGCGGCGCCCTTCGGTACTGATGTCGTCCGTCGACCAGGCCGGTGCGAGGACCGTGACCACGGAGACCTCCGGCACGCCGTGGTCGTGCAGCACCCGCTCGATGTCGGCGGACATCGCCTCGATCGCCGGACAGCCGGTGTACGTCGGGGTGAGCCGCACGGTCACCCGGCCCGGGCCCTCCACCTGGACATCCCGCAGGACACCCAGCTCCGCCAGGGTCAGCACCGGGAGCTCGGGGTCGGGCACGGAGCCGGCCAGCTCGCGCAGCTCCGCCTCCAGCAGCGTGTCGGTCACCATGACGCCCCCGGGTGACTGCGGTGCAGGTGCTGCATCTCGGCGAGCATGCGGCCGAACGGCTCGGTGTGCAGACCCTGTCGGCCCGCGCCCGCCGCCCAGCCCCCGGACCGCGGTCCCGCGGGGAGAGTCAGCGTGGCGCGTTCGACGACATCGGTGACGGCGGCGAGCCAACTGCTCTCCAGCGCCTCCCGGTCGACGCCGGATTCCGGGGAGTCCAGCCCTTCGACCGGCTGGAACATCTCACCGGTGAACCGCCACAGCGCGTCCAGTCCGCTCTGCATCCGGCCGTGGCTCTCCTCCGTGCCGTCCCCGAGCCGCAGGACCCACTGCTCGGCGTGGTCGCGGTGGTAGGCCACTTCCTTCACGGCCTTGGCCGCCAGAGCGGCGAACTCGCCGCCCCCGGCCGCCAGTCGCTCGTACAGCAGATGCTGATACACGGAGAAGTAGAGCTGCCGGGCGATGGTGTGGGCGAAGTCCCCGTTCGGCTGCTCGACCAGCTGGAGGTTGCGGAAGGCGCGCTCCTCGCGGAGGTAGGCCAGCTCGTCCTCGTCGCCGACGAGCGAGAGCAGCACCCGCGCCTGCCCCAGCAGGTCCAGGGCGATGTTGGCGAGCGCCACCTCCTCCTCCAGGACGGGGGCGTGACCGGCCCACTCCCCCAGCCGGTGCGAGAGCACCAGCGCGTCGTCGCCGAGGGCGAGTGCGGCGCTCACAGGTGCTTCACCCCGTCCGGGATCTCGTAGAACGTCGGGTGGCGGTAGGGCTTGTCGCCGGCCGGCTCGAAGAAGGAGTCCTTCTCGTCGGGGGAGGAGGCGGTGATCGCGGTGGACGGGACCACCCAGATCGAGACGCCCTCCGAGCGGCGGGTGTAGAGGTCGCGGGCGTTGCGCAGGGCCATCTCGGCGTCCGGCGCGTGCAGGCTGCCCGCGTGGGTGTGGGACAGTCCGCGCCGCGAGCGCACGAACACCTCCCACAGAGGCCAGTCGGTCGAGCTGCTCATGCCGTCTCCTCCACATGCTGCGCGGACGCGCTGGTCTGTGCCGATGCCGATGCCGGTGCCGGCGCAGGTGCCGGTGTCGGTGTCGGTGTCTGGGGCGATGTCTGTGCCGGGGCGTGCTTGGCGGCGTACGCGGCTGCCGCGTCCCGGACCCAGGCGCCCTCCTCGTGGGCCCTGCGCCGCTGGGTGATCCGCTGCTCGTTGCAGGGGCCGTTGCCCTTGAGGACCTCCTGGAACTCCGACCAGTCGATCGCGCCGAAGTCGTGGCTGCCCAGCTCCTCGTTCCACCGGATGTCGGGGTCCGGGAGCTCCAGGCCCAGTGCTTCGGCCTGGGGTACGCAGATGTCGACGAAGCGCCGGCGCAGCTCGTCGTTGGAGTGCCGCTTGATCTTCCAGGCCATCGACTGCTCGGAGTGCGACGAGGCGTCGTCGGGCGGGCCGAACATCATCAGGGAGGGCCACCACCAGCGGTTCACCGCGTCCTGGGCCATGGCGTGCTGGGCCTCGGTGCCACGGCTGAGGGCGAGCAGCAGCTCGTACCCCTGGCGCTGGTGGAAGGACTCCTCCTTGCAGATACGGACCATCGCGCGGGCGTAGGGGCCGTAGGAGCAGCGGCAGAGCGGCACCTGGTTGGTGATCGCCGCGCCGTCCACCAGCCAGCCGATCGCGCCGACGTCGGCCCAGGTCAGCGTGGGGTAGTTGAAGATCGAGGAGTAGCGCTGGCGGCCCGCGTGGAGCTTGTCGAGCAGCTCCTCGCGGCTGGTGCCCAGGGTCTCGGCGGCGCTGTAGAGATACAGGCCGTGGCCCGCCTCGTCCTGCACCTTGGCCATGAGGATCGCCTTGCGGCGCAGCGAGGGCGCCCGGGTGATCCAGTTGGCCTCGGGCTGCATGCCGATGATCTCCGAGTGCGCGTGCTGGGCCATCTGGCGGATCAGCGTCGCCCGGTAGGCATCGGGCATCCAGTCGCGCGGCTCGATCCGCTCGTCCGCCGCCACGGCCGCGTCGAAGGCCGCGAGGTGGTCCGCAACCGCCGCGTTCGTCGCGTCCGCCGCACCGGTCGAACCCGGTCCACCCGCCGCATTCGCCGTGCCGAGCGTCTTCTGCGTCGTCTGGTGCGCAGTCACTGCCGCCATCCCGGGCTCCCTACCGACCGATCGTTCGGTTCCTTGACTTCAATGGTGAGTCGGAGGCCCGTAGGGTGTCAACCCTGTGGATAACTGAGTGGTGATCGACGGTGAGCGGGGCGGGATGGATTCGGACCACGACAGGAGCTCTGCGGGCGGGGGGAAGAACGCCTGGCCGCAGGCGTTGAACCGGCCGGCGGAAGCGCGGGACACCCCCGAAGCCATACCGCCGAACGGCGTCGTCCCGCCCGACGGAGCCGTACCGCCGGACCAAGCGGTCACCACGCCCCCGGCGCCCTCGACGCCCCAGGCCGAGCCCTCGGTCACCGGCCGGGGCATAGCCGGGCTCTCGTCTCCGTACCAGGTGGTCGCGGCCCTGGCGCTGTCCCTGATCGGGCTGCTCGCCTGCACGCACGTGGCCATGGTGTTCCTGCACGTCGCCCCGTCCAACACGCTGACGAAGGAGCACGGGAAGACGATCGACCGCTGGATCTACCCGGAGTTCGAGCAGAACTGGAAGCTCTTCGCGCCCAACCCGCTCCAGCAGAACGTCGCCGTCCATGTGCGGGCCGAAGTGGCCGATGCCGACGGTCGCCGCACCACCCGGTGGATGAACCTGACCCACGAGGACGCCAAAGGGATACGCGGCAACTTCTTCCCCAGCCACGTGAACCAGAACGAGCTCCGCCGGGGCTGGGACTTCTACGTCAACTCCCACGACAGCGAGAACCGCCCCAACGGGCTGCGCGGGGACCTCTCCGAGCGCTACGTGCGGCGGATCGCGATGCTGCGGCTGAGCGAGCGTGACTACGGCGGCACGATCGAACGCATCCAGCTCCGCTCCGCCACCAGCTCCATCGCCCCGCCCCCGTGGAGCGCCGAGAAGATCAGCACCAAGCCCGTCTACCGGGTACTCCCCTGGTGGACCGTGACCTCCGACGATCTTCCCGAGCACGCGGCGGAGAAGAGCCGGGAAGCGGCACGTGCGGAGGCCAACCAGTGACCATCCCCTCGCCCCAGACCCCGCAGGACCCGACGCCACAGGACCCGGCCCGGCAGGCCCCGACACCACGGGATCCGGCCCGGCAGGATCCGACGCCGCAGAACCCGGTCCCGCAGCACCCGGCCCCGCAGAACCCGGTCCCGCAGAACCCGGCCCCGCCGTCGGTTGCATCGCGGCTGACCGGCCCGCAGCCCGCCGGGCCCCGGGCACCACGTTCCGGCGGCCCCGGTGGTGGGCTGGCCCGTGGCCTTCAGCGCGTCACCGCTTCGGCCCTCGGCCCGTACCAGAGCGCCGTCGTCCGGATCGGTTTCGCCGCCACCTACCTCTTCTTCCTGCTGCGCGAGCTGCCGCACCGCCATGAGCTGTACGGTCCGGACAGCCCGTGGCACTGGGACCTCGCCCGTCAGCTCACGGAGGGCAACCGGGCCTTCTCCGTCCTGATGTGGACCGACAGCACGGTCTGGTTCGAGGCGGTCTACGCCCTCACGCTGCTGTCAGCGGCGGCGCTGATGCTCGGCTGGCGGACCCGGACCATGTCCGTCCTCTTCATGGTCGGCGTGCTCTCCGTGCAGAACCGCAGCATCTTCATGGGCGACGGCGGCGACAACGTCGTCCACCTCATGGCGATCTACCTGGTGCTGACACGCTGCGCCCAGGTCTGGTCGCTGGACGCCCGCCGCGCGGCGCGCAACGCGCAGCGTGCCGCCGAGGGACTCCCGCCCCTCCGGGACATCGTGGGCCCGGTGCTCTGGGTGGTCCTCGGCCACGTTCTCGTGACGGCCACCCTGATGGGCGGGCTCGGCGGCACCTGGTGGCTGCCGACGCTGCTGTGGATCCTCTGGCTCTCCGCCGCCGCCTGGTGGGTCGTGAACCGGTACGCGCCGCACGGCGAGCCCCGCACCCTGTTCGACGTGCTGGCCAATCTCACGCACAACGCCACGCTCGCCGTGATCATGGCCGAGGTCTGCCTGATCTACGCGACCGCCGGCTGGTACAAGATCCAGGGCTCGCGCTGGCAGGACGGCACCGCGCTCCACTACCCGCTCAACCTCGACTACTTCACCCCCTGGCCCGCCCTCTCGGAGACCCTGGGCGCCAGCGGGCTGATGGTGATGGTGCTGACGTACGGCACGGTCATCGTCCAGGTCGCCTTCCCGTTCACGCTGTTCAACCGGCGGGTCAAGAACGTCCTGCTGGTCATGATGATCGGCGAGCACGCGGGGATCGCCCTGCTGCTCGGGCTGCCCTTCTTCTCCATGGCGATGATCGCGGCCGACGCGGTGTTCCTGCCGACGGCCTTCCTCGTGTGGCTCGGCACCCGGGCCACGATCGGCAGGCGGCGACTGCTCTCCCGGCTGCCCGGCCGGTCCCGTACGCAGGGGAAGCCCGGGACGCCCGCCCGCGCGGACGGCCCGGACGGCCCGGCCGGCCGGCCGGCGGACGGTCCGGCGCGGGACGGCCACGGCGGTACGGAGGAGCCCCGGCTCCAGGGCGGCGGCGGGGGCCATACGCTCGTCGGGTGAGCAGTGAGACCGGCAGAACCCAAGAACCCCCTGCGGAACCCTTCCAGTACGACGAGGGCTACGGCCAGCCGATCGGCGTCGGGCCGCACCCGCTGCCCTGGCCCGACGACGAGCGCTACGACCCGGAGCTGCTGGCCGGGGGCGACCGGCGCAACGTCGGCGACGCCTACCGCTACTGGACGCGGGAGGCGATCGTCGCCGATCTCGACCTGCGGCGGCACGACTTCCACGTGGCCGTGGAGAACTGGACCCACGACTTCAACATCGGCTCGGTCGTCCGGACCGCCAACGCCTTCCTGGCCAAGGAGATCCACATCGTGGGCCGGCGGCGCTGGAACCGGCGGGGCGCCATGGTCACCGACCGCTACCAGCACGTCCGCCACCACTCCGACACGGCCGACCTGACCGCCTGGGCGACGGCCGAGGGGCTGCCGATCATCGGCATCGACAACCTCCCCGGCGCCGTACCCCTGGAGCGCACCGAGCTGCCGCGCCGCTGCGTCCTGCTGTTCGGACAGGAGGGGCCGGGCCTCACCGAGGAGGCGCGCGAGCACGCCACGACGGTGTGCTCGATCGCGCAGTTCGGCTCGACCCGGTCCATCAACGCCGGAGCCGCCGCGGCCATCGCGATGCACGCGTGGATCCAGCGGTACGCCGATGTCCCGGACCCGCGGGAGACCCGCTAGTCACGCCTGGCGGCGCACCTCCACCACCCGGAAGCGGTTGGCGACGAACGCCGCGTCGCACAGGGCCGCGTTGGCCGCCGGGTTGCCGCCGGAGCCGTGGAAGTCGGAGAAGGCGGCGGTCTGGTTGACGTACACCCCGCCGGTCAGGTTCAGCGAGAGCTGGGCCGACTCGTCCAGGCAGACGTCCTCGATCGCGCGCTCCACCTCGGGCGAGGTGGTGTACGCGCCGACGGTCATGGCGCCCTTCTCCCGGATCGTGCGGCGCAGCAGGTCCAGGGCGGCGTCCGTCGACTCGACGGCGACGGCGAAGGACACCGGTCCGAAGCACTCCGAGAGGTAGGCGGCGCCGTCGTCGGGCTTGGTGCCGTCGAGCTTCACGACGACCGGCGTACGGACGACCGCGTCCGGGAACTCCGCGTTGGCGACCGTCCGCGACTCCAGCGCGACCTCGCCCAGCGCTCCCGCGGCCTCCACCCGGGCCCTGACATCCGGGTTGACCAGTGCGCCGAGCAGGGCGGCGGCGCGGGCGTCGTCGCCGAGCAGACCGGTGACGGCGGCCGAGAGGTCGGCGACCACGTCGTCGTAGGACTTGGCGCCGGCGTCGGTGGCGATGCCGTCCCGGGGGATCAGCAGGTTCTGCGGGGTGGTGCACATCTGGCCGCTGTACAGCGAGAGCGAGAACGCCAGGTTGGCCAGCATGCCCCGGTAGTCGTCGGTCGAGTCGACGACGATGGTGTTGACGCCGGCCTTCTCCGTGTAGACCTGGGCCTGGCGGGCGTTCTCCTCCAGCCAGTCGCCGAACGCGGTGGAGCCGGTGTAGTCGATGATCCGGATCTCGGGGCGGACCGCCAGGGTCTTGGCGATGCCCTCGCCGGGCCGCTCGGCGGCCAGCGCGACCAGATTCGGGTCGAAGCCCGCCTCTCCCAGGACGTCGCGGGCGATGGACACCGTGAGGGCCAGGGGGAGCACGGCGCGCGGGTGGGGCTTGACCAGCACCGGATTGCCCGTGGCGAGGGAGGCGAAGAGGCCGGGATAGCCGTTCCACGTGGGGAAGGTGTTGCAGCCGATGACCAGGGCGACGCCGCGTCCGGAGGCGATGAACGACTTGTGCAGCTTCAGCGGATCGCGCTTGCCCTGCGGCTTCGACCAGTCGGCCGTGTCGGGAGTGCGGACCTGCTCGCGATAGGCGTACGCCACGGCCTCCAGGCCGCGGTCCTGGGCGTGCGGGCCGCCCGCCTGGAACGCCATCATGAAGGCCTGACCGCTCGTGTGCATCACGGCGTGGGCCAGCTCATGGGTGCGGGCGCTGATCCGCGACAGGATCTCCAGACAGACCAGGGCCCGGACCTCCGGTCCCGCCGCCCGCCAGGCGGCCGTGCCGGCCTTCATCGCCGGCAGCAGGACGTCCGGGTCGGCGTGCGGATACTCGACGCCGAGCTCGGGGCCGTACGGCGAGGTCTCGCCGCCGACCCAGCCATCGGTGCCCGGCTGCCCCAGGTCGAACCGGGTGCCCAGCAGCGCGTCGAAGGCGGCCTTGCCCTCCGCCGCCCCGAGGCTGCCCGGGGCGCCGCCCTCGCCGTAGGCCTTCGGGTGCTCGGGGTGCGGCGACCAGTACGCGCGGGTACTGATCACGTCGAGGGCCCGGTCGAGCGTGGGCCGGTGGGTCTCGGACAGCTGCTGGGGGGTGAGCGCGGAGGCCATGGCGGACCAACTCCTCATCGAGCCGGGCGGGGACGTACGGACGGAGTTAGAGTAACCGAACGATCGGTCGGGACAAGGGGCCCTCCGGGAACCTGTGGACAACTTCGATGGTCCCCGCCTGTGCGGGGCTGATCCCTCATGGGGGAGGATCGCGGACATGACCACGGCCAAGCGGGACACGTACACACCGGAGACCCTGCTCACCGTCGCCGTCCGTGTCTTCAACGAGCGCGGCTACGACGGCACGTCCATGGAGCATCTCTCCCGGGCGGCGGGTATCTCGAAATCCTCCATCTACCACCATGTGGCGGGCAAGGAGGAGCTCCTGCGCCTGGCCGTGAGCCGGGCGCTCGACGGGCTCTTCGCCATCCTCGACGAGCCGGGGGCGCAGCGCGGGCGCGCGGTGGAGCGGGTCGAGTACGTCACGCGCCGGACCGTCGACGTGCTGATGGAGGAGGTCCCCTACGTCACCCTGCTGCTGCGGGTGCGCGGCAACACGAAGACGGAGCGCTGGGCGCTGGAGCGGCGCCGCGAGTTCGACCAGCGGGTGGCGGAGCTGCTCCAGGCCGCGGTCGCCGAGGGCGATCTCCGGGCCGACGTGGACATACGGCTGGCGACCCGGCTGCTGTTCGGCATGGTGAACTCCCTGGTCGAGTGGTACCGGCCGCAGCCGGGCGGTTTTCCCGGGGAGGAGCAGCTCGCGGACACGGTCGTCCAGCTGGCCTTCGAGGGAATGCGGGCGAGCGGCGCCCGCCGAGCCGACTGAGCTCACCGAGCCGACTGAGCTCACCGAGCCGGCTGAGCTCGCCGAGCCCGTCCGGGCATCGGGTGACCGCGCACGGCGCGCTCAGGCGAGTTCGGCCGACCGGTCCGGGAGCGGCCCGAGGTCCGTCTCCTCGAACACCAGCAGCGTGCGCGTCGAGAGCACCTCGGGGATGGACTGGATCCGGGTGAGGACCAGCTCGCGCAGCGCCCGGTTGTCCGGCGTGTGTACCAGCAGCAGTACGTCGAAGTCGCCGCTGACCAGGGCGATGTGCGTGGCCCCCGGCAGCGCCTGGAGCTGCTCGCGCACGGTGCGCCAGGAGTTCTGCACGATCTTGAGCGTGATGTACGCGGACGCCCCCTGGCCGGCCCGCTCGTGGTCGACCCGGGCGCCGAAGCCGCGGATCACGCCGTCCTCGACGAGCCGGTTGATCCGGGCGTAGGCGTTGGCGCGCGAGACGTGGACCCGCTCGGCCACGGACCGTATCGAGGCGCGGCCGTCCGTCTGGAGGATCCGCAGGATGTCGCGGTCGATGGCGTCCAGCGGCCGCGCGGGCGGAACCGGGCCCGGAGCCGGCCCCGGCTCCGGGCCCGCGGGGGCGGCGGCCGACGGTGTCGGGGCGGGCGGGGTCCGGTCCTGCTCCTCGCCCCTGTCGGCCATTTGTTCAGCTGCCATCGGCCCGCGCCTCCCTGTCGTGGACGACCTGTACCCATCCCAGGCTGTGGAGAACCGTTTGTCCACAGGCTGGCGGCGCCTGTAGCCAAAATGCGCTTGCGACCGAACAATCGGTAGGTGAGGCACGCCACACCTGTGCCCCGTCCAGCTCCCGATGCCCCGCTCCCGATCGACACCCTCGACACCCATCGACACCGCCGATCGACTCGACACCGCCGATCGACACCCCTCGATTTCCCTCGATGCCAGGAGGTGCTTCTCATGACGGTCCAAGAGCTGCCCGGCGCGGCCGCCTACCGGCCCACGCCGCCCCCGGCCTGGAAGCCGATCACCGACCCCGCCCCGCTGCTCCCGGACCCGGAGCCCTACCGGGTGCTCGGTACGGACGCGGTCGCCGACGCCGACCCCGAGCTGCTGCTGCGCCTCCACGCGGAGCTGGTGCGCGGGCGCCGCTACAACGCCCAGGCCACCGCGCTGACGAAGCAGGGCCGGCTGGCGGTCTACCCGTCGAGCACCGGCCAGGAGGCGTGCGAGATCGCCGCCGCCCTGGTGCTGGAGGAGCGGGACTGGCTCTTTCCCAGCTACCGCGACACGCTCGCGGCCGTCGCGCGCGGTCTGGACCCGGTCGAGGCGCTGACCCTGCTGCGCGGCGACCGGCACACCGGCTACGACCCGCGCGAGCACCGCATCGCCCCGCTGTGCACCCCGCTCGCCACCCAGCTCCCGCACGCCGTGGGGCTGGCGCACGCCGCCCGGCTGAAGGGCGACGACGTGGTGGCGCTCGCCATGGTGGGCGACGGCGGCACCAGCGAGGGCGACTTCCACGAGGCGCTGAATTTCGCGGCCGTCTGGAAGGCCCCGGTCGTCTTCTTCGTCCAGAACAACGGCTTCGCGATCTCCGTGCCGCTGGCCAAGCAGACCGCCGCCCCCTCCCTCGCCCACAAGGCCGTCGGATACGGGATGCCGGGCCGCCTGGTCGACGGCAACGACGCGGCGGCGGTGCACCAGGTGCTGAGCGAGGCCGTGGCGCGGGCCCGGCGCGGCGAGGGGCCGACGCTTGTCGAGGCGGTCACCTACCGCATGGAGGCCCACACCAACGCCGACGACGCCACCCGCTACCGGGTCGACAGCGAGGTCGAGGCGTGGAAGGCGCACGACCCGGTGCGGCTGCTGGAGCGTGAGCTGACGGAGCGCGGGCTGCTGGACGACGCGGGCATCGAGCAGGCGAAGGAGGCCGCCGAACGCATGGCCGCCGCCCTGCGCGAGAGGATGAACGCGGATCCGGAGCTGACCCCGATGGACCTCTTCACCCATGTGTACGCCGAGCAGACGAGCCAGCTCCGGGAGCAGGCCGCCGCCCTGCGCGCCGAGCTGGACGCCGAGCAGGACCACGACGAGCACGGCCCGGAGGCAGGACGATGACCACGGCGGCAGTGACGGCCGACGGCCGCCCCGTGAAGGCGAAACCGGCCACGATGGCGCAGGCACTCGGGCGCGCGCTCCGCGACTCGATGGCCGAGGACCCCACCGTCCACGTGCTCGGTGAGGACGTGGGCACGCTCGGCGGGGTCTTCCGGATCACCGACGGGCTGGCGAAGGAGTTCGGCGACGACCGCTGCACCGACACCCCGCTGGCCGAGGCAGGCATCCTCGGCGCGGCCGTCGGCATGGCGATGTACGGGCTGCGGCCCGTGGTGGAGATGCAGTTCGACGCGTTCGCCTACCCGGCGTTCGAGCAGCTGATGAGCCATGTCGCCAAGATGCGCAACCGCACCGGCGGAGCCATGCCGCTGCCGATCACCGTGCGGGTGCCGTACGGCGGCGGGATCGGCGGGGTCGAGCACCACAGCGACTCCTCCGAGGCGTACTACATGGCCACCCCCGGCCTGCACGTCGTCACACCGGCCACGGTCGACGACGCGTACGGGCTGCTGCGGGAGTCGATCGCCTCGGACGACCCGGTGGTCTTCCTGGAGCCCAAGCGGCTCTACTGGTCCAAGGCCGACTGGTCGCCCGAAGCCCCCGCCGCGGTCGAGCCGATCGGCCGGGCCGTGGTGCGCCGGCCCGGGCGCAGCGCCACCCTGATCACGTACGGGCCCTCGCTGCCGGTCTGCATGGAGGCCGCCGAGGCGGCCCTCGCCGAGGGCTGGGACCTCGAAGTGGTCGACCTGCGGTCGCTGGTGCCGTTCGACGACGAGACGGTGGCCGCGTCGGTGCGGCGCACCGGGCGGGCGGTCGTCGTGCACGAGTCCCCCGGATTCGGCGGTCCCGGCGGCGAGATCGCGGCCCGGATCACCGAGCGGTGCTTCCACCATCTGGAGGCTCCGGTGCTGCGGGTGGCCGGGTTCGACATCCCCTACCCGCCGCCCATGCTGGAGCGGCATCATCTGCCGGGAGTGGACCGCGTGCTCGACGCGGTGGCCCGGTTGCAGTGGGAGGCGGACAGCTGATGGCCCAGGTGCTCGAATTCAAGCTGCCGGACCTCGGCGAGGGACTGACCGAGGCCGAGATCGTCCGCTGGCTGGTGGAGGTCGGCGATGTCGTCGCCATCGACCAGCCCGTCGTCGAGGTCGAGACGGCCAAGGCGATGGTGGAGGTGCCCTGCCCCTACGGGGGCGTGGTGACCGCGCGGTTCGGCGAGGAGGGCACGGAACTCCCCGTCGGCGCCCCGCTGCTGACGGTCGCCGTCGGAGTTCCTGAGGGGTCTTCCGGCTCCGGCGAGGATTCCGGCTCCGGCACGGAGCCCTCGGGCGGCTCGGGGAACGTGCTCGTGGGGTACGGGACCGGCGCGCCGGCCGCCCGCCGCCGGCGCATCCGCCCGAACCGGCTCGACCGGACGGTGACCGAGGCCCCGGTCTCCCGCGCGCCGGTGGTGAAGGCCCCGGTGCTCGAAGCCCCCGTGGTCACGGTCCCGGCCGCCGACGCCGCGGCGTCCGAGGGGCCCGTGCCGGTGGTCTCTCCGCTGGTACGCCGGCTGGCCCGGCAGAACGACATCGATCTGCGGCGGCTGGCGGGTTCGGGCCCCGACGGGCTGATCCTGCGCGCCGACGTCGACCGGGCGATCCGGACGGCGGAGGAGACCGCGGCGGCGACGGCGCGTGCGGCCCGGGCCCCGGTGCAGGCCCAGGCCCCGACGGCAGCCGTGGCGGCAGCCCCGAACGGCGTAGCCGCCGCCGCGGACGCCGAGCGGATCCCGCTGCGCGGAGTCCGCGGAGCGGTCGCCGACAAGCTCTCGCGCAGCCGGACCGAGATTCCCGACGCCACCTGCTGGGTCGACGCCGACGCCACCGAGCTGATGGCGGTCAGGGCCGCGATGAACGCCGCCACGGGCCCGTCCGCCGGGCCGAAGGTGTCGGTCCTGGCCCTGCTGGCGAGGATCTGCACGGCGGCGCTGGGCCGGTTCCCCGAGCTCAACGCCACCGTGGACACGGAGGCCCGGGAGATCGTCCGGCTGCCCGGCGTGCACCTCGGGTTCGCCGCCCAGACCGAGCGGGGCCTCGTCGTCCCGGTCGTCCGGGACGCGCACACCCGTAACGCCGAGTCGATCGGGGCAGAGATCGCCCGGCTGACCGAGCTGGCGCGCACCGGGAAGCTCAGCCCGGCCCAGCTGACCGGAGGCACGTTCACGCTGAACAACTACGGGGTGTTCGGGGTCGACGGTTCGACGCCGATCATCAACCACCCGGAGGCGGCGATGCTCGGCGTGGGCCGGATCATGCCCAAACCCTGGGTGCACCAGGGCGAACTGGCCGTACGTCAGGTCGTCCAGCTGTCCCTCACCTTCGACCACCGGGTGTGCGACGGCGGAACGGCGGGCGGCTTCCTCCGGTACGTGGCGGACTGCGTGGAGCAGCCGGCGGTGCTGCTGCGCACCCTGTAGCCGCCGGGTGCCCCTGTCGCGGTGGCCGGTCTTCCGGCCACCCCGGCGGGGGCGTCGCTCCGGGGCGCCGCCCATACTCGACGTATGACCGCCTACGACGTGATCGTCCTTGCCGGAGGGGCCGCGAAGCGGCTCGGCGGCGCCGACAAGCCAGGAGTCCGGGTGGGCGGCCGGGCGCTGCTCGACCGGGTCCTCGCGGCATGCGACGGCGCGACGCGTACCGTCGTGGTGGGCGACCGTCGCGTGACCGTCCGGCCGGTCCTCTGGACCCGGGAAGTGCCTCGGGGCGGAGGTCCGTTGGCGGCGCTGGACGCGGGGCTGCGGCTGACGACGGCGGACCTCGTTCTCGTACTCTCCGCCGACCTTCCGTTCCTCGGGCCGGGCACCGTCGACGCGCTGCTCGCCGTCGCCGTACAGCCCGGAGGGGAAGGGGCCCTGTGCACCGGTCCCGACGGGCGCGACCAGCCGCTCGTGGCCGCGTACCGGGCCGAGCCGCTCCGCCGGGAGCTGGCCCTGATCGCCACGGAGCACGGGAGCCTCGCCGGGCTTCCGCTCCGGCTGCTGACGGCCGAACTGGACCTCGCCCGGATCGACGCGGGCCCTGACGCCGCGTTCGACTGCGACACTTGGGACGACATCGCCGCCGCCCGAGCCCGGATCAGGGAGCATGGGGCCGTGCTGGACGAATGGATCACCTCGGTCAAGAACGAACTGGGAATCGAACTCGACGTCGACACCGGTGTCCTGCTCGACCTCGCCCGTGACGCCGCGCACGGAGTCGCCCGGCCCGCCGCCCCGCTCACGACCTTCCTGGTCGGGTACGCGGCGGCCAGGGCGAGCGCCGGTGCGGGCCCCGACGAGGCCGCCGCGGCGGTCGCGGAGGCTTCGCGCAAGGCCACCGCCCTCGCGCTGCGCTGGGAAGCGGAGGCGGCGGAGGCGGCGAAGCCGACGAGGTCGGCAGAACCGGCGAGTGAGGGCGGCGATGCGGCGGGCGGGTCGACGGGCGGGGCGAAGCCCGGCACGGGCCGCGAGGGGACCGGGGCACCGTGACCGGCTCCGACGGGCCGCACCGCGAGCCCGGCAGCGACTTCCGTCCCGCCGGGCCCGCGAGTGATCGCGCACGCGAGGAGGAGGAGCGGGCCGTCGAGCAGGCACTCGCCCTGGTCGGCGGGTCCGACCGGACCGGCGGGCCGGGCGGGCGTCCCAGTCGCAGCCAGGACCCCCAGGACCACCAGGACCCCCAGGACCACCAGGACCCCCAGGACCACCAGGACCCCCAGGACCCCCAGGACCCCCAGGACCCCCAGGACCCCCGGGACCCCCACGACCCCCGGGACGAGAACCCGAACCCCGGCCCGAGCAACGACCCGCACACCCGCCGGAGCGGCGACAGCGCCCCGTACAACGATCGCGACAACGCCCCGCACGACGATCGCACCACCGCCACCACCGCCACCACCGCCACCACCGCCACCACCGCCGGAACCGCCACCGCCGCCAACGCTTCGGCACCCGGCAGCGGACGGCCGCCCCACCCCGGCCGGCCCTCCCCGGGCGGCACCGCGAAGCCCACGCCCACACCCCCCTCCTGGGACCGGGCGCGGGCCATCGCGGCCCGGGCGGGGCGGGGCGGCCCGACCGCGACGATCCGGTTGCCGCTCGACCGCGCCCTGGGGCACGTGCTGGCCGAGGCGCTCGGCGCGCTCACCGATCTGCCGTCCTTCGACACCTCGGCCATGGACGGCTGGGCGGTCGCCGGGCCCGGGCCCTGGGCGTTCGAGACCGGGGCGGGGCTTCTCGCCGGCCGCGGCGCGGCCGCCGCGCTGGCCGACGGCACCGCCGTACCGATCGCCACCGGCGCCCGCGTACCGCCCGACACCACGGCGGTCATCCGCAGCGAGCACGCCCATGTCGACGAGGCCAGGGGGCTGCTGCACGCCCGGCGGTCCGTGGTCACCGGACAGGACATCAGACCCCGGGGCCAGGAGTGCCGTTCGGGCGAGCAGCTCGTCCCGGCCGGGACGGTCGTGACCCCGGCGGTGCTCGGCCTCGCCGCGGCCGCCGGGTACGACGCACTGCCCGTCGTGCCCCGTCCGCGCGTCGACGTCCTCGTCCTCGGCGACGAGCTCCTCAACGCCGGTCTGCCGCACGACGGGCTGATCCGGGACGCTCTGGGCCCCATGCTCGGCCCCTGGCTGCGGGCCCTCGGCGCCGAGGTCTCCGCCCCGCGCCGGCTCGGGGACGACGCCGGGGATCTGCGCTCCGCCCTCACCTCCTCCGACGCCGACCTGATCGTCACCACCGGGGGCACCGCCGCCGGTCCGGTCGACCATGTGCACCCGGTCCTCGACGCCCTTGGGGCCGAACTGCTGGTGGACGGGGTCGCGGTCCGTCCCGGCCACCCCATGCTGCTGGCCCGGCTGGCGCCGGACGGGCCGTATCTCGTCGGGCTGCCCGGCAATCCGCTCGCGGCCGTATCGGGTCTGCTCACGCTCGCGGAACCACTGCTCGCGGGCCTCGCGGGCCGCCCCGCCCAGGACCCGTACCGGGCCCTCGTCCATGCCGAGGTGCACGGCCATCCCCACGACACCCGCCTCGTCCCCGTGGTCCACCGGCCGGGCCGGGCGGGCGGCCGGGACCATGTCGCGCCGCTGCGCTACAACGGGCCCGCGATGCTGCGCGGGATCGCCGCGGCGGACGGACTGGCTGTAGTGCCGCCGGGCGGGGTACGGTCCGGCACCGAGGTGGAGATTCTGGATCTCCCATGGGCCCCGGCGACGCCGTGGACAGAAGGGTGTTTCACGTGAAACTTCCCGGCCACGATGCGATGGCCAGGCGAGCCGACGAACTGGTCCTGCCGACCCGGGTGATGCTCCCGCGCCGGGTGGCCGTCGGCCCGGCCCGCCAGGTCGCCAAGCGCCTGCTGATGGCGCTGCTCGTACTGGCCGCGACCGTGCTGATCGTCTGGCTCGACCGTAGCGGCTACAACGACAACGCCGACGGCGAGGTCGACCTGCTGGACGCGATCTACTACGCGACGGTCACCCTCTCCACCACCGGGTACGGCGATATCACGCCGCAGAGCGACGGAGCCCGGCTGATCAATGTGGTGGTCGTGACACCGCTGCGCGTGATGTTCCTGATCATCCTGGTCGGTACCACTCTCGAGGTCCTCACGGAGCGGACCCGGGAGGACTTCCGGCTGAAGCGTTGGAGAGCCAACTTGCGAGACCACACCGTCGTCGTCGGCTTCGGCACGAAAGGCCGTTCGGCGATTCTCACCCTCTGTACCACCGGCCTGTCGAAGGAACAGATCGTCGTCGTCGACCCGGCCTCCAAGGTGATCGAGGCCGCCAACGCCGAGGGATACACCGGCGTGCTCGGTGACGCCACCCGCAGCGATGTGCTGCTGCGCGCCGAGCTCCAGAAGGCGCGTCAGATCATCATCGCGACCCAGCGCGACGACACCGCCGTCCTGGTCGCGCTGACCGCGCGCCAGTTGAACCGCGGAGCGAAGATCGTGGCCGCGGTCCGTGAGGAGGAGAACGCGCCCCTGCTCCGGCAGTCCGGCGCGGACGCGGTGATCACCAGCGCCAGTGCCGCCGGACGGCTGCTCGGCCTCTCCGTGCTCAGCCCGAGCGCGGGCACCGTGATGGAGGACCTGATCCAGCAGGGCAGCGGCCTCGACCTCGTCGAACGCCCGGTCATAAAGGCCGAGGTGGGCAAGAACGTACGGGAGACCGATGACCTGGTCGTCAGTGTGCTGCGCGGACACCGGCTGCTCGGTTACGACGACCCGGCGGCCAGCCCCCTGCAGTTGACGGACCGGGTCATCACCATCGTCCGGGCGAGCCCCAGTTCCGCCGGGGCGCCGAAGAACCCGATGCCTCCGCACCAGCGACCCTGATCGACGAGGCGTCCGCCCGGGCGAGCGCGGCGGGAGTAGCCTCGCGGCCATGCATGCGATCACGATTCCCGAACCCGGTGGCCCCGAGGCGCTCGTGTGGGCCGAGGTGCCCGATCCCGTACCCGGTGACGGCGAGGTCCTCGTCGAGGTCGTCGCCGGCGCTGTGAACCGTGCCGACGTGCTCCAGCGGCAGGGCTTCTACGACCCGCCGCCCGGCGCGTCCCCCTACCCCGGCCTGGAGTGCGCGGGCCGTATCGCCGCGCTCGGTCCCGGGGTGACCGGATGGGCGGTCGGCGACGAGGTGTGCGCGCTGCTGTCGGGCGGCGGTTACGCGGAGAAGGTCGCCGTGCCGACCGGGCAGCTCCTTCCCGTACCGGAGGGTGTCGGCCTGGTGGAGGCCGCGGCGCTGCCCGAGGTCACCGCGACGGTGTGGTCCAACGTCTTCATGGTGTCCCATCTGCGCCCGGGCGAGACCTTCCTGGTGCACGGCGGCTCCAGCGGCATCGGGACGATGGCGATCCAGTTGGCGAAGGCGGTCGGGGCCCGGGTGGCGGTCACGGCGGGCAGCCCGGAGAAGCTCGCGCGGTGCGCCGAGCTGGGGGCGGACATCCTCATCAACTACCGCGAGCAGGACTTCGTCGAGGAGATCCGGGAGAACACCGCCGGGGCGGGGGCCGATGTCATCCTGGACCTCATCGGCGCCAAATACCTGGACCGGAACGTCCAGGCGCTCGCCGTCAACGGCCGTCTCGCGATCATCGGTCTCCAGGGCGGGGCCAAGGGCGAGCTGAATCTCGGGGCCCTGCTGACCAAGCGGGCCGCCGTCACCGCGACCTCCCTGCGGGGCCGCCCGCTCCAGGAGAAGGCCGCCATCGTCGCCGCCGTACGCGAGCACGTGTGGCCGCTGATCGGCGGCGGGGTGGTCAAGCCCGTGGTGGACCGGGCGCTGCCGATGCCGGACGCCGCCGAGGCGCACCGGGTGCTGGAGTCCAGTGCGCACATCGGCAAGGTGCTGCTGGTGGCGCCTGCGGCGGGCTGATCAGGACCGTTCCCGGTCCGGGCGTGACCCGGACCGGGAACGGAGGCGGATTTACAGGTAGGGGCCGGAGCGGATCGGGCCGTGCGGGTCCGCGCCGCCCTCCTCGTCCTCGTGGGCCATGCCGGGCGGCAGGGCGCGGCGCATCTGCTCCAGTTGGGCGCGGGCCGCCATCTGCTGGGCGAACAGCGCCGTCTGGATGCCGTGGAAAAGGCCCTCCAGCCAGCCCACGAGCTGGGCCTGGGCGATCCGCAGCTCGGCCTCGGAGGGCACCGACTCCTCGGTGAACGGCAGGGAGAGCCGTTCCAGCTCCTCGACCAGCTCGGGCGCCAGACCGTCCTCCAGCTCCTTCACGGAGCTGGCGTGGATCTCCTTGAGCCTGACGCGGCTCGCCTCGTCGAGAGGAGCCGCCCGGACCTCCTCCAGAAGCTGCTTGATCATGCTGCCGATGCGCATGACCTTCGCGGGCTGTTCCACCATTTCCGTCACCGGGACCTCGCGCGACTCGTCGTCACTGGCACCGCCGCCGATAGCCATTCCGTCCTGGCCCACGACAAGGACCTGCGGGTGCTCCTGCGACCGGTCATTCCTCGGCATTTCCATGCCGCCATTGTCTCGCACACGTGCCGTACACCACGGTGGTGCCCCCGAAAACGGAAGATCCACCGTCTTCGGGGGCACCGGAACCCTTCCGGGAAGCCCGGATGTGCCGTTCAGCCCGCGCGCCGGGCCAGGGTCAGCCGGGAACTGGTGAGAGCCGCGGCCAGCAGTCCGGCGAGCACCGGGACGACCACGGCCAGCAGCCCGACGGTCTCCCACGGCATCACGATCGGCGTGTACGCCGACTGCATCGGATCCGCCCGCATGTCCTCCAGCGCCGCGCGCAGGTCGGTCAGGCGCAGGGCGACCGCGGGGACGAGCCCCGCCACCGTCCCCAGCAGGACCCCGGTCAGGGCGACGACCAGGCACTGGAAGCCGGACAGCGAACGCCGTACGCCCGGGGGCGCGCCCACCGCGCTGAGGGTGGTGAGATCGGCCTCCGCGTCGGCCTTGGACAGCCCGGTGGTGATGGCGGCCGCGCCCAGGGTCACGACTCCGGCGAAGAGGGCGAGGATCAGCAGGATCGTGTCGTCCTGGGTCCGGAACACCTCGTTCGAGCTCATCAGGTAGGCACGGTTCCCGGCCCGGTCGAGCGCCGCGTAGGCCGCCTGGCTCTCGGCGTCCGTGGCATCGCGGCCGAGCGCGTAGAAGCTGCCGTAGTCCTCGACGTGCAGTCCGAGCCGTTCGGCGGTCTTCTCCGGCATGACCATGCGGATGCCGGGGGTCGCCGCGAAGCGGTCCGGCGCGACGTACACCTTCAGCCGGTCGGTGGTGGTGCGGGCCTTGCCGGGGTGCTGGGCCCGGTTCTCCTTGTCCCGGTCGTTGTAGAGGTGGGTTGCCTTGAGGGTGACCTCGCCGTTCTTCGCGTACGCCGAGTTCAGCAGGACGGGGGTGCCGTCGGCCAGGGCCTTCGCCGCCGCCGGGTCGTCGAGCTTCACGTAGGTGTCGAGGACGTCCGCCCCGCCAATGATGATCTTGTGGTCGCCGGTGCCGAACGCGACCATCGTGTAGTTCTCGTCCGTGCAGGCCGGGGAGTTCACCATCCGCTTGTGCTCGTCGGCGGAGAGCCGCAGGGCGAGTTCCTTGGCACCCTTGCCCTTCAGCGGGCAGCTGTGGCCCTTGCCGGTGGGCTTGACGAGTTCGAGGGTGCCGCAGCCGTTCTCCTCCTCGTAGTAGACCGAGCAGTCGCTGCCGGCCCAGACCCGTCCGAAGTCGGCGGCCTTGCCGCTGACCGGGTAGTTCTGCTCGACGGCTGCCCGGGAGCGGGGGAGTTCGGCGTCCGCGCCGATGTCGGAGGCCGTCAGCGCGACGGTGCCCGGGGTCAGGTTGGGCTCGAAGTCGAACGCGTGCTGCGCGGCGCTGCTGCTGGTGTACGTGGCGATGGCGACGCTGCCCGCGACGGCCGCCATGACGGCGGCGACGGCGGGGGCGGTGCGGCCACGGTTGCGGGCCGCGTCGCGCAGGGCGATCCGGGGCGTCAGCGGGAGGCGTCGGCCGAGCCGGCCGAGGAAGCCGACGATCACCGGGATGCAGCCGAGCACGCCCAGTTCGGCCAGGACGGAACCGCCGGCGACGAAGGCGGTGTCTCCGGCCACCCCGCCGTAGACCGCGATGCCGACACCCGCGGTGAGCGCGATGACGCCGATCACGGGCAGTACGCGGGAGCTGCGACGGGTGCCGCGCCGGCCGGTGAGCGACTCCAGGACCGACTGGCGGCCCGCGACGATCGCCGGGGCAAGTGCGGCGAGGACACCGGTGACCAGGCCGAGCACGGCGATGCCGAGGATCTCCCAGGGCCGTACGGTCAGTTCGCCGAAGCGGTTGCCGGTGAAGTCCTCGATCATCGGGCGGAACAGCGCGGTCAGACCGAACCCGGCGCCGACCCCGGCCACCGCGCCTCCCGCGCCGAGCACCGCGCCGCCCGCGAGCACCACGGCCCTGACCTGGCCCCGGCTGCCGCCGCACGAGCCGACCAGGCCCAACTGGCGGCGCGAACGCCGCGCGCCCACGGCGAACGCCGGACCGGCCAGCAGCACGATCTCGAGGACGGCCATGGCGGCCACTGTGAGAACCGCGGCGGTGGTCTCCGTCTCGGTGGAGTACCCGCTGCTCATCGAGGACATCGGGACCTCGGAGTCCGGCGGCGGGTTCAGGGCGACCTGGCGGGACTTGACCACCACGCCCCGCTCGTTGGCCGCGAGGATGTCCTGCCAGGTCACGCCCGCCCCGGGCGGTCCTTTCACCAGCCACTTCGGGTCGCTCGGCTGGGGCGGCAGGATCGACTTGTCGCGGTCGGCGGTCTTCTGCCACGGGGCGATGACCGAGCCGGGGAGCGCGTAAAGGGCGTCGGCCCGCAGGTCGGCGGGGAGTTCGACCGTGCCGGTGAGGGTGTAGGCCTGCTCGGGGCCGCGCACGGTGACGCGGTCGCCGATGGACAGCCCGGCCGCCTCGACGAAGTCCGAGGTCCCGGCGATCTCGTTCGGCTTGCGCGGGAAGGCGCCGTCGGTCAGCTCGATCCGGCCGCGGAGCATCGGGTCGGAGATGCGCAGCTCGCTGATCTCGGTGTCGGCGATGCCGTGCCGCGTGGTCACCGACGCGGGCACGCTCCGCTCGGTCAGGGATCGCGAACCCTCCGGGAAGGCGGCCGGTACGTCGACCGGCTGTGCCTGCTCCTCGGGGGTCGGGCCGGGGGTGCCTTCGGGGGTGCTCCAGTTGATGCCGTCAGGCATCTGCTGGAGCTTCAGCGGGCCGACGCTCGTGGCCATGAACCGCGCGTCGGCCGACCCCAGTTCCGCCGTCAGCTCCTCGGCCTTGGTGGGCAGGGCGCTGCGGTAGGTGAGGTCGGCGGCGGTCACGCCGAGGACCGGCAGAGCGATCATCGCGACGACCAGGGCGCTGCGGCCCTTGGCCCGTGCCGCGTCGCGCCGGGCTATGCGGAAGGCTGCGCGCCAGCCGGGGAGAGGGCTCACGCGGTGGCCTCGGTGCTTCCGGCGGCGAGCAGGGCGTCGGCTCCCGTGGTCGCCGTCTGGTCGACGATCGAGCCGTCCCGGAGGAACACGACCCGGTCGGCCCAGGCCGCGTACCGGGGCTCATGGGTCACCATGACGCCGGCCGCGCCCTGGTCGCAACGGGTGCGCAGCAGGGCGAGGATCGCCTCGCCGGTCTCGGAGTCGAGGGCTCCGGTCGGCTCGTCGGCGAGGACCAGGCGCCGGTCGCCGACGAGGGCGCGGGCGATGGCGACGCGCTGCTGCTGGCCGCCGGACATCTCGTCGGGGAAGCGGTCGGCGATCGCTTCGAGTTTCATCTCGGCCAGTGCGGCCAGGGCCTCCTTGCGGGCCTTGCGCACGGAGACGCCGTCGAGTTCGCGGGGCAGTGCGATGTTCTCGGCGGCGGTCAGGGCGGGGATGAGGTTGTAGTCCTGGAAGACGTAGCCGACGCTGCGGCGGCGCAGGGCGGCCATCCCCTTGGCGCCGAGGGCGGCGAGGTCCTGGCCTTCGATGACGACCTGGCCGCTGGTGGCGGTGTCGAGCCCGCCCGCGAGGGTCAGCAGCGTGGACTTGCCGGAGCCGGAGGGGCCCATCACGGCGACCAGCTCGCCCGGGTACACCGCGAGGTGGATCCCGCGCAGGGCGTGCACCTCGGCGACGCCGGAGCCATGGGTACGGGTCAGCGCCCGCAGTTCGAGTACGGGGCTGCCGCCGGGCGTCCCGGAGGACGACGGGGGTGGCTGGGTGGCGGACGCGGGCATGACGGGTGGTTCCCCCTAGGAACAGCTTGTGACGAAGCGGGAATGGTCTGGATCAGGCAGGAGCGGAGGCACCGGTGTGTCAGCGCCGGGAGCGGGCCCGGTCGGCCGGCGTACGGGACGGACCGCGGGCTGCCGTGGGGCTGGGCTCGGCGGAGGGCTCCGTGGCGGCGGCCTCGGCGAGGCGGACGAGCCGTGACTCGCAGTGGTCGAGCCAGCGGGCCTCGGCCTCCGCCTGGAAGATCAGCTGCTCCACGACGAGGAGCCAGGCGACCTCGTCCCGGTTGGCGGGGACGTCGGCCAGGGCCTGGGCCTTGAGCCGGGTGTAGTCCTGCATCGCCTTGAGCGTGTGGTGGCGCTGGGACTGGATGACGTCCCGGATGTCGACGCCCGGGGCCCCCACGGCCATGGCGAGCTTGATGGCCAGTTCGTCGCGGGGCGGACTGGTGCGGTCCACGGGGGTCTCGAACCAGGCGCGCAGTTCCGCGCGGCCCTCGTCGGTGATCGCGTAGAGGTCGTGCCCGGCGTCGTCCGAGCCCTCCTGGACGATCAGGCCGTCACGCTCCAGCCTGCTGAGCGTCGTGTAGACCTGGCCGACGTTCAGGGGCCAGGTGGAGCCGGTGCGCGACTCGAACTCGGTGCGGAGCCGGGACCCGTAACGAGGGCCCCGTTCCAGCAGGGCCAGCAGGCCGTGGCGAATGGACATACTGAGTATGTATACCGAGTATGTTCACTCTGGCAAGTCTCGTCGGAGCCGGGCGGAAGGGGGCGCGACGCCGCATTCGTGGGGCGATGACGCTCAGTTCGCCCGGCGCATACGGAACGCGAGGAAGCCGAGTCCCAGTCCGACCAGGGCGATGCCCGTACCGAGCGAGACCTCCTGCACCCGCCGTACGGCAGCGGCGTCCAGCGCCTGCCCGGACCGTTGTCCCGGATCGCTGAACGCGTCGGGCGGCGGGGTGGAAGCAGGCAGGTCAACCGGGTCCGCGAGGCTCTCGTCGGCCTCCTCCGGAGGATCCTCCCCGGCGGCGTCCTCGGCCCGCGCCAGCTCCATCGGCGACAGCGACCGCCCGGGACGCGCCTTGCCGGCTCCGGCCTCGCGCCCGGCCAGAGGGGCGGTCGACCCCGATACGTCGGGCGAAGCGGAAGGGGGGGAGGTGGGCTCCGGCGGGCCGGCCTCGGGCCCGGAACCGGCTCCGGAAGGCGGCTGCGCCCCGCTCCCGGTCGCCGCCGGGGCCGAAGCGGACGCGGCCGGCCCGGTCCCCGGCGCTCCGGAAGCCGGAACGCGGGACGGCAGGGGCAGCGCGGAGGGGAGCGCCGAGGGCGACGCGGAGGCGGAGGGGCCGGGCGGCGAGGACGCGGTGGCGCCGGGGGTCGACGTTCCGGGGACGGTGGCGGTGACGGACGGCGGACCGTCGGGCGCCGATGAACCGTGGGCGGAGCCGGCCGACGGCCCCAGCGCCGCTCCGGCCGCCGCCAGCAGACAGACCGCACACCTCGACGACCATGCGGCCGGAAGTCCTGGAGCCATGAGATCAGCGTCACACGGGCCCCCGCATCCGGCATCCCGGACGCGCTATCCGGAAGTCAGGGGGCTGTCAACCGTCCACGTACCGGTCCATGACGAAGATCCGGCGAGATCCGCGAACCGTAACGGTCACCTTCGGACACCGGCGTTTCACGACGGCTTGCCCGTGGAGACCTTCAGCTCGAAGTGGGCGCCGCGCTCGTCGACCGCCGCACCGGAGGACGGGAACTGGCCGACGACCTGGTCCTCGGCGTACGTGTTGCCCGGCTCCTCGATCACCTTGATCGTCCAGCCCGCGGCGAGAGCGCACGCCTTCGCCGACAGGATGTCCTTGTAGATGAAGTTCGGTGCGCGGACCTTCTTCGGGTCGTTGGAGTCCTCGGAGGCGTTCGAGCACTCCGTTTCCTTCATCGTCCGGTTGCGCTCCGGCGGACGGTAGCCCTCCACCTGCTCGGTGCCCGTCTCGCCGTCCTTGCCCGCCTCGTCGTCCTTGCCACCGCCCTGGAGGGCGATCGCGGTGATCAGACCGCCGACGGCCAGCAGGGCCACGACGATCGAGCCGACGATGACCGGCATGTTCCGCTTCGAGCCGGCGCGGTCGGTGGTGCCCACGGCCGTCGCGTGCTGCGGGTTGATCGAGTACGGCGGCGGGGTCTGGTGGGACAGCGGGCCCGGGGTCGGGTAGCCCTGGACCTGGCCGGACTGCGGGTAGCCGTAGCTCGGCGCGGGGGTGGGCTGGTTGTACGGCCCCGGCTGCTGGTGCGGGTGGGGCTGGTACGGAGTCTGGACGCTCTGGGGTGCCGGAGTGCTCTGGTCGACCGGCGGGAACACCGCCGAGCCGACGCCGGATCCGCTGTTGGCGGGCCCGCCGCCGGACACGATCATCGGGGCGCCGGTCTGGCCGCCGGCGGCGTTCAGCACACGGGCGATCTCGTCGCGCATCGCGGCGGCGCTGGGGAAGCGCTCGTTCGGGTTCTTCTTGAGGGCGCGGGCCACGAGGGCGTCCATCGCCGGGGTGACCGAACGGTTGATGCTGGAGGGCGCGACCGGCTCCTCCTGCACATGCGCGTACGCGATGGCCAGCGGCGAGTCCGCGTCGAACGGGATCCGGCCGGTGAGCAGCTGGAAGAGCATGATGCCCACCGAATACAGGTCGGACCGGGCGTCGACGCCGCGGCCGAGGGCCTGCTCGGGGGAGAGGTACTGCGGGGTGCCGACGACCATGCCGGTCTGGGTCATCGAGGTGACGCCGGACTGCATGGCGCGGGCGATACCGAAGTCCATGACCTTGACGACGCCGCGCTTGGTCATCATCACGTTGCCGGGCTTGATGTCCCGGTGGACCAGGCCCATCTCGTGGCTGGTCTCCAGGGCGGCGAGCACGTCCGCCGTCACCTTGAGGGCCTTGTCGGCGGGCATCGCGCCGTGCTGACGGATATCGGCGGCCAGCACGGAGCCGAGCGGCTGCCCCTCGACGTACTCCATGACGATGTACGGCATCAGCGCACCGCCGAGCTCGTCCTCGCCGGTGTCGAAGACGGAGACGATGTTGGTGTGCTGGAGCTTGGCGACGGCCTGCGCCTCGCGCCGGAAGCGCTCGCGGAAGGACTGCTCGCGGCCGAGCTCGGTGTGCAGGGTCTTGATCGCGACCTGCCGGTCCAGAGCGGAGTCGTAGGCCAGGTAGACGGAAGCCATCCCGCCCTCGCCGAGCAGGTCGCGCAGCTGGTAGCGGCCGCCCGCGACCGCCCCGCCCGCATAGCGGCCCTGTGCGCCGTCCTGGCTCATGACTTGCATCCCCCTCGGCGGCGCGCGGTCGCACGCGGTTTCTCTGTCCGACGTGTTTCTGTCTGACGTGATTGCGTGCGGCGCGGTTCCCGTACAACGCGATTACGCGCCAAGTCTGCCGTAGGGGTCCGACACGTCAAGCCGGGTGCCCGTTCCGTGACCCTACGCACAAGAAGCGTCTCGGAAGCGTTACAGGAAACGCATCAAAATCATGGGGAGGGCGCGCCGGGCGGTCCGAGGATCCTGCTGGAGCGGAACCGGGGTGTCCGGCGAAGGCTGTAGCGTGACGTGGCAATGCAGCAAGTGCAGCAAGGCACCGTGAGAACCCGCGGACGCGCGGACAGATACGACGGCGAGGACTGATGGCACCCGATTCCGAAGCAAACGGCGGCGGAGTTTCGGATGGCACCGACTCCTGGGGCGTCGGCGGCGTCGTCGGTGACGGCCGTTACCGGATGACCCACCGGCTCGGCCGGGGCGGCATGGCAGAGGTCTACGCGGCGGAGGACGTCCGGCTCGGACGCACGGTCGCGGTGAAGCTGCTCCGTTCCGATCTGGCCGAGGACCCGGTCTCCAAGGCCCGCTTCACCCGCGAGGCACAGTCCGTCGCAGGCCTCAACCACCACGCGATCGTCGCCGTGTACGACTCCGGCGAGGACGTCGTGGGCGGCCAGACCGTCCCGTACATCGTGATGGAACTGGTCGAGGGCCGCACGATCCGCGATCTGCTCCTGACCGCCGAGGCCCCGCCGCCCGAGCAGGCGCTGATCATCGTCTCGGGGGTGCTGGAAGCCCTCGCGTACTCGCACCAGCACGGGATCGTGCACCGCGACATCAAGCCCGCCAACGTGATCATCACGGATTCCGGCGCGGTCAAGGTGATGGACTTCGGCATCGCCCGCGCGCTGCACGGCGCGCAGTCGACGATGACCCAGACCGGCATGGTCATGGGCACCCCGCAGTACCTCTCCCCCGAGCAGGCGCTCGGCAAGGCCGTCGACCACCGGTCCGACCTGTACGCCACCGGCTGCCTGCTCTATGAGCTGCTGGCGCTGCGTCCCCCGTTCACCGGTGAGACCCCGCTCTCGGTGGTCTACCAGCACGTTCAGGACATCCCGGTGCCGCCCTCCGAGGTCTCGGACGTGGTGCCGCCGGAGCTGGACGGCATGGTGATGCGCTCGCTGGCGAAGGACCCGGACGACCGGTTCCAGAGCGCCGAGGAGATGCGCGGGCTCGTCCAGTACGGCCTGCAGATGCTCCAGGTCCAGGGCGGTCACACGGGCACGTGGAACACCGGCCCGGTCGCGCTGCACGAGGGCGGCCGGACTCCCCCGCACGGTATGGCCGGCTCCACCCAGGTGATGGGCGCGGGGCACCCGATGCACGGGGACACCTCGCAGGGCCCGATCCTGCCCCCGTACAACCCGGACGACGGGGGGTACGACGGCGGGCAGGGGCGTCCCGGCGGGCGCGGCAAGATGTGGCTCTTCGTCCTGCTGGCCCTGATCGCGATCGGCGCTGGCGTCGCCTTCGCCCTCAACGCGGCGAAGGGCGACGGCGGCAACGAGAAGGATCCGGTCACCCCGTCCACCTCGGTCAGCCAGTCCGAGGAGGAGCCGTCGGACGAGCCGACCGAGGAGGAGAGCGAGGAGCCGGAGGAGCCGGACACCTCCACCGGCGGCCAGACGCAGCCGAACCCGCCGCCGTTCACCCCGGACCCGACCCCGAGCGAGCCCACGTTCAGCCCGTCCCCGACGCCGACCGACACGGACGCCGGGGCGTCGGACGGCAGCACCAACGAGGGCGGCACCGGGGAGCCCACGGGCGAGCCCACGGAACCGACGACCGACCCCGGCACCCCGGGCGGAGCCGGTGACGACGGCGGAGCCGGGGGCGGCGACGACGGCGGTTCGGGCACGACGCCCGGAGAGGCGTCGGCCGGCGCCACCACCTCGTAGGCGGACACGGCCGCACCATCGTATGAGCCCGGCGCACGCCCCTCGTGGGCGTGCGCCGGGCTCACGCGCGTCCGCGCCACTCCCACCCCGTGCGGGCGGCACCGCTCCCACTCCGTGCGGGCTGCACCACTCCTACTCCGTGAAGGCCGCGCACACCGCCTCGTACTCGCGTGTCCACCACACCGCCAGGGCCGACACCGCGGGAAACTGCGGGTCGGCCCTGCGGTCGTCCAGGCGGTAGCGCCAGCGCAGTATCCAGAAGTCGTTGAGCCGCTCCCACCACACCCGGTGCACCGCGGCCGCCAGCTCCCCGGCCCCCGCCCCGGCGGCCCGCCGGTACGCCCGGGCGTACGCGCGTACCTTCGCGAGGTCCAGCTCCCCGGCCGGCCGGACGAAGAAGATCGCCGCCGCCCGTACCGCCTCCTCGGCGCGCGGCTGTACGTCCAGCCGGTCCCAGTCCACGATCGCGACCGGGTCGGCGCCCCGGTAGAGCAGGTTCAGCGGGTGGAAGTCCCCGTGCACCCAGCCGGTCGCGGGCCCCTCCGGCGTGGGCGGGCGGCGGTGGGCGTGCTGTTCGAGGAGGGCGCGGCGCTCCACGAGCCGGTGCTCGGCGAGTTCGTCGAAGGCGTCGCGCGGGGTGGAGCGGCCGTCCTCGCCGCGCGCGGCGGCCAGCAGGTCGTCGATCAGCGCGAACGTGTCGGCGGCGTCGGGGCTGTGGTGTCCCGGCCGGGCGGGCGGGCTCGCGCGGGGCGGGCCGTCGCGCGGCGCCATCACCTGTTCCAGGCCGGTGTGCACGGTGCCGAGGAGCGTGCCGAGCCGGCGCGACTGGGCGAGGGTCAGCTGGGCGCCGGCCCGGTGGAGGCCGTCGACCCAGGGGTGCAGGGCGTAGCAGCGTTCGCCGATCACGGTGACGGTCTCGCCCCGGGTGTCCGACAGGGGCGGGACGACGGGGACGCCGAGCGACTGGAGGCGCTGGGTGGCACGGTGCTGGCGCACGATCGCGGCGCGTTCGCCGCTGGTGTCGTCCAGGTGCTTCTTGTCGAGATGGTGCTTGAGGAAGTAGGAACCGCTCGTGGTGGAGACGCGGTATCCGTGGTTCAGCAGGCCCTTGGTGATCGGCTCGCAGGCGAGCGGCTCGCCCACGCCCGGATATCGGCGCAGCACTTTGCCGACCGGGGGAACAGGTGGACGAGTGACATATGAGCGCGGCACTTACCAGATGTTAGATCACTCTGCGTGGCCACTTCGCGGACTTGCGGTGACGCCCATCGGTGCGCTAAAGCACCACGGAGCCGACGTCTCAGAAGTCCAGCCGGTGTTCCGTGACGAAGTGCGGATCGACCCGGAGGTACGCCGGCGCGTACGGATCCCCGTTGACGCTCACGGGGGCCGCCCCGAACAGCTCCTCCTGCTCGGGGCAGGGGTGCACGATCTCGGCGGGCCCGGTGAACTGCACCGACCAGAGGTTGCCGCCGTCGCCCGAGGCGGCGTCGTTGTAGTTGTCCGCCCCGTACGCGACGACGCTCCCGTTGCACGCCTCGTGGTGGCCGAAACCCCGGTGCATCCGCAGCAGGATGTGGCCGTCGCTCACGATGTGCCGGGCCACCGCCAGGAACGGCAGGGCCCGCATGCTGGTCGCGAGACGGCCGTAGGGGACCCGGCCGAGCAGATCGAGCGGCTCGGCCGGCCCGGGCCGCTCGACCGTGCCGACCGCGCGGCGTTCGCTGGGGGAGCCGTGGGAGTCGAAGGACATGGCTTCCACTGTCCCCCGGGCGTAGGGGCCGCGTAAGAGTCGCCTGCCCCGGGTGGCGCGGGACCAAAGTCCCGCCGCGGCCCCGCCGTCCGGGGCGGTTCAGCGTCGCTCGGCCTGGAGCCGGGCGACGTACGCGGCGGCCTGCGAGCGGCGCTCCATGCCCAGCTTGGACAGCAGGCTGGACACGTAGTTCTTGATGGTCTTCTCGGCGAGGTGCAACCGCTCCCCGATGACCCGGTTGGTCAGCCCCTCCCCGATCAGGTCCAGGATCTTGCGCTCCTGCTCGGTGAGGCCCGCCAGCCGGTCGTCGCCCTTGGCGGACCCGCCGTCGCGCAGCCGCTCCAGCACCCGGGCGGTCGCCACCGGGTCCAGCAGGGATTTTCCGGCCGCCACGTCCCGTACGGCATTCAGCAGTTCACTGCCGCGGATCGCCTTCAGTACATAGCCCGAGGCGCCCGCCATGATCGCGTCGAAAAGTGCCTCGTCATCGGCGTACGAGGTGAGCATCAGGCATGTGATGTTCTCGTCCTGGGAACGGACTTCCCGGCACACCTCCACCCCGCTGCCGTCCGGCAGCCGCACGTCGAGCACCGCCACATCGGGCCGCGTCGCCGGGATCCGCGCCAGGGCGTCCGCGGCCGTACCGGCCTCGCCGACCACCTCGATATCCGGTTCGGAGGCGAGCAGCTCGTGGACGCCGCGCCGGACGACCTCGTGATCGTCGAGCAGAAATACCGTGATTTTTCCATCTTCGCGCACGGTCGCAGTCTCACATACTCGCTTCCTCTCCGCTCTTCCCTGACGCTGATCCGCGGGATAACGTGCCGTTGTTCCGGCGGCCTGCAAGGCTGTTTCCAGTGCCCTGACCAGCAGCGCTTCGCGTTTTTTTCGATTTACTTGGAAATCCAAGCAAAATCGCAGGTCAGATAGGGTTTCGCAGTTATGCGAAGCACTGGGTAACGTGCCTAGGACAGGGCGCTCGCCGGGGCACCTGTCACGCCTGATCCCGGCCCGACCGGCACCCACCCCGTGCACGGCTCCGGACTCAGGCGAGCCGCACTGGTTCCCGGCAGACCCCGGGGGCCGGACCGACGGAGGAGCACGCACGTGACCGTGGAGAGCACTGCCGCCGCGCGTAAACCGCGACGCGCCAGCAAGCGGACCAGCGCCGCGAAGAAGCCGCAGAGCGCCGGGCCCCAGCTCGTACAGCTGCTGACGCCCGAGGGCGAGCGCGTCGAGCACCCGGACTACAGCATCGACCTGAGCGCGGAAGAGCTGCGCGGCCTGTACCGGGACATGGTTCTCACCCGCCGCTTCGACGCCGAGGCGACCGCCCTCCAGCGTCAGGGCGAGCTGGGCCTGTGGGCCTCGTTGCTCGGCCAGGAGGCCGCCCAGATCGGCAGCGGCCGCGCCCTGCGCGACGACGACTACGTCTTCCCGACCTACCGGGAGCACGGGGTCGCCTGGTGCCGCGGCGTCGACCCGACCAACCTGCTCGGCATGTTCCGCGGCGTGAACCACGGCGGCTGGGACCCGAACAGCAACAACTTCCACCTGTACACGATCGTCATCGGCTCGCAGACGCTGCACGCCACCGGCTACGCCATGGGCGTCGCCAAGGACGGCGCGGACTCCGCGGTGATCGCGTACTTCGGTGACGGCGCCTCCAGTCAGGGCGACGTCGCGGAGTCGTTCACCTTCTCCGCGGTCTACAACGCCCCGGTCGTCTTCTTCTGCCAGAACAACCAGTGGGCGATCTCCGAGCCCACCGAGCGCCAGACCCGCGTGCCGCTCTACCAGCGCGCCCAGGGCTACGGCTTCCCCGGCGTCCGCGTCGACGGCAACGACGTCCTCGCCTGCCTCGCCGTCACCCGCTCCGCGCTGGAGCGGGCCCGCCGCGGCGAGGGCCCGACCCTCGTCGAGGCGTTCACCTACCGCATGGGCGCCCACACCACCTCCGACGACCCGACGAAGTACCGGGCCGACGAGGAGCGGGCCGCCTGGGAGGCCAAGGACCCGATCCTGCGGCTGCGGACGTACCTGGAGAAGGCCGGCCACGCCGACGAGGCGTTCTTCACCGAGCTGGAGGCCGAGAGCGAGACCCTCGGCAAGCGGGTACGGGAAGCGGTACGCGCGATGCCCGACCCGGAGCCGATGGCCCTGTTCGAGCACGCCTACGCCGACGGCAACTCCCTCGTGGACGAGGAGCGCGCCCAGTTCGCCGCCTACCAGGCATCGTTCGCCGACTCTGCCGAGGAGGGCAAGTAGCCATGGCCGTGGAAAAGATGTCCATCGCGAAAGCGCTCAACGAGTCGCTCCGCCTCGCCCTCGACAGCGACCCCAAGGTCCTCATCATGGGTGAGGACGTCGGCAAGCTCGGCGGCGTGTTCCGGATCACCGACGGGCTCCAGAAGGACTTCGGCGAGGACCGGGTGATCGACACCCCGCTCGCCGAGTCCGGCATCGTCGGCACGGCGATCGGCCTGGCCCTGCGCGGCTACCGCCCCATCGTCGAGATCCAGTTCGACGGCTTCGTCTTCCCCGCGTACGACCAGATCGTCACGCAGCTCGCCAAGATGCACGCCCGCGCGCTCGGCAAGGTCAAGCTGCCGGTCGTCGTGCGCATTCCGTACGGCGGCGGCATCGGCGCCGTCGAGCACCACAGCGAGTCCCCCGAGGCGCTCTTCGCGCATGTCGCGGGCCTGAAGGTGGTCTCGCCGTCCAACGCGAGCGACGCGTACTGGATGATGCAGCAGGCCGTCCAGAGCGACGACCCGGTGATCTTCTTCGAGCCCAAGCGGCGCTACTGGGACAAGGGCGAGGTCGACACCGAGTCCATCCCGGGCCCGCTGCACAAGGCCGTCACCGCCCGCGAGGGCGGCGACCTCACGCTCGTCGCGTACGGGCCGATGGTCAAGGTCTGCCTGGAGGCGGCCGCGGCCGCCCAGGAGGAGGGCAAGTCGATCGAGGTCCTGGACCTGCGTTCGATGGCTCCCATCGACTTCGACGCCATCCAGAAGTCGGCGGAGAAGACCGGCCGGGTCGTGGTCGTCCACGAGGCGCCCGTCTTCTACGGCTCCGGCGCGGAGATCGCCGCCCGGATCACCGAGCGCTGCTTCTACCACCTCGAAGCCCCCGTACTGCGGGTCGGCGGCTACCACGTCCCCTACCCGCCGGCCCGGCTGGAGGACGAGTACCTGCCCGGCCTGGACCGGGTGCTCGACGCCGTCGACCGCTCGCTGGCGTTCTGAGGAGAGGGTTCGTGACGACGATGACCGAAACGTCTGCTCGCTTCCGTGAGTTCAAGATGCCCGATGTGGGCGAAGGACTGACCGAGGCCGAGATCCTCAAGTGGTTCGTCCAGCCCGGCGACACCGTCACCGACGGCCAGGTCGTGTGCGAGGTCGAGACCGCGAAGGCGGCCGTCGAGCTGCCGATCCCGTTCGACGGGGTGGTGCACGAGCTGCGCTTCCCCGAGGGCACGACCGTCGACGTCGGCCAGGTGATCATCGCGATCGACGTGGCCCCCGGCAGCGGCGACGCGCCCGCCCCGGCCGCCGCCGCCCCGGCACAGGAGCCGGTGTCCGAGCCCGAGGCGGAAGCCGAACCGAAGGGCCGTACGCCGGTCCTCGTGGGCTACGGCGTCGCCGAGAGCTCCACCAAGCGCCGCCCGCGCAAGGGGGCGGCCGCCGCGCCCGAGGCCGCCGCCGTCGCGGCGGCGGTGCAGGCCGAACTGAACGGGCACGGGGCGCCCGCCCCGGCTCCGGCTGTTCCGGCTGGGGGCGGCCGTCCGCTCGCCAAGCCGCCGGTCCGCAAGCTGGCCAAGGACCTGGGCATCGACCTGGCGACGGTGGTGCCGACCGGCAAGGACGGCATCATCACCCGCGAGGACGTCCACGCGGCGGCGGCTCCGCCCGCGGTCGAGGCTCCCGCGGCGGTCGCGTCCCCGGCGGTTCCCGAGGCCCCGGCAGCCGCTGCTCCTGCCGTCGTCTCCGACTCCGCCCGCGAGACCCGGATCCCGGTCAAGGGCGTCCGCAAGGCCATCGCGCAGGCGATGGTGGGCAGCGCGTTCACCGCGCCGCACGTCACCGAGTTCGTCACGGTCGACGTGACGCGCACGATGAAGCTCGTGGCCGAGCTCAAGGAGGACAAGGACATGGCGGGGGTGCGGGTCAACCCGCTCCTCATCATCGCCAAGGCCCTCCTCGTCGCGATCAAGCGGAACCCCGAGGTCAACGCCGCCTGGGACGAGGCGAACCAGGAGATCGTGCAGAAGCACTACGTCAACCTGGGCATCGCGGCGGCCACCCCGCGCGGCCTGATCGTGCCGAACATCAAGGACGCGCACGACAAGACGCTGCCGCAGCTCGCGGAAGCGCTGGGCGAGCTGGTCACCACGGCCCGGGACGGCAAGACGTCCCCGGCGGCGATGGCCGGCGGCACGGTGACGATCACCAACGTCGGCGTCTTCGGCGTCGACACCGGTACGCCGATCCTGAACCCGGGCGAGTCCGCGATCCTGGCCGTCGGTGCGATCAAGCTCCAGCCGTGGGTCCACAAGGGCAAGGTGAAGCCGCGTCAGGTCACGACGCTGGCCCTGTCGTTCGACCACCGTCTGGTCGACGGCGAGCTGGGCTCCAAGGTGCTGGCCGATGTGGCGGCGATCCTGGAGCAGCCGAAGCGCCTGATCACCTGGGCGTAACGCGTTCTCGCGAACGGGCAGAACGAAGGGGCCCGGCCCGCACACACCGTGCGGGCCGGGCCCCTTCGCCATGCGACGCCTGCGGCTACTTCTTGAAGCCGTAGTCCATCATCTTCTTCGCGTCGGCGGTGCGGTTCGCCTCGGAGGAGGACGTGAGCACCGTGCCGATGACCGTCTTGCCCTTGCGGGTCGCCGCGAAGACCAGGCAGTACTTGGCGGTCGGGCCGGAGCCGGTCTTGACGCCGGTCGCGCCGCTGTAACTGCCGAGCAGCTTGTTGGTGTTGGTCCACGACATGTAGCGGTAGCCACCGTTCTTGGTGGTCACCTTCTGCTTTGTCGACCTGGTCTTGACGACCGTGCGGAACGTGGAGTTCTTCATCGCCTGGCTGGCGATCTTCGTCAGGTCACGGGGGGTCGAGTAGTTGTTGCCGTTCCCGATGCCGTCGAACGAGTCGAAGCGGGTGTTCTTCAGCTTGAGGCTCTTCGCCGTGGAGTTCATCTTGCCGATGAACGACTTCACCCGGGCGGCACGGGTCGTGCCGGAGCCGAACTTGTCGGCCAGGGCGTACGCGGCGTCGCAGCCGGAGGGGAGCATCAGGCCGTAGAGGAGCTGGCCCACGGTGACCTTGTCGCCGACGATGAGCCGGGCGGACGAGGCGTTCTTCGAGACGATGTAGTCGCTGTACGCCTTCTGGATCGTGACCTTGGACTTCAGGTTCACGTTCTTCTGGGACAGGACGACCAGCGCCGTCATGATCTTCGTGGTCGAGCCGGTGGCCCGGCGGGTGTCCGCGGACTTGGTGAAGAGGGTCTTGCCGGTGCCGTCGTTCATCAGGAAGCCGCCCTTGGCGACGATCTTCGGAGCCGGCGGCGTGGCGGCGTGTGCCGTGGAGGCGAAGGCGCCGCCCGCGAGCACCGCACCGGCGGTGAGCGTCACGGTGGCCGTGACGGAGACGCGATTGATGCGCTTGATGCCGATTTTCAACTGAACGCTCCCCAATGCCCCTGATATGCGGCCACATAAGGGTGCCGCTCGGTGAAGGAGACTCCTGGGGAGGGGCAATGGATGCGTTATCGAAGGGGTGAATCTGCGCAGGCTTGCCCCTGGGCCGTCGGGGCGCAGCAGCTCTTGCCGCGCCATGCCTCGCGGCCCTCCTTGACCGTGATCGCGGCGATGGCGAGGGCGGCCACCGGGTCCGCCCAGGACCAGCCGAACGCGGCGTTGAGGATCAGGCCGACGAGCAGGACGGCGGAGAGGTACGTGCACAGCAGGGTCTGCTTCGAGTCGGCGACGGCCGACGCGGAGCCGATCTCGCGCCCCGCGCGCCGCTGGGCGGCCGACAGGAACGGCATGACCGCCAGCGAGAGCGCGGCGATCACGATGCCGGGTGGGGAGGGTTCGGCCTCGCCGGTGCCGGTCAGCGCGCGGACCGCGTCGACGGCGACGTACGCCGCGAGGGCGAGGAACGAGATGGCGATGATCCGCAGGGCGGTCCGCTCCCGGGCCTCGCGCACCGCGTGCTCGCGGGCGGAGAACTGCCAGGCGACCGCGGCGGCGGAGGAGACCTCGATGACGGAGTCCAGGCCGAAGCCGATCAGCGCGCTGGAGGAGGCGAGCGTTCCGGCGGTGAGGGCGACGACCGCCTCGATGACGTTGTAGACGATGGTGGCGGCGACCAGCAGCCGTATCCGGCGGGCGAGCGCGTCCCGGCGGGCCGGCGAGGGGCCGAGGGAGAGCGCCGTCATCAGCAGCACGCTCGCTTCTCGGCGTCCGGGCAGGTGCGATCGGTCTCGACGGCCACCACCACGGAGCGCAGGTCGTCCAGGGCGGTGCCGAGGCGTTCGTCGGCCAGCTCGTAGCGCGTGCGACGGCCGTCCGGCGAGGTGACGACCAGTCCGCAGTCGCGCAGGCAGGCCAGGTGGTTGGAGAGCCGGGTACGGGAGATGCCCAGGGCTTCGGCGAGGTCGGAGGGGTACGCCGGGGCCTCGCGGAGCGCGAGCAGGAGGCGGCAGCGGATCGGGTCGGCGAGCGCGCGGCCGAACCGCGCGAGCACCTCGATGTCGGAAGCGACGGTCAGCATGAGGTGACAGTACAGAGATATGTGAATTCAGGAAACTCTGAACTGTCGCGGAGGTGAGTTCCGGTGCCTCTCCGGGCGGTGCGGAGGTCCAGAATCCGGACGTCGGCGCCCATGCGTGCATGTTGTATCTATGCTGTGCGCATGTCTGCCGCGTCCTCCTCCGCTCCCGCTCGGTCCGCGTCCTCCTCCCTCAAGCGCCCGCCCGCCGCCGAGCGGGTCTACACGCACATCAAGGAAGCCGTCCTGGACCGGCGTTACGAGGGCGGGACGCTGCTCACCGAGGGGGATCTGGCGGACGCGGTCGGGGTCTCGCGGACGCCCGTGCGCGAGGCGCTGCTGCGCCTGGAGGTCGAGGGGCTGATCAAGCTCTACCCGAAGAAGGGTGCGCTCGTCCTCGCCGTCTCCGCGCAGGAGATCAAGGACGTGGTGGAGACCCGGCTGCTGGTCGAGGAGTTCGCGGCGCGCAAGGCGGTGCCCGCCTCCCCGCGGCTGATCGAGCGCCTGGAACAGCTCCTGGAGGAGCAGCGGCGGCTGGCGGAGGCCGGCGATCTGGCGGCGGTGGCCGTCACGGACCGCTGTTTCCACGCCGAGATCGTGAAGCACGCCGGCAACGAGATCCTCTCGCGCCTCTACGACCAGCTGCGCGACCGTCAGCTGCGGATGGGCGTCGCGGTGATGGAGGCGCACCCGGGGAGGATCGAGGCCAACATCACCGAGCACGGTGAGCTGCTGGAGGCGATCCGGGCCGGGGACGCGGACGGGGCGGCCCTGGTCGTGCGCCGCCACGTCGGCCGGGTCCGGGAGCTGGTGCGGGGTGAGGAACGGTGAGTTCGGCCTCCCCCACGCTCCCGCTGCCCGGTGACCCGCCCGGCGGCCGGCGTGCCGCCCGGGTCTGGGGCATCGGCGTCGCCGTCTACTTCGTCGCGATCATCTTCCGTACGAGCCTGGGCGTCGCCGGACTCGACGCCGCCGACCGGTTCGACGTCAACGCCTCGGCGCTCTCCACGTTCTCCATCCTCCAACTCCTGGTCTACGCGGGCATGCAGATACCCGTGGGGCTGATGGTGGACCGGCTTGGCACCAAGAAGGTCCTCACCATCGGGGTCGTGCTGTTCACCGTCGGGCAGCTCGGCTTCGCGCTCTCCCCCTCGTACGGAATGGCGCTGGCCGCACGCGCCCTGCTCGGCTGCGGCGACGCGATGACGTTCATCAGCGTGCTGCGGCTCGGCAGCCGCTGGTTCCCGGCCCGGCGCGGACCGCTGATCGGACAGGTCGCCGCACTGTTCGGGATGGCGGGCAACCTCGTCTCGACGCTGTTCATCGCGCGGGCGCTGCACAGTTACGGCTGGACCACGACGTTCGTCGGTAGTTCGCTGGCGGGCGTGGTGGTGCTGGTGCTGCTCCTGCTGTTTTTGAAGGACCACCCCGAGGGCCATGAGCCGCCGCCCGCCGAGCACGCCGGGGCCGCGTACGTCCGCCGCCAGATCGCCGCCGCCTGGCGGGAGCCGGGGACCCGGCTCGGGATGTGGGTGCACTTCACCACCCAGTTCCCGGCGATGGTGTTCCTGCTGCTGTGGGGGATGCCGTTCCTGGTCGAGGCCCAGGAGCTGAGCCGGGGCACGGCGGGCACGCTGCTCACCCTGGTGGTGCTGTCCAACATGGTGGTGGGGCTCGTCTACGGGCAGATCATCGCCCGCCACCAAGAGGCGCGGACACCGATCGCGCTCGGCACGGTGGCGACGACGGCCCTGCTCTGGGCGTCCGCGATCTTCTACCCGGCCGACCACACGCCGATGTGGCTGCTGATCGTCCTCTGCCTGGTGCTGGGCGCCTGCGGACCGGCCTCGATGGTCGGCTTCGACTTCGCCCGCCCGGCCAACCCGCCCGAGCGCCAGGGCACCGCCTCCGGCATCGTCAACATGGGCGGGTTCATCGCCTCGATGACGACCCTGCTGGCCGTCGGGGTCCTGCTGGACGCCACGGGCGACAACTACCGTGTCGCGTTCGCCTCAATCTTCGTCCTGGAGGCGCTCGGCGTCGCCCAGATCCTGCGGCTGCGCCGCCGGGCGGCCCGCAGGGAACGCGAGCACCACGTGGTCAGCCGTGTCGAGGCCGTGCACGTGCCCGCGTGACCGTCGGACGGGGGTGCGGGCACGTACACGTGAGGCGGGGACGGGGTAACGGGTTCACGGGGTCACGGCGAAGTTGTCCAGGATCGCGGTCGCCAGCTCCTGGTCGCCCTCGATCTTGATCCGGTCGGCGACGGCCGCGGGACGGACCCGGCCGCAGGCGAGGCGGACGTACGTCTCCCAGTCCAGCGACAGCGTCACGAGCGGGCCCAGCGACGGCGCGCCGTCTATCGAACCGCGGCCCTCCGCGTCGACCCGGACCGTCCGCAGGAACTCCACCGGGCCGTGCACGTCGAAGACGACCGCTGAATTGGCCGGCGCGCCCGCGCTCTTGGCGACCACCTTCGGCAGCCCGGCGAGCAGCATGTCCCGGGTGATCAGGGCGCCGGGGGAGTCCAGGTTGCCCGGCTGCCCGAGCGTGGTGCGCAGATCCTGCTCGTGCACCCACACGTCGAAGGCCCGCAGATTCAGCGCCATTTCGAGGGTCTGCTCGGCGCCCAGGGGAGCGCGCACCTTGGTCTCGGGGCTGCGCGACTCGTTGCGGATCTGGCGGGCCCGGCGGATGAGGACGTACTCCAGCTCGGCGGTGATCTCCGGGGAGGTGTGGTGCCGTCGGACGTCGACCTGCATCTCCATGTAGCGGGCGAAGTCGCTCTGCACGTGGTACAGGTCGCGCGGCAGGGTGTGGATCGGCCGGGGATCGCCGAGCATCTCGCACTCCATGCCGATGACGTGCGACACGATGTCGCGCACCGACCACCCCGGGCAGGGCGTACGGCGGTTCCACTCGCTCTCGGCGAGAGGCTTCACCAGCTCGGCTATCGCCTCGATGGAGTGGGTCGCGGCGTCGGTGTAGGGCTGGAGGCTGGGATGGACGGTCACGGGACCCCTCGTGCGGTTCTGCGGTGCATGGGCTGGAGAGAGCAGGGAGTGCTGGCGGGTGGGCCGGCTCTGACGGCACTGTCGGCGAGCTGCGTGGGAGGTTCGACCGCTAAGTTACGCTGCGAGCAGGCACCCCGGCAGTGCTTTCGTGTGACGATCGTAGGCCCGTGTTGACGGCTTCAATGCCAGGACGGTGGTAGTGTGCGCGCCTCCCTCATCCAGATCGCAGTGGACCCGGACGAATCCGTCGAGGCCCGCAGGGTACGAGCGGCCTCCCTGGTGGTCGCCCAGCGCGGCGCTGACCTGGTGATTCTTCCCGAACTCTGGCCGGTCGGGGCGTTCGCGTACACCGCCTTCGAGGCGGAGGCCGAGCCGCTGGAGGGCCCCACGCACGAGGCGATGGCGAAGGCGGCGGCCGAGGCCGGGGTCTGGCTGCACGCGGGCTCCTTCGTCGAACGCGCGGCCGACGGCACCCTCTACAACACCAGCCTGGTCTTCTCGCCCGAGGGTGAGCGCGTGGCCGCCTACCGCAAGATCCACCGCTTCGGCTTCGACCAGGGCGAGGCGGTGATGATGGGCGCGGGCGAGGAACTGGTGACCGTCGCCCTGCCCGACACCACCCTGGGCCTCGCCACCTGTTACGACCTCCGCTTCCCCGAACAGTTCCGGGGGCTGGTCGACGCGGGCGCCGAGACGCTCGTCGTCGCGGCGGGCTGGCCCGAGCGCCGCCGCTCCCACTGGACGCTCCTCGCGCAGGCCCGCGCCGTGGAGAACCAGGCGTACGTGCTCGCCGTCGGCACGGCGGGCACCCATGGCGACATCCAGCAGGCCGGCCACAGCATCGTCGTCGACCCCTGGGGCGAGGTGCTGGCCCAGGCGGGCGCGGACGAGGAGGTCCTGACCGTGGAGCTGGACGCGGACAAGGTACGCGCGACCCGCGAGCAGTTCCCGGCCCTGAAGGACCGCCGCCTGGGGCTCACGTCACCGCTCTGAGGGCGCCCGCACGGAGGATGGCCCGGCGGACTCCGTCCACGTTTCACGTGAAACAAGGCCGCCGCGCCCGGCGGGGCTCAGCCTTCGTTCTCCTTCTCCGCCAGCACGACCACGCACATCGCCACGGCGATGAGCAGCGCGGTGTCGGCGTCGTCCCGGACGACGTCGATGCCGTACGTGTCCCGGAGGGTCAGCCAGCGGCGTGAGATCTGGGCCAGCAGCTCACCGTCGTATTCGATGGCGAACTCGCGGTCCAGGATCTTGCCGCTGACATCGAGCTCCGTCCCGTCCACGAGCGTCACCCGGTAGTGGTTGCGGAGCAGCGACAGCCGCTTGCGCTTGACCTTGGCCAGCTCCTCGCCGCCCCGCTCGATGATCATCGTGTCGCGCAGGCTGACCAGCTTCTGCCGCAGCTCGACCAGGACCCGGCCGTCGGCGTCCTTCAGCTCGAAGGTGTCGCGCAGCCGCATCGCCTTGCCGTCGACCAGGAAGACCTTCCGGCCTCCGTCGTCCTCGATCCAGTAGTCGTCGCCGATGGCGAACATCCGCTCACGTACGAGAAGTCTCATGGGGCACAGGTTGCCCCGGGGCCCGGCGGAATGCGCGCAGGCCGGGACGGTGTTGACTGGTGACATGGCTACACGTGCACGCGTCCGCGCCCCCGAACTCATCGGCAAGGGCGGCTGGCTCAATACAGGCGACCAGCAGTACACCCTCGCTGACCTGCGAGGACGCATCGTCATCCTCGACTTCTGGACGTTCTGCTGTGTGAACTGTCTGCATGTCCTGGACGAGCTGCGCGAGCTGGAGGAGAAGCACCGCGACACCGTGGTGATCATCGGCGTCCATTCGCCCAAGTTCGTCCACGAGGCCGAGCACCAGGCCGTCGTCGACGCCGTCGAGCGCTACGAGGTCCACCACCCCGTCCTCGACGACCCCGAGCTGGCCACCTGGAAGCAGTACGCCGTCCGCGCCTGGCCGACGCTCGTCGTCATCGACCCCGAGGGCTATGTCGTCGCCCAGCACGCGGGCGAGGGCCACGCGCACGCCATCGAGAAGCTCGTCGAGGAGCTGGAGGCCGAGCACGCGGCCAAGGGCACGCTCCGCCGGGGCGACGGCCCCTATGTCGCGCCCGAGCCCGTCGCCACGCATCTGCGCTTCCCCGGCAAGGCGCTGCTCCTGCCGGACGGCGGCTTCCTGGTCTCCGACACCACCCGGCACCGCCTGGTCGAGCTGGACGCCGATGGCGAGACCGTACGACGTCACTTCGGCACCGGCGACCGCGGGTTGAGCGACGGCGGCCCGGACGAGGCCCGGTTCAGCGAACCGCAGGGGCTCGCCGTGCTCCCGGACGGCCGCGTCGCCGTCGCGGACACCGTCAACCACGCCCTCCGCGCCCTGGACCTGACGACCGGGGTGACCACCACCCTCGCCGGGACCGGCCGCCAGTGGTGGCAGGGGGCCCCGACCAGCGGCCCGGCGCGCGAGGTGGACCTCTCCTCGCCGTGGGACCTCGCCTGGTTCGGCGACCGCCTGTGGATCGCCATGGCGGGCGTGCACCAACTGTGGACGTACGACCCGCGGAGCGCGACCGTGCGCGTCGCCGCCGGGACCACCAACGAGGGCCTGGTCGACGGGCCCGCCGCCGAGGCCTGGTTCGCCCAGCCGTCCGGGCTGGCCGTGTCCGCCGACGGGGAGCGGCTCTGGGTCGCCGACTCGGAGACCTCCGCGCTGCGCTGGGTCGACCGCGACGAGCACGTGCACACCGCCGTCGGGACCGGCCTCTTCGACTTCGGCCACCGGGACGGGGCCGCCGACCAGGCGCTCCTCCAGCACCCGATCGGCGTGACCGCGCTGCCCGACGGGTCCGTCGCGATCAGCGACACCTACAACCACGCCCTGCGCCGGTACGACCCGGACTCCGGAGAGGTCACCACGCTGGCCACCGATGTCCGCGAACCCAGCGACGCGGTGCTGGTCGACGGCGATCTCGTCGTCGTCGAATCGGCCCGCCACCGGCTGACCCGTCTCCGGCTGCCCGAGGAGGCGGTCCAGGTCGCCGACCAGGCGCACCGCACCCAGCGGGCCGCCACCGAGATCGCCCCGGGCACCCTCCGTCTCGACGTGGTCTTCCAGGCACCGGCCGGGCAGAAGCTGGACACCCGCTACGGGCCCTCGACCCGGCTCCTGGTCTCCGCCACCCCGCCCGAGCTGCTGGCGGACGGCTCCGGCGCGGGGACGGATCTCGGGCGCGACCTGGTCCTCGCGGACGGCGTCACCGAGGGCGTGCTGCACGTCTCCGCGATGGCGGCGTCCTGCGACGACGACCCGGCCAACGAGTACCCGGCCTGCCATGTGCACCAGCAGGACTGGGGGGTGCCGGTCCGCGTCACGGCGGAGGGTGAATCCCGGCTGGCGCTGGTGCTCGCCGGGATGGACAGCCCTTCGTGAGCGCTGCCTGCTGATGCCCTTGCCGGCCCGTTCGTGACCGCTGCCCGCTGATGTCCTTGCCGGCCCCTTCGCGACCCGCCTGACGGATCAGAACTCGTCGGCGCCGTTGCGCAGCTCGGGGGTCCAGTAACCGGTCGCCCACTTCTGCGGGTTGACGGCGAGGCCCTCGGCGGCGGGGGACTTCACGACCGCCATGCCGCCCCCGTTGGCCTTCAGGGTGACCGTGAACTCCTTCACCGTCTCGGTGGTCTCCTTGCGGCCGCCCTCGGACATGCGGACCGCGGCGTAGGCGGACTGGCCGGGCTCCAGGACCACCGGGGCCTGCGGCTTGCTCTTGGCGACGGGCGGGACGACGCCCCGCGCGTTGTCCAGGAAGTGGATGTGCGGGTACTCCTTCATCTCGCAGCTCGTGCCGGAGGTGTTCTTCGCGGACAGCGTCAGGTGGGTGTAGGGCGGGCCGTCCTGATGCTCGGCGGTGATCTTCAGGCCCTGCGCCGTGCAGAGGGTGACGGTCGCCTTGGCGGACGTGCCGCCGGTGTTTCCGGAGCTCTTGGCCGCGCCCGCGGCCTGAGCGGTGCCGGTGCCGGTGGAGCCCGTGGTGCCGGTCCCGGTCGCGTCGTCGGCGGCCTTCTCGGTCCCGGCGCCCTTTCCGGACGCGGCGGGTGACGCGGCGACGGTCGCGGACGTGTCGGTCGCCGCCCCCTCCGAGCGGGTACCCGAGCCGTTGTCGCCGCAGGCGGTGAGGGCGAGCGCGAGGGCGGCCGTGGTCGCGGCGGCCAGGACGGTGGTGCGGTTGCGGAAGGTACGCATGGAGATTCCCCCGGGGAGACGGTGAGGCGGACGCCCGGTCGAGGCGCCCGCCGCGAACTGCTGACAGGAACGACTCTGACCGCCGCCGCTCACGTATCGCTGCCGTCCCACTGACGTACCGCTGATGTCCCGGGCAGCAGCGACGAACCGCAGGTCAGCGGGTCAGCGGATCAGCTTTCGGCGGTGAGCCGCCGGAGTGCCTCGTCGTACCGCCGCCGGTACTCCGCCCGCGCCGAGACCCGCGACAGCGCCTCCAGCGCCCGTACGGCGCCGTCGTCGTAACCGGCCTGCTCCGCCTCCCGCGCGGCCCGGTCCAGCAGCCGGATGCCGTCCTCCTCCTCGCCCAGCGCCAGGCGGGCCTCGCCGCAGATCGCCAGCAGCAGCGACCGGCGCACCGCCTCCTCATGCTCGGGGCCCAGATCGAGCGCGGCCAGCGCGCAGTCCAGCGCCTCCTGCGGGCGGCGCGCGGTGAGCCGCATCCGGGCGAGGTGCTGGAGGCCGAGCATCTCGGTGTGCCGGTCCCCCTCCTCGCGGCACAGCGCCACCGCCCGGGTGCAGTTCTCCGACGCGGCGGGCAGCTCGCCCAGTTCGGCCTGGACGACGGCCAGGTTGATCAGCGCGGTCGCCTCGCCCATCGGGTCGCCGGCCTCCCGGGCCAGCACCGGTGAGCGCTCCAGCAGGGCGGCTGCCTCGGCGGTCCGGCCCTCCTCCGTCAGCACCCAGCCCAGCAGGGTGAGCACCCGCGACTCGGCGTACGCGTCCTTCCCGGCGCGGGCCGAATCCAGGGCCAGTTCCAGCAGGGGCGTCCAGTTGTCCCGGACCCGCCACACCACCTGCGGCCACTGGAGCAGGATGATCCGCCAGGTCCGGTCCTCAAGACCCGCCTCCCGCGCCGCTACCGCGGCCAGTGCCAGGTTCTCGCGCTCCGCCGCAAGCCAGCGCATCGCCTCCGCACGGTCGGCGAAGTCCCGTACGGCGGCGGGCCTGCGGTATCCGTCCGGGAGCACGAAACAGGGCTCGCCGCCGGGCTCCGCCGTATCGGCGGCGGCCAGCGCGGTGGCGATGCAGTGGTCGAGCACCCCGGTGAGAGCCTCGTGCGCGGACTCCGGGTCGAGGCCGCGGGCGTACAGGCGCACCAGGTCGTGGAGGACCCACCGGCCCGGGGCGGTCTCGGCGACGAGATGGGCGGCGGCCAGGCGCTCCAGCGCCGCCGCCGCGGCGACCGGGTCCGTCCCCGCGAGCGCGGCGGCCGCGTAGGGATCGAAATGGCCGCCCGGATGGTGCCCCAGCCGCGCCAGCTGGTGGACGGCGTCCGGCGGCAGGTGCTGGACGGTCAGCCGCAGCGCGGCTGCGACGCCCGTGTCGTCCACGTCGAGATACGCCAGCCGGCCCTGCTCGTCGGCGAGTTCGTCGGCGAGGGCGGCCAGTGTCCAGCGCGGCCGTCCCGCCAGCCGGGCCGCGGTGACCCGCAGCGCGAGCGGCAGCCCGCCGCAGAGTTCGGCGAGCCGGCGGGCCGCCACCGGTTCGGCGAGCACCCGCTCCTCCCCCAGCACCCCGGCGAGCAGCGCCGTCCCGTCGTCGGCCTCCAGCGTGTCGAGCGGGACAGGGCGGGCGGCGTCCGAGGCGATGAGCCCCTCCAGCCGGTGCCGGCTGGTGACCAGCGTGACGCAGTCGCTGCCGCCCGGCAGCAGCGCCCTGACGGTGGCGGAGTCGCGGGCGTTGTCGAGGATGACCAGCACCCTGCGCCGGTCGGTCAGCGAGCGGAAGAGCGCGGCGGCCGCCGGGGTGGACTCCGGGACCCGGCGCGGTGCGACGCCGAGCGCGAGCAGGAACTCCCGCAGGACGTCGATGAGCGCGGGCTCGCCGGCGTCGCTGAAGCCGCGCAGATCGGCGAAGAGCCGGCCGTCCGGGAAGAGCGCGCCACTGCGGTGCGCCCACTGGAGCGCCAGCGCGGTCTTGCCGACCCCGGCCGGACCCGTGACCAGACAGACGGGCGCCTCGCCCGCCGCCGCCCGGGTGAGCGCGGCCAGTTCGGCGGCCCGCCCGTGGAAGCCGCGCGGCGCCCGGGGGAGCAGGTCGACGGGGAGCGGCTCGCCGGGGTGCGGAGGGTACGGGGCCGGCGACGCGGCGGCCGGGGCGGTCGGGCCCACCGCGCGGCCCGCCACCCCGGCAGGATCCTGGGCCGCGGCACGGGCCGGATCAGCCGTACGGTCCGGGCCCGGGGCCGACGCCTGGGCGGGGAGCGGATCCGGGACAGGAGCTGTCACGGGCCCCGGCACTGGTCCCGGCTCGCCGCTTCCCGGGTCACCGCGAAGGATCAGCGCGTACGCGTCGGCGAGTTCGTGCCCCGGATCGATGCCCAGCTCGTCGGCGAGGAGCCGCCTCGTCCGGTGGAAACGGTCCAGGGCCTCCGACTGGCGCCCCGCCCGGTACAGCGCCAGCATCAGCTCCGCGGCCAGCGACTCGCGCAGCGGATGCGCCGCGGTCTCCGCCGCCAGCAGGGCCGCGGCCCGGTGGTGCTCACCGAGCACTCCGTACGTACGGGCCAGCTGCTCGACCGTCGCCAGCCGCGACTCCTCCAGGGAGTGCGCGGCCGCCCGGAGCGGCGGCCCGGTGAACGCACCGCTGAGAGCCGGGCCCTGCCACACCGACAGGGCTTCCTTCAGCATCAGTACGGTGTCCGCCGGCCCGCGCTGTTCCCGCGCCAGCATTAGCAGTTCCTCGAACCGCTGCGCGTCGATCAGCGTCTCCGGGACCCGCAGGACGTACGCGTCGCCGAGGGTGGCCAGTTCGACCCCGTACGCCTCCGCGTCCGCGCCCACCAGCAGGGCGCGCAGCCGCGACACATGCCCCTGGATGACGCCACGAGCCTGGAGCGGCGGGGCGTCGTCCCAGAGGGAGTCCGTCAGACGGGCGACGGAGACCGGGGTGTTGGCCGACAGCAGCAGCGCGGCGAGCAGGCTGCGGCGCTTGGCGGGGCCCAGCGGCAGCGGCCCGGTGAGCGTTTCGACAGAGACCGTGCCGAGCAGCCGGAACTCCACGAACGGCTCCTCTTCCGGGCGGTGCGCACCCACGGTGGGGGCGCGGGATCCGTCCCAGAATATCGGGGTCTCCGCAGGGCCGACGCGGCGCGGGTGCACAGCCGCCGCGCGATGCGGCCGTCGTCGCGGGCCGTCAGTGGTAGCGCCGCTCGTCGTCCTGGACGACGGTGGTGCTGGGCGGCACGACCATCCGGCGGCGCCGCGCGATGCTCATGTAGACGAAGACCCCGACGAGGCCGACGAGCATCATGATCCAGCCGACCAGGTCGACGTTGACGGTGTCCATCTTCCAGTTGGTGGCGAACGCCAGGATCGCGCCCCCACCGATCAGGAGAATGCATCCTCCGAGTCCCATGAATTCCGCCTCCTCGACCGCCCGGTGAGTCCGGGCCGGTGTACGACTCGCGTACCCGGCCCGGCAACAACCATGTGCGCGCAGGCGGCTGGCTGCCCTCCGGTCAGCCGGCCAGGAACGCGGTGAGCGCGTTCGCCAGCAGATACGGGTCGTCCGCCCCGCACAGCTCACGGGCGCTGTGCATCGAGAGGATCGCCACGCCGATGTCCACGGTCTGGATACCGTGCCGGGCCGCGGTGATCGGTCCGATGGTCGTGCCGCAGGGCATCGCGTTGTTGGACACGAAGCTCTGCCACGGCACGCCCGCCTTCTCGCAGGCCGCGGCGAACACCGCGCGGCCGCTGCCGTCGGTGGCGTACCGCATGTTGACGTTGACCTTGAGGATCGGCCCGCCGTTGGCGACCGGGTGGTGCGTCGGGTCGTGCCGCTCCGCGTAGTTGGGGTGCACGGCGTGGCCGGTGTCGGACGAGAGGCAGACGGTCCCCGCGAAGGCGCGGGCGCGGTCCTCGTACGTGCCGCCGCGCGCGAACACCGAGCGCTCCAGCACCGAGCCCAGCAGCGGCCCGTCGGCCCCGGTGTCGGACTGCGAGCCGTTCTCCTCGTGGTCGAAGGCCGCGAACACCGGGATGTACGGGATGTCGGCGTCGGGGAGCCCGGCGACGGCGGCCAGGGCGGCGGTCGCGGCGTGCACCGAGAGGAGGTTGTCCATCCGGGGCCCGGCCACCAGCTCCCGGTCCCGGCCCAGGTAGGAGGGCGGCTCGATGGCGTGCGGCATCAGGTCCCAGCCGGTGACGTCCTCCGCGTCGACCCCCGCCTCCTCGGCGACGAACCGGATCAGGTCGCCCTCCTCCACATCGCCGAGTCCCCAGATCGGCTGCATGTGCTTCTGCCGGTCGAGCTTGAGCCCCTCCGTGTTGGCCGACCGGTCCAGGTGGACGGCGAGCTGGGGCACCCGCAGCAGCGCCCGGTCGATGTTGACCAGGCGGTGGGTGCCGTCGCGCAGCGAGATCCGCCCGGCCAGACCGAGGTCCCGGTCGAGCCAGGTGTTGAGCAGGGTGCCGCCGTAGACCTCGACGGCGATCTGGCGCCAGCCGTGCGCCCCGGTGTCGGGCAGTGGCTTCACCCGGAGGTTCGGGGAGTCGGTGTGCGCCCCCGCGATCCGGAACGGGGTGTGCGGCTGCGCGCCCTGCGGCACGTACCAGGCGACGATCGCCCCGCCGCGCAGCACGTACTTCCCGCCCGCCGAGCCGTCCCAGGCGGCGGTCTCCTCGACCTGCCGGAAGCCGGCCTCCGCCAGCCGTGCGGCGGCGTTGGCCACGGCGTGGTACGGGGACGGGCTGGCCGCCAGGAAGGTCATCAGGTCATCGGTGTGCGCACGGTCGAACCGGGGAGGGGAACTCATGTTCTTCACTGTAACGAGGACGGCGGGTCCGGTATCCGGTGACCGGGGAGATCGGTGACTCTGCAGGTCGTCGATCGAGGTCAGGTCGGTGCCGCTGTCGTACGGGATACGACAGTGCCGCCACCCGAACGAAGTCCGGATGGCGGCACGTGTTGACGAGACAGGCGAGCGATTCCTAGAACGCCGCCTCGTCCAGCTCCATCAGCGAGTTGTCGATGGACTCGGCGAGCGCGCGCTCGGTCGCGACGCCCGGCAGGACGTTCGCGGCGAAGAACTTCGCGGCGGCGATCTTGCCCTGGTAGAAGGCGACGTCCTTGGCGGCGGCGGTCGGCAGCTTCTCGGCCGCCACGGCCGCGCCCTTGAGCAGCAGGTAGCCGACGACGACATCGCCGGAGGCCATCAGCAGGCGGGTCGTGTTGAGACCGACCTTGTAGATGCTCTTGACGTCCTCGCCGGTCGCGGTCAGGTCGGTGATCATCGTGCCGACGATCGCCTCCAGGTCCACGGCGGCCTTGGCGAGGGAGTCCAGCGCGGGGGCCAGCTCCTCGTTGCCCTGGGCGCCCGCGAGGAACTTCTTGATCTCCTCGGAGAGCGTGTTGAGCGAGGCGCCCTGGTCGCGGACGATCTTCCGGAAGAAGAAGTCCTGGCCCTGGATCGCCGTGGTGCCCTCGTAGAGGGTGTCGATCTTGGCGTCCCGGATGTACTGCTCGACCGGGTACTCCTGGAGGTAGCCGGAGCCGCCGAAGGTCTGGAGCGACTGCGCGAGCTGCTCGTAGGACTTCTCGGAGCCGTAGCCCTTCACGATCGGCAGCAGCAGGTCGTTGAGGCCGTTGAGCGCCTTGGCGTCCTCGCCCGCGGCCTCCTGCTCCTGGATCGCGTCCTGGACGGAGGCGGTGTACAGCACGAGGGAGCGCATGCCCTCGGCGTACGCCTTCTGCGTCATGAGCGAGCGGCGCACGTCGGGGTGGTGCGTGATGGTGACCTTGGGCGCTGACTTGTCCATGAAGTTCGCCAGGTCCGGACCCTGGACGCGCTCCTTGGCGTACTCCAGCGCGTTCAGGTAGCCCGTGGAGAGGGTGGCGATGGCCTTCGTGCCGACCATCATGCGGGCGAACTCGATGATGCGGAACATCTGGCGGATGCCGTCGTGCTTGTCGCCGATCAGCCAGCCCTTGGCGGGGTGCTGGTCGCCGAACGTCATCTCGCAGGTGTTGGACGCCTTGAGACCCATCTTGTGCTCGACGTTCGTGGCGTACACGCCGTTGCGCTCGCCCAGCTCGCCGGTCGTCCAGTCGAAGTGGAACTTCGGGACCATGAAGAGCGAGAGGCCCTTGGTGCCGGGGCCTGCGCCCTCGGGGCGGGCCAGCACGTAGTGGATGATGTTCTCGGACATGTCGTGCTCGCCCGAGGTGATGAAGCGCTTCACACCCTCGATGTGCCAGGAGCCGTCCTCCTGCTGCACGGCCTTCGTCCGGCCGGCGCCCACGTCCGAGCCGGCGTCCGGCTCGGTCAGCACCATCGTCGAGCCCCACTGCTTCTCGACGGCGATCTCCGCGATCTTCTTCTGCTCGTCGTTGCCCTCCTCGAAGAGGATGCCGGCGAAGGCCGGGCCGGAGGAGTACATCCACACGGCCGGGTTCGAGCCGAGCAGCAGCTCCGCGTAGCCCCAGATCAGGGAGCGGGGCGAGGTGGTGCCGCCGATCTCCTCGGGCAGGCCCAGACGCCAGTACTCGGAGTCCATGAAGGCCTGGTACGACTTCTTGAAGCTCGCCGGGACCGGAGCGGTCTTGGTCTCCGGGTCGAAGACCGGCGGGTTGCGGTCGGCGTCGGCGAAGGAGTCGGCGAGCTCGTTCTCCGCGAGGCGGGCGATCTCTTCCAGGATGCTCTTCGCGGTGTCGACGTCCATCTCACCGAACGGACCGGTGCCGTACACCTTGTCGCGCCCGAGAACCTCGAACAGGTTGAACTCGATGTCGCGGAGATTCGACTTGTAGTGCCCCATGGGAAGGCTCCGTAATCAATAGCAGTGGCGCCACAGCGCCCCGGGGAGTGATGCGGGTCGGGCGACAGGCAGGCGTAGGTCTATCAGCTGACCTCTCCGATGATGCTACCCGTCAGTAATAAGGCGCAACCCCTCAAGCCGTAGATGTGTCCGATTACTCTTTGCAGCATGTACGGCTACGACCAGAACCCTGGTGCTCAGCAGCAGATGGGTCAGATGGGCCAGATGGGTCAGATGGGCGGCGGCTACGGGGAGCAGCCGCTGTATCCCGAACCGTCGCCGCCCTCCCTGGCCGACGCGGTCCGGGCCTTCACCACCGGCTCCCTCTCCGCCGAGGACTTCCAGCAGATCTTCGCGACCTCGAAGGTCTACTGCCCGCGCGGCGACAACCCCGGCTTCCTGGCGCTGCACAACACGCAGCAGCCGGTGATCCCGATGTTCACCACGCTCAAGGAGCTGCGGCGGTACGCGGGCAAGGAGTCGAAGTACTTCGTCATCACCGGGGCCGAGGTGATCGACCTGCTGCCGACGGGGTACGGCTTCGTCCTGGATATGGAGGGCGACCACCGGATGGTCTTCGACGCCAAGGCGGTCGAGCAGATGGTCGACTTCGCGATGCGCCGGATGTATGGGTAGGGATTCGGTACCCGCGCGTCGCTGACCTGCGGTTTGTTCTCTCGGGCGAGGGCCCGCGCCGACTCGGCGCGGGCCCTCGCCCTGTCGCACCGCCCTCCGGGAATGCCCGACGCCTTGCGAGATGTTCATCATTCAACTAAATTGATTCCAGAACACTCGCCCGGAGGTAGCTTCCATGCCCGCAGTGACTGTCGACAACCCGCTGACCCTGCCCAAGGTGGCCGCTTCGGGTGACGCCGCGGCCCACGTACCTGATCGACGGGACCTTCGTCCACCAGGACTCCAACGGTGGCGGCGGCACCATAGAGAACGGCGACACCCAGTGGATGACCGCCGGCTCGGGGCTGCTGCACATCGAGGCCCCGCCGGAGTCGCTGGTCCTCTCCGGCGGTCTCTTCCACGGCCTCCAGCTCTGGGTGAACCTGCCCAAGGCCGACAAGATGATGGCCCCCCGCTACCAGGACATCCGCGGCGGCGAGGTCCAGCTCCTCGCCTCCCCGGACGGCGGCGCGCTGCTCCGGGTCATCGCCGGTGAACTCGACGGCCATCAGGGCCCGGGCATCACCCACACCCCGATCTCGATGATCCACGCCACCGTCCGGCCCGGCGCCGAGGTGACTCTGCCGTGGCGCGAGGACTTCAACGGCCTCGCGTACATCCTGGCCGGGCGCGGCACGGTCGGCGCGGAGCGCCGTCCGATCGCGATGGGCCAGACCGCCGTGTTCGGCACCGGGGGCTCGCTGACCGTCCGCGCGGACGAGCGCCAGGACGGCCACACCCCGGACCTGGAGGTCGTCCTCCTCGGCGGCCGCCCGATCCGGGAGCCGATGGCCCACTACGGGCCGTTCGTGATGAACAGTCAGGCCGAACTGAAGCAGGCCTTCGAGGACTTCCAGGCCGGCCGCCTGGGCACGGTCCCCGCGGTCCACGGCATGTGACCGGTCCTCACCCGTACGGTGTGCGTCGGCGGGCTCGCCGGCGCACACCGTGATCGGCTGGGAGGGTGCCCGCGTCCACGCCCCTCCTGCCCGACAGCGCCCGCCGCGCCGCCGCCTGGTGCGGTGTCGTCCTGCTCGTCGTGGGTGTCGCCGCCGTCGCGATCTGGCTGGTCGTCGTCCTCAAGACCGCGGTCACCCCGGTGCTGCTGGCCCTGCTCGGCACCGCGCTGCTCGGACCCGTCCACCGCTGGCTCATCGCGCGCCGCCTCAACCGTTCGCTGGCCGCGGGGCTGACCTGCGCCGCCCTCGTCGCGGTGGTCGGCGGTGCCGGATACATCGTCGTCACCGCCCTCGTCGACACGGGCGACCAGATCGTCGCCTCGCTCAAGGACGCGGGCCAGTGGGTCGTCGACCATCTGGAGATCGCCGGGGCGACGGACGTCGACGATCTGGCCGACAACGCGAAGGGCCTGGTCGAGAAGTTCGGGGCGAGCGCGGCGGGCGGTCTGCTCAGCGGCATCAGCCTGATCGGTTCGCTGGTGGCGACCAGTGTGCTGGCCCTGCTGCTGACCTTCTTCTTCCTGCGCGACTCGGACCGGGCGGTGAACCTGGCCCACACGGTGGCCCCGCGCGGCACGGGGGGCCTGGTGGAGGCCATGGGGCGGCGGGCGTTCGAGGCCGTCGAGGGCTTCATGCGCGGCACCACGTTCATCGCCCTCATCGACGCCGTGTGCATCACGGTGGGCCTGCTGATCCTGGACGTTCCGGGGGCGGTGGGGCTCGGCGCGCTCGTGTTCGTCGGCGCGTACATCCCGTACCTGGGGGCGTTCCTCTCCGGAGCGGTGGCGGTGCTGGTCGCACTGGCCGACCGGGGGTTCGTGATCGCGCTGTGGGCGCTGGGAGTGGTGCTCGCGGTCCAGGTGCTGGAGGGCCATGTGCTCCAGCCGATGATCCAGAGCCGTACGGTCCAGATGCACCCCGCGATGATCATGATCGCCCTGACGGCGGGAGCAAGCGTGGCCGGCCTGCTGGGCATGCTGCTGGCGGTCCCGCTGTGCGCGGCGGCGTTCGGCGTACTGGGCGAACTGCGCGGGGGAGGCCAGCCCAGCCCTCCTGGCGACCACCCAGGCCCGCCGGGCAGCCACTCCGGTCCGCCGGGCAGCCACCCAGGCCCGCCGGGCGACTACCCCGGTCCGTCGGGCGGCGCCCGTCCCAGCCCGTCCGGCGCTTGAGGACGGAACCCTTGCGCGGTGGGCCCGCGCTCTCAGTGGCTCGTGGCCGGGCAGACCGGCCCGTCCGGCGTTCGAGGACCGAACCGTCACGGGGACGGGCCCGAGCTCGGAGAGTGCCACGGTGCGGGGGCCCTCACCCGCTCAGGAAACCCCCGGCTCGTCCGACTCGTACAGCTCGAACCAGATCGACTTTCCCTCCCCCCGCGGATCCACCCCCCACGCGTCCGCCAGCATCTCCATCAGCACGAGCCCCCTCCCGCTGGACGCCATCTCGCCCGGTCTCCGCTTGTGCGGCAGCTCATCACTGGCGTCCGCGACCTCGACGCGCAGCCGCCGCCCGCCCTGCTCGCCGGAGACCTCCGCCACCATCAGCGCGTCCCCGTCCGTGTGGACGAGCACGTTGGTGGCCATCTCGGAGACCATCAGGACCGCCGAGTCGACCTGCTCGGGATCGCTCCAGTCGTGCAGCAGCTCGCGCACCAGCTGCCGCCCCACCGAGATCCGCTCCGGCTCGGCCTGCGCGATGGTCAGGACGCTCCGGCGGGGCGGCGTCTCCGGGGCCCGGGCACTCTCGCGCCGCAGCACCAGGACCGCGATGTCGTCCTCCCGCCGGTCCGCAAGCGGCCCTGTCGTGTAGTGGGAGGTCGGCCCGTGGACGGCCTGGACCAGGGAGTCGGCGAGCTGTTCCAGGTCCTCGACCGGCTTCTCCAGGACCGGGCGCAGCCGGGACCAGCCGGTGGCCATGTCGTGCCCGCCGGTCTCGATGAGGCCGTCCGTGCACAGCATGATCGTCTCGCCGGGTTCCAGGACCACCCGCGTGGTGGGGTAGTCGGAGTCCGCCTCGATCCCGAGCGGGAGCCCGCCGGCGGTCTGCCGGATCACCGCGGTCCCGTCGGCGCTGATCACCACCGGGTCGGGGTGGCCCGCGCGGGCGATGTCCAGGGTCCCGGCCTCCGGATCGACCTCGGCGTACAGACAGGTCGCGAAGCGCGGCGCAGCGGGTTCCTCGTCGCCCTCGACGCTCTCGTACGCGTCGGTGAGCCCGGACAGAAAGCGTGAGGCCCGGGCGAGCACGGCGTCCGGGCGGTGCCCCTCGGACGCGTAGGCGCGCAGGGCGATGCGGAGCTGGCCCATCAGGCCGGCGGCCCGCACGTCATGCCCCTGGACGTCACCGATGACCAGGGCGATACGGCCGTTGGGCAGCGGGATCATGTCGTACCAGTCGCCGCCCACTTGGAGCCCGCCACCGGTCGGCACGTACCGCGCGGCCACCGTCATCCCGGGGATCTCCGGCCCCAGGGTCGGCATCATCGAACGCTGGAGCCCCAGGGACAGCTCGCGTTCCGTCTCGGCGACCCCGGCGCGGGCCAGGGCCTGGGCGAGCATCCGCGCGACCGTCGAGAGCACCGCGCGCTCGTCCGGGGAGAATGCCACCGGGTGCTGGAACTCGGCCATCCAGGCCCCCATCGTGCGGCCGGACGACACCAGGGGCAGGAAGGCCCAGGACTGCCGTCCGAAGCGGCGGGCGAGCGGCCAGGTGGTCGGGTAGCGACGGCGGTACTCGTCGGGGGAGGGCAGGTAGATCGCACGGCCGGTGCGGACGACCTCGGCAGCCGGGTAATCGGTGTCCAGGGGCATGTCGGTGAAGGGTTCCTCGTCCCCCATGCTGTGCCCGTGATGCCCGATGATCGTCAGCCGCTCCCCGGCGGCACCGAAGACCGCGAGGCCGTCCGGGGAGAAGCCCGGCATGGACAGGGACCCGGCGACCCGCAGCACCTCCGCGGTGGACCGGGCCTCGGCCAGCGCGCGTCCGGCGTCCAGGAGGAACGCCTCCCGGGACCGCCGCCAGTCCCCGGTGATCGGTGTGTGGGCGGCGTCGGTGGCGCCGGGCTGGGGTTCGGCGACCTCCTGGAGCGTGCCGTAGAGGACGTAGGCCTCGCTGTCGTCCTCCTCGCCCGTCCGGTGGACCGGCTTGGAGCGACTGCGCACGGTACGCAGGACCTGTCCGCGCTCGTCCACGATCCGCAGCCGCGCCTCGGCGAGGCTGCCCTCGGCGACCGCGAGGTTCACGACGCCGTAGATCTCGTTCCAGTCGACCGGGTGGAAACGGGAGCGCACCGCCGACTCCCGGTAGCTGCCGGGCTCGGGAGGCAGGCCGATCAGCCGGGCCGCCTCCGCGTCGAGCGTGACCGTGCCGGCTGCGTTGTCCCAGCGCCACAGGCCCGTCGCGATCGCGGCCAGGACTTCCTCGGTGCGCATTGCCCCACTTTAGGAAGATGTGCTCGGTGGACGCCACCGAGAGGCCGCCACCTGCCCAGGGGCGGACGGGTGCGGCTGCGCAAAGGGAAATGAAGCCTCCCGGCCCCGGGCGGTAGCCTGGGGAGGCTCAATCCACACCTAACCGCGAAGACTGGATGAACGACGATGCATCGGTACAGGTCCCACACCTGCGGCGAGCTCCGCGCCTCTGACGTCGGCACCGACGTCCGGCTGAGCGGCTGGCTGCACAATCGCCGAGACCTGGGCGGCATCCTCTTCATCGATCTGCGCGACCACTACGGTCTGGTGCAGCTCGTCGCCCGCCCCGGCACCCCCGGCAACGAGGCCCTGGCGAAGCTGACCAAGGAGACCGTCGTCCGGATCGACGGCAAGGTCTCCGCGCGCGGCGCGGACAACGTCAACCCGGAGCTGCCGACCGGCGAGATCGAGATCGAGGTCTCCGAGGTCGAGGTGCTCGGGGAGGCCGGCCCGCTGCCCTTCACGATCAACACCGAGGACGGCGTCAACGAGGAACGGCGCCTGGAGTACCGCTTCCTCGACCTGCGGCGCGAGCGCATGCACCGCAACATCATGCTGCGTTCGGCCGTGATCGCCTCCATCCGCTCCAAGATGGTGGCCCTCGGCTTCAACGAGATGGCGACCCCGATCCTCACCGCGACCTCCCCCGAGGGCGCCCGTGACTTCGTCGTCCCGTCCCGGCTGAACCCCGGCAAGTTCTACGCGCTGCCGCAGGCGCCGCAGCAGTTCAAGCAGCTGCTGATGATCTCGGGCTTCGACCGCTACTTCCAGATCGCGCCCTGCTTCCGCGACGAGGACGCCCGCGCGGACCGCTCGCCGGGCGAGTTCTACCAGCTCGACGTCGAGATGTCGTTCGTCGAGCAGGAGGACGTCTTCCAGCCGATCGAGAAGCTGATGACCGAGCTCTTCACCGAGTTCGGCAACGGCCGCGAGGTCACCTCGCCGTTCCCGCGCATCCCGTTCCGCGAGTCGATGCTGAAGTACGGCAACGACAAGCCGGACCTGCGGGCCAAGCTGGAGCTCGTCGACATCTCCGACGTCTTCGCCGACTCCGGCTTCAAGGCGTTCGCCGGCAAGCACGTCCGCGCGCTGCCGGTCCCGGACACCGCGGGCCAGTCCCGGAAGTTCTTCGACGGCCTCGGTGAGTACGCCGTCGAGCACGGCGCCAAGGGCCTGGCCTGGGTGCGCGTGGGCGAGGACGGCACGCTCGCCGGACCGATCGCCAAGTTCCTCACCGAGACCGACGTCAAGACGCTCACCGAGCGCCTCTCGCTGGTCCCGGGCCACGCCGTCTTCTTCGGCGCGGGCGAGTTCGACGAGGTCTCCAAGATCATGTCGGCGGTCCGGGTCGAGGCCGCCAAGCGCGCCGGCCACTTCGAGGAGGGCGTCTTCCGGTTCTGCTGGATCGTCGACTTCCCGATGTACGAGCGGGACGAGGAGACCGGCAGGATCGACTTCTCGCACAACCCCTTCTCGATGCCTCAGGGCGGCCTGGCCGACCTGGAGGAGAAGGACCCGTTGGACATCCTCGCCTGGCAGTACGACATCGTCTGCAACGGCATCGAGCTGTCCTCGGGCGCCATCCGTAACCACGAGCCCGAGCTGATGCTCAAGGCCTTCGAGATCGCCGGTTACGACCGCGAGACCGTCGAGCACGAGTTCGCGGGTATGCTCCGCGCCTTCCGCCTCGGCGCCCCGCCGCACGGTGGCATCGCCCCCGGCGTCGACCGCATCGTCATGCTGCTGGCGGACGAGCCGAACATCCGCGAGACCATCGCCTTCCCGCTCAACGGCAACGCCCAGGACCTGATGATGGGCGCCCCGACCGAGCTGGACGAGACCCGTCTGCGCGAGCTGAACATCCAGCTGCGCAAGCCGGTCGCCGCGAAGGGCGCGTCGGAGAAGCCCGCCGACAAGTAGTCCGTACGGTCCCGCCCCGCGGATGTTTCACGTGAAACAGCCCCCGATCACCCGATCGGGGGCTGTTTCGTTGCATACCCGCGAGCGCCGGTGACGGCCGGGCGACGCGGTACAGCCGGATGGCCCCGGTTCGGGTTCGGCCGGGGCGGGCCCGGCAAAGACTGGCACCGAGACACCCCTCTTGCAGCCCGTCCTGCCGCGTCGCGCCGCCTGCCGCCATCCCGAGGAGCCCACCGCCGTGTCCCTCCCCCGCCGCCCACCCGCCCTGCTCGCCGCACCTCTCCTCGCCCTGGCCCTCCTGCTCACCGGCTGCTCCTCCGGTGCCGCGCCGGAGAAGACCCCGGTCGGGGTCCCGGGGCAGGGCGCCGCGGGCCCGCAGTCCGACGCCGCGTCCGCCCTCCGGTCCTCCCCCAGCCCGGCGCCCGCTCCGAGCCCCGCCGAGATCCCGGACCTCGGACCGGAGACCCTGGCCCAGATCCCCGCCGAGGCCCGGCAGGCCTTCGTGGTGACCGGCGAGGAGGCCGACTCCTACCGTTCCAGCGCGGTCCTGTACGGCCGCGCCGACCCGGCCCAGGGCTGGGAGCCGGTCGCGGGCCCCTGGCCGGCCCACAACGGCATGGAGGGGTGGACGGACCACCACATGGCGGGCGACCGCAGATCACCCAAGGGTGTCTACACCCTCACCGACGCGGGCGGGCGGCTCCCCGACCCCGGGGCGCTGCTGCCGTACGACGAGCACCCCCGGTTCGCGGTCGACGGCGAGGGGTTCTTCGGTGAGCCGCTGGAAGGGTCCTTCGACTACGTCGTCGCGATCAACTACAACCGCGAGGAGGGCGTCAGCCCTCTCAACCGCACCCGCCCGCTCGGCCCGGAACGCGGCGGCGGCATCTGGATCCACGTGGACCACGGCGGCCCGACCCAGGGGTGCGTCTCCCTCCCCGAGGAACGCGTGGAGGAACTCCTGCGCACCCTGGACCCGGAGATGAACCCGGTGATCGTGATGGGGGACGCGGAGTCGCTGAGGCGGTGAGGGAAGCCGGGGAGGAGGGGGAATACGCCGGGAGCCCGGGACCGCTGTTCGCGGTTCCGGGCTCCCGGCGTACGTATGGAGGGGTTACGCGGGCTTCTCCTCCAGGCGCGGGAACAGCACCGCGCCCTTCGTCACCGTCGCGCCCGCGGGCAGGACGCCCCACGCGCCCGCGTCCTGGACCCTCTGGTCGGCCAGGGCGCCCAGGGACTCCTCGGCGCCCAGGGACTCCCAGAGCTTCTGCGAGGTCTCCGGCATCACCGCGTTGAGCAGCACCGCGACCCCGCGCAGCGACTCGGCGGCCGTGTAGAGGATGGTCGCCAGGCGCGCCTGGCCCTCCGGGGTGGTGTCCTTGGCCACCTTCCACGGCTCCTGCTCCGTGATGTAGCCGTTGACCTGCTTCACGAAGTCGAAGACCGCCAGGATGCCGCCCTGGAAGTCCAGCTCCTCGCCGATCTTCCGGTCGGCCGTCGCCACGGCCTTCGCCAGACCGTCCCGCACGGCCTGCTCCGCGTTGCCGGCGGCCGTGTCCTGAGGCAGTGCCCCGCCGAAGTACTTGCCGACCATCGCCGCCACGCGCGAGGCGAGGTTCCCGTAGTCGTTGGCCAGCTCGGAGGTGTAGCGGGCGGAGAAGTCCTCCCAGGAGAACGACCCGTCGCTGCCGTAGGAGATGGCCCGCAGGAAGTACCAGCGGTACGCGTCCACGCCGAAGTGCGAGGTCAGGTCCTGCGGCTTGATGCCGGTCAGGTTCGACTTGGACATCTTCTCGCCGCCGACCATCAGCCAGCCGTTGGCGACGACCTTGCCCGGCAGCGGCAGACCCTGCGCCATCAGCATCGCGGGCCAGATCACCGAGTGGAAGCGGAGGATGTCCTTGCCGATCAGGTGCACGTTCGCCGGGAACGTACCGTCGAACTTCTCCTGGTTGGCGCCGTAGCCGACCGCCGTCGCGTAGTTGAGCAGCGCGTCGACCCACACGTAGATGACGTGCTTGTCGTCCCACGGCACCGGGACGCCCCAGTCGAACGTCGAGCGCGAGATCGACAGGTCCTGCAGACCCTGCTCGACGAAGTTCACGACCTCGTTGCGCGCCGACTCGGGCTGGATGAAGTCCGGGTTCGCCGCGTAGAACTCCAGCAGCTTCGGGCCGTACGCGCTGAGCTTGAAGAAGTAGTTCTCCTCCTTGAGGAGCTCCACCGGCTTCTTGTGGATCGGGCAGAGCTTCTGACCGGCGAACTCGCCCTCGCCGTCGATCAGATCGCCGGGGAGCTTGTACTCCTCGCAGCCCACGCAGTACGGGCCCTCATACCCGCCCTTGTAGATCTCGCCCTTGTCGTACAGGTCCTGCACGAACTCCTGCACACGGTCGGTGTGCCGCTTCTCCGTCGTCCGGATGAAGTCGTCGTTGGCGATGTTCAGATGCTCCCAGAGGGGCTTCCACGCCTCCTCGACGAGCTTGTCCGCCCAGGCCTGCGGAGTCACGTTGTTCGCCTCGGCCGTGCGCATGATCTTCTGACCGTGCTCGTCCGTGCCGGTGAGGTACCACACCTTCTCGCCGCGCTGGCGGTGCCAGCGCGTGAGCACGTCGCCTGCGACGGTCGTGTAGGCGTGGCCCAGGTGAGGAGCGTCGTTGACGTAGTAAATGGGGGTCGAGACGTAGTACGCCGTCGCCCCCTGCTTCTCGGATCCAGTGGCCGCCATGGTCGAAATCCTAACGGCCCGATCAAGATCCACTCACATCCATAAACGGAGGCCCCTGCGCGGACGGAGGAAGCCCCTCCGGTGGAGAGCTTCGCGAAACAGCCCCTCATGCAAGGGTTCCCGTAGGAACGTCGCATCCTGGCAGGGAGCGGACAAGCGTGCACGAGGCAGGGGACATCACCATGCGGGTACTGGTCGCCGAGGACGAAGAGACCCTCGCGGAGCTGGTCGCCACCGGACTGCGCCGGGCCGGATTCGCGGTCGACACGGTGTACAGCGGGGACGCGGCCCTCGCCTACCTCGGCCTCCACGACTACGACGTCGTCGTGCTCGATCGCGACCTCCCCCGGGTGCACGGCGACGACGTGGCCCGCCGCCTGGTCGCCTCCGGCTCCCGTACCCGGATCCTGATGCTCACCGCCTCCGGAGCCGTGGAGGACCGGGTCGCCGGGCTGGACCTGGGGGCCGACGACTACGTCAGCAAACCGTTCGAGTTCCCCGAGTTGGTCTCCCGGGTACGGGCCCTGCGTCGGCGCAGCGCCCGGCCCGTACCGCCCCAGCTGGAACGCCACGGCATCCGGCTCGACACCGTGCGGCGGTCCGCGCTCCGCGACGGCCGGGACCTCGACCTCTCCCCGAAGGAGTTCACCGTGCTGCAACTGCTCCTGGAGGCCGACGGTGGCACGGTCGGCGCGGAAGAGCTGCTGGAGCGGGCCTGGGACGCAGGCGCCGACCCTTCCCCAGACCCTCAGCTGCCGTCCGAGCAGGGGAGACCCCATCCCGGGGCCGTGCACGCGTGCATGAGCGAGCTCCGTGCCAAGCTCGGCGAGCCCGCGCTGATCCGCACCGTGCAGGGCGGCGGGTACGCCCTGTGAAGCGGCCGGCCCCGCTGCGGCGACTGGTGGAGGCCGCGAAGCTGCCGCACTCGACGATCCGCACCCGCATCGCGCTCGTGTACGGCGGTGTCTTCCTGGTGCTCGGCACCGCCCTGCTGGCCACGGTCAACCTGGCCTCCCGCGCCGGTACGGAGACCGAGGCGCGGGCCATCGCCTCCACGGCGGTCGTCGTCGTTCCGCCGGGGTACACCGTGAACGGTCCCTTCATCGCCCGCGGCTTCACCGGTTCGCCCGACGCCTACGAGCTCACCGACCATGTCAGCGACGCGGCGGGCAAGCAGCTCCTGAACTGGTCGTTCGCCGCGCTGCTCGTGATGACGGCGGGCGCGGTCGGGGTCGGCTGGTGGATAGCGGGCCGGGTGCTGCGGCCGGTCCACGCGATGACCGCGAAGGCCCGCCGGCTCTCGGAGAAGACCCTGCACGAGCGGATCGCGTCCAGCGGCCCGGACGACGAGCTGAAGGAGCTGGGCGAGACGCTGGACGGGCTGCTGGGGCGGCTGGAGAAGGCCTTCGACAGCCAGCGGAGATTCATCGCGAACGCCTCGCACGAGCTGCGGACCCCACTGGCCACCCAGCGCGCCGCGATCCAGATCGGCCTGGACGACCCGTCCCCCGAAGACCTCGTCCGCACCCGGCAGACCCTGCTGGACACCAACCGGCGCAGCGAGCGGCTCATCGAGGGGCTGCTCGTGCTGGCCCGTAGCGAACGGGGCCTGGCCAGGGACGAACGCGAGGCGGTCCGCCTCGATCAGGTGGTCAGGGAGGAGGCGGCCCGGTACCCGAACCCGACGGTACGGAGCGCGGACGGCCACGGGCCGGAGGCGGGGGGCGGGGGCGGCGACGGGCCTGAGGCCCGGGGGAGGGGCGGCGACGGGCCGGTGGTGCACGTCGCGGTGGCCGCCTGTTCCGTGCGCGGCAACCGGCTGCTCCTCGCCCAGCTGGTGGCGAATCTGCTTGCCAACGCGGTGACGTACAACGTGCCGGGCGGCTCGGTGGAGGTCTGCCTGAGCGGAGAGGGGGACCTGCTGGTGCGCAACACCGGGCCGGTGGTCTCCGAGGCCGATGTCGCGGGGTTCTTCGAGCCGTTCCGGCGGGGCGAGGGCCGGGACCGGATGGGACCGGGGGCGGGCCTCGGTCTGTCGATCGTCCGGTCGATCGCGGTGGCCCACGGCGGTACGGCCACGGCGGTACCGGGCCCGGAGGGCGGCGGTCTCGCCGTGACCGTACGGCTGCCGGTCGATCAGGCCCCGGAGTCGGCCTCGCGGGCGGCGACCCAGTCCGGCAGTCCGGCGAGGATCTCCCGGTAGAGCTCGGCGTCCGCGACCTCGTGGGGCGCCGGTCCCGCGTGAAAGAACCCGGCGTTCGGGGCGTCGAGCTTCCGCAGGAAGTCGAAGCCCTTCGCGTCCTGGTCGCCGAAGGCGACGAACTGGAAGAACAGCGGCAGCCGCGCCGCGTCCGTGAGGGCCTGCCGGGCGGCCTGCTTGGCGTCCGGCGGGCCGTCCGTCTGGAAGACCACGAGAGCCGGACCGGTGGCCCCCGCCTTCTCGTAGTCCGCGACGACCTCCTCGACCGCGCGCTCGTAGTGCGTCCGGCCCAGTCGGCCGAGGCCCGCGTGCAGTTCGTCGACGCGGCCCTCGTGGCCGGAGAGTTCGAGGGTTCCGGTGCCGTCGATGTCCGTCGAGAAGAAGACGACCCGCACGGTGGCGTCCTCGTCCAGGTGCGCGGCGAGCGCGAGCGTCCGGTCGCCCAGGTGCTGGGCGCTGCCGTCCTTGTAGAACGGCCGCATCGAGCCGGAGCGGTCGAGCACCAGGTAGACGCGGGCGCGGAGCCCGGTCAGCCCGTGTGCCTTGAGCGCCGCCTGTGCCGCCTTGTACGGGGCGGTGAGCTGCGGAGCACGCGACTTGACCCGCGCGAGCGTGGTCGCGGGCTTGCCGGGGGCGGGCTCCGGTGCGGCCGGAGCCGGCTCCTCGGCCGCGACGGGGGCCGTCGGCTCCGGAGTCGCGGGTGCGGCGGGGGTCTCCGGGACGTCGGTGGCCGCCGGGGCCTCCGGTGCCGCCGGGGTTTCCGCGGGGTCCGGGGTCTCTGCGACGACCGGGGCCTCTGCGGGCTCCGGTGCCGTCGCGGCTTCGGGGGCCTCGGAGGTGTCGGCCGCCGGGGCCTCGGCGGCGGCCTGAGGCGCCTCGGGGGTGCTCTTCGGGGCCTCGGCCGGTGCTTCCGCCGGGGTCGGTTCAGGCGTGGACTCCTGAGCCGGTGCGGCCTTCGAGGGCTCGTCGAGGTCGAGGTCGATCGTGATCGGCTCCGGCGCCGACTCGGCCGCCTTGGCTGCCTCGGTCGCGACGGGCTCCTCGGCGTCCGCCGGCTCGTCCGCCGGGACGGGCTCCTGGGCCTTCTCGGCGGCCACCGGCTCCTCGGCCACCGGCTCCTCGGCCTTCGGCGAGTTCTCCGGGGCGTCCGCCGGAGCGTCGTCCACGGCGTCCTCCGGGGCGGACCCCTGGGCCGGGACGGTCGGTGACGCCGACGCGGCGGACGCCTTGTCGAAGGCCTCTGCCACCAGGTCGACGGCGAGTGAGTCGTCACGGTCCGTGGACCCGGCGTCGGAGGACGAGGGGGAGGGCGAGACAGAGGGCGAAGCCGGGGCCGGGATCGACGCCTTCGGCTCCGCCGCGGGCTCGGCCGCCGAAGTGGTCTCCGGCTCCGTCTCCTTGGGCTGAGTGCGCTCGGCCTGGGGCGGGACGGTGGCCGTGGTCGGCTCGTCCTGCTCCGTGCGGCCGAACACCTTACGCAGCAAGCTCCGAATGCCCATGGGCGAGGCCTTTCGCATGAGTTGGGTGCGGTGAATGTCCGACCTGAGGTGAATTCATCCCTGGCCAGGACGGATACGTAAGGTTAGCGGCCGGATCCGGCCGTTCGCCGGTGCGGCCCGCCCCTGCGTCAACCGAGCCGAAACCGTTCCCGGACCGAGTCCACCGCGGTGTCCATGCCGATGTCCACCACCGGCCCCGAAGGAACAGCGGTGGCCCGGACTTCACCCGCCGTTCACCGGGTGTCCCTCGGACCGGGTGGAGGCGCACCTACCGTCACGCACGACACCAGACGGAGGGAATCCACGTGCGTCATCTGCTGCCGTTCATCAGCCCGCATCCCGGTGGGCGTTCCGCCCTGACCTGCCGTTTCCGCTGTGGGGACGCCTGCTTCAAGGAGACGCCCAACAACAGCGACAACGAGTACGCCGGCGACATCATCGCCGGTGCCGTGTCGCGCCGTTCGATGATGCGCGCCGCCGCCGTGGTCACCGTCGCCACCGCCGCCGGGACCGCCGCGCTGACCGGCCCGAGCGCCCCGCAGGCCGAGGCCGCCGCGCTGGCCGGACACGGCAACAAGCCGGGTCGCCCCCACAAACCGGGGGCGTCCGGCGCGCGTGGCCTGCGGTTCTCGCCGGTCGCACCCAACAAGGACGACAAGGTCACGGTCCCCGACGGGTACGCCCAGAACGTGGTGATCCGCTGGGGCGAGCCGATCCTGCGCGGCGCGCCCGCCTTCGACCCGGACAAGCAGACGGCGAAGGCGCAGGCGGGCCAGTTCGGTTACAACAACGACTTCCTCTCCCTGCTCCCGCTGCGCGGCGAGCGCGGCCGGCAGGTGATGGTCGCGAACCATGAGTACACGGACGAGATCCTCATGTTCCGCGGCTACGATCCGGCCAACCCGACCCGTGAGCAGGTGGAGATCGCCTGGGCGGCACACGGACTCTCCGTGGTCGTCGTCCAGGAGGAGCACCGCACCGGAAAGCTGGGCCCGGTCAACCGGCACCCGCTGAACCGCCGGCTGACCGCGACCAGCGAGTTCCGCATGACGGGTCCGGCAGCGGGGAGCGCCCTCCTGCGCACATCGGCCGACCGCACCGGCCGCAAGGTGCTCGGCACCCTCAACAACTGTGCGGGCGGCACCACTCCGTGGGGCACCACGCTGCACGGCGAGGAGAACTTCAACCAGTACTTCGCCAACGGCACCACCGCCATGCACAAGCGGTACGGAATCGGCACCGGCGCCTCCGAGCGCAAGTGGGAGCAGTTCGACCAGCGGTTCGACCTGGCGAAGGAGCCCAACGAGGCCAACCGCTTCGGGTGGGTCGTCGAACTCGACCCGTACGACCCGGACTCCACCCCGCGCAAGCGGACCGCGCTGGGCCGGTTCAAGCACGAGGCGGCGCAGCCCCGGCTCACCTCCGACGGCCGCCCGGTCGTCTACATGGGCGACGACGAGAAGTTCGACTACCTGTACAAGTTCGTCTCCAGCAAGCGGATGAAGAAGGGGAACTCGCGTGCCGCCCGCGAGCACAACCTGACGCTGCTCGACGAGGGCACGCTGTACGTCGCCAAGTTGACCGGCGACTCGCCGGTCAACGAGATCGACGGCACCGGAAAGCTCCCCAACGACGGGGAGTTCGACGGCAGCGGGGTCTGGATTCCGCTGGCCACCGGCACCACCTCGCACGTCCCGGGCATGACCGCCGAGGAGGTGTACGTCTACACGCGGCTCGCCGGTGACAAGGTCGGCGCGACCAAGATGGACCGCCCCGAGGACGTCGAGCCCTCGCCGCGCAGCGGCCGGGTCTACGTGGCGCTCACCAACAACTCGGACCGCGGCAAGGAGGGCAAGCCCGGCGCGGACGAGGCGAACCCGCGCAACGCCAACAAGCACGGTCAGATCCTGGAGCTCGCGGAGAACTGGGACGACCCGGCGAGCGACGGCTTCGCCTGGCGGCTGTTCCTCGTGGCGGGTGACCCGGACGACCCGGCGACGTACTTCGCCGGCTTCCCCAAGGAGAGCGTCAGCCCCATCTCCTGCCCGGACAACGTGGCGTTCGACGCCCACGGCAACCTGTGGATCTCCACGGACGGCAACAAGCTCGGCTCGCACGACGGGCTGTTCGGCGTGGCTACCCACGGTGACCGGCGCGGCGAGCTGAAGCAGTTCCTCACCGTCCCGGCCGGGGCCGAGACCTGCGGTCCGGTCATCCAGGACCGCCGGGTCCTGGTGGCGGTCCAGCACCCGGGTGAGATCGACGGGGCCTCCGTGGAGAAGCCGGCGAGCGTCTGGCCCGACGGGCCGGGCAGGATCGTCCGCCCCTCGGTCGTCGCCGTCTGGCGCAAGGACGGGCGCGACATCGGCGTGTGAGGCCCGGCCGGGAGTACGCGTGAGGCCCGGCAGGACTCACGCGAGGCCCGGCATGAATCGCGGACCGGGCGGCGGGCGGGGCTTATTGCCTCTCGCCCGCCGCCCGGTCCGCATTAGAGTCGGCGGCATGGTTTCCGGTGACGCGCCACAGGCGGAGGGAAGCGTCCGGGTCGACGTGTGGATCTGGTCGGTCCGGCTGACGAAGACCCGCGCCCAGGCGGCCGCCGCCTGCCGGGCGGGACATGTGAAGGTCGGCGGCGATCGGGCCAAGCCCGCACAGGCCGTACGCGTCGGCGACGAGGTGCGGCTCCGGCACGCGGGGCGGGACCGGGTGGTGGTCGTCTCGAAGATCGTGAAGAAGCGGGTCGGCCCGCCGGTGGCCGTGGAGTGCTTCGTCGACCACAGCCCGCCCCCGCCGCCCCGCGAGCTCGCGATCCAGGTGCCCGTACGGGACCGGGGCGCGGGCCGCCCGACCAAGCGCGACCGCCGGGAGATGGAACGTCTTCAGGGCCGTCCGCCGGAGAGCTGAGGCCGCGGCGGAACGTCGGCCCGGTGTTTCACGTGAAACACCGGGTCAGCTCTGGTACCCCTCCACCTCGTCCGCGGGGCGGACCTTCGCCGTCGAGGGGTCCTCGCCGTACTCGCTGAGCGCCCGCCGTCGGCGCAGCAGGTCCCAGCACTGGTCGAGCTGGACCTCCACCGCCCGCAGCCGGGCTTTCTCGTCCGTGGAAAGGCCCATCTTCGCCACGGAGCGGTCGCGCAGGACGCGCTCTTCGGAGACCAGTTCGTCGATGTGCTCGAAGATGTCGCTGTCGGCCATGACGCCTCTTTCGGGTTCGCTCGGTGGCGGTCCCGGATCCCACTCTCACCCGGGCACCGCCTCATCGCACGTGGGCCGGGGCCTGCCCGCGCCGCAGGAGCACCCGGGCCACCACCGCTCCCACCAGCAGGACCGCACCGACCGCCAGTACCCACCACACCGTGGTCCGCAGGGAGGAGGTCAGGGCGTCGACCACCGCCGCGGCCGCGTCCCGGTCGCTGCCCGGCACCTCGTCCAGCACTCGGCCGCGGCCGATCGCGATCAGCACCCGGAGCACGATCGCGCCGAGCACGAACCCCGCACCCACGACCGCGGTGGCCCACAGCCCGGCCCGTAGCCCGCCCCGCACGCTCGCGATGCCCACGACCAGAACGAGGAGCACCAGCGTGGCGACGGCCGGCCAGATGCTGCAGTAGCGGAGCCACCGGAAGGAATCCCGGAGTTCGTCGGCCTGACCTGGGCCGAGGAGGGTGATCTCCGTCCGCTGGACGGGGATCTGGTCCGCGAACGGCACTCCGTCGCGCACCAGGTCCTGTTTGACCTGGTCGATCACCGGGGCCAGATCGATCGTGACGGCCTGTCCGCTGTCGCCGTCCAGGGCGGCCTTCACTGCTCGGTGGGCAGCGCGGTTCGCGCTGTCCCAGGCGTTGCGGAAGGCCTCGGTGGTGGTGAATGACCGCACGGCCTCGTGCAGGAACTTCTGGACCGTGTCCTGGAGCGGACCGAGATCGATCTGCCGCATCGCCTCCTCGGTGACCAGGTCTGTGACGGTGGCCTGGACAGCCGGGTCGGAGGAGAGCGGGGACACGGCGGCGACGTACCGGTCGGTGTCGTCGATCTCCAGGTCGACCCAGGCGGAGAGCGCGCTCAGCGGCACGAGGACGGTGAGCAGGACGAGCAGGACCGCCGAGAGAGCCGCCGATGCCGCCGAGAACGCCGAGGCCGGGGCGGGCGAGGAGGGCGGGGAGGTGGCCGGGGGAGAGGTCCGCACGTCTCCAGACAATCCCGTCCGGAGCCGGGCCGCTCCGGACCGTACGCCATTCGAGTTGCCGGGCGGCGCGGGCGGGTGTGCTCTGGAGGAACGGGAGCGTGCGACGGGGGCGACGGAAGGAGCTGTCCGCGATGGCCACACACGCAGCCATGCCCGGCCGAAGGGGGGCCCGCGCCCATGCGCGGACCCGTCACCACACCCCGCTCGCCTGGGCACTGCCTCTGGTGCTCGGCGTGATCTACGGGTTCTACGCGGCGTTCATCCGCCGCGACGGCGGTCCCAGCACCGGCGGGCAGGTCCTGCTCGGTCTCGTCTCCGGGGCCGCTCTGGCGGCCCTCTGCTTCGCGCTGGGCCGGATCCAGCGCTCTCTGCCGCGCGAGCTGCGAGCCGCCGCATACGGTGCGTTGACCGCGTGTGCGATCGGCTTCCTGGTGAGCCTCACCGATACCAGCGTGCTGCGGTCGACCGGCCTGGGGCTGGCCGTCGGGGCGGGCGTCCTCGTCGTCTCGTACTACTACCTCTACTCGCGGGAGACCTGAGGCCCGTCGGGTGTCCGGGCTTCTCCGACCGTGTGCGCGGCCGCCAGATTGAATCTGGCGGCCGCGCCTCCGCGTCTGGCGCCCATGAGGTGAGGGAGCGGAGCGGCTCGACCGGACCGGGAGGAGGAACGAGCGATGACGACGGACAGCGCTCCGCTGCGGGTAGCGGTGATCATCGGCAGTACCCGAGAGGGCCGCATCGGCGATGCGGTCGGCCGCTGGTTCATGGAGCGGACCCAGCACCGGAGCGACCTGGATCTCGCCGTGCTCGACCTCGCCGATTTCGACTTCCCCGTGCACTACCCGGGGCGGGCGACCGACCAGATGACGGAGTTCACCGCGGAGATCGCCAGGGCCGAGGCCTTCGTCGTGGTCACTCCGGAGTACAACCGCTCGTTTCCCGCCTCCCTGAAGCAGGCCATCGACTTCGCCTACGACGAGTGGCAGACCAAACCGGTCGCCTTCGTGAGCTACGGTCACGGGTCCGCCGGGCTGTACGCCGTTGAGCAGCTCCGCTCGGTCTTCACCGAGCTGCACACGGTGACCCTGCGGAACGGGGTCGCGCTCGACGTCCTCCAGCAGCCGCTGGAGGAGCACCCCGGCGACACCGGACGGGACCGGTCCGTGAGCCTCATGCTCGACCAGCTCGGCTGGTGGGGCTGGGCCCTGCGCGAGGCGCGCGCCGTCCGCCCCTACGTCTCCTGAGCGGCTACGTCTCCTGAACGACGACGTCTCACGAGCAGCAGGAGCCGGAGCCGGAGCAGCACGCGTCAGGACGCGGATCCCCCACGCGGACCACAGACTTCCACCGACGACCACCAAGGAATGGATCATGAGTACTGAACTGGCCATCGAGACCACGGGGCTGGTGAAGGTCTTCGGCGACAACCGCGCGGTGGACGGCATCGACCTCGCGGTCCCCAAGGGCACCGTCTACGGCGTCCTCGGACCCAACGGGGCCGGCAAGACCACCGCCGTCCGCATGCTCGCGACGCTGCTGCGCCCCGACGGCGGCTCCGCCCGGGTCTTCGGCAAGGACGTCGTGAAGGACGCCGACGCGGTCCGCAGCCGGGTCAGCCTGACCGGACAGTACGCCTCGGTGGACGAGGACCTGACCGGCACGGAGAACCTCGTCCTGCTCGCCCGGCTGCTGGGTCACTCCAGGCCGGCCGCCCGGAACCGGGCGGAACAGCTGCTCGACGGGTTCGGGCTGAGCGAGGCGGCGGGCAGGCAGGTGAAGAACTACTCGGGAGGCATGCGGCGGCGCATCGACATCGCCGCGTCCATCCTGAACACCCCGGACCTGCTGTTCCTGGACGAGCCGACCACCGGACTCGACCCCCGCAGTCGCAACCAGGTGTGGGACATCGTGCGGGCAGTCGTCGCCCACGGCACCACGGTCCTGCTGACCACGCAGTATCTGGACGAGGCCGATCAATTGGCCTCCCGGATCGCGGTGATCGACCAGGGCAAGGTCATCGCCGAGGGCACCAAGGGCGAGCTCAAGGCATCCGTCGGCGCCGGCACGGTTCATCTGCGGCTGCGGGACGCCGATCAGCGGGCCGAGGCGCAGAAGGTGCTGGCGATCGCGCTGAACGCGGAGGTCCAGCTGGACGCGGACCCGGTGGCGCTGACCGCCCGGGTCGACGGGCAGAGCACCGAGCAGGGCGCTGCGGAGCACGCCGGGCGTGCACTGGCCGAGCTGGCCCGGTGCGGCATCACGGTCGACAACTTCTCGCTGGGACAGCCCAGCCTCGACGAGGTCTTCCTCGCACTCACGGACAAGAAGGGAGTGGCGGCATGAGCACCGCGACCGCCAAGACGGATATCGAGGACGTCGCGCTCGCCGCGCCCGACCAGGAACGCCTCTCGGCGCTCCTGGTGGGCCAGGACCGCCCGCCGAGGCCCAGCGCACTGTCGGCATCGCTGGCGTTCGGCTGGCGCGCCATGCTGAAGATCAAGCATGTGCCGGAGCAGCTCTTCGATGTGACGGCCTTCCCGATCATGCTGGTCCTGATGTACACGTACCTCTTCGGAGGGGCGTTGGCCGGCTCCACGGAGGAGTACATCCAGTTCCTGCTGCCCGGCATCATGGTGATGAGCGTCGTGATGATCACGATGTACACGGGTGTCGCGGTGAACACGGACATCGCCAAGGGCGTCTTCGACCGGTTCCGCACACTGCCGATCTGGCGGCCGGCTCCGATGGTCGGCTATCTGCTCGGCGACGTCCTGCGCTATCTGCTGGCGTCGGCGGTCATGCTCTCCATCGGCATGCTCATCGGGTTCCGTCCCGAGGGCGGGGCGCTCGGCGTGCTGGCGGGCGTCGCCCTGCTGATCGTGTTCTCGTTCGCGTTCTCCTGGATCTGGACCATGTTCGGGCTGCTGCTGCGCTCCGAGAAGTCGGTGATGGGCGTCAGCATGATGGTGATCTTCCCGCTGACCTTCCTCAGCAACGTCTTCGTCGACCCCAAGACGATGCCGGGCTGGCTCCAGGCCTTCGTGAACAACAGCCCGGTCACCCATCTCGCCACGGGGGTGCGCGAGCTGATGGCGGGCAACTGGCCGGCCGCCGACATCGCCTGGTCGCTGGGGTGGGCCGGGGTGCTCCTGGTGGTCTTCGGCGTGGTGACGATGCGGCTGTACAACCGCAAGTGACCGACCGCGGGCGCGCCCGCCGGTGGCCTTCGCGCTTGTTCACCGATGGGCCCAGGGGCCTGCCGGCGGGTCACGGGGGTGCCCGCCGGTGGGCTCCAGGCGTATCCACCGGTGGGCCCCGGCGCGTATCCACCGGTGGGCCCCGGGAGGGCTCGCCCCGGCATCCTTGACCTTCCCCGCGGGGGAAGGCCCAGCATCGGTGGGGCCGGGCGGAAGGCGTCCGGTGCGAGGAGGTACGGGGTGGCACGCGAAGGCCGTGCGATGGGCGCCGCGGGCGGGGAGCTGGTGACGATCGGGGAGTTCGCCCGGTTGTCCCGGCTCTCCGCCAAGGCGCTCCGGCGCTATGACGAACTGGGTCTGCTCCGGCCCGCCCTGGTCGACCCGGTGAACGGCTACCGGTACTACGACCCGGCGCAGGTGGAGGGGGCCCGGCTCGTGGCGTGGCTGCGCAGGATCGGCATGCCGCTGAACCGGATCGGCCGGGTCGTGGCGCTCGACGCGGGTGCCGCGGCCGTGGAGATCCGGGCCTACTGGGCGCGGGTGGAGAGCGAGACGGCGGCCCGGCGCGATCTGGCGATGTACCTCGTCGACCATCTGTCAGCGGAGGGCAGGACGATGTCGCGGATGCCGGACAACGGGGAGAGCACAGGGAAGCCAGAGAACCTGGGAAGTGCGGGGACTGCAAGGAGCGGGGGTAGCGCGGGTGCGCCGACCGGGCTTGGCGTTCCGGTCGGGCTTGGCGTTCCGGTCGGGCCCGGAGCGCCGGGCAGCCTTGGAGCCTCGGGCGGGCCCGGGCTGCCGGGCGGTCCGGGGGCGGGGCCCGTGGCGCTGGCGATCCGGGGCGCCGCGCTGACCGATATCGGCGTGGTGCGCACGGCGAACCAGGACGCGGCGTTCGCGGGCCCCCAAACGCTGGCGGTCGCGGACGGTTTCGGGGAGGGCGGCGCCGAGGCGAGTGCCGCGGCGATCGGGGCGCTCAAGCCCTCCACATGGGGCCGGGACGGTGTGCTGTCTTCCGTGGATCTGCTGAACGCCCTGCAGGACACGGCGGATTCGGCTGCGGGGGCGGTCCGGGACGCGGTCGCGCCCTGCGAGACCCCGGACGGTTCGGGGACCACGCTCACCGCGATGCTCTGGACCGGATCGCGGCTCGGACTCGTGCACATAGGGGACTCGCGCGCCTATCTGCTGCGCGGCGGGGAGCTGTTCCGGATCACGCACGACCACAGCCTGGTCCAGTCGATGCTCGACGACGGTTCGCTGAGCCCGGAGGAGGTCGCTTCGCAGCCGGGGCCCGCGCTCCTGCTGAAGGCACTGGTCGGCGAGGCGCGGCCCGCAGCGGCGGCCGTGGCGTGCCGCCCCGACGTCCGCTTGCAGGAGGTGCTGGCGGGGGACCGTTATCTGCTGTGTTCGGACGGCTTGTCGGCGGTGGTGGACGCGGCGGGCCTGCGGGCGGCGGTCGTCGCGGCGGAGGACCCGGAGGAGGCGGTACGCCGGTTGGTCGGCCTGGCCCGCGAGGCGGGCGCCCCCGACAACGTGGCGTGTGCCGTGGCCGACGTGGTGGTCGAGGAATAGCGGCGCCGGCCCCGCAGCGCCCCGTGGGCCAGGAGGCCGAGGCTCCGTGGGGCGGAGGACGTGGTCCCGTGGGTCAGAGGCGCCAGGCGGGAGAGTGCTCGGGGCGGTAGGCGCAGGTGGTCCCGGTCGTCACGGAGGCCTTGAGGTGGGCGGCCAGCGAGGGGTGCAGGGTCTCCAGCTTGCGCAGGGTGTCGCGGATCCGGGCGGTGACCGTCTTGCGGGCCCGCTCGGTCTGGTCGCCCAGCCGACGGGTCCGGCCGCCGAGCCCCGCCGCGGTGCGCAGCTCGTCCAGGAGGGCCTGCCGCTCCCGGTCGTACTTCTCCACCTGCTGGGTGTCGTCCCGGGCGGCCGCTCGGTCTATCTCGGCGTCCAGCCGGTCCAGGTGTTCCTTGTAGCGGCGCTTGGCCTCTTCGTCGAGCACCGGATCGGCGCCGAGCTGCCCGGCCGCGACGACGAGGTCCCCGCCCTCGGGGGCGAGGAGCCGGACGGCCGGGACGTCGGCGCCGGGCAGTCCGAGCAGGCTGTGCAGGTCCCGCAGGCCCTTGGCGTCCGGGACGTGCACGGTCACCCCGTCCCACCGCAGCTGCCACACCGGCCCGTTCCGCCGGAACTCGGCGGACTGCCCGGCCGAGTCGGAGGCCTCACTACCGCCCGCCCCGGCCGCCTCGCCACCGGCCGTCTCGCCATGGCCTGACCCGGCCGCCTCGCCATCGCCCGCCTCGCCACCCCCCGCCTCGCCACGGCCCGACCCGGCGGCGCTCCGGCTCGACGCCGGGGTCGACTCCGGGGCCGGGCTCGACGCCGGGATCGGCCCCTGGTCCGGCGTCGAGGTCCGTGAGACGGAAGTAGCCGCCGAGGCATCGGCAGCCGTGGCACCCGGGGCAAGGGCGGCAGTGGCGACAGTCGCGGCGGCCGGGGTCCCGGAAGCCGCCGGGGATGGGGGCGTACGCAGGGAGGCGGCCTCGGCCTCCACATGGTCCAGGGACAACTCGCCGGCCTCCCGGGCCACTTCACCGAGCAGCCGGCGCGCCCGCCCGGCGTCGTCGGCGCCGAAGCCCTGAGCCACGGCCACGTCGACACCGACCGCACCGACCGCACCCTGACCGGCACCGCCCGCATCCTGACCGGTCTCGACCGCACCCTGGCCGGCCCCGCCCGCACCGGCACCACCCGAACCGGAGCGGGCGAGCAGGGAACGGGCCAGGCAGAGCCGGGCGCGTACGGCCCAGGGGCGGGCGCCGAGGCGGTCCGAGGAGGCGGCGGCCTCGGTGAGCGCCGCGACCGCCGCGTCCTGGTCGTCGCGCGCGGCGGCGAGCATCCCGAGCCAGAGGTCGACGGGGCCGCCGATGTCGCACCCGTACAGCGAGACGACCCACTGGCCCGTGTACGGGGTCAGCTCGTCCTCCGCGCGGGCGATCAGACGCGGGTCGCCCGTCACCGCGGCCGCCTGGGCCAGCAGCCTGAGCCAGAGCGGCATGAACGCCCGGGGGTAGGGGGCGGCGCGGTCCGCGTGCTCGGCGATCAGGCGCAGCGCGGGCGTGGCGTCGCCCTGCTCCACCGCGGTGAGCGCCTCCAGCAGCCCGGGAAAGGGGTACCCGGAGGCCGGAAGCTCGGCGAGGACCTCCTCGGCCTCGGCGAAGTGGCCCCGGAGCAGGTGCATCGCCCAGCGCAGGTGGTGCCCCATGAATCGGAAGGCCGCGTGGTCGTTGTTCTCCGGGTCGAGCGAGTCGTCCTCCAGCGCGGTGGACGCCTCGGCGAACCGGCCCTGCAGGGAGGCGATCAGACTGCTGTCGACGGCGACCCCCAGGGCGAACCGGGGCAGCGCGGTCACCTGCGCGAGCCGGACGAACGTACGGAACTGGTCGAGGAAGGCCGGGTCGCCCAGCTCCAGCAGCGCCACCCAGCGCATGGACGCCGCGTGCAGCTCCATGTCCAGGTGCCGGGAGCGCCGGCCGACGACGGTCATCTCGTCGGTCAGCCCGAGCCGCTCCACCGCCGAACCGAGACCCCACACGGAGTCGTGGCGCGCCCAGAGCGAGAAGGCGAGCGCCTCGTCGTCCGAGCCGCTCCGGGCCAGCGCCATGAAGTGGATGGCCAGCTCCTGGGCGAGCCGGTCGTCGGAGAGGCTCTCCTGGCCCTCCTTGCCGGTGATCCTGCGGTGCGCTTCGGCGAGCAGGCCCTTCGTGGCCACGCCGTGGTGGCCCAGGAACCCGTCGCCGTGGAGGGTGACCGCGACCCGGCCCAGCAGCTCCGGGTCGTCCAGCTCCCGGGCCCGGGCGACCGCCCCGTCCAGCAGGCGCTGCGCCTCGGCGGCCTCCCCCGCGTGCCGGAGCTGTCCGGCGAGGTCGAGACCGATCAGCGTGGCCCGCCGGAGGTCGGGGTCCTCGCCGGAGGCCACCGCGAGGGCGCGCCGGTAGTGCTCGGTGGCCTCCTCGTCGGCCAGGCGCCCCGAGGCGTCCCGGGCCGCCGCCAGCAGCAGGTCGATCCGGCGGTCGCGCTCCAGCGCGGCACCGGCGAGATGGGCATGCCGGGCCAGGGCGCCGGGCGGCACCGCGTCGGCGAGGCCGCCGTGCGCGTCCAGGGCGCGTACGGCGGCGGCATGGCGTTCGCGGGCCTCGGCGTCGTCCAGCGAGGCGTACAGCGTCTCGCGCAGGAGGTCGTGGGCGAAGGCGTACTGCCCGGACGGGCGGGGAACGACGACCCGGGCGACGACGGCCGACTCCAGCAGCCGGTCCACATGGGGGACCGGCGCGCCGTGCACGACGGCCAGCACCTGCCGGCGGAACTCCCGGCCGAGCAGAGCGGCGCTGGTCAGCAGCGAGACGACCGGCTCGGGCAGCAGCGCGAGCCGCTGCCGGACCGCTTCCCGCACACCGGGCGGAATGGTGGAGACCGGAGCTCCGCTGTGCCAGAGGCGGGCGGTCTGCTCGACGAAGAAGGGGTTGCCGCCGGTACGCCGGTGGACCTCGTCGACCAGCTGCGGTGCGGGCTCGCGGCCCGTCGTCACCGTCATCAGCGCACCCACCTCGTCCCGGCCGAGGCCGGTCAGGGTGAGGGTCGCGGCGGCGCGTGAGACCAGCGGCAGGATCAGCTGCTGGAGCGGGTGCCCGGGGGCCTCCACCTCGACGTCCCGATAGGTGCCGATCAGCAGCAGCCGCTCGAACCAGGCGTGCTGGGCGGCGAATTCGAGCAGCCGCAGGGAGGCCGGGTCGGAGCTGTGCAGATCGTCGAGGACGACCACCAGCGGCCGGCTCTGCGAGACCGTGACGAGGGCCGTCGTCACCGCGTCGAAGAGCCCGAAGGTCTCGGCACCCTCCGACGGGCCATCCGACGGACCCCGGCCGGGCGGCCCCTCGCCCGGTCCCCCGTCCGCGTGGGGCCCGCCACCGCGCCCACCGACCGCACCGGCTTCCGCGCCGGGCTCGCCCCCGTGAGCACCGCCTGTGGCGACCCCGGCCGGATCGCCGAGGAGTACGGCCAGCCGACCGTCCGACGCCTCCTGGGCCGCCGCCCACTCCGCCGCCGTGGCCGACCGGCGCAGGCCGCGCAGGATCTGCACCCAGGGCCAGTACCCCGGGGTGTTGTCCGAGTCCCAGCAGGAACCCCCGACCACCAGTGCCCCGCGCCGCCGTGCCTCGTGCGCGGCGTCCGTGACGAGGGTACTCTTGCCGATCCCGGCCTCGCCGGTGACCAGCACGAGACCGCCGTGGCTGTCCGTGGCCCGGACGATCTCCGAGCGGAGGACGCCCGCGGGGTGGTCGCGCCCGAAGAGAGCAGGGGTCATGACCACACGATAGGAGCCCCCACTGACAACGGCCCCTGGTTTCTTCCCGGAGCGGGCCGCCCCCTCCGCCGGTTCCCGGCCCCCCTCCGCCGGTTCCCGGCCCCCCTCCGCCGGTTCCCGGCCCCCCTCCGCCGGTTCCCGGCCCCTCTCAGTCGCGGACCACCGTCACCGGGCACGGCGCGTGCTGGGTGACGTGGAGGCTGACCGAGCCGAGCAGGGTGGCCTTGAAGCCGGTGTGGCCGCGGGCTCCCACGACGAGCAGGTCGGCGCCCTGGGCACGGTCCAGCAGGGCCTGGGCCGGGTTGCCGATGACCACGACCTTGCTGACCGCGGCGGCTCCCGCGGCGCCGAGGGCCTCCTCCAGCGCCTCGGTGAGGGAGACGGTGGCCACGGCCTGCGGATCGAAGTCCTCCGGCATGCCCGGCATCATCGACGCCCAGCTGGTGGCGGGGTACTCCCAGCTGTTCACGGCCTCCACCGTGGCGCCGGTCAGCTCGGCCTGGCGTACGGCCCAGTGCAGTGCCTTGATCGAGGAGTCGGAGCCGTCGACGCCCACAACGATCCTGCCCATATCTGCCTCCAGCTCGGTCGCGCTCGGTCGTGCTTGGTACAGCATTCGGTCTCACTGTAATCAAACAGGGCAATCGAGGCGGGTCGATATGACCCGCCCCGGTCGCCTCGGCAGGGTCGCCCCGCCCCGATCGCCCCGCCTCAGTCCAGCCGCAGGTCCGCGAGCTGCTGCTCGAAGGGGACGACCGCGTCCTCCCCGTCGTCCAGGCCCGGGGCCCGCGAGGCTCCGGAGACCGTACGGCCCAGGACCGCGGAGGCCAGCTCGCCGCCCGCGCGCCGGATCCGGGACGGCAGGCCCTCGGTGTACTCGTCGCCCGAGGAACCCCAGTCCTCCGAGGCCGCGTAGACGGAGGTGGGCACGGTGACGGCCCGCAAGTAGGCGAAGAGCGGGCGCAGGGCGTGTTCCAGGACCAGTGAGTGGCGGGCCGTACCGCCCGTCGCGGCGATCACGACGGGCTTGCCGGTCAGCGCGGTGTGCTCGATCAGATCGAAGAACGACTTGAACAGACCGCTGTACGAGGCGGTGAAGACCGGCGTCACGGCGATCAGCCCGTCGGCCTCCGTCACCGCGTCGATCGCCTCGCGCAGCCCGGCCGACGGGAACCCGCTGACCAGGTGGTTCGCGATGTCCACGGCGAGATCGCGCAACTCGATGACGTGGATCTCGACGTCTCGGTCCTGCTCGGCCGCGAGGCGCTCACGGGTGGCGGCGGCCAGCCGGTCGGCCAGCAGCCGGGTGGAGGACGGCTGGCTCAGCCCGGCCGATACGGCGACGAGACGCAGGGGAGTGGTGGCGAACATCGAGGTCAGCCCTCCTTCCGGGAGGTCCGGGCGGCGGTCACCGCGGGGTGGACGGGCGCGGACTTTGGAACGCCGGCCGGCCGCAGGTTGGCGAACTCCTTGCGCAGGACGGGCACGACCTCCTCGCCGAGGATGTCGAGCTGCTCCAGGACCGTCTTCAGCGGGAGCCCCGCGTGGTCCATCAGGAACAGCTGGCGCTGATAGTCGCCGACCGCGTCCCGGAACGTCAGCGTCCGCTCGATGACCTCCTGCGGGGAGCCCACGGTCAGCGGGGTCTCGCGGGTGAAGTCCTCCAGGGACGGGCCGTGGCCGTAGACCGGCGCGTTGTCGAAGTACGGGCGGAACTCGCGTACCGCGTCCTGCGAGTTCTTCCGCATGAACACCTGGCCGCCCAGCCCGACGATGGCCTGGTCGGCGGTGCCGTGCCCGTAGTGGGCGTAGCGGCGGCGGTAGAGGTCCACCATCTTCCTGGTGTGCTCCATGGGCCAGAAGATGTTGTTGTGGAAGAAGCCGTCGCCGTAGTACGCGGCCTGCTCGGCGATCTCCGGGGAGCGGATGGAGCCGTGCCAGACGAACGGCGGGACGCCGTCCAGCGGGCGCGGGGTGGCGGTGAAGGACTGGAGCGGCGTACGGAACTTGCCCTCCCAGTCCACGACGTCCTCGCGCCACAGCTTGTGCAGCAGGGCGTAGTTCTCGATGGCCATCGGGATGCCCTGACGGATGTCCTTGCCGAACCAGGGGTAGACCGGCCCGGTGTTGCCGCGGCCCATCATCAGGTCGACGCGGCCGTCCGCGAGGTGCTGGAGCGTGGCGTAGTCCTCGGCGATCTTCACGGGGTCGTTGGTGGTGATCAGCGTGGTGGACGTGGACAGGATCAGGTTCTCGGTGCGGGCGGCGATGTAGCCGAGGGTCGTCGTCGGGGAGGACGGGACGAACGGCGGGTTGTGGTGCTCGCCGGTCGCGAAGACGTCCAGGCCGACTTCCTCGGCCTTCTGCGCGATGGCCAGGGTCGCCTTGATCCGCTCGTTCTCCGTGGGGGTCCGGCCGGTGGTCGGGTCGGTCGTGACGTCCCCGACGGTGAAGATCCCGAACTGCATGGCGTCCGCCTTCCTGAGACCTGGCCGGGAGTCCTGGAATCCGGGGAAGCGGAGACCGGAGGCCCTGACCAATTTGGTTGAACGTTGAACTACACCCTACAACGGGACCCCTCCCCGTCCTATTCCGCGCGGCCGTGCGGCCTTCCCGGGCGGGCGTACCCTGGAGCGGTGGGCGAGCTGAAGAGCAACGGCGAGGAGTGGAAAGCGCGCGGAGTGTTCCTGCGCGTCTTCGTCTATGTCTTCGTGACCCACCTCTTCGCCGGGTTCGTCTGGCTCCTCTTCTACGTGGGTGAGCACGCCCCGAAGTAGGGCCCGCGGCCTCCCCGGGCGTCCTGCGGCTCCCCAGACGTGTCGAAGCCCTCCAGGTGCCCCCCAGGTGTGTCGAAGCCCTCCAGGCGCCCCGAGGCATCCCCGGGGGGCGGTACGCTTCCCCTCATGACCTCCGTCCCGTGCCGCAATTGGTGGCGCTCCTCCTAGGAGCGGCCACAGCATCTGCACGGAACCAGGGCCGTTCGACATGGACGGCCCTTTCTGCTGCCCTCGTACGGCGCGGACACGGAGACGGAGCGCAGCGGCGCTCACCGGCGGGGCCGTCCCTCACACCGCACTCACGCGAGGAGAGACAGCCACCATGACCACGATCACGGCCACGACCACGACCACCGCCGAGCCCCGCAGCCCGGAGAACCATGCCGCCGAGCTGGAGCACCGCATCGCCCGGGACCCCGGAAGCTTCCGGGTCCTCACCGGGGACCGCCCCACGGGCTCCCTTCACCTGGGCCATTACTTCGGCTCCCTGCGCAACCGGGTCCGCCTCCAGGATCTCGGCGTGGACGTCATCGTCCTCATCCCCGACTACCAGGTCATCACCGACCGGGACACCGCGGAGCGGCTGGCGGAGTACACCGACGGGCTGCTCCTGGACTACCTGGCCCTCGGTATCGACCCCGCCCGGTCCACCGTCTTCTGCCACAGCGCCGTCCCCGCGCTCAACCAGCTCATGCTGCCGTTCCTCAGCCTGGTCTCCGTCGCGGAACTGAACCGCAACCCCACGGTCAAGGACGAGATCGCGCACTCCCGGCAGTCCACGGTCAGCGGGCTGATGCTCACCTACCCGGTCCACCAGGCCGCCGACATCCTGTCCTGCAAGGGGAACCTGGTTCCGGTCGGCCGTGACCAGGCGCCCCACCTGGAAGTCACCCGGACGATCGCCCGCCGCTTCAACGAGCGGTACGGCCGGGTCTTCCCGGAACCGGACATCCTGCTCTCCGCCGCGCCCCTGCTGCTCGGCACGGACGGTACGAAGATGAGCAAGAGCCGGGCCAACTCCGTGCCGCTCTCCGCCACCGCCGACGAGACCGCCCGGCTGATCAAGGGCGCGACGACGGACGCGGACCGGCTCATCACGTACGACCCCGACGCCCGCCCCAACGTCTCCTCGCTGGTCCTGCTGGCCGCCCTCTGTCTCGACCGGGACCCGCACGAGGTCGCGGCGGAGATCGGCGACGGCGGAGCCGCCGCTCTGAAACGGACGGTGACCGACGCGGTCAACACCCACCTGGCGCCCTTCCGGGCCCGGCGGGCGGAGTACGCGAAGGACCTGACGTACGTACGGTCGGTGCTCCGCGCGGGCAACGAGCGGGCGAACGCCCTGGCGGAGGCCACGCTGGACGAGGTCCGGGAGGCGATGGGCGCGTTCCGGTAGCCGCCGCGCGATCCGCCCGCCCGAGCCGGGCTGCCCGTCGCGCGGTCTGCCCGCCCGAGCCGTACGGCCCGTCGCGCGGTCTGCCCGCCCGAGCCGTACGGCCCGGCGCGCGATCCGCCCGCCCAGTTGTACTGCCCGGCGCGCGGTCAGCCCGCCCGAGCCGTGCTGCCGGCCGGTGATGCGCCCACCCGTGAACCGGCCTACCACCCGTGAACCGGCCTACCGCCCGCGAACCGGCCTACCGCCCCGGCACCGCCGACCGCTGCCGGCGCAGCAGCTCCGCGAGGCCCCGGCGGGTGGCGGCGATCACCACTCGGTCCTGGGCGCGCAGCACGTAGCCGGGGTGCAGGTCCCAGACCAGGCCGGAGGACGGCGGGGGCGGGGCGCCCTCCGGGTCGAACGGGGGCGGGGCGGCGAGGTCCGGGTTGCGGTCGGCGGGCGGGGTGGCGTCGATGGCCAGGACCCGCCAGGCGCCCGCCCGGAACGCCTGCTCGACCGTGCGGCCCTCCAACTGCGGGTGTCCCGCGACCTCCAGGGCGGCGAACAGCATCACCTTGCGCTCGACCGGGATGGCGCCGAGGACCTGGCGGCCCATCATGGCGCCCGCGAACGCCGGCGCGGCGAGATGGGAGACCGAGCGCGAGCGGGTCAGGGCCTGGGGGTGCGCGGTGCGCAGGGTGCGGTAGACGGCGGTCGCGAACTCGTCGTCGTACAGCCGCAGCGCGACCCTCAGGTCCGGCTTCACCGAGCGGGCGTACAGCGTGGCTTCCAGGTTCGTCGTGTCGATGCTGGTGAGCGCGAGGAGGGCGCGGGCGCGATAGATCTTGGCCGCTTCGAGGACGCCCTCCTGGGTGACGTCGCCGATGACGGTCGGCACGTGCAGGGACCGGGCCAGCGGGATACCGCGCGCCTCGGGGTCCTCCTCGACGACGACCACGGGGATGTCGAGTTCCCTCAGGCGCATGAGGACGCGCGTGCCGATCTTGCCGAGCCCCAGCAGCACCACGTGCCCCGAGAGGCCGCGGGGCGGGCGGCGCAGCGAGGAGGCGGTGCGCAGGGTGCCGAACGCCTCCAGGACGGCGGCGATCAGCAGCGGCAGCAGGAGCAGCCCGGCGACGCCGGAGAGCAGCTGGATGACCTTCCGGGCGGTCGTGCCGTCCTCCGACGGGTCGTTCATGCCCAGCAGGTCGAGCAGGGTCAGATAGGTGGAGTGGACCAGGCCGTCCCGGGTGGTGAGGAGCGAGGCGACCACCAGGGCGAGTGCCGCGAGCGCTATGCCGAGGGCCGACCAGCGCAGCCTGCGGGAGAAGACCTGCGAGAGCGGTGCGCCCCTGCCCCCCATCCGGGTCGCGGGTCGGGCCGGATCGGCCCGGCTGATCGCTTCGAGGACCACCGTGCCCCGGCCGGTCGTCTCGGCGAGGGCGCGCTCGTCGGGCAGGAGCTGCGGGGCCTCGTCGCCGCTGCTGTCCGAACCCTCCGCGCCCGCCGGGTCGTTGGTGGTGGAGGAGAGCAGGGCGAGGGTGCACAGGCCGGGGTCGGCGCTCTCGCCGGGGCCGGGCGGCGGGCGCTCGGCGGCGCGCAGGAGCAGCCCCTCGGCCTGGATGACCTTGCTGCTGCCGGTCAGGGCGGTGGCGGCGAGGGCCGGGGCGGCGGTGTCGGCGTCGGACAGGACGGTGGTGGAGGCGTCCAGCAGCGCCGGGTCGATACCGGGCATGGCGACGGCCGCCGCCTGGTCGAGCAGCTCCTCCAGGTGCTGGCCGAGCTTGCGGTTGTAGAGCCGGATCACCAGCCGCAGACGGGGGTTGAAGCGGCGGGCGGTCAGGGCGGCGCGGATGTTGCGCTCGTCGTCGTCGTAGACGAGGGCGAGGGCGGCGGCCCGGTCGATGCCCGCCTCCTCCAGGACGTCGTCGGAGGGCTCGGGGGCCTCCATGATGCGGACGGCCTCGACCCCGGCGTTGGTGTCGCCGCTGCCGTCGGTGGCCCCGTTGCCGTGGCCCGCGCGGTTCATCGCCGCCGACATCCGGCCGAACAGGGCCGCTGCCCGGCCCCGTTGGGTCATCGGGGTCTGCGGGCCGCTCGCGTCCCGGCCCGGCGGCAGGAGCAGCGTGACCCGTTCCCCGTAGATGAAGCGCAGCTCCACGGCGAGCCGGCGCGCCAGGGCGTCGTCACCGCAGACGATCATGTGGCCGGAGGACGGCGGCCGTCCCGGCTGCTGAGGAAGTGGAGGCACGAAACCCAGCATGCCCGTGATCCTTCCGGCTCGGTCTTCCCGATCGGTGCCGGTCGGTACCGATCAGTGTGGAGCGTTGGTGATCTTCGCATGACGACCGGGGGTGGGCCGGTCGTTGACCGACTCGCCGTTGACCGTCCCGCCGTTGAGAGCCCCGCCGTTGGTGCCTCCCTGGGCGCCCGCCAGCAGGTGCCGGGGGTCCGCCGCCCGCTGGATCGCCGTCTCGACCGCCGCGATCCGGTCCGCGAGCAGCCCGAGCGCGGCCACGGCCCGGGTCATCGGGTCGCCCTCCGGCCCGCCGAGCGCCTGCGTACGGACGTAGGCACCGCTGATCGCCGCCCACCGCTCCGCCTGCTCGGCGGTGAGCGTGCCGCGCAGGGCGGCCAGCTTCAGCAGGTTGGCCTCGGCCCCGGTGGTGAGCGTCTGGGCCTCGCCCGCGTAGTGGTCGTCGATGACGGCGGACAGTTCGTCGTCGTTCATCACCGGCACGATCCGCTCGGCGATCTTGTTCATGTTGCGGTAGGAGCCCTGGAGCCGGAACGGCGGTTCGGTGCGGGTGGCGTCCGTCTGCGCGGCCGACGCGATGTACGCGGCGTTCACCGCGAGCACGGTGTCCCGGGCCGTGAGGAGGTGGCGCAGCACCGCCAGGATGCGGTCCAGCTCCGCAGCGCTGTACGGGTGTTCCAGGTGCTCGGCGCGGGCGGCCGGGTCGCTGCCGCCCGCCAGCCGCACCAGCAGCGTCAGATCGTCGCGGGAGCGCCCGGCGAGCGGGGCGAGGACCGGGTTGGCGGTCAGCGCGTTCTCCACGAAGCTCAGCGCGAAGACGTCCTCGCGGCCGCTCAGCACCTCGCCGAGGTTCCACACGTCGGCCCGGTTGGCGAGCATGTCGGGGATCCGGAACTGCTCGCCGGACTCGGTGTACGGGTTGCCCGCCATGCACACCGCGAACCGCTTGCCCCGCAGGTCGTAGCTGCGCGGCTCACCGTCCCGCACCCCCTCGACGCGGCGCGTGGCGTCGCACAACGGGATGAACTTCTGGAGGAGTTCGGGCGAGGTGTGCTGGATGTCGTCGAGGTAGAGGAGCGTGTTGTTGCCCGCCTCCAGGGCGAAGTTGATCTTCTCGATCTCCTGCCGGGCGGTGGCGCTCGGGGCCTGGGCCGGGTCGAGGGAGGTCACGTCGTGGCCCAGGTTCGGGCCGCTGACCTTGACGAGGACCATGCCGAGCCGGTCCGCGACGTACTCCATGAGCGTCGTCTTGCCGTAGCCGGGCGGCGAGACGAGCAGGAGCAGGCCCTGCGAGTCGGTGCGCCGGTCGGCGTCGGCGGTGCCGAGCTGCTTGGCCAGGCTGTCGCCGATCAGCGGCAGGTACACCTCGTCGAGCAGCCGGTTGCGGACGAACGCCGACATCACGCGCGGCCGGTGGTCGTCCAGCCGCAGCCGCCCGCGCTCGGCGTCCACCAGGGAGGTGCGCAGCCGCTGGTAGGCGCGGAACCCGGGCACGATGTCGTTGCGGAACTCGGCGGCACGGGCCAGGAGTTCGTCGAGCCGTACGGTGAGGGCCCCGCCGCCCGCGATGCGCGGGTGGTCGCCGAGGAGGCCCTCAAGACGCTCGGTGAGCGGCGCGTCGCACGCGTACCGCTCCAGTTCCGGGCAGAGCTCCACCGCGACGGCCTCCGCCAGATCGCCGCCGCCGGTGCCCGTTCCCGTTGCTCCGGCGACCCCGGCGGCCCCGGCGGCTCCCGCGGCCCCGGCGGCTCCCGCGGCCCCGGCGGCCCCCATGGACGCGACGGCCCCCGTGGACTCGGCGTACGGGACCAGCCAGCCCTCCACGAGCTGCTTGCGGGCGGCCAGGTCGTCGCCCAGGGCCGCCAGGTCCTGCGTGTACGCGTCCGGCCCGGCGGCCCGGTGGAACCCGTCGAGGAACGTCCGGACCGCGGCGGACCGGACGAACCCGGCCGGCCCGCTCGTCAGCTCCTCGAAGAGGTACGCGGCGACGGCCTCGGGCCGTACCCCGTCCGCGGCCGCCGGACCGCACTCGATCGCCGTCGCCCACTCCTCCTGGAGCGCGGCGATGGCCGGGGCCAGCCCGAAGGTGTCGCGGGCGCGGGCCAGCGACACGGCCCGCCGGGCCCACGCCGTGCGCTGCGCCGCGTCCACGCCGTACGCCCAGAACAGCTGGGCGGCGGCCCGGGCCCCCGGCTCGTGGCGCAGCAGCCCGGCGCCCGCGTGCAGGCGCAGCAGGGCGGCCAGGATCGCGGTGGCGTCCTCGTCGTGGACGCCCCGGGTGTACCCCTCGTCGTACGCCTCGGCCGCCGACTCCCGTACCAGCCGGGCCAGTTCGGCGTCGGACAACGCGGTCAGACGGCTCGCCCCGTGCTCGTCGAGGAGCCGGGCGGCGAGGTGCTCGGCGCGGTAGACGGCGGCGTTCTCCGAGGGGAGCAGCTGCTCCCAGTACGGCCGGGCCGCCGAGAACGCCGGGTCGGTGACCGGGGCCCGGTAGTCCGTCCCGGTCAGCGCGAAGACGAGGCTCTCCCCGGAGGGCACGAGCGTCAGGTCGAACGGCTGGGTGTTCACCGCGAACCGGTGACGGCCCAGCTTGATCACGGACCCGCCGTCCGCGTACAGCTCGGTGCGGTCGCGCAGGGCGCGGCCCGCCTCCTGCCGGGCCGCCTTCAGCCGCCCGTCCAGCTCCTCCGCCCGTACCGGGTCGCCGAGTTCACGCAGCTCGTCGGCGGTACGCCGGATCTTGGCGACCATCGGGTCGGAGGCGAAGTAGGTGTGGACGGCGTCGAGATCGTCCAGCGCGGCCACCCGCCGGGCGATGGTCTCCAGCACCCGGTCGGCCGACCCGGCCAGCCGCTCGGCGCGCCGCGCCCGCTCGTCCTGGAGGGTCTGCTTGCGCGCCGAGAACGCCTCGTACACCTCGGTGCGACGCTCGGCCAGCTCCGCGAGGAAGTCGTCGAACTCCGCGAAACGCGACTCCAGGTTCTCCAACTGGAGCAGCAGCCGTGCCAGTTGGTCGTCGCAGGCCTCCGGCGATTCGGCGGCGGCCAGCGCGCCCGTCACCGCCTGCCCGAGCAGCGCGAACTCGGCGGCGAACTCGGCCCGCCCCTCCTTCGACAGCAGCTCCCGACGGCGCGCGTCCAGGGTGGCGCGGGCCCGGTTCGCCCCGCCCAGCACCTCCGCGATCCGCTCCAGGATCGAGGTGCGCACGGTGGCGTCGCCGATGTCGAGACCGGCGACGACGTCCGTGACGGTGGCAAGGCCCTCCGTCATCGCCGCCAGCCGGTCCGTCACGGCGGAGGCGTCCCGTACGGTCTCCAGCGCCCCCGCGTCGGCCACGAGCCCCGCGATGTCCGCGTGGTACCCGTCGAACGCGTCCTCGCGGGCGAGGAAGGAGACGGCCCGCTGGGCGGCCGACGCGATGTCGTCCTCGGTCCGGGCCGACAGCTCCGCGATCCGCTCGACGTCGGCGTACCGCATCTCGCCGACCGTGGCCAAGTGCCCGTGCGCCTGCCGGAGTTCGGTGAGCCGCTCGACCCACGCGGACGCCGACCCGGGCACCTCGCCGCGCACCCGCCGCACGAGCGCGGTGATGCGCCCCGCGGTCTCCTCCAGCGCGTCGGCGGCCCGCCGGGTCAGATCCTGTACGGCGGAGAACTCGGCCAGCACCTGCTGCGCGGTGGCCCGCAGCTCGGACAACGGCTCACCGAGCGAGCCCAGTTCGGGGTCGGACAGCCAGTGGTAGCGGTCCTGGGCGCGGGCGCAGTCGGCGGCGAGCTGCCCGTACACGGCGGTCGTCGGCGTCATGTCCTGGACGCCGTGCGCGAGCGCGAGGCAGTCCGAGATCCCGCGCACCAGATCGGCGTTGCCGGTCCGGGCGAGCGGCCCGGTCCCGGTCGGCCGGGCGGCGGCGTAGGTATCGGAGACGTACGGCGTCTGCCAGCGCTGCAACGGGTGCACACGGGCCGGCCCGTCCGGGTTGTCCCGCAGCAGGACCAGCGTTCCGTCGTCCAGCAGCGCGTGCCCGCGCCCGGTGAGCGGGGTGGCGACCTCCTGGCGGATCAGGTTGTAGGGGAGGAGGAGACTGCGCAGGCCGTCGCGGGAGCGGAAGACGTAGAGCACGTCCTCCCCGTTGGGCGAGCGGACCGCGCCCTCGAAGACCGGCTCGGTCAGCTCCTCGGCGGTGTCGAAGGTCTTCGCGGTGCCGGTGGTGAGGTAGTAGCCGCCGGGGAAGATGATCCCCTGGTCCTCGGGGAGCCGGTGGCAGGACGGCCCGATGGAGTCGAGCCGCCGGACGTGGCCCAGCAGCGAGTTGAAGACGAGATACCGCCGGGCGGTCTCCTTGTACGGCCGTACGCGCAGCAGCGTCAGCGGCCCGACCTCCGCGTACTCGACGTCGGCGTCGGCCAGCGACTGCAAGGGCTCGTCGACGGGCTCCTCGTAGATCCCGTCCGGCGACTCGGTGTCGTCGGTGACCTTGACGGTCAGGGTGCCGCCGAGCGTGTCGACGAAGAGGCCGCCGTCCTTGCCGATGGCGATGTGCGGGTGGCGGCCGGTGCGGTGGGCCTCGCGCCCGGCGACGGTCCAGTCGAAGTCGTGGGACGGGGGGAACACGTGGTCGCGCTCGCCCTGGGCGTCCAGGAACGCCCCGGGCGACCCGTCCGCGCCCAGGGCCCAGCGCAGCACGCGGATGTCCTCGGCGTTCTCGCCCGTCCGGAAGACGGCGAGGAGCTTGCCGCCGGCCCGGCGCAGGCGGAGGAGCCGGGCGTCGCGGAAGTAGCGGTGGAGCGAGGCGAACTCGCGCCGGAACCCGTCGTCGTCGAGGAGGGTGCTGGGGGGCGGCGGAGCGGTGCCGTCGTCCTCGGTCCCGGCCTCCCGTACGAGGAGGACGTCGTCGACCCCGGCCTCGCCCCGGGCCCCCGGGCCCCGCTCGAACCCGAAGAGGAGCCTGCCGCCGACGGCGACGAGGTCACGCGGGACGGAGGCGTGCTCGGTGCGCACCTGCTCGGTGGCCAGGAGCCGCAGTCCGGTCGAGCCGAACTCCTCGGTCCGCCGGGCGTTGAGCGCCTCGGCCCGCCGCACGAGCTCCCCGGCCTGCGCCGAGAGCCGTCGCCGCAGCACCTCGTAGGCCCCGGCGTCCACATCGCCCTGGCCGCCCTGGCCGCCCTGGGGCTCGGTGGCGGTGTCGGTGATGTCGCTGTCCATGCGTACGGCTCCCTACGTGTTTCGTCATGTGCCGCCGGGCCCCGGCCAGGGTCTTCGGCCCGTCCGGCGTTCGAGGACGGGGCCTGCGAGCTGGCGGGCTCACTCCTGGCGTGTGGGCCCGGGCCAGGGTCTTCAGCCCGTCCGGCGCTTGAGGACGGAACCCCCGGCCCGGAGGGGGCCCGCCCTGCCGGGCGGGCCAGGCCCTCGTGCGCCCACCCCCGTGGGACGCACACGCAGACCTTCCGGCCCCCCGGGCCAAGGGTTCCGTCCTCAAGCGCCGGGCGGGCCGCGAACGGCGGCCCGCCCCGCCTCGCCCGCCCCCCTCGGCACGAGGGGCTGTCCCCGAGCACCGGACGGGCTGTGGAAGTGCGGCCGTGGCTAGCCTGCGGCCCCGGCCCCGGCCCCGTTCAGTGACACCGCCGCGGGAGCCACCGTCGTGCCGCCGGCCACCGAGGACACCGGCAGATCCGCGAGCCCCAGGTCCTTCGCCGCCGCCAGCAACTGCTCCACCTGGCCCGACGCCGCACCCGACGACCCCATCAGCCGCATCAGCAGCGCCGAGACCGTCAGGTCCCGCACATCACCCGTGGAGACCGACCCCAGCACCCGGCTCAGGTCGTCCGTGAAGGACGACGAACCGTCCAGCCACGACCCCGCCAGCGCCTGCGCCGTCTGCGAGTTGTCGACGAACCCGTCGACCGCCTTGCCGAGCGAGACCGACGACACGAGCCGGTCGAAGAAGACGGACTCCCCGCCGATGATGTCGATGTCGGCGTTCTCCAGACCCGTCGCCAGGACCGTCGCCTGCGCCTCGGCGACCTGCCGCTGCACGTCGAGCCCCGCCAGCCGGATCTCCTTCTCCGCGTCGAGCCGCAGGCGGTACTCCTCGTGCGCACGGGACGCCTCGTCCAGCGCCGCCATCGCGGCCGCCTTCTCCGTGAGCCCCGCGGCCTCCGCCTTCAGCTTCTCGCCGATGGCCGCCGCGTCGGCGGTCGCCTGCGCCTGGGTTCCCTCCGCGTCGGCGAGCGCCTTGAGCCGCGCGCCCTCCGCCTCGGCCTTGAGCCGGGCCGCCGTCGCCTCGGCCTCCGCGAGACCGGCCTTCTCGGTGACGTCCGCCTCCGCGTCACGGACCTGCACGGCGGCGAGCCCGGGCGCGGCCGTCTCGGCCTGGACGCCCTCCGCCAGCCGCAGCTTGGCCTGCGCGTCCAGGTCGGCCGTCTTCAGCCGCGCCTCGGCGAGCGTGAGCTGCTCGGCCGCCAGGTGCGTGGAGGCCGCCTCCGCCGCCTCGGCCGCCTTGATGTCCTTGACCAGCTTCTCCTGCGCCTCCGCCTCGGCCGCGATGATGACCGACCTGCGGGCCCGCTCGGCGTCCTCGACGGCGCGCAGGGTGAGGATCGACTCCTCCTGCTCGGCGACCGTGCGGTCCACCGCGATCCGCTCCCGGATGACGTCGGCGACCTCGCGCCGCTCGGCCTCGACCTCCTTCGTGGCGGCGATCCGGTTGAGCTCGGTCTCGCGCTCGCGCCCGATGACCTCCAGCATCCGGTCCTTCTCGATCCGCTCGCTCTCGACGGCGATGACCCGCTCGCGGTTCTTCTGCGCGACGGCGATCTCCCGCGCCTGGTTCTCGCGCTGGATGCCGAGCTGCTCCTCGGTCTTGATGAACGCGGTCTGCGCGCCGAGCCGCTCCTCCTCCTGCACCCGGGCGGTGGCCGCCTCCTCGCGGGCCCGCAGCGTGTCGACCTCGCGGCGCTGCTTGATCTCGGCCTCGGCCTGCCGGCGCTCCAGTTCCAGGATCGTCTCGCGGGCGTCGACGTCCTGCCGGGTGATCTCCTTCTGCTCCGTGCGCTGGAACTCGTTGGTCCGCACGTGCTCGATCGCGGTCAGCTCGGTGATCTTCCGGATGCCCTGCGCGTCCAGGATGTTGGCCCCGTCGAGCTGGGCCATCGGGGTCTGCTCCAGGAAGTCGATCGCGGCGTCGTCGAGGTGGTAGCCGTTCAGGTCGGTGCCGATGACCCGGATGATCCGGTCCCGGAACTCCTCGCGCTTGGTGTACAGGTCGACGAAGTCGAGCTGCTTCCCCACGGTCTTGAGGGCCTCGGAGAACTTGGCGGCGAAGAACTGCTGGATGGCGTCCTTGTCGCTGGCCCGCCCCGTACCGATGGCCTGGGCGACCTTGATGACGTCCTCGACGGTCTTGTTGACCCGGACGAAGAACGTGATCTGGATGTCGGCGCGGATGTTGTCCTGGCAGATCAGACCCTCGCGCCCGGCGCGGCGGATCTCGATCGTCTTCACCGAGATGTCCATCGTCTCGGCCTTGTGGAGCACGGGCAGGACGACGGCTCCGGTGAAGGTGACGTCGACCTTCTTGGTCTTGGAGATGATCAGCGCCTTGCCCTGCTCGACCTTGCGGAACAGCCGGGTGACGACGAAGGCGATGGCGATGACGATGAGCAGGACAACGGCGACGAGCACGCCGATGCCCAGGGAGATGGCATCCATAGAAGAGTCCTTGGCGGCTGGTTGGTACGGAAGTGGCACCGCGCGGTAGCGGGTGACCAGCGGTTCAGGGCGACGTCCGGAGGAGCGTCAGCTGTTCGGGCCCGGATCGAGCGCCGCGTCGTAGGGCGCGACCCAGAAGAACTCGCCGTCCTCGTCGTACGCGTAGAGGAGCCCGGAGCCGCCCGTGACGAGCGGCGAGTCCTCGGCGTCCGGCCCCGGGGAGCCGGCGGAGGGTGGGGAGGACTCGGCCCGGCGGACCTGCACGATGGCGGTCGACCCGTCGCGCGAGACGACCTCGGCCTGGCCGAACGTCGTGGTGACGGTGCCGGTGCGGATCGTGCAGACGCTTCCGACGAAGTCCAGCCGGGATGGCGGAGGTTGTGCCGGGAAGAGCCGGCGGAAGCGGTGCACGAGGAGGCGGACGGCCGCCCAGGCGAGCAGCAGCGACCCGGCGAGCACGGCGACCGCGAGCACGGCGCGGGTGGCGCTGCTGGTGTCGCTGTGGCGGAGCAGGACCGTGCCGGTCAGGCTCCCGAACCAGGCGAAGACGATCAGCAGGGAGACCGAGACGGAGACCGGTACGCCGCCGAGGCCGACCGAACCGGTGTCGAGGTCGGCGTCGAAGGAGTCGTGGCCGGCGGCCCCGGCGAGCACCAGCAGCCAGAAGCAGACGATGACGACCAGAGCGGCGCCGAAGATGACGGCGGGGAATCCGATTGCCGCGCTCAGGAACTCGTCCATCGATCCCACCCCCTGCGGTTCGGCGCATCCGCCCTGCGGCGTGCGCTTTCGTCATCCGGTACGGGGAAGGCGGGCGGCCGGTCGGCGAGCGGCCGGTCGGCGGGTGCCCGGTGGTCTGCCCGCGGGTGACAGGGCCCGGCTGCCGCGGCGTGGTCGTAACCTGCCGCGGCGGCCGGGTTGTTCCCCCTGCTCCCCCGTGCTTCCCCCGATTCCCCCGTGCTTCCCCCGTGTTCTTGCTGACCTGATCCTGTCATCCGGGGCCCGCCCGATGCATTGCCGGATCCCGGCAATCTTTACGCTGTGCTCATGCCGGGCACCGGCATCGCCCCGCGTGCGTTGGGGAAATGACAGGACTGTTGCGAGGCTGAGGGAGAGTGCGTGGCCGAGCCGAGTATTCCCGAGGAAATGCTGGGCGATTATGCCCGCATTCTGGGTGAAGTCGCCCTCACCGGCCGACGTCTGACACGTAACGAACTGGAAGAACGCCGCGCGCTGGGCCGTGCCGCGGCGGACGCGGGCCATCAGTTGCGTGCCCTGGTGACGATGCATCTGGCGCAGACCCGTGAAGCCTGGCCCCGCGCCGCTGCCGGAAACGCCCCTGCCGTGACCGACCCCCTCCTGGCCGCCGTGGAGCAGGCGGTCGACGCGTTCGCCGAGGGCTTCGAGCGGGCCCAACGCCTCACCGTGCGGCGGGAGGAGGCGGCGCGCCGGGAGTTCATCGACGACCTGCTCTACGGTCGCAGCGACCTGGTCCGGCTCGCGGAGCGGGCGACCCGCTTCGGCCTGCGGCTTTCCCGGGCGCACGCGGTCGCGGTGGCGTCGGGCCCGGAGACGTACACGGAGACGGACGCCGTGCCGCGCAGTGTGGAGGCGGCGCTGCTGACGCGGTTCAGCGGGCGGAAGATCCTGCTGACGACGAAGGACGGCCGGATCGTCTGCATCGCGCCGGGCAGCCAGCCGGACGTCCTGCGCTACTTCGCCAAGCAGGCGCACGCGGCGACGGACGGCGGGCAGGTGGCGGTCGGCCGCCCCCACAAGGGCCCCGGCGGGGTGGTCCACTCGTACGACGAGGCGCTCGAGGCCCTCGACCTGGCGGACCGGATGGGGATGGAGGACCCCTTGCTGTACGCCTCGGACCTCATGGTCTACCCGGTGCTGACCCGGGACCGGCAGGCGATGGCCGATCTGGTGCGCAGCGAGCTGGGCCCGCTCCAGAAGGCGAGGGGCGGCGCGGAACCGCTGCTGAACACGCTGGCGGTCTACTTCGACGCGGGCTGCGTCGCCGCCGAGACCGCCCGCCGGCTGGCGCTGAGCGTGCGGGCGCTGACGTACCGCCTGGAGCGCATCCACCAGCTGACCGGGTCGGACCCCTCGGACCCGATGCACCGCTACACGCTGCAGACGGCGGTCATCGGAGCCCGCCTGCTGGACTGGCCGGCCAAGGAGCTGTGACGCGCCCGGCCGGCCGATGCCGCACGGAGGGGCCGTTACCGGTCGAGCCGTTACAGGTCGAACTCGTGCGGCGGCAGGTCGAGCGCGAAGCACGCCTCGCGCACCACCGCCTGCTCGGTCGCGTCGAAGTCACCGTCGGCGCCGCCGATCACGATGCCGATCTGGATGACGGCGCGGGCCTCCGCCGGCTTCTTCCTGGCCTTGGCGATCTCCTGGACCACACCGACCTTGCCGAGGGCGAAGTCGGCGGTGAGCTGGTCCACGTACGCGTTGAAGCGCCGCTGGAGGTCGTCGGCGGGGAAGTTCCGCAGGACGTCGTTGGACGCGATGAGCGCCGCGACGCGCTGGCGCTCGGCCGGGTCGACGGAACCGTCGGCGGCGGCGACCAGGGCACACATGGCCATGCTCGCGTCCCGGAACGACCCCGACTTCAGCTCGTTCTTCTTCGCCTCCAACTGCGTCTGCATCGACGAGGCGGATTCCTTGATGCGGTCCCACAGAGCCATGACATCTCCCTACGTTGCGGTGCGCTGCCGGAACGCGGTCAACTCTACAGACATGTAGAGATGAATGTACCGGGGTACGCCGGGTACGCCGGGGTACGGCGAAGCCCCGGCGCCCATCAGGGCGTCGGGGCTTCGGCCGCGGTGACTCGGGCCGGGGGCTACTCGTGCTTCTCGCCCACCGGTTCCGGGGTCAGGGCGTCGTGGGAGCCCAGCCGCCGTTCGGGGGCGGACTTCGCGACGGGCCCCTCCGCCAGGGCGTCGCGGGTGCCCGTGCCCCCGCCGCGACGGGCCTCGATCTTCGCGGCGACGGGCTGCGTCCACCGGGCGGTGAGCGGGCCGACGATGACGAGGATCAGGACGTACGCGGTGGCGATGGGGCCGATGCGCGGCTCGGTGGCCACGGCCAGACCGGCGATGACGATGGAGAACTCACCGCGCGCCACGAGCGTGCCGCCCGCGCGCCAGCGGCCGCGCGGGCCGACCCCGGCGCGGCGGGCCGCGTAGTAGCCGGTGCCGATCTTGGTGAGGGTGGTGATGACGGCCAGCAGGGCCGCGGGCAGCAGCACCGGCGGGATGTCGGCCGGGTTCGTGGAGAGTCCGAAGAAGACGAAGAACACGGCGGCGAACAGGTCCCGCAGCGGGGTGAGCAGTTTGCGGGCGCCCTCGGCGACCTCGCCGGAGAGCGCGATGCCGACGAGGAACGCGCCGACGGCGGCGGACACCTGGAGCTGCTGGGCGACACCGGCGACCAGGAGCGTGAGGCCGAGGACGACCAGGAGCAGCATCTCCGGGTTGTCGGAGGAGACCGCGCGGCTGATCAGGCGGCCGTGGCGGAGCGCCAGGTAGAGGACGAGCCCGACGGCCCCGAGCGCGATGACGAGCGCGAGGCTGCCGCCCGCCAGGCCGACCCCGGCGAGCATGGCGGTGAGCAGCGGCAGGTACACCGCCATCGCCAGGTCCTCCATGACCAGGACGCCGAGGATGACGGGGGTCTCGCGGTTGCCGAGCCGGCCGAGGTCGGTCATGACCTTGGCGATCACCCCGGAGGACGAGATCCAGGTGACCCCGGCGAGCGCGACGGCGCCCACGGGCCCCCAGCCGAGGATCAGGGCGGCGACGGCGCCGGGCGTCGCGTTGAGGACGAAGTCCACGGCGCCGGACGGGTATTGCGTCTTGAGACTGGTGACCAGTTCCGAGGCGCTGTATTCGAGCCCCAGCAGCAGGAGCAGCAGGATGACGCCGATCTCGGCGCCCACCATGGTGAACTCTTCGCTGGCCTTGAGCGGAATCAGCCCTCCGTGCCCGAACGCCAGACCGGCGAGCAGATACAGGGGGATGGGGGAGAGCCCTATCCGCCCGGCGAACCGCCCCAGGAGCCCCAGCCCGAGGATGACGGCGCCCAGTTCCACCAGCAACGCGGTCGTGTCGTGCACGGTCAGCCCTCCGCAATGATCTCGGAGAGCGCGTCGACGCCCTCACGCGTACCGACGGCGACGAGCGTGTCCCCGATGGCCAGTCGAAAATCCGGTTCCGGCGACGGGTGCGCGCTGTGGGTGCGCAGCACCGCCACGATGGACGCCCCGGTCCGGGTCCGCGCCCGCGTCTCCCCCAACAGCCGCCCGCCGTACGGGGAGCGGGACCCGAGCGGAATGTGCTCGGTGACGAGGTCGATGCCCTCGGTCCGTACGGCGTCGATGGGCGCCGGATCGATGAGGTGCGCCAGCGCGGTGGCCTCGGTCGTCGTCAGGGGGACGGAGAGCCGGCACGCATCAGGGTCGTCCTGTTCGTAGAACCCGATGAACCGGCGTCCGTCGTGGTGGACGACGACCGAAATGTGCTGTCCCGTCTCGGTCGTGAAGTCGTACTGGGCACCCACTCCGGGCAGCGGCGTACGGCGGGTTCCCATGGCTTCCTCCTGGGGCGTGCGGCGGTCGGTGCGCACGTGGTGATCTCGTTATCCGGCCATGACTCTATCGGGCGGTCGAATCCGGCCCATGGGCCAGCAGCTCCAGGACCTCCTCCCAGGGGAAGTCGGCGGTGTCACCGGACCTGGGGGTGTGCGGCGCGCCGGTACTGATCCGGACCCCCATGCTCCGCAGCCTGGCCAGGCTCTCGGCGTACGCGGGGTGCTGGGCGAGGTGAGAGTTCACGGCCGGGAGTACGGCGGTGGGGACGCCGAGCCCATACGCCTCGCAGAGAATGCCGAGGGCCAGGGTGTCCGCGATCCCGGCCGCCCACTTGTTGATGGTGTTGAAGGTGGCGGGCGCGACGGCGATCGCGTCCGGGTCCGGGAACGGCCGGGGGTCGCCCGGGGCGCGCCAGCCGGAGCGGATCGGATACCCGGTCCGCGCCTCGACGGCCGCCGCGTCCAGGAAGCCGAGCCCCTGCGGCGTGGCGACGACGCCGACGTCCCAGCCGGCCTCCCGCGCCGCGACGAGGAGCCGGTCGACGTCACGGGCGACGCCGGCCGCGCAGACGACGACGTACAGGAACGGCTTGCGGCCGGGCTGGTCCGACCGCTCCGACTGCTGGCTCATGGGCTCCCCTGGTGATCGCTGAGGCGGTGCGGCTCAGCAGCGTACGGGGGGACGGACGGCGATAGTGGGTGAGGAGGAGAGACCTGCGGACGCGACCGGCCGATGAGTTGAGGCGGCGCCCCCGGTCTGCCCACGGAGAACGTCAGGACCGGATCACAGGAGGACGGACGGCATGGCTCAACTGCTGCGAGTGCAGAACTTCACGGTGTCGAGTGACGGCATCGCCGCCGGTGAGGACCAGACCCTGGAGCGGCCGTTCGGCCACGTCGACCCGGGCCGGCTCTTCTCCTGGGCGGGCGCCACGGCGAGCTGGCCGAACCGCACGGACCCCGGCGGGAGTCGCGGCCTGGACGACTACTTCACCCGGGACTTCTCCCACAACATCGGCGCGGAGATCATGGGCCGCAACAAGTTCGGCCCGCAGCGGGGCCCGTGGGAGAACCACGAGTGGCAGGGCTGGTGGGGCGACGAACCCCCCTTCCACACCCCGGTGTTCGTGATGACCCACCACACTCGCCCCTCGTTCACGCGCTCCGACACCACGTTCCACTTCGTCGACGCCGACCCGGCGACGGTCCTGGACCGGGCGCGGGAGGCGGCGGGCGGCAAGGACGTCCGGCTCGGCGGTGGAGTCACCACGATCCGCGAGTTCCTCGACGCCGGCCTGGTCGACACCCTGCACGTGGCGGTCGCCCCGGTGGAACTCGGCAGCGGCCTGCGCCTGTGGGACTCGCCGGACGACCTGCGCGACCGCTACCACGTGGACGTCGTTCCGAGCCCGAGCGGCATGACGCACCACCTGTTCTGGCGAAAGTGAGGCAGAGGGAGGCCCACGAGGCGCATGCGAAGGACGTCGTCGAACCCGTGGCGCCGACTCTCGTCGCCTCCCTGAAGATGCTGCCGAAGAGCGTTCCGCCGGAGGCGGACCCACGATGGCGGTTCCCCCGATGGGGGGCCGTCGCCTCACCCGGCGCGCAGGGCGACCGGCGTGCCGGGTGCCGCCCTACCCCCGCCCCACCACCGCCCCCGCCCGGTCGATGCACACCACGTCCACCGCGACAGGCGCCCCCCGCAGCACCGTCAGGGCCTCGTCCCTGGCGCGGGCCGCCACCAGGTCGCCCAGGGGGACGCCCGCCGCCTCGCACAGGCGCAGCGCCTCCAGGCCCGTGTTGGCGGTGGCGATCCGGGCGGCCAGCTCCTCGTCCGCACCGCCCAGGCGGGCCAGTCCGGCCAGGAAGGCCTTGTCCACCTGGGAGCGGGCCGAGTGGAGGTCCAGGTGGCCCGCCGCGAGCTTGGAAAGCTTGGCGAAGCCGCCGCAGATCGTGAGGCGGTCGACCGGGTGACGGCGTACGTACTTCAGCACCGCCCCCGCGAAGTCCCCCATGTCCAGCAGCGCGATGTCCGGCAGGTCGTACTCCGCGCGCACCGTCCGTTCCGACGTCGAACCCGTGCAGCCCGCCACATGCGTCAGGCCCGCCGCCCGCGCCACGTCCACGCCCCGGCGGATCGAGTCGATCCAGGCCGAGCAGGAGTAGGGGACGACCACGCCCGTCGTACCGAGGATCGACAGGCCGCCCACGATGCCCAGGCGCCCGTTCCACGTCGAGCGGGCGATCTCCTCGCCGTGGTCGACCGACACCGTGATCTCCACGTCGCCCGCCGCTCCGTGCTCCGCCGCCACCCGCTCCACGTGCTCCCGCATCAGCCGGCGCGGCACCGGGTTCACCGCCGGCTCCCCGACCTCCAGCGGCAGGCCGGGGAGCGTCACCGTACCCACGCCCGGGCCCGCCCGGAACACCACGCCGGAGCCGGGCGGCAGCTTCCGTACGGTCGACCGCACGAGCGCCCCGTGCGTCACGTCCGGGTCGTCGCCCGCGTCCTTCACCACCCCGGCGCACGCCCCCTGTGGCGTCAGTTCCTCCACCGCCAGCGCGAACGCCGGTGTCTGGCCCTTCGGCAGCGTGATGGACACCGGGTCCGGGAAGTCGCCGGTCAGCAGCGCCGTGTACGCGGCCGTCGTCGCCGCCGTCGCACAGGCGCCGGTCGTCCAGCCCGGGCGTAGACCGGTGTGCTTGAGTTGGGCACTGCGACCGCCCTGCGCCTCAGCGTTCACGAGAAGAGTCCGTTCCGATGCCTGTGCCTGCTGCCGTGCATGTTCTTGTCCTGGGGGGGACGACCGAGGCGCGCCGGCTGGCCGAGAGCCTGGCCGGCGACCGCGGCGTCCGGGTCACCACCTCGCTCGCCGGTCGCGTCGCCGCCCCCCGGATGCCGCCGGGCGAGGTCCGCGTCGGCGGGTTCGGGGGCCCCGAGGGGCTCGCCGCCTGGGTGCGTGAGCACGACGTCGACGCCCTCGTCGACGCCACCCACCCCTTCGCCGCCGCCATGAGCCGGAACGCCGCCGAGGCCGCCGCCCTGGCCCATGTTCCCCTCCTCGCCCTCCGCCGGCCCGGCTGGGTCGCCCAGGACGGTGACCGCTGGCACTCCGCCGGATCGCTGGCCGAGGCCGCCGGGCTGCTGCCCGCACTCGGCGAGCGGGTCTTCCTCACCACCGGGCGGATGGGGCTCGCCGCCTTCGCGACGGCGGGCCTCGACGCGCTGTGGTTCCTCGTGCGGTCCGTCGACGCGCCGGAGCCGCCCTGCCCGGCCCGGATGGAAGTGCTGCTGGACCGGGGGCCGTTCGACCTCGACGGAGAGCGGGAACTCCTCCGGCGGCACCGCATCGACGTCCTGGTCACCAAGGACAGCGGCGGGGACGCCACCGCCCCCAAGCTCACCGCCGCCCGTGAGGCCGGGATTCCCGTCGTGGTCGTCCGGCGGCCACCGGTACCGGAAGGGGTACCGGTGGCCCGTACGCCCGACGAGGCCGCGCGCTGGGTGGCGCGGCTCCACGCCTCCGGGTAGCGGACCCGCGCCTGCGATCCGCGGACCCGGTGCTCCCGGGAGCGGTCCGGCGGGCATCGGCTCCACGCCTCCGGGCCCGAGCGCTCTACGCCTCCGGGTAGCGGCGCGGCGTCCAGACGACGCTCCGACCGCCGTCCTCGCCCCGCTTCACCCACCGCGTCTGCGACGAGCCCACGATCAGCAGCGTCCGCATGTCCACCTCCGCCGGATCGACATCGGCCAGCCGCACCGTACGGACGGACTCCGCCGGCCCGCCCACGTCCCGGGCCAGCACCACCGGGGTGTCCGGCGAGCGGTGTTCCAGGAGCAGGTCGCGGGCCCGGCCGACCTGCCACGTACGCGACTGGGAGCCCGGGTTGTACAGTGCCAGCACCAGGTCCGCCGAGGCCGCCGCGCGCAGCCGCTCCGCGATGACCTCCCACGGCTTGAGCCGGTCCGAGAGGGAGATCGTGGCGTAGTCGTGGCCCAGCGGCGCGCCCGCGCGGGCGGCGGCGGCGTTCGCCGCGGTGACGCCGGGCAGCACACGGACCGGGATGTCCGCGTACGCGTCCTGCGAGGCCACCTCCAGCACCGCCGTCGCCATCGCGAAGACCCCGGGGTCGCCGCCCGAGACCACCGCGACCCGGTGCCCCCGCCGGGCCAGGTCCAGCGCGAACTCCGCCCGCTCCGACTCCACCTTGTTGTCCGAGCCGTGCCGCGCCTGGCCGGGCCGTACCGGCACCCGGTCCAGATAGGTGGTATAGCCGACCACGTCGTCCGCCGCCGCCAGTGCGCCCCGCGTCTGGGGCGTCAGCCACAGCGGGCCCGCCGGTCCGGTGCCGACGACCACGACCTCGCCGCCGCCTCTTCCGGAGGGGCGCGGCGCGTCGACGCGGCTCGGCAGCACCGCCACCGAGAAGTACGGGACCGACTCCGGGTCGACGTCCGCCAGTTCGCCCGTACGCTCCCCGGCCATGGTGGCCCGCTCGACGTACCGCGCCTCCGGCAGCCGGCCCGACGCCTCGAACGCGCCGCGCACCGCCGGGAACGTCCGCCCCAGTTTCATCACGACCGCCGTGTCCGTCGCGGCGAGACGGGCCGTCAGCTCCTCCTCCGGCAGCGTGCCGGGCAGGATCGTGAGGATCTCCTCGCCCTCGACGAGGGGGGTGCCGAGCCGGGCGGCGGCAGCACTGACGGAGGTGACACCCGGGATGACCTCGGTCGCGTACCGGTCGGCCAGCCGCTTGTGCATGTGCATGTACGAGCCGTAGAACATCGGGTCGCCCTCGGCGAGCACCGCGACCGTGCGCCCCGCGTCCAGATGCGCGGCCAGACGGGCCGCGGCCTCCTCGTAGAACTCCTCCAACGCGCCCCGGTAGCCGCCGGGGTGGTCCGTGGTCTCCGTCGTGACGGGGTAGACCAGGGCCTCCTCGATGTGGTCCGGCCGCAGGTGCGCGGCGGCGATGGAGCGCGCGATCGAGCGGCCGTGCCGGGCGCTGTGGTACGCGACGACGTCCGCGTCCCCGATGGCCCGGACGGCCCGCAGGGTCATCAGGTTCGGGTCGCCGGGGCCGAGCCCGACACCGTAGAGACGGCCCGTGCCGCCGCTGGACTCGCTCATCACTACTCTTCCTCGCTCGCGATGGCGTTGAGCGCCGCCGCCGCTATCGCGCTGCCGCCGCGCCGGCCGCGGATGATCAGGTGCTCCAGGCCCGACGGGTGCTCGGCCAGGGCTTCCTTGGACTCCATCGCGCCGACGAAGCCGACCGGGACGCCGATCACGGCGGCCGGGCGCGGGGCGCCCTCCTCGATCATCTCCAGCAGCCGGAACAGGGCCGTCGGCGCGTTGCCGACCGCGACCACCGCCCCCTCCATCCGGTCCCGCCACAGCTCCAGGGCCGCCGCACTGCGTGTCGTCCCCATCTTCGCGGCCAGCTCGGGCACGGACGGGTCGGACAGCGTGCACACCACGTCGTTGCCGGCGGGCAGCCGCTTGCGGGTGACCCCGCTGGCCACCATCGCCACGTCGCAGAGGATCGGCGCGCCGGAGCGCAGAGCGGCACGGGCGTCGGCCACGGCGTTCGGCGAGAAGGCGAGGTCGCGCACGAGATCGACCATGCCGCAGGCGTGGATCATCCGGACGGCGACCTGGCTGACGTCGGCGGGCAGCCCGGAGAGATCCGCCTCCGCGCGGATGGTGGCGAAGGACTGGCGGTAGATCGCCGGTCCGTCCTTCTCGTACTGGTGCACAGTGCTGTCGCTTTCTTCTGCCGGTAGGGGTGAGGGGGAGCGTGCTCAGGCGCGGGCCGCGGCCACCGCCGCCGCCAGCGCGGCCGGGTCGTCCCGGACCGTCCGCGGGGGGTCCCGCCGCTCCCCGTGTACATGCGAGATCCGGTGCCCGTCGGGCGTGACCACCACGTCGATCCACTCCCCGTGGGGGTGGCCGCAGCGGCGTTCGCACCCGGACCAGTACACAGGGAGCCGCCCGACCGGCCCGACGGCGGCCCCCGCTTCGGCCCGTACGTCGGACCGGGACTTCACGCAGCCGGGGTGGCCGATGCAGGCGCCGACCCCGGTCCACGGGGAGTCGGGGGCGGTGATCAGCCCGGCCGCCGCCAGGGCGTCGAGCGCCGCCGCCGCGTCCTCCGGCCGCCCGAACGGCCCCGGGACGACGATCCCGCGCCATGGGGTCAGCCGCAGCTCGTCGCCGTGCCGGCGGGCCGTTTCGGTGAGCAGCCGCCACTGCGCGGAGGTGAGCCGCCCGAGGGGTACGTCGACGCCGACCGCGTCCGGGGAGCCGTGCGGGCCCGGGGCGGGGGGCGTCGCCGTACGCGGCCGGGGGCGGTCCACCGCCGGACCGGCCGCCGCCTTGACCGCGCGAACCAGTTCGGCCCGTACGTCGTCGGGCAGGTCCTTCACGCGCCACGCGCCGGAGTCCCGGGCGGCGCGGAGGAACGCCTCGGCGGCCAGAAGCGCGGCGCGCGGTCCTTCCCCGCCCGGCACCCGGAACACCTCGTCCTCGGCCCCGATCCGCAGGAGGCAGCTGTCGCCCGCCGCGATCAGGGTCACGTCGGCGCCCAGCGCGTCCACGTCACCGCGGCCGTCGTCCAGGGCGAACAGGAAGCGGCCGGAGAGCGAGGCCGCGGCGGCTGATTGGCAGACCAGACCGTCCAGTTCGGACAACCAGCCGCTGACCGGGGCCGATCCGTCCAGGCCGGCGAGCGGCGAGGCCACGATGTTGCGGGCCCGCTCGTGCGCGGCGGACGGCAGCAGCCCGGCGGCGGTGAGCAGCTCGGCGAGGGCGCCCCCGCACGCCGCGGCGAGGCCGCGCAGCTGGACGTTGCCCCGGGAGGTGAGATGCAGCTCACCGTCCCCGAACCGTTCGGCCGCCGCGAGCAGCACCTCCGCCCGGTCCGCGCTCAGCACCCCGCCGGGCACCCGGACCCGGGCCAGCGCACCGTCGTCGGCCGGGTGGAGCCGCAGCGTCCCCGGGCAGGCGTCGCCGCCGCCGCGGAGGGCTGGGCCGCCCGCGGAAAGGGGCGAGGGGGCGGAATCGGGCATGGCGGCGAGCATACCGACCGGGCCGGTCCCGGCGATGGGCCCGCGGTTGTGACCTGTGGGACAGCGGGTCACGGGGAACGGCCCGCCTCGCGACGGGAACCGCGGCGCACCGGGCGGCGGACACCACCGCCCCGTCGACGCAGGCGGTGATCGACGCCCCCGCACCGGCGTGGTCACCGCGCCGAACAGTGATCACCACCGCACCCCCGCCCCCTGCCCCGCCCCCACCCCCGCCGCTTAGGATGCAGACGGCGGTCCGTTCAGGCCGCCATCGCCAGACGGCGACAGGGGAGGAAGCCCGGTGAGATTCCGGCGCGGTCCCGCCACTGTGAGTCCGGTCGCCGCCACCACCGGCTGCCGGACGAGTCAGGAACTCCCTTCTCCGAGCACCCGGTAGCCACCGGGCCGCCCGGGGAGACCCTCCGACACCCGCCCGGGGCGTGGACACCCCGAGGAAGGCCTGACGCAGCATGATCCTGCTCCTGTCGACGTCCGACACCGACCTCCTGAGCGCCCGCGCTTCCGAGGGACCCGTCAGCTACCGGTACGCCAACCCCTCGCGCGTGGACCTCGACGGACTGCCGGAGCTGCTGGACGGCGTCGACCTCGTCGTCGTACGGCTCCTCGGTGGCGTACGGGCGTGGCAGGAGGGGCTCGACGCGGTGCTGGCCACCGGCCGCCCGGTCGTCGTGCTGACCGGTGAGCAGGCTCCGGACGCGCAGCTGATGGCCGCGTCCACCGTGCCGATCGGGATCGCGGCCGAGGCGCACGCGTACCTCGCGCACGGCGGGCCCGCCAACCTGGAACAGCTGGCCCGGTTCCTCTCCGACACCGTGCTGCTGACCGGCCACGGCTTCGAGCCGCCCCACCCGGCCCCCGCGTGGGGCCCGCTGGAGCGGGAGGCCCGTGCCGTGCCCGAGGGCGCGCCGACGGTCGCCGTCCTCTACTACCGCGCCCACCACATGAGCGGGAACACCGCGTTCGTGGAGGCGCTGTGCACGGCGGTCGAGGACGCCGGGGGCCGCCCCCTCCCGCTGTACGTCGCGTCCCTCCGGACCCCGGAGGCCGACCTCATCGACCGGCTCCGTGCCGCCGACGCCATCGTGACCACGGTCCTCGCGGCGGGCGGCACGAAGCCCGCCGAGGCGTCGGCCGGCGGCGACGACGAGTCGTGGGACGCGGGCGCGCTGACCCAGCTCGACGTGCCGATCCTCCAGGCGCTCTGCCTCACCGGCCCGCGTACCGCCTGGGAGGAGAACGACGAGGGCGTCTCCCCGCTGGACGCGGCCACCCAGATCGCGGTCCCGGAGTTCGACGGCCGCCTGATCACGGTCCCGTTCTCCTTCAAGGAGATCGACGAGGACGGGCTCCCGGCGTACGTCCCCGACGCCGAGCGCGCCGCCCGGGTCGCCGGGATCGCCGTACGCCACGCGAAACTGCGGAACATCCCGAACGCGCAGAAGAAGATCGCGCTGGTCCTCTCCGCCTACCCGACGAAGCACTCCCGCATCGGCAACGCGGTCGGCCTCGACACCCCCGCCAGCGCCGTGGCCCTGCTGCGCCGCCTGCGCGCCGAGGGGTACGACTTCGGGCCCGAGGAGGAGATCCCGGGCCTGGTCTCCGGCGACGGCGACGAGCTGATCTACGCGCTGATCGACGCGGGCGGCCACGACCAGGAGTGGCTGACCGAGGAGCAGTTGGCGAAGAACCCGGTGCGCATCCCGGCCGCCGACTACCGCCGCTGGTTCGCCGGACTTCCGCAGGAGCTGCGGCTCGCGGTCGAGCGGCACTGGGGCCCGGCCCCCGGCGAGATGTTCGTGGACCGTTCGGCCAACCCGGAGGGCGACATCGTCCTCGCGGCCCTGCGGCGCGGGAACCTCCTCATCCTCATCCAGCCGCCGCGCGGCTTCGGCGAGAACCCGATCGCGATCTACCACGACCCCGATCTCCCGCCGTCCCACCACTACTTGGCGGCGTACCGCTGGATCGCCGCCTCGGCCGAGGACAACGGTTTCGGCGCGGACGCGATGATCCACCTGGGCAAGCACGGCAACCTGGAGTGGCTGCCCGGCAAGAACGCCGGCCTCTCCGCCGCCTGCGGCCCCGACGCGGCCCTGGGCGATCTTCCGCTCGTCTACCCGTTCCTGGTGAACGACCCGGGCGAGGGCACGCAGGCGAAGCGCCGCGTCCACGCCACGCTCATCGACCACCTGGTCCCCCCGATGGCCCGCGCCGACAGCTACGGCGACATCGCGCGTCTGGAGCAACTCCTCGACGAGCACGCCCAGATCGCGGCGATGGACCCGGCGAAGCTGCCCGCGATCCGCGCCCAGATCTGGACGCTGATCCAGGCCGCGAAGCTCGACCACGACCTCGGGGTGGAGGACCGCCCGGAGGACGAGGGCTTCGACGACTTCATCATGCATCTGGACGGCTGGCTCTGCGAGATCAAGGACGTCCAGATCCGCGACGGCCTGCACGTCCTGGGCAACCCGCCCGCCGGGAACGACCGGGTCAACCTGGTCCTCGCCGTGCTCCGCGCCCGCCAGATCTGGGGCGGCACCGCATCGCTCCCCGGCCTCCGCGAGGCGCTGGGCCTGGACGAGTCGGCGGCCACCCGCACCGACGCGGATGCGATCGAGGAGCAGGCGCGCGCCCTGGTCCAGGCGATGGACGACGCGGACTGGAACCCGGAGGCGGTGGCAACGGTGGCGGCGGGTCTGCCCGACGCCGTGGCCGACATCCTCACCTTCGCGGCCACCGAGGTGGTCCCGCGCATGGCGGCGACGACCGACGAACTGACCCATGCCGTCCACGCGCTGAACGGCGGCTTCGTCCCGGCGGGCCCCTCCGGCTCCCCGCTCCGCGGCCTGGTCAACGTGCTCCCGACGGGCCGCAACTTCTACTCCGTGGACCCGAAGGCGGTCCCCTCCAAGCTGGCGTGGGAGACGGGCCAGGCCCTGGCCGACTCCCTCCTGACCCGCTACCGCACCGACAACGGCGACTGGCCGACCTCGGTCGGCCTCTCCCTCTGGGGCACCAGCGCGATGCGCACGGCGGGCGACGACATCGCCGAGGCGTTCGCGCTGCTCGGCATCCGCCCCGTCTGGGACGACGCCTCGCGCCGGGTCACGGGCCTGGAGCCCATCCCGTACGAGGAGTTGGGCCGCCCCCGCATCGACGTCACGCTCCGCATCTCGGGCTTCTTCCGCGACGCGTTCCCGCACACGGTGGGCCTCCTCGACGACGCCGTACGCCTGGCCGCGTCCCTCGACGAGCCGGCCGAGCGCAACTACGTACGGGCGCACACCCAGGCCGACCTCGCCGAACACGGCGACGAACGCCGGGCCACCACCCGCATCTTCGGCTCCCGCCCCGGCACGTACGGCGCGGGCCTCCTCCAGCTCATCGACTCCCGCGACTGGCGCACCGACGCCGACCTCGCCGAGGTCTACACGGTCTGGGGCGGCTACGCCTACGGCCGCGAACTCGACGGCCGCCCGGCCCGCGAGGAGATGGAGAGCGCCTACAAGCGCATCGAGGTCGCCGCGAAGAACACCGACACCCGCGAGCACGACATCGCGGACTCCGACGACTACTTCCAGTACCACGGCGGCATGGTGGCCACCGTGCGCGCGCTGAAGGGCACGGCCCCGGAGGCGTACATCGGCGACTCCACCCGCCCCGAAACGGTCCGCACGCGCACGCTCGTCGAGGAGACGTCACGCGTCTTCCGCGCCCGTGTGGTCAACCCCAAGTGGATCGAGGCGATGCGCCGCCACGGCTACAAGGGCGCGTTCGAGCTGGCGGCCACCGTCGACTACCTCTTCGGCTACGACGCCACGACCGGCGTGGTCGCCGACTGGATGTACGACAAGCTCACCCAGACGTACGTCCTGGACCCGGAGAACAAGCAGTTCCTCCAGGAGGCCAACCCCTGGGCCCTGCACGGCATCGCGGAACGCCTGCTGGAGGCCGAGTCCCGCGGCATGTGGGCCGAGCCGGACCCGGCGGTCCTGGAAGCGCTGCGCCAGGTGTACCTGGAGACGGAAGGGAACCTGGAGGGCGAGGACTGACGCGCCCGGCCCGCTGAAACCGGCCGGCCCCGGGAGAGCCAACTCTCCCGGGGCCGGCCGATGGCGCGGCACGGAGCGCGTCGACGCCCCGCTGACAGCGACTAGTTGGCGTCCACCAGGTGGTGGGCCGGGACCTTCACGGTCCGGGCGCCCTTCTTGCCGCCGAGGATCACCTTGCGCAGGGCGCTGTTGTTCTTGTGGTTGGTCTCCTTGAGCCGGTTCTCCGGGTTGGCGAGGACCTGGATGTAGTACGTGCCGTTCGGCAGACCCGTGATGTCGAAGGACTGGCCCGGCAGGTCCTGGGTGTAGGTGTCACCGGAGCCGACGTCGAGCACCTCGCGGACGGAGATCGAGTTCTCCTGGCCGCACGCGGTGGACAGGTCGGTGTTGTCCGGGTGCCAGTTGGCGTTCTTCACCGTGTAGTCGACGGCGTCGGTGTTGGCGAGGCAGAACGCCTCCTTGCCGCTGCGCACCGACTCCTTCTTGTCGGCCTTCAGCAGCCGGTAGCTGGCGAAGTCCGTGAAGTGCCAGTGCTCGTGGCCGGGGCGCGGGTCCCACTCCATGGTGCCGGTCGGGGTGTAGCCGACCTGCTTGCCCTTGGCGTCGTAGAAGTACTGGTAGGCGTCCATCAGCTTCTTGCCCGGGGAGCGGAAGCCGTCCACGACGAGCTTGGCCGGGCCCGCGTTCCACACGTTGGCGCTGAAGGCGAGGTAGTCCTTGCCGGGGACGTCCTCGTAACCGTCGCTGACGGTGATGCCGTACGCGGGCAGCGAGCGCAGGTCCGGCTTGGGTACGTCGGGAACGGTGGCCTTGCCGGCGGGCCGCTTGGCGTTGGGCCTGGCCGCGGGGGCCTGCCGCGATCCGTCGGTCTGCCCGGCCCGGTCGCCGACCCTGGCGGCCGAGAAGGCCTGCCGCTGGAGGGACTCCTTCTTCAGCGCCCAGGGCAGGGCGGGCGGAGCGGGCGGGTAGGGCCCGTGACCGACGTTGAACGTGGGGGTGGCGCCGGCCGTCCGGGCGGCGGGAGCCTCGGGGCGGGCGGGAGCGCCGTGCGCGGCATGGGCGGAGGCGGCGGGCGCGGCATGGGCCGAGGCGGCGGGCGCGTCGGCGGCCTGCCCGTGCCCGTCATGCCCCTGGTGCCCCTGGTGCCCTTCGTGGCCGCCGTGCCCCTGGTGCCCGGCCGCGGACTCGGCGGACTGGGAGGACCGGGGAGCCGCGCTGCGGGCCGCGGCGCCTCCACCCTGCTCCTCCTGTTCCCAACTACGCTCCCGGACGGTCACCTTGACCGACCGCGGCTTGTTCGCGATGCCGAAGAGGTCGCGGTACTTCTTCGTCACGGAGATCTTGGCGGTGTAGGTCCCGGCGGCCAGCTGGACCGGCTTGGCGTAGTACCCGGCGTAGGTGTTGGACGCCCAGCCGTTCTCCACGCCCCACACCGAGCCGAGGGTGAAGGGGTTCACCGGACAGCTCTGCGGATACTTCGAGTTGGCGGGTGCGTCCGGCCGGATCCGCCCCGAGGCGTTGTTGGGGCAGAAGGACTCGGTCTGCTTCAGCACGGTCTTCCCGGCCGCGTCGGTGACGGAGATCCGCGCGAAGTCCGGCAGCCCGGAGAAGTCCTTCACGAGCCCGGCGGGAAGCGCCTTGGTGGTGGTCTTCTTCCCGTTCCGCAACACCTGCGTCGCGACGACCGGATCCTTGTACGACTTACGGGTCACCTTGAGCTCGAAGGCGCCGTTCTCCGAGGTCAGATAGGTCCCGAGGTCGAGATAGACCCCGGGGTCCTCCTTCCAGGAGTCGAGCGTCACCGAGGTGGTGGCGGCGATCAGGCTGAGCTTCGGCGCCGGCTCGGCCGTCTTGGCGTCGGGCGCGGCGGCAACGACGCCCGCCGTCACGGCGACGGCCGCGGCAACGGCGATCGAGGGGCGGGTGAGGCGGTTGGTGCGGGCCTGCGGGGATCTGGTCATCATTCCTCGTACTTCCGGCTTCCGAGTGCGCGATGGAACGTGGACGATCAGCACGGCCCCAACTCAACTCACCTGTGGCGACGCTGTGTCCGGCCTAGGAGATGCGGTACCAGGGCGGTCGGGTTGTCTGGTGTCCCCCGAGTGGCGCAGGGTTGTCCGAAAAGGGTGGTAGTTGCCCCCGGCACTCGCTCCGCCGAGGGCATGGCGCGCGAACACCGCCGCAGGGCGAGCCGGTTCACCCGCTGACGAGTCCGGGGCGATGAGCACGGACGGCAGCCCCTGCCGGCCCGCCCGGCGAGGCCCGCAGCCGGCGAGCGGCCGGCTGCCCGCACCGGATGGCATCCTGCACCCATGCGAACCGGGACCGGCCTGACCGAGAAGAACCTGCGGCAGCTCCTCAACGAGTGGGATCCGGTCGGTGTCGCCGACGAGGTGCCCGACGAGTACGACTGCCTGCTCGCGCCCCTCCTGGGGAGGCTGCGCCGTGGCGCGGACCAGGCGGAGATCGCCGCGTTCCTGCGGACCGAACTGGTGGAGCACTTCGGCCTCACCCCCTCGCCCTCGGAGCCCGGGACGGTGGCCGCCCGCCTGGTGGCCCTGAAGGCCGAAGACGCGTGAGCGGCAAGCGAAAGGCGCACAGCGTGGCGGAGAAGACGGCCCGGAGCTCGGATGGCGGCCCCGACAGCGGCGGCCCCCGCCCGGCCTCCGAACGGGACGCACGGGTCGTCCTGAGCAACGAGCCCGGCTCGTTCGCCCGGAGCGTCCTGGCCGAGCGCCACCCGGCCCTGATCCAGCAGGTACGGGACGCCTTTCCGTACGGCCCCCGCCAGCACGAGGCACTCGACGCCCTGCTGGAGCAGAACGACAACGGGGTGATCGAACCCCTCGCCCCTTCGGAGCCCGGCCACGAGCAGTGGTCGGTCTGGGGGCGGGAGCTCTTCGGGCGATCGTGGTTCGACGCCCCGTTCCTGTGGGCGGAGAGCTACTTCTACCGCAGGCTCCTCGGCGCCGTCGGGTACTTCGGCACGGGACCGTGGCGGGGCGTCGACCCCTTCGCCCCCTTCAAGCGGGCCGAGCTTCGCGGCACGGCGGTGGACGAGGAGCTCCGCGCCCTGGACGCGCTCGCCGACGTACCGGCCGACGAGCGGGCCACGGCCCTGCTCCACGCCGCGGTCCGGGGCAACCGCGCGGACCTGGGCTTCCGCGTCACGGAGGGAGACGCGGCACCCGGCGCTCCGTCCGAGGACCTGGTCGCCGACGACAGCGCCCGGCTCCAGCGGCTCCTGCCCGCCGGAGCAGGCGTTACGGTCGCCGTGGTGGCGGACAACGCGGGGCGGGAGCTGATCCCGGACCTGATCCTCATCGACCACCTCCTCCTGCACCGTCATGCCGAGCGGATCGTGCTCCACGTGAAGCCCCACCCGTACTACGTCTCCGACGCGATGACCGCCGACGTCGTCGACTGCCTGCGCCGCCTGGCGGACGCGCCCGGTGAGGCGGGCCGCATCGGAAGCCGCCTCTGGGACGCCATGGCCACGGGACGCCTGGAGGTCTTGGCCCATCCGTTCTTCTGCGCGCCGCTGCCGTACGAGGAGATGCCGGGGGGCCTGCGGGCGGAGTTCGCGGCGGCCACCCTGACGATCCTGAAGGGCGACCTCAACTACCGTCGGCTGGTCGGCGATCGGATGTGGGCCGAGACGACGCCGTTCGCGGACCGCACGGCGTACTTCCCCGGGGCCGTCGCGGCGCTGCGCACGCTGAAGTCCGACGTGGTGGTGGGGTTGGAGCAGAAGACTCTGGACGCTCTGGAACGGTCCGGCGCGGCTTGGCGTACGAGCGGTACGCACGCCTTGATCCAGGTGCGCGGTAGGTAGGGCCTCCTCCCAGGGGCGGGGCCGGCCCATGGGTGAGGACTTCCCTCCTCGTGGGCGATTGCCTTACGAGGGACCCTCGTCGCGGCCCGGTCCGGCCCTGCCCGGTCCGTCGGCCCCGGAAGCGGCGTGGGACCGCGTCACGCGGGCCGCCGGGAGCGTGCCTCCACCGCGTCCAGCAGCAGCCCCATCACGAACTCGAACTGATCGTCCTCGTCTGCCTCGGCCAAATACGGTGCTACGGAGGCGAGTTGCGGGAAACGCTGCGGAGAGGCCATCAGGTACTCGCGCTGCCAGGCCATCCGGTCGCCCTCCCGCTCGGGCCCGTCCAGTACCGCCGAGGCGGCTTCGAAGGAACTCATCGCGAGCGTGACGTCGACCAGCGCCCGGTAGTAGCGGGCGGACTCCCGCGCGCCGAAACCCGCTTCCAGCAGCGCACCGATGACCAGGTCCGCTCCCCGGAACTCCGCGTCGCGCCGGGACACCCGGGAGGCGACCAGCACGGCCAGGGCCGGGTGCGCCTGGCAGGCCCGGCGCACCCGGCGGGCCAGCTCGGTCAGGGTCGCCCGCCAGGTCGGGCCGGGCTCGAAGCCGTCGACGGCCTCGGCGATCAGCTGTTCGGCGAGGCCGAGCAGGATGTCGTCCTTGCCGGAGAAATAGCGCAGCACCGCCGTGTGGTTGGACCCCAGATCCGCCCCGAGCCTGCGCAGCGTCAGGGCCTCCGGGCCTTCCTGCTCCAGCACCGCCAGGGCCGCGTCCAGGATGCGTTCCCGGCTGAGCGTGTTCGAGGGCGGCCGCCCCCGCCTGGAGCCGACGGATCTGGGGGCCGTGCTGTCAGGATCCGTCATGCTCCCATCCTAGGCGCGCGGCCACGGGGCCCCGGGGGACGACTACCCGTCCGCCGAGAGGTGGGCCACCAGCGCGGAGATCGCCGTCACGGTCTCGCCGTCCAGCGCGGGGTCGTCGGCCACCGGCCAGGCGCTGGTCTTCACCACCACCACGTCGGCCTCCGGGTCGACCCAGAGATGCTGCCCGTATATCCCGAGGCCGGTGAAGGCACGGTGCTCCCCGCCGAGGGTCCACCACTGGTTGGAGTACCCGTAATGGGCCGGGTACCTCTCGCCGAGCGCACCGCCCTCCAGGTGCGGCAGGCCGGCCCCGCGGCTGCGCTCGACCCACCGCCGGGGGACGATCTGCTCCCCGCCCCACCGGCCGCCACGGGCCATCAGCAACCCGACCCGGGCCATGTCCCGCACCGTGGCGTTGAACGATCCGCCGCCGACGGCCGTACGCGGCGCTCTCCGCGACAGCGCGTAGTAGGCGTCGGACTCCGCTCCGACCGGCCCCCACAGCCGCTCGGCGGCGTACCGCGCCAGCGTCCGGCCGGTCGCCGCCTCCAGGACCCAGCCCAGCACCTGGGTGTCGAGCGTCGAGTAGTTGAACCAGGTGCCCGGAGTGCTGTGCGGCCGCACCGACCGTACGGTTTCCAGCACGGTGCCCCCCTGCCCGGCCACCGCGCGCATCAGCCGGTTGACGGGGGCGTCCGGGTCCTCGTAGTCCTCCTCCCCGCCCGCCCCGCTGCTCATCTGCAGCAGGTCCTCGACCGTGGGGCCGTCGAACGCCGAACCGGCCAGCTCCGGGCAGTACGTGACGACCTTGTCGTCCGTCGACCCGATCGCGCCCTCCTCCAGCGCGATCCCCAGCAGCATCGACGTCACCGACTTCGTCAGCGAGAACAACTGGAACCGGCGGTGCGGCCCGGCGAACCGGCCCGGGTAGACCTCGTGCACCAGTCGCCCTCGGTGCACCACCGCGAACCCCGTCGTACGCGTCCGGGTGTGCAGGTCGGACAGCGTCCGTGCCGACCCGTCCCACTCGTACGTGAAGTCCAGCGGCCGGGGAGCCCGCGGCAGGACGCTCGGGCGCCCGGCGCGCGGCACGGTCTCCGTCGGCAGCAGCAGCGACATGTGCGAGAACGTCCACTCGTTCAACGGCGGGCGCATCATCAGCTCGTCCTGATGCCGCCACACCCACCGCACCCCCGCAGCACCCGCCGCAACAGCCGTAGCCGTCGCGATCACCCCTGCCCCGGCCCCCCGCTTCCGGTCGCCCACCATGTCACCGCACCTCGCAAAGGCTCGCCCGCCAATTTTGAACCAATGGTGACACCGTTGGTTCGCCGAGGCAAGGATCGGGGTGAGGGAGAGTGCCGTCCCCCTGCGATGGCGGAGAACCTGTGCCGGAACACGTCGAAGGCTCCCCCGCAGCGAACTGCGGGGGAGCCTTCGACGTATTGCCCGGTGAGAGCAATGACGGAGGATACGAGACTCGAACGCGTGAGGGGTTGCCCCCCAACACGCTTTCCACCTGTTCGTCCGGGGGTTCGGAGAGGGGCGAGGCCGTTCTGACCTGGGACGGAGCCGCGCGTCGGAGGGATGGTGAACGGCACTGGACGGGGGCGAATGAGACCAGGACCGGGACCGGAGCGCCGGGTCATACCTTCTTGACGACGATCGACTCCGGAACCAGCCTCTCAAGGTCGTCCACGTCCGAGGTGAAGACCGTGACCTGCCCCTTCTGCTGGCGCGCGATGACGGCGAGTATCGCGTCGATCGCGTACTTGTGGCCGTGCAGCCTCGCATCCGACAGCAGGCGGCGGGCCCGGCGGGCCTCCTCCTTCCCGATGTCGGCGACTTTGAGCCGGGAGAGCACCCAGTCCCAGCGCTGCTCGGTGGTTCTGCCGTCGTGCGCCTCGACCAGCGTCATCGGAGACGTGACCACCTCGGCTTCGCCCCGGGCTGCGAGGTCGAGCCACGCGATCATCTTCCGGTCGCCGCTCACGGCCTGGGACAGGGCTTCGCAGTCCAGTACGAAGACGCGCAGTGGCCGCTGCCCGGATGCACCGGACCGCTTCCTCACGCGGCTTCTCCGGTGCCGTGCGTTCCGGTGGCGCGCCGCCGCTCGTGCTCGGCGTCGAGGTCCTCCAACTCCTCGAACGCTGTGGCGCGCTCTTCCTCGGTGAGAGGGCCGTGCTCCTCCTGCAGCCAGTCCGACAGCTCCCCCAGTCGGTCCCGGTCGCGCTTGAAGCGCAGCGCCTCGGCGACGTACGCCGAAATCCCCCGTTCTGCCGCCTCCGCACGGATCTCGTCCAGGAGGTCCTCGGGGATCGTCACCGTTACCTTCTTCGTCGCCATACAAGAGACCATACTCTTGGGGCCGCGCCCCTTGCCAGCGCAGTCTCGTGGCCGCCGGGTCGGCGGTCAGGCGGTCGTGGCGGGACGCGGGCTGCCGTGGAAGACCTGGCTGGTGTGCCAGGAACGGTGGGCGGCGGCGATGGGGCGGACGCCCGGCTGGGGGCCGATGAGCGGCCGGCCGGCGAGCGTGATGACGTGCTCGCGGGCGGCGGCGCTGTGGCCGACGAAGCTCTGCGAGACCTGGATGCGGTGGCCCTCGCCAGGGCCTTCGCCGAGACCGAGTACGCCTTTGTCGAACAGCTTGTGGTGCAGCGAGCACAGGCACAGCCCGTTCTCGACGTCGTCCGGTCCGTCGAACGCCCACCAGCGCACATGGGCGGCCTCAAGCCCGACCGGCACCGCGCCGATCCTGCCGTCGTACCCGCAGAAGGCGCACTGGTACTCGTACGCCGTCAGGACCATCTCGCGCATCCGCCGGTCCCGCTGCCTGCGCGCGGCCGAGAGCGGTGCGGTCTCGGCCTCCTCCAGCTCCAGGCCGACGGCTTCGCACAGCTCGCCGTGGAGGGAGGGCGGGAAGTTCAGATCGAGCAGCACGCGAGTCATCCGGCCGAGAAGAGACGGCTCCCGCCGCAGCGCCGCCCTCAGCTCCGGCGTCAGCCGCCCAGCGGCGCCGGTCGCGCGCAGTTCCCTGACCCCGGTCCCGGGGCTGCCCGGCCCGCGCTCGGTGCGCACCTCCCACACGCCGTCACTCACCAAGTGATGGAAGGGATAGGCGGGCGTCGTCCGGTTACCAGGACCGTATTCGGCGAGCAGTCCCCGCAGGTCCTCCTCCACTGCGCTGTACCGCAGCTCGTCATCGGCGCCCTGCTGGAACCGGCTGAGCGCGTACAGGAACAGCAACGGCTTGTGCGGAGCCCGCGTCCCGCTCCTCGTCCACTGCCTCAACTGCACGGTGCGCTCGACCCAGTCCATGGTCGGCGATCGTAGTGGCGGCTCGTAGCAGCGCTCGGCGCAGTTCCTCGGAGGTCGTGTCCGCTCCCTCGGATCGGCCAGGGTGGCACAGGGAACGGGCCCCAACGCCGCCAGTGTCTCGGCTACCTGCAGGTGTGGCAGCGCGAGTCCGGTCAAAACCAGGGCCACCGACGCCGGGTGCTGAAGGCGGTCCGCGAGTTCGCCGAACGATCGTGGTTCCGGCGAGGACACGGCATCCGGGCGAGCTGCCAGGACCCGCTCAAGCCGGTCGACGTCCAGATCACTCAGCCACGCGGCCAGAGTTGATCCACTGGGCTTGCCGAGGGGGGCACCTAACAAAGGCGAGTGCCGATGCTCTCCGACCGTAATCGGTCCTGCGCAGACCCGGGATGGCGGATCGCGGGGACGCCTGCGTCCTGTCGCGGGGGACGCCTGCGTCCTGAGTCGGCAGAGACCTGCTTCTGAGTGAAGGCGATGTCCTGTGACTCGACCTGGCAGCAAGTCGGCGGATGAAATGTCTCTTGTGTCGGAAAGGAATGGGACCGGAACTGAGGTCATCAACGTCGAAGGCCCCCGCAGCGAGCTGCGGGGGCCTTCGACGTATTGCCCGGTGAGAGCAATGGCGGAGGATACGAGATTCGAACTCGTGAGGGGTTGCCCCCAACACGCTTTCCAAATGTTCGTACGGGGGTTCGGTGGGGGTCGTACCCGTTCTGACCTGCGGTGGAGTGTTTAGGGTGCCCTTGGCCGGACGGGGTCGGCCGGGGGTGAATGAGACCACGACTGAGACCACCGTCTCCCAGGGGGGCGCACCGGCCAGGGGTGCCGACCCTTGGCGGGGGACCACTGCGCCGCGGACGTCTGTGGAATTGGATGCCCTCGGACGCTCGACGCTGTGCGACCCGCTTGGAGGTAGGCGGCGACTACGAATGCGCAACTGTGTGGTAGGGATAGTTGCGATCATGGAAGGGGGTTGCGACACTTGACCAGTAGAGAATGCCGCGCGGGGAGGCGCTCATGGGAAATGGACTGACAGGGCTGGAAGCGCTCGGCTCATTGGTGCCAGCGGTACCATCGAGTGCTGCTACGGCAGCCGAGATCGGGCAGAGGGTCGGACAGGCTCGCTTGCGGCGGGCGCTGACTGGAGAAGCCTTGGGTGAGCTCGTAGGGCTCGGCAAGGATCAGATCTCGAAGATCGAGAACGGTCGGCGCAAGGTAAGCGTCCGGGAGCTGCCTAGGTTCGCTGAGGCACTGGGAGTGACCATCGCCCATCTGCTGGGCCAAGCGTCCCGACCGACCCTGGCGATGGCTCACAGGCTGGCCGGCAGCACGGGCGCGCACGAGGACAGCAATGCGAAGCAGCGTGCTCTGGAGCTATTGGAAGTCGAGGACATCTTGGCCCAGCGGGCGAAGCTGTGGCCCGCCTCGGCCAGCCCCTCGGGTCAGCAGGTGCTTGCGTTTGCGCGAAGTGAGATGGGTGAGCGACCGCGCAACAGGGCTGAGGCGCAACGCCAGGGCAAGCGGTTGGCTGAACGCACACGCAGTGCACTGGGGCTTGGGACTCATGAGCTGGGCGATTTGCCTGGGCAAATTGAGCGCCACTTCGGGGTCGACGTAGCGCTGTCCCCTCTGGGGACTGAGGCGGACGGACTCTGCGTTCACGGAGACAACGTGGCCTTGATCGTGGCGAGCACCAATTTCTCTCAAGGGCACGTTCGGTTCACGCTCGCGCACGAGCTTGGGCATCACCTCTTTGGTGACCCCAGGGACATCATCGACGAGGGCGAGCGGGACATGTTTGCCGACGACCAGCAGGAGCGGCGTGTCAATGCCTTCGCTGGACATCTACTGATGCCCGAGGAGGGTATTCGTGAGACCCTGCGGTGGCTCAGTGCAGGCCGAGTCACTGAACGCAGTCTGGTGGCGCTGATGGAGCAGTTTGGTGTCTCCTTGGCCGCAATGGTTTACCAGCTGTATGTCATGGGATTGATCACTTTCGAGCAGGGCCAGCAACTACGTAGTCAGCGGGTTGGCGATCTCGTTGCTCGTCATGCCTCGGTTGCTCCCACGGGAGCCGGCGTTACTCCGCAGCATGTTGTCCGGGCACCTGAGCGCCTCCTTGGCGCCGCAGTGGCAGCCGCCCGCGGGGAGCAAGTGGGCTTGGGGGTGGTCGCGACGCTGCTTCAACGTGAAGACGACGATGCGCTGTGGGACGCGGTGATGGAAGCGGACTCTGAGGTGTTCGCCTGAGTGGGAGCGGCGCGGTGACTGTTCCCGCGCCTGCTAAGCCACTACTTTGGTTCGTCGACACGTCTTCCGTGCTGAGTCTTGCGACGGATGACGGGTTGCGAGCGGCCATTCAGCGTGAAGTCGGCACGCAGCGCCACGTCGTGCTAGACGTTGTCTTCGATGAACTGGAACGCCTGGCAAGTCAAGGCCGCCCGGCCGAGAAGACTCTGGCCGCAGCGGCCCTGGGGCAACTCGGTTGGCTCGGAGAGCCAGTGGACACGAGCACATTCGTCGACCCGGAGCGCGTTGCAGAGATTCAGGATGTCCTGCGTAGCGGACGGGTGCTGAAGCACCCGGGGGAGCATTGGGCAGAGTCAGTGATCATGGCCATGGCCGAGCGGTTGGCCGAGGTGGATCCGTACCTACTCTGCGAGGACTACAACGCGCGCATCGAGTCTATCCACCACAACCTGACCCCCTTAAGCGTCCATAAGCTGCTCTCGCAGATGGTTCGTAAGGATCGCCTCTCCGCTGCGGATGCGGTCTCCTTTGCCAGCGCCGTCCAGGCCGCTGAGCGAGGAAGTGACTACACCGCAGCGGATTTCATATCCGGGAGGTTGGGTCGCGTGGGCCGCCCGTAGCCCAGGCAGCCCTGCAGCCTCTAAGTTGATCTGCTTGAGTTGCGGGCACTTGGCCTCTGGCGCGAGGGCTGGATCAAGTTCCATGAGTGTCCTGGTTGTTGGTGATGCCCAGGATGGTGAGTGCTCGTTCGGGTTCGTGGCGGATGGCTCGGGTGGTCTTGGCGATGTTGTCGGCTCCGAGGATCTTCAGGCTGGGTGAGAACCTCTGCCCGGACGATCTTTCCAGGAGCCATTTATTGGGCAGGTCGCTGAAGGCCGGGCGTCGCTCGTTGACGGACGGGCAGAAGACGGCGCTCGGCGAACTGCCAGGGCGCCTTCGCGGCGGTGACGAAGGCGGCGGGGCCTTCTGGGAGATGCGTGAGGACGCCCAAAAGGAGGGTGTGGGAGACGGCCAGGAGGGGGCCGTGACGCCTGGCGGTGTGGTCGAGGAACGCAGCGCAGCGACGGGCGCGGGTGTGGAGGTCGGTGAGGCTTTCGCCGTCTTCGCAGCGTAGGGAGGGGTTGGCGAGGCGGCGAGCTCGCCAGGCGCGGTAGGCCGGTGGGTAGGTCTCGGCCGTGCGGCCGAGAACGATGCTCGGTGCGCGCCATTCGGCGAGGAGGCCGGAGGCGGCCACGATCGGCAGGCCCGTGAGGTGCGAGACGAGGGTGGCGGTCTGACGGGCACGGGGGATCGGGCTGGTGACGATCGCGGTGACGCCCTCAGGGAGAGGCAAGGAGCGGCGTACCTGCTCGCGGCCCTCCTGCGTGAGGGCGGCTTCGTGCGGGGCGTGGTAGCCGGGGCGGTGACCTTCGTAGGCGCCGTGGCGCATGAGCCAGATGTCAGCCAAGGATCCAGCCTCCGTCGACGCGCAGGGTCTGGCCGGTGATGAATCCAGCGTCGTCGGCTGCGAGGAAGGCGACGGCCGCGGCGATGTCCTCCGGGCGGCCTCGGCGCTGGACGCACTGGCGGGCGAGTTGCCGGGTGGTCATGGCTTCCGGATCGTCGACGACGCTGTCCTCAGCGGGGACGCGGATGGAACCGGGGGCGACACAGTTCACGGTGATGCCGGCTGGGCCGAGTTCGCGTGCGAGGGCACGGGTGAGTCCTTCGAGGCCGGCCTTGGCACTGATGTAGCCGGCGAGGTCGTGACGGCCCGCCGCGGCGAGGACTGAGCCGATGGTGATGATCCGGCCCCAGCCGGCGGCCGTCATGGCAGGGGTCAGCTCGTGGGCGAGGAGGTAGTGGCTGGTCAGGTTAGAGGCCAGAGCCTCGTCCCAGTGAGCCGGTGTTGTCTCTGTCCACGGGCGGCGGGGGTAGGCGCCGGCGTTGCTGATCAGGATGTCGATCGGGCCGAGCCGGTCGTGGGCCTGGTGGCATAGGGCGCGCGCGGCCTCGGCGTCGCGGAGGTCGGCTGACAGGGAGATTGCGGCGCCGCCGCTGCCTGTGATGTGGGCGGCGAGCTCGGCTGCGGCCAGGGCGTCATCAAGGTGCGCGAGGGCTACGGTGGCGCCGTCGGCGGCGAGATGGCGGGCGATGGCCGAGCCGAGGCCGCCGGTGGCTCCGGTGACCAGGGCGGTGCGGCCGTTCAGGGGGCCGGGCATGGCGACTCCAGCGGGCAGAAGTAGGTGATGGGGTCGAAGGTGGGGCTCATGGCCTCGGCAAGACGGGCGAGCAGGACGAGCCGGTCCTCGGAGGTCAGGTCGGCCAGGTTGTAGACGCCGAGGATGCGCATGGCGAGGTACGGGCGGAGCAGGTTCGCCAGGTTCTCGCCGGGCCAGAGACGGTCCGCGACTGGTCGTACGAGCTTGTTCCAGTACGCCGTCACGGCGGCCCGCCGGGTTGCAGAGAGGCGCGGCGTGCAGTCGATGTGGATGGTGCTGGTGGTGTGGTCGATCGCCGCTCGCCGGATCTCGGGGGTGTTGGCCGGGACGTGGGTGAGGGTGGCGGGGTGGTCGGCGAAGGCGGTCGGGTTGTAGGTGGGTACGAGCCAGCCGCCGAGAGCGGCGGCGTACCAGAGGAAGTTGGCGAACTCGCCGGGGATGCTGTTCATCCCGGCGGTGTCGTAGTCGAACCAGGCGAGCGGGTGGGCGAGGTTGACGTCGGTGGGGTCGCCCTGAGTGATGCCCGCCCAGACCGGCTCTGCCGTGGCGAAGTGCGCGCGCAGCCAGCGGAGGGTGGCAGCCCAGTCGAGGCGGTGTCGGCGGCCGTTGATGCTCAGGGTGTAGGTCCCGAGGCGGGAGACCGGGATGTCGATGAGGCCGTCGGCGATCAGAAAGTCCTTGCCGGCGTAGTACGTGTCGAGTCGGCCGCCGGGTGCCGCGCGGTCCCAGTACAGCTTGCGGACGACGTGCGCCGGATCAACCGGCCATGCCGTCGTGAGAATGACCTCGCAGTACACGGCCGTGAGTTGGTCCATGTAGGTGCGGAGGTCACCGCTCGGCTCGACCGCGTTGAGGAGGTCGAGCAGGAGGCCCTGGTCGGTGCCGCCGGGCAGGCGTTCGTACGCGAGGAGATGTCCGCCTGGCACGCGCAGGTGGGTGTGGAGGGCGGGGACGCGGTAGTGCCGGGCCAGGCGGGCGTGGCCGCGGATCTCCTCGCGAGCCTCGGCCGGGTTGCGGGTGTACTTCAGGAGCAGCGAGTGGCCGAAGACATCGACCGGGCAGAGCAGGTTGCGGGTGAAGCGTCGCACCGGCCCGACCCGAAGTAGAGGCTGGGAGATCATCGCCCCACCTCGTTGAGTAGTTCGAGGCCGACCTGGGCCAGCGCGGCGGGCGGGAAGGCGTCCATGTGCACGTCCGAGTTCGGGGCGATGGCGTCGCGGACGGGGCAGAGGTCGCCCTGATGCATGCGGTCGGACAGGTTGGTGGCGACGGCATGGTGGTGCGACAGGCCGGTGCGCCACTTGCTGTGGCTGTGGCGCGCGTACAGGCCGATGACCGGCGGTCCGCCGCGATCCTGGCCGCCGCGCGCCATCGCGGCGAGGTGGGTGAGGCCGGTGTCGTTGCCGACGGTCAGGTGGCAGTGCGGGAAGAGGTCGACGAGGCCGTCGGCTGGCATCCCGTGGATGTGGAGGGCTTGCACGTGACGCCGGGGAGCCTCCGCCGTGACGCGGAGGCCGTCGCCCGGGTTGCCGCCGATGAGCAGCAGCCGGGCCTGGGCCTGCTGTGCCTCGGCGATGTGCTCGGCGAGGGCGATAAAGCGCTGGGCGGTGTAGTCCTTGCGCTCCGGCCAACTGGTGGCGGTGATGGCGGCGATGGTCAGACCGCCCAGCCAGCCCACCGAGCGCAGCTCCTCCACGAGGTTGTTCGGCCCGGTCGCGAGGGTGGGAGCGAACGGAGCCGTGCCGGACAGGCGGATGCCTAGGCGGCGCTCCAGAGCCAGGTAGTGGCGGGCGGGCAGGTCCGGGTGGGCGCGGCCGTCGCTCGACCAGCACGGCGGGGCGGCTGGGTCGAGCACCAGGCTCACCACCGCCTCCGAGCCGTGCGCCTCAACGCCCGTGCGGTCGCCGATCACGGCTCGCCAGCCGCTGGGAGCGCTGGCCTGGGGCTGCGTGATCAGCCCCAGGCGGGCGATCAGCCCCGCGTACGGACCCACCGCCCGGACGGCCACGCGTACCGACCGCAGCCGCATCCAATCGAGGACCGCGCGGACCCCCGACAGTGCGAGGAGCGTGTCACCGAGCTTCCCCTCGAAGGCCACGACGATCTCGCCGCACCCGCTCAGGCGGTGGACAAGCTCGGCGGAGGCAGCCAGGGGTAGCGGTGCGCCGACGGGAACGCTGTCCCGGTCGTACCCGAGCGGGGTGGTGTGGACGGCCCCGGCTGGGATGATCAGGGAACCGTGGTGGAACCGGATCCCCGCCGGGGCCAGAGCTGTCATTCCGCGCTCTCGATCGTGGTGAGCGAGACGAGCGGCAGACCGAGGTCGGTGAGCAGGTCGCGGGCTCCGCGGGTCGTGTCCTCCACCAGGCAGGCCGCCACCAGCGGGGCGGCGCCGGCCTCGCGGAGGCGACGGGTGAGGTCAGCCAGGGTCCGGCCGGTGGTGATCTCGTCGTCCACGATGACGATGCGCTGCCCGGGAGTGATGCCGTACGCGAAGACGTCGGTGCGCATCGCGTGGGGCTCGCTGAAGCGGACCGCGCCGTCGAGCGGGAGGTGCAGCTTCCAGGCGATCTTGTACGGGAGCTGAGCGGCGCTGGCGAGGGCAACGGTCGGCAGGATGCCGCCGGCGTCCAGGCCGAGGAGGAAGTCCACGGAGCCGAGTCCGTCCGGCACCTGCTCCTGGAGTAGACGCCAGAGGCCGGCTCCTGTGTGGGCGAGGGTCTCGGGGTGGACCGGGTTCTCCAGGCCGTCCAAGGAATGGATGACGCGCTCGCGGCGGCTCGTGGCTCCGACGCTGAGCCGTTCGACGATCCGGGCGGTGAAGGACGGCACGGCGATGGTTTTGGGCATGGCGAAGCTCCTGTCGGACGGAGAACGAGGAGGGAGAGGGAGCCTGTTCAGGCGGCGAGCTGGACGGCGTACCAGGTGAGGAGCTGGTCGACTGCCATGGTGACGGGCTTGAGGACGAGGCCGGCCTCGCCGTCGCGCCAAGCGCTGGAGATCTCGGCCAGAGAGGGCACCGAGAGAGCCGTCAGGCCCGGCATGCGGGAGGCTGCGGCGAGGATCCGATCGGGGCCGGACTCCCACTGGTTGTGCTCGCGCAGGAGCAGGCGGCAGGCGAGCACGAGGTGCTTGTAGAGCTGCCGCAGTGCGGTCGGCCCCGCGTCGGCGCGCAGACGGCGCATGGTCAGTATGACCTGGGGGAGTTCCCGGACAGCGGCGAACGCCAGCTCGCCTCGGCTGATCGTCGGCAGTTCGAGGGTGGGTGCGGCATGCAGAACAGGGCTGCCCTGCTGGAGCTGGTGGATGACGAACGCCAGGCGCGGCGTGAGGCGCCGGGCGGTCAGTTCGCCGGGGGTGACGAGGGTGGGGCCGAGGGAGGCCGCACCGCCGAGGGCGGTCCGGTACTGCTCCAGGGCCTCGTGGACCCGGCCGATGGCCTCGTGCTCGGCGATCACGAGGAGGTCCAGGTCGGACCAGCCGGCGATCCAGCTGCCCTCGCCGGGACTGCCGGTCAGTGCGGCGAGCCGTACGCCGGGGCCGTAGGCCCGTACCGCGTCGGTGAAGTCGGCCGTCGCCGAGGCTATGGCGGCAGGCAGTCCCAGCCCGTACGGAGTGGCCGCGCGCAGCGCCGTGGATGCGGGCGGGGCGGCGATGCGCCGGAGCCGGGCGCGGAGGGCGGCGATGCTGCCGGTGTTGTCGATGACGTGGTCGGCGAGCGCGGCGACCTGATGGGCGCCACGGCTCATCTTTATCTCGTCCTTCGCGGCGACGGCCTGTGCCGGAGTACCGGACCGCTCGACGCGAATGGCGAAGGAGGCGTCCAGGTAGACGATCTGGAGTGCGTCGCCCATGAGCCGCTTGAGCTCGGCGATCGAGGCGTCGTCGTGGACGGACTCGATGGTGAACAGCTCCGTGTCGACGTGCGCGTCCGCGAAACGGTTCAGCTCACCGAGCAGCAGCTCGGCCTGCCGACGGGACGACAGGGCGTACGGGTCCGCGAGACCCTCCCGATGGGCCGCCTGCCGCAACAGGAAGCCGATCTTGAAGCGTTGCGCACCGCAGGTGCGCTGGACGAACTCGGCGCTGGTGCTCTTGCCGCACTCGCTCAGTCCACCGAAGGCGAGGACCCGGCGCAGCCGCCGACTCGGCTTGATCTCTGCGGGGGCGGCGTCGTCCCGGCCGTACAGCTTGAAGCGAGCCGGTACGGGGAGCCGGCGGCGGCCTGCGACGACGTCGGAGACCAGCGCGTCGAGGGCGGCGCACAGTTCCTCGCGCTGGCCGTGAAGGGCGGGGACACGTCGGCGGGCCAACTCGTCCCGGGCAGCTGCCCGTTCGCTGTGCCAGATCCTCAGTGTCAGCACCGAGAGGCGGTCGATGACGGAGGCGAGCGTCTCGGTGTGCAGCGGTACGTCGGCGCGGCCTGCGTCGGCCAGCGAGCCGAGGACCTCGTCAGCCCGCTCGGCGAGCAGGTTCCGTTCGGCATTGAGCTGGTCGATCTCGCGCTTGCAGTCGGCGACCTGGGCGGCGGAGAGTAAGGCGCTGCGCACCCGGTCCTCGGTGTCCCACAGGCGCCCGTTGACGGTGTGGAGCCGGGTGATGGTGTCGTCCAGGCGGTTCCGGTCCTTGTCCTGGAGCGCTGCCACGGTGCGGGACAGACTGGGCGGCAGGACCAGGGGCGGGGAGTTCTGCGTCATCGGGGACTCCCGTCGATGAGTCGGCTGAGGCCGAGGCAATCGAGCACATCGCTGTGCACGGCGTCCAAGGAGCGGCCCTCGCAGTCGACGACCGCGGTGAACGCACCATGGTCGACCTGGTGGAGCAGGACCGCGTGCAGCGTCTTCTGGTACTCCGGGTAGATCCCGGTCCAGGGGCGGCCCTCGCGGGCGCTGGTGATGGCGTAACTGCGTTCGGCGTCGGACGACGGGAGCAGGAGGATGGAGGTCTCGGGTGTGGCGGCCCGCGAACCGGTGATTCCCGTCACGGTCTTGAACGCCTCGCCGACGGTCAGCCCGTCCTTGACTACGCAGGTCGCAGCGGCCACGGCGAGAAGCATGGGCAGGCCCCGGTCCAGCAGACCCGTTCGCCCGCCCTCACGTGCGGCGGCCCGCTTGGCATGACCGGCGAGCAGCATCTCGGTCAGCTCGACCGTCGTGGACGTTTCGAACCACCACCGGGCGTAGCCGTCGACGGCCACCCGTGCCCAGGGCTCGGGATCGTGCTCGTGGACCGCGCCCAGCGACTGGAAGCTGTCCCATTGTCCGGCCAGCCGCACCAGGTGGGTCGTCTTGCCGACGTTGTCAGGGCCGTTGAGGCTGACGAAGTCCGGGGCTCGCGTCATCGCTCACGCCTCGCGGATCGGGGTGTCGAGTACGGAGGTGATCGCGTACGTGTTGGCGGCGATGAACTCGGCGAGCTCCGGGGGCATCAGATTCAGTTCGCGGACTGCCCCGCTGGTGAAGGGGACTCGTACGACCTCGTACTCGCCCCGCTCCGGTTTCGCGAACTCCGTTCCCGTACGCGAGGCCAGGTCCATCGACTCCAGGCGCGCGGCGAAGATGTGCTGGACGCCGACGCCACCCTCCAGCTGGTCGGTGATCAGGTGGACCAGTTCGGCGCGCGCCAGCTTGCCGCCGAGCTCCTCGAACACCTCGCGGTGCAGAGCCGATTCGATGGTCGCGTCGTCCGTCTCGACCCCTCCGCCGACCGTCACCCAGTACGGCTTCCTGCCCGGCTTGGTGCGCTTGATCAGGACCAGTTCGTCGCCGTCGAGGAGGATGGCGCGGGCGTTGCGCTTGACGATGTCGGTCATGCCGGTTGCTCCTTCTGGTGGTGGTGCAGGAGAGAACGACGGAGAGGCTGTCTGGTGGTGGTCGGCCCCGGCGCGGTGGATTCAGCATGGAGCAAGACGGTTGCAGAGTGTGATGTACGGATGCTGCAGCAATGCCGCAGCGCTGCTGAACAAGGCTGGCTACGCTGGTCGTTCGGTCGTTTCGCCAGGTGATGGACAGGGGGTGCCACGGTGGTCACGGTGCAGAGATGGTCCGGCCGGGAGGCCCGGCTGCTACGCGATGCCCTGCGCATGAGCCTGCGGGATTTCGCCGCGTACCTGGGGGTCAGCGACCGTACTGTGTCGAACTGGGAGGCAGGCGGTGCCGGCTACCAGCCTCGCGCCGAGTCTCAGGGCATTCTCGACACCGCGCTCGGTCGCGCACCCGACGACGCGAGAACCCGGTTCGCGGAAGCGCAGGGAATGAGTGACACGGCTGCACCTGTCACAGGGCGGATAGAAGTCGACTCCCACAAGTTCCTGCCGGTCTTCATCGGTGTCGAGCGCGCCGGCCGGCTTCGGGAGTATCTGACACCGAGTGGGGGCGCTCAGTGGCTGGAGTCCTCCTCGACCCGACTGGACCACCCCGAGGCGCAGAGCTGTGTCCTGCACGTCTTCGCATGCGGGGTAGCCGTCTTCCACCTTGTCCAGCCGCACGAACCTGCCGCGTTGACCGACCTGGCCGTCTGGCGCTACCGCTCCTACGCGTCTGACCTTCCCTGGGCCCGGGACAAGATCCGCGAACTCTTCGAAGGGGACCACGCCGGGGCCCCCAACCCCGAATACGTCCTCTCCCTCTACTGCCTCACCTCCGGTCCGTGGGCCGGAGACGCCTACGACACCGCGCTGCGCCTGCTCTCCACTCCCTCGGTTCTGGTCGACCGCGGGGCGCCGGGTGGTCCCGCGCCCCTGGCCTGCACGGTCGAGGAGTCACTTCTTGCCACCGGCTTCGACCACCCGGACATCGTTTCCTTCGGTGTACGGGGAGTGTCCACCGCCTACGCCGGCTGGTCCGGCGTCGCCTACGCCTCCCACTCCAGCGAGCGCAGCCTCACCACCGACGAGCTGGTCGCCTGCGAGCTGACCGTTCAGGCCCTGTGGTGTTTCACCCGCCACATCCAACAGATGGTCGAGGACGGCCAGGACCCCTCCATGCCGGAGCGGTACGGCTGGCGATTCCTGCGCGCCGCCGCTTCCCGGCTCACCACCGCCCGTGCTCAGGAGACCGCGCAACACGTCCTGATGCGGGAGGCCATCATGAAGACCAGCGGATTGGCCGAACGGCTGCGCACCGCGCAGGAAGCTCTGCGCGAGAGCGCCGGCTGAGAACGGGCAGGAGTGAGGGCCGATGGACATCAGCAGTGCCGCGCTGGTCGTGATCGACATGCAGAACGGCTTTGTGAACCACCACAGTCGCCACGTCGTGCCCGCAGTCGCCGACCTCGTCGCCAGATGGTCCGCCGCCGGGCGCCCTGTCGTCTTCACCCGGTACTTCAACTATCCCGACAGCCCCTACGAGCGCTTCTTCCAATGGCGCCGGCTCCAGGAACCGCCTGAGACCGACATCGTTCCCGAGCTCGCCGAGGCGGCGGGCCACGCGCACGCAAGCGTCGACAAGACCGGATACACGCTCTTCACACCCGAGGCCGCCGAGCTGATGCGACGGGCCGGCTGGACCGACCTCGTCTTCTGCGGAATCGCCACCGAGAGCTGCGTTCTGAAGTCCGCCGCAGACGCCTTCGAGCACGGATACGCACCCTGGATCGTCACCGACGCCTGTGCCAGCGACGCTGGCCCGGACGTCCACGACGCCGGTCTGCTCGTCGCCCGGCGCCTGATCGGAACAGGCCAACTCATCGACGTCGAGCATGTGATGGGCCAACTCGATACGCGTGTGGCCGACCGGGTGCTGGAATAGCCTCATGGCCGACGCACCGCTCGACACCGACCTGATCATCATCGGCGGAGGACCGGCTGGCTGCGCCGCCGCCCGCATGGCCGCCGGGGTGGGCATGCGTTCGGTCCTGGTCGAGCCGGACCGGCTGTGCCGTAATCTCTACCGGATTCCGGCCCTGAACAACGTCCTCGGCGGCCACACCAACGGCCCCGACCTGGCCGACGCCATCGTGGCAGAGCTGAAGGGCACCGAGCTGTGCCGCCTCGAACTCGGCAGGCGTGTAACCGAACTCCGTGCTGATGACGACCGGGTGACCGTCACGGTCGACACCGGTGTACGTTTCACGGCTCCGTACGCCGTCGTCGCCACCGGCGTTGGCCCCCTCCAGCCCCACGACGTCACCTGGATCACCGCCCCCAGCGGCCCTGTCCTGCCCCCTCTCTGGGAGGCCGAAGCCGACGACGCCCAGGGGCGCACCCTCCTCGTCCTGGGCGGCGACCGCCCGATCGGCACGTTCCTGCGCGCCCACCCGACGACAGACACCCGCCTGCTCGTGGCGTACCCGCCAGCCGACGCGTACAAGATCGAGGAAATTCGGGACGATCCCCGGGTCACTCTCGTTCCCGTCGAGTACCTGACGCTGCAGGCCGAAGAGGGCACAACGATGTGGGCGGAAGCAATAGGCCAGGACGGCACGCGGCGGACGATCACAGCGGATTCGGCCTACCTCAGCATCGGCAACGCCCCGACCGCGCCGCCAGGCGATCTGACCCGAGGCCCGGACGGGTACTGCCCGCCGACCGACCAGCACCCCCGCGTCATCGTGGCCGGCGACCTCCGCTCCGCCCGCTTCCAGCGGATCATGACCGCTCTGGGGTCAGGCAGCGAGGCCGCACTGCATGCCTACTACGCGGCCAGGGACGTGCCCACCGAGGGCTGAGACCACAGCGGTGGGATACGCGCGACGACCTACGCACTCGGGAAGGGATCTCCATGACCACTGAGGTCAATCCGGCGGTCGCAGCCGCCGTCGTCGTGCAGGACAGGCGTGTGCTGCTCGTGCGACGGCGCGTGTCGGAGGGCGCGCTTTCGTGGCAGTTCCCGGCAGGGAAGATCGAATCCGGCGAGAGTGCGGGGGAGGCGGCGGCGCGCGAGGCCCGGGAGGAGACCGGGCTGCTGGTGACTCCCCAGATCGTGCTCGGGCAACGGGTTCACCCCATGACCGGCTGGGAGATCCACTACATCGCGTGCAGACGCTCTGGCGGCGAAGCGGGCATCGCGAGTCCGGACGAGGTAGCCGATCTGGCTTGGGTCGCGCACGGCGAGATCCCGCACTACGTGCCCTACGGACTGTTCAAGCCGGTACGGGACTATCTCGATGAGGCTCTACTCCCGTGATCCGGGCCAAGCCGGACACCGCCCCTTCGGCGTTCATCCAGCTCGGGAACGTAAAGCCCTCTGAGGCCAGCGCATTCCGTGCCGGCACCCAAGGGGATCAGGCGTATCGAGCCTGGTGATCAAGTCATGGGCACGGGAGCCTGATTCTGGTGCGAGGCCGTCGAGAACGTCGCGGGCGCAGGGGTGTCGGGTCGGGCGGCGAGACCCTGGACAGCGGCCCAGTTCTCGGCGATGAGGTGCAAGGCTTGTCTTGATCGCTGGATAGCTTCCCGCCCCACCCGTGTGCTCCACGTCCATAGGACTGCGAGGAGTTCAGCGCGTACGGCGCTGCTGGTCCGTGCGGGCGGGTCGGTAGGGGGCCGACTGAGGTGCCGGGCCACGGCTGGTGGTTCGTTGGTTCAGGTCGGCGATACGGTGCAGCCGCCAGGTGAGAACCTCGCTGACGCTCATGGCGGTGTCCAGGTCTCGCCTGTCGGCGGCCTGGGTGAGGAGGGCGGCGGAGTCGAGGCCGACGCTACTGGCCTGGGCGAGGGTGGCTGCCAGAGCGGGCCAGCCGGTCTCGGTGAGGATCTTCTCGGCCTGCTCGGGGAGGGCTCGGCGCACGGCGGCCGCTTGTTGGTGGTGAAGCCATTCGGGCAGTTGGGTTCCTCGCTGGTGGATCATGGCCAGCGGCCCGGCTGCAGCGGCCTGGTAAGCGGTGCGGAGGTGCTCGGCGGCCTGTGATGCGGCCTCGGCCTGTTGGGTGTGGCCGCGAGTACGGTGCCAGTGCTGCGCGGCCACGGCGGCCAAGAGGACGGCGTCGAGAAGGACCGCGAGGAGGACTCCGTCCTTCGGGGCGGGTTCACGGAGGATCGATTTCACCGCTCGGCGGGTGGTGTGGGTCTGTCGGTGCTCTGCGCGGATTCGGGAGCGACTTGCCCGCTCGAACGCGGTTGCTGCTTGCAGGAGATCGGACCGCAGGCTCGCGGGCGCGGTGAGGGGCAGGACGTCGAGGGCTTCGGCGAGGACGGTGATGTGGGCCTGCCCGGCTTCGGCGCCACCGTCGCTGAGGTGGTCGGGTGTCCGATCGATGGCGACGGTGAGGCGCCGCCAAGCTGTGGAGCCAGTGGGTTCCCTCGGTGTCGTCTCGGTGACCGTGAGGCGTTCGGCGATCCTGGGATAGGAGAGGTCGGGGGCGAGGGTGGATCCGGAGAACCACACCGGTTGGCCTTGGGCGTTTGTGTCGCCGTCGAGGGCGAGCTTGTACCCGCGGACGTCCCCGGACGGGAAGTACTGGACGTTGATGAGGGCTCCGGCACCTTCGACGAGCCGGAAGAACTCCTCGGTGTCCGTGGCAGCTGAGAGCGCCGTGCGGGCGACGGTACGAAGGTGCTCACGTGAGGTTCGGGCGTTCCCCGTGCGGCGGGCTTTCTCCTGCTCGGCGCGGGTGGGGCGCTTGGCGGCGGTGCGGTCGCCCCGTTGAACCTGTCGTAGCCCGTACTCCTTCTCGATCGCTTCGAGTTCCTTGTCGGCGCGCAGGAAGTCGTTCCAGTTGCGGGGCGGACGGAGGTCACCTCGGACCTTGGTGGCGACAATGTGGACGTGGTCGTCGGCGTGGCGGACGGCGACCCAGCGGCAGGCGTCGGGATCACCGGCGGGTGCGATGCCGGTGGCGTCGAGGACGCGGCGGGCGATGGTTGCCCACTCGTCGTCGGACAGGTGGCGGTCCTCGGGGGCGGCGCGGATCGAGCAGTGCCAGACGTGGTTCTCCGGCGCCTTGTGGTCTGCCTGCTTGACCCTCAGGTCGAGGACGGTGGCGAGCTGGGCGACTGTCGCGTCGCGGTCGCGGCCGGGGTCGGGGGCGAAACCATCGAACGAGGCCACGAGGTGGGGGTCGGTGTGTTCGTTGGCGCGGCCGGGACCGTAGAGGTAGTTCAGGACGCCCCGGGTCTTGTGCCCCGGCTTGACGATGTTCGCGATCAACTAGGCCGCCTGGTGCTTTGTGGCCGCCGCGTCGGCGGCGGTGTCGACCGCGGTGGCCGCCCGCTTGACCGTGACCAGGACCCGTCCGGCCTCCGCGAGCACGGCAGCGTCAACCGGGTGGGTATGACCACCGGAGTTGAGGCGGTGGGCAACCTGGTTCACGTTCGTACCGATCTTGGCAACCTGCGCGCGCAAAGCGGCGAGCTCATCGATCAGGTCATCGGTTGCGGTCCGATTGCCAGGCAGGACGAAGTCGTTGTCCAGATGAGCCATGACGATCGCACCGACCAGGTGCGCACCGGCCAGACCTAGGCGACGGGCTTCGGCCAGGATCGCTTCCTTCTCGTCGACGCTGTAGCGGACATCGACACGCTCCTTACGCTGCATGTCCTTGCGGGCGCGACGCTGGGCGACACGACGCAGCGCGGCCTCGTCGGCGGCACGCCCGCCTGCTGTCCCCGGTGCGCCCTCGCGCCGGGGGCCCGTCTCCGCCACCCCCGGGGCGGGAGCTTCTGCGTTGGACCGGCCCTTGGACGGTCCAACGCCATACCTTGCTCCGCCCGGGGCTGGGTGGGTGGTCGACTGAAGCTGGGGCGTGGTGGGTTCGTGAAGGGGGTGGGGCATGGGTCTCCTTGTCGGTCTGGAGGGGGCAGATGGCCGTCAGTCGTGGCGAGAGGCGTGTCGTTCGGCTTTGACCGCCCGAACCATGGCCCCTGCGTGGTCGCTAGCGACGCTGTATCCGTCATCGCGTACGGCCTGCTCCAGGAGGTCGCGAGACAGCCGGCCGTGCGCATCGAAGAGCGGGACTGCTGCATGATCGGGTGACAGCGGGGTTTATGCAGCCAGAGCTGCGGGTGGGGTC